>JABIFF010000014.1 GCA_018650845.1 Chloroflexota bacterium | reverse complement strand
TGATATCGATATTAAGCCCGGTACTCAGTCTGGTTCGATCATTCGGATCAAGGGTGCAGGAATTCCGCACCTCAACTCTGCGGGTCGTCGTGGCGACCAACTTGTTGAGCTAAAAGTTGTCACACCTAAGGATCTAGACGAACGCCAGACCGAATTGCTTCAGCAACTTGCAGAATCGTTTGGTCTGGAACGAGTAAGCGACGGTTCGGGATCAGGCGCTGGCATATTCGATCGATTCAAAGACGCATTCCGCGGCTAGACAATAGTTCTCAGTCTTACCGTGTTCGTGTTCGCCAAAGTTAACTAAAAGGCAAATCATGCGCTGGCTACAGCTCAGCATCAAAGCTCCACCCGAGTACGTCGAGCCGCTCACTCACCTTTTCAATATTCATGGGGAGGGTTCGGCATCAGTTGAGCAACCGGGTGGATACAACCCGGATGAAGGTGAAAAACCTGATCCGTCAGCATGGGTAACAATCCGTGGCTGGCTGCCAATCGACGCCACTACCGAAAGTCGCAAGACGGCTATCGATGTGGGTGTGCGACTCATTCGCCACCTCATCGAACTTCCTGAAATCGAAGAGCTGGAAGTAAGCGATGACGAATGGCGAAACCAGAAGTTCGACCCGATCAAAGTCGGCAAAAACCTCGTGATCGTCCCTCGTTCAACAGAGTTTGATGCAAAGCCATCCGACGTTGTTATCGAGCTTGAGCCGGGATTGGCGTTCGGAACCGGGCATCACCCCACCACTCTTATGTGCCTAGAAGAGATAGAGAAGGCCGTGAAGCCCGGAGATAGGTTCTTGGACGTTGGCTGCGGCTCGGGAGTCCTCTCCATCGCTGCGCTCGCCCTAGGGGCCAAGCACGCTACTGGTCTCGACATCGAAGACGCTGCAGTTCGTTCTTCGATCACGAATCTTGAAGAAGCTGGGTTTTCCAAGCAGTCGACCATTCTCGAAGGCTCGATTCCTCACGAGCAGGTTCCTGATGGCGGATTCGACGTCGTGGGTGCGAACATCGCCGCTAACGTCTTGATCATGCTGGCGGAGCCATTGATCGCTTCGGTAGCTGACGACGGAGTGATCATCACTTCAGGCGTCTTGGAAACTCGACTCGACGATGTAATCGCAGCTTTCAAGGCTGTTGGCGGATCGGTTGAGTCCAGTCGAATGATCGAAGACTGGACTGCGACTCGGATCACACGAGTAGCGGGATCTAATTAATGCATCGCTTCTATGTACCCGACATAGACGCGACTGACCGTTCGATTTCACTCGATGGCCAAATAGCACGCCAGCTGAAGACTGTTTTACGAGTCGAAGCCGGTGAACATGTTCGCTTGTTCGATGGATCGGGTGCCGAGTGGGAAGTCGAAGTCGAACACGTTGGCAAAACGGATATCGAAACTACGCTGATATCGGCAGTTCAACCAGTTCCAGAGCCTTCAACCGCTGTAACCATGTTGCTGGGACTCGCACGTCCTGAGCGGATCGAACTCGCAATCCAGAAGTGCACTGAACTTGGAGCCGTGAGATTCATTCCGGTGATGTCTGAACGGGTTCAGGGTGGCAACACCGGCTCGCCATCGCCTAAGCGACTTGAGCGTTGGCAGCGGATAGCTGTTGAAGCAGCTGAGCAAAGCGGTAGAGCAATCGTCCCTGTTGTCGAAGAACCAATGGCGATCATGGACGCCGTTGGATCGGTGATAGCCGATCAGCCGCTGTTCTGTATGTGGGAAGAAATCGCAGACGAATCGGAACCACTGAGCACTTCGCTAAAAGCGATCAATGACAACAACTCAGCAATCGCCGCACTTATTGGTCCCCCGGGGGGATTCAGCGAGCAAGAAGCAACGGCTATCCGAGAAGCGGGTGCCAAGCTCGTCACGCTCGGTGCACGTGTTCTCAGAAGCGAGACAGCAGCCATCGCTGTGATGTCGGCGATTCTCTACGAATCAGGCGATCTAGGCGGCTGAGGGATTAATCTCAGCAGGCGAAGTTCTAGTATCGAACCTCGGGCTGCAACGTTCGCCCCATCAGGTCTTTTATAACCTCGTTTGGTGAAACATTTTCGAACAGCACTGCGTGTGTAGCGTTGGTGATAGGCATATCAATGCCAAGCTCTTGAGCCAATCGCACCGCAGCCTGAGTTGTAGGTGCGCCTTCTGCAGTTTCACCCAGATCTTCAAGCACTGAAGCCAGATCGCGTCCAGACGCCAGACCAATGCCCAATCTATAGTTTCGACTGAGGTTCGAGTAGCAGGTGGTTAGCAGATCACCCATTCCGCTGAGCCCAGCGAACGTATCGGGCTTGGCTCCCATAGCAACACCGAGTCTGGTGATTTCGTGCAAGCCCCGGGTTACGTACGCTGCTTTTGCGTTCGCGCCAAGCCCTGCCCCATCGATGAATGCTGCGCCAATGGCGATGATGTTCTTCAGTGCACCACCTAGCTCAACACCAGTTACATCTTCACTTCGATAGACGCGAAAGAGTTCTGAGCTAAGAATTGCCTGAACTTTTTCGGCGATGGCGTCGTTTGGGAAGGCGACAGTTGCTGTTGCGACGTTTCCAGCGGCGATTTCGGGCGAAAGATTAGGTCCCGATAGAACGCCAATTTGCTCTGGTGCAAATTCTGGCAGTTCTTCTGTGATCACCTGCGACATCCGCTTACCGGATGCGATCTCAATGCCTTTGGTGGCGCACACAACGTATGCATCCGAGTGGATGGCGTCTTTGAGGTTTCTAATATTCTCGCGAACGGTGATCGAAGGCACAGCGATTATCACAAGCTCTGCGTTGCTCAGAGTCTCATCGAGAGAGCTAGAAACGGTCATCGATTCCGGAAACTCTACTCCCGGAACGGATCGTTCATTGACGCGTGAAGTCTGCAGCTCGCTTGCTCGCGAATTGCTACGAGACCAAAGCGAAGTTGAGTTGCCGGTGCGCGCTAGAAGTATTCCGAGAGTGGTGCCCCACGCCCCGGTTCCGATGATGCCTATTTGTGTCACACGTAGAGTTTACGGTGTTCTTTGAGCCCTGCGCGGCGCTGGCTTGTTATCCAGCTTGGATTCATCGCCTTTTGCGAGGCGATCGACGTTCTTACGGTGGCTCCAGATGATGAAGATTGGAACGGGAACGGCGAACAGTAAGTAAGCGAGTTCATGATCCATGCCAAATACTGACATCTCGAAAACGCTGAAAATGAACAGAAGGCCAAGACTTACGCTGCTGCCAATAATCGATCCGAGCGAGACATATCTCGTAATAGCTGCGATCACAACGCCACTCAGGGCGATAGCTGCCGCAATTGGGGAAATAATCGCTAATGCACCGAGCCCGGTAGCAACGCCTTTGCCGCCTTTGAAGCGGATGTAGACCGGAAACATGTGTCCCAAAACAGCTATTGTTCCGGCTGCTGCAATGAGCCATCCGTCTCCGTCGAAAACGTAACGAGCCAGGGCTGTAACGACGAGTCCTTTACCAACATCAGCGGCAAGAACGCCACCGCCCGCCCATGGACCAAGCGTTCGATTTACGTTTGTAGCACCCGATCCGCCACTACCGTAGCTTCGAATATCGACGCCACGAAATATTCGGCCGATGATCACGCCAAAAGGAATCGCTCCCACAAAATAGGCAAGCGCAAGAACTAATATTGCTGTAACCGGATCACTCATCTTGTCGGGCTGAGAAGGTCATTCTGATCGGAGAACCCATGAAGCCAAATTGCTCTCGCAGTTGGTTCTCAAGATACCTGCGGTAGCTGAAGTGTATTAGTTCTGGGTTTCGAGCGGTGAATTCGAACGTTGGTGGAGACATTCGAGACTGAACGCACTTATAAATTCTAGGTCGTCGGCTGCCGAATCCTGGCAGCGGATTTTCGCCCATAGCATCGAAGATAACCCGGCTCACTTCCGCACGTGGCATCTGCTTCGAGAACTCGTGGTAAACGTCCAGAATTGTTGGCAGAAGCTTGTCTACTCCCCAGCCGGTTAGTGCTGAAGTGAACACAACAGGTACTTCTGGAATGAACTTGAATCGGTTACGAACGGCTTCGATAGCCTCTGCTCGATCTAGCCCGAGTTCTGGCGCCAAGTCCCACTTGTTGACCACTACGACGGCGGCTCGTGAAGCATCATCGATGTATCCACCGATGTGCTGGTCCTGAGCCGTAACAAATTCCGTTGCGTCGAGCACCAATACAGCCACATAACAACGCTCGATAGCGCCGATAGATCGAATCGTGCTGTATTTCTCGATCCCCGGCTCAACGCTGCCTCGTTTTCGCAAACCTGCGGTATCGAGGAACGTAAGCCGTGTGCCCTCGTAGTCGAACAGCGAGTCGACAGTGTCACGAGTCGTACCCGCAACAGGACTAACCACTGCTCTCTTCTCGCCAGTAATTGCGTTGAACAACGCTGATTTACCGGCGTTAGGCCGACCTGCAATTGCGACTCGAATCGAGTTCTTACCAATTGGGTCATCTTCAAATGGGGGCAGTTGCTCGAACACCGACTGCATCAGATCGCCAATACCGGTGTCGTGGTAAGCGCTGATGGGATGAGGTTCACCGAGTCCTAGAGCGAAGAATTCATAGATCATGTCTTCTCGCCCGAGCGTGTCGGCCTTGTTGGCGGCCAGCACCGTTGGCTTACCTGAGCGCCGAACCATGTCGGCAGCGTCTTCGTCGGCATCGGTGACGCCGTCGTTCACGTCTACCGCGAAGATAATCGCATCGGCCTGATGCAGAGCAATCTCGACTTGGGCGCGAATGTCGTCCCACATAAGTTCGTCGTGCGGACGATCTTCTACACCGGCTGTATCGACGATTAGGTAACGATGTCGTCCCCATTCAGCGTCGATCGAAACTCGGTCGCGGGTGGTACCGGCAATATCGCTTACGATCGCAATTCGTCGACCTGCCAAACGATTGAACAGGGTCGATTTGCCGACGTTAGGTCGGCCGATGATTGCTATTACTGGGAGAGCCATAGTTAGGTTGCGCTCGAGACGATAAAAGTTGATTGCCAGTTAAATGCTGCAAGCACGCTAGGTGCTGTAAGCAAGATTACCGGCGTTTTTGAAATTGAGTTGAACCGGAACGTTAAATCAGTTTTTCCATAAGCGCAGCCTGCGCCCAGAGACGGTTTTCCGCCTGATCGAACGCCACCGCTCGTGAATCGTAGAGAAGACCATCGGAGATCTCTTCACCGGGGTGTGCAGGAAGATCGTGCATGAACTTCACATTTGGCCCAGCCTGATCGAGCAATGCAGGGTTCACCTGGTAACCGTCGAACGCCACCAGGCGCTTAGCGGTTTCAGTTTCCTGACCCATGCTTGTCCATACGTCCGTGTAAACAATATCGGCACCTGCTACGGCTTCTTGCGGGCTTGTGACCTGAGTGACCGATCCACCAGCAGAAGCACCATAAGTGTTCGCACCTTCAAGATCTTCAGCAGGCAGCTTGTAGCCATCAGGCGAAGCCACGGTTAGGTGACCGCCAAGGCCTGCGACTGCGTACCCGAGACTTACAGCGACGTTGTTGCCATCGCCAATAAATGCGACCTTGGCCCCCTTCACGTTGCCGAGCTGTTCAGTGATGGTCTGTGTATCGGCCAGCGCCTGACACGGGTGTTCCAAGTCGGTGAGGGCGTTGATCACAGGAATCGAAGCGTTGGCTGCGAATTCCTCAATCGTTTCCTGCGCGAACGTACGGATCACAGCAACATCGGACATGCGAGACATCACCTGAGCAACGTCGGCTACCGGCTCTCGTTTACCAAGTCCGACTTCTTCTGGAGAGAAGTGAACGGGGTGACCGCCGAGTTTTTCGGCTCCAACCCAGAACGATAGTTTTGTGCGAAGCGAAGGTTTCTCAAAGAGGATTGCGACTGATTTGCCAGCAAGAGCGTTGCTCGTTGCGCCAGCCTTGAGTTCGATTGCGCGATCAAGAATCGGCTGAATTTCTTCAGGCGCGATATCGCTGAGTTTTAGAAAGTGGTTAACCATGATGGGGAGTGACCTCGACGAAAATTAGGAATGAAAAGGAACGTGCTCTGATTCGGGGTGCTTATGCACCCTTGGTTCGGTATCGCCGGAATTTACGCAGGCGATTCGATTCGCCAGAGATTCCTGATAACAACGTGAGCGTTCCTGTTTTCGAGAGTCGAAGTAGAAGTTTCGTGATGCGTCGGTCAACAATTCGACCGACGAATCATCAATTCTAACTCGGCATCGGTCGCAAAACTATGCTGGTTCGAACTTCAGAAGCGTGTGGCCATCAGGGTTGTGTTCGAACACGGGCTTTAGCGCCATTCCAATTTGAAGATTCTCAGGCTCAGGATCGACCCCAACGATGTTAGTAGGAACTATCACATCTTCTTCAAGTTGCACGAGAGCCGTGATGTACGGCACTTCGCCAACGAATCCCATGTGCGGAGCGGCGTGGACAATTGCAAAAGTAAAGATTTCAGCCTTGCCAGAGGCTCGAACCCACTCGATTCCTTCTTCACCGGTTTCAGGATCGGAGATAGAGAAATTACGTGGGTAGAACTGAAATTTGCCAGTTGCCTTCGAACGCTGAAGCCAGATTTCTTCGTTCTTGAGTCCATCCCAGTACCGATCTGACTCAGGCTGCGAAACGGGTTGTGGCTTAGGAGTTGAGTTGGTCATATCTAGTCGGTCCCCAATACAACTGTTCCCGTAGACGATAAAAGTCCACCGGTACCGTGAGCAACTGCAAGATCGCACTTATCAAGCTGGCGTTCGCCCGCCTGACCGCGAAGTTGTCGCGCTGCTTCGATAACGGTGAATATGCCGTACATTCCAGGATGGGTGTACGAAAGACCTCCCCCGTTGGTGTTCAGCGGGAAGTCGCCTCCCGGTGCTGTCCGCTGCGATGCAACGAAGTCGGGCCCTTCTCCGGGGCCGCAGAAGCCAAGATTTTCGAGACTTACCAATACGGTGTAGGTGAACGAGTCGTAGACCATCGCCAGATCGAGATCGGAATGGTTGACACCTGCCATCTCCAACGCTTGAGGCCCGGTGTTTCGACCAAACGCTCTCGTTAGGTCTGGCATTTGCGAGATTCCAGAGTGGTCATGCCCTTCACCTGCACCAAGAATTTTCACACTGCCGTTCTTGGCATCTTTTGCACGTTCCGGAGTAGTGATCACGATCGCCCCACCGGCGTCTGTTACCAAGCAACAATCCAACAAATGGAACGGCCATGCCACCCATTTTGAGTTGTGATAATCGTCGAACGTCGTTGGTTTGTCGTAGAAGTACGCCATCGGGTTGAGATTCGCCCACTTGCGAGTCGAAACCGCAATCTCGGCCATCGCTTGCCGCGTTCGATCTTCACCGTACTGATGCATGTATCGTCGAGCAGCCATTGCGTACGACACTGGTGGACCGATGATTCCGTATGGAGCCTCGTATTGAGACATCGGAGCACCCGGGTTACGAGGGATCGGCGCCCTATCTGATCGACCCGATTGGCCATGCGTGATTAGGGCCACTTCGCAGTATCCGGCTGCAATTGCAGCCAGCGCGTGCGCAACGTGAATCACGAACGACGAGCCACCAACCGAAGTGCTATCGGTGTACCGAGGCTGAATGCCTAAATATTCACCAACATCGAGCGTCGACCAACCAGCGGTGAACAGTGCATCGACGTCCGATAGCTCTAGTCCAGCGTCGTCGAGCGCGTTGATCGCAGCTTCTGAATGGTGAGCCAGAGGTGACTTATCTGGAACCTTCCCAAGCTTGTTAGATTCGCCAACGCCCACGATGTGAGCCTGACCCGATAAATTTTGAAGTCGTTGAATATTAGGCATTTTTGTTAACTCGATTGCGCCTGCACTAGGTGATTTTCAGGCACACCTGTTGCCGATTCATGGGGTGAATCGAACAGCTATTGCATTGGCGAGTACGGTGTTGGCGTTAGCAGCTGGTTGCGAACATTCTTCACGATTAGTCCGTCTCTGTGAGACTCTTCAGTGACCTTCGCCCATTCGGGGTCGTTTCGGAATGCATCCCACGCGGCAGCACGTTGGTTCGCATCTTCGAAAGCCACCATGTAGGTAAGTTCGTGATTGCTTTCGCCGACGTCAGTAGTCCAGTAACCAATGTTCTTGATGCCGTGCTTTTCGAACAGCTTGATCGTGTGATTGGCGAATCGAGCGTTGATAGCCGGAAGTCGTCCGGGCAGACATTCGTAAACGCGTAGTTCGTAGAGCATCGTATTTTCCTCGCACCAGTGGGTTAAGTTAGCTGTACTGGCGAGATTCTGGATACTTAGCGGCTACTCGTCAACCTATAACGCGGTTCGCAGCGTCGATCATTCGCTGAAGTGTGGGGTCATGAGGCTGGTGGGCGAGCGAAGGACCTTCCAATGACGAGATGGCGATCTTGTTGCGGCTTAGCGTTTCTACATCGGTACCGTGCTGCAGTTCTTCACCGTTGATAATCAGTGCAAGACCAGAAACGATCTCGTATCCGCCATCGCTATGAGCATTGATGTGGCTCACAAACTCGGAAGGAGCCGGGGCTGCGCCTTCTGCACCTGCAATTGGAGTTTCGCTGAACGTAGGGATGTTCACGTTGAAGAGACCCGCATGCTGCGTTTCAGGCTTCAACGCCTCTACGACGATCGTCTCAATGACTTTTTTGACAATTGGGTCTTCGAAATTATCTTCGGCATCCATTGAGAATGCGCAGGCTTTCACGCCTTTTCCAGATGCCTGGATCGCAGCACCCATCGTGCCTGAGATGAAGACGTTGCGGCTTGTGTTGAAGCCAGGGTTAATTCCTGAAACGACGATATCGGCGCCACCGAGCAGTACGTGCTCAAGCCCCAAAACTACCGAATCGGCTGGTGTGCCGCTGACTGCGTAGCACTTGACCCCATCGACACGACTCGGAGCTTCGTTGATCTTCAGTGAAGTGCGAAGTGTGAGTGCTGTGCCGACACCTGATTGGTTGCCGGCGGGGGCGACTACTGTCACTTCACCGAGCGGCTGAACCGCACGCACCAATGCCCATATCGCGGGGTTATCGAATCCGTCGTCGTTTGTTACAAGAATTTTCATGCGCTAAATCGTAGAGGTAACCCTGCCAAACAGCCAACCGTATTTTCCGGACGCTGTTAAGCCAATAGGAAATTGTCAATCAAGCGAGCGTTTCCGATTTTTACGGCGAGCAGTGCGCGTGCAGAATGCTCGACATAGTCAAGCTCTTCGAACGTGTCGACATCGGCTATGGACGCATATTCCACTTCTGCCAATGGTTCTCCAGCCAACACAGACGAAAGCATAAAGCGCAGTACTTCGCCTGATCGCTCACCCGAATCGAACGACAGCTTTGCGACTGTGAGTGCATTGAACAGAATCGTGGCAGCCTGACGTTCTTCAGGAGACAAGTAAGTATTCCGACTACTTACAGCTAAACCATCATCTTCTCGAACAGTGGTAATCGGAATAATATCGATGCCGAGTCCGAGCGAATCGTTCACATACTGGATGATTCGAAGCTGCTGAGCATCTTTCTCACCGAACGTCGCTTTAGTCGGTGAAATGATCGAGAAAAGTCGATTCACAACGGTAGCGACCCCACCGAAATGGCCCGGGCGATGAACACCGTCTAACAATTTTGCGAATGGACCGGGGTCGACCTGCGGAACAGTTTCGTCGTCAGGGTAAATCTCGTCCACCGACGGGGCAAACACGATGTCAGCACCGTGCTTTTCAAACTCTGCGAGATCGGCAGCTTCGTTCGCCGGGTATTTTGAGAGATCTTCGTTCTCGCTGAACTGAGTTGGATTCAAAAACAGAGAACCGACAAGAACGTCGCACATCGGGCGCAGCGCATCCAAGTGGGCAGTGTGCCCAACGTGAATTCCACCCAAAGTAGCGACTAGCCCCACTGAGCCAGATATTCCGCGACGAACTTCCCGCATCTCAGCGGCTGTGCGAATCACTCGCATTTAGTTACTCGCCTGAATCAGCTTTGCTAGGGGCAGAAGAGCGCACTCGTGACTCATCAGAGAAGAACGATTGTGCGTCGGTCGGGAACGTTCCCTCGCGCACATCATCGCCATATCGCTCAAGCGCATCCTTGATGATCGGAGCCAGATCGGCGTACTTGCCTGAGTGGCGAGGCCTGAAATCAGGATCAAGACCAAGCATGTCGTGGAACACCTGAACCTGACCATCACAGTGAACACCCGCACCAATTCCGATAGTCGGAATATCGAGAGTCTCGGTGATCTTCTTCGCAAGTTCGACTGGAATCAGTTCGAGAACGATTGCGAATGCGCCCGCATCCTGAAGCGCCAAAGCATCTTCAAGAACGCTGTTAGCGGCAGATTCTGTCTTTCCTTGAACTCGGTAGCCACCAAGTTGATTTACATGTTGCGGAGTAAGACCAATGTGGCCCATAACCGCTAGCCCAGCATCAGCAAGACGTCGAACGATAGGTGCAACTGTCTTGCCGCCTTCGAGTTTGACTGCCTGTGCGCCGCCTTCTTGAATGAGGCGTGCTGCGTTCCGAAGAGCCGTTTCAGCATCGATTTGATAGCTAAGGAACGGCATGTCAGCAACGATGAGGGGTTTGGTCGTACCGCGAACAACCGCAGCCGACGCGCCGACAATATCGTCAACGGTTACTGGAATTGTTGAGTCGTGACCAAGAACAACGTGGCCCATACTGTCGCCAACAAGGATCATTGGAATCCCTGATGCGTCAACAATGCGAGCTGCCGTGTAGTCGTATGCCGTCACCATTGGGATCGGCTCGCCACGGCGTTTCATCTGCTGAATCTTGTGTGTTGTGATTCGGCGTATAGCCATTTCGTGTACCTCCGCTCCCGGTCGACTGCACCTTGCTAGCCGCCAAGCCTTAGTTCACTTGCGTCCGTTCATTATTACCCATTTCGAGGGTTTGTGCGGCTCTCGTTAGGTTTTCTGGGTTTGATTTTCGTCAGAAAGCAGCAATTTGATGCGTGCATAAGCGGAATCGGATAACCCGCCCTGTTCTTTAGCTATGTGCAATGACGCTTCGGCAAGTGCGGCGTAAGCGTTACCGGTTTCTGGCGATTTAGCAGCTGTAGCGTTCAAATGAGTCGTGATTGTTTCGACGTCACCGCGAACAAACGGTCCGGTTACTGCATCTGGCAATCCTTTTTCATCGAGAGCATCGACAGTCGCTCTCAGAAGAGGAATTAGGCGTTTCAGGGCGTCGGCACGATCGATTCCCAGTGGCTCCCACATTTCAGCGGCTAGACCGGTTAGACCTGCAAGCAGTCCACATGCCATCACAGCCGAGGCGTGATAGGCGGCTCGCTGAGATGATTCGATCTTGAATGCAGAGCCACCAAGATCAGTTGCCAGAATTCTGAGCCAGTAGAAAAGGGCAGGATTCACCGACTCTGTAGCGAACGAAACGTCCTTTAGTCGCTCTGATGAATCGGCAGAAGGAAATGTTTGAAGAGGATGAAATGCTGCGGTTTCAGCTCCAGCGATTCGTGCTCGATCCAATGCAGATAAGGGCAGTACACCAGCACAGTGAATTACCGCCTGATGCGTTCGCCATTCGATATCTGAACAGATTTCTTCGATAGTCGAGTCGGGGGCTGTGATGAATATGATGTTTGCGACGTTGACGGCCGTCTGAGGGTTTTCAACAACCACAGCATTTTCTACGCGAGAGCCAATCCACTCACGATGACTCGCCTGTCTGCTCGATATAGCAGCGACGTTGTAACCGGCGTTATCCAGTGCAATCGCCAAGCTTGAACCCAGCCGACCCGCGGCTATCACGGCAATTGGAGTTTCTTTATTGAGTTCAGGGATCGGGCTCATTACTAATTCCCTTTCTTTGCCAGTTCAGTTTTTGCGTCGGCAGCAGAAAGCACTCCGCCGAGTGATTCGGCTGAATCTATTGCGTTCAAAATCGCCCCGGTCACAGCCTTCAAAGCTGCTGCGTGTAGGACATCACCGGGGATCGGATCGGGATGTGTGCCGGTAGATAAACCAAAGACCGTATCGCCATCGTTTGCTGTGTGTGACGGTCTAATTGCGAGCGCAATTCCGTCTTGCCCTGCGATGGCCAAGCGTGTTGCGCCAATTTTGTCGAGCGGTGCGTCAGTGACAACGACGCCAATGGTGGTATTGCGGAAGAAACCTCGGTCCTTTGGTGGACGATCGATCATCAGGTCGATCGAATCAGCAAAGCCGTCTGGAGTTTGGGGTCCAGCGACAATTTCGCCGTTCTCAGGATCGACGATCCCGCCAATTGCGTTCACAACCATCAGCGCTCCAACAGTCGCACCGTTCGGCATTTTCACAGAAGCAGTCCCGACACCGCCCTTAATAGAAGATGGAGCACCGAGGAGCTTTGCAACGGTTGAACCCGTCCCAGCCCCAACGTTCCCGGTCGCAAAATCTTTCGAAGCGCTGGCGGCTGCAGAGTAGCCATCATCACCTGTTGGGCGAACTTCGGAGTTGATGAACCCTAGATCGAAAACTACGGCTGCTGGAATAAGTGGAATTCGGGTGCGCCCAAATTTCACGCCAACGCCTTGTTCTTCGAGATAGCGAACTACTCCGCCCGGAGAGTCGAGACCAAACGCACTTCCACCGGTCAGCGTCACACCGTTAACCCACTGGGCACTCGCCAAGGGATCGAGCAGAGCAGTTTCACGACTACCGGGTGCGGCTCCGCGAACTTCCATACCGGCATTTGCGGGTTCATCGCTCAGAATTACCGTGCAACCAGTTCCGTTAGTTAGATCGGTGTAGTGCCCGACGGTGATGCCAGTCACATCGGTAATGCTTCCTGAATAGTTCATACTGTCGCCAATTTTTTATGTTCTAAGTTCATAGAATCAAGGAGTAAATATCGTCGGCAATCCCGAGTCTTATCGAATTAGCCAATCATAGTCTTTTCACAGAAATTTAAAGCTTTAACATCGTCTTAATTTCGGGGTGTACGAACCGAAATATTCGGGCGTATACTAAGTCCGAATTTACCTGCGGCGAAATTCGTAACCACCTCCGGACACCGACGTGCCGGAAGGTCAATTTCTAAGTAGGAATTAGTAAATTCGGCTCGTAACCGATGTGAGGAGTCCCGAAGGTGCCACGTAACTTCAAGGAACTTAAGCCCGCATACGGATTTGACGATGTAGCCATCGCCCCTGGCGACATCACGATTAACCCTGAAATGGCTGACCTGTCGACGAATTTCGACGGAATCAAGCTAGATGTCCCATTTATTGCCTCTGCAATGGACGCTGTGGTTGATCCGAAATTCGCAATCGAAATGACCAAGGCCGGCGGTTTGGCTGTCATGAACATGGACGGGCTACACACCCGCTATGAAGACACCGACGCCATATATGAAGAGATTGCTGCTTCGCCTCGTGAAGAGGCAACGGCGATCATGCAGAGGATCTACTCAGCCCCGCAGAAGCCCGAGCTAATTGCGAAGAAGGTTGAGGAAGTGAAAAAAGGCGGCGGTGTTGCCGCTGTTTCGTTCGTACCTCAGAACGCAAAGCGAATGGCTCCACTGGCTGTTGAAGCCGGAGCCGACATGGTTGTTGTGCAGGGAACTGTTGTTACCGCACGACACTCATCGAAGAGCCTCAAAGGCCTCGTGTTCTCGGACATGATCAAAGACCTCGACGTTCCGGTTCTGGTTGGAAACACTGTTTCTTACGAAGTAACCAAGGAACTGATGCAGCAAGGTATTGCGGGCATCATGGTTGGAGTCGGACCTGGATCTGTTTGCACAAGCCGAGAAGTTCTCGGAATCGGAATCCCTCAGGTCAGCGCCACCATCGAGTGTGCCGCAGCCCGAGATGATTTCTTCAAAGAGACTGGCCAGTACATCCCTATCATCACCGACGGTGGTATCCGAACCGGTGGTGACGTTTGTAAGTCATTCGCCGCTGGTGCCAACGCCGTAATGATCGGCAGCCCGTTCGCCAAGACAGAGGAAGCACCTGCAAAGGGCTACCACTGGGGCATGGCAACTTGGCACGATTCGCTACCTCGTGGCACGCGAATCAACATGGGTACTGAATACAGCTTGCATCAACTGCTCTACGGTCCATCTTCACGCACAGACGGTACGTTGAACCTGGTCGGAGCCTTGCAGGTATGTATGGGTTACGTTGGCGCAGAGACAATTCGAGAAATGAACAAGGCTCGAATGGTCTACGCTCCGGCAATCAAGACTGAAGGCAAGATCTACCAACAGGCAGGTCTCGGTTCCTAACCGACGGCAACGTCAAACAAAACGTGAATATGGCGCCAGCACAACACTGTGCTGGCGCCTTCGTTTAAGAGACAATCATTCGCATGAACTTCAAACGCCCAAGAGGCACCGCCGACATACTCCCTGAAGACCAACCTTACTGGGGTCACGTTTACAAGGTCGCTCGCAAAGTAGCGAACCAGTTCGGCTACCACAGGATCGACACTCCTACGTTTGAAGATACAAACCTCTTCCAGCGTGGCGTTGGCGACGAGACTGACATCGTTCAAAAAGAGATGTACTCGTTCGAAGATCACGGCGGCGATGGAATAACGCTTCGTCCCGAAGGCACAGCTTCGGTTTGCCGGGCGTACATCGAAAACGGATTGCACAACAGTCCTCAGCCGGTGCGAATGTTCTACATGGCTCCGATGTTCCGATACGAACGCCCACAGGCTGGTCGATTCCGTCAGCACCACCAGTTCGGTTGCGAGGCCATTGGCGACCAATCACCAAAGGTCGATGCAGAAATTATCGAGCTCGGTTGGAAGTACATTGCTGATCTTGGAATAAAGAATGTCACTCTAAGGCTGAACAGCCTCGGTGACCCTGAAGGTCGTGACGCCTACCTTAAAGATCTCGAACAGTACTTCCGTGGGGTAGCCGACCAGCTTCCAAAGCTTGATCGTGCTCGACTCGATCGTGCACCTCTACGTGTACTCGATTCGAAGGCTCGCGAAACACAGGCTCTTGCCGACGCTGCTCCAAAATCTGTCGACTACATCCAGGGTGAAGCCAAAGAGCACTGGGACGAACTTCTGTCTCTCCTCGACAATCTAAAAGAGGTCTACCCAAACTTCTCGTACAAGGTCGACCACCGTCTTGTACGTGGGCTCGATTACTACAACCGCACCGTATTTGAATACGAACCTCTCGATGCTGGCGGACAAGGAACATTGCTGGCTGGCGGTCGATACGATCCGCTGATTGGGATTCTCGGCGGGCAAGAAACTCCTGCAATCGGTTTCGGATCAGGAATCGAACGAATGATTCTCGAACTCAAGAAGCAAGAAGCCGAAATCACTCCATCCGCAGGCCCCGACATCGTCGTGGTGTCACTTGGTGGCGCAGCATCGGCCGGGGCCAAGCTCGCAACAGCATTACGAGCCGCCAATGTTTCAACCGTGCTTGCACCGAGCCGCTCGATGAAGGCTCAAATGCGTTTCGCCAACCAGCAGAATGCCTCGAACGTAGTGATTATTGGCGATCGTGAAGTGGAAACAGGTGTTGCGTCGGTAAAGGGTCTTGGCGAAGGCGGTACACAGGCAGAAGTAAACCTTGATGCCGCTTCTATCGCCGAACATGTCCGATCTGCTGGCAACCAGTAGCGAGTTCAACGTATTTCCACCCCACTGAACCTTCGTTCAGTTTTACGTTTTGATCGAACTAACTGGTAATCTCAAATCATGCAGCAATCAATGGAAGCCCGTCTAAAAGAAATCGCCGACCGACATGGTGAGGTTGAACGCCTTATGTCGGAACCTGAAACAGCGTCCAACCCGAACGCAATACGTAAGTTGGGGCAGGAATACAGCCAGCTCCAACACGTGGTTGAACTCTGGAATCAAATGACGAGCGCTCAGACGGACCTTGAAGGTGCCGAAGAGATGATCGCTGAAGAGGACGACGAAGAAGTTCTCGAGATGGCGAACATGGAAGCTGCCGAGCTGAAAGAAAAGCTCACGACTCTATTTGATGAGATCAAACTCGAACTTCTTCCAAAGGATGAGACTGAACACGCTGACGCGGTAGTCGAAATTCGAGCGGGTGCTGGTGGTGACGAAGCTGGGCTGTTCGCCGCCGAGGTGTACCGCATGTACCAGCGCTACGCAGAAAGCCGCAAATGGAAAATCAAAGTCCTCAGCGAGAACTCCACAGGTGTGGGCGGACTCAAGGAAGTGACGATCGAGATCGAAGGCGAACGGGCATACCAGCGCCTTCACCTCGAAAGTGGAGTGCACCGAGTTCAGCGGGTTCCGGAAACCGAGTCACAGGGACGTATTCATACTTCAACAGCAACTGTTGCGGTGATGCCTAAGGCAGAAGAACTCGACCTCGTGATCGAAGACAACGAACTGAAAATCGATGTGTTCCATTCAGGTGGAGCAGGTGGCCAGAATGTGAACAAAGTGGCGACAGCCATTCGTATTACTCACCTTCCTACTGGGCTGGTAGTTCAGTGTCAGAATGAGCGTTCCCAGCTACAGAACAAACTACAGGGAATGGAAATTCTTCGTTCGAGACTTTGGGACATGAAACTTCGTGAACGCAACGCCGAGATTAGTGCGAACCGAAAAGCACAGGTTGGCTCGGGTGATCGTTCAGAGAAAATTCGCACTTACAACTTCCCGCAGTCTCGAATCACCGATCACCGCATTGGCTACACAAGCCACCAGATGCAGAACGTGATGAGCGGCGAACTCGATGGCTTCATCGATGCGCTTCTGCAGGAAGAGCAAGCTCGAAAGCTAGCCGCTGTAGGCGACTAAGGCGGAGTCGATGTCTGACGAAACCGTCTCAAGACTCATTCAATCGATTACCGCTCGTCTTTCAGATGCCGGTATAGAAGATGCCGGAATCGACGCACGATTGCTTTTGCGTAGTGCGTTTGGCTGGTCGGCAGCAGAACAACTCGGCAATCTGCTTGACGCTCCACCAGCCGAGCATCTGGACCAGCTTGAAGAAATGGTCCTACGTCGCGCCACACGTGAGCCGCTGCAGTACATCACTGGCAGCACTGAGTTCTTTCGCCGACAGTTCAGCGTGAACGAAAACGTTTTAATCCCTCGCCCCGAAACCGAGCAACTCGTTGTTCAGACGATGGCGTTTATTCGTGAGCGAAAGATCGAAAATCCTCAGATTGCGGATATCTGTACAGGTTCGGGCGCTATCGCCATTTCGCTCGCTTTAGAAATGCCGGCAGCTGAAGTTCATGCAACCGATATTTCGTCAGGCGCTTTGACCATCGCTCAGCAGAACGCCGATGATCTTGGCGCTGAACTTGATATGTACGAAGGCGACCTGCTGGAACCGCTGTCAGGCCAGTTCGACGTAATCGTGTCTAATCCGCCCTACATCCTCGCCGGCGCCATGCCCTCGCTTCAGGCTGAGGTCGCCAGAGAGCCGAGTTTGGCTCTTGATGGCGGGAATGATGGCTTGGACGTTATACGACCGCTGTTCGAGGGCATTTTGGCTCATTTGAAGCCAACGAACAGCGCCGCTTACATCGAGATCGATCCACCAATCGAGGATACGGTGATGAAGCTGGCACTCGAAACGTTCCCGCACGCTGGCATTTCGCTGCTTACGGATCTGGCGGGACTCACCCGCTGCGTTTCGATAGAGCACGCGTAAGTATTCGTTACCAAATCGCCGGATCAGTTTAGAAAGCATGATTGGCTTTCACTCGTTGTCCAACTGCAGCATAATGCGCCAAATATCTCAACACTAAGGAAGTTGTTATGGCGATTCTTGTGCTTCATACCTATGGCATCCTCGAACATCCCGACGATCACCCAGTTTCTCAAGAGTTCTGGCAAGCGGTTCCGGATGTACGAGATAGTCGTGAAAATGCCGAAGGATTGCTACGGGGCGATACGACTCCTTTTCATCTCGATGGAACTCCATACAAACCAGACACCGAATTTGGAATTCCTGTCACGCCAGAATTTTTCGAAGAGTCGGATGAACGAACAGCCTTAGTAACGCTATCGGCTTGGACTGACCCAGAATCTGCAGCGGGCTACTCCTACCACGGAACACATGGTGGTGCTTTGAAACACCGGAACGATTGGTTTAGGCAAGACCACTCTTGGCCAACACTGGTTCTGTGGTGGGCTGACGATATCGAGTCGATCAACTGGGAGGTAGCCAACGCCAAACTCGCCCAGTTAAATAATCATGGTCCTTCTCCAGATGCTTTCTCGTTCAAATCCATGTTCACCAGCACTGGTGAGCAGTTACGAATGAACAATGAGAGAGTCAAAGACATCGGTAAACAAGCTAAGTGATCGCAATAGTAGTTAGCTCGATATAGACGCTAATTCGCCAAACACAAAAAAGCCCCGGACAAATGTCCGGGGCTTTTTATTTTGATCAAAATGATCAGCAAGTGCGAGAGACTTACCTCTTTGTGTACTGAGGTGCCTTTCGGGCCTTCTTGAGACCGTACTTCTTGCTTTCCTTCATTCGAGAGTCACGAGTCATAAGACCAGCGTCACGAAGTGGCTTTCGCAGGTTTTCATCCATAACGACAAGCGCTCGAGCCAGACCGTGTGCAAATGCACCAGCCTGTCCGTGAGAACCACCACCGTGCGTCTTAGCAACGATAGTTACCTTGTCTGTAAGGCTAGTTGCTCCGAGTGGGCTAACAGCCTGTCGAAGCCATGCACCAACGGTGAAAACTTCATCGATTGGCTTACCGTTGACGGTAGATCCGCCCGGAGTGTTGTAAACCCGAACTCGGGCGATGGCTGTCTTTCGACGGCCGGTACCGTAGTAGTACTGCTGGCTAGTCAACTATTTCTCTCCCGAGTCGCTAGATTTCTTAGCGGCTGGCTTTTTGGCTGCTGGCTTCTTAGCAGCAGGTTTTTTAGCGGCGGTTGCCTTCTTAGCCGCTGGCTTTTTAGCAGCAGGCTTCTTGGCGGCAGGTTTCTTAGCAGGAGCCTTCTTTGGAGCAGCTTCAGCAGTTTCTACTGCTTCAGTTGCAACCGCAGCGGCTTCGGCCTTAGGTGCAGATTTCTTTGCAGCAGCCTTCTTAGGTGCTGGTTTTGCTGCGGCAGCGGCTTCAGCCTTTGCAGCAGCTGCAGCTTCACGCTCTGGACGACGCTCTGATCCGAGGACCTGAGCGGAGTGAGGGTGTTCAGCCCCGGCGTAAATCTTCAACCGGCTCATCATCTGACGCCCGAGTTTGCTCTTAGGAAGCATTCCACGAACAGCAAGCTCGATAATTCGAGTTGGCTGTCGTTCCTGCATTCGAGCGTAAGGAATCTCTTTAAGATTTCCGGGGTACTGACTGTGGCGCTTGTAGATCTTCTGTTCAGCCTTCAGGCCAGTAACTTTGATCTTTGAAGCGTTGATGACAACGACAAAGTCGCCCGTCAGCATGTGTGGCACGTATGTGGGCTTGTGCTTGCCCATCAGGTACATTGCCACCTGAGTTGCGAGTCGGCCGAGTACCTGTCCGTCAGCATCAACGACTTGCCAGTCGTTGGTGATTTCGGAGGCTTTCGGGTTGTATTGCTTTAGCTTGGTAACCATGTTCGTTCGTTCAGTCCGTGATTTTCAACAATCTAGTTTACGCTGAGATCAGCCGGATCAGCAGAGGTAATAGCGGGTAATCCGCATTCTCCCGACCCTTGGTATGAAATCGCTTCGAGGCAAAGTCCTTCTGCTGGCATAACGTGGGATGCTTCTCCTCGGCTTGCCGAGGCGAGTAACTGTCCGACGATATCGGTAGAGGCATTGCCTCGTCCTACGTCGTATAGCACTCCCGCAATCCTACGAATCTGCTGGTGCAGGTAGGCGTTTGCTGTGATTTTGAATTCGATGTTGTCGCCATTGCGAATAGCTGAAGCCGATTCCACGTTCCGCAGTGTTGGTGCGTCGGGTGGAGTGCTTGGCCCCGCAAAGGCAGCGAAGTCGTGCAAGCCAACAAATGACTGGCTTGCAACGTTCATTACTTCTGCATCGAGAGTTTTTCGCACGTGAGTCACAAAGTGACGGTCAAGTGCAGGTGCAGATCGGGCGTCATTGAACTTGTACACGTATGTTCGTGAAGACGCGTCACTACGTGGATCGAACCCTTCGGGTCCATCCTCGACAAGTTGTGCACAGCGAATGCGCACGTCTTTTGTCATGTAGTAATTCAATGCTTTCCTGATCTGATCAGGCGACATATCGGTTTCTTCATCGAAGCGACCAACCTGTCCCCTGGCATGTACTCCCGTGTCAGTCCGACTAGCGAAGTACATTCTTATGTTTTTATTGAAGATGTTGCGTAGGGCGTTTTCTACTTCGCCCTGCACCGTTCTCGCATTGGTTTGCAGCTGTGAACCATGGAACTCGGTCCCGTCGTACTCAACTACCAGAGCAATACGCATCTTAATCTCTGACTATTTAGTCAACCAACTCGATCAATGCCATCTCCGCAGCATCGCCAGCGCGAACGCCAAGACGGGTGATGCGAGTGTAGCCACCGGCTCGTTCCTTGAAACGAGGTGCGATGTCGTCGAATACAGATTTCACAATCGTCTTTTCGGTTATGAAAGCTGCAGCCTGACGTCGATCGTGCAGAGAACCCTTTTTACCAAGAGTAATCATCTTCTCAGTCAAAGGAGCAATTTCCTTTGCCTTAGCGACGGTTGTCTTGATCTGGCCGTGCTTCAGGAGGTCGGTGACCATGATCCTGAACAGCGCCCTGCGGGTAGCTGAATTTCGGCCGAGTCGTCGACCGGTTAGCTTATGCCTCACTTGAATCAGCTCCTGCGTCCTCAGTAGCTTCGGCACCGGCTTCAACTTCTGCCTTAGGCTCTTCGCCCTCAGCTCCGTCTTCACCTTCACCCTCGCTAGAGGAGTCGTCTGTCTCTTCAGGCAGGAGGTTTCGCTCGGCAAGCTTGTCGTAAAGCTCATCGAGTGACTTCTGACCGAAGTTTCGAATTTTCAGTAGTTCGCCCTTAGGCATCGAAAGCACTTCACCAACTCGGTTGATGCCTGCCCGTTTGAGACAGTTAAGTGTTCGTGCTGAAAGTGCGAGTGTTTCAACAAGAGTGTTGTAAACATCGGGCGAAATGCCAAGACCAGCAGCTGGGCTTGCTTCTTCTTCAGGCTCTTTATCGAGTCGTGTGAAGAGGAAGAAGCTTTCCATCAGCTTGTTACCAGCTGACTGCATTGCTTCTAGAGGCATGATCGTCCGGTCGGTCCACACTTCAACAATCATCTTTTCCAGATCGGATCGCTGACCAACACGAGTCGACTCGACCGAGAAATTGGCCTTGCGAACTGGAGTGTAGATAGCGTCGACTGGAAGTACACCGATTGGGAGGCCTTCGTCCTGGCTTGCAGGTTCGTAGCCAACACCCTGTTCAACGTTGAACTCAACTGAAAGTCGAGCATCTGGGCTGTCGAGGGTTGCTAGGTGATGTTCCGGGTTTACGATTTCGAAATCGGCAGTCGCCATGATGTCACCGGCGCGAACTTCACCTTCACCATCGACTTCTAAGCGAAGTCGACCTGGGCGGTCGGCAAGTGAACGTAGGCGGATGCCTTTTACGTTAAGCAGGAATTCGACAACCTCTTCACGCATGTGAGGAACGGTGGAGTACTCGTGAAGAGCTCCATCGATCTTTACCCACGTGACGGCTGTGCCTGGCAAAGAGTTAAGCAGTGCTCGTCGCAGTGGGTTGCCAAGTGTGACACCCCAACCGCGTTCAAGCGGCTCTGCAACGAAGCGACCGTAGGCCTCTTCGTTTTCCTGAATTGTTATAGAGAGATCCGGGATCTCTGGTGCGGCTGGTGGCAGTTCCTCTTGAGGAGTGATGCCGTACATTCGTTCAAGCATTGGCGTTACTTCCTAGAGTAGAACTCAACTATTTGACGAGTGTCGATTGATAGTTCGACGTCGCTAGTCTTAGGGACGCTTACGACTTCACCAACGGCTTTTTCAGCGTCGACGTTTAGCCAGCTCGGGATTACCGAGTTTGCGCCCATTCCGTTAGAGACGATTTCGAACAGTCCAGTCTTCTTCGACTGATCGCGCCAGCTAATGCGGTCGCCCGCCTTCACCTGGTACGAAGGGATGTTTACCTTCTTGCCGTTCACCTGAATGTGACCGTGTCCGACGATTTGTCGAGACTGCGGTCGCGAATCGGCGAAGCCAAGTCGGTACACAACGTTGTCGAGCCGGCTCTCTAGAAGTTGAAGCAGGCGGTCACCTGTAACACCTTCGAGTCGGCTTGCCTTTTTGTAATAATTTCGGAACTGTCGTTCCAACACGCCGTAGATTGCGCGTGCTTTCTGCTTCTCACGCAGCTGTGTGCCGTATTCAGAGATACGTCGTCGTCGCTGCTGAGTCGACTTATCTCCGGGAGCACTCTTTCGTCGCTCCCAGGCGCATTTGCCTGCGGGCTTCGAGCAGAGCTTCATTCCGAAGCGTCGGCAGTTCTTGCATTTAGGTCCGGTATACCTTGCCATTAGATTCCTGAGTAACTCGTACTTCTTAACTTGTTTCGATCTTCGTTCTATCGATCAATGTGATCGAGCGTCAGTGGAACGAGCTGCTATTTGGCAAGGAGCCCGTTCGTGACTATTCGTTCTAGACTCGGCGCTTCTTAGGCGGACGACATCCGTTGTGAGGAACCGGTGTAACGTCACGAATGGACACTACTCGGATACCTGCACCCTGAATTGCTCGAATAGCTGCTTCACGACCAGAGCCTGGGCCCTTGACCATGACGTTCACAGTCTTAAGACCGTGTTCGATAGCTGTTCTTGCTGCCGTTTCACCTGCTCGCTGAGCGGCAAACGCAGTAGATTTCCGTGAGCCTCTAAAGCCCATGGCACCTGCACTGCTTTGCGAAATAACGTTGCCCTGTGGGTCGGTCAACGTGATTAGCGTGTTGTTGAACGTTGCGCTGATGAAAGCCTTGCCCTGTGGCACAAACTTCTTTTCGCGTCGTCGTGTTCGCTGTCGTGGCATATTGTTCTTCGTAATCCTCTAGATGGCGATTATCGCCGTATCGATGATCAAATCATGAATCCCGTTATTAGTGGGATTAGTGACCTGCTACTCGCTTACGTCCGGCAACCGTCTGGCGACGACCACGTTTGGTTCGAGCGTTGGTCTTAGTTCGCTGTCCACGAACAGGGAGGCCACGACGGTGTCGCAAACCCCGGAGTGTCTGAATATCCGTAAGTCGTCGGATGTTCAGCTGAGTTTCACGTCGAAGGTCACCCTCGATGAGAAGCCCTGTCCTCTCGACAGCACTTCGTACTCGAGCAAGCTCTTCGTCGTTAAGATCTCGAACGCGAGTTGCTTCAGTCATGCCCGATTCTTCCACGATCTTCTTCGATGTGGTTCGACCGATGCCATAAATGGAAGTCAGTGCTATTTCGAGTCTCTGGTTGTCCGGGATGTTTACTCCGGCGACGATTGCCATAAGGCCGATTTCTCCTGTTTGTTCGGCTAGCCCTGTCGCGCCTTGAGGCGAGGGGTTTGCTTGTTAATCACGTAGACGCGCCCCTTGCGGCGAACAATTTTGCTGCCGGGGTGCTTGGCCTTGACGGATGCTTTGACTTTCATGTTTTTATTTCCGAGTGCTTGCGTACTATTCTGAATCGCTAGTCGTTGGGGCTTAGAGCCTCAACTCTTATTTGAATCGATATGTAATTCGACCACGGGTTAGGTCGTAGGCTGAGAGTTCAACCAAGACTTTGTCACCGGGCAGAATGCGGATGAAGTTCTTGCGAATTTTTCCTGAAGCGTGAGCGAGGACCTCGTGACCGTTCGGAAGTTCGATCTTGAAGAACGCGTTTGGTAGCGCCTCGTTTACGAGACCTTCAACTTCGATTGCTTCCTTTTTTGCCAATATATTTTCGAGCCGTGATGTGTTCTAAGCGTTGCTATCTATTCAACTGTCAGAACTACCGGTCCGTCCTCCGTTATCGCTACCGTGTGCTCGAAGTGACACGAAAGTGCGTCATCTTCAGTGACAACGGTCCAACCGTCATCAAGCATTCTGGTTTTCCATCCACCAGCATTCACCATTGGCTCAATTGCCAGAACGAGTCCAGCCTTGAGTTCCAAACCATGACCCGCTGGGCCAAAGTTAGGAATCTGCGGTGGTTCGTGCAGGTCCTTGCCAATCCCGTGCCCTACATACTCACGAACTAGTTCGTAAGACTTCGGAAGCACATGGCTTTCGATGGCGTTTGATATATCGCCAACCCTGTTGCCAGGTTTGGCCTGTTTGAGCCCCATTTCAAGTGAACCACGAGTGGTTTCGATCAGGTCATCCTTCTCACTTGTTGAAGGACCAGCCACCTGCGTTACCGCATGGTCGCTGTTGTACCCGTCTACTATCGCCCCGCAATCCAGAGTTACCATGTCGCCGTTTTGAACGACTCGATCACCCGGAATTCCGTGAACAATCTCTTCATTTATCGATATACACGCTGTTGCCGGAAATCCGTACAAACCCAGGAATCCGGGTTTTGCATTTTCCGACTCGATTGCCCGACGAGCTATGTCGTCAAGTTCACGGGTCGTAATTCCCTGCTCTAACGCTTCGAACGCTTTTCGTACGGCAAACGCGACAATTCGCCCGGCCTCGCGC
Source organism: Chloroflexota bacterium (assembly GCA_018650845.1). GTDB lineage: Bacteria > Chloroflexota > Dehalococcoidia > Lucifugimonadales > Lucifugimonadaceae > Lucifugimonas. Next base: position 35,325 of record JABIFF010000014.1, on the reverse strand, counting down.
ATAATTTCCAGCTCCCGTGCCGACTTTAAAGTGGCGCTGGGAGCGGGATTTCCGCTGGCTGCGATTCTGGGCGTCGATTCACCGTTCAAAGAACGATCTCTCCTAGTATATCCCTAAATTAGGAATTAGTTCGTTGATTCGCCAGATCCGATTGCTTGAGACAGTTCCTCAAACACAGAATCTGGCGTACCAGTAGCAACAATTTCAGCCACGTCACCACGTGACTTGTAATAATCCAGTACGGGAGCAGTCAGCTCTTCGTACACCTTCATTCGGTTCAACACCGCTTCAGGCTTATCGTCATCTCTAACGATTACTTCGCCTCCGCACTTGTCGCAAACGCCGTCTTTCGAAGGAGCATCTGAAACCAGGTTGTACGGAGTTTGACAGTCTTTACATATAGCTCGACTCGAAAGTCGCTTCACCAGTTCATCGGTATCTACCGACATGTGAACGACCTTGTCGATCGGCAAGTTGGCAGCTTCTAGCGATTCGTCCAATGACTCTGCCTGAACTACTGTTCGAGGAAAGCCATCGAGCAATACGCCGGCAGGGTTTGCCAGGTGACTCTGGATCATTGCGATGATCGTGGAGTCGGGAACCAAATCGCCCTTGGCCATGAATCCCTTGGCCAAAAGACCAAGTTCTGATCCAGCACCGACTTCAGCACGAAGCATGTCACCTGTTGAAAGATGGTTCATGCCTGTCGAATCTGCGAGACGACGTGCCTGTGTGCCTTTGCCCGCGCCAGGGGGCCCCAATAAAACGATTCGCATTTACGTAGTGACCGCTCTTTAGCGGACGAATCCTTCGTAGTTACGCATCAGCAACTGAGATTCCAGCTGTCGCATCGTATCGAGTGCCACACCAACCATGATCAACAGGCTTGTGCTCTGCAGAATGGTCGTTGCGTTTGGCAAATTGGTTACCAATTGTGCGAGGTAAGGCAGGATAGCGATGAAGCCCAAGAAGAGCGCACCACCCCACGTGATTCGAAGAACCACTCGCATTAGATAAAGCTTTGTAGGCGGTCCAGGGCGGATACCCGGCACGAAACCACCATTTTTCTGGAGGTTCTCGGCGAGGTTCTGCTGGTTATGAACTACCAACGTGTAGAAGAACGTGAAGATAACAACGAGCAAGAACACTGCGATCCAGTAGATCGTGCTTGTTGGTCCGAACGAATTCTGGAAGAAGTTAGCGATCGTCGAAATGAATCCGCCAGAGCCATCGTTGAAGTAACTTGCAACGACTGAAGGAAGAATCAGAATCGAGAACGAGAAAATCAGCGGGATCATTCCGGCCGCGTTAACACGCAACGGAATATGGGTCGCCCCCGATTGTCTATACATCTGCCCGCCACGGAACACACTGCGTCCGTACTGAACAGGAATTTTCCTCTGCGCTTCGGCAAAGTAGACGATCAGGTAAACGATCGCTATCGCTATAAATATGAGCATTCCGACTTGGAACATCTGATCGCGGAGCAGCCAAAGCTGACCAACAACCTGCGGCAACGTCGAAACGATACCGGCAAAGATGATTAACGAAATACCGTTACCAATACCCTTTTCAGTTACCAGCTCACCCATCCAAACCAGCAGCATCGTGCCTGCGGTCATCGCAAGCAGAATGGTGAGAGTGTTGAGCGAGTCGGCACCGAATCCGATACCACTGATAGCTGAACCACCGCCACCGAAACCACTGGCGAACAGGTTCAACTGTCCGTAGCCCTGAAGGAATGCCAGAGGCACTGTCAGGTAGTGAGTGAATCGGTTGATGGCCTGTCGACCGCCTTCACCTTCCTGAGAAAGGTTTCTCAGAGTAGGGATGATCGGGGTCAGGATTTGCAAAATAATCGATGCAGTGATGTATGGGTATACACCGAGTGCAGCGATAGAGAGGTTTCGAAGTGCTCCACCCGAGAACAGGTCGAGGAAACCTAGAAGCGGGTTAGCATCGAACGCCGCGGCCAAAGCTTCACGGTCTACTCCCGGAACGGGAACGTGTGCGAAGAACCTGAAAATGACGAGAATCCCCAAAGTAAAGAGGATTCTGAATCGAAGATCAGGAATGCGCCATGCATCTGCCGCAGCACGGAATAGTGCTGGTACTGCAGATTCAGACGTTTGTTTGGCCTGCTGGGTCATAGTTACTTAGCCGACTTTGCTTTTTTGGCGTGGTCTGCTTTGTCTGCCTCGATGATAGTTACGGTTCCGCCAGCAGCTTCAATCTTCTCTTTGGCAGATTTGCTGAATGCGTGTGCAGAAACGTTCAATTTCTTAGTTAGATCGCCAGTACCAAGAATCTTTACACGAGAGTTCTTCTTGCGAATTACTCCGGCTTCGAGAAGCTTGGCTACTGTGACATCTGATCCAGTTGCGAACTCTTCGAGAATCGAAAGGTTCACTGGAGTCGACTCAACACGGAAAATGTTCGTGAAACCGCGCATGTGGGGGAGTCGCTTGATAAGTGGAAGTTGTCCACCTTCAAACAAGAAAGGAACGCTTCCGCGCTGCTTCTGTCCCTTTGAGCCTCGGCCCGAGAATGTTCCCGTTCCAGAACCGTTACCGCGACCAACGCGCTTTCGGCTCTTTTTGGAATTCTTTGATGGTTGTAACTGGTGTAGTCCAGGCATTTGAATAATTCTTACTGACTAAGTGAACTATTGTCTCGATTTATAGAGACGTGAGTTAGCTACTTCGTTTCCTCAACAGAGATGAGGTGAATGACTTTTGCGATCATTCCGCGGATTTGAGGACTGTCGTTTTGAACAACCTCGTGGCGGATCTTTCGAAGTCCGAGTGCCTTCAACGTAGCCCGCTGTGCAGGCTTCGTGCCGATACCCGATCGAAGTTGTGTAATTCGTAATTTGGTCATGATTCTAGTATTCCGTAATTACGACTTTGCTTCGTCTTTGGAAGCACCAGAAGCTGAAACACCCTTGCGTCGCTCTACAGCGGCTACAGGGTCTCGAAGCTGATCAAGTGCAGCGAGTGTCGCCTTAACAATGTTGATGGTGTTTGATGAACCGAACGTCTTTGAAAGAACGTCCTTCACACCAACTGCATCCATCACGGCTCGTACTCCACCACCAGCGATCACTCCGGTACCAGGGGCAGCAGGCTTCAACAGCACTTTTGCACCCGAGAACTTGGAAGTAATTTCGTGCGGAATGGTAGGACCATTGAGCTCGACTTTAGTCATTGCCTTCTTGGCGTATGTAGTTCCCTTGCGAACAGCATCAGGAACTGCGCCGGCCTTGCCGAGAGCTGCGCCAACGTTTCCGTTACCGTCTCCGACTACAACCATTGCGTTAAATGTTAGGTTTCGGCCACCCTTGACCACTTTTGAAACCCTGCGGATCTTTACAACGCGTTCGACGAGACCTGAGTCTTCTTCGTCACGTCTTGGTCGTCGTCCACGGCGTTCTCCGCCCTGACCACGTCCACCAGGCCCACCAGGGCCTCTGCCGCCAGGACCACCGGGTCCACGTCCGCCTTGTCCACCAGGACCGCGTCCGCCACCTTGTCCGCGCCCGCCGCCGGGTCCACGTCCGCCTGGTCCACCAGGACCGCGTCCGCCGCCACCTGGTCCGCGACCACCACCAGCGTTACCGCCCCCTTGAGGGCCTCCGCCACGGTTGCCGCCGCCACGATTATCGTTCTGCGTGGTCATATTAGAAGCTAAGTCCTTCTGAGCGAGCTGCGTCGGCTAATGCCTTAACTCGACCGTGATATTTGTACCCACCTCGGTCAAATACGACCTTGGTGACTCCTGCTGCGAGTGCCTTCTTGGCAACTGCCGTACCGACAGCCTTCGCAACATCTGTCTTTGCATCATCCAGCTTGAGTTCCATCGAACCAGCAGCAGCCAGAGTGTGGCCCTGATCGTCGTTGATAACCTGCGCGTAGATGTGGTTACTGCTTCGGAAAACAGCAAGCCGTGGTCGGTCAGCAATTCCACGCACGTTCTTGCGAACACGCCTGTGCCTAACCCACCGTTTTCGAGTATCGAATTTTCTGCTACCCATGTTTACGCACCAGTTCCTGCAGCTGTTTTACCAGCCTTGCGACGGATAACTTCGTCAGAATATTTAATGCCTTTACCCGTGTATGGGTTAGGCTTTCGAACCTTGCGTATTTGAGCAGCCTGCTCGCCTACGTCCTCTTTACTAGGCCCTGAAATGTCGATGAAGTTCTGTCCATCTGCTTTCAGAGTGTTCGTACCAATCGGCTCAACAGGGATTGGGTGCGAGTAGCCAACGTTGACTTCTAGCGCCTTGCCCTTTTGCTGCACTCGGTAACCAGTACCGATCAGCTCGAGTCGCTTGCTGAATCCCTCTGCACAACCAACAACCATGTTGTTCAGTAGGCTTCGGGTCAGACCGTGAAGAGCTCGCTGGTCGGGTTCGTCGTTAGGACGATCGACAGTGATTACTCCATCAGTCAGATCAATTTTCATAGTCGCCGGAAGGGTTCGTGAAAGCTCACCCTGCTTGCCTTTAACCGTGACCGTAGTGCCATCGACTTTTACGTCGACGCCACTTGGCACAGTTATCGGGGCTTTACCTATTCGAGACACTTTAGATCTTCTCTCGTAAATTCGTTAGTTCTAAATACTGGGTTCGGGGAAGTTGCGGTTCTACCAGATGTAGAAGAGCAGTTCTCCACCAACACCCTGGCGACGTGCCTGTTGGCCCGTCATTACGCCCTTAGATGTAGACATGAATGCCACACCAAGGCCACCGAAGTACCGAGGCACTTCGTTTTTGCCTACGTAAACACGGAGACCGGGTTTACTTACGCGTTTTAGACCCTGAATTACAGGAGTCTTGTCTTCGTAGTAGCGAAGTTGAACGTCGAGTTTTTTGTCGACTGTTTCTTCATCGCCTGCAGCGAAACTTGAAATAAATCCTTCTTCAACCATGAGCTTCAAAAGTGAAGACTTCATTCGTGAAGCAGGTACTTCAGTTGATTCATGTCGCACCTGTACCGCGTTGCGGATACGGGTGAGCATGTCGGCTATGGGATCTGTTACTGGCACTCTGATCGATTCTCTCGGTAGTTAGTGGCTTTTTACAGGCTTCCCTTGCGGATTCCAGGCAGTTCGCCCTTCAGCGCAAGTTCGCGGAATGTAATTCGTGATAGGCCAAAGAAGCGCATGTAACCGCGGGGTCGGCCTGTTACGGCACAACGGTTGCGCAATCGAATGGCTGCAGAGTTGCGAGGCAGCTTCGCCATTTCCTGGCGGGCTGTGAATCGCTCTTCTGCGGTTCGGTTAATGTCGACCGAAATCTTCCGAAGTTCAGTTCGAACTTCAGCGTTAGCGTCTACCAATTTCTGGCGGCGCTTTTCTCTCTCGATCATCGACTTCTTAGCCAATACAAATAACTCCAGGTGGTTTAGAGGGCCCCAACGGGCTCATCAACACGCGCAAATGGCATGCCGAGTAATTCGAGGAGACGTCGCCCCTCTTCGTCAGTACGGGCAGTAGTCACAAATGTGATCTGCATGCCGCGCATTCGGTCGATTTCATTGTAGTCAATCTCAGGGAACGTCGATTGATCGCGCATTCCTAGAGAGTAGTTACCACGGCCGTCGAAAGCAGTTCGGCTGATTCCTCGGAAGTCACGCACACGAGGGAGCGTGATGTTCACGAAGCGATCGTAGAACTGCCACATGCGAGATCCTCGCAGTGTGACCGAAGTACCAATGACTGAACCTTCACGAAGTTTGAAGTTCGCAATCGATACTTTCGCCCGGTTCTCTGTTGGCTTCTGACCAGTGATCTTCTGGAGATCACCGACCGCTGCGCCAACAGCCGAGTTGCTGTCGAGTGCTTCACCCAAACCGATGTTCAGCTTGATCTTGTCGATCTGCGGAACTTGCATCGGGTTCTTGTAGCCAAATTCCCGCGTGAGCACTTCAACCACGTTATCGCGGTACATCTGCTTCATGCGTGGAACGTTAGCGACGACAGCCGGCTTCTTGGCTTTGGCCTTAGTAGCTTTTTCAGCTGCTGGCTTAGCTTCAGTTGCGGCTTTCTTCGCTGCAGGCTTCTTTGCTGCAGGCTTTTTAGCGGCGGGTTTCTTAGCTGCTGCTGCTTTTTTGGCTGCTGGCTTTTTGGCCGCGGCTTTCTTTGCAGCAGGCTTAGAAGCCTTTGCCTCTACTGCCTGTTCTTCTTTGTTACTGTCAGGAGCGTTTGCCACTCTTGACCACCCTTACTTTGGTCCCATCTTCCAGGACCTTCTGACCAGTGCGACCGGCGGAGCCAGTCTCTGGATCGATGAGCATTACATTAGAGAGTGAGATCGAAGCCTCACCTTGGACCATGCCGGTCTGTGCGATTCCTGGCTGTGCCTTCACATGGCGAGTAACCATGTTTACGCCTTCAACCACTACTCGGTTCTGGTCAACCAGAACTCGAATCACAGAGCCACGCTTGCCCTTATCTTTACCGGAGATGACGAGTACTTCGTCTTCTCGTTTGATACGTGTCTGAGCCATTGGTTACAAAACCTCCGGTGCAAGTGACACGATGCGCATGAACTGCTTATTTCGCAATTCACGTGCTACCGGGCCAAAGATTCGAGTACCACGTGGGTTCTCATCGTCACCGATGATCACACATGCGTTGTCGTCGAATCGGATGTAAGAACCGTCAGCTCGTCGAACTTCTTTCGAGGTTCGAACCACAACGGCCTTCACAACCTGGTGCATCTTTACGGTGCCACCGGGCTGAGCATCTTTTACTGTGCAGGTGATTACGTCACCTAGACTGGCGTAACGACGCGCGCTTCCTCCGACGATGTTGATGCAAAGCACCTCACGTGCGCCAGAGTTATCGGCGACCTTAAGCCGGCTTTCTCGCTGAATCATCTTGTCTAGTCCTCAGAACCTTCTGAAGCGTCTGCACCCGCGAGTGCAGCTTCACTAACAAGATCCGCAGGCTGTACTTCAGCAACATCAACTTTTTCGAGGATGCTAACCAAGCGCCATCGCTTGGTCTTTGAAGTAGGGCGTGCTTCTTCGATGAGTACACGATCACCTACAGTCGCCGAGTTCTGTTCGTCATGAACAACAAACTTCGACTGCATACGTCGTGCTTTTTTGTATATTCGATCGGGCTGCAACCAAGAAACGCCTACAATGACGCTCTTGTCGTTCTTATCTTTAAGAACAGTGCCGGTTCGCTGTCTGCGCGCCAACCTATTCTCCCTCTGCCTTAGTGGCGTCCAAGCTGGATGTGATCGCGCGTTCACGGATCACAGTCTTGATGCGCGCGATGGATTTTCGGGTGTTCCCGAGTTCGTTCGTGTTCGTCAACTGCATTGTCGCCTTGCGGAACCGTAGGTTCATCATGGCGCGTTCCTGATCGCCGAGCTCTTTTACGAGTTCGGTGTCATTCAGTTCTCTTACTTCGCTAATACGCATCGTTGTTCAGTTCCTGCCAAATTTTCGAGTTGCTATCGCAATCCCGTAACCGGGCATCCTTAAAATTCTTCACTCCGGGAGACGATCTTTGTCGGAATGTTCAGCTTGTGAGCTGCTCGTCGAAGAGCCTCTCGAGCCAAATCTTCCGGAACATCTGCCATTTCGTAGAGCATTCGCCCACGGTGCACTACTGCAACCCAGTGGTCCACGGCACCCTTACCACCACCCATGCGGGTCTCAGCAGGTCGAGCGCTAACAGGCTTGTCTGGGAACAATCGAACCCAAACCTGTCCGCCACGCTTCACATAACCCGTGATTGCACGACGAGCTGCTTCAATCTCTCGAGCGGTGACCCAACCAGGACCAACTGCCTTCAGACCGAAATCGCCGAAAACCAGCGTTGAACCTTTGGTACGAATACCGTTCATTCGCCCTCGGTGTTCTTTTCGATATTTAGTTCGCTTTGGCTGAAGCATTACTACTTACCGCCTCCGTCTTTCTTGCCCGGCTTTGCCTTAGAAGACTTAGAACCGCCGGACGACTTCTCGTCGCTCTGCGCTCCCTGACCTTCTTGTGCTGCACCGAGTGACAGTCGAGCCATCGAGCGTGCTCGAAGGTTTTCTGCCGACGGAATCATGTCGCCTGTGTAAATCCAAACCTTGATGCCGATGACACCAAAGGTTGTCTTTGCCTCAGATACTGCGAAGTCGATCTGCGCACGCAACGTGTGAAGCGGCGTTCGACCTTCCTTCTGTTTGTCGGTTCGAGCGATTTCAGCACCGCCCAATCGACCAGAAACTACAACCTTGATTCCCAGTGCGCCTGATTGCATCGTGCGCTGCATTGCAAGTCGAACCGCACGCCTGTAGGCGACACGTCGTTCGAGCTGCTCAGCAATCGACTGACCAACCAATGTTGCATCGAGTTCAGGCTGACGAATTTCTTGAATATTCAGGCGTGAACGCTTTTCAGTGAGCTTTTCGAGATCTCCTCGAAGTTCATCCACTCGCGTTCCACCACGTCCGATGATGATTCCGGGGCGAGCAGTGTTGATCGTTACAACCAAATCCTGCGCACCACGTTCGATCTCTACTCGAGAAATCGCACCAGACTCTGCGTATCGTCCTGTGATCAGGCCACGAATCTTCTGGTCTTCTTCAGTAAGACGTCGGTAGTCCGATGCCTTGCTTGCGAACCAGTGTGCTCGCCAATCCTGAACGCCACCGAGTCGGAACCCGATCGGGTGTGTCTTTTGACCCATATCTAAATTCTTACCTCGTCGACTTCAATGGTTACATGAGATGTTGGGCGGTCAAACGCACCAACACGACCACGAGCTTTCGGCCTGTATCGTCGAATCCAAGTGCCCTTGTCGGCGGTGATTCGAACAATCTTCAAATCATCTCGTGACTGAAGGTCGTTGTTCTCAGCGTTGGCAGTAGCAGCCTTGAGAATCTTGAATATTTCAGCTGCAGCAGGGCTAGTCATGTATCGAAGCATTGGAAATGCGTCGACGACCATCTTGCCGCGGATCTGATCCATTACAAGCCGAAGCTTGTAATCGGAAATTCCTACGTTTTTTGTTCTTGCTATCGCCATGACTAACCCGTTACCCGATCGGAACGACCGATGTGACCACGGAAGGTACGGGTTGGTGCAAATTCACCGAGCCTGTGACCGACCATGTTTTCAGTAATGAGGACTGGAATGAACCGACGACCGTCGTGAACGGCAATTGTCAGACTCACCATTTCAGGCATGATCATTGAAGCGCGTGCCCATGTTCGGATCACGTTACGTGAACCAGAAGCCTGAACAGCAGCAACCTTTTTCATCAGTTTTGGGTCTACGTATGGACCCTTTTTGATTGACCGTGACATCTGTAGTCTCGACTGCCAAAAACCTTACGGTTTTTTAGCGGTCATACCTCCGCCTCAGGATAAATTTATTCGTTTTCTTGTTTCGGCGCGTGCGCTTACCAAGAGCAGGCTGACCCCAAGGAGTCTTTGGACCTGGCATACCGATACCTGACCGGCCTTCACCACCACCATGCGGGTGAGCATCTGGGTTCATTGCTGAACCTCGGACACTTGGACGACGACCGCGGTGGCGGTTACGTCCAGCTTTACCAAGCTTTTCGTTCTTGTGGTCCAAGTTAGAAACCTGACCCACAGTTGCCAAACAGTTGCTAAGCAACCGTCGCATTTCACCCGATGGAAGTCGGATGAGTGTGTAACCCGATTCGTGAGCCATGACCTGAGCAACCGCACCGGCGCTCTTGACCATCTGCCCACCCTTACCGGGTGTTACTTCAACATTGTGAATCAACGTACCTGTTGGGAGTGTTCCCAACGGTCGGCTGTTACCTGTGGTTACAGGAACGTCGTCACCACTTGCTACGGTGTCGCCAACCGTTACGCCGTTAGGCGCAACAATGTATCGCTTGATGCCATCTTCGAACAAAACGAGTGCAATACGAGCAGATCGGTTTGGATCGTACTCAATCGACATTACTGTCGCTGTACCTGCTTTGTCGCGCTTAAAGTCGACAATTCGGTAACGACGTTTGTGTCCACCACCGCGGTGTCGAACGGTAATTCGACCACGGTTGTTACGTCCACCCTTTTTGCTCAGAGGAGCGAGCAAGCTCTTTTCAGGCTTGTTCGTCGTGATGTCCTTATAGTCGTCAGCGACGGTATCGCGACGACCAGGAGACGTGGGCTTATATTCCTTAAGTCCCATTTACTATGCTCCCTCGAACAACTGGATAGTATCGCCGGCTTGCAAAGAAACGATCGCCTTTTTCCAGTCGGGCTGCTTCGACGGTCGTCGACCGTATCGCTTTACTTTGCCAGGAACAGTCAGAGTGTTTACCTTGACCACTTTGACATCGAATGCCCATTCAACTGCTTTGGCGATATCGTGCTTGCTAGCATCGGAATCGACTTCAAATACATATCGACCCTGTTCACTGAGGAGAGTGCTCTTCTCAGTAACAATTGGTCGGCGCAGAACTTTAGCGAGGCTCATTAGTCGTTGCCTCCGTCTGACCAGAGACTATCGATAGCCTCTAGCGCTTCCTGCGTAACGATCAAATTAGTAACGGTAGCTGCTTGGAGTGGGTTCATCAGCGCTGCTGCCTGAACTTCTACACCCGGAAGGTTGCTAGCCGACTTCACAACGTTGTGGTCGGTTGCGCTCGTGACGATAAGTGTTCGTCCCTTGAGTTCAAACGCCGAAACGATGTCTCGAATTGTGCTGCTCTTTGGTGCATCGAGTTTCAATGCAGCAATAACTGTCACGCTCTCGTCTCGAACTTTGTCCGAAAGAGCGATCCGCAGAGCCTGCTGCCGCATCTTCTTAGGAAGACGCTGCCTGTAGCTTCGTGGGTGCGGCCCGTGAGCTACACCACCACCCTTTAGCACTGGAGAACGTCGGCTACCCTGTCGAGCCTGACCAGACCCCTTCTGAGGTCGGATCTTTCTCGTTGAGTAGGTAACTTCGTTGCGCTGTTGAGTGTCCTGAGTACCACGTCGCTTGTTCGCCTGCTGGGCCACTACAGCCTGGTGCAGAAGAGCGTCGTTGCTCTCAGCTCGCCATACCTGATCGCTAGCTGCGACAGATCCGACGACTTTACCCTTGTTGTCTTTTACTTGCAGATCCATTATTTGCCCTGCCTTTCGATACGAACGATGCCGTTCTTAGCTCCAGGAATGGAACCTCGAACCAGCACAACGTTGTTATCGACGTCAGCAGCCACGACCCGAAGGCCCTTGATTGTTTTCGTGTCGACACCGTAGTGTCCAGCCATTTTCTGTCCTGGCCATACACGTCCTGGTGATGAACCAGCACCGATTGAACCTGACGAACGGTGACGTGATGTCTGACCGTGAGTCTTTGGGCCACCAGCGAAGTTCCACCGGCGTACAACACCGGAGAAACCTTTACCTTTTGAGGTACCGGTTACCTTGATAGGTTCTCCAACTTCAAATATGTCGGCTTTCAGTTCTTGCCCTACTTCGTATTCAGCGAGGTCGGCCACGCTAAATTCTTGTAGGTGCTCAAACGTTCCACCTGAACGGGCTTGATGCCCGGCTTCAGCTCGGTTCAGCTTGCTTGCGGCAAGGAATCCGAGTTGTACGGCTTCGTAGCCGTCTCGAGCATCCGTCTTCACCTGAGTGACGACACACGGCCCGACCTCGACTGCCGTAACTGACTCTGCAGTTCCGTCATCGTGGTAGTAGGTTGTCATTCCGATCTTTCGACCGAGAAGTCCAGCGATAGTCATTTCGTTTACTTGCTTACCGTTTACTATTTGCTCTAGAGCTTGATAGCGATATCGACACCAGCGGGTACGTTGAGTCGAGTCAGCGAATCGATCGTCTTCGAGCTAGGCTCGAGGATGTCAATAAGACGCTTGTGCACTCGGAGTTCAAAGTACTCTCGGGAGTCTTTGTGAACGTGAGGCCCTCGAATCACTGCGAATCGGCGCTTTGCTGTTGGCAAAGGAACCGGTCCTGCTGTTTGGGCACCCGTACGCTCGGCAGTTTCCATAATCTGCTGAGCCGAGATGTCCAACACTCGGTGATCGAACGCTTTGAGGACGATTCGAATTTTCTGTCCTGGCATTCCTAGCTTCCTGTCACTTTCTCTGCAACGTTCTTAGGCACAGCCGTGTAGTGGTCCAACTCCATAGCGAAGCTGGCACGACCGGTTGTGATTGAACGAACGTGCGTGGCGTACTGGAAAGTTTCCGCAAGCGGGATAAACGCAGAAATAACCTGCGCTTCGCCACGGGCTTCCATGTTCTGAACCTGAGAACGCCTGGAGTTCAAGTCTCCAAGTACGTCACCAAGGAATTCAGAAGGAGTAACAACTTCAATCTTCATGATTGGCTCAAGAAGAGCAGGTTTGCCCTTGTTCATAGCAGCCTTGAATGCCATAGAGGCAGCCACTTTGAAAGCCATTTCTGAAGAGTCAACATCGTGGTGCGATCCATCCACAAGCACAGCCTTCATGTCTACAACCGGATAACCGGCGATGACACCAGAGCGGGCAGCCTCTCGGAAGCCTTGCTCAATCGGGCGGAAGTACTCACGTGGAAGAGTCGAACCTGTGATTTCAGATTCAAACAGCAGACCATCACCAGGTTCAACCGGCTCAAGTCGCAATGTGCAGTCACCGAACTGTCCGTGACCACCACTCTGCTTGACCAATTTACCCTGAGCAGTTGCAGCTCGGGTAACGGTCTCTCGGTAGGCTACTCGTGGAGCGCCAACCGTTGCATCAACATTGAACTCACGTCGCATTCGCTCAACGATAACGTCGAGGTGGAGTTCACCCATTCCAGCAAGAATGACCTGACCACTTTCCTCGTCAGAAGAGACGGTAAGTGTTGGGTCTTCATCAGCGAGTCGAACCAATGCGGTCGACATCTTTTCCTGGTCGGTTCGAGTCTTAGGCTCTACCGCTACAGAAAGAACTGGGTCTGGGAACGAAATCTTTTCGAGTGTGATTTGATCGCTCTGTGGGCACAGCGTGTGTCCGGTGATCGTGTCTTTCAGACCGATCGCAGCAACGATTTCACCCGGCCCTGCAGATGTCTTCTCTTCTCGAGAGTCGGCATGCATGACCATGAGTCGACCGATTCGCTCTTTCGAACGAGTAGTCGCGTTGTAGATGTTTACACCAGACTCGAGAATTCCTGAGTAGACCCGAAGGTAAACCAGGCGACCAACGTGCGGGTCGGTAACAACCTTGAATGCGAGAGCCGACATAGGCTCGTCAACAGAAGGCTGTCGTACCAATTCGATGGATTCATCAGCAGGGCTTACACCCTTGATTGCTTCAACATCGAGCGGTGATGGCAAGTAATCAACAACAGCATCGAGCAGTGGGTGAACACCACGGTGCTTGAGCGCTGAACCTACACATACAGGGAAGATCTTGAGATCGATAGTTGCCTTACGTAGAGCAACCTTGAGTTCCTCTACAGAGATTTCCTCTTCTTCAAGGAACTTCTCCATAAGAGCATCGTCGGTTTCAGCGACCTTCTCAATAAGGTGCTGTCGTGCTTCTTCTGCAGCTTCAGCGTACTCATCAGGAATGTCGATCAGGGTGTGCTCTACTGCTTCCGCCTCAGCGTAGTAGTAAGCCTTCTGACCAACGAGGTCGATTAGACCAACGAATTCCGATTCAGCACCCATAGGCATCTGAATAGGAACAGCGTTTGCGCCGAGTCGGTCATGGACCGTCGACACTGCGTAATTGAAATCTGCTCCGAGCCGATCCATCTTGTTGACGAAGATCATGCGAGGAACTTTGTAAGTGTCGGCCTGGCGCCAAACAGTCTCAGACTGAGGCTGTACACCCGAAACGGATTCGAGTACGACAACGCCACCGTCGAGCACACGGAGGGAACGCTCTACTTCAGCAGTGAAGTCAACGTGACCCGGTGTGTCAATAATGTTGACCAGGTGGCCATCCCATTGAGCGTTGGTAGCGGCTGAACCAATGGTGATTCCACGTTCGCGTTCAAGCGACATGAAGTCCATAACGGTTGTGCCTTCATCGATGTTACCGATCTTGTAAGTCTCACCAGTGAAGAAGAGCACGCGCTCTGTCACAGTGGTCTTACCGGCGTCGATGTGGGCGATAAAGCCTATGTTCCGAGTCTTATTAAGATCGGTTTTTTTTGCAGATGTAGTTGTCATCTCTAAAGTTGCCATTCGTTCCGTCCCCGTGCCAGATAGTTAGGCATCGGAGCGGTTTTGCGGCTGATTAAATTTTGCCGGGTCCTACCAGCGGTAATGAACGAAAGCCCTGTTGGCTTCTGCCATTCTGTGTAGGTCCTCACGCTTCCTAACAGCGGTGCCAGCACCCCTGGAAGCTTCAAGTAGTTCCGCATACAGCCGATCGGCTATAGGCCTACCCGAACGCTCTCGCGCAGCAGTGATCAGCCATCGCTGCGCCAGTGCTCCCCGACGTTCGGGGCGCACTTCAACCGGCACCTGGTAAGTAGCACCACCAACACGGCGAGGCTTTACTTCCAGTGCAGGCATAGAGTTTCGTACTGCCTGCTCGAACACTTCCAGGCCAGGCCTGTCAGTTTCTTTTTCGAGCTTTTCGAGGGCTTCATACATAGCCTTCTGCGCAACCGACTTCTTGCCGCCAATCATTAGACGGTTGATGAATCGGGTGAGTTCCACACTCCCGTAAAGGGGATCTGGAGCTATTTGCCTGCGCTGAGCGCGGCGCCTGCGTGCCATGTGTTTACCTTCGTATTCTTCAGTAGTTCAAATAATGTCTCTGACAAACTAAGCCGCCTACCCAATTACTGAACAGGCGGTCGTTTTTGACAGAGACGTTTAGTTATTAGCTCTTTGTCGTGCCGTACTTACTACGACCGCGCTTTCGATCTTCAACACCTGATGTGTCGAGCGTTCCACGAACAATGTGGTAACGCACACCTGGTAGATCTGGAACCTTGCCGCCCCTAATAAGGACAACCGAGTGTTCCTGCAAGTTGTGACCTTCACCCGGAATGTAAGCAGTTACTTCCATACCGTTGCTCAATCGAACACGAGCTACCTTACGAAGGGCCGAGTTAGGCTTCTTCGGGGTTACAGTTCGAACCTGAAGGCAAACACCGCGTTTCTGCGGGCTTCCCTTTTTCAGCTCTACCTGCTGACTCGAGAATGAGTTGAATGCAACTCGAAGAGCAGGAGTTTTAGGCTTGCGCCGCTTCTGCTTGCGTGAGTTACGTACTAATTGGTTAATCGTGGGCAAATTATCGTCCAGAAAAAAGGTCACAAGAAGGTGAGCCCAACCGATATTGGTCGAGCCACGAAGAGTAAGTATACGAACGGGTCCCCGGGCAAGTCAACGTGAATTAACGCCTTTTAACGAATTTCGACGCGACGGCGCGCCATTCGAATTCAAAGGTTGTGAAATTCACCACAAACTAATACCCTAAGTTGCTTCGCCGCCGTGCGCTGTTTCGCGAATGTACTAAGACGACACACGCGCGTACGCACAATAAACAGCGCACAGCCCGCTATTTGAATATGGGCATGCTACTGAATCCGGGTGCAATCAAGTGAGTTCTATAGCCCTCTTGGGGTTTGCTGATGCAGAGTCTGAACGCCTAGCGGCAGGACTCAACGCGCTTGATCCATCTCTGAAACTTGTGCCATTTACAGCAGAAACCAGCAAAGATGAGCTGGCTTCAAGTGTTGAAGGTGCTCTTGTTTGGGGTGCCGGAACCGGACTTGCAGGCCCTTCTGGAATTGTTCATGCAGCTGCCGACGCCGGAGTTCCGGTAGTGGTCATACTTCCGGTTGTGGCTTTGGAAGGTATTACAGCAGCACGAGAAGAGATCGAAATCTGCTTTCTACCGTGCACCGCTGAAGAAGTTGCGCTTCGATTAGGCATCGCCATGTCGAGAAACGCGCCGACTGAAATAACCAACACGATTATTCACGGTGATCTAGTTATCGATTGCGATCGATACGAAGTCACACTTCGTGGCCGTAAGGTCGATCTAACTTACAAAGAATATGAATTGCTGAAGTATCTCGCTTCGAATCCGGGACGGGTATTCAGCCGGGAATCACTACTTCGCAGCGTTTGGGAATACGACTACTTCGGCGGAACCCGAACAGTCGATGTTCATATCCGGCGCCTGCGCAGCAAGATAGATGATGTAACAAACAACTTCATCGAAACACAGTGGAACGTTGGTTATCGGTTCCGATCACCAGGGGGTTCCAACTAGGATTAGATGCTTCGGCATCACCCAAATGTTTCAAATTGAAACAAATCGTTAACAGGTAGCGCGTGTAATACGCGCGTACGGGAGCAATATAAGTAGTCCGCATTTTGAAATAGAGGAATCGACCTAGGCAACATTGATGACTTAGACCCTCAGCACGCTGAGAGTTAATTGACAAGCCAAGAACATTTTTCAATACTCAACCTTCGGTCAATTTTTATACGACCATTTTCAGAGGCAGATAAAAGCCTCGAATCACACGTTTAGCCCATGACACAGACACCAGAAAATACACGTCCGCGAATCGACGAAGAGGCGATCAAATACGTCTTGATGTCGGCGCGCGAACACGACGTTAAGTTCATTCGTCTGTGGTTCACCGACATTCTTGGCACGCTCAAGGGCTTCGCCATTACAGTCGATGAACTCGAAGGCGTGCTTCGAAATGGCGCCAGCTTCGATGGTGCCGCTATCGAAGGACTGACCCGAGCTGACGAATCCGACATGATCGCCATGCCCGATCCTTCGACATTCCAAGTTCTGCCGTGGCGACCTAGCAAAGATGCTGTTGCCCGCATGTTCTGCGATATCGAAACTCCTACTGGAGAAGCTTCCGCAGCAGATGGCCGACAAGTTCTACGTCGAAACCTGATGCGAGCCTCCGAAATGGGACTCACGTTCTACGTCGCTCCTGAGATCGAGTATTACTACGACATGGGCGAAGCCGAAGAGGCCAACCGTGCAAACCGAAGTAGCTACTTCGATCAGACTTCGGTCGATGGCACAGGCGCAGATCTTCGTCGTGACACCGTTCTGACTCTCGAAAAAATGGGCATCCCTGTAAAGCACAGTCATCACGAGGTTGGGGCTGGTCAGCACGAAATCGACCTGCGCCACACCAACGCACTGACGATGGCCGATTCGATTATTACTTTCAAGGTAATTGCCAAAGAGCTTGCCGCGCCGCAGGGTGCATATGCCACGTTCATGCCTCGTCCATTTGGCGATCGTCATGGTTCGGGAATGCACACTCACATGTCGCTGTTCAAAGGCGACGACAACGCATTCTTCGACGAAAACGATGAGAAGAATCTTTCTGAAACAGGCAAACACTTCCTCGCTGGCTTGATGCGTCACGCAGCTGATATCTGTGTTGTTACCAACCAATGGGTCAACTCGTACAAGCGTCTACTTCCGGGTCTTGAAGCTCCGATATTTGCTTCTTGGACCACAGGTAACTTTGGCGACTTGATTCGTGTGCCAAGCTACCGACCCGGTCGCGAAGAAAGCATCCGTGTCGAATATCGTGCACCCGACGCCGCCGCGAACCCTTATTTACTATTCTCGGTTCTGCTTGCTGCAGGCCTTGATGGCATTGAAAACAAACTGCCACTTCCTGAACCGCTTGATGATGACGTATTCCGAATGTCGGATGCAGAGTTGAGTGAACGTGGAGTGGCACGATTGCCGCGAACGCTTGATGAGGCTATTCGCCTTGCGGAGACCAGTGAGCTATTAGAAAAAGCTCTTGGTTCAACCGTGATGAAGAATTTCCTCGCTAATAAGCGAATCGAGTGGCAAGAGTTCAGCAATACAGTCACCGACTTCGAGCTGAAAAGATACCGACACCTCTAACCAGTTGTTCTAACCAATCTTTGACTGCTTGAGCACTACTGATCTTCCTACTAGGAGAAACATGACCGAAGTCCGGAATAATTTTGAATCGAACCCGAACGCACCCCACACGGATGGATCGGACGCAAATTTTGCGATCCCCGATTTCACCGATGTTGCGGAACGCGGGTTGTACGTTCCAGAACTGGAACGTGACGCTTGTGGTGTTGGCATGGTGGCCAACATTACCGGTGAACGGTCGCACGAGATCGTTAACCAGGCTCTAGAAGTGCTGGTCAATCTCGATCACCGTGGTGCTGCGGGTGCCGATCCGCTGACCGGTGACGGCGCAGGTATCACGATTCAGATGCCTGATGCATTCATGCGCAAAGTCGCTGGCGAGGTAGGAATCGATCTTCCTGCCGAGCGTCGATACGGCGTAGCGATGACATTCCTACCGCTTGATGACAAGCTCAATGCTGCCGCTCGGGCCACGCTCGAATCGGCCGCTACCGACAACGGTTTGAAGGTTCTCGGATGGCGTGATGTTCCAGTAGATCCTAATTCTGCTGGTATCACTGCTCAATCGATAATGCCCAAGTTCGCACAGTTGTTTGTCGAGGCTCCAGACGGAGTTGAAGACGACGACCTCGAACGCTTGATGTACCTAGCCCGAAAGTCGACCGAAAAGAATTTCGTAAACGGCGAAGCTGATCCTGAAACCAAAGAAACTCTCCTTCGAGAGTTCTACGTTTGTTCATGGTCGGCACGAACTCTTATCTACAAGGGCATGTTGCTAACGCACCAGCTCGGCGAGTTCTACCTCGATCTAAAAGACGAGAGCATGGTTAGTGCTTTCGGCTTGGTCCACTCTCGCTTCTCGACCAACACGCTTGGTTCATGGAAGCTTGCTCACCCGTACCGCATGCTGGCTCACAACGGTGAGATCAACACGGTTCGCGGAAACCGAAACTGGATGCAGGCTCGTGAGCGTTCGATCGATTCTCCTTTCTTTGGCGACAAGATCGACCAGCTAACACCTATTTGTGAAGCCGACGATGCGTCCGACACCGCATCTCTCGACAACGTGTTCGAACTGCTCCGCATGACAGGTCGTTCGGTGGAACACACCGCAGCGATGATGATGCCGGCAGCTTGGAACGGTCACGAGTCGATGCCGCAGAACGTGAAAGATTTCTACGAGTACCACGGCAACCTAATGGAGCCATGGGACGGACCTGCAATGATCGTATTCACCGACGGTGATGCGGTTGGTGCGGTTCTCGACCGAAACGGTCTACGTCCTTTCCGATACTGGGTAACGAAAGACAACTTGCTTGTAATGGCTTCAGAGGCCGGCGTTCTAAACATCGATCCTGAACGCATCAAGTACCGCTCACGTCTTGAGCCGGGTCGCATGTTCCTCATCGACTTTGAAGAACAGCGAATTGTTGAACCTGACGAAGTTATCGAGCGAATCGCATCGGAAAATCCGTATGGCGAGTGGCTTGAGAACAACCGATCGACTATCGATTCACTCCCAGACGCCCCGAGCGTTCCGGAGACTGACATCGAGACTCTGGTTGATCGCCAGATGGCGTTCGGCTACTCACGCGAAGATCTGCACATGCTCGTTCGCCCAATGGCGATTACTGGTCACCAGCCTCAGGGCTCGATGGGTAACGATGCACCGCTTGCAGTTCTTTCCGACAAGCCGCAGAACATGTTCTCGTACTTCAAGCAGGCGTTCGCTCAGGTTTCAAACCCACCGCTCGACGCTATTCGCGAGAAGCTGATTACGCAGCGAGCTGTACCTGCCGGACGACGTCCAAACATTTTCGAAACGACTGCAGTTCACTGTCAGACACTTCGTATTGATCACCCGGTTCTGCGGAATGCTGAACTCGCAAAGATCAAGGCTTCTACCGTTCCCGGTGTGAAGGCTAAGACGATTTCGACTCTATTCCCTGTTGCTGGCGGAGCAGAGGCACTCGATGCCGCTCTCGGTCGTATCCGCAGCGAAGCAAGCCAGGCGATTGAAGACGGCTACACACTTCTCGTTCTATCCGACCGTGGTGTCGATAGCGAGAACGCGTTCATCCCTTCACTCCTTGCAACAAGTGCTGTTCATCACCACTTAATCAAGGAACGAAACCGTGCTCAGGCCGACATCATTGTCGAATCTGGCGAGCCACGCGAAGTGCATCACTTTGCAACGCTATTCGGTTACGGCGCTTCGGCAATCAACCCGTATCTAGCACTCGAAACCATCGCTGGTCTTCGACTCCGACCTACCGCTGAGGAAAAGATTCCTTCGCAGAACACTGCCGAAGAAAACTTCCGAGAAGCTATCGAAGAAGGTGTTGTGAAGACGATGGCCAAGATGGGTATTTCAACCCTTCAGGGCTACATTGGCGCACAGGTATTTGAAGCGCTTGGTCTTTCGCAGGAACTCGTTGACGAGTACTTCACTTGGACCGTATCTCGCATCAGCGGAATCGGCACAAGCGAGATTGCTCTCGACATTCTTGCCAACCACTCTCGGGCTTATGCCGACGACAACATTCCGTCGAACCTCAAGCTCGACCTTGGTGGTCTTTACCTCTGGCGATCCACTGGCGAACGCCACATGTGGAATCCAGACACGATCGCTCTGCTGCAAGATGCGGTGAAGCGAAACGATCACGATGTATTCAAGCAGTTTGAAACTGCTTCCAACGATGAGGGCGATCAGCACATCACGATTAGGAACATGCTGGAGCCTGTCTTCGGCGATGAAATTCCTCTCGACGAAGTTGAGCCAGCATCGAAAATCGCTGAACGATTCGCAACCGGTGCAATTTCGCTCGGTTCGATCAGTCGTGAAGCTCACGAAACTCTCGCAGTAGCGACCAACCGTATTGGTGCACGGTCGAACACTGGTGAAGGTGGAGAAGACCCTGAACGATTCGTGCTGGACGACAACGGTGATAACCGTTCGAGTGCAGTGAAGCAGATTGCTTCAGGTCGTTTCGGTGTAACAACCACCTACCTCTCCAACGCCAAAGATCTTCAGATCAAGATGGCGCAGGGAGCCAAGCCGGGTGAGGGTGGAGAAATTCCGGGTCGAAAGATTTCGGATTACATCGCGTATATAAGGAAGACAACTCCTGGTGTGGAGCTGATTTCACCTCCGCCGCACCACGACATCTACTCGATTGAGGACTTGGCTCAGCTGATTCACGACCTCAAGAACGTGAACCCAGACTCACGTGTTCACGTGAAACTGGTTTCCGTTGCTGGTGTTGGAATCATCGCTGCCGGTGTTGCTAAAGGTAAGGGCGACGTTGTCCTTATCTCGGGTGACTCTGGCGGTACTGGTGCATCACCGCTCAGTTCAATCCGTCACGCAGGTTTGCCGTGGGAGCTTGGTCTTGCTGAAACTCAGCAGGTACTAGTTGCTAACGGCCTACGTGACCGAATCGTTGTTCAGACCGACGGTCAGATGAAAACGTCTCTCGACGTTCTCGTTGGTGCGCTGCTTGGTGCTGAAGAATGGGGCATCGCAACCGGAGCGCTCATTTCGATGGGTTGCATCATGTTGCGTAAGTGCCACCTCAACACATGTTCAGTTGGTGTTGCAACTCAGGACCCTGAACTTCGCAAGAAGTTCTCAGGAACGCCTGACGCGGTTGTGAACTACTTCATGTTCCTCGCTGAGGGACTCCGTGAACTCATGGCTAAGATGGGCTTCCGAACGGTCAACGAAATGATCGGTCGAGTCGACAAGCTAAAGGCTCGCGAAGACATCAAGCACTGGAAGGCGAAGACTCTCGACCTTTCACCGATTTTGATGAAGCCGGATGTGCTTCCACAGGACCACCCGTATCAGCAGATTCTGCAGAACCACGGTCTTGAGAACGCACTCGACAACAAGCTAATTGAACTTGCACGACCTGCTATCGACTACGGCAACAGCGTTGAAGCAACTCTTCCTGTAACCAACATCAACCGAACGGTTGGTGCGACGTTGAGTGGTGTTATCGCCAAGAAGACTGGTGAAGCTGGTCTGCCTGATGGTTCTATCAACTTCACGTTCCAGGGTTCTGCTGGTCAGAGCTTCGGAGCTTGGTTGGTCAAGGGAATTACTTTCAAGATCGAAGGTGATTCAAACGACTACTTCGGTAAGGGCCTCTCTGGTGGACGACTTGTTATCACTCCACCTGACAACAGCGCCTACGAAGCCAAAGACAACATCATCATCGGTAACGTCGCCCTTTACGGGTCGACCGGTGGTGAAGCGTATGTAAACGGTCTCGCAGGTGAACGATTCGCCGTTCGAAACTCTGCAGCATCTGCTGTTGTTGAAGGCATCGGCGACCACGGTTGTGAATACATGACTGGTGGACGTGTTGCCATTCTCGGACCTGCCGGCCGAAACTTCGGTGCAGGTATGAGTGGTGGTGTTGCTTACGTGATCGACGAAGACGGTTCGTTTGGTAGCCACTTCAACGACGCTATCGCTGATCTGATCGACGTCGTACCGGGATCAGATGACGATAGCGAACTCAAGGAAATGATCGAAAAGCACGTGCAGTACACAGGCAGCAAGCTCGGATCTGAGCTTCTTGCCGACTGGGCGAGTTCTGTAACGAAATTCAAGAAGGTATTCCCTCGGGACTACGCACGAGTCCTTCGTGGACGAGCCGCTTCTTCCGAATCGACCGACTCTAAAGAAGGGGTAGGCAGCCGTGGGTAAAGTAACTGGATTCATGGAGGCCGCTCGACGCACTCCTTCACGTCGTGATGCTCAAGAACGAATTAACGACTGGCAAGAGGTTTATCTCGAATGGGACGAGTCGGACGCACGTCGTCAGGCTAGTCGCTGTATGGATTGCGGAGTTCCGTTCTGCAACAGCGGTTGCCCACTCGGAAACCTCATTCCAGAGTTCAACGACTTCATTTACCACGGCAACTGGGAAGAAGCTGTTGAGCGTCTTCACGCCACAAACAACTTCCCAGAATTTACTGGTCGCATCTGCCCTGCTCCATGTGAGGCATCTTGCACACTTTCGGTCAACTCCGACCCTGTGACGATCGAAATGATCGAGAAGCAGATCGTTGAACATGGCTGGAAAGAGGGCTGGATCAAGCCGCAACCCGCAGCTAACAAGACTGGTAAGAAAGTTGCAGTTGTTGGTTCAGGGCCTGCAGGTCTTGCATCAGCTCAGCAACTGGCACGCGCTGGCCACACCGTTACTGTTTACGAACGTAACGAGTACATCGGCGGATTACTCGCACTCGGAATTCCTGAGTTCAAACTCGAGAAGGAAGTTGTCGAACGTCGAGTAAACCAGATGCGTGGTGAAGGCGTGAAATTCCGCGTTAGCACTAACGTTGGTGCCGATATAACTCACGATGAGCTACTCGAAAAGTTCGACGCGGTATGTCTCTCTGGTGGATCAACCGTTCCACGCGATCTTCCAGTTGAAGGTCGAGATCTCAAGGGCGTGTACTACGCCATGGAGTTCCTCACCCAACAGAACCGGAAGCTCCGGGGCGCTGAATTCGGACCTGAAGACAACATCGATGTGAAGGGCAAGAACGTTGTCGTCATCGGTGGTGGTGACACTGGTGCCGACTGTCTCGGTACGTCACACCGTCAGGGTGCTGTAAACATCATCCAGATGGAAATCATGCCTCGCCCTTCCGAGACTCGTGTTGAAACCAACCCGTGGCCACAATGGCCAACCATCTTCCGCACTTCAAGTGCGCACGAAGAGGGTGGCGACCGGGACTACAACGTTCTGACGAAGCGATTTGTTGGTGACGATGAAGGCAACCTGAAACGCCTCGAATGCGCTCGTGTTGAATGGGTCAAAGACGAAGAAACTGGCCGTTTCAACATGAACGAAATTGCTGGCAGCGAATTTGTTATCGAAGCTGAGGCAGTATTCCTAGCAATGGGATTCCTGCACCCGCAGCACGATGGCTTGCTCGATGCTCTTGGTGTCGACTACGACCCACGTGGCAACGTCGCTGCCGATGGCACTCTGCGAACCAACCTCGATAAAGTCTTCGCTTGCGGCGACATGCAACGGGGTCAGTCGCTAGTAGTTCACGCTATCGCCAGCGGTCGACGTGCGGCTCGACAGATCGATATCTTCCTTACAGGATCATCTCGACTGCCAACGGTGAGCGGTTACGCTCGCCCGCCAATCATGTCGCCAGCAGGTAACGAGTAGTAGCGGCCAGAGACTAGAGAATCGAATCGCTATGACTACCGAAAACGGCAATTCGGGTGGCGGTGCCGGAACTCTTAGAGTTGCGGCCGCCCAGATAAATACATCCGTCGGTGATATCGACGGAAACGCGAGGCTGATCGAAGAATGGATCGGCCTTGCGCAGGATCAAGGTGCAGATCTTGTCGCCTTTCCAGAGCTCACGATCACTGGCTACCCACCTGAAGATCTGGTCCTCTACGACAATTTTATTTCTGCGAACAAAGCGGCTCTCAGTCGAATCGCAGCGACCGTCGGAAATATCGTTGCATTGGTTGGCTTCGTCGATTCGGAAGTTACTGAATCGGGTACAAAGTTGTACAACGCAGCCGCCGTGATCCACAACCGCAAAATAGTTGCAACCTATCGCAAGATTCACCTGCCCAACTACGGAGTGTTCGACGAACGCCGATACTTCACCGCTGGTAACGAATGCCCTGTGCTTTCGATTCGCGGAATCAAGGTCGGCGTGAACATCTGTGAGGACATTTGGGAACAGATCGGACCTTCAGAGGTTCAATGCGCAAACGGTGCTCAGATAGTCGTAAATCTGAACTCATCGCCCTACGAATCAGGTAAGCAAGGTAACCGCGTAGACGTGGTTACCGATCTTTCTCGTCGCAACCGTGTTTACACCCTCTACGCCAACCAAATCGGCGGACAGGACGAACTTGTGTTCGATGGCGGCAGCATGCTGGCGGCTCCCGACGGCGAGTTACTCGGAACTGCACCTCGATTTGAAGAATCGTTGCTCATTGCAGATATCGATATCAAAGCACTTGAGAGCTCTCGCAAAAAGCATCAGTCGTTCGCCATTCCGCAGGAAGAGCTAGACCAAATTGGCAAGGCAACGCTGATCGAGATCGATCAACCACAAGCCAAGAGCCAGCCAAAGCTGCAAGGGTTAACTGTTCACAGCTTGGATCGACTCGAAGCCGTTTACCGTGCTCTGATCGTCGGTACTCGGGACTATTTGAAGAAGACCGGATTCAAGAAGGTCGCCATCGCCGTATCCGGCGGCATCGACTCTGCCATCGTCACGGCGATAGCGGTCGATGCACTGGGCGCTGAAAACGTCGTGGGCGTTGCACTTCCATCGAGATATTCATCAGACGGCAGCGTTACCGACGCAGAAGATCTGTGCTCACGACTTGGCGTCGAGTTATGGAATATTCCTATCGAACCGGGCCACTCATCATTCGAGGAAATGCTCAGCGGAGCATTCGAAGGCACAGATCCTGGTCTTGCTGAAGAGAACACACAGTCGCGCATTCGTGGAAATATCATGATGACGATTGCCAACAAGTTTGGTTGGCTCGTTCTGACTACCGGCAACAAGTCTGAAATGGCCACGGGTTACGCCACGCTCTACGGAGACATGGCTGGCGCTTACGCTGTGATCAAAGACGTGCCAAAGACGCTGGTGTACGAACTGTGCCACCACAGGAACAATCGTGGACCTGGTTCGCCTATTCCGAACGCAATCATCGATAAGCCGCCGAGTGCTGAGCTTCGACCCGACCAGCTCGACGAAGATTCACTTCCGCCATACGATCAGCTCGATCGAGTTGTTCACATGTACATCGAAGAGCGCATGTCGCCCGATCTCATAGTCGAAAAAGAGCAGGCTCTTGGAAAAGACGGTGCAGCTGAGGCTGTGATTCGAAGAATTGTTCGACTAATCGACATCAATGAATACAAACGTCGGCAATCACCCCCCGGCGTGAAAATTACCGGGCTAGCGTTCGGAAAAGATCGCAGATTACCTATCGCTTCCGGATGGCAGAAGTAACCGAACCGATTTGAATTTCATCTGTATGGCTCGACTCTACGACCAAGTTGGTAATCGGATTCATTTCGATCCACACAGTTGCTCCATATTCACTGCGTAGATTAGAAATCACAAATTTCCTAATCTCAACTAATCGGCTTGCATGGAGACGATTCTCGCTGACATATCTGATTGCAGATCAAACTTGGCAGCGGCGCATCAAACAAATCATGAAAACGTTGAACGATCTCAAAAAACTCTTCATAGGCGGCATTACTGCACTCACACTCGTGGCGGCCGTCGCCTGTTCTGGTGCTGCCGATCTGAAGGTATCCGATCCAACATCCGATGCAGTAGCTACCGAGCAGATAGCGGTATCTGATTCTGTTGATTCGACTGACCAAATCACTGCTGATGTACAAGACAGCGACTCCAGCACGATAGATATTTTTGGAGATTCAGACGAAGCCACCACCGAAGCCATTCCTGCAGCGTTTGATGGCGATGCCACTGATGAGCCTATTGGCGATGCGATTCCTGAAGCAGCCGAACCTGCACCTACTGCCCCCGAACTAACGGCTATCGACATTGTGACAGCGCAGGAAAATCACCTCACTGACTTGTACGAACAAGCCGTGCAATCGGTGGTATTCATCGTAGCTGGAACCGTCCAAGGCGTTGGATCGGGTTCAGGATTTGTTTGGGACGACGAAGGCCACGTGGTAACGAACTATCACGTGATACAGGGTGCAACCAGCTTGGTGGTCAAATTCTTCAATGGTCGGGAGTATCGAGCAGATATCGTTGCTTTCGACCCCGCTGCCGATCTGGCAGTGATCAAACTGATCGATGTTGATCACGACCTCGTTCCAATCGCCATTGGCAGTTCTGCCGATCTGCGCACGGGTCAGTCGGTGATAGCGCTTGGAAACCCCTTTGGTGAAGAGTTCACCATGACGACTGGAATCGTTAGCGCAATTACTCGAACTCTCGACAGCGGCTTCTCGCAGTACAGCATTCCATCTGTTGTCCAAACCGACGCAGCCATAAACCCCGGCAACTCCGGCGGGCCACTGCTCGACATTTACGGAGCGGTGATCGGTGTCAACACACAGATCAAGAGTGATACTCGTCAGAGTTCCGGAGTTGGATTTGCCGTTCCGGTCGATCTTGTGAAACGAGTAGTGCCTTCGTTGATCGAATTTGGCGAGCACACATACTCGCTCATGGGCATCAGCGGCGAAGAAGTAAGCCTGCAGCACCGCGAGAGCTTAGGACTGACTGGTGACGTAACAGGTGCGTACATAACTCGAATATCGCCAGATGGACCCGCCGATGCTGCTGGTCTTCGTGGCGACACAGGTACTCAACTATCAGGTCGCAATTACGATGGAGACGTGATCGTTTCTATCAACTCAATTCGTATGAAATCCATGGATGACCTGATTGGCTTCCTAGCACTTAACACCGCTCCAGGTGAAGAAATCGTACTTGGAGTAGTCCGAGACGGGGTTGAAATAGCGATACCAATGGTTCTCGGTGCAAGGCCAACGGTTACGTAGCGTTTCGTACAAACTGAGACTAAGCACAAATACCTCGAAAGCCCCCAGTTCAACGACTGAGGGCTTACTTTTTAAATAATCCTTCGCACTCTGCATACCAAATTCGCACTGGTATTAGAACTAATTTTAAGTAAACTTATCTCGGCGAAATGATGAATAGTATGCAACCGCTTGCTCCATGTTCTTTCTAGATCACAGAAGCGTTTTATTCGTCACTGAATCAGCTTTGACTCACTTTTCCCAGTAAAAGCATTTTTTGAGATTAGTGGTTAGCGACGGTTTGAAGTTTTTCACTGAATTTTCACCGTACAGAGTTTGTTTCAGTTCGATATGTGTAAGTTGAATGTGCAAATTGAGTTAGTATGCAAGAGGCATACACGGAGATTAGGCCCTACAACCGGTTAGAAATTCCCGGAGGTCAAAGACTATGAATATTGCAGAACTCGAAGCTCTAAAAGCTGTCGCAGAGACAGGGAGTTTCACACGAGCAGCAGACCGACTTGGCATGAGCCAACCTGGACTGAGTCGGCAAATCCAACGTCTTGAACGGGAATTAGGCACACGCCTACTCGAACGACGCGGCACTGGAGCAATTCTCACAGACGCTGGTCGGGAATCGATGCAATTCGCTATCCGAACCATCTCTGACTTCGATGCGCTTGTGTCTCGATTCGGACCTGACCCATCAGCACTTTCCGGCGTTATCCGGATAGTCGCTAGCTCAACGCCAGCTGAATATCTCGTGCCAGCTTTGATTTCGGAGTTCACACAGGAACACACAGGAATCTCTGTCGAGGTTCTAGTTGCCGATTCAGCTCAAGTAGCCCGCACGCTTGGCGATCGTCAGGCCGATCTAGGTCTATCAGGAATGCCATCATCATCTGTTGGGTATTCATCAATCGCAATGGCGAAGGACGAAGTAGTTCTCGCTGTTTCTGCCAACCATAAATTTGCTGATCTTCGATCTATCACGATCGACCAACTCCGAGATGAAAACATCATCGAACGAGAAGGTGGCTCTGGTACTTGGCAAACTGTTGTTCAGGCTCTTTCCGCTGCAGGAGTAGAGCTTCCCGAGCATAAAGTTTCAATGACACTGGGCAGCACACAGGCAGTAATCGCTGCAGTGGGCCAAAACCTCGGCGTCGGGTTCGTTACTCAGCACGCAGTTTCCAGCCACAGCAACAATGTAGTCGCTATACGCATTGATGGGCTTTCACTCGAACGTGACCTAAGCCTTACCTACGAAACAGGCCGAGTACGTGGGCGCCATACTCAGGCGTTCATCGACTTCGTCGACGCTAAGTCTTCCTAGCTGTTCCCTGCTCCAGTTCTACACTTCCTGATGGGAGAACGATATCGTTATTCCATTGGGTGACACAGGGCTGTTGCAGCATTAGAACACATGTGCTAATCTGCCTAGCATTGCGGTCGAGTACGGTCGTATATACGGGTATTAGATAGCGCAGAAGGAAGAGCGACGTTGGCTGTTAAGAAAGCAACAAAGACGGTCTCAGTTAACGGTAGTGCTAGCGAGCGAGAAAAAACTCTCGAGCTGGCACTAGCGCAGATCGAAAAGTCGTTCGGCCGTGGTGCAGTAATGCGCATGGGTGAATCCGGCAACAACGAAGGTATCAAAGCTGTTCCAACAGGCTCTATCGCTCTGGATCTTGCCCTAGGTGTCGGTGGACTTCCTCGTGGCCGAATCATTGAGATCTTCGGTGCAGAGTCAGCCGGTAAGACAACCTTGGCAATGGCTGCTGTCGCTGAAGCACAGGCTGCTGGCGGACAGGCAGCATTCATTGATGTTGAGCACGCTATGGACCCGGCATACGCCCGTCTGATCGGTGTCGACGTCGACAAGCTTCTTATTTCGCAGCCAGACTCTGCTGAACAGGCTCTCGAAATTACCGAGTACCTCATTCGCAGTGGAGCGCTCGATATTATCGTTCTCGATAGTGTTGCGGCACTTGTTCCTTCTGCGGAACTTGAAGGTGACATGGGTGACATGCAGATTGGTCTGCAGGCACGAATCATGTCGCAGGCGCTTCGTAAACTCACCGGAATCATTCACAAGACCGATACCGTTTGTATTTTCATCAACCAGCTTCGAGAAAAAGTTGGTGTGGTATTCGGTAGCCCTGAAGTAACTCCTGGTGGCCGTGCACTGAAGTTCTACAGCTCAGTACGCATCGATCTTCGACGGGTTGAAGCCGTGAAGGTCGGGCAGGACATTATTGGTAACCGCGTGCGAGCTCGTGTGGTGAAGAACAAGGTCGCTCCTCCTTTCCGAAAAGCTGAAATGGAAATTCTTTTCGATTCCGGTATTAGTAAAGAGGGCAGCTTGCTAGATCTTGGTGTCGATATGGGCATCGTGAAGAAGAGTGGTTCGTTCTACTCATACGGTGACACTCGTTTGGGTCAGGGTCGTGAGGCTTCACGTAAGTTCCTGAAGACGAACACTGACATTCGAGATGAGATCGAAGCTACTATTCGTCGCACTGAAGCGGGCGAGGCTCCGCCGGAAGAAACGGGCGAAACAGCCGACGCGCCGGCTCTGAACTAGGGTCACTTAACCCCTTAGCGAGTATCAAACTGATCATTTCGGGCGTAACTGGCATTTCATTGTCAGTTGCGTGCTGATGGTCATTGACCGCTACACTTGATAGACGAACGCTTGCAGTTTCGTTAACCGCACCGTTCTTGAATTCAAGTGACCACCTCAATCGTAATCATCGTTATCGGGCTGCTTGGTAGTGCTTTCATTAGCGCGACCGAGGCGGCTGTTTTAGGCGCGAGCCGGCACAGAATCGAACATCGCGGCGAAGAGGGCGACAAACGAGCCCAGCTGGTCGTAAAGATTTTCCAACAGTACGAAAAATTCTTCGGAACAATTCTGCTGATCGGTAACCTATTCAACATCATGGTTGCCACTGTCGGAACAACGCTAGCCATTTCGACCATTGGTGGCGGTGAAGCGACTCTACTTTCAACCGTCGCTGCAACAGCAATAGCTACGGTAGTTGTCGTAGTAGTTGGTGAACTTACTCCAAAAACTCTCGCCGTTGTCGCTCCCGAAAAATGGTCACTGATCACTGCCCGGGTCGTACTGATACTAATGACCGTTTCTTGGCCAGTGGTTTTCGCATTCACGCTCGTTCCACGTGGAATCATGCGCTTACTCGGCGGTAAAGAAGCTTTCACTAGCCCAATTGTTACCGCTGGTGAACTTCGTACTCTGATCGACCTGGGTGAAGCCGAAGGCACGGTTGAAGAGAACACTGGTGAAATGCTCGAAAACATCTTCCGATTCGGAGAGATGGAAGTTCGAGACGTTATGACTCCACGTCCGGAAATCGTGTGGCTCCGCGCCGACACGACATACGCCGACTTCATGAAGACCTACCAGGTTTCACCTCACACTCGCTTCCCGATTTATGACACTAATCACGACGATGTCGTTGGTATCTTTTCTGTTAAGGACGTCCTCGCAACCCTTTCAGAAGGCAAGCTCGCTCCACAGTTGAGCATCATCAATCTTTTGCGTCAGGCAAATTTCGTTCCTGAAACAAAACGACTCGATGACCTGTTCGACGAGATGCAGGAATCGGGACACAAGGTCTCGATGGTTGTGGACGAATTTGGTGGCATCGCAGGGCTCATCACACTCTCTCGATTGGTAGAACAAATCGTTGGCCGGACCGGTGAAGAAGGCAACAAACCTGATCGTAGATTCGTAACCGTCAACGAGAACACGTTCGTTCTCGACGGTGGACTAGAGATCGGCGAAGCCAACGACGAGCTTGGCCTAGATATTCCTGAAGGTGATTACGAAACCATCGCTGGTTTCTTCCTTGAGCAGGCTCAACAGCTTCCGAACCCGGGCACGCGTGTGAGATTCGGCAATCTTCGATTGCAGGTCGGAGATATGGACGGATCCAAGATCTCCACTATCCGCGTCAGACGTGTGACCGAGGTCGCCGAAGTCGTTCAGTAGGTCATTTCTCATGTCGGCTGACGATAAATTTCTCGAACTGCTCAGCGCAGGTCTCGATCAGGCAAAGGTTCCGGCAGGTGCCACGTTGGTTGTCGCCTTATCCGGGGGACCCGATTCGACGGCGCTTCTCGCTGGGTTGGCAGCATTACGACAATCGCACCAGTTCAAACTGATCGCTGCGCACGTGAATCATCAGATTCGCCCAGACTCATCGGCCAGCGATCAAAAAGCTGCTGCCGAAATCGCAAAATCTCTTAACGCAGATTTCACTACTGTCGATATCGATGTCCCAGCTTTGGCAGCTGTAAACGGCGTGTCTATCGAATCTGCAGCACGAACGTTCCGTTACAAAGAACTGAACAAAATCGTTGTCGAAAACAAAGCCTTCGGCGTAGTCACAGGTCACAACAATGATGATCAGGCTGAAACTGTTCTTCAACACGCAGCACGCGGTTCCGGACTCAAGGGAATCTCTGGCATGAGATTCAATTCACGACTCACTATTCCCGATGAGAAGATCGACGTGACCGTGCTGAGGCCGATGCTCGACACGCCCCGATCGCTAATTGAGAAGTATTGCGAAAATCTCAACCTCTCGATTGTCACCGACGAATCGAACGCCAGTCGTGAGTACACTCGAAACAAGATCAGGCTTGACGTTCTACCTGCGCTAAACGAAGCGATCCCTGAGGCGACCCGTTCTCTCTCACGGCTCGCCAAAAACGCCAAAGATGATTTAGAGATTGTCGACTGGGTAGTCGATCGGCATCTACTGGTAGCTGAAACCCGTAACGGAAAATATTCACGCCACACCGTCGACGGTCTTCCACCGATCCTCGTCAATCGAATCCTGATGAGAGCGTATGACGTCCATACCGGTCACTCGCTAAACCTTGAGCGCACACACGTCGCAAAGATGAGTGAGCTACTCGAAGGCCAGAGCGGAACGTCGATCGAACTTCCGAATCAGGTCGTTTTTTTCGTAGATAAAGACGAATTTGGATACCGTTCAGCGAACGATGACGACTGCCCGTTCCCATCCGAACTCATCAGCGAAAAATTAGCACTCCCTGGAACTACTGAACTCGGCAACGGAATGGCGATCACTGCAGAAATCATCGACCGCCCCGAACGCCTCGATGCTGGAAGTGCGCACATTACATTCGCCACACCAGAGTTAAGTTCACATTCTCTAATGCTCCGCAATCGCAACAACGGTGATCGATTTCAGCCGTTGGGAATGTCACCAAAAGCAAAGCTGCAAGACTTCTTCGTAGGAGCTGGCGTGCCGGAACGCTGGCGTGATCGAGTGCCGATCATAGATTCGGATCAAGGGATCGTGTGGGTCGCAGGATATAGACTTGCCGAGTGGGCGAAAGTGCTACCTGAGCACGAACAAGTGACGCGACTCGAGTTCGTTGGCGCGAAAACCTGAAGTAGTCCCGAGCCTGAGTAGGCGGACTAAAGAACCTGTGAAAGCCGCGGGTTTACTGCGAGACCAGGAATTCGTCCACGCTTGGCAACAGCCCGGTTTTCGATTTCCTTGATGTCGGCAGTAAACGAGATCGGACTTGCCGCAGCGATGTAGTATCCGACAGCGAACACGCTAACAGGAGCCGATGCTTCTACGAACTCACGGATTCGATCCGGAGTAATTCCACCACTGACGAAGATATCGACGTGACTGTAGCCGCCTTGATCGAGTCGAGCTCGAATTTCGTGAACGAGATCGGGAGTAACTCCGCCACGTTCTTTCGGCGTATCGAGTCGAATTCCACGTAATCGCTCTCGAAGCGCCTTTGCAACGTCGAGAGCTTCTTCTGCTTCGTCCTTGAACGTGTCGACTAGCGCCACACGAGGAACCTCAGGCGGCATGTGCTTGTCGAACGCCATGATCGTGCGAACGGTGTCGCCCATGAGCAGCACAAGCGAGTGAGGCATCGTTCCCGAAGGGGTCAGTCCGTGAAGTTGCTGACCAACCACCGAAGAACCCGACGCACATTTGCCGACCACTGCCGAGTAGTCCATTACGCCAACCACTTCGGGGTGAACGTGTCGGGCGCCGTAAGCGATGACAGGAATGCCGTCACCAGCGTCGACGCACTCAGATGCGGCCGTTGCCCATCCAGTACAGGAAGCGAGTGTGCCGAGAATGGCTGTTTCAAATAATCCGAACGATGCGTATGGAGCTCTGATTCGGAGTGCTACTTCACCACCGGCTACCGCTACACCTTCGTCGAGCGCCCATACTTCTCGACCCGTCTCAGGGAGAACTCGGTCGAGTAGAGTCTTCACTTCGGTGATTCCGCAGAAAACTCCGTCGCGTTCCGCGGTGAACTCAACTACAACTTCGGGGTTGACTCCTTCGTTACGAAGAATGGTCAACGCCCTGTGTAGTTCGTTATCGGCTGTGTACCCGGTTAGTACCGAGCGGCCAATTTCAAAATCGCCGGGAGTAGTCATTGTTTGATGATCAGAATGCGCAATTCAGTAGAACAGCTACGTAAGTAACCAACTCTAGCTACCGTACAAATCAGTGGTCAAGGTGTAGATGGCGGAACTGGGCGACCTTTAAACCTCAACCTAAGCAGCCCTTTTATGTCTTCCCATGCTGTCGAAATGATATTTACCCGAGTGTCAGGATCATCTTCCCAGTGAACGGGAATCTCTTTTATTCCGTAACCAGCCTTATCAGCAAGTATCAGAAGTTCAGTATCTAGGAACCACGCGTTGTCTTTGACGAGAGGCAGTAAATTTTCTGCGGTACGTCTGGAAATAGCTTTGAATCCGCACTGAGCATCCTTCCACTTTGTGAGCGGAAAGAACATGTGAATCATAATGTTGTAGCCACGTGAAGTGATCTCACGCTTGAGTGTGCGGTCGACTACTTCTGAGCCTTTTGTAAGCCGGGAGCCGATTGCTACTTCGTAGCCGTCATCAGCAATTGCGGCCACCAATGGCGGGAGTGATTTGAGATCGGTAGATAGATCGACGTCCATGTATAGCCGAACGTCGGCATCGCTTTCGCCCCAAGCTTTTTTGAGTGCTCGACCTCGGCCACGTTGAGTGAGGGTCGAAACCGATAAGTTTGAATGCTTCTCGGCTAACTCGGCCGCAATTTCTTTCGTGCGATCTGTCGATCCATTGTCGGCAACAATAATTCGCCAGTCACGTTCGGGGTAATCGGCGGTGAAAGCAAACAGCTTTTCGACGCACCCCGGCAAAGCAACTTCCTCATTGAGGACTGGTATGACTATGTCGACGGTGGTTGCCATTGAAATTTTTCTTCTAATTGCCCGGAGCAACTTAGTTGGTCGCTTGAAAAATGACTTCATTCGCACAGTGTAGAGCGAACGAGGGTCAATTAGTGCTTCCTAGTGATAGAAGTGGCGAGTGCCAGTGAATAGCATGACCAAACCAAGCCTATCGGCAGCTTCGATCACTTCCTGATCTTTTACTGATCCACCAGGCTGCACAACTGCAACAGCTCCGGCTTCGGCTGCGCCTTCAATTCCATCAGGGAACGGGAAGAACGCATCACTTGCCATCACACAGCCTTGCGCTTCATCACCAGCTGCCCGAGCTGCAAGATAAACGCTGATAGCCCGGTTTGGCTGACCTGCGCCCATGCCCTGAAGCATTGAGTTCTTAGCGAACACGATGGCATTCGAGTGAACCAGCTGACAAGCCTTCCATGCGAAAGCCATGTCGCTCAACTGCTGCTCGGTTGGCTGCTTTTTTGTCACAACCTTCCAAGATGAAGGATCTTCAACGATATCGTCGGGCTGCTGAACCAGCGCACCACCGGTCACGTTTCGAACGTTCAGTAGCGGAGTTGCCGAAGGTTGAACTTCAAGTACCCGGGTTCGCTTGCGCTTGCTGAGAATTTCGAGAGCTTCAGGCTCGTAGCCC
>JABIFF010000010.1 GCA_018650845.1 Chloroflexota bacterium | reverse complement strand
CGGTCATCTCTTTGTGAGCATTTCGGAGTTGGACGAGAGGGTGTGTCGGTTTCAGCACCGCCACCCCCACATCCCATATTTAACAAGGCTGGGGGCAGCCTATCGGCGGATACACGTGAGTGGATTGTTGGAGTTGAAAATTGCTCGCGGAATAAATGCGCCGACCACCACCAACAATCATCAATACATACAAGAACTACCGGGGGGGGGACTACCAATACAGCCACCACTACATCCGACACAAACATCAACCACTACCACCATCAACAGCCATCCACACACATCACAGCAGCACAGTCACACCGAACTAACCAGTACCGCTCTTTGACTACATCATTGACTACGTAGCCGACGAAACAGAACGACATTTGGCGACTGGGCATGAATGCGAGTAGTCTAGATTGAGTAGCGAGCGGTAGCTTGCGAACCCTTACGACAAGTGCCTACAGAATTTAAAATCCTCTGTCTTAACAGGCGTGTGGGTTCGAGTCCCACCCTCGGTACCAAATTATTTTTCAGCGTGCTCGCTTCCCTTCCAGACGGAAGGGCTAGGGTGGGAGAAGTGCGACGCGCGACCAAGTCATCCGATGACGCCCAGAGCTAAACGAGAAAACATGCCTAACTCACAGAACAACGCGATCGGAATTATCGGCGGCACGGGCCTCTACGACATCGACGGATTCGAGAACGCCCAGTGGGTCACAGTCGAATCAGCGTTCGGAAAGCCATCCGATCAACTGCTCATCGGTGACTACGAAGGTCACCGACTCGTTTTTCTCCCTCGACACGGACGCGGGCACCGCATTCCACCAACCGAGATTAACTACCGAGCCAACATTGAAGCCCTGAAACGAGCGGGCGTTGATCGAGTGGTTTCGTTCTCGGCAGTTGGCTCACTAAAGGAAGAGCACAAGCCAACGGACTTCGTGCTCGTCGACCAGTTCATCGATCGAACGTTCGCCCGTGAAAAAAGCTTCTTCAGCACCGGATTCGTAGCGCACGTCAGCATGGCCGATCCTGTTTGCTCCACCACTCAGAACGCTATCGCCGAAGCAGCCACTGAGATCGGACTCACCCACGCAGTCGGCGGAACGTACCTCACGATGGAGGGTCCGCAATTTTCGAGCCGGGCCGAATCCGAGCTGTACCGAAGCTGGGACTGCGACGTAATCGGCATGACCAACATGCCCGAAGCCAAGCTAGCCCGAGAAGCCGAACTGGCGTACGCCACGGTAGCAATGGTCACCGACTACGACTGCTGGCACAACGGCCACGACGATGTTTCAACCGCTTCGATCCTTGAAGTGCTAAAAACCAACACCGTCCACGCCAAAGATCTAATCAAAGCCCTAGTCCCAAAATTGGCGAAGTTGGAAGCCCCCTTCAACTCAGGCGCTCACACCAGCCTCGAACACGCCGTAGCCACGTCACCCGAACACCGAGACCCAGAATTGGTGAAGAAGCTAGGTGTGGTAGCAGGCAGGGTTATTGATGGGGCTGGTTGGTAGACCCAACTCACCTCTCCAAATTCAGCCACTTAACATCCTGCGCCGACAGCTGCACATCCAAAGCTGCTAGCGAACTCCTCGCCTCTTCAATATTCAGCGGTCCCATGAGTGAGAATACTGGAGTGGGTTGGTGGAGTAGGTAGGCCAGCGCAACGCTTACGGCATCTACGCCCTGGCGTTCGGCGATCTGGCGAACTCTGGCTAAACGCTCGAAATTGTCGTCGCTGTACCAGCAGCGGACTAGTTCAGGGTCGTCCAACTTGTCCACTGCGGCACGGCCATCTACGAAGAACCCTCGGGCTTGTGCCGACCACGGGAATAGTGGCATCTGTCGTTCAGCCAGCCACGCACGAGATTCAGCGTCCGATGCAGCAAGGCATCCGTCCCACGGTGCTTCGACCATACGAGCCAGACTCATGTGGTTACTGAGAACCGTGAATCCAGCCAGCCCATTGCGAGTCGCGTACTCGTTCGCCTCATCCGTCCGTTCCAACGACCAGTTCGACCCGCCGAACACGCCAATACGCCCGGCGTCACGGTGCTCGTTCAGTACGTCGACAAACTCGCCAACCGGAATTTCAGGATTGTCGCGGTGAAGAAAGTAGATATCGATAAAGTCGGTTTGCAGCCGTTCCAGACTTTCACTCAACTGCGAAGTCACGGCCTCGGGATTGCAATTGGGGGTGTGCGCTCCTTTGGTGATGACAACTAGCTCGTCACGATTCCCACGCTGCTGCATCCACTCGCCGAACACAAGCTCGGCATCTCCGTAGTGACGCGCCGTGTCGAAGCAGTTCCCGCCCTGTGAAATGAACTCATCGAATACTGGCCCAGCCTGATCAACGCCCTTGGCAAATAGCGTGCCCATAACGATCTGCGAAATATCCTTCTCAACGCCCGCAACTCGTCCATATCTCATTCGATTGCCTTCGCTCAACAGGAGTCTCCGATCTCGATAAATAGTCGGCTGAACTCTACTCCTTCACCCACCATTCGTTCACCAATACAACAAACAAAACCTCATCACACACCCGCACAAGCCCACACCGAAAACCCCTCAGAAGCGATATCCTCTCGAATCTGCCAACATCCCTCGACCTTTCAGAAGAAAAAAAGAAAATCACTTCACTTGAAATCATCAAAGTTCCGCCTAGCTGGGTGTGGCTTAGAATCCACACCGACACCGAACACGTCGGACTCGGTGAGCCGTATCTAGAAAACCACCCCGAAACAGTTATCGCCGAGGTAAAACGACTAGAGCCATTCCTGATTGGAAAGGATCCCACACAGGTCGAAAAGCTGTGGAAGGTGATGTACGAATCGGGCTCAGGCTACTTTGGTGGACCGATCAAGCTTTCCGCTATTTCCGGCGTAGATATGGCGCTGTGGGATCTCGCTGGCAAAGCGGCGGGAGTACCGATCTATCAGATGCTCGGTGGAAAGATGTTCGACCGCATCAAGATGTATCGAGCAACCGGCGGACAACTTCCGTGGGCTATCGAACCCGGCGAGCCGTACCACCCCGGTAATCCGCCCAAAACCGACCTCAGACCCGATCAGCCCGAAACATACAAAGAAGCCGCCCGAGTTCTCATCGAAGAGTGGGGCTACCGTGCGCTGAAGATGCACATTTCACCAGGTGACGGACTCGAAGCCACGACAAAGGTCGACGCAATCGCCGAGAATTTCGCAGCCGCCAAAGAGGGTGCAAACGAAGGCGCCAGGAACGCCGGCGCTGGCGATGTTGACGTCGCAATCGACATTCACAATCCGAACCCAGCGATTGGACGCCAACTAATCGAAGCCCTCGCACCGCACCGGCCGCTCTTCATCGAAGAACCAATGCCCGTAGAACGAGTCGATGCCCTCGCCCAGATAGTCGATGGTTCTACCGCGACTATCGCCGCGGGTGAACGCTGGATGGGCAAGCACGTGTTCTTCGATGCCCTAAGTCGTGGGCTGCTTTCGGTTGTTCAGCCCGATATCGCTCACGCTGGAGGCATCACAGAAACGAAGAAAATAGCGATCATGGCTGAAGCGGCCTACGCAAAACTGGCGATCCACTGCCCGCTTAGCCCGATGGCTCTCGCAGCTTCGATTCAGGTCGATGCTTGTACGCCAAACTTCCTAGTTCAAGAACACAACGAAGTGAACGATTCACGACCTACGAGCGGTCCTCATGCTGGCAAGACCGTAATCGGTGCAGGGTTCTTCAAAGATCCGTACGTGCTCGATGAGGACGGATTTGTGGCAGTGCCAGAAGGACCCGGACTCGGTATCGAGCTCGATCCTGAAGGTTTCGAGAAAATTATGTCGAAGCCATGGCAAGCGACACGCGGTTAAGAGAGTGAGAAGAGCTACTTTGTGCTCGCTCGATATCCTGAATCGAGTTCAGGATGACGGGGCTGAGTAACTTTATCTTTCTTGGTGGAAGAAACTTTGCACGTGCTCGACCAACGCGGATTTGTGGCGGCAACCCCGGGGTCAATCCAAGCTTCACGCCTGCGATGCTCTTTAAAAACATCCGTTAAATAAATGCTCCCCGCCGAATACGCACATCCGGCGGGGAGCTAGTACGGAGGTCTAAAGAAACTTTAGTCAGCCACCGCAGCATTACCAGTTACGGAAACGCTCGAAACGAACGTGCCGTACGCAGGTACAAAATTCGTGCAAACGGTGATTACACCCTTGCCTTCGATAATGCTGTTCTTGGCTTTCGACTTCCACTTGCCCTTGCCATAAATCTGGCACTCAGCAGTAGTCGAAACCTTCAAATCATATTTACCAACAACTAGTGTCTCGCCACCAGCAGTTGGAATGAATCCATATACAGGGTGGTTCACAATTACTGGAACTGAAAGGTGGAACGTGCCCTTCGACTTACCCTTTGTGACAGTGGTATCCCACGGTGTCAGAAGAGGGTTCGAAGTGAACTGTTCACGAGAACTCTGCGCAGCTGTCAGGTAAAGACCGCTTATCTCGGCAGGTCCTTCAACAACATCAACAAGTCCTATTCCAGCGAGCGTCTCAAGCTCGATGGTCGACCAACCTGAATTTCCGTTGGCGCCAAGCCCTGTTATCTCTTGCACGGCCAGAGTCGCATTGAACTCGATAGGCTGCTTGTGCTTGCCTTTAGCCGAAGCCGTGGCAGTTCCCGAGACAGTGATGATGCTCACCAATGCCAACGCAAGTACTACCGCAAAAATCTTTCGCATAACGTTCATTCCTCACTAGAGAAGTGGTCTTCTCGTAAAATCTCGATCCAGCTTATGAACGCCACGGTTTCGTCAAGGTTTGCTCGGGTTTGCTCAAGGTGTGATCGCTTTTTTGAACAAGAACTGCCATGAGTAAACATGGTCAAATTTAGGCACCGGATTCTCATTACATTCCAAGTGGGGTCGAGATAACGTTTTGCGAATGACAATCACACAGCGTTCCTTCAATTTCGATTCTGACTTCGACAAAGTGAGCCAATTCCTAGTCGACACCTATTACGACCCTGCGACTACTCAGGCAGGGCACATCAACTGGCTTCAAACGAGATGGGAGTACATGCACTTCCACCCGATGATCGCTAATGTCGATCGCAGCAAGATCGGTATTTGGGAATCAGGTGGCGAGATTGCTGGTGTTGCTCATCCGGAACACGCTGGAAGTCCGGTGTATTTTGAGATTCGTCCCGGCTACGAGTCGATAAAGGCTGAAATGCTCGATTACTACGAGCAGAACATTCGAGTCACGCCCGAGGGCTTGGGTAACCACGAGGGAATCTACCTAATGGGAGGTGACGACGAGTTTGAGCAGATTGCTTCTGATGCCGGGTATGCCAAATCGAATGATGCAGAGCCGATGTCGGTTGTCGATGTTGAAAACGTTCCTGATTCCCATCCCCTACCCGATGGCTTCAAGCTAATAAGTCTTGCCGATGAGAACGACCTTGCAAAAGCACATCGTGTGCTCTGGCGCGGGTTCGATCATGAAGGAGAGCCAGATGAAAACGGATTAGTAGAAGGTGAATTCACCGATGGTGCTGCCGAACGTAAGTTCATGCAGTCGGCTCCCAACTTCGATCTTGATTTGAACATCATCGCGGTCGCACCCAACGGCGATTGGGTTTCATATTCAGGAATGTGGTACGAACCAACTAATAGGTACTGTTACGTTGAGCCAGTCGCCACTGATCCCGACTACCGGTTGAGAGGACTTGGCAAAGCGGCTGTGACCGAATCTATCCGTCGTGCCAAACTGCTCGGAGCGGAGATAGCGTTCGTTGGTGCGACTCTTCCGATTTACAAATCAATCGGCTTCGAACAGGTTTACTCACTCGAAAAGTGGGTTCGCTCAACGGACTAACTCTCGTCCCGGCCGATCACCAGATGAATGATTGGATTTCTAGCCTTCTGCACGCCCTAACCACAAGTGAGGAGAATAGAATCCCCGCATGCCTGAACTATCACCTTCTAATCAAGCCGCCAAGCAATCGGCGATTACCGCTATCAACGCTCAATCCGATGCGCTGATCGGTCTTTCAAAAGATATCTGGGATCATCCAGAACCCGGATTCCGTGAGCACCGAAGCGCAAAGCTGGTGGGCGAATACATGCGTTCGGCAGGTCTTGAACCTCGTGAGAACGTCGCCATCACAGGGGTGATTGCGAAAGTCGAAACCGGGCGACCGGGTCCGCACGTTGCAGTGATGGGCGAACTCGATTCGCTAATCGTTCCCGAACACCGTAATGCCGATCCCGAAACCGGGGCGGCTCACGTTTGCGGGCACAATATTCAAATCGGCAACATGCTGGCGGCGGCTGTCGGACTTTCACAACCTGAAGTTCTAGCGACGCTTAGCGGTTCGATTTCGTTCATGGCTGTTCCCGCCGAGGAATACATAGAGATCGAGTATCGAGAAGGGCTTCGTGAATCTGGCGATCTTGAGTTTCTCGCTGGTAAGCAAGAGTTCGTGAGGCTTGGCGAGTTAGACGATGTCGATATTTCGATGCTCACCCACGCCAATGTTTGGGAAGGCCGATCGCTAAGGCCAGGCGTGAGCCATAACGGAATGATCGCTAAAACGGTGCGATTCATCGGCAAATCAGCTCACGCTGGTGGTGCTCCTCATCTGGGAATAAACGCCCTGAACGCGGCCAATCTTGCCATGCAGGGAATCGCCCTTCTACGAGAAACGTTTCAGGACGAAGACCACGTTCGAATTCACCCGATTATTACCCGAGGCGGAGCCGCCGTATCGTCAGTGCCAGCCAACGTAACTATGGAGATGTTCATTAGAGCCTCCAACGTCGAAGCGATTCAAGACGCCGAAGCGAAGGTCGATAGAGCACTCAAGGGTGCTGCAATGACGATTGGGGCATCGGTTGAGATCAGCACTTCGCCCGGTTACATGCCTTCGAAGTTCGATCCTGCCATGAGCAACATATACGACGAATCGGTGATCGAATTACTCGGTGAATCGGCGACGGGTCGAGTTCCGCATCGAACGTCTTCAACCGACATGGGCGACATATCGATGATCATGCCCACGCTTCACTCCTACACAAGTGGTGTCAGCGGACGTTCGCACAGTGATGAGTTCGAAATTCTCGATTGGGAATTGAATGTGATCGATGCCGGCAAGGCTCTGGCATCAACGACTATCGAGCTGCTTGCGAACGATGCGATGAGAGGCAAGAAAATCGTCGCTCAGTTTGAACCGCTTCTGACCAGAGAAAAATATCTCGAAACTTTGCGTGGCTTCCAGCGAACTGAAACATGGGATGGCGCATAACCGTTGGAACTCTGGATTCTCGCGGCGCTTGCGAACCCGCTAATTTTCTCAATTGTCACACTCATCGATAAACGAGTGCTTTCGGGCTTCGGACTCGGCCTTCCGAGCTTCAACCTATTCGTTGGCGGTAGTCAGGGCCTATTCGGCGCAGTCGTCCTACTGCTCAACTTCCCTCTCGCGGTCGAATTCGAAATCATCGCCAAAGCATGGTCGATCGGAGTGCTCCAGGCATTCACATTGATATTCATGTTCTGGATGCTCAAGCGGGAAGATCCATCACGAGTGATCCCAGCGATGCAAACATCGCCAATATATGTGGCAGTGCTAGCGTGGGTGATCTTTGACGAATCACTGAGTGCACTGCAGTGGATATCTGTTTTCCTTGCAGTTGGCGGAAGCGTACTCGCATCGATCAAGATCGGTTCACTGAGCGGCAAGGGCAATATCGTATTCCAGCCACTGTTCCTGCTGCTCGCAGTCGGTGCGCTGTTGATGGCAAGCTCGCAGCTAATCACGAAATCCATCGTCGATGATCTTTCAACGATTCACATTGTTTCTTTCCGAGGAATCGGACTATTCACCGTGATGTGGCTAGTATTCGCCCGCCCTACTGCATTGCGCGGGCTTGGCAGTTTCCTAAAGCGACCAAAACAGGCTCCGTGGCTAGTCATGGCCGAAGGCGTGATGCCATTCAACGGTCACCTGCTGATCACCTACGCAATCGGCAAAGGCCCAATCGCCCTCGTTTCATCGCTAGGCGGAGCAAGGCCGATCTTCGTGTTCAGCATGAGTGCTCTAGGTGCATGGCTGGCACCGAGCTTGATCTACGAAAAGTTCACCCGCCCCGACATGGCCCTAAAGCTGGTTTCAGCCAGCATGGTTGTCGGAGCAGTGGTGATTATTTCGGTGAGTTAGACGAGGCTGCTGTTGTCATTCTGAACTCGATTCAGAATCACTTCCAAACTGAGCAATCGACCATTTGAGGCAAGATTGTTTCTATCTGAGTCGCTAACGGCGTCCGCGTCGACCACTGATCCTGAATCAAGTTCAGGATGACAACTGCCAAGAGCGTTATTCCAACCCCACCCTCTAGCTCCCCCCCATTTAGGGAGGGAGGAACCATCACATGGCAAACGAAAATGATCTAAACGAGGTCGAAGCCGAGGCCTAGTTCAGCCTTGATCGACTCGAACCACTCGACCACTTCTCGGTGGTATGGAATTCCGTCTCGCTGTCGAATTTCGACTTCTTCAGCTTCAGGCAAACCAGCGTAAACAACGCGTTCCTGATCAGGAGCAGGCTTAGCATTTCGTAGACCACCGAGGAACTTGTCCATGTCGTCTTTGAACTGCTCAGGGTCGATAAATCCATCGATCTTGATCGCCTGAACGTAGTGACCCATGATCGTTCGTGGAGATGTAGGCATCAGGAATCCAGGTCCCATTCCTGAAAGAATCGGAGCCATAATTTCTGCCATCGCAGCAAATCCAT
The DNA here is from genome assembly GCA_018650845.1 of Chloroflexota bacterium. Classification (GTDB taxonomy): domain Bacteria; phylum Chloroflexota; class Dehalococcoidia; order Lucifugimonadales; family Lucifugimonadaceae; genus Lucifugimonas. Next base: position 16,791 of record JABIFF010000010.1, on the reverse strand, counting down.
AGCCCTTGTGCGACCCCTGCTCGCGAGTGCCTCCGAATGGCAGAATGTGGTAATCATCAGGAAGCGGACCTTCCTCCATGATCGGCGTTCCATCTGTGTCGCTAATCCACGCGGGGTCCATAGGTGCGCCGATGCGTGAAGCAAGTCGTAGCTTATTACCAGCAACCTGAGTCGTGGCTACATCAAATACAAACGGTGCTTCGTTTCGAGCCGGAGCAGCCCACGCCCATGGGTTAGTCGCAAACATCTTTTCGCTGGCGTGAGTCGGAACCATCGAGAGTGGGTTACCCGCTGAGGTAGTCACGCCGATCATGTCGTGCTTGAGCGGCATCATCGAGTGGTACGCCAGCATTCCGATGTGTCGAGAGTTGTGAACTGTCACCGCGCCCATGCCGTGCTTGTCGGCTTTTTCGATTGCCATTTCCATGGCTTTTGGAAGCACGTGCAACCCGAGACCTGTGTCACCATCAAGGTTGGCAGTTACGTCGGTTTCACGAGTAACTCGAACGTTCGGAGTCGGGTTGATCTCTTGATCGCCGTACATCTGAACGTAGACTCGAAGCTGGTTCGATACACCGTGCGATTCACAACCTCGTAGGTCGCTCGTTAGTAGTACTTCTGCAGAAAGAGCGGCATCTTCTGACGACTGGCCACACTTTTCGAAAATCTCGGTAGTCGCTGCAAGCATGCTTTCGGGGCGCACGATCACGCGATCTTTTTCTGGAACCAGGAATCGTTCGAGCATATTTTCTCTTTCTTATCGGTTGGTGCAGTCGGCACGATTTTCAATAGAAAAAGAATGAACCTCTAACAGAGCGCTTGCAAGGGGTTAGCTTCGCCAGTTGTCATTCTGAACTTGATTCAGAATCAGCGTTCAAGCTAGAGAATCGATCATGATGGCAAGATCAGCCTAGGCGTGATCGCTCACTAGAGTCCGTCGTGGCAACTGATTCTGAATCAAGTTCAGAATGACAATCGTCGAGTTGTTCTCGAATTCATCAACCAACCACGCCATACGCGAAATCGCCCCGGCGAATTGTTCACCGGGGCGATTTCATTTTCACAAACTCAGAGAACGAACTTACTTGTTCGGCTGTGGAGTTACTCGAAGGTAAGGCTTCACTGCCTCATAGCCCTTCGGGAAGAGAGCGTCGGCATCTTCGTTCGAAACAGTAGGTAGAACGATCACATCGTCGCCATCTCGCCAGTTGGCTGGAGTTGCGACCTTGTAGCCGTCGGTCAGTTGCAACGAATCGAGAACTCGAAGAATCTCAGCAAAGTTACGACCAGTTGAAGCTGGGTAAGTGAGAGTGAGTCGAAGCTTCTTGGCAGGATCGATGATGAAGACTGACCGAACGGTCATCTTGTTGTCTTCAGTCTGGATCATGCCGTAGAGGTTGGCGACCTTCTTATCGGTGTCGGCCAGAATCGGGAAGTTCAGCTTCACGTTCTGGGTTTCCTCGATGTCCTTGACCCAACCAGCGTGAGAAGAAAGTTCGTCGACGCTGAGGCCAACAACCTTTGTGTTTCGCTTATCGAACTGTCCCTTAAGACCTGCGACAGCACCTAACTCGGTAGTACAAACGGGCGTGAAATCCGCGGGGTGAGAAAAGAGAATGCCCCAGCCATCGCCAAGAAAATCGTAGAGGTCAACATCGCCATCGGTCGATGCCTGAGTGAAATTTGGGACGGTGTCCCCGAGTAGTAGAGCCATGGGTCATTTCCTTTTGGTCAGCCCGGTAAATGCCCGCCAATTTGCGTGCAGGCCAATATGATGCGCCATTTTTGAAAAGGATGCATATCCCGAGAGCGAACATCCGCTACGTTGTCATTCTGAACTCGATTCAGAATGACAACGGTTCGTTGCGATGAAGAAGAACCGACGCATTCGACTCTCAAACCACGCCGAACGCGAAACCGCCTCGCCAGAAAAAATCTGACGAGGCAGTTCAATTTCACGGATAAAGAACTTACTAGTTCAATTCAAGCACTGACTAAACAGCTGCGAGTTTCTTCGAACCCTTTTCACGGCCACGCTTGTTCTGATCGAGAATGTTCTTGCGAACCCGAACAAAGTTCGGAGTTACTTCCAAGCACTCATCATCCATCATGAACTCAAGCGCCTGCTCCAACGTAAGATCCTTGTGAGCATCGAGGTGCTGTGCATGATCCGCACCAGCCGAACGCATGTTGGTCTGCTTCTTAGCCTTGACCATGTTCAAATCCATGTCCTGCGGACGTGGGTTCTCTCCAACGATCATGCCTTCGTAAACCTCAGTTGCAACCGGAACGAACAACTGGCCACGTTCCTGCGCACTAAGCAACGAATAAGTCGTAGTAACACCACGTCGGTCTGCAATTAGCGAACCAGTAGGTCGAGATCGCATCTCACCCTGCCACCGTTCGTAACCCTCGAACACGTGGTGAGCAAGTCCAGCTCCACGAGTTTCGACAACGAATTCATTGTGGAAACCGATGAGTCCCCGAGCAGGAATAACGAAGTCCATTCGAACTCGTCCCTGACCGTGGTTCACCATGTTCACCATCTTGCCCTTGCGGTGCGCAAGTAGCTGCGTAACAGCACCGAGGTGCTCTTCTTGGATGTCGACTGCGAGTCGTTCCATCGGCTCGTGCAGCTTGCCATCAATCATCTTGGTAACCACTTCTGGCTTACCAACGGTCATTTCAAATCCTTCACGGCGCATAGTCTCAACCAGCACAGCCAGCTGAAGTTCACCACGTCCCTGGAAAATCCAAGAATCAGGGCGGTCAGAAGGGAGAATGTTGATAGAAACGTTACCGATCAGTTCGCTCTCAAGGCGATCCTTGATCATCCGAGCAGTCAGCTTCTTGCCATCTAGACCGGTCAACGGCGATGTGTTGATTCCGATGGTCGCCGACAAGCTAGGCTCGTCGATGCGAATGGTAGGAAGTGGACGTGGGTCTTCAAGATCAGCGATAGTCTCACCAATGGTGATCTCGGGCATACCGGCAACAGCGATAATTTCGCCAGCGCTGGCTTCGGTAGCCGTAATTCGCTCAAGACCTTCAGTGATGTATAGCTCGGTGATCTTTGCCTGAACAATCGTGCCGTCGACTAGACAGTGCGAAATGATCTGGTCTTTCTTGATAGTCCCCTGGTGAACTCGGCATATTGCGAGTCGACCGAGGTAAGGAGAAGCATCGAGATTCGTCACGTGCGCCTGAAGCGGGTGATCTTCCTCGAAGCTCGGTGCTGAAATGTTTTCGAGAATCAGCTCGAACATCGGCTTGAGATCGGTTCCCGGCTTATCGAGATCCATCGTTGCGATACCGTCACGGGCGACAGAGTAAATAATCGGGAAGTCGATCTGCTCTTCAGTCGCATCGAGGTCGATGAACAGTTCGTAAACTTCGTCAATAACCTCAGCGATACGAGCGTCAGGTCGGTCGATCTTGTTGATAACGAGAATGACTGAAAGATTAGCCTCAAGCGCCTTACGCAGCACGAACCGAGTCTGTGGCAACGGACCTTCTGATGCGTCTACAAGTAGAAGTACGCCATCAACCATCGCAAGACCACGCTCTACCTCACCACCGAAGTCAGCGTGACCCGGAGTGTCGATAATGTTGATCTTGGTGTCGCCCCATCGAACAGCAGTGTTCTTGGCGAGAATGGTGATGCCCTTTTCCTTCTCAAGATCGGTGTTGTCCATCACTCGTTCGTCGAGCTCTTTGTGAGAGGCGACTGAACCGGACTGCTTGAGCATGGCATCGACCAATGTGGTCTTGCCGTGGTCTACGTGAGCGATGATCGCGACGTTACGTCGATCGTTGCGGAGGGTCATTGTCTTAGGGCTTTCAGGCTCGTCGCAGCGAATATCGTCTGCGCGAAACGACCCGGCTATCTCGACCGGATCGGCTGTGTATCTGGGGTTCGACTCTCATTCGGAAGCCAAACTAGAAAATTAGGTATACATCGAGAATAACACCACAAGCCCTTAAAGGGCGTTAACCGTTTGGTGCAGGTTTGGAGCGGTTCTGAACTGTGGGCGTACATGGCGTGTTGGGCGTGAATTATTACTTCACAGCACACAAAACGAGCGTATGATCCGCCCACCTGCCCGTTGTGGGCCGACGTAAAAGAGAAAATTCCGGAGAACGAAATGGCAGACGCTGTATTTCTTGGTGGCGACCGATATCACAAGGCTGAAGAGGCGCATGCTGGAATTGGTCCAATTCTTGAAGCAGCCGGACTCAGCGTTCACTACACCGATGATTTCGCATCGATAAACGCCGATTTGCTCGATGGCGCAAAGCTCCTCGTATTTCTGCGAGACGGCATGGAATGGCCGAACGGTCATGACGCCGACCCAGAACGATGGATGCAGCCTCATCAGGAAGAAGCTATCGAGAAGTTCGTTCTTGGCGGTGGATCGTTCCTCGTGATGCACAACTCTGCATGGAACTACCCGTTCGAAGGCGGCTACCGACGAACAGTTGCGGGTTACTTCCAGTTCCACCCTCCGTTCCAGCACTTCAAAGTCGATATCACCGACAGCTCGCACCCGATCACTCAGGGCGTAGATAGCTACGAAATCGATGACGAGCAGCATTTCATCTGGTTCGACAACGATCGAGTCGATCTGTTCTCAGTCAGTCAGGGCGAAGACGGCCGACAGTCGGCTTCGGGCTACTCGCACGAGTACGGCGAAGGTCGGGTCGCATATCTCGCAAACGGTCACCGCCTAGAAGTTCTGAAGCAGGAACCTGTCCAGAAGCTGATCACCAACGCTGTGAACTGGCTTTTGCGCAAGTAACGGTTGATAGCTGAGGTAGAAAAAGATGTCATTAGAAATCAGAGACGAACGATTCAGGCAGGTTGTTGGCGATGATGCTCCTTTGGAGCAGGTCGCCACGGGCTTCATCTTCACTGAAGGTGCGATGTGGAATGCCAAGACCAGCGAGCTAGTTTTTAGCGATATGCCGGGCGATATCGTTCGCAAGTGGTCGGAGGCTGATGGCGTTACTACGTTCAGACAGCCTTCGGACAAACAAAACGGCCACTACTTCGATCTTGAGGGTCGACTGATTTCATGCTCGCACGCTGCTAGCAACGTGACTCGTGAAGAGCACGACGGGTCGATCACTGTTCTTGCTTCGCACTACGGCGGCAAAGAGCTGAATAGCCCTAACGACGTGATTGTGAAGTCGGACGGCGCTATCTATTTCTCGGATCCGACTTACGGGCGCATGGACGGATTTGGTCTACTTCGAGATCAGGATATGGACTATCAGGGTGTTTATCGCATCGATCCTGTCTCGGGCGATGTTTCGTTGTTAGCTTCCGACTTCGGTCAGCCGAACGGACTAACTTTCTCGCTTGATGAAAAACAACTGTTCATCAATGACACCGATCATGGGCACATCCGTGTCTACGACGTTGCTAACGACGGCAGCATTTCGGGTGGCGATGTTTGGGCAGTACCTGAAGGCCCCGGCGATGGTGGTTGTGACGGAATGAAGATCGATAGTGAAGGCAATATTTTTTGCACGGGCCCCGGCGGCATTCACGTTTACGCACCTGATGCGACCGCACTTGGAATGATTCAGGTTCCCGAAGTGACCGCTAATTTCACATGGGGCGACGCCGATTTGAAGTCGATCTACATGACGGCTTCGACCTCGATTTACCGCACTCGTGTAAACGTTGCGGGTCGCAGCATTTCTTAACACCCTTGACCTAGCCGAGTATCGAAAATCGAGGTCCAACAAATGATTACCAATCGAGCACAACTGAATCTCAAGCCCGGACAATACGATGTGGTGCAGGAAATGGTCGGTGAAATCTGGCTGCCCGTTATGTCAAAGCAATCGGGCTTCGTCCAGGCTGTAATGCTCACGCCACTCAACGATGATTCCTCGGATGTCATTGAAGTCGTATCGTATTGGGAATCCGAGGAACATTGGCGGGCATGGGCGGTTCTTCCAGTTCATCACGAAATCAGAGCAAGGTTCGAGGAGATAGTGGAGTCAATTAAAGGGAATGTGAGTACCGTCAGTCAGACATGGAACTTCGACAACTAACGATGGAACAATAGAAAGAGGCACCAAGGTGATCACACTTCACGTTTATCTAACTCCAAAAACAGGCAGAAGCGATGCCCTGAGCGCTGCTATCAACGATCCATGGATATCGACGATGGCAGAGCAGCCAGGATTCGTTCAGGCAGCGATGCTCACGCCGTTCAACGACGACTCTTCAGAGGACATCGAAGTAGTTTCGTACTGGGAATCGGAAGAGCTGCGACTCGAATGGGTAGCTCGACCAGTTCATGACGAAGTCTTCGCCGCCATCATGGAAAACGCCGAGAGCGTTTCGCCAACGGTGAAGACGGTCAGCAATAAGTGGAACGTTTAGTACTGATTAGTTCGCTACCGGCTAGATTTGGGCTTCCACGCCTTGCCGTCTGACGGCGTGGTTGGCTTGCATACTTTGCACGCCCGAAAACCGTGTGCTTCGGCTTCGTTCACCGACTGAAAGTGAACCCGATTCGACGGTTTAGTACGTCGACCCGGTGGGCAGTCAGGTCGACAGAATATTTTGGTCGTAGTGCAGCCGTTGATAGGCGAGTTCAAACCAACTAAACGCCTAACCGCTCAATCATTCCTCGTAAATACCGAGCCTGCCCAGCATGCTGAGTGTTGTCCTGAACCACGCTCATTAGGCGAATTCCGGCTTTTACGTGCGGATCGTAGTTCGTATCGACAATGCGATCAAGTTCAGCTGCATTGACCGTTGGTAAATAGTCGAGAACACGCCCTGCAACACGATCGTGGTAGCCGAGAAGAATCGCTCGCGGCGGTCGCATTGCAGCAACCTCTTCCGGGCCGTCGCCAAATCCAATGCTTGTCGAACCAGCCATCCCAAATCGCTCGTCCCACTGCTCAGTCGACCACGCTTCTTCAAGCTGGACGACGTTCTTCAGATGGCTATCTTGAATTCGAGTCAAATGCCACACGAGCCAGGCAATCGAGTTGGAGCCCTCTTCAGGACGATAAGCGAGCTGCTCTTGCGAAAGATCGTCGGCTGCTTGATGAACGATGCGAGTGATGTGTGAATACGCTTCGACGAGTAGATCGCTGGATTCCATCTTCGACTCCCTATGAACAAACGAACGTGCAAAAGAGATACCCGGGCGTCGACCTCCCAACGCCCAAGCCAAATCAGATTCTACATATCGCACGCGAACGCCGTAGGTTTAGCTCGTCTCCATCACGGTTTCGAACATGGCCACGATGTTTTCGGGCGGCACTTCCGACTGCAGATTGTGTACTGAAGCCTGAATAAATCCGCCCTGCTTTCCGAGATCGTTTCGCCTGCCCCGAACGGCATCTGCAACTGCATTCGCATCGCCAAACGGCAACACGTGCTGCGTATCGATTCCGCCCCAGAAAGCTAAGTCCATACCGAAGTCGCGGTTTAGCTCTTCAGGTTCCATTCCAGTTGCACTTACTTGCACAGGGTTTATCACGTCGATGCCAATGTCGATGAAGTCTGGAATCAATTCACGAATCGAGCCGTCGCTGTGTGTGATCACTTTGGCGTCGGTATGTTTGTGAAGCGTTTCGACAAATCGAGCGTGGTGCGGCTTGACCATCTTTTTATAAAGATCGGCGCTCATGTACGACTGGTTTTGAACTCCCATATCGTCACCAAACGACACGCCGTCGATTAGATCGCCAACTTCATTCAACGAAAGCAATGCGATTCCACAGATCACATCGGTGATCTTTTCTTGAACAGCCTCGGCGAACGCTTCGTGCAAAAGCAAATCTTCGAGTGTTTCGACGAATCCTCTGACTCGTTGCGTAAGGGCGAACGTGCTGTTCGGAAGGTTTAGAACTACTGCGTAGTCGGACTGTTCACGAACTGCGAGAATTTTGTCTCTAAGCCCACGAACTCGGCCGGGATCGTCAGGCACTGGCCACTCGATTGAATCTACGTCCGCTGCGACCGGTTCGGATATATGCTGCAACGGTCCGAGCACGTTTATGTACGGGTGCAGAACATCAGATTTCTCCCACTCGACACCCCATTCGTCGCTGTACCTATTGGTAGCAATCGGTCGACCCAATGATGAATCTGGTTCAGATGTATAGAAACCCCGAACGTCGACATCGAAGTGCTGCAGAATTTTTTCACTGGGGGCAACAACTTGCCCCTCACCTCGGTGACTAACGGGCAGATTCTCTTCTGGGAACCCTAGATATTCGAGAAGATTCGAATACGCGGTTGGGTGAATCTGAGTCGCAGGTCCACCGCCGAAATCGATCGGCACACGATCGGTTTCCTCGTGGTTCAACGCCATTCGAACTCGTTCACGGTGCGACAATGTCATCGCTTCACCTCTTCAGCCCAATTTGTAAGAATTAGCTGGCAGGAATCAGAGCTGAAATCGCATCGACAGCGCTCGCGCCGTCGGGTGCATAGCCGTCAGCACCGATCTGTTTGGCGAGTTCATCGCTCACCGGAGCGCCACCGATCATCACCTTCACTTTGGTACGTAGCTCCGCTTCTTTTAGAGCCTCGATGGTTTCTGTCATCATCGGCACTGTGGTTGTGAGAAGAGCTGACATCGCTACGATATCGACGTCGTTTTCTTCAGTGGCTTTCACGAACGCTTCAGGCGGCACGTCGTTGCCCAGATCGTGAACGGTGTAACCGGCTCCTTCAAGCATCATCACGACGAGGTTCTTGCCGATATCGTGCAGATCGCCTTTGACCGTGCCAATGACTACGGATCCTCGCGAAGTGTCGGCTGAATTCTGCAATTGAGGTTTCACGATTGCCATTGCGGCTTTCATCGCTCGGGCGGCGATCAAGACCTCGGGCATGTGAATTTCTTGATCTTTCCAGCGTCGACCAATCTCATCCATTCCCGGAATCATTCCTTTTTCGATGATGTCTTCGGGCGGAGTTCCGTTGCTAAGTTCGGTTTCGGCCCACTCGGCTGCTGCCGAGTGTTGACCCGTGATGATCATGTTGGCGAGGTCTTCAAATACTGGCATGGGTTACTCCCGGTTCGACTTTCTAATACGAATTGCTAATCGCGCTGTCTTCTTGATGGTGATTTCGCTCTTCATGAATAAGTCCCTTGCTGTTCTACGAGTTCGCTTATTCGTTTTACTCTCGACATCATCGACGCCGGCATCATGTTGTCTGCGATTCCGAGAATGAAGTTATCGCCGGGCTTCACTGCATCGAATATTTCCTCTAAGTAGATTTCGAACTGTTCATCGGAAGTTGTAGCTTCAAGAATCACTGAAGGAATTCCGCCGAACACGACAATGTCGTCGCCAAGCACCTTTCGACCTTCCTCCAAAGTTATCGGCACCATCGGATTTGTTACGAAGCATTCGTGCATGTCGTATCGAGAATCTCGAAGTAGTTCGATGATCGAACTGGTGTCGTTGTCGGCGTGGTGAGCCACTTTCTTATCGTGGCTATGCATGTAGTCGGCGAAATCCTGCATGTACGGGAGCATGAATTCGCCAAAGTAGTTGGCAGGAGTTGTTTCCGATGAGAAGTGAGCGCCGTGCAGGAATAGTGTCCCCGGCGAATTTGCAGCCACAGGCCACATCTTCTGCTTGTTGACCTGCCACATCGTGTCGAGGAGTCTTTCGACTTTAGCTGGATAGTCGAACAGGTCGAGATAGCCCTTTTCGTAGCCGGTATAGACCTCAAGATAATGATGGAACGGGACATCGCCGATTGGGATCATTGGCAAACCCTCGTCGCCAACACCTTTGTCGTAGTCAATGAACTGCTCATACGCGGGAAAATATTCGGTATTTTCTACAATCCACATCACAGTTTCGAAATCTTCGGGCTTCTTAATGAAGTGTTCGACTTCAAGTGGATAGATTCCAGCGGCATCGAGTTCGGGCGTGCGCTTCACCAATTTAGAAACGCTGCCGACCGGGGTTACATAGTCGTAGTAGGTAAGAAGCCCTTCACGTCGCTCGTGAACTTCCACACCCTTCACACGAGAAGTGAACACATGCCCCGTTCGAGCGGTCTTGCCAACTCCAACAGCCTTCTGGATTTCTCCGAGCCGCATTCCGGAGAATTCTTCAGGAAGTGTTCCTGCGAGATAGTGCGCGGTGTACCAAATCTCGAGGCGAGGCATCCACGGGATGCGGTCAGGCTTCCTGCCATCTCCCGCGTTCAGAGTCGCCAGCTGTAGTTCTCGTTCGGTCATGCTCATATGGGCCCGCCCAGCAAGTTTTTATTGCACGTCACCACACGAGCATCACAAGCCAGCCCACAGCTCGTTGTGCCGATACCCTACAATCGCGCTCGGGGCTGGGGAAGACAGATGAGAGCATGCTGGACAATCCCTCACGGTTATTACACGAGATAAATCGAGTTCATGATCTCGTGGTTGAACTCGACCCCGAAGAAGTCTGGCGGTGTCTTGGGCCCGCTGGCAATGCACGCGAAAGCTTGCATTCCGACGTACTGGAAGCGACCGAGTTTGCCGCCACCGCAAGCCAACCACGCGGAATATCTCGAGTATTGAACGTCGAATCCGCCGCACGCGGAAAAGTTCACTTCGAGGGCGGGTTTATCGCTGAAGGCAAACGACTGCCGCATATATTCGAAGGTGCCGAGGGAGCAATATTCCTTATCGCCACAGCTGGTCCGGGTGTGGAAACCGAAGTAGAGGCGATGATGGCGCGTGGCGATCACATCGAGGGCGTGGTTCTCGATGCAGGCGGATCGGCGGTAGCGATCAACGCTGCCGAGCAGATGCAGGCGCAACTGATGTGGGAGGTTGAGCAGGCCGGATACAAAGTCGGGCCAACGATTACTCCCGGCACTGAGCCGTGGGACATCGAAGGCCAACGAACGATGTTCGATGTACTTATTGCCGACGAAATCGACGTAACGCTTCTCGAATCACGCCTGATGTATCCGCAGAAGACGCAGTCGAAAATGATTCCGTTTGGTCGGGATCTCAAGCTGGTGAATAACCCCGATGAAGCGCCTTGCCGAACGTGTCGGGCGCAACGATGTCCCATGCGAATGGAAGAGTACGTAGGCATACTCGGCGAGTAGCCGCACCGAATCGATTATTCTTCGCTTATCATTCCGCTGCACTCCAGTTACGTACACGTCGACTATTCGGAGAATTTGTAAATGGGCACAGGTCTATCGAGCGAGCGACTAAAGAAAATCGATCTGCACTTTCAGGAAAAGTACATCGATACGGGCAAGCTTTCGGGAGCGCAAATTCTTGTCGCACGACGTGGTGAAATAGCTCACTTCTCGGCATTAGGCAAGATGGATATAGAGAACGATAAACCGACCACTGAAGATACGACTTATCGCATCTACTCGATGACGAAGGCGCTCACATCAGTTGCTTTGATGATGCTTTACGAAGAGGGCAAGTTCCAACTCAACGATCCCGTGCACAAGTATCTGCCAGAGTGGGAGAGCACTGAAGTTTGGGTGAGCGGCGAGTATCCAGATTTCAAAACACGACCGCAAGACCGACCAATGACGATTCGGGACTTGCTTTCGCATCAGTCGGGTCTCACCTACGGCTCCAACGACTTAAATTCCGTTGACCGCGGCTATCAGCAAATTGGGTGGGAGGCGATGAACAAAATGCCGCTTCCTGAGTGGTCGAAATTTATCGCAAAAATGCCGCTTTTATTTTCGCCCGGAACTGCCTGGCATTATTCGGTCGCAACTGATCTTTGTGGCTACCTTGTGCAGGTCATATCGGGCCAACCATTCGACGAATTCCTAAGCGAAAGAATTTTCGAGCCGCTTGGCATGGTCGATACATCGTTCACGGTTACGGACGACAAGCTCGATCGTTTTGCTGCTTGCTATGCGCCGACTTCTGATGGCGGAATGAAACTGCAAGATTCGCCGTTATCGAGCGCATATCGCAAGAAACCAGTATGGGTTTCAGGCGGTGGTGGACTGGTTTCGACCACTATGGACTACTATCGATTCCTGCAAATGCTGGCGAACAATGGCAAATCCGAAGATCGCCGATATCTAAGTCGAAAAACCATCGAACTGATGACTGCTAATCATCTGCCCGATGGCCGTTCTGTTTTCGATCAGGCAATTTACCCGCCATGGAACGATCAGCTCTTTGAAGGCCAAGGCTGGGGACTCGGTTTTGCGATAGCGCTTGAACATGGCAAAACTCAAATTGCTGGCTCACCGGGGCAATACAGCTGGGCTGGCGTAGCAAGCACCGAATTTTGGATCGACCCAACCGAAGAGATCGTTGTGATTTTCATGACGCAACTAATGCCTTCAGGAACGTATCCAATCAAACGAGAATTACAGGTTCTCGTAAACGCAGCTATCGACGACTAAACCCACAACAACATCTTCTAATTCCGATTCCCAACAAAATAATTACCGGAGAACAAATTGAAAATCACAAACGTAGAAGCATGGGTTGTTGAGCCAGATCTTGGCGGACTCAAGGACTACCAAGGCGAATGGCAATGGACCTTCGTTACGATCGAAACCGACGAAGGAATCACTGGCTGGGGCGAATCTTCCAGCTCCCCTCGAAACGGATCACTGCTTACTGGTGAAGGTGTTCGAGCCGTACGAGAGGCACTGATCGGCGAAGATCCTGCCGATATCGAACGACTCTGGCACAAGCTGTTCCGCCGCTACACATACATGGGCTCACGTGGCTTCCCTACCACCATCATCAGCGGTATCGATATTGCGCTGTGGGACATCAAGGGCAAGGTCGCAGGGCTACCTGTTTACGATCTGCTCGGTGGCAAAATGCGTGACGACGTTCGCATGTACGCGAATGCATGGTTCGGCGGGTGTTCGACTCCCGATGATTACGCAGCAGCAGCTAAGAAAGTTGTTGCTCAGGGTCACGACGCGATGAAGATGGACCCCTTCTTGGAAATGCAGCCGTTCCACACGATGTACCAAGACGGCCAGATTTCAGCCGCTGGCGAGAACCTCGGTTGTGATATCACTGCCGCCGTTCGCGAAGCTGTTGGTCCAGACGTCGAAGTTCTTATCGACGCACACGGGCACTACAACGTGGCCACGGCAGTTCGTTTAGGTAATCGACTTTACGATGAGTCAAAGATCGACTGGTTCGAAGAGCCATGCCCTCCTGAGGGAGTCGATGCACTTCGGTCGGTTCGCCAGCAGTTGCGAGCACCAATGTGCACGGGTGAGCGATTGTTCACTCGTTGGGATTACTCAAGGATTTTGCAAGAAGGTCTGACCGACTTCATCATGCCTGACGTGACTTGGACGGGTGGTATTTCCGAAACGAAGAAGATTGCGACAATGGCCGAGACGTACTACATCCCAATCAGCCCTCACAATGCTCAGGGGCCTGGTCAGATCATGGCTGGTGCACACGTTTCCATGAGCACGCCTAATTTCTACCGACTTGAGCACGCTCTCGATTTCAAGCCGGGTTACGACCGATACATGACCGAACCGTTCAACTGGCAAGGCAACAAACTTGTGCTGAACGGCAAGCCTGGTCTTGGCACCGACCTCGACATGGACGCTGTACGCGCCGACCTTCATCCTGACTGGGTGGTGTAGCTAATTCGCAAAATGTTGCCGGCGACTTTTTTACGTACAAATATCGCCCGGCAGCATGGCTGGAATTACGACAGGTTATCGAGGGCGAAAGACACGTAGTTGCTTTCACACATGCCAACGCGGGTTGTACCGTAACGACCGTGAGCCGACCGGAGCGGAAGTGGCTGGAAATGCGGGCTAATCTGATCGAAGTTAGTTACGTGATTCCACCCCGAACTCGCCCCAAGCACCGAAGTGCCTACAAGCGAACGAGCAAACCTGTTAATGCACAATGAATTCAAGTCGTGTCCCGGTTGCCGACAAGAATCTGAATCCACAGAAAATCTCGCTAGCAATGTGTTGGCAAACTGCTCTAAATGCGGTTTTTCAGCAACGACACGGGATGTCGCACATGCTGACTATCTAGCGAACTTCTACCCGCTTCCTGACGTGCGTGTAGCAGCCCGCCGAATTTCGAATCGCAAGATGCTGAAGTATTCAGCAGGACGAATGGCTGCCTGACAAACCGAGCCCCCATCAACATGCAGGCAGCTACATAAAAGAAGCCCCGACAGTCATCCGTCGGGGCTTCTTTGTTAATGCTTCGTTTTCGCAGAACTAAGGACGCACGACCGTGCCATCGGCTCGACGTACATTGTCGAAGTGACCGCCACCCTCAGGGTTGTGAGGGTATTTAGCAGCTAGCTCTTCATTGATGTCGATACCGAGTCCCGGCTCGCCATTCGACCACATGAAGCCGTCTCGAATTTCTGGAGCACCCGGGAAGATTTCTTTGATCTTGTCGCTGTAAACCGCTTCTTCTTGAACACCGAAGTTCGATATGTTTAGATCGACATTCAAGTGAGCAGCCTGCCCAACTGGCGACACGTTGCCTGGTCCTTGGAATGCAGTTCGAATCCCCATGAGTTCGGCCATCGCAGCGTACTTCTTAGCAGGTGTAATTCCGCCAATAGGCGAAAGCCTAGTTCGTACGAAATCAATTAGCCTGCCTGTAATGAGCGGAACAACTTCCAGCGGATTATTGAAAATCTCACCGATCGCCATCGGCGTTGAAGTTTGCTCACGAACACGTTCGTACCAGCCGATCTCGTGCGGTGGCAGCAAGTCTTCAAGGTAGAAGAGTTTGAACTGTTCTACTTCTTTGGCAAAGTCGACTGCAAGGATGGTTGGCAGTCGTTCGTGAACATCGTGGATCAGTTCGACTTTCCAGCCGACGCTTGATCGAATTCGATCCATCAATGAAATAGCTGAACGCATGTACGGCTTTGGCTCGTAGACGCCGGTTCGTTGGGCGTAGGCATATTTGCTGTCGGCCGGTTCTGCCTTGGTTGTTATCCATTTAGGGCCGTCTTGCGGATCACGATCCCGTCCTTCGCCGCCCGACGCTCCGTAGGTCGCAAATCCGGGTGTAGCAACTTGGATTCGCACGTAGTGGTAACCCTCTTCGATAAATCCGTGGGCCTGATCTTCAACTTCTTCGGGAGAGGAAGCTGAAGCGTGGGCGTAAACGGCTGCAGCTTCTCGAGCCTTGCCGCCTAGAAGATCGTAAACCGGCATTCCGGCTACCTTGCCCTTGATGTCCCACAACGCTTCGTCGATACCACTGAGAGCGTTGTTCAATATCGGACCGCTACGCCAGTACGAGGAAACGTATGCCGACTGCCAAATATCTTCGATATCTGAGGGATCTTTGCCGATAAGGAATGGACGCAAGTACTGTTCAATGGCGACTTTGACGGCCTGAGGTCGGGTTCGGAGCGAGGCGCAACCGATGCCGTAGAGCCCCGGCTCTGTGGTTTCGATTTTCACTACAGTGAATCGTGAACCCGGTTCTGGCTCGGTCAAGATGACTTTCACATCTCGAATTTTGACGTTACTCATTTGGCGCTCCTACCGAGTGACCCGGCTCTCATGGAATTTCATATCTCAGATGGCGCAGATGATACGCCTGTGGGACTCATATGAGGTGAACAGCTATGAGGTTTAACGACACAAATTGATGGTTAGGCAGAGCTGGTTCGACACCGCAATCAGGCCGATACGAAATTATCTTCATCGGTTGTGATATTCATCATTCAAATCCACGCCCTGCAATCACTTACAAGATCTTCAAAATAATCCCAAACGCGAAAAAGCCCCAATGAATCTTTCGCTTCTCTGGGGCTTCTTCTAGTTCAATTGCAATATGGAGGCGACGGGCGGATTCGAACCGCCGAATAGAGGTTTTGCAGCTGAAGCCCTATTGAACGCCAAACTCCGCCAAAGTACGTATAGGAGTTCAACTCAGGTGTTTCAATTTCGCCGAAGTCCGCCAACATTCGTCGGAGATCGTCCCCGGTGGCTGTCAAAATGGCTGTCAATTTTCTAGAGGTATTTCAAAACCGGTCACGCGCACGAAAAGAAGTCTTCTTCGACCGGACCTACAGGTGCACGAAAGATGCTTTGCTTTCCATTAATCTACCGAAACCAGCGAATTACGCATCTCTTTAACTCGAATATTAGGGTGATTGCTTTTTAGCTCGGCAATGGCATCCTGAGCGATCCCCGAGTAACCGCCAACTACGACTAAGCCTTCGACGATTGGCAAGATCTCGATCTTGTCTTCAGCACTCTTGAAATTCAATAATCCTAGTCGGCGTTGTTGGGCGTAGTTTCGGGAATAGCAATTGATGTAATCGTCGATGTATTTATCGACATGAGCAACGTAATTGTTCAGTTGCATCGCAACAGAATCACGTAGTTCTGGATTCTTACCCAGTTTTACCTCGATCACCAAAAAACTAAACGCCCCAGAGCCGTTCGGTCTCGACAAAGCAAGAAGATCCATTTGCTTGTTATGAACGTGATCAGCAATCTGTCGGTCGATTATGACCAGCCGTGGATCTGGAGGATTGTCGGTCAAAAGGATCTGCTCAAACGTAATCTCTTCGCCATGATTTACCTTGGCGATCTGTCGGCTGAGGTCCGTTATTTTTGTCTTTGAAAGGAACTTTCGAGCTTCATACCCTTCTATGTTCCATTGTCGATATACGCCGGATTTTTTGGATGGAAATGATTGACCTGCCCCCCTCAAACGAGTCCAGTTGAAAGATCAGATACTGGACATATCGAAGGGAGGCAGAAATGCCAAGAAAAGGACATAGCCCGGAGCAAGTTCTTGCCAAACTCAGGCAAGT
>JABIFF010000007.1 GCA_018650845.1 Chloroflexota bacterium | reverse complement strand
CCCTTGAGAGAACTGATGATGACATCTGCTGCTGGCTCTTCGAGGAAGAGCCCTGCTGCCGACATTCCACCGATCTGCTCGCCGATACAGACGATAGTGTCGTCGCTAAGTCCCCCGGCTTCCCGAGATAGTTGACCTATGAATATAGCGTTGACGGTATCTTCACTAAGGCAGTTGTCGAGGGCGTTGGCCTCAGCGACGGTTAGGCGATCGTCGCCGAGACTCGATGACATCATGGCGATCACACGATCTCGACCGCCAACAGCATCAATTGCACATGTAGCCTCATCGGCAGGCAACATACTAAGGAAACCAACAGGATCGGTGATTGGGTCGATCTCTATCGGGGCTACAGGTACGGGCGTGGCAGTTGCGGTTGGTACTGGAACGTCGGTTGGCGGAACGGGACTAGCAGTAGGTTTGGGACTGCTGCTACATGCGATCACAACAGCCATCAATGCGGCTATCGCTAGGAATATCACGGTCTTTTGGCGAAACATCTCGGAGTTCTCCATCCCAATCAGGGCATAAAAACAGGCTGGCAAATATACGGTGCCGTGCCACAACTGAATTTAGTTTAAATCCGAATCGTTACCGCTGTATTTCCCTAATTAGGTCCTTTTTACCTATGTTTCCTTACAGTTCGCTGTGAGTTAGGTGAGGAGACTCTGCGGGTTTACTCGGTCAAACCGAGCAATTCACGCCTGAACAAGCTCAATGCCCCCATTGCAGCGCGTTGCCTGTCGGGTCCACCTCGACCAGCGGAACGAACGTGCCTGGTTCGTTCGCCGTCGGGGCCGGATACTACGATGTACGTTTCGCCTTTGCCCAGATTTTCAGTTCGCTGATCGCCTTCTTCGGTGCCGTGAACGGCGATTCCGTAAGTGGCTCCAGCTGTTTTTCTTATTGATCGTGCAAGAGCTGCTGCTCGCTCGGCACCGTCGGCAAACGGAGGCGTTTCGCCGCCAGATCGAGCTATCTTTTCCAGAGCTTCGTTCGAATTTACGATAGAACTCTGCAAAAACGCGGAATCTGCTGCTTTTTGGATAGCTGATGCGACCGACCCACCACTGAGATCTTCACAAGTTGCGACAGTAGCGTTTTTGCTGGCGAGAAGTTCGCCAACTACAGATTCGATTGTTGCGTCATCTACAGCAAATATGTTGTCGCCCAGTAATTTGCGCACTTCGACATCGACTGCATCGATTAGTGCGTTTGCTTCGTCGATATTTTCAGCGAGAGCAGCGATTCGAACGTCTACTTGGCCAGGATGGGCGAGTACTCCAACGGTCGGGTTTTTCGAATCGGCGATCAGGTGGCCAATGCGATCATCGACTGCGCTTTCTCCGATATCAGCGACTTTCAGCACTCGGTAGTGGATCATTTGAGTGAGGCTGTATTTTTCGCGAAGGTAAGGAATCACTTCGTTCTCAACGAGCCATTTCATTTCGAACGGTACGCCGGGGAGGCTGATCGTTACGCCTCGTTCGGTTTCGACTATAAATGCGGGAGCCGTGCCATTCGGGTTTTTCACCACGATGGCGCCGCTCGGGATTTGGGCTTGGCGTTCGTTGTTCTTTGTGAGGATGAATCCGCGCTTCTGGAATCGCTCTCGAAGTTCTTCAAGCGATTCGGGATCAGTAACGACTTCGCGTCCTGTCACTTTGGCGATTGCCTCTCGGGTTAGATCGTCTTGAGTCGGGCCGATGCCTCCGCCTGTGATTACAACGTCGGATCTGTCGAGTGCTCGATCGAGGGTGTCGACCATGCGGTCGAGGTTATCTCCGACGGTCGTTTTGTAGAACAGGTTCACACCGCTTTCGGCGAGCCTCTGCGCAATCCAAGATGCGTTCGTGTCGACGATCTGGCCGAGTAGGAGTTCCGAGCCTATGGAGACGATTTCTGCGTTCATGTGAAGGTTGTAATCCTGTATTGCGGGTCGTTTGCCGAGATACGTCGAGATCGCTGCTCGGTGCACGACTCAACGTAGTTCTGAATGCGTTCACGGTCAACAACTGTCCTCCCCCAGAGTGGGGGAGTTAGAGGGGGAGACTGCGACGCGTGACTGAGTCGTCCGACGACGAGCGCGACTAACGAGACTGCGCCGGGCGACGACCGCGACTATCAGCCGCGCCACGCCACTTGACTTAAATAGAACAAATGTTCGATAATAGAACAGTCGTTCTGATAAAACGATCAAAAGTAAGTTTGAAGAGGTCAAGATGAGTCCAGCAGCTACGGCAGTAATTTCACCAGAAATAGATATGGGTGTTGAGGATTCGAATCGGTCCGGCGCGATTTCGCCAGTTTCTTTATCAACTGGTTCGAAGGCTGTTGCCGCCAGTGACGATCTCAATATCGCACTTGCTCAGATTGTTCAGAACGTGACTGATCGCAGCGAAACCAACGAATCGAAGATCATCACTGTAGATCTCGCCAAGGGTGAGAACGTGCAGGAATTTTCGACTCGGCTTCGAATGCTGTTGCTATTCATGAACCGGAACGAAGGTTCTGTTTCAGCCACGGTTTCTCCTTCGTTTCAAGACGACACCTACCCAGCAATGCTCGCTCTCGTGAAGGGCTTTCAGGGTTCTGGAGCAAGCGAAGACTGGCATCCGGACGGCCCCCGATCTATTCGTGTGGGCAGCGCTAGGCACTTGTTTGTAAGTGTCGATATGCCAGTGATGGACCGCAGTCCGTCGCCCGACATGCTTATCGAGATAGTGGCTGCGCACAAAATCAGCTCTTCTTGGTACGACCAACGGGTGAGCCCGCGAGTTGCTTCTATTGGAATGACCACTGTGATGTTCGGTGTACCGAATAGCCCGGGGTCTGAGTACGCAGGTTCGGTATTCAAGAGAGAACGGACAAAAAACCTGTCGGGTAGATCCGGCGGTATCCATTTTTCACGTCAATTGAACTGGTCCGCTTCGGCGGCTGTCTGAGTTCATTTCAGCTAATCATTTCTGGCCGCTTCATTTTCGGTCAATTCGGAGACTTCTTTTATGGTCATGACGGTTGGTCCTTCAAACCCGCTGAACTTCGGTTACACAGATATTCTGGCTCCTGTTCGGTCTGACACATTGCCAGAAAACACGCGGTACAAAGACGATGGCTGTGATGCCGCGGCTAGCTGCTTAGATTGCCCTTTGGCGTTATGTAAGTACGATGATCCGAGCTGGTTGCAGAGCGAGAGTCGCCGAACTCGTGATGATGAAATCTTCCGACTACGTGAAGAGCGTGTTTCAGTAGCTGAAATTTCTGAGCGATTTGGTATTAGTACTCGAACAGTTCATCGAATCGTGCAACGGGGCGGCGCAGCTCCAATACCAGCGACGGAAGAAGACGATGGCCCGATCATTTCACTTAGCGAGCTTGCAGAGCGTTCGCTTTTCCGTGAGCGAACACCGTTTCCTAAGCTGTTGATCGGAAGATCTGGTAAATTCGGAGTTAACTAATTCGATTGCTTGGATAATTCCGGTTCGAAATATTCAACGGTAATCTCCAGATAGACTGTCTGAATGACCTCGGAATCAAATCTTCCCGATCGCCCAAAGTTACGACCGTTAGAAGTAAGTCGCGTCACCCACGAGGGGACCGACTACTTCTTGTTAAAGGACCTTCGCCGACTTAATGACCAGTCGCTGATGGTTCCTGCTCCACTGGGTTTATATCTTCAGGGTGTCGACGGGACGAACACGCTGAATGAAATCACGAAAGCTGCGATTAGTGGAGGTGCGCCATCTGTGCCACGAGAAACCCTCGATGAACTGATGAATCGACTCGACGACATGTTGTTGCTTTCGAACGGAAAGTATTCTGTTGAAATAGAGCAACGTCTCGACGAGTACCGGAGTGCTCCAGAACGAACGCCCGCTCTGGCTGATCTAGCTTATCCATCAGATACAGCCGACCTTCGAGGCTATCTCGACGGCTTCGCATTTCCGTACATGAACGACGATTCGATGGCAGATGATGATCTGCCCGCTGATGTTGATGTCGAACTCAAAGGGATAGTTTCACCACATATAGATTTCGAACGCGGTGGCGATAGTTACGGAATGATCTGGGAGCAAGTGCGCGATCAGCTTCAGGATGTTGAACTGTTCGTCGTATTCGGTACAGATCACAACGGTGAAGGCCCCAGACTAACGCTCACCAAGCAGGATTACCGAACTCCTTTGGGCATGTTGGAGACTGACACTGAGCTGGTCGATGAAATATCACGGATTTTGTCTTCTGACCGCACAGTTGACGACCACCCGTTTGCCGATGAGTTCAATCACGCAAATGAACACTCGATAGAGCTTGCGACAGTCTGGCTCCATCGGGCGATAGGCAGCTCGAACGCAAAAATGCTGCCGATACTTTGCGGATCGTTCGGCGGATTGCTGGAGGGCGGTAGCCCAAACATCGACGATCATCCAGAGATCGGTCGGGTTATTAGACTGCTTCAGGACGTAGCGGGTGAGCGTCGGACTATGTTCATTGCCGCAGCCGATCTTTCACACGTTGGTCCTGCCTTTGGCGAAGATGAGTTGATGCCCAAAGATTCTGAAGATCGACGGCGAGTAGAGGAAGAGGACGCGGTACTGTTGGAGGCGATTGTGAGTGGTAGCCGAAGAAGGTTCTTCGAAGCGATCAGGAATAACGACGATCGCAACAGGATCTGCGGTTTTGCACCGATCTACATGACCATGTGGGCAGCAGATACAACGATTGGTACTTGGATCGGTTACCAGCAATGTCAGGCAGATGAGGAAGACACGTCATTTGTGTCGATTGCTGGCGCGGCTTTATTCGGATAGTTCAAGCGAAAAATACGAGACGGGTGGCCGGAACTTACTCGACGTTCGTATCGATCGTCGTCGTTCCGCTAACTAACTGACCAGTTGCCTGGAAGAGTGCACGTTCGGCAATGTTCATCGCCCGATCGGCGACTCGCTCAACGTTGTGAGCTACCCACATTAAGTATGTAGCGCGCTCTGCGTTATCGGGGTCGCTCTTCACGAGTTCCATGAGGTCGCCTTGAACCTTGGTGTAGAGATCGTCTACTTCATCGTCTTCCGATTCGAGTTCTACGACGATGGTTCGAACAAAGTCTTCATCTCGGCTGATGAATGCTTCGAGTGACCGTTTTAGCATGCTGACTGCCATATCGCCCATGCGCGGGATGTCGATAAGTTCCTTGAGCGGTGGCTGGCTGCCCATGTTGATACTGATTTTTGCGATGCCCTCGGCATAGTCACCAATTCGCTCAAGTTCGCCGGCGATTTGTAGACTCGCAACGATGCGTCGCAAGTCGCCAGCCATGGGCGACTCTCTCCGTATCAGTTCGATGCAGTATCGTTCGATCTCAAGTTCGGTCTTGTCGATGTGGTCGTCTTCGTTGATGACCTTCTGCGACCTGTCGATGTCGCGATTTTTGAGAGCCTGAAGAGCATCAAAAATCGCCTTTTCGACGAGTCCACTCATCAAAATTAGCTCGGCTTCAAGCCTGCCAAGTTCTCGGTCGAACTCTTGCCGACCGATAGATAAAATATTGCTCTGTTGTTCGTTCATGATCGCTACTGTATACCTTTGATGAACAGTGAGGACGGAATGCTGGACTATCCGATTCGACCCGTTACGTATGCTTCGGTTCGTTCGTCTTTCGGGTTACCGAACACTTGCTCGTTAGTACCATATTCAATCATCCGTCCAATTCGCTCTTCACCAGCCATCATCACGGCGGCGTAGTCGGAAATCCGAGTCGCCTGCTGCATATTGTGGGTGACGATGATGATAGTGACTTCGTTGGAGAGTTCTTGAATTAGCTGTTCGATAGCCTGTGTTGAAATTGGGTCGAGAGCTGACGCTGGTTCGTCCATGAGAACGATCTCAGGGTTTACGGCGAGTGCTCTTGCGATGCAAATTCGCTGTTGCTGACCACCCGAAACACTGAGCCCACTGTCGTTTAGTCGGTCTTTCACTTCATCCCAAACAGCTGCTCGACGGAGCGAAGTCTCGACCAACTCGTCGAGATCATCGGTCATACCGTTGATTCGCGGGCCGAACGCCACGTTTTCATAGATGCTCTTTGGGAACGGATTCGGACGTTGGAACACCATTCCGATGCGGAATCGAATTTCGGTCGGGTCGACTTCGGAACCATAAATGTTTTGGCCAGCGAAATTAACTGTGCCTTTGACCGACGCGCTCGGAATCAGATCGTTCATACGATTGAAGCAGCGGAGCAGCGTGCTCTTGCCACAGCCGGAAGGACCGATTAGTGACACGACGCTGTTCTTTGGTACCTGAAGCGATACGTCGCTGACGGCAGTTTGATCGCCGTAAGCAACCGATAGATCGTTCGATTCGAGGACCGGTTCGATGTCATCGAATCTGAGAATATTTTCTACCGATCCTGCCTGAGATAGAAGGTCGGTTTCATTGAGGGCCATTGGTCACTCCACTAGTGAGCCTGATCAAATTTCGTTATTTTCCATGAGACTGAATGGTAGTGGCGCAACGTTAACAGAATGAAAGAATTTTGATGACATAGATTGATCAATCATCTGTCACAGCAAATGTGCTCACCAAATGGAATTTGGTTCCTCGCATGCATCGATCCGGCTCTGACGATTAGCCTCACCATAGCCCATTCTTCAAAGGTGCTTCCGCATTTGGTTCGGTCGATTCAGGTCGATTTGAAGTCACACCCCGAGTTTGGGTAACGTAGGTTCCGGTGTGATGCGCCCATTCGCGCTGTCCGTTGCTAAACTTAACGTTTACCTGTTCTAGATATATCTTCCCGATGACAACTCCTCCGTCCACTTCGCCCGAGCCGACGGCTGAAAAGGCTTCTATTGCTTCAGCCACGCTCCCATCCATTCTCGATCTTTCACGTGATCGTCTAACTTCGACTTTGATCGAAATGGGCGAGAAGAAATTCCGCGCCGATCAGGTTTGGCGTGCGATCTACCACGAAACCTTGGGTAGCTTTGATGAGATGTCGACTCTGAGCAAACCTTTCAGAGAAAAGCTGAAAGAGACCTACACCTTCTCAGCTCTTGAGCAGGCGATGTTTCTTACTTCGGCCGACAAAACGACCAGCAAGGCGTTGTACAAGCTCCACGACGGCGAGTTGATCGAGACCGTTTTGATGCGATACGAAACCGACGGTCATCGCCGAAATCGTAAAACTGCTTGTATATCGACTCAGGCTGGCTGTGCGCTTGGTTGTACATTCTGTGCAACTGGTCAGCAGGGCTTCCGCCGCAATCTCACCGTAGGCGAAATTGTCGCTCAGGTGATCGAGATGCAACGTGTTGCTCGTGCCGAAGATGAAGCCCAGATGGCCGATGGAAAGCGAAGCAAGGGCGATATTCAGGGCGTCACAAACGTAGTTTTCATGGGCATGGGCGAGCCTCTTGCCAACTACAGGAACGTTGTAGCTGCGATACGAGTGCTCAATGACGGCCAAGGCCTTAACATTGGCGCTCGACACATCACCGTCTCGACTGTTGGTTTGGTTCCCCAGATTCTTCAGCTGGCAGAAGAAGAACTTCAGATCAACCTGGCTATTTCACTTCATGCGCCAGACAATGCGACTCGATCGCAGACTATGCCTATCAACAAACGCTATCCAGTAGAAGAGTTGATACGTGCTTGCCACAAATACGCTGATGCCACTGGTCGACGGATTTTCTTCGAGTACGTGCTGCTGAAAGAGCAGAATGATTCAGTGGAGCAAGCCCAGAAACTAGGGCGGCTCCTCAATGGTCTGCACTGCCATGTGAATCTGATTCCTGTGAATCCGACCAAAGAAGGACCGTTCGAACGCACTGATCTCACGGCTGCGAAGGACTTCCAAGGTGGTCTGAAACAGTACGGAATCCCGTCGACCATACGTATGGAAAAAGGCATCGACATCAACGCGGGCTGTGGTCAGCTTCGTGAGCGTGCGATTGATATTCTCGGAGCTTAGCCCTAGGTTCCGACGCGAACTCTAAAAATTGTCTGTAGAATTCCGCCGCGTTCGGCAAGTACAAACTTGCTTACAACCATTTTGGCGTTCTTAGATAACGAACTGGAGAATCCGCATGACCGATCGTGTTTGGCCCGAGGTGTATAAGAAACTCGGTATCGCTCCTATCATCAACGCTCAGAGTTGGGTGACCGCTCTCGGTGGATCGATCATGCGGCCCGAAGTTTTGCAGGCTATGGACGACGCGGCTAGCTCGTTTGTAGATGTTAAGAAGTTAAACCTCGCTGCCGGAGAAGTCGTCGCTCGGTCGTGCGGAGCTGAACGGGGATTGGTTACTGCTGGATGCTCGGCGGCACAGGTGTTGATGGTTGCTGCTTGTATGACTGGGCAGAGTGAAGAGAACGCTGAGCAATTGCCAGATACGACGGGCATGAAGAACGAAGTCATATTGTTCAAAGGCCAGCGTAATCGCTACGACAAGGCGTTCGTAACCGCTGGAGCGACGTTGGTTGAATATGGCGCGGTGGAATCTGTAACAGCAGCCGATCTCGAAGAAGCTATCAACGAGAACACCGCGTGCATTGCGTATGTTGTCGCACCTTTCCTTCCGCAAGGTATTGGACTGGAAGAGACGATTCGGGTAGCGCACGAACATGGTGTACCTGTGATCGTCGATGCAGCTGCCGAAGTACCACCTCGTTCAAATCTCTCGAAATTCCACAAGATGGGTGCCGACATGGTCGCGTTTAGCGGTGGCAAGGGAATTGGCGGGCCTCAGTCTGCTGGCGTACTCGCCGGTAAGGCAGATCTAATGGAAGCTGTCGTGATGAATTCGCTGAATCTCGATTCATCTGTTGCTGCTATTGGTCGCCCTATGAAGGTTTCTAAAGAAAACATCATTGGCCTAGTCACAGCGTTGCAGCTATTCACCGATTCAGACGAAGGCGCTGAATGGGAAGGCTGGCAGTCGAAAGCCGAATTCGTTTCTGAACGTCTGACCGGTATACCTGGATTGCGAGTTGAGCTCGAAGATGATCCAGCGAAACGGCAAGGACCGCAACCTGTGCTCTACTTCGATGACGATTTCTCTGGACCGTCGCCCGATGAGATCAAAGCCCTACTCGAGGCTGGCGACCCCGGCATATTCGTTGGCGGTGGTGGCAGTAAGAAAGAGATCAGCATCGTTATGGTCAATGTTCAGGACGGCGAAGAGATCATCATCGCTGAGCGCCTGAACGAGATTCTTCGCAGCTAGACGAAACTCGAACCCCCAATGGTCGCTTGTACTCACCCCCACTCGAACTTTTAGCGTGGGGGCATACCAGTGCACGTATCGTAACTTTGTTCAATCAACCGTTTCCCAGTCCTTGCTCCCACATGCAAGCCTTATGAGCCTTTTCGCTTCGCTAATTAGGGATTGAACTACCTGACATGAACTTGTTATGGGCGCAGGTGTCCACTGCGGACTGCGTCTTTACGGGTACTCGATAGGTGTTGCTAATTACCGCGTTTCCCGGATACCAGTAGGTAGTTTCCACGATGTTCCCATGGTGGTGTAACGACATAGTGGAACTTATCCGCCCGGCCAGCACTCAAATAAAAACGAGTGGGCGATCTATAAATACAACGAGGGGGTTCTCGTTGTACTCGCATAGGTCGAGCGGAAATAGTAAGGGGTACTAATATGGTCCTGAAAGGATCCCGTAGCCAAAAAGGCATCACGGGTCTTGAAACAGCGATCGTTCTAATTGCTTTCGTGGTTGTGGCTTCAGTGTTCGCATTCACGATTCTTTCTGCAGGTGTCTTCTCTTCAGAAGCCAACAAGCAGACGATCCATGCGGGTCTGAAAGAGACTCGAACCGGGCTGCGTCAAGCAGGCTCAGCGTTCGCATTCTCTGGATATGTAGGCAGCACGCGTGCTGTTCATAAAATCGTCTTTGTGGTGCAAAACTCACTCGCTGGTGAACCAGTCGATCTGACAGCACCATATACGTGGGACGACTCGGGCACCGATCCCGACATCGTCAGCGGCAGTACTGCTGCGACAATCGTTTCGTATGCTGATGAAAATCAACGTTTGAGTGATGTTCCATGGTCGACGAAATTTATCGGGACCAACAATGGCGATCAACTTCTAGAAGATGGCGAAAAAGCTGAAGTAACGGTCTGGCTCATGGATCGAATAACAGCGGTATCGACCAGTAATACTGGCTCTATTGCCTACACAGATGGCAGTTCAGCTAATGGCGGTGGAGCCACTGGTCTAACTAGCGCCGATTTCCTAGTAGTCAAAAGTACAAGATTTGTGCTTGAGATGTCTCCGAAATCAGGAGCGCCACTTACGATCCAGCGTTCAGTCCCTCCCGGACTGCGTGCAGTGATGAACATGAACTAACAAAGTTCATTTCTCATCAGTGTGTATATGCAGTGCCCTTGTTCGTCCCGGCCGGACAACATGGGGTGCGATGGCCAATGGCCCGCCCCGGGAGCTTAAACGCTATAACCCCTCAGTATTTTCGCTGACGGGGCGGTCCGAAGTCCTACCTAATAGAAAGGGCATCCTCCAACCCGGCCGGAGGATGCCCTTTCTATATTTAATCCAGATAACTGGTTTCTAGTGCGATTGAACAGGAAGGTCTTTCAATAGACCCGCTTCGTTCATCGAATTCCACTCGCCTAAAAAGGTGTTGTTCCATTCGTCGGTCAAGTGGTTCTTCATCATGTCTCGGAACACAGGCCAGAACACGATTATTCCGTCGACTCCATCACGAAGAGCCGCATCTGCCGTCTCGATTGAACGCACAAGCGCAGCTGTGATAAACGGCCTATCTGCCCAACCATCGAACATCTCACGACAGTCGCGAATTAGCTTTGTTGGGTCGCCACCAACATCATTGAAAGGCTCACAGAATGGGAGTACGTGAGTTACACCTGCCTGAGCAACTGCAGCAGCCTGATTCAGCGTAAATACCGTTGTGCAGAAAGTCGGAACACCAGCCTTCTTCAGTTCTGAAAACGCACCAAGAGCATAGGTTGTAGCAGGGATTTTCAAGATGATCTGATCGGACATTTTGGTGAACACTTCACCAACGTCAAGCAGCTCTTGAGTTGAGTGCCCATCGATTTCGATTACAACTGGCTTGTCGGTAATATCGAGATATCTTTTGGTTACCTCGGTGATCTGCCCGTACTTCTTCACCATGTCATTTAGCACGACTGTGTTGGTAACAATTCCTGCAGCTCCCGCATCGAGCCATTCAGGAAGATCTTCGGGGTCGCCAGCGAGCCATATCGAAGGACCCGTTCCCGTCATTCGTGCGTTTTCTGCCGATCCGAATAGCGGTTCGGTTAGCTTTGCGGACGTCCCATTTTTAGTTGCCACAGTGATGCTCCCTACTTTAGTTGAACGTAAACAACGTCGGAAAACGCCATCAACGATCTAAAAATCAGACTGACTAATTTGATGGCGAAAGTGTACCGCTTGCGGACAGTAAAGTCTTTGATCGAGACGACTGAGGACGAAGACGAATTTCGGATGCTACGAAAACATCACAGGTCACTTGTGAATAGCTACCGATTGAATGGCAGAGTAGGGTAAGCGGTATCTGCCGAGCATTTACTAGGTGCTCGACTGTTTGAAATCACGTAAGGATAATGCCCGTAGATGACCAAGATAGAAATCGATATTCCATACGGTGCCGAGATGATTCACGCAGTTCTTCCGGCCGGGAAATTGCTTGGCACTTTGGACGTTGCCGATACTGCCGGACTTGAAAACCAAGACAGCGCGATCCGAGGCGCTATCCAGCACCCTATCGGTCTAGAAAAGAACATATTCGAAATCGTGAACCCAGGTGAAACCGTCGCCATCGTCGTGCCCGATTCGTTTAGAACTACCCGCATCGAGAAGGTACTGCCTGTGCTTGTCGATGGGCTTTTAGAATCTGGAATTGCCGAGGTTGATATATCGTTCATTTACGCTACTGGCACCCACCGTGGTCCGACGCCCGACGAAGAGCGGAAAATTCTCGGCGACAGCATCTACGAACGCTTCAAGAACCAGGCGTATTCGCACGATCCGCGTGATGAAGATAATTTGGTCTACACCGGAACAACAAGCCGCGGCACGAAGGTTCATCTGAACAGGCGGGTGCACGAAGCCGATCGAATAATCGCCACGGGTGCGGTAGTGCTGCACTACTTTGGCGGCTATGGAGGTGGGCGAAAATCGATTGTTCCTGGGGTGGCGTCGATTACATCTATCGCCAGCAATCACTCGATGAATCTTCATCCCACTGAAGACGAAATCGACCCCGACGTAAGAATTGGTGGGCTCGAAGGCAACCCAGTCGCAGAAGATATGCTCGAAGCAACTCAGCAGAGCCATGTCGACTATATCGTCAATACAGTCCTCAACCGTGACAGTGAAATCGCAGCGGTGTTTGCTGGTGAACTCGAAACGGCTCATCTTGAAGCAACAAAGCTGGCCCACAAGCAGTTCGCTATAGATATATCCGAACAGGCCGACATCGTAATCGCAGCTTCTCCGTCAACCCAGAATTTTGTTCAAACCCACAAAGCTCTATTCAACGCCTATCAGGCAGTAAAACCTGACGGTCGAATTATTCTGTTAGCCCCGTGCCCAGAAGGGCTTGGAGGTGATCAGTTCGCCAAGTGGCTCAAACTCGGTAGCAGGGAAGCAATAATTGCCGAGTTACGCAAAGAGAGCGAGATCAACGGTCAGACAGCGCTTTCGACCATTCAGAAGGCACCTATCACCTACGTTGTGACCGAGATGACCGACGATGAAGTGGGCACGATGCGGGGGCGAACCACGGAATCTCTCGAAGATGCTGTGGTTAAAGCGTTCGCTGATATGGCCGACATAGGACGAACCGAACCAACGGTCTACCTCATGCCATCGGCCGCTTACACCGTTCCATTTTTCGAATAGCTAAACGGTTTGGCGGCGGTTACTGGTGCAGATTAATCGAACAGGGCGTCGGCGAGGATCTCGACGACGTGGCGAGATTCTCGAGGGGTGTTGAACCCGATCTGTTCTCGACACGAAACGCCTGAAGTGGCAATCTCGGTATCGGCGTTCGCTTCGCGAATTGCCGGGAACAAACGATCTTCGCCCGCTGCCGTTGCGACTTCGATGTGGCTCTTCTCGTACCCGAACGACCCTGCCATACCGCAGCAACCGGCTGAAATTTCCGATGCTTCGAAGTTAGGCGGCAGATTCAAAGCAGCCATCGAGCTCTTGGTTCCTGTGAGAGCACGCTGGTGACAGTGACCGAAAAACTTCACCTGCTTTTCAAGATCGGTCCACGCGATCTGCTGGCCGTCATCGCCTGTGGTTTCTACGAGCAATTCCTCGATCGTAACCACTGAAGATGCGACCTGTTTCGCCTTGTCATCACCGTTCAGCAGGTCGGGCCAATCGTCGGTCATTGCTGAAACACAGCTAGCTTCACAGCCAACGATTTTCACGCCGTTTTGAACGTGTGGGTAGAGAAGATCGACGTTGTGTCGAGCGTTTTCGCCGGCTTGATCGAGTAGACCTTTAGAAATCATCGGTCGTCCACAGCACTTGCGCTCGTTCAACACAACAACTTCAAAGCCAAGTGCTTCGAGCACTCGGGTTGCCGACATTCCGATAGTCGGGTGGTTGAAGTTCATGAACGTATCGTGGAATAGAACGATCTTGCCGCGTGAATTCGTGCTTTGCGGCTTGTGCTTCGAGAACCACTTTTGGAAAGTGTTGCGAACTACTTTCGGTGAAGGACGGGAGCGATCGAACCCTGCGACCTTTTCGAACAACAACCGTACCGGCAGTGAACGAGTAACAACGTTGGCTATCGGAGCCACAGGTGCCGAAATCGAACTCATTCTGTGGATATCGGCTACGAGTTTCGAGCTCAACGGAATCTTGCGAGTCTTGTAGTACTGATACAGATATTCGTACTTGATCTTCGCCATGTCGACGTTCGACGGACACTCAGATTTGCACGATTTACACCCAAGACAAAGATCGAGCACGTCCATCATGTTCTTCGAGCTAAAGCTTTCCGCTGGCAGCGATCCTGAAAGAACTCCCCGCAGCGCATTCGCACGCCCACGAGTAGTGTGTTTTTCCTCTCGGGTTGCCATGTACGAAGGGCACATAGCGCCGGCGTGAACCTTCCGGCATGCGCCCACACCGTTGCACATTTCGACAGCGGCGGCGAAACTACCCTCTTTTTTGAAATCGAGGCGGGTTTGAATCTCAATCGTTCGGTAGGTGTCGCCGAAACGGAGATTCTCTTTGATATCGGGAGTATCGAAAATCTTGCCGGGGTTCATGATCCCGCTCGGATCGAAGGCAGTTTTCACTTCTCTGAACGCCTGGGTTAGCTCAGATCCGAACAGCTTTTCCGTGAAAAATCCTCGAACGATGCCATCACCGTGCTCGCCCGAGTATGCACCATCGAACTCTTGGACTAGTTCAGCGATATCAGTACCTATCGCCTCCATTTTTTCCATGCCATCGCGGGTTTTGATATTGATCAGAGGGCGAATATGAAGGCAACCGACGCTGGCATGACCGTAGTATCCGGCCTCGGTACCGTGGCTCTTCACAACTTCGTCGAATCGCTTCACATATTCGGGAAGTTTTTCTGGCGAAACTGCGGTGTCTTCGACGAATGCAAGAGGTTTAGCTGGGCCATCGACGTTCATCAGCAAGCCAAGATTGGCACGCCTGAACTCGGTAACTTCATTTTGTTGTGCAGTGGTGTAGAGCTTGGTGGTGGTAAATCCGAGTTTCATACGATCGAGTTTCTCGACCATATTGTCGAGCCGTGAACGTACTTCGGCCTCGTCGTCGCCGCTGAACTCAACTACGAGAATGTCGGTTGGTTCACCCTGAAGAAAGCTGATTGCACGAGAGAACCCCAGCGAACGACGTGCCTGCTTGATAATCATTTCGCCGACATGCTCAACAGCAGCTGGCGACTCTTCAATGATCGCAACTGTAGCTTCCATAGCCTCGATCAGGCCATTGAAATGTACAACCCCAAGAACCTTGTGTTTCGGAATCGAAACAAGGTTTAGCTTTGTAGCGGTAACCGCTGCAAGAGTGCCCTCGGAACCGACCATCACCTGAGTGAGGTTGAGTGCCGACGGGTCTTGTGTGCGGTCGATGTTGTATCCACCAACCCGACGAAGAATTTTTGGAAATTTAGATTCGACAAGTCCGGCTGCTCGTGCTGAAATCTCAGTTACGCCCCGGTAAATATCGCCTTCGAGACCCTGCTTTGCCAGCAGGCCTTTTAGCGCAGCAGCATCACGCATTCCAAAGTTCGTTTGTGAACCGTCAGAGAGTGTTACGTCCATTTCCAACACGTGATCGACGGTTTTGCCGTAGATGATCGAGTGCGATCCACACGAGTTGTTGCCCATCGCACCACCAACGTTTGCGCGGCTCGATGTGCTGGGGTCGGGCGTGAAGAATAGTCCAGAAAATTTGAGCTGGCGGTTCAGTTCGTCGATCGTGATTCCGGGCTGGGTTCGCACCCATTTTTCTTCACGATTAATCTCTATCACATCGTGCATGTACTTCGAAAAGTCCATTACTACGGCGTGATTTACCGTCTGACCGGAAAGTCCAGTTCCACCACCGCGAGGTAGTACCGAAACACCGTTCTTGCCAGCGATTTCTAGCACCGCTTGCACGTCGCCGGCATTGCGAGGAATCACAACACCAACCGGCTCCATCTGATACAACGAAGCGTCAGTGGAATACATCTGCTTTGATATTGCATCGAACCGAACTTCGCCGTCTACGGAAGCTCGTAAATCGGCTTCAAGGTCTTTGGTTGATGAGTTCGTTTTCCAGCCCGAAGAAACGACCACTCTTACTCTTCCGATTCTG
>JABIFF010000022.1 GCA_018650845.1 Chloroflexota bacterium | reverse complement strand
GGTCGTATCGGTTGTTTGAGTTTGGTGAGTAATTTTTCACTATAGATTTCGAATGTCGGCAATCGGTAATCCTTGAATTGCGATTCGCCCGTAAGTGTCGGATGTTCGGTTCTTACCTGTAGATTGTTTTCATGCGACCCGGAAAGTTTTTAAAACGACTGATAAGTCCCGAACGAGATTCGGTGGCGGAAGACGCGTCGCCCAAGCCTGAGCCAAAGCTAGAAACGATTGATTCAGTTGAACCCGCCGAATCGGTCGTAATCGAACCCGATTTAACCCCGGTTGAAGAATCTACGGAGTCGGTTTCGAGCGAACGCACTGATCGGTCGCATGAACCCGTAACCGATGAATCTGATCGCATGTTCGCTTCCGATGAAGAACTTCGTGAGGCTGGAATCGATCCGTCCGTGTTGCTCACGGATGAGACCGAAGTTCAGGACAAATCGGAAGAACAGGCCGCAGATCAGGAACCAGAGATTTTCGAGCCGGAAGCCATCGAGCAGCCTGAATCTGATGAAGAGTCTGGCGACGCTGACGATATTCAAATTGTAGAACCGGCTGAGATCGAAGATTCGTATGATGAATCTGATGCGCCAACCGATGAGCTACCCGAAGATAATCAGCCAGAGCCGTCGACAGAGCCAAAGCACAACGAATCGATACGCTGACTTCTTTCGCTGGGATGCAGGAACTGCCCCAGCCAACTCAGCTGCTAATCGCCAAGCTTCATCGTAAATACACCGCTGGAAACAAGAGCAATCCGCCGACCGACTGCGTTTTGTGCGGAGCTATCTGCAAAACCCCTCAGGGGCTATCGGGTCACATGCGGTATCGCCACGGATTTGGCGCCCAGAAGATCGACCCTAGAGCGACTACTGAACTGGTGCGATACGTTCAGTCGAACGAGATGCCAGAACTGGCGAAAGAAGCCATCTGGGAGAAAATTCTCCGCATCGAAGGCTTCCGCTGGTAGTTGCTGGAAGGCCGTAAAAAGCCGCTACGCAGCGTCTTTAAGAATTCGTTCGTCGGCCAGTACAGCCCAAACGACTGAAGCCGCGAAGATGCCTCGCATATTCGAAGGACCCCGTTGTGGCCACTGATCAAGAGCCTTCTTGAACTGGCTTTGCGGTATTCGAGCACCGCTATCGACCACAGTCAGATAGCCAGCTTCGACCTCGTAAGTGAAATCTTGCCCGCGCTTGGTCGAAATTGCGTTCCCTGCGCTAGCTTCGATTCGTCCCCATAGTGCGCTAAACGCTGGATCTGCAGCTTTTGAGCCACTTGGGGTGCGGTTAGGACGCCGAATAGCTCTCCGTGGACGTGGAGCAGGTTCAGCAGGCGTGAATTCAACCGGCTCAGCTGGCAAATCCGCAGTAGGAGCCGTGATTTCGGCTTCATTCACCTCAGAATCGTCCTCTAGAGAGTTCTGTATGAACCTATCGATGCTCATTCCGCGTTTGTGCGCCGCTTTTACGAGAGAGCGGTAAGACTTCTGGGATACATCGATGATAGGCATAGAGGTTTTTCCAATCGCTCCCCTTTTAGACCCACGATCCTGCTGATCGTCAGGTTTTAAAAGTTTCGGGTTGAGCGACTAGTTCCATACTGAACCTCAAACGGCCCATACATACATATATTTATACATATATACAGTGTGGAACTATACGCACACGTACATGAGGCGTAGCATCGCGGCGTCCCGGTTTTAGAGGGGCATGAGGCGTCCGTCCTGAAGCTGCCCCGCTTCGGCGAACTGGTAAACGTCCTGGAGTCGAACTTCACCGCAATTACCGACAATTGGGATGTAACTAGCAATGACTACTGCACGTGAGGGCGAACGAGTCGCCTACTTCAACGGCGAAATAATGCCCGAATCCGACGTCAAAGTGCCGTTCCGTGATCGTGGATTCAAGTACGGCGATGCCGTATTCGACATGACTCGCACGTTTGGCCACAAGATTTTTAAGCTCGAGACGCACATCAAGCGTTTCTACGATTCGCTGAAGTACATCGATATCGACCCCGGCATGAGCCAGGAAGAGATGGTCGCAAAGTCGAAAGAGGTACTAGAGGCGAACTTGCACCTTCTAGGCCCTGACGACGATTTCTGGGTTGGGCAGCGTGTTTCGCGTGGAGTCGATCTGGTTGGTGGCGATATGTGGGAGACCGCTGGCGGTCCAAACGTGATCATCGAGTGCGCTCCGCTTCCTTTGAAGCCTCGTGCTCGACTCTACAAAGACGGCATGGACGTTCTCGTTCCTTCAGTTCGACGAACACCGCCTGAGGCACTTAGCCCGCGAGCCAAGTCGCACAACTATTTGAACTTGATCATGGCCGATATGGAAGCTAAGGCGCAGGATCCAGAGGCGTGGGCGATTCTTCTCGATACCCGTGGGTTCCTCACGGAAGGCATCGGATCGAACATATTCACGATCAAAAACGGCGTTATCTACACCCCTCAGGAGCAGTACGTTCTTGGCGGAATATCTCGTGAGACGGCTATTGAGATGGCTGAACGGCTGGATATTGAGGTAGTGACCAAAGATATCGACCTGTTCGACGCTATGACTGCTGATGAAATCTTCCTAACTTCGACTTCACTCTGCATTTGCGGAGTTCGATCGTTCCAAGGTCGTCAAATCGGTGACGGTTCGGCAGCTGGACCAATCACGAAGGCTCTTATGAACGAATACGTCGATTTCGTTGAGTACGACTGGCTCGGCCAGTACCTCAAACGGCTAGAAGACTAGGGCGAGAAACACCTGAGTATGACAAAAGATTTGTATCTCCCTCCTAAGGGCGAATGGGAACGTCGTGACGCAGCTTCGCTTGGTGTTAATCAGGCGAAGCTAGACGAGGCTGTTCAGTTCGCCAAAGACAACGAAATTAAGTGGCCAATCGACATTCGACACGGAAATGTCGGTGACGATGCTCCCGAATGGGCTGAAAAGCTTGGCCCGTTCAAAGATCGTGGCGGTCCGGCTGGTGTTGTGATCAAAGATGGCTACATCGTTGCTGAATGGGGTGATATCGAACGAGTCGATCTCACGTTTAGCGCAACTAAGAGTTATGTCGCCACTATGGCGGGGCTTGCGTTCGATAAAGGCATGATCAAAAGCCCAAAAGATCCCGTTCTTGGGTACGAATCTGGTAAATCTCTCACGATGAACGCTTCTGGCGAGACTATCGACGGTTTCGATACTGATCAAAACCGTGGAATAACTTGGGAGCACCTTCTTCAGCAGACGTCTGAATGGGAAGGAACGCTCTACACCAAGCCCGATATCGTCGATTGGAACCGTAATCTCGATCCTGAAGGCATGGGTGCTACTGGCGATTCGGGTCGGCGCGAGCGAAAAGCTCCCGGTGGCCACTGGGAATACAACGACGTTCGAGTGAATCGAACCGCTTTAGCGCTGCTGGCAGTTTGGGGCGAGCCGCTCCCAGACGTTCTCGAACGAGAAGTAATGAGCCAGATAGGATCATCAGGCACTTGGGAATGGCACGGCTACGACGATCATTCTGTAGTGAATCTCGATGGTTTTGTCACCGAATCGGTGTCAGGCGGCGCTCACTGGGGCGGCGGCCTGTGGGTCGATACTCTCGATCACGCCAGATTCGGCATGCTTTATCTGAACCGTGGTCGATGGGGCGGCAAGCAGCTCGTCTCTGAGAAGTGGATCGACATGATGACTGTGCCGTGTGATCAGAACGATCAGTATGGCTACATGTGGTGGCTCAACAGTGGCGGCGTTCGCTACGGCAAGAACGCTTCTGAATCGACATTTTCGGCTTCAGGAGCTGGCGGAAACTGCGTGATTATTGATCCTGAGAAGGATCTGGTAGTGGTTACGAGATGGTGTGAAGACGTTGCTGGTGTGGTTGATCTCGCGGCTCAGGCAGTGGGTTCCAACTAACCGCATATGAGTTCAACTCCTCCTGAAAGCTCGCCAGAATCCAGAAAAATTCCAGCAAAAGACCTGCGACAGCCACTTTCGCTAAAAGCAGGAACATTCGCACTGCTGCTCGCAACCATGTGGGCAGGAAATCCCGTTGCGAACAAGGCTGGGCTCGCAGATGCAGGGCCGCTACGACTCGGCTATTTACGCTTCATTCTTGGGGCGGTAGTCGTACTCATATACGCGCTCGCCACTCGCCAGTCGTTCAGAATCCAGAAACGCGAGTGGGTACCTCTGATTCTTTTGGGGATTTTGTTCACAGTTCAGCTTGCATTCATGAACATTGGGCAGGATTACACATCGGCGGGGCATGCTGTTGTGGTGACAACTACATTTCCACTGTGGACAGGTGTGTTTGCTCACTTCTTCGTTCCGGGCGATCGAATGTCTCGTTCTAGAACATTCGGAACTCTGGTGGCGTACGGCGGCGTTGTTGCCGTGTTCTACAAAGGATTCGTTGATTCCAGTTCAGATTTCCTTATTGGCGATCTGTTGCTGCTGGTATCGGCGATGCTGCTCGGTGGTCGGCAAGTCTTTTTGTCGCAGTTGGGTCAGGGAATCGCTCAGCACAAACTTTTGATGGCTCAGAGCATATTTGGCATCACGGCGTTCGTGATAGCCAGCCTGATATTCGAAGGCGACGAGGCGTTTACTGTTACGACGAAGCTAGTAGTTGCGCTGTTCTACACAGGCGTACTGATCGCAGGCTTGGGCTTCATCGGCCAAACATGGCTACTGAAGAGGTATCTGCCTTCGAGAGTGACGGTGCTTTCGCTTAGCCAGCCGATATTCGGCGTGCTGTTCAGCTGGTGGATTCTTGGCGAATCTATTGGCGGCGAGCTGTACGTTGGCGCGGTATTAGTCGTAGTCGGTTCGGCGCTAGCTCAGCGCCGTGGTAAGCCTAAGACTAAGCAGCCAGAACCTGCTGGTGACGCTTCTCGATAAGATCTCGTACTACTTCAACGTCCAAGTGGCGTTTTGGGTAGAACGCAGCGGCTCCAGCTTCTTGAGCCAGAGATTCGTACTCGTCATCTTGCTTCATGGAAGTAAGAACGACTACAGCCTGTGGGTCTTCAGTAAGAATCGTGCCAACAGCCTCGAATCCGTTCATCTGGGGCATCTGGACGTCCATGATCACCGCGTCAGGAAGAATCTCCTGGTAGGTGTTGGCAGCGTGAGCTCCATCTTCTCGTTCGGCAACCACCTCGAACCCGCCGGCCTTATCTAGCATTGCTCGGATAATGTCGCGGAATATTGGCTGGTCGTCGATTAGTAGAACTCTGTACATGGATTGCTCTCGCTGCGCCGTGATGAATTTGGCGCTGTTCGATTTGGTCTAGCTCCATGCTACAAACCCGGCTGTAGAAGGTGAATAGCCGAAGGTTTAACTAACCCTGAGGGATTTTGCGCGTCGGCCTTTAGGTGTGCACCGCAACCTATGCTGCAGAAGCGCGCTCGCCATTTTCGCCTAGCGAGTTTACGGCCTCATTTGAACTGAGATCAGCAGAGAGTTTCCCTGTTAAAGGTGCAATAAAAGGAATAACCAATTTTAGCTGTGTGCCACCGCCAGGGCTCGAATTGATATCGAGCGTAGCGTTCATGGCGTCGGCATAATCGCCGATGTTGACCATCCCTAGCCCAGTTTGACGGAGCTTGGCTGGATCGAAGCCTTTGCCATCGTCGGAAACGCTCATGATGAGGTTCTGACTGGTCTCATCGTAGATCCAGCCGACTTTACACATCGTTGCATTGGCGTGCTTGGCTACGTTACCCATAGCAAGTTCAGCAATTCGGTAAACGCCAAGTCGTACGTTGTCTGGAACCACAGAAGTTCCGGCAGGTTCAAGCGCTGCGGCAGCGTCGTTGGTTACGAATTCGACAGGAACCATCGATTCGTAGAAGTTCCTTAGGGATCGTAAGCCAACTGCGGCTCCGACTCGAACAATGCTCGGGTGGAGTCGGTGCGAAATGCCGCGAATATCGTCTTCTCGGATGTTGTCGAGATCGACGGTGATCTTATCGAGTTCATCCAGCTGTTCAGGAATGGATTCGGCTGTTGATTCTCGGAATTGAACGAGCTGCATCCAAACGGCGAATAACTTCGATTGAACCGTGCCATGAAGCTCTTCGGCGATAGCTCGCTTCGTGCTGTCGGCGGTCTGAACCATGCGTTCTCGAGATTCTCGAACAGCCACGTTCTGAACTTCGAGCGCCTTGTTTGCACGTTCCAATCGTCGTTGAGCTCGGCCAGACGCCCAGTGGAGAACGATTAGAACGAAAATCATGCCGGCATTGAACACGCCAGCAATGATCCAAACGCTTTGTATTGCAACTTCAAGATCTCGATTTACGTTTGTCGTAATGGCGGCGACCATAAGCGTTCTGGCGCTTTGACCGTTTCCGGGTGGTTGATCCCAGATGAGCTTGTACGTCTGAAGCAGATTTACTCTTGCGCCAAGTCGCTTTGCTGAAGCGTCGGGCTCCATGTGTATGGAGGCGGGTTGATTATGTCGAGCGTCGTCGAAAGCTGTGAACATTGCGCCTTCGAGAGCAGGAGCTTTACCGCTGGTTGCATATAGAGGCTCGCCAGTGAGTGTGTAGAGATCGAGTCGCTGGGCGTTTGCTCCGAACATACCGCGCTTCATCAGTGAATCGAACGAACTCGACGAAATGGCGGTGTTTAGGCGGTCTCGTGCACCGAGACCGGTGATTTCGGCGTCACCATAGTGAATCACCGACGCAAATCTATCGAGGTCTTCGATCTGGCGTTGGCTGATGCCGTTCAGTGCGTTCTGCGGAAGCAGGCTCGAACCGAAGGCAATGATTGCCCCAGTCATAACCGTAATTGCAACGATGCCGATTACTAGCGGGCTCTGGAAGACAGCCCGGGCAGTTGCCGATGTAGATTCAGGAGCCGATTGATTCATAAGATTTGCAATTGTGAGCGAGTGATTTCGATGGTTCGATTCATACAGCCGTAGTGCTCGCGTGCGGTTAGGTTATTGCTGATCTGCGAAACAAGTCAGTGACGTGGTACTCACACTGCCTGTGGGTTTTTACGCGCTGGTTTTTTCGGAGCAAGTGCCGCTGCTCAATATCGAAACTGTGAGTTAACGAAAAAAAGTCCCGAAACCGGGACTTCCTTCGTTGCATATAAAAACGCTGAACCGCTTACGCAGCGATAGCGTCGTTTCCGCCAGAAGGTCCACCGCCAACTAGGCTGCGGAGCATCGAAACGTTTAGGTTTCGCTTTGGAACGAATCCACGTGCGCCGATTTCTCGTGCAAGTGTTGGGTACTCAGAATCGGAACCCATGCTTGTGAGCACAACGTTGGCCTGCGGGTGTCGAGCTAGGATGCGTCGAGTTGCCTCAACACCGCTCATGTCGCCCATCTGAACGTCCATAACAACGATGTCTGGGTTCAGGCTGCTCATCATTTCGAGAGCGTGCATGCCATCGGTAGCTTCACCGATTACTTCACAAGCGCCGTCTCGCTCTAGTACCGAGCGGGCTACGTTGCGGAAAACCGGCTGATCGTCCACTAGCAGTACCGAAATTGCTTCAATGTCTGCTGTTGGTGATGACTGGAAAAAATCGACTATCTCGCCCATGGTCGCTGTATCCATACTTTCGTTCTGGTTGCCGAATCCCGTTGAGTCGGGAGCCGGTGTATCTGATGAATCAAATCTATTCTTGTTTGTAATGAACCAAGCAGTAGGTCTGCACCTGATCGTCTTGGGGTTAACTCACAACCGAGGTCGCGTGTTTCTCGGAATGGACACTGGGGGAAGCTCCACACGAACCGGTTCGTGGGCAACTTCATAGGTAGAATTCCATCCGCACTATGACTAATTCCACTCCAAAGAATAATTATCCAGCCGATACATCGTTCAATCCGCCCACCGCGGAGACATCGGGAATAACTCGCCTCAGCAAGACATCGAGCGAGTCTGAAGGCGCACATCTGCGAAGGGTCGCCGAAGAACTGAGTGGTTCAGGTGAAGAGGTGCTCGCTAGGCTTCGGGCTAAACTTTCTAGCAGAGTAATTTCAGAGAGAGTCAGTGCTGCTCATGAACTTGGAAAAATTGGGTCGTTGAAGGCGATTCAGTTGCTTCGTGATCTACTCGTATCGAGTGATGAAGGATCGTGGCGGTTGGCGATTCATGGGTTAAGGACGGGCGGATCACGCGAGGGTTGGCTTTGTCTTGAAGGTGTGGCTCAGGACGATTCGGTGCAGCTTGCGTCTGAGAACTCTCGACTTTCTGATATGTCATTCAAGCGCCTGATGGCTATGGGTCGAACAAAGATGATGGATCGACTATTTCGCGCTGCCGATGGTCACTCTCGTTCGATTCCGGGCGATATCGCCAAAAAGTTCTCAAACAACGCTGTAGGCACGCTGCCCGATGCCCATCGAAATGTGATGCAGCACAGGCTGGGTCTGCTGAACGGCGCATCGGCTACGCCATCGGATACCGCCGATGCTCTTGGAATTAGCCTTAATTCAGTTCGGTCGCTTGAATTAGAGGGTTGGCAGGCGATTCATTCGCCAATCGATCTCGACAGCGAGTAACTGCCACTCTTGTTGGTACAACGCAGGCATATACTGCGCCCGTATTGAGCAACAAGCAGGCAACAGACCAAACGGCGTCCCAGGGGAAAATCTCTAGGTTGATGCCAAGCACCCTCGCAGCTGCATTCCGATCTCTGAATAATCGCAACTTCCGCTACCTATGGTTCGGTCAAT
The DNA here is from genome assembly GCA_018650845.1 of Chloroflexota bacterium. Classification (GTDB taxonomy): domain Bacteria; phylum Chloroflexota; class Dehalococcoidia; order Lucifugimonadales; family Lucifugimonadaceae; genus Lucifugimonas. The sequence continues at coordinate 200,117 of JABIFF010000022.1, read as the reverse complement.
TGCTCTCTGCGACCGCCATGCACGCCGATATGGTTGCGCGCTCGTGGCTAGTGTGGGATCTGACCGGATCTTCAACTTCAGTGGCATCAGTGCTAGTAGCCCGTGCTGTTCCAATGCTGATACTAGGCTTGATCGGTGGGGTAGCTGCCGATCGATTCGATCGTCGCAAGCTGCTGATGATCATTCAGGCATGGACGTTCCTGATGCACGTCATCATGGCGGCACTATTGCTCGCTGGTGTAGTTGAACTGTGGCACGTCTACGTACTTGCGTTCGGCCTTGGTGCCGGAATGGCGATGAATCAGCCAGTTCGAACTTCGATCATTCCGAACTTGGTCGACAAAAAAGACATGATGAACGCCATGTCGCTGAACTCGATTGCTATCAATAGCACTCGGCTTGGTGGGCCGGCACTAATCGCACTTCTAATCGCAGCTACCGACGTTGGTTGGGCCTATGTGTGGTCGGCAGGAGCGTTCGCTGTCGTGATGTTTACGACTACCAAGATCGCTATTCCCAATATTGCGTCGGGTAGACCCAAAGGAAATCCTATATCGCAACTTATCGAAGGGTTTGTGTTCATAGGTCGGCATCGAGTGATTTTGGCTCTGGTGCTACTCGGCTTAGGACCGTTGGCGATTGGGTTCTCGCATCAAGTTCTGCTTCCTCAATTGGTTGAAGAAGAGTTCGGACAGGGAATTGCTCTGATGGGTGTTCTGACATCTGTGGGAGCGATTGGTGGATTGAGCGGTGGACTGTTCATCGCATCTCGTAGGAACGTTTCATACAAAGGGAAGCTGATGTTGTTTTCAGCCACTTCCTATGGTCTTGCCTTGCTCGGATTCGCCGGAGCGAATTATCTGTGGATGACTTTCCCGCTGATTATTTGGATCGGTGTTTCGCAAACTCTGTTTAGGGCTGGTAACAGCGCTACCTTGATGGAAGTTGCGCCAGATCGATTACGCGGACGAATAATCTCGGCGACCCTGCTTGATACCGCTCTCTCGCCTGCTGCAGGTATTGCAGCTGGGTACGTAGCCGATAGGCATGGTGTGAGTTCGGGCTATCTGCTGCTATCGGCGGGTTGTCTCGCCGTGGTCGCCCTTACGATGCTGATTTATCCTCGGGTAAAAGACCTTTAGTCGTCACATACAGTGGGTATCGAGCGCTCAAATTCAGGCATAAAATGCCGCTGAATCTAACTTGCATGGCCTACCGGCCTTCCTAGCGTTGTCGACTCAAGCAGCGATCAACTCCTAAGTAAAAACAAATGAAAATCACCGATATTAAAACGTTCATCATGAAGGGCGGAAACCGTAACTGGGTTTTCTGCAAAGTTGAAACCGATGAAGGTGTTCACGGCTGGGGCGAAGGAACGCTTGAACGACACGAACTAGCTGTTGAGGCTGGAATCAAGACTCTTTCTGAGCGACTAATTGGTCGTGACCCAACTCAGATCGAACGCAACTGGCAGATCATGTATCGCCACGGCTTCTGGCGTGGTGGAGTTGTGATGGGCTCAGCGATGGCGGCTATCGATATCGCACTTTGGGACGTCACAGGAAAGATCTACAACCTACCTGTATACAAAATGCTAGGTGGAGCAGTTCGTGACCGAGTCCGAGCGTACACACACGCTGGCGATCTACGAGGTGGCTGGGATGCAGTCGATCAGGGCTTCACTGCGTTCAAGACCGGTGGCTGGGATCTGGGCAAAAAGGCGTTCCACGAGAAAGACGTCGTCGACGATCTCCACGAGAAGATCAAATCGATGCGTGAGCATCTTGGACCCGACATGGAAATAATGATCGACAACCATGGTCGGTCACGTCCTTCAGTGGCGAATCGCCAAATGGCGGCAGTGGAAGAGTTCAATATTAAGTTCTTCGAAGAGCCAGTTCCGCCAGACAATCTTGATGCGATGGAACAGATACGTTCAGCGGGGCACAACATGGATATTGCTACCGGAGAGCGCCTGTTCTTCAGGTATGGATTCCGAGATATTTTGCACCGTCGATTGACCGATGTGATTCAGCCTGATATCGCTCACACAGGCGGTATTTCTGAGATCAAAAAGATCGCCCAGATGGCTGAAATTGAATACATCAAATTCGCTCCTCACAACCCGAACGGTCCGATCGCAACTGCGGCTTCAATGCACGTGTGTGCGACTGTCCCTAATTTCCTAATTTTGGAGACGGCTCGAGATATGCCGTGGCACGACAAGGTGCAGACGACTCCACTGACGCTGAAAGATGGCTACTTCGAACTGCCAACAGCTCCGGGACTTGGAACTGACTTGGACGAATCGGTATTCGCAGAGCGACCGTTTATTCCGGCTGAAGGCGCTGGAAATGCCGATTACAAAGAAAACACTGGAAGCTGGAACGCCGAAGATATGTCGCCAGCCGACGTTTAGATCGAAGCTGTTGTTCGACCTGTTATCAAGCTGACCCACTGGGCTACAAATACGATTGAATTTATGACTAATCAGAAATTTCGAGCGGCACTTTTCGATATGGACGACACGCTTATAGATAGGCGTGCGGCATACGATGACGTTTATAAAGTTTTCTACGACCTGCACGACGAGATCAACAGTTCGACTAGCTGGGAAGATGCTTTGGAGTTCTTCTGGTCGTTATCTCCCGATAACGCCACGAACGCCAACACGGCTATCTTTGATATTCAAAAACGATGGCCCGGTGTGCCAGGTGATTCCAAATCACACTACAACTTCTACTTTTCGAACATGGTGAAGTTCATGAAAGTTCTACCGGGTGCGGTCGATTTCATGAACTGGATGAATTCGAACAAGGTGACGTGGGGAATCGTCACGAACGGCGATCAGTTTCAGCACGATAAAGCCGAAAACACGGGAGTCGATAAGCTCACCCCGTTCCTTCTAGCGTCAAAGCTGTTCGGAGTCGATAAACCTGCCCCTGAAGTGTTCATGGAAGCAGTTCGATTACTCGATATTGACGGCCTAAAGCCTGAAGAAATTCTGTTTGTTGGCGATAACCCGTACACCGACATCATTGGCGCTCACGGCGTTGGAATGAAGACTGCTTGGGTTCGAATGGGTCGAGAGAAATACCCTGACGATGCGCCGGATCCCGATTACATCATCGATCACGTTGAAGAGCTTAAGGATCTGCTGGTTTAGCGATAGATCCCACGAGTACCGCACTCACGCGTCCCGAGCGGCGGTCGAGGGGCCTGGTGCGGAGGGGCTGATTGGCACGCGTTCGCTAACGACGAGATTCTTCCTCAATCTGAACGATTGTGCCATTCGCCTGTCGTCCTTCGAGAGCCTCAGGATGACACTTTGGTTGCTGCCCGCCAGTGATATTGAATGATGACGCGGTTCTCACTCATCCCATTTGCGATCCGTATGGGTCTACAATTCCGCCAAAACGGCTGGACGAATATCGTCAGCATACGCACGCATGTGAAAGCGAGAACGAATTGGTTGGAGTAGCAGTACTTGGCACGGGACGAATCGGTGGAAGTTACATCGATGTTGTGAACAGCACGCCCGGAGCCGAACTCAAAGTAGTCGCCGAGCAGCGAGCTGAAGCAGCCGCACCATGGGAAGACAAATATCCAGATGTTGAGTTTGTAACCGACTACAAGGCCGTTCTCGAACGTGATGATGTCGATATCGTCATCGGCACACTTCCGCACTGGCTGCACTATCAGGCGGGTCTCGATTCCGCCGAAGCTGGCAAAAACGTGTTTATGGAGAAGCCGCTGGCTCTCTCGGCTACCGAAGGCCGACAGATGATTGATGCAGCAGCAGCTAACGGCGTTAAGCTGATGACTGCTCACACTCAGCGTTACTACCCTGCCGTTCAGGAAATGAAGAAACTCGTCGATTCGAAGCGACTTGGCGAACTCGTGATGGCTCACGACATGTGGCACAAGCCTTATCAGCCGGAAACTCGACCGCCTTGGATGCTTATAGGCGAAAAAGGTGGCGGAATGGGGCAGATGGACGGCACTCACGAGATCGACCGTCTGATGTGGATTTTCGGTGACGATATCGAGACTGTTAGTGCTCAGATCGGTCAGGTCACCTACCCGAAGAGCGAAAACCCTGAGATCGACTGCGATGACACAGCGATGTGCTTCCTCCGATGGAAGTCAGGCAAAGTAGCGACTATCAGTCGAATGGCGTGGCGTGTTGGGGCCACCGAGTACGGCGGAGATTTCTTCTTCACCGAAGGTATGGCTCGATTCCGCCTGAAGTACGGTAGCGCTCCAGGTCAGGAGACTGCTCTGTACATTGCCGATTCTGAAGAAGGAACTTGGCAGAAGGAAGAGATTCGAGAGAACAATCCTTTGTTAGAAGAATTCACCGAGTTCGTTCAGGCAATTGAACGTGGTGATGCCGACACTCCGATTCCTCAGGAACACGGACTTCGAGTGCTGAGGGTGTTCGAAGCGACTGAAGAATCGGCTCGAACGGGCCGAGAGGTCAAGATTGACTGGTAGAAGGTTTGGTCTCGGGTTTTTGAACTCGAGATTTACCCTTACCAGCATCTACGAATCGGGTTTTACTCGACCTGACAATAGGTTTATTCCGGTCGGGTCGGGCGATCTAATCGAGTATCTGTCGAACGATTCTGAAACGTTCGGTGAACAGAGTTCTCGGCTGGCCGAGGTCTCACGCTGGATGGTTAGAATTCTCGAGCAAGAGAAATCTGCTTTCGAGCGGATAATTACTCGTGCCTATGCACGAATTAATCCCGATCGTGAGACCGTCGACGTCCTCAATGCCGATCCTCCAGGGGATTCTGAATTCCGACAGCTGAATTCGAAGGTTCAGCACATGCTCGAAAAGGCTAATTTTGAGCAGCTGTCTGACGATCAGGTAAAGACTGCGCTAGAAGCAGGCAGCACTCACGGCATCAAGGTGAAACTTGATGAAGACAGCCTCGAAGAGATGTCGATTTGGGTGCGAGGCCGTTCGACCGCGCCGTATCACCGTCGGACGCTAAAACATCCGATTAAGGGCGAAACGAGTCAGGTCGAGGTATTTAATCGACTGGCGCTTATAACTCGCCCTGCTGGTGAATCTAACGTTCAAGTCAGGCTGTTCAAAGATATTCCAATTCGCGACGTTGAAGCACTCCTCCCGAACGCGAACGTGAGCATGGGACTGCGTGACGCCGTGATGATGATCGGAAGCGGTGCAGGTGCTGTTTGGACGGTGATTGCGAAAGTGCTTGCAGTGGGATTAGTTGCGGCTTCGCAGCTGCTGTGGGTGGTTGCAGTGCCGTTGGCTGGCTTATTTTGGAAGGTTTTCTCAGGCTATAGACGAGCAATCAAGGATCGTGATTCGAATCGTGCCAAGCACCTGTATTTTCAAAGCCTTGGTGCGAATCGAAGCGCAATTCACCTGATTTCGTACATGATCTGCGAAGAGGAGATCAAGGAATCCGTGCTGCTCTACGCCTTCTGTCTCGATGTTGAGAACGACGGGCGTTCCACTTCGGAATCTGCGATCAAGGCTGAGATCGAGGCGTATTTGAAGGAGCTGACGAAGATCGAAGTTGATTTCGATATAGACGATGCTATCGAAACGCTAGATCGACTCAGCCTGTGGAAAGATCGAACGGAGCTGCGAGTTATCGGGCTAGATGAAGCTTCTGGCAAGTTGGAAACCCACTGCCAGCAGGGCTTATCTCGTGACTATCACGCTGGCTTGCTTGGAATCGTCGAATAATGGCGAAGCTCCCAGAGCTAAAAGCGATTTTGTTCGACCTTGACGACACTCTGGTTCCCGAAATGGAGCCTGAACGGGAAGCGTTACTGGTCGTGTGCGGGTTGGTTGAAGCCAAATATGGCGCAGACCCCGAGCAGATGCTGAAGACCATAGACGAGTCATGTCACCGACTTTGGGCGCAGTGGAGCACCCCGAGCATTTATTCTGAAATCGCCTATGCCGCGTGGGAAGGGTTGTGGGGGCCGTGGGACGATCCGCGGTACGGACTCGGCAACAACGAAGATACGATCAATCAGTACAAGCGTGATGCCTGGGACGAAATTCTTTCAGAGTATGGAGTTCAAGATGTTGAGCTTAGGGACGAAATAATCGAACAGCACCGTGTCGAGCGGGTGAAGCGATTGGTTCCGTACGACGGAGTTGGCGAGGTCCTGACGCAGGTGGGTGAAACATACCCGCTGGCGATTGTCACGAACGGATCGCCAGCGGTTCAGCGGTTCAAACTGAGCGAAGCAGGGCTGTCAGATTATTTCGAAGTCGTCGTTGCATCTGGCGACGTTGGAATTGGAAAACCGCGACCAGAGCCGTTCACCGCTGCTTTGGAAGGGCTTGAAGTTTCACCAGAAGAAACCGTGATGATCGGCAATTCGTGGAGTAGCGATATTCAAGGGGCGGCCAATTTGAATATGCCGTCGATCTGGTTCAATGCCGAAGGGCTTCCACGACCTGACAAGGGCAGCCCACCTACAATTGAGATTAGTTCGGTTTCTGAGATTTTGGGCGCGATTGAGGAAGTAGCTCGAAGTTAGCGGAGATTGTCATTGCGAGGAGCCTGCCCTGAGGTGACGTGGCAATCAGTGGGCATATGCAACGCTATGTTCAGCATTGCAGTGAATCTTTCTGAGAACGTACGGAATTTACCTGAGCGATATCTGGCCACATTCAACAGCCGCGTTGCTCAGAGCCGCTGATTGCCACGGCGTTCATGCTTCACTTCTCGAAATGACAGAGTTGGGCGAGAAACCCAGACGCCTAAACCCCTAGACCGCCTTGAACGATCTTTTCGTCTCGGACGATGTCGCCAAGAGCGAGTGTGTGCGACGAATCGTTGATCGAACCGATGCTCCAGCCGAGTTTTCCGAAGCGGAATCGACTAATCGAACAGTTGAAAATGTCGGTTCGCATAGCAAGACGGTTATCGATGCCTGTGATGTAGTGCAGCAGCGCTCGCATGGTGTCGCCATGGCTGACTATCGCAATCGTGTGATTCCCGTCCTTCTGGTACCAATCCTCGTTGTACAGAATTTCATCTTCGAGCCAATTGGAAGCACGTCGTTCAACCCATCGCATCGTTTCGCCATCGGCAGCTTTGAAGTATTTGCCCTTTTCAGCCATCAGCAGACGAACTTCAGTCGGCATCACATCTTTGGCAAGCTTGCCTCGCCAGCCGGGAGTCTGCTTCTCAATGATTTCATCGACCTGACTGAAGTCTGCATCGGGAATTCCCATGCCCTTCAGCACACCTTCAGTCGTCTGCACAGCTCGCACTAGCGAAGAAGAGTAGATCTTGTCGAACTTCACGCCCTCTGCGCCTAGTCGTGATCCTGCGGCTTCGGCCTGTTTGTGACCTCGATCTGTCATTGGGGCATCGAAATTCACGCCAGCTGCGATGCCGGGAGTGATGTTCGATTGCGATTCACCGTGCCTAATGAAGTAAAAATCGAACTCGACGTTATCGTGAATCAAGTACCCAGTCTCCCAGAAAATGCCAAAAGCCAGCCGCGAAAAAGTCGGCAAGCGAACAGTATCACTGTCTTCGACGAGTTAAGGGCTGATCAACCGTAAATGCCTACGGAATTAGGAAGGCTGGTTCTCTTAGGCCGGGGTTGCCATGAAGGGCTGCCGGCAGATCGTCTTCGAGTCGGCTCATCGAGATGGCTGCGAATTCGTCGGGCGCACTCGTTGTGACTGAAATCTGCGAAACCCAAGCGTTGAGAGCCGATGGGTCGAGCGATACGAGGTAGTCGAATAATGCCTTGGCGCTGGTTGCTGAAAGCTTCTTGTTTGCACGGAGCTCAGCGTCGAAACCTAGGCCTGATGTGTTTGTTAGCACTTCGTACCAGAGGAAGTTATGACCCAGCACGTGTTCGGCAGAACCTTCAAGGGCCTTGCTGTTGTCGAGAACGAATTGAACTTCGCCCTGCACGATGCTGTTGTTTGGGTATCGAATCAGGCCAATGCCCAGATATTCCTCGATGCTTCGTAGCGCTGCCGCTTCGAATATCTGCGCCTGAGCCTCGAAAAGTCCACGGAGATTTTGAGTGTGAGGTGCATCGGTTTGATCAGGATTTTCGAGGTCTTGAAGCGCGTGTCCAAGCTCGTGGAAATAGACTCCAAGCGCAAGTATTGGCGACTCGTCTAGATCTACATATACGTGTACTTTGCCGTTCAGGCGGAACTTGAATCCGATTTCACCACGGAAATTCGTGCACGCATCGTAAGTGGCGATGTATGTAGGGTCCGAAAGAAGGAAATAATCAGTCATACATGCGTTGAACGAGGCGGCGACGAACTGATCGTGCGGTAAGAGGTGCATAACGATTCGCTCTGCATCCAGATCACGACCCGTCAGTAAGTAGTAACCGGCCTTCGCTGCCTGTTCGATATCTCCTGACCATTCAGGAGATTCGATTCCTGAACCTGAAACAGGAAGAACTTGGTCGATAAACGCCTGATTCGTGAGTGGCGCCAGCATTGCCGTGAGTTCCGCGTCACTAAGAACAAACGCGCTTGCGTCTTCGTCTGTTGGCGCTCCCGGAAGGAACTCAAACCAACGCCCTAGCGAGTTATCGGATTCGTTGCTCTCAAGAATCTCGTCATTTGAGTCGACGATCATCGTTACGAGGTGTTCACCGGGCTCGAGACTGTTGGCAGGGATCGTTATAGATTCTGTCCAATAGCTACCCGCGTCATCGCCGGCACCAAGTCGAATAGTCTCAAGCAGCTCATTGTCGATAAATATTTGGGCTTCGAAAGCGCCTGATTTCGCAGAATTTACTCGGCTCGAATTACGCATTGCGAGAGAAATTTTTGTATCTGCCTCTGCCCAAACCTTGCCATCGGCACCTAGTGCGAGCTCTTCAGAGGAATTGCTGGCAGAAATCGCTGCATCCCAGCCGTATGGCGTGACCCCAGTGAAGTTCGGAAGAACCTGAACAGTGCGAATGGGAGCACCATTCGAGCCTTCCGGAGCTGGAGCGGCAATCGGATCGCCTGTGCCCCACACAAATACAGATTCGAGTGAATTGTCCGATTCATCAGACTCAGTCACCGCACCACTCGCATCGGCGATGACTTTCACCGTGTGCTCGCCCGGAGTGATCCTTACGGCGTCGGTAATGCCCTCCCAATCGAGGTTGATATTTTGGCCGCCGATGAGCCCTGTGTAGTTCGCTTTGTATACAAGCACATCGTCAAAAAGCACTGTGAGCATGAATTCGCGCGTGATGGAAATTGGCGAATCGTTCAGAACCGAGATCGACAAAGCGGTGGTGCCGTTTGTAGAGAGTCCCCCTGAGTTCGAAGCTCCTAAGAACGGTGCAGCAGTAATTCCTGTTGTACTACGAGCGAAAGTGAGATTTGGAAGCCTTGTACCGGGTTCAGGTGTTGGAATTGCCGGGCCTGCCCATGTGAACGTTGCAGTGTGAGTATTATCGCCATCTGATGCTTCAGCGATGAGATTTGTTGGGTCGACAACAAGTTTGACTTCGTGATCGCCGGGTTCTAGCTCAAATGCGTCGAGAAGCCCAGTGCCACCTTCGATGAAAGCAAATGTGCTGGGTTCAAGTTTTATACCGAGCCAACGCTGCGCAATTGCACCGTCGATATAAAGATCGATGTAGTAATCATCGGTAATTGTTGTTGAGCCAGCGTTCGTGAAGAAGAAATCGACCAAAAGGTCAGATTTTTCAACGAACGGTCCGCCGTTAGGATTTCTTACCCGAACAGGCTGACCATTGCCGAAGTACGGCTGTAGATCGCTACCACTCGTTGGTGTTGGAGTTGGTTCGATGAATGGCTGTACTGCAGTAGGAAATGGTGTCGCAGTGGGCGTTGATTGACGATCGAGAGTTTCCGAAACGGTGAAGGCGCTAATTACGCCAGTTGGCAGCTGCCCAAGTTCGACAGTTGGAACTGGGGTGGCGGTTGGTGCAGGCGTACTCGTGGGGCTTGGAGTTGCTGTGGGTACCGATGTTGCGGTTGCAGTGGCCGTAGGCGGAACTTCGGTTGGCGTCGGCACTGGAGTCGGTGTTGAAGTCGGCTCAGGTGTTGGCGACGGCGGTGCAGGTACTCGCGTTGCGGTTGGATCGACCTGAACAGCTTCAGTAGTCGCTGTCGGGTCGATCGTGAGGCCGCTAGGCGCTTGAGTAGGAGCGGGCGCGCTGCCAGAGCAAGCAGAGACGATGAATATGGTCGTCACGGCTAGTGCGAGTGCCACCAGGCGATGGCTATTGGTTGAGGTTAAATTTGGTACCACGAAAACTGAGACTACCCGGTTGGTTCGAACGAACTGCAGGTATTTGTGGGACTTAAAGTGTGATTTCTCGTCGATATAAGAGCAATGTAGTGGCGGATAGGCCTGTTCTCTATACGTTTTGGAGTGCGGAAAGCGGTTTCATTTTCGAATCACACGGCATCGTCACAAACGCTTATCTGCGAGTTCGGGTACTATTACGCTCCGCGTACTCAATCGGTCAGAAAATTGACCGAAGACATCTTATTAATTTCGTAAGAGGACAACATGAAACCAGCTGATCTGAAAGCTGCACTAAAAGCTAAGAAGCCTGTATTTGGATTTATGGTCTCTGCCACCGCAAGCATGCGCTGGGGCCGAGTGTTTGCTGGTAGCACTCTCGATTTCGTTGTCATCGACTCGGAGCACGGTTCGCGTGACCGCCAACTGATCGCCGATACGGTTGCACAGATGCAGTCGCTCGACATCACAGCTATCGTTCGAACTCCCGACACCGCAGAGGTTTGGGTTGCGATGGCTATGGATGCCGGCGCCGACGGCGTTCTTGTGCCTTACTGCGAGACTCTCGACGAAGTTCGCCGAACCTGCATGAAGATGAAGACACACCCTCTCAAGGGTGAGTACTTCGACAAAGTGGTTACCGATAACGAGTACCCAAGCGAGAAGTCGAAGGAATATTTGGAAAACCGTCACAAAGACCAGATCTTCATCATGGGTGTTGAGAGCAAACCTGCTGCCGACCACGTTGAAGCAATGATCGAGTGCGCTCCTATCGACGCTGTATTTATTGGTCCTAACGACATGACTACTTCGCTGGGTATTCCTGACGAAGTGGAAAACCCGCTTTACATCGATACTTTGAAGAAGGTGATTGGTGCGGCGGATGATCGTGGATTGCCAACGATGATTCACCAGCAGACGATCAAGGCATCGACTACGGCTATCGAGTTGGGTGCACGATTCATCATGCACTCTTCGGATGCTGGCATTCTTCTGCGTGGTACGCAGGATGAGTTCGCTCAGCTTCGCCAGATCGCTGGTGGGGATTCAGTGGCTGCAGAAGACACTCTCGACGTCGTTTAGACGTTTCTTACGAGTTCGAAATATAGAAAAGCCCCGGTCAATGCGACCGGGGCTTTTTTTGTATTTCGTTCTGATGCTGAAATCGAGCGATTGTCATTGCGAGGAGTTCGACGACGTGGCAATCAGTCGACGAATGCATCGCTTTGTTCATCGTAGGAGTGATTGTTGCCAAGGACTGATCGTGATCCGGTCAACGTTGGTTTCCGACATAAGGACACCGCGTTACTCAGAACTGCTGATTGCCACGTCGTACCTCCTCGCAATGACAGGGTCGGTAACGACTGGCGTTCGTCAGTAAGCCCCTAACTGAGGGTGAACTTGCGGAAGGATTCGGCGTAGTCGGCATCGATCTTCTTGCCGAGTTCTGCTCGTCGTTCCTTCATCCACTTGCCGGCCTGTTCAGGATCGCTCACCTGACTCACGTGATCCTTCAAAGCGGAAATCGACGTCTCGACATCCTCTTCGGTCAACGGATTCCAGAAGTTGGCGTTGTCGCCAAAACTCATAACCCAAACCTCTCGAACCTTGTGCGGCTCAAGACCTTCGTCGTAGAACAGTTCTGGGAAGGTTAGGTGGTCTCGTGCGCTCGGGAATACCGCTGAAAGTGCGGCTTCACCAGCTGCGAAGTGATCAGGGTGACCTATGTACGTTGAATTCAAAAGATCACGAGTTGGGCTCGTTGTGATCAGTACATCAGGCTGGTGCTTACGAATCATGCGTGAAATATCACGTCGTACTTCCAGAGTTGGTTCCAGATAACCGTCCGGGTAGCCGAGGAACTCGACAGTCTTTAGCCCTAGAGTTCTGCCAGCTGTTCGCTGCTCTTCGGCACGAAGTTCCGCCAGCGCTTCTGAAGAAATATCTCGGTCTTCAGTTCCCTTTGAGCCGTCGGTGCAGAGAACGTAAACGACTTCCCAACCCTTTCGGGTCCACTTGGCAACGCTTCCAGAGCAGCCGTATTCGGCATCATCTGGGTGGGCTGTAACCACCATAGCGCGCTTGAAATCGTTCTTAGAACCGTTGCCGGTTGTCATTTATTGCCTAGCCCTGTCGAGAAAATATTTCAGTAAGAAAACGGTCCGAGAAAATTGCACACGGTCGGAAATTCTAGCACCAGAATCCGTGTATCGAAGGGTGATTAGGAAAGATGCTTCGCAACAAACGCCGTTACTGAATCCACGGCTTGCTTCGAAGAGAAAAACGTACTGTCGTGATCGGTGATTGGGAGTGCAGCCAGATCAAATCCGAAAATTTTGGCAGATTCCTTTGCATTGGCAAAGTGAGCATCATCTTCACCGCAGAACAACAAAGTTGGCGCTTTGTGATTGGCTAGTCGGTCGCCAGCGCCTTGCCACCAGAGAAGTGCCTCGTGTGAAGCCGCAAGAGCTAGAGGGTCGTTGCCTGGCCGATCGCCATCTGGCTTTTCGACAGATTTAGCCCTGCCAGATCGCAATACTTTCATATGGCGAACAAATCGGTCGGCATTGGCGGTGGCGGGCAACAAGTGCATTCCGCCGATAGCGATCATTTTAAGTCGTTCTGGAGTTGAAGCCGCCAGCTCAAGTCCTGTTCTGCCACCCATAGAAAAACCTACATAACCGTATCGTTCGGTGCCGTATTCATCGGCAAGGGCGTTCACTACAGAAGCTCGTTGTTCGACAGTGTGATCGTTGGGCTCGTGCGATCTGGTCGATAATCCATGCCCTATAGCATCGAAAATCATCACTGTTGCGTGTTTTTGAAGTGGTTCCAACCAGCCGCCACGGTTCCAATCACGACCCCATGATCCGAATCCGTGGTGAAGAATCAGCAGCGGTCCTGAACCAGAAATTTCGTAGTTGATTTCGAGCGAATCGAGCTTTAGCTTTGGCATCGAACGATTCTAAATGGATTTTTTCTCGCGCTAACGCCCGGGCGACTGTAAAATCGTTTGGTCGCCTAGCTGGTGCTCGGTCCACAGGTGACCGCCAGGCTAGAAATAACAAATCTTCGCACGGAGCATTAAGAAATATGGCAAACCCGCTCGTTTCGGTGATTATGGGCAGCACTTCTGATCTGCCGACCATGCAGCACGCTGCCGACATTCTTGAAGAAGTCGGTATTCCGCACGAAATCCGAGTGGTATCTGCCCACCGAACTCCCGATCTGATGTTCAAGTTCGCTGAAGAGGCGAAAGATCGTGGAATCAAAGTCATCATCGCTGGTGCCGGCGGGGCAGCTCATCTGCCCGGAATGACTGCCGCAAAGACGATTTTGCCTGTAATCGGCGTACCCGGTGTTGGGCCGCATCTCGATGGCATGGATTCGCTAATGTCGATAGTTCAGATGCCTCGAGGCTACCCGGTTGGAACAGTCGCAATTGGCGAATGGGGCGCGGTGAATGCTGGAATTCTTGCAGCCCAAATCATCGGACTAATCGACTCTGACGTTCAAGAAAAACTCGAGAATCGACGAGCGAAAATCACTGCTGAAATCGAATCTGTCACCTACGTAAAGCCTGCTGGCGAGTAACCCTGATAAATGGAACGAGAATCACTTCTTAACCCCGGCTCAACAATTGGAATCATCGGTGGCGGTCAGCTGGGGCGAATGCTCGCTATTGCTGCTCGACAGATGGACTACAGAACCGTAGTTCTCGATCCCGATCCGGGCTGCCCAAGTGGGCAAGTAACGGACGGGCAAATTGCCGAGCCGTATTCGAGTAGAGACGCATCAAGAGAGCTCGCACGTTCCACGGATGTTGTCACTTACGAATTCGAGAACGTCGACGCCGATTCTGTTTCGGCTGCTGCCGAACTTGCGCCGGTTCACCCTTCGGCTTCAGTTTTACGAACTACTCAGCACCGACTGCACGAGAAGAATGCGCTGCTCAAAGCTGGTGTTTCGGTTGCTCCGTTCCGGCACGTTCAGTCGCTAGAGGATCTGCAGCAGGCTGGGGTAGATCTTGGCTTTCCTATGGTTCTCAAGACCGCTACTGAAGGTTATGACGGCAAGGGGCAGGAGATCATTACTCGTGCCGAGGATATCGAACGGTCATACGAATCTTTGGCGGCTCGTAAGACTGAATTGATCGTTGAGCAGTTTGTGCCGTTCAAGATGGAGATTTCGACCATCTGTGCACGTACTGCCGATGGCCAAACTGCAACGTTCCCGCCTTCTGAAAACGTTCACCGCAATCACATTCTCGATGTTTCGATTGTTCCTGCAAGAATTCCCGACAGCGTTACTGAAAACGCTCGATTGCTGGCTGCAGATATCGCGACTCAGCTCGATGTTGTGGGACTTATTTCAGTTGAGATGTTCGTTACGAAAGAGAATGAGCTGCTGGTGAACGAACTGGCTCCTCGACCTCACAATTCAGGTCACTACACGATGGACGGCTGCGATACGTCGCAGTTCGAGCAGTTGGTTCGTGTGCTGGCAGGTATGCCTATCGCAGAGCCAAAACTTCACTCACCCACGGTGATGGTGAATTTGCTTGGCGAAGTTTGGGTAGATACCGATGGTGATCCCGACTGGGCACGTGCTTTGGAGATGCCTGGCGTGAGTTTGCATTTGTATGGCAAGGCTGAACCAAGAGTGGGTCGCAAGATGGGGCACATCAACGTGGTGGCAGATACCGTCGAGGACGCTCTCTACATCGCAACTGAGGCCCGTGACAGGGCATGGCGCCGCAGCCGCTAGGGCATTTTCGTGCTGGTTGAGACCAGTATGGGCAGCTGTTCCTGTTGCCAGAGTGGATCGGTCGAAACCTTGTCATTCTGAACTTGATTCAGAATCGTGATCACAAGCGCAGAACATTCAAGCCTATCGGCTATCGATTCTGAGTCGAAGTGAATTGGCTCGTCGCCAGTGATCCTGAATCTAGTTCAGGATGACATTTGCTCTTTGGTAGCTTGATTCGAACGCAGCGTTGCCCGGAGCGACCGATTGCCACGTCACACGTGCTTCGTTCCTCGCAATGACAGTAGCAACCTACTCGCCCAAAACTACTCGGCGTCGGGGCGTTTGAACTGGGCGTCGGCGTCTACGTTCTCGCCGACTTCCGATAGTTCGATCTCACCGTTGTGAACCGTGTAAATCTTGTCGGCCATATCGAGAAGCGTTCGGTCGTGCGTAGTAGCGACGATCGACATATCTTCTTCAGTGACCATCTCACGGAATAATCCGAAGATTTCTGCGGCGTTTACAGAGTCGAGCTCACCTGTTGGTTCGTCAGCAAGAATCACGTTTGGCTTCATCGCTACCGCTCGTGCGATAGAGATTCGCTGCTGCTCACCACCCGAAAGCTCATAAGGGCGGTGCTTGGCACGTCGGCCTAGCCCAACCATGTCGAGCACTTCGTTCGTGCGCTTAGAGCGTTCTGAAGAGCCAATACCGGCTATTCGCATTGGAAGCTCAACGTTCTCGTAAGCCGAAAGAAGAGGCAAAAGTGCGAACGACTGGAATACGACACCGATTCGGTGCCTGCGAAGTTGAATGAACTGCTTTTCAGAGAAGTTCGACATATCGGTGCCCTCAAACAGCACCTGACCTGATGTCGGGTGGTCGAGACCCGCAAGCATGTTCAACAGAGTCGTTTTTCCGGAACCGGAACGACCGACAAGCGTGATGAATTCACCCGTTTTTACGTCGAGATCTACCGAACGAACGGCGTGAACGGTCTCGCCAGCCAATTCGTATTCACGAGAAGCGGCTATCGCCTGAATGATAGGCGTGGTTGCGCCACGTGATTCTCGGTCAGTTATTTGCTCAGTCGCCTGACTCAAGTGTCACCCTTCCATCTTTCATATCTACTCGAACACGACGTCCGATATTTAGTTCGTCGAGCATGTCTCTTGGAATCTGAACCGATCCGGCTGAGTCGATCAGCAGGAATTCTTCAGTGTCGGTAGCTTCACCACCGAGCTTGCGTTCGAACGAAACCTCTCGGGTGGTCTCTGTGCTCGTCTTACCATCTTTGATCGCAACGGCCCGACCAACGCTTGTGGCGATGGCTGGATCGTGAGTAACGATGACGATAGTAGTTCCGAGGTCTTGGTTGACCTTGTTGAGCAGTTCGAGAACTTCCGTGCCTGTTTGGTCGTCTAGTTCACCGGTTGGTTCGTCAGCGAGCAATAGAGGCGGTTGGTTAGATAGTCCTACGGCGATTGCAACTCGTTGTTGCTCACCACCAGAAAGCTGAGAAGGCTTGTGGTCGGATCGATCGCCAAGACCTACAACATCGAGAAGTTCTTGTGCACGCTTCCTTCGTTCTGGTCCGGGAGCGCCTGAGATGACCATTGGAAGTTCAACGTTTTCGAGCGCTGTGAGATATGGGAACAGGTTTCGTGATGTTTCCTGCCAGATGAATCCAACTTCGTGTCGACGGTATTCGACAACTTCTTTGTTGGTCATCTGAAGTAGGTCGAAATCGCCCACTCGAATTGTTCCGGCTGAAGGAGCGTCGTAGCCCGCGAGGATGTTCAGGAGGGTGGATTTACCACTTCCTGATGCACCGACGATGGCGATGATTTCGCCTTTGGCGACGTTTAGTTCAAGACCACGTAGTGCCACAACCTCAAGGTCGGCTGCTTTGTAGATCTTAAATAGTCCGCTGCACTCGATGTACGCAGATTCCGGTGTTGTCACTTAGATTCACCCTTAACTTGGAACTGATTCGTAGAAGCCATATCGATCAACTTTCGCCCATTCGCATGATGTGATGTATCGACATTCGGTAGACGGAAATCAGGATAAGGCCAATTACCACGAGGAATACTAACCCCAAAAGACCAAACGTGATTCCAAATCCGAACCAGTCTATTTGAACTGCCATCGGTGGAACGACTACTGCGTTTTCACCTGAACTGGCGAGGTACGGCATGATCGTCGTACCCATTTGCGCGCCCATGAATATGCCGAGAGTTACAGCTACGCCGATAACCATAACCTGTTCCATCACCACCAAGAAGAGCAACTGTTTCATCGACAGGCCGATGGTTCGGAGTAGTGCGAGTTCTGCTCGCCTACCATCGAAACTTACTTTGGCGTGAACGAGGAATCCAACTGCGCTAACCACTAGAACAGTGAAGAATGCGATTCCTAGTAGTGCTCTCCAACCTGCTGAAACTAGTGGGTCGAAAGCAACTGCGGCTAGCTCCTGCGTACGGTCGATGGTGTTGGAGCCGGGGCGAACTCGCAAGTTCGATAGGCGCTTAGTGATTTCAGGTACCGCTCTATCACCGCCGACCACTGATTCGAGAATGCCTTCTTCGGCTTCGAGAAGCTCTGAACCTTGAACGGTCGACATCCAAAACTCGGTTGGCTGGATGTTTCCTATTGTTCGGGTGATGTTGAGTCGTTCGTGAATTGCTTCAAAATCGGCAATAAGGAACGGCTCTTGATCGAGAGAAAGAGTTGGGAAGTATTCGATCACGTCTCGAACGGAGATCTTTACCGGCGTGCCATCGAGAGATATTTCCAGCAATTCGCCATCGCCACCACCGTAATTTTCGATGAAGGCAACGCTGGCGATAACTGGAACAACTTCCAATTCTGAACCGTGTGCCAAACCGCGATATTCACGTGGTCCCGACGATGTCCACCTCAGACGAGCAACGCCTTCGATCGGTGTGCCATCTGGATGTGTAGCTCGGCCGAGATTATCGCCTAGCGCTTCACGTGTAGGAACCATCGTTCGCCAGTTGTTCACAGAATCGAACGTTTCGATGATGATCAGTTCGGTACCGTCTGTATTCAAAACGGCTATGTCGTCAATATCGATTGCAGCAGGCCCGAGACCGTTTTCGTAGTCGATCACGCCAATCGAATGTAGGCGCATCGGGTTTTTCGGCAGCAAGCCCGGCACGCCTCTGAATGGGGCAGCCTGAATCGAGGATCCAATTCGGCACCATTCAGGCGGTTCACCATCGACGGGAATCGGACAGTTGAATCTCAATTGATCTGATGCAAGCGGGATCATCGAACCTAGCGGTACCGAGAAGAACTGACCGTTTGCGTCCGACAAGCGAGCGACGATGAATGTTGAAGGCTGGCGTACTAACGGAAGTACGCTTGCAGTGAGCCATCTTCCTTCTGTTGGAAGTTCAATACCTGCGGCTCCGCCAACATCCAATACCGATATTTTGGATTCAAACGGATCGAGCCCGAAGTCGTCTCTGAACCAGCCAACTTCTTCCATGGTGTGGATGTCGATTCCAATGAATTGGAAGCTATCGACGTTCACGCCGGCCGTGATATTCGCTGTCTCTCTGTAGACCGGAGACGCGGCTTCGACATCTTCCAACTCAGTTAATTCATCTGTAACTGAGAACGATATTCCGCCATCACGAATGTTCACCGATGTAATTTTTACGTCGGCTCCAGTTCGGTAATAGGCAGTATCTATTGCGCTCTGTTCGAGTGTTGCCCCGAAGCTGGCTGCGAAGACTCCCAAAGCTGCCGTGAGAATGAGCAGCAACGAGAGTCGAGAGTGGTGGGCGGGATTTCGAGCCATCTGCCAGATTCCAAGAATCAATGCAGGTGGCGTGATCGACGACATTGGACGCTTCGAAAGAAATCTTCCTGTGAGATCCATGCCAACAGGGAAGATTCGGAGCAGTACGAGTCCGGCTGCTACCAGGAATATCGCTGGGACTCCAAGAATCAGCTGGTTGACCGTGGTTTCGCCAAATACGCTCACTGCCACGAACGATCCCTGCTTTGTGAGTTGCCAGAAGAGGAACATCACAAGACCAAGGAAGCCTAGATCGAGGTAGTAGCGTTGAACTACGGCAAGTCGCGCTGGTCGTGCTCTGGTGACTCGACTTGCAAGGAGTCCAAGCCGAGTGGCTCTAAGAGCAGGGATGAACAGCGCCAATAGGCCGAGTAGACCTCCAAAGAACGCCATTCGGAATGCGCCTACTGTGAGGCGGACAGGTAGAGGGTCGCCACCATTGAGTTCGCTGTAAATAGGTAGGACTCCGATGAATCCAACACCCAATACGGCCAGGAATGGGCCTGAAATGGCTGCTATCGCCGCCAGCAATCCAGCTTCGATGATGAACACGGCAAGAATCTGACGCGACGTTGCACCGCGTGTTCTCAACAGCCCAACTTCGCTGCGTTGAGCGTCGACGAGTAGCGATGCGAGAGTGACAACGTAGTAGAGAACTACGAGAACGATGAGAATCAACACGATGAACATTGGCAATCGGTTGAAGAAAAGATCGGTTTCGAATGCGCTTAACACCTGAGGCAGATCGGATCGCAGAAGGAATCCGTCGACAATCGATTTGAGCTCTCGTTCGGTCGCATCGATCGTGTTGCGGATCGATTCGGTCTCAGAGGCGGCGATTCTGCTGGAGTCGACATCGAGCCACCATGCGTAGTCGGTTCCCATATTCGGGAAGTACGGGCCTAGACCTTCGAGAATCGTTGTTTCCGGAACGACAAATCGGGCAAATTGCAGCGTGTCGGTGCGTGACCCGAAAGCTTCATTCTGGATTCGCCAGTGCGGTGCTTCGGGATTATTTCGCTCGTACAGTCCAGTTACGAGAATGCTTACCTGATCGTGCGAATCTTCCCAGTGGGGGCGAGCTGGATAAATATCGCCAACTGAGATGCCCATCTGTGAAGCCGAAGCTACATCGAGCATTCCTTCGATTTGAAGTGAATCATCAGCCGCCACCGTTGTGGCTATTTGTGGCGCCCTACCTTCGACGACAATTGCTCGATCATCGACTTCTGGGAGTGTCATCATCGCCACACGTCGGCAGTCACATTCGATCAGTTGATCGTCGTCGCCGTTAGCAAGGCCAATATTCGATCTGCACGGACAATCGCTGGGAGCGACCATTGCTGGGGGCAGATCGACGAAGAAAGTCCATGTTTTGAGGGCAAATTCGTCGTCGTTTAGGAACGGGCTGAATCTACGAACGATCGAGCCGTTCATGGCATCGACAATCGTGGCGTGAGTATCTGGACTGGTCGGAACCTGGCCTGCCTCTACGAGAACATCGATATCGGCTGGTTCGTGGCTTGCGAGCGCACGTTGAAGTGCAACGTCACGAAGTGCATCGAAAAAGATCACCGAACTCGCCATGATCGTCGACGCGAGCACAACACCCACTACAACTGCAGAAAGCAGTCGCCAGTGAGCAAGCGTGCGCTTGACGATTAGTGAGAACGAGTTACTGATCATGTTGAGCTAGCTGAGAACCCTTCTCGGGCCATCTCTGCAATTTCAATTTCGCGGAAAGACCGAACTGAATTAACTACTCCGGCCAGAACAATCGTAAATATCGCCGCAATTGTAACCATCGGCAGCATCCAGTTGGTCTGCAATATGAACGGAGGTAGCAACTGCTCACCAGTTCCAGTGTGAGCCATCGAGCCAATCATTAGCGAGCTGACGGCAAAGCCCGTTCCGATCCCTACCAAAGTTCCAACGATAATGGCTGGAAATAACTCGGCGATTGTACTCACCCAGTAGTCTCGTGAACTTGCTCCCAGAGCCAAAATTAGAGCGGAATCGCCCTTAGTTCTAAGCGAGTAGGCGGCTAGGAACACCGCGTATGCCATGAGCACCACGAGGGCGGCGACGATAGTTGCGACGATGCTCATACCTCGCCATCCGGCTACAGCGACTGGATCGACAAACGTGCCATTGATCTGTTCTGCTCTCGAATCGATACGTGCCAATCTGAATACATCACGAACTTCTTCAGATATTTCTTGATCGGATAGCTCACTTGGATTCACGCTGGCAAACAGCTCGTTCGGTGTGATTGTTTTGCGACCGCGCAGTTCAACAAATTTGACGATGGCATCGACATCAGCAACTGCGAACGGGCCGTTTTCTGGGTCGATAGTCGGGAAGTAGTTGACTACATCGATCACTTCGACTGGAACGAGTCCGCCTTTGACGTTGATTATGAATGGCCTTCGAATTCCCACTCCGGTTTGATCGATGAACGATTGGCTAGCCAATATTGGGATTGGTCGATCGGTTGCAGTTCGGTAAATTCCTCGAACACCCTCGTTAGCTCCTCGTCCTAGAGAGATTCTGCCAATCCTGTCGCCAGCGTTTGAGACCTTGTCTTGCGGAATTTCTGGCTCTGTTTCGGTCGAGTACCCGGTGTCTTCGCCTTCGGCCGTAGGCAGGCCGGTCCAGAATGCGTTGTCGTTGAAATCGATGACTAGGTGAGACTCCCCAGTTCCAACGGTTTCAGGCGTATCCACCATTAGATCGTCAAGAAATACGTCCGATGGCGGTGCACTATCGGGGCCTACCTTCATGAACGTTTGAATCGACGTTATTTCGACCGGTTGTGGGTAGGTCGATAAATCAGCTGTGCCTCTGAACCACCCTTCCTCGAATTCTCCCATATTGATCGTGTGCGAATCGCCAAATCCATCTCTCAGGACGACCCATAGTTCGAGCCTTGGAGTGAACGGTTCGTTTTTAGCCAGAATCGACATTTCTGAAGCGTTGGGTGGGATCACGATGGGATCTGGCAGTACCCGAACCGCTAATCGATCAACTAACTGGTGTATCGAAGTTTCCGAATCGGTGAAATCGTCTCTGAACCAAGCGACTTGCTGAAAATCGATTGGGTCGACTGTAAGTAGCGTGAACTGAGATCCTAGTGAGGTTGTGCCTACGGTTGCATCTGTTCTCATGGCCGGGGTTGCGACGTTGATGGAATCTAGATTGCGAACTTCTTCGAGTTGTTCTCGCCCTACTTGGCCTGTCGATCCAGTAGTAGTGACTCGTATGTCGGCCCCGGTGCTGTAGAAAACTTGCTCGTTGGTCGAACGCTCAAGTGTCGATACAACTGAGCCAGCGACTATGCCGGTGCTAATCGCAAGGGCAAACGCCAGCATTGGCCAACCGTGAAAGAACGGTCGTCTCGCAACGCTGGCAAGGCCGAGTCCGAGCGAGGTCGACCCTGACCTTAGCCCCACTCTTGCGAATACGCGAGTGATGATCGGAAATAGTCTCAGTGCCACAAGTGAACCAGATATTGCGATTAGGACGGGAGCGGCAAGAAGGCTGAGGTCGGGAGAAAACTCTCCACCCCTATCAGCGGTTAGGGCGCTGCTGCGTGAGCCGACTTCCCACCAGACGATGCCGCTCAGCCCAATCAGCATGGCATCGACGTAAAAGCGCTGGAACCACGGTTCGTCGACGGGTCGTGAATCGGATGATCGTGCGGATGCGATCGTTGATCGATCCCAAAAGGACGAGGCAGCAGTGACCACCAGTACGGTTCCCACGGCTGCTCCGAACGACCATAGCCAAGCTTTGGCAGATAGTTCGATTGGCATCGTGCCGCCATCAGTGATCGAACTGTAGGCAGGAAGGTAGCCAACAGCAGCGATGACGACCAAAGAAATCAGTGGGGCGACTATTGCCGCTGGCAATGAAATGACGGCTGCTTCGGCGAGGTGAATTCTGAGTTGCTGGCGAACGTTAAACCCTCGGCTGCGAAGAATTACGTATCCAGCTACTCGACGGCGACCCAGCAAACCCGCTGCCATCGTTAGGTAGAACGCGATGCAGGAGAGGATGAGCAGTGCCATGAGTAGAAGCGGAATGCTGCCAAATAGCGCGCGCTTCTTCATCGATTCGATCCGAGGAATTATTTCAGTGATAACGAATGGACGTGCAATGCCTTCTTCAAGCTGTTCGGAAAGTCCCCCATAGGCGTCTTCAAGATCGGCTACTGATTTGTCCGCCAAAAGTGACTGGTCGGTATAGATGAACCAGTCGTACGAAGCAGGCAGCCCGGCGTTGGCTTCAGCAACGATGCTGAACATCGAACTTTCTGTTGGCAGCATGATTAACGGCTGCTCGCGTCCTTCAATGGCAGGAGCCAGATACGCTTCGCCCAGTTCTAACCAAAACACCTCGTAGAGGTCGGTCTGTTCAAAGGTGCCGGTGATTCGTGCACGAACGAGTCCTGTACCAAGATCGATTGGCTGCGAGTTGATCACATCGCCAACCTCGAGTTGAAGCAGTTGTGCACGTTTGTGAAGTACTGCGACTTCTATCGTGCGTTCGCCATCGACCATGGTTATTGAGTCGGTTGGAGCTGTTCCCTCGATAAAGGCGACATGTTCAGCGAAGTTTTCGATGTACTGAAATGAACTAAGCGAAGCCAGCGAATCTTGTCGCAGTGGTTCGTTTAGTCGACCCCACCAGTGTTCTCGGGATTTGGTGAGGCGTGTGGTATCGACAACTAGTTCGCCGAGATTGTTCTCGACCGCTGAGAGAACCGCCGCATCGGCGAGCACGTGATCGTCGTTGGCGAGTGGAATCCAGGATGTGTTGATGTGAACGTTTGAGTTGATGTTGCCCACATCTTCGACGGTTGCGTGCATCGAGATGATTTCGAGTGAACGTGCGTACTGCGGAATTCCCGCTGCGGTGGCGGTTGCAAACAAGGCACCAAGCATCAAGCCGACAACCATCCATGGGTCGGATCCAGCCCGGGCTCGTATGAGTCGTAATAAGTTCAGATTCGTACTCGATGATTCCGTACAGGCTCTGATCGTTCGCAAACTAGGAGCTGTCGACGATGTGATGCAGCGTTTATCGCCGTTATGGCATCAAAAATCCACACACTGTCTGCACTATCGCTTGATACGCTGGCAAAACGGAATTCGGTCTATTCGACCCAGACATTACCATCACCTTGACTCTTATTCGCCTCCCGAAGCTACTAAATATCGCTCTCGTTGCAATTGCCGTGGCGATTGTCGTCGTAGGCTGCACGAGTTTTGAATCCATCTCGGATTCTGGAGATTCGGGTAGCCCAGATTCGACTAACGTTGCGGCCAAAGCCACTGCGGTTCTAACTCCGACACCTGTAAATCGAGATAACAGCGATCAGCCGCTTTCAACGCCGGAATTAGTCGAACTTCTAACGCCATCTGTAGTTCAAATCGCTGTTGATCTAGGGCGAGGACAAGGCGTTGGAACAGGCGTTATTCTCGATGAAGAAGGCCTGATTCTCACGAACTGGCACGTTGTCGAAGGCGCTGTGACTATTACCGTGGCGTTCGAAGATGGCTCAGTGGCTGAGGGCGAGCTATTTAGACGTGATCCGCTTCTGGATTTAGCGATCGTCAAGGTGGCGCCACGAGACGGGCTCAAGCCTGCGATATTTGGCGATTCTGAGGCTCTTCGTATTGGGGAAGATGTCGTCGCTATCGGTCATGCACTTGGTCTTAGGGGCGGTCCGACGGTGAGCAAGGGCGTAGTAAGCGCACTCGATAGGACGATTGTCGGTGAAGTGGGTGGCGACCTAACAGGATTGGTTCAAACTGACGCTGCAATTAACGAAGGTAACTCTGGTGGCCCGCTGGTTAATATGTTCGGCGAAGTGGTTGGAATCAACACTGCGAAGATCAATATTGGCGATCGAATCGGCTTTGCAATCAATATCAATGCCGCCAAAACTGCTGCTTACAGCCTTATTGCGCAAGGTCCGGTGCCTGCTCCAGGCTTCTTGGGCGTTGGTGGAGTTGACGTGACTAGAGCACTTGCACGTGCTTTGCGGTTACCAGTTGGCGAAGGTTTCGGTGTCACCGTGATCGAACCCGGATCACCGGCTGCAAATGCTGGAATTGAACTCGACGACATCATCGTTCAGCTCGATACTACCGAGATCACCCGTGGACAAGATCTGACAGATTTCTTGCGAGAACATCCGAGCGGCAGTGAAGTCAAAATAACTGTAGTCCGAGATGCCGAGTTCCTGGTTTCACTCGAAGCAACACTGATCGAACGCCCCAAACGCTAAATTCGACGATCAGGCTCCTCTCGCACCACATTCACGCTCATGTTCGTGCAAAATGTGCTGAATTCCTGAATATTAAAAAATTCCAAAGGGCGCACTGATGACCGAACAGGCCGGTACTGAACTCAAAGGCAAAGTAGCAATTGTTACCGGAGCCGGGCGCATGCGAGGTATCGGCCGCGGTACTGCCGTAGTCCTTGCTCGAATGGGCGCCAATGTAGTTGTAACCGGCACAGGTCGAGACCCCAGCACGTTTCCTCAAGACGAAAAAGACGCTGGGTGGCGCGATATTCAATCGACCGCTGAGCAAATCGAATCGTACGGCGTGAAAGCGCTCCCGCTGGTTTCGAACGTCGCTGATGAAGACGACGTGCAGAAAATGATTGATGACACGGTCGCTGAGTTCGGTCGAGTCGACATCATCGTGAATAACGCGGCTGCTCCGTACGGCAACGATCGTGTTTCAGTGCTGGATTTGAAGGCCGACGTCTTCAAAACGGTTGTCGATGTGAAAGTCATGGGAACGTTCTACGCATGTCGTGCCGCCGCTGCTCAGATGATTAAACAAGGCGATGGCGGTCGCATCGTGAATCTATCGTCGACGATGGGTAAAAGCGGCCGAGCCAACACGAGTGCGTACAACGCGGCGAACTTCGCAGTCGACGGATTTACTCAGGCGTTATCCAAAGAAATTGGTAAGCACGCAATCACGGTAAACAGCGTGTGTCCGGGGCTAACCGAGACTTCACGACTCGATCCTATGGGCAGAACAGATAAGTGGGACGCTCGAATTGCTGAAGTTCCACTTCGCCGTGCAGGGTCTGACGAAGAAGTCGGCGAACTGATCGGATTCTTGTGCAGTCCCCGTGCTGGCTACATCACTGGCCAATCGGTGAACATCAACGGCGGCGTGATAACCGAACGCTAGATATCTAGCCCGTCGTACTCAGCGATCTCGACAAAATCGCCCGCATCGTCGTCCCAAGTGAACTGTCGAGCTTCGACTACTCGGTCGCCATCGATACCGACTACGATCTGGTTGACCGGGTAGGCGGGACCATCGCCCCACGGGTCGGCAGCATTCGCCTTGTCGGTTGGCGAAAAGTACGCTCGGCCGTTCGGGTGCGAGTGGTAGATGATGCGTGGGCGAACGTCATCGTCGAGCGTCTTGTTCAGATCGAGTAGATCGCTGTCTGAGATCACAAACGCAGTTTGTGCTGAGCGATCTTTGGCGGTTGGGTGGGTTTCAGGCTCGTAAGCGTTGATCGCCGTTCGTACGCCACCTGCCGTATTCGAATCCTTGTCGCCAGTGAGCCATCCGCAGCATTCGTCTGGGAACGACTCTCGAGCGTGCTTAAAGATCTCTTCGAGGGCTGCTCGTGGAACTTCGATCGGTTCGGGCGTAGGCAAGTTTTTTTCCTGATTGTTTTCAGCGAGAGATGCGGCAATTCGCGTGTACTCGCAAGTGAAATTGTATCGATGATTTGGTTTTGTGTGGGTGAGATGCCGGTGGATAGGACGACGGTGTACACGGGTAGGGCTGGTTCGTATTTGCCCACAATGTCGTCCTGAATTCATTTCAGGATCTTTCTACCTTCATAGCAGCGAGTGGATGGCTTGTGATAAGTGTTCCGCTGCAAGGGTGAGAGAGATTCTGAAATGAATTCAGAATGACAATTGAATATTAGTGGCTGGAGTCGATAGTAACGTTGCTCAGAGTTGTTGATTGCCACCCATTCGACGTTGCTCAGGGCAGGCCGTTATCGAACTTCTCGCAATCACAGTTGAAACGTCGTGATACTGGCGAGACTTACCGACACGATCCCGTGTAGATTTACGGAACGGGTAGTTTGAGACGTGACACCCAGCTTCGGCGTTCAATGCTGGGGTGTGTCACGATTTAGTCTCATCACTTGAAACACGAATTGGTACATGGCTGGACTTCCTAAAAGCTGGATAGATCGAAGACGACGCAAGCTGCGTCGAGTTCAGCGCGATGCTTTGGCACGAATCGGACTTGCTACAGCGGGTGCTCCATCCGTTGGCGAAACTACGATGTGCATCGCATATATGTGTCCCTGGGCTCATACATGCAGCACGGCAACACCGCGACCTGCGCTGGTGGGTGAACGTGACTGCCTTCGAAAATTCCCTGACGAACAGCGACCTGATTCAGGATTGTCTGATGTCGCACTCGATAATCTGGCGAAGCATCGAGAAGACGGAATTCGACTGGAAACAGTGACCGTGACGGTGCTGGATGAATTTCGACCTACAGGGCCTAGCCGTTCGATGGGGCAGAAGAAACCTGCCCGCCCGGTTTACGATTCTGGCGTGACAGGGAAGCCGTTCCTTCCGCCATTCGAGCAAATCAACCCCGTTCGACGAAGCTCATAGCGCGTCGTGCTCACGTAGAAACTCGCTAACGACCGTGTGATAGCGCTCGGGATCGACCAGATCGAGTCCATCGTGATCGCCATTTGGGATGATTTCCAACTGCTTTGGATCGGTAGCAGCAGCGAAGATTCGTTCGGAATGTTGGTACGAAACGGTTTGATCGGCGTCACCATGAAGAATCAGCTTTGGAACCGAGTTGCTAGCTACGTGCGACGTTGTTTCGAACTTTGAGCGCACCATGAATCGAGCCGGCGAATAGTGAGTCCATGGCGCTCGTTCTCGAACTATTTCTGGCATCGACGATATTGAAGCCTCAAGTATTAGCGCATTGGGCGTGACTACCGAGACAAGTTGCGACGCTACAGCTCCACCCATAGAACGTCCAAACACGATTTTTTTGTTTTCTGGGTACGTAGCTTTGAGAAATTCGTAAGCCGCCAGTGCATCAGCGTAAAAACCGCTTTCAGAGGGCTTACCCTCGCTTTTGCCGTAACCGCGATAGTCGATAGCGATGATCGAAGCGCCGTAGCGGTCTCGAATCGCCTTGTACTGATCGAGTCGTACGCTGATATTCCCGCCGTTGCCATGAAGTATCAGCCAAACGGCATTGCGGGATTCTGAAGACGCCGAAGCAGGCATGTGCCAGCCATGGAGTCTCACACCGTCGTTAGCAACAGGGAAGATGTCGGCGTATTCGAGCCCCACGTGGTCGGGATTACCGCGGAACGAGCGCTCTGGCGCGAATAGCGCCTTTCGTTCGAGCCAAGCGAACGGGTTTAGCTGTTTAGGAATAACGCTGCGCATGTTGGCAGCTTACTCTCGTAGCTGTGCCAAGAACCGATGACAATGAATCAGCTATCCAACTGAGCCTTCACTACGTAAGTCTGCGATCTGATCGGCTGAGAAACCAATATCGCCGAGGACTTCATCAGTGTGCTCGCCAAGTGAGGGTGAACTTTTAAGTTCTGGCATTCCGGCACCGAATTGAAGAACAGGTCCTGTCGTACGCACCTTGTGACCCGTGTGGTGATCGAGTTCGACCACATAATCGTTCGCAAGCACCTGTTCGTCGTCGACCATTTCTTCGATAAATCTGATCGGCTCGCATGGAATGTCATGCGAACGAAGTTCTTCGAACCAGTGATCGGTGGTCTTGCTGGCAAATATTTCTTCGAATTTTGCTACCAGATCGTGCCCATGCTGAACCGCTTCAGGCGTTGAATCGTCGTAGGAGGGATCGGTAACACGTGGGTCTTCGAGTCCGAACACATCTAGTAAGCGTGCTCGTGCGTGAACAGCCAACGTGCCAAGTGCTAATCCGCCATCGAGAGTTTTATACGCACGGTAGTAGCAGCGGTAGATTAGCGGCCTGACTGCCATCTGATAGCTATCTTGAATTTCTTCGTAGCTAGCACCGTTTGCGATTAGTTTGGGGCGTTCGTTTTCAAACCATGTCTTCGCTGGAGCCGGAAGACCTTCTACATCGGAAATTCTGAGCGTTTGCATTGCAACAGCGTTCGCTAACAGGCTGGTTGATACGAGTTGACCTTCGCCGGTTTTACCACGGCCGATTATTCCCGCCATGATGCCATTGGCGGCAGCGTATCCCGTTGAGAAATCGATGTACGAGGATGACCAAACGACTTCCGGTTGGCCGTTTTTTGTGATTTTGCCTTCGCTTGCAACTGCACCTGTGTAGCCCTGAACGATTAGATCGAAGCCTGGCATATCGGCCATCGTGCCTTTTGAGCCGTAGGCGGTGATATCGACATACACGAGTTTTGGATTGATTTTCGCTACAGATTCGTAGTCGATTCCAAGTTTTTTAGCGGTGTCTGATCGATTGTTCGAAATGATGCCGTCGGCAGATTCGATGAGTTTGCGTAAGGCGGCACGAGCTGAGTCTTGTTTTAGATCCAGACAGATGCTGCGTGTGCCTCTGTTGAGAGGAATGAACACTCGACTTTCGTTCTTGGCAAACGAAGTGGCGTGTCGCCATGGATCGCCAACTGGAGGTTCGATTTTGACGACGTCAGCACCCATATCGGCCAGCAGCTGCCCTGCCCACGGTCCGGCAACGAAACTGCCGAATTCGAGAACTCTGATTCCCTCTAGTGGGCCAGCCATAGACATAGCCATGGGTAGAACGTTGCCTTTCATGCTTTGAAAAATAGACTTTAGTTGCGATTGCGCTTGTAGTTCGGGCAGATGTTATCGCCGATGACGATTTAATGTGTAGTTTGCGCTAGAAAGAACAACTGAAAACGAAAACGCCCGGCGAGAAATCTCACCGGGCGTTTTTATTTCGATCTTGTCGAATAGGTCAGCCTGTCTTCGGAGGAATGACAAGAACTGGCCGTCCAGCCGATCGAATTACCTTATCTGCAACACTGCCAACAACCCATCGTTTGAGTCCGCCTGAGCCGTGTGAGCCCATGACTACGATGCTGTTGTCGCTTTCGGAAGCCTCTTCAACAATCTGCTGCGAAGGGCTTCCTGATCGGATGCTTGCACTTGCGGTTAGCCCGCTTGTTTTCGCATCCGCTACAAATCCGTTGAGATATTCGGTTATTTCCTTCTTTTGTTGATCGATTCCGAAGTCGCCTGCGTAATCACCACCGCCGTATTCAATACCTGCAACTCCTACTCCGAAGAACGGGAGTCGCAGAACTTCCATGAATACGATTTCTGCTTTTGCAGCTTTCGCTATTTCGACTGCTGGTTGAACAGCCGATTCTGAGAGCGCTGAACCATCGAGTGGGACTATTACCTTTGCAGGGCCTCCACTCGTATCGTCGAAATCGTGAATTTCACCCGGATACAACGTAAAAAGAGGAGTGGAGGTCGAGTGCAAGACTCGATCAGTCACACTTCCTAGAACTCCCCGTGCCAGAGCCGATTCCCTTCGAGTCGCCATCGCAATAACGTCGACTTCACGAGCGTGAGCTTCGGAGACGATTACTTCAGCTGGTGATCCGGCACCTACGCTGATTTTGGCTACAACGCCAAGCTCTCGAATTCTGTCGGCTTCAACTTGCAGATCTGACTCTGCTTGAGAAATAGCGTCATCGATTACGTCTGATGGAGTTCGTGTAACCCGTGTAGTAGTACCGTCGTTTGAAATTTCTTTCGTGTCACGGGTTGTCGCTTCTAATATTTCGATCTCTTCCGGGTCGATAACAGATAGCAGAACCACTTCTGCTTCTAACGCACCCGCCAGCCCTGTGGCCCAGCCCACGATCTTACGAGAATGCTCTGAGCCATCGAGAGGAACAAGTATTTTCTTGAACATAAATTATCCCGCCCCTATACGAGTTGGGGCATTGTCCACTGATAGCGTCCACGAAACTACATTAGCGGGAGGGCGTGAACTGCCCGTGAGCGTAGGCGGCTGTGAGCGGCGCTCGAAATGATGAAAAAGTGAGACTTGGGGATATTTGAACCTAATACCCAGCGAAAGCGCGGGATTAGTGAGGTGCTCGAAACGCATAGGTAGCGTTGTTTTGAAGGCGCGAGCTGGCCGGACGCACCACCCATGCGTCCGGCCCAGTGGAAGAATGGTTTTGCAATTACAGCGAACGCAAAACCTTCGAATATTCCAATCAGTTCAGCAATCGGAATTGCTGATCTGGGCCAGACGTATGGTGGTATCTATTTAGTTACTTGAGTAGATACAGCGTTGGGTAGATGAATACCCATGCCACGTCTACGAAGTGCCACCACTTGACCGCACCTTCCACTGCAAACTGATTGTCGCCGATCTCGGTGGTATTCCGAATCCGGAAGAACACGAAGCCGAGTGTTAAAACACCGGTTACAACGTGAGTGACATGCACACCAGTAAGTGTGAAAAGTACTGTGCCAAATCCAGTAGATGGCGGGAAGTGCTTGAACGCTTCGTGCCATTCAAAACCAACTCCGGCCACGAAGACTATGCCCATGCCAATCGTGGCAAGCAGCATCCTTTTCGCCCCGGCGATATCGCCATGTTCAAAAGCAGCTTCAGCCTTGTAGGCCGAAAGGCTACTGACAAGCAGCAGGATGGTTAGACCAAGTCCGAGAACCTGATCGACGTGTTCAGGCGTGCTGGTGCCAACCACGAAGAATCGTGACGACAAAAGCGCGATGAAGAACGAAGCGTCGGAAACGAGGAACAGCCATAAGCCGAGCCGATTTATGTCGAGAGAACTAAATCGGTGATTTACGTGCTGTGGTACATGTTCTGTCACAGGTTTAGTCCTCTTCCCTGTCTGCTTCAGGGTCGTTACTCAGAATTCCATCCCATACTTCGGCAACGTGTGCCCACAATTGTCCGAAGTGCATGAAGTACTGAATGATTAGCCATGCCTTTAAGAGGGCCACTATCAGTAGAAGTGCGAATAGCATCGTCTTGTCATCTACGGCGACAGCAACGATGAATTCAGCGATCGTCATCACGGCGAGTACGCCGATGACGATCCAGCCAGTTTTTAGTGTTTCTTGAAGTGTTTTATGCATTTGTTTAGTCACCTTCAGCCGGTGCTACGTTGTGACCGTGTCCGTGACCATCACCTTCATCGAATCGACGACCGTAGGTAGCGTGTTCAACGCTGTCGTCGCCGTATCCGTAAGGATCGCCAGTCACAGTTGGGAAGTCTTCAAAGTTCTCCAAAATCGGAGGTGAAGCTGTCTGCCATTCGAGCGTCTTTGCATCCCATGGGTTGTCGGGAGCTTTAGGCCCACGAATCCACGAGTTGATCATGTTGTAGACCCACGGTAGGAACGAAATTCCAAGTCCGAAGGCTGCAATGGTTGTAACCAAGTTCATGAATTCGAACTCAGGCGGGTATTCAGCAATACGTCGGTTCATACCAACAGTGCCCGGAACGAACATTGCGAGGAACGTGATGTTGTACATGATGAACATCAGGCCGAAGTGAACTCTGGCCATATTTTCGTTGTACATACGCCCCGTAATTTTCGGATACCAGTAGTAACCCGCTGCGAACGCTCCGAAGATTTCACCACCCATGATTGTGTAGTGGAAGTGAGCTACTACGAAGTAGGTGTCTTGCAACGCAATGTCAGTAGCAACGTCTGCCAGGAAAATTCCTGTCAGGCCACCAATTGAGAAGTTGAACACCATTCCGAGTGCGAACAGCAACGGTATTTTCAATCTGAGTTTGGATCGCCATAACGTTCCCAATGCCGATAAGAACACGATTCCAGTAGGGATCGATATCAACTCGGTAAGGATCATGAACGGTCCGTGCAAGCTTTCGCCCATTCCGCTTGTGAACAGGTGATGTGCCCAAACAATGAAGCTTAGGAACACGATTAGGGCGAACGCCCAAACCACCCATCTATAGGCGAATATCGGTTTTCTTGCGAAGTGACTGATAATTTCTAGTTCAGCTCCGAACGCCGGCAGGATCATGATGTAGACCGCTGGGTGCGAGTAGAACCAGAAAACGTGTTCGTACAACAGTGCGTTTCCGCCTGGAGGCGAGAAGAACACCATGTTGAAGATGCGTTCGAAGATGATCATCAGCAGGCCGTAAGCGATCCACTGGGTTGCAGTGAGCGCAATTACTGATGCTGCGAGCACTGACCAAGCGAAGATCGGAAGCCGACCCCACGTCATACCCGGTGCTCGTTGCGTGATGATCGTCGCTATGAGGTTCATTCCACCAAGAATCGAAGAGATTCCGAATGTAAGGAACGCCAGTTCAAATAGAAGTCCACCAAGCGGTGTTTGAGTAGCCAGCGGCGGGTATGCCGTCCAACCAGTGTCGAAACCACCGAATAGAGGAGAGAGGAGAAGTAGAACTACCACCGGCGGAACAACCCAGAAACTGAGTGCGTTGATTCGCGGGAATGCAACGTCTTCAGCACCGATGATGAGCGGTAGAACGTAGTTGGCAAAACCACCCATCATGATTGCAACCGCAACCGCCACCATCATGATGCCGTGAAGGCTCATTGTGGTGTTGTAGGTGTTCTTCGTGAATACGTTCTGGCCAGCATCGGCGAGTTCGTATCGCATACCCATCGCCAGTAATCCGGCCAGTAGAAATACTACGGCGAATATGACGATGTATTGGATACCAATCACTTTGTGATCGATATTGAATCGGAGATAGCGTCCCCAGTTTCCTGTGGGATCGCTATTCGTGGATTTCCCGAACCATCCTCGGCCCCAAGATTTCCACATTCCAATACCCATGAGCCAACCAATTACGGCGAAGACGTACCCAAGTACGACCATCGGCTCAGTGGCTGATTCACCGGTCATGCTGGTGATGCCTTGCGAGATCGCTGCACCAATAGCGAAACCAATTGCGGCGTAGATAACGCCTCTAACTAACGGCATAAAAGCTGTCATTTATAGATCTCCTAAGCCGCTTCGTCTGCGATCCATTGTTCAAACTCTGCGGGCTCGACCACTTCGATGCGTGTAAACATCAAGGAGTGATCCATTCCACAGAGTTCAGCACACTGGACTCTGAAGTTGACATCGTCGTTGAAATGACCGGTATGGGTGGTGTTGACGTCCATATAAGTCGTCAGCCCCGGAACCGCGTCGATCTTCATTCGGAAGGCTGGAATCCAGAACGAGTGAACCACGTCCTGATCTTCAGCCGTAATGTTGAATCGAATCAACGAATCGTTCGGAAGAACGAGCATGTCGTCTTTCGAGTAGAGCGATACGTCTCGACCCTCGTACTCATATATCCACTGCCATCGTCGACCTGTGACGTTCACCGTCAGATCGGGTTCTTCGGCGTTCGTTTGTCGTAGTTCGATTAGTCCGGTGTATCCGGGGTGCACGATTACTACGAGACAGAGGATGGTTGTCCATGCCAGCCAGAATCCAACCCATTTTTTGTGGGTTCGAGTCGGAGCCGCATCTTCAAGCTCGCCGCCTTTGGCTCGAAACTTTAAGACGACATAGAGGATCATCGTGATCACGAATGTGAAGATAGGAATCGCCATCACCATGAGGAGAATGAACGCCTCGTCGATGAAGTGGCCCTGTTCAGTCGCGGCAGTGTCGCCGAAAATGTCCAACTGCAGGAAGAAAAGTTCACCAATTATCGTTAGCAACACCCATATGGCTGCTGCTGTCACTGTATCTCTATTCAGAACAATCTCCCCTTAGTTGAGTTAAAACGGGCGTGAAATCGAATCCCCGTAAAAAACACACGGGATCGAGAGTAGCCAGCACCAGAATCCACATATAGGTGCATTAGTACTAGCAGTGCATATAGATGGAGCTTAGGAACTAGATGAGGCCAGCCCGGTTTCCTAGTGCAACCGCTTCGAGTCGAGATCGACATCCAAGTTTGGTTAGCAGCCTGCTTATGTGGTTGCGTGCAGTAAGCGGCCTAATATCGAGAATGTCGGCAATATCGTTAGTGTTCTTTCCGGCCGACAGCAGCTTCAGAACTTGGTCTTCCCGAGTAGTGAGGGCGGGTAGCCGGAATCCAGAAGATGTATGAGTGGCGTTTTGCGGTTTATCAATTGAAGGAATTGAAGATCCAACCGAAGCGCTCTCGACTCGGCGTCTGTCGGTTACGTCCCTGAACAGGTGGAGAATCTCTCGTGATCCTGAACCTTGCATCGGCAATACAATGCTCATGTTGATGCTTTTCACATCGCCACTGGCAGTTTTGCATTCGAGATCGAAGTCTTTAGTGGTGCGACCTTTGGAGGCGTTCGACATAACGACGCATCCTCGGTTGCACTTCACTCGACCCGGATTGCTGTTTGCGCAGAGGATTTCGTAGCACTTCTTGCCTACAACTTGATCGCTTGAATAGCCAAACAGCTTTTCTGCTGTAGCGTTCCAAGTCTTTATTCGTTGGTCGGCATTGACAGTGAACATCCCGTCGGAAGTGCGAAACTCGCTTCGTGCGTGCTCTTCAGTGTTATGTGCCAAATCGATATCCCTTGTTCGCAACAAAATCGCAAGGCTTGAATGAGTAATTGATCATTCAAGAGCGACCGACAGGAACGACTGAAATCCAGCCACTCTGCATTTATCCGTAGCAATCGAAATGGCCACGCATTTAAGCGAATATAAGGGGGGATGATCTGAACGCGTGTGATGATTTCGCGAAATTGGTGTAAAAACACCATCACGGAAAACTCACTCCGAATTCTTCTATGTATGGTTAGTTTTCACCTATGGTGGGGAGTTGATCGCAGCTACTTTTTGTCGGTGCGTCTTTTTTTGCCTGATTAATTCGGGCTTGTTTTTGAAAATCTGGGGCTTGATTCGTGTTCAAACGTTCAAAATTCGTTGTTATCTCTGTTTTGGCAGTTTTCACTCTGTTCGCGTTAGTAGCGTGTGCGGAGGAAGTAGAAAACCCGTTTGGAACAACAACTCCGGTTCCTGAAGCTGATTCATCAGCTCCAGACGCTGGCGAACCTGCGGCATCAGGCCCGGATATCGCTAACGGCGAAAGCAAATTCAAGGGACTCGGCTGTAGCGGTTGCCACTCGACCGGACAAAACAAGCTTGTAGGCCCCGGACTCGCTGGCATCAACGCCAAGGGCGACGACTACATACGGACGTCAATCATCGATCCTTCGGCAGTAATTCTGGATGGCTTTAGCGATCTGATGCCGAAGACCTTTGGCGATGCGCTAAAGGACGACGACATGGACGATCTAGTCGCATACCTGAATACGCTGAACTAGGGAACGCGTGCGCTAACCCCGTTGGATTGGCGCTGTAATTCGGATCCGCTAACTAACCAAGATCTACGCCGGATGCTTTGGCCACGGTGTCGAGGTCTTTGTCACCTCGGCCGCTTAGTAGCAGTAGCACGATCTGGTCTTTAGGCAGAGTCGGAACCCAGTTCAACATGTAGCCGATGGCGTGCGAAGGCTCGAGAGCTGGAATGATTCCTTCGTTGCGACTCAGGAATCGGAAGCCCGCAAGCGCATCTTCGTCGGTTGCCGGAACGTATGTCGCCCGTTCAGTGTCTTTCAAATAGCTGTGCTCTGGGCCAACACCCGGGTAATCGAGCCCGGCTGAAATGCTGTGAGCCTCGGCTATTTGGCCATGTTCGTCCTGCAGCAAATAGCTCATCGAACCGTGAAGCACGCCGGGGCGTCCTTTGGTCATAGTCGCAGCGTGGCGCTTGTCGAGTCCTTCACCAGATGCCTCAACACCGATGAGCCCAACGCCCTCATCCTTGATGAATCCAGAGAAAATTCCCATGGCGTTCGATCCGCCACCTACACACGCAATAACGTAGTCGGGAAGTCGTCCTGCCATATCGAGCACCTGTTGACGGGCTTCGGCACCAATCACAGCTTGGAAATCTCTGACGATCTTTGGATACGGGTGCGGACCTACCACGCTACCGATGATGTAGTAGGTATCTTCCACGTTCGTAACCCAGTCACGAATCGCTTCGTTGGTGGCATCCTTTAGGGTGCGGCTTCCAGAAGTCGCAGGCACGACTGATGCGCCAAGTTCTCGCATTCGGTACACGTTTGGAGCCTGCCGAGCGATATCGGTTTCGCCCATGTAGACGATGCACTCTAGACCCATTTGGGCACACACGGTCGCAGTTGCCACTCCGTGCATGCCGGCTCCGGTTTCAGCGATGATTCGCTTCTTGCCGAGTCGTTTCGCAAGCAGTGCCTGCCCAATGGCGCTATTTATCTTGTGAGCACCGGTGTGGTTCAAGTCTTCGCGCTTGATGTAAATCTGCGGACCGCCAAGCTTTTCACTCATATTCTTGGCGTGGTACAGGGCAGAAGGTCGACCAACGTAGTGAGTTAGAAGATCTTCGAATTCAGCCCAGAACGAATCGTCCTGTCGTGCTTCGTCGAAGGCGTTTTCGAGTTCAGTGAGAGCAGCCATAAGCGTCTCAGGAACAAATTTTCCGCCATATGGGCCGAATCGTCCTAGCGAATCTGGTAGGGATTCAGATTCGTGGACAGGTCGGTTTGTGTTGCCAGAGTTACCAGGGTTAGACGGATTTGAAGTCATCGATGAAGAGTTGTGATGTGGGCCGGTTTGGTAGGTGCTCAAACTTCCAAAAAAGATGCGGAAATTTGAGCGTGATGTCAGATCACAAGCTAGGATAGCAGCGGAGAAGCAGGCATACCTTGTATCGCCGCCAACATATCTCCGAACCACGCAACCGATTAAGGATCACCAGCCAGTTGTCAGACTCCAGTATCAACCGACCCGATTGGGACGAATACATCATGTCGATAGCGGTTGGAGTTCGAGCTAGGGCGAATTGCTTAGGCAGTCAGATCGGGTCTGTTTTGGCTCGTGACGGCCACATTTTATCTACTGGGTATAACGGGACTCCGCACAAAACTCCGAACTGTGATGAGGGCGGATGTGGGCGTTGCTCGAATCGTGATGAATATCCATCGGGTACCGGTTACGACCTTTGCATCTGCGTTCATGCCGAACAAAACGCCCTTCTTCAGGCAGCCCGATATGGAATTGCCGTTGAGGGATCAATTCTCTACACGACGTGGCGACCTTGCTTCGGCTGCTCGAAAGAAATGCTTCAGGCCGGTGTTGCCGGGGTGCGCTACGGCGAGGATTGGGCGCCGAAACCTGATCTGAAAGAAGAATACGAACGACTTCAAAGTTATTTTCCTGAAGGCGTGGAGCAAGTCGATCTTCCAGGCGATGCCGATTCACACACTCGGGGCGTGAAGGCGTAAATCATGAAAATCACCAGCATTGAAACGATTGCGCTACGAGACGACGCCGATGGAACGGTTACATCTTGGAATCCATCGTTTTCAGAAGGCGATGAAGGTCCTGCCAGCACGGGCGGGTACGATCTCACCGTAGTTCGCGTTCATACCGATGAAGGGTTAACGGGAATTGGTCAGTGCGAGGCACCTAGCCTAGTAATTGACGCAATCATTCGTTCTTCACAGGGGCTTGAGGCGTTGCTAGTTGGTGAAGACCCCACCGAAGTTCAGCGTTTGTGGCAAAAGATGTACAACTCGACCGGCGTATTTGGTCGCAGGGGAGTTGTAATTGGCGCGATTGGCGCGGTGGAAACTGCGCTTTGGGACATCGCCGGAAAAGCAGCCGGAAAGCCCGTTCACAAGCTAATATGGCGATCGTTTACTACCGCCGCCAGCGATACCGAACCGCTAAAGCGAGTAACTCCGTATGCAACGGTCTATCCGCCGGGTGCGAACTTGGATGAACTCGAAGAGCGTGTCGGAATAGCTATTTCTCGTGGTGTGAAGGCGATCAAGATCGAAGAGTGGCCGGGTCAGTTCGGAAACGTTGACCTCGAAACCGATGTCGCTGTTATCGAGAAGGCTCGTTCGATAATTGGGCCCAAGCGTGATCTGATGATCGATGTGCAAAATCGCTGGCGAGATGTTGGTCAGGCGATCCAGACTATCGACGCTATTGAAGAGTTCAATCCGTACTTCATCGAAGCTCCGTTGCCTGCCGATAATATCGAAGGCTACCGTCGTTTGTATGAGTCGACAAACGTGCGAATAGCGGCTGGCGATTGGGGCTTTAGCACACGTCACGAATTTGCCGATTTACTACGCCGTGGAAAATTGGGTGTCGTTCAGCCTAGTTCGGTGCGTGCCGGTGGAATGCACGAAATATTGAACATCGCTGAAGATGCGTATCAGTTCGGTGCTTTGTGCATTCCGCACACTTGGTGTCATGTGATTGGTGTTGCGGCTGAACTGCACCTTGCGGCGATTACGCCGAACATGCCCTATTTCGAATTTCCAATAGCGTTCCCGGCTTCTCCGCTAGTTGAGGATTTGCTGCTCCCTAACTTTGAGATTGCGCCTGATGGAACGATGGAAGTGCCGAATCGACCTGGTCTTGGATTTGAACTCAACGAAGAAGTTGTCTCGAAGTATCGGGTTGAACCGTACTAATCCGTACAAGGCATCTGGTAATCGACCAGCTACGAATCAATGAAATCTGACAAACCCCAAGAACCCTCTGGATCGACGAACGGGTTCGGTAAACGTCACCCAGGAATGGGCAAGATCGTATTCGCCGATGACGATACGACGTTCAAGGGCAAGCTAAGAAAGCATTTGCGAAATCCGCCGATGCGAACGGCTTTATTGATTGTGATTATCATCGTCGCGATACCGGTCGCAATCGCCTATCCAAAAGTTTCGAGCGTCGCCGAAGAGAATTGGACCAACGTTCAACGTGCTCGAGAGCGTCACTTTGTAAACGTGACTGCCGCTAGTTGGATATATCCGTTCTTGCGTCGCCAAACTGTACGAATGCAAGAAGCTGACGTGCCTATCGAATGGCGTGGTGTTTCGTTCGTATATGGACCATGTTTTCCGCAGAACTTGGATCAGCTGCCAGTAGGCAAATATTCCTATTCGATCAGGACTGCGTGCACGAGCTTGCATGAGATTCAGACTAAGTACTCGGACGATTGCGCCCAGACATCAGCTTGCAATATTCCAGAAGAAGCAAAGTTCGAACTGCAGATTGTTTTGGACAGACTTAAAGTGGCGTTTTCAGATGCCAACTTAGTTCAGCCACCAACCGACGATCAGGGTCAGATTCGCGACTAGCGAGTCCCCAAAATTCGTTAAGGAATCAGTGCTCAACAGGTTCATACGGGCGTAGCATGAGTGACTGATTTGTTCGGGGCTATTTTGTAGCCCAAGCACTACTCGACTTTAAAGCACGGCTTTATGCCGTAGGCACGATAGAACTGATTCATGGATCTTTCGTTCGATAACGACACTTCTCGAAAGGCACGTTTTAAACGTGAACTTCGAAATCCTTCGTTGCTCACGGTAATCTTGATCTTCCTTGCTATTTTGCTTGTCGTACTTGGCCCATTCGCGCCTGGGTGGGTAAGCACCACTCGCAGCAGTTTTGATGCCATTGCCAAGACGAAAGAGCGTAACGAGTCGAATATGAAATCGCTGGATGTCATCGTTCCGGCTCAGATTGCACCGTGGATGGCATCTCAGGTCGACACAATGATCGAAGCCGAAGGCCCTCTCGATTGGCAGGTAGTTTCGTTCAGAACTGGACCGTGTGACGAAGAGAACCTCAGTCAGCTTCCCGCAAGCAAGTACTCGACTTCAATAGCTACTGCCTGTGGTGAAATCGATGGCATTCAGCAGCTCTATTCGGGTAAATGTTTCCTTGCTTCCGATTGCAACGTTCCAGAGCAAGCCAAAGAAGAACTTAGGCTGGCGATGGGTAATGTTTGGGAAGCATTCTCTGATGCAGGATTCGTTTCCACTTACGAAGTGATCGAACAGGTAGCGCCTTAGCGGCTGACCTCGTTTCATTGTGTTCAATGAGCCTTTCGAGTGATCGGATCGGCTCTCAACCCGCTCCTAACGGTTATACGGGCTAATTGACCACGTTTCTCAGACCAAAAAACTGTTCGCAATTAATGACGTGTACCCACGTACGCGCAACACAGCGATATCGGCCAAATCGCTAACAGGGTTGGAAATCAGGATCACTGTGATCTGACTCCTTAGTTTGGATAAACGTTATGACTCTAATTTCTTCACGTAGGAACCTTCTGGCGATTATCGCCGTTCTTGCGATTTCAGCTGGTCTTGCAATGCTGGGCGCAGACTCAGCCTCTGCTAAGAGCGAAGGCAAGACCATTGCTGTAACTGGCGTAACTTCTGTGAACGGCCAAAGCGTTGTTGTTCACATCATCGCTGCAGTAAACGCTGGTAAATCTGATCAGGAAGTTGCCGATGCGGCACTTCGTGGCGTGAACGCTCGTGGGCTTACCGCCAGTGAGTATTCGCTTCTAGCGAACTCGTGGGATCAATTCTCAGATGGCGACGCTGGAAACGATTTTGTAGTTCAGCGATATAACGCCAAAGACGAACCGTCTGGCGCACGAGCTGCTATCGACCGCTCGAGAGCTACTTGGAATGCCGCCGATTCTGCGTTTGCTTTCCAAACTGCGATGGCTTCGACAGGTAAATGTCCTTCGCTGGTAAACGAATGTAAGGGTCGGCAGTCATTCGATGGAAACAACGACATCGCTTGGATGCCACTCCGAGATCAGAACACTTTGGGTGTTACATGGTCGGGTACTTCAACCGACGAGGCTGACGTTGCTTTCAACACGAACTTCAGCTGGTCGAACGACAAGCCTGCTTCAGCTACCGATATTGAGACTGTTGCCCTTCACGAGTTTGGGCACGTAGCTGGTATTGGTCACTCGGAAGTATTCGGGTCGATCATGGAACCGATATACGCTGGCATTCGACGAACTTTGACCGACGACGATATTTCAGCCCTTCAGGCTTGGTACGGAACGGGTGGCGGCACAACTCCGACCCCAACACCGGACCCCGATCCAGAACCAACTGCAACTCCAGAGCCAACACCGGTTCCTGGAACCGAGCTTCACATCGGTAATGCTGATTACGGCAATAACGATGGTGTGACCTACTCGCTTTCGGGCAAGAAGGGTCGAGACCTCATAATTACGATTCTCGTGACAGACGGTAACTCTGCTGTGAGCGGTGCGAGTGTTTCTATTGAGACAGACAATACCGACACAGGTTGGAGCGGTACTGGAAGCGGAACGACAAACTCTGATGGAGAGTTGCGATTCCGCATCAGGAACGCCAATTCAGGCAACTGGTCGACCACGGTGCTTAGTGCTTCAGCTGGAAGCCTAACCTGTGATTCAGATTGTCCGGATGGTCCTCACACTTACGTGAAGTAGCCGTTCGATAACTTTCGAATAACAAAAACGCCCGAGCAGAAATGCTCGGGCGTTTTTAGTTTCAAATAAGTTTCTTTATTTCTGTTCGGGCTAGAGCGAAGTTTTAGCTAGTGCGAATGCGCCGGAACTAAGCCGTTTGGCAAAGCGTGACGTCGCCACGACTCTTGGCAGTCTCTCAACGATTCGTTCGCTAACCGGAACTGTGGCTGGTCGAGGATGAGCCATATACCAAGCCAGTGTCTTTCGAATGGCAGTTGAATGATCGGTCACTTGCTCGCCGTAGGCCATGGTGAAATTCGAGTGGTTCAGTACAAATCGACGATCGAGAGCGTGTAGCTCATGCTGAACTTCGCTGATATCTGCTCGAACAATTTTCAAATGAAGCAACGCACAACCGCGTATATGGCGTGGTGACGAACCGACTTCTGCCGATGATCGAGCCTGTGCAACGACCATCGATACCAGCTCGCTTGGTGAGATTGGTGGTGCTGACGGCAAGTGCCAAACGTGCCCACCGCTATCGGGAACATCGGCGAGCGTGATCAGTCCTGCTGCCACATCATCGACAAACGCCATCGATCTAGGAGATTCGATATCACCAACAACGCTAATCTCTGAATCTTCGATTGCCGGCCAGAACACTCGACCACCGAACGATGAACCAAACTCTGGCCCGATAGCTCCGGGACCAAAAACATCGGCTGATCTGCCGATTACGCCTTCAATTCGACCAGTCCATGTTGCGTTTATGATCTTGTCGGCGAGTTCTACCAGTACCGTAGCTGGCTCGGTTTGAGCCGAATTAGGAGTCGATTCGGTGATTGGGTCACGAGTCTTCTCGTACATGTGAGCGAGATCCCAGTGCACCAATTTGGCACCAGTAGCTTCGGCCACTTCTATCAAATTATCTACGATGGGTGGGAACTGAGATTTCCACTCGTTCACAGGGCCGTTCAGGCAGGAATAGATCGCTTCTGCGCCCGAGCAGGCCCGGAGTGCAAACTCGAAATCGGTAGGATCGCCACGCATCACGTCGATGCCGTACGGATCGGAACCATATTCGTTGGTCGGGATGGAAATTACGGTGCGGCCGGAAGCTTCAAGGGCGTGCGCTAATGCGACCCCAACAGGGCCTGTTCCGAATATGACATGTCTTCCCCTGGCTACGGCGATCATGCCGTTTGCCTCCATGTCTTGCCCAGAACCCTCGCGCTGCCTGATTGGCGGCGCTTTCCCCAAGGATCGCTGAACGCTTGGATTGTATACCTGCTAAATATTGTTTCTTCACAAGCGATGGTGTGGATTCGGACAAGCAACCATCACGGCTTGAAGTTAGCACCAACTGCTAGACTGCCGACGCAATCGTGTTTCATCACAAAAATGATCTGAAAATTTGATCAAATCTCAGTAAGGGCAGCGCCAGTTCATGGATAGCAATTTTTCACCGCACGGCTTAGTAGGTGAGGCATACCGACCGCCTAAGATCGGTAGCAAGGGCGCGGTAGTTGCGAATCACACGCTGGCTTCTCAAGCGGGGATGCGGATACTCCACCAAGGTGGAAACGCTGTCGATGCGGCGATTGCTGTGGCATTCGCACTCGGAGTAGCCGAGCCGCAGGGTTCGTCGATAGGCGGCGATGGTTTTGTGATGGTTCACATGGCTGCCAACAAAACCGTTGAAGTTGCGAACGGAACTGGCGCTGCACCTCTGGCTGCAACTGCCGATAAGTATTCGGGCGGCATCCCATTCACAGGCATATTGGGTACTTCTGTGCCGGGAATACTCGATGCATTGCTGAGTGCGCACGAGAAGTACGGAACTATGACATTGGCACAGTGTTTGGAACCTGCGATAGAGCTTTGTGAAGACGGAGTGCCGGTATCTGATTTTCAATCGAAGATGGCAGCGTTGAATCCAGTGCTTCGTAGTTCTTCAACTTCGGGGCCTGTGTTTGCACCGAACGGCAACTGGTTGAAGCGGGGCGAACTGCGAAGAAATCCTGATTTGGCTCGAACGTACAAGCAGATAGCCGATCAG
Organism: Chloroflexota bacterium; assembly: GCA_018650845.1. GTDB lineage: Bacteria > Chloroflexota > Dehalococcoidia > Lucifugimonadales > Lucifugimonadaceae > Lucifugimonas. The sequence continues at coordinate 155,833 of JABIFF010000022.1, read as the reverse complement.
GGACGTGACGCTTTCTATGAAGGCGATATCGCTCGTGAGATTGCACGATATTCAGAAGAACACGATGGATTACTGACCTACGAGGATTTGAAACGACACGAAGTCGAATGGCAAGCGCCTGTTGCCGTGAACTATCGAGGTCGAACGGTGTATGAGGCTCCGCCTAATTCCAGCGGGCATGTTCTGCTTCAAGAATTGGCGATGTTTGAGCAGTTCGATCCTAAGCAGTACGGATACATGACTCCTGAATCGATTCAGCTGATGGTCGAAGCCAAGAAGCTGGCGTTCGCTGATCGTGAAGCGTACTTGGCGGACCCTAACTATGTTGATGTGCCTATCGAAGGGATGTTGAACTCGGAATATCTTGCTGAACGTGCAGGATTGATCGATGTAGAACGGGCGGCTGAGAACGTGGTGGAAGGCGATCCGTGGGCGTATATGGATCGCTCGCCCGATTCGTCGAAGAAGCATCGCCGAGGCGGTCGATTGCACTCTGCTGGCAGCGATACGACTCACTTCTGCATTGTCGACCGCTGGGGCAACTCGGTCGGCGAATTACAAAGCATTCAAACGGCGTTTGGATCGTGCGTTATCGCTGGTTCAACCGGGATTTTGATGAACAACCGGATGACCTACTGGCACTTGGATCCCGATCACATCGACTATCTGAACCCGGGCCAGCGAGTTCGTCACACAATGAACCCTGTGATGGTATTTTCTAAACCAGTCGAAGAAGGTGGGCGTTTGGAACTGGTTTGTGGCACGCCGGGAGCTGATACGCAGGTACAGACGAACATGCAGATAGTGACCAGCGTGTTCGACTACGGTTTGAACGTTGCTGAGGCTATCGACGGTCCTCGGTGGACGCATAATCAGGCAAGCATGTCATCGGCTGAGCCTCGACCTACCAGCGACACCCTTCAGATAGAAGATCGTGCTGGTGAGGATGTGATCGAGGAGCTAAAGAAGCGTGGGCAGCCGATTGAATCGACAGGTCAATGGGGTGGAGCCGGAAGCGAAGGCGCTATTCAGGTGGATCTTGAGAACGGCACATTGTTCGCTGCATCCGATCCACGGCGTGAAGGCGATGCGCTGGTCTGGTAATTTTCAGCTCCAAAAAGTAACAAAATTCCAAATATTCTCGACGGCTTCGAAGAACGTGAAGCTGTCGAGGTATTGGCCGCCGTGCAGAACCCATTCCTGCCCTAATTTGAGCACCAGCACAACAACGAGCCATTTCACGATTCGTTCGCGAGTCATCTCGTAGCTTGGCCAGTAGTGCTTTCTTGCAGCTACGAACACGAACCAGAATTCGAACACGTTCGGGAATGCTAGGAGGATTGGGCGCACCTGAGTCAGTTCAAACGCTGTGAACCCGATCATTCGGAATAGAAAAAGTCCGATGGCGATTTTTCTATCTGGACCATCCCACTTGATTGCTACCCACAAGAACGTGAGCATGTAGACGACATCAGCCCACTTATCGAAGGTTTGGTAGTTCTTTAGTCCGCCTAAATCGAGCACGCCCATCCAGAACAGATCTGAGAAATCGACCACTATTGCGATTAGCGCACCCGCGAACGCCCAACGCAGTACGGGGAGTGATCCTGCGATTCGGATGAGACCTATAACGATCTGTTCGAGTGTCATTGTAGGTTTTGTGAGTGAAGTGACAGCCGGCGTGGCAAAAGTCGATCTGCCAACTATAATCACCCCGGTTCATGAATCGTGATCGTCGAAATAATCCGCTTTGCGGCGGATATATAGCCCTCAAGAGTTAAAACATATGAAATATCGACACCTCGGAAACTCCGGACTTGAAGTTAGCGTTATTGGTCTTGGCACCAACAACTTTGGCGGTCGTATGGAGTTCAAAGAGGCCCGTGAAGTGATTTTTGCGGCGATGGATGAAGGAATTAACTTCATCGATACGGCGAACATCTACTCGCACGGTAACTCTGAAGAGATTATTGGACGCTCGCTAGTTGATCGACGGGACGAAGTGCTGATCGCCACTAAGTTCGGAATGCTCTGGGAAGACGGCCCGCACGGCAAGGGTGGCTCTCGCAAGCACATCATGGATTCGCTGGAAGGCTCACTGCGACGTTTGCAGACCGATTACGTCGATCTGTACCAGATGCATATCCAAGACCCTGATACGCCGATTGACGAGACTCTGCGAGCACTTGATGACGCTGTGAAGGATGGCAAGGTTCGATATATCGGACTTTCCAACTTCGCTCCGTGGCGAATCGCTGATGCGCAGTGGACTGCTAAGCACAACGGTTACACGCCGTTTATTTCATCGCAGCCCGAATATTCGATGCTCGAACGTGGCGTAGAACGAGCGGTTCTGCCAGTTTCTGAGAAGTACGGACTAGGCACATTGCCGTTCTTCCCGCTTGCCCATGGATTCCTGACAGGAAAGTACCGTCGAAACGAGGCTGTTCCAGAGAACACCCGTTTGGCGCTAACGCCTGCAGCTCAAGAGAAGCGACTCTCCGATGCAAACTTCGACATTCTCGACCAGCTTGAAGTGTTTGTTGAAAAACGCGGTCACACTATGGTTGAGCTAGCGTTCGCGTGGCTACTAGGTCGACAGTCTGTCGGGTCGGTTATTGCGGGTGCAAGCACGCCTGATCAGATTCGCCAGAACGCAGCTGCTTCCGAGTGGGAGCTTACTTCCGACGAGATGGCTGAACTTAACGGCATTCTGGGCGGATAGTTCGGTGACAGAATTCTTGGATCGCTAGCTAGATTGTTAAAGCAAATAGCCACCTGTTCAGGTGGCTATTTGCTTTATGCGATATGTGGCTGCGCCGAGTCTGGCTAGTCTCTGTCGACTTCAACTGTAATAGTCGTTGCATCAGACGGGATGTCGTCAAAAGAAGGGATTTCGGCGGATGTGCATGATGCTACGAATCCGGCGAGGAGAGTTGCGAGTGCTACGAGCGTTACGCCCTTTGTTTTGACCATTCCTTCATCATGAAACTTTGTAATGCATGGCACATCCGTGATTCCCCATAACGGCATGAGCCAATCGGTTCGGCGTGAGTGAGCCTCCATGTGGCATGGCAGTGAGCCCGCAAGTGATTTCACAGTGAGCCATAGGGCACTTGGGTAATGAATAACCCAGTAGTAGCGAGATGAATCGCCACTCAACACGGCGATGTGACTGGTGAGTCTGTAGAGTACTGGCGATATGCCAGAACACATACTTGCCATAGATCAGGGAACGACTTCGACGCGCGCCATTGTTTTCGATTCAATGGCTTCGCCAGTAGGGAGCGCGCAAGTTGAGCTTTCGCAGCATTTTCCTCAGCCGGGCTGGGTTGAGCATGACCCGATTGAAATAGCCGAGGCGGCCGTTAGTGTCGCGAAGCAAGCCATCGGTCACGCCAAACTCGCGCCCGAAGATATCGCCGCAATTGGAATAACGAATCAACGCGAGACGACTATCGTTTGGGAAAGGTCGACAGGTCGCCCAGTTGCGAATGCGGTTGTTTGGCAGGACCGGCGAACCGCTGAGATATGTAGAGATATTTCGAAATCGGATCATGCCAACGACATTCGCCAGATAACTGGTCTTGTGATCGATCCGTACTTCAGCGCAACGAAGCTGATGTGGCTGTTGGCGACTATTCCTGATGGTCAGGCTCGTGCCGAGGCTGGTGAGCTTTGCTTTGGCACGGTCGATTCATGGCTGTTGTGGCACCTGACGGGCGGCGAAGTTCATGCGACTGACACTACGAATGCCTCCCGAACTATGCTGCTGAATCTGCACGATCTTCAGTGGGATCCGCAGATGCTGGATTTGTTCAACATTCCCGAAGCGATGCTTCCCGAGGTTCGTTCCACTGCTGATGATTTTGGAGTGACGGCGAAAAACGTATTCGGTGCCGAGATTCCAATTACTGCAATGGCTGGCGATCAGCATGCGGCTCTATACGGGCAGGCATGTTTTAAGAACGGCCAGCTGAAGTGCACGTACGGCACGGGTGCGTTCGTGCTTGCGAACAGAGGCACAACAGCGCCAGTGCCCCGATCCGGCGACCGTGATGGGGGGCTGTTGGCAACTCTCGGATTCAGGATAGGGTCGAAAAAGACGTACGCAGTCGAGGGTTCTGTGTTTGTAACCGGGGCTACGGTTCAATGGCTTCGAGATGGTCTTGGGGTTATTTCAAACGCTCCTGAGACTGTCGACATGGCGATGTCGGTAGGTTCAAACGAAGGCGTGTACTTTGTTCCTGCGTTCGTGGGTCTTGGCGCACCGCATTGGGAGCCCGATGCAACGGGAGCGATAACCGGGCTAACTCGTGGAACTGACAGAAATCACATTGTTCGAGCGGCGCTGGAATCGACTGCGTACCAAGTGAAAGATGTTGTCGATGTGATGGAGTTTGGTCGACAGCGCTCTACTCAATCGATTCGTGCTGATGGCGGACAAAGCAGTAATCCGTTCGTGATGCAGTTCCAGGCCGATATTCTCGATAGACCGGTCGAAGTCGCGAGTATTACTGAGACGACAGCGCTTGGAGCAGCTTTTCTTGCTGGCAGAGGAATAGGGCTTTGGAAGTCGGATTCCGAGATTAATTCACTGTGGTCTGCATCGGCTATCTACGAGCCTTCGATGAGCGAATCGGAACGTAACTCGTTGTACTCAGGCTGGCTTGAAGCAGTTCGTAAGGCGACGCCGCGGATATAGCGCTTTCTTGAGGTTGGATTGGTGACAGTTTTAGTTACGGGTGTGACGGGTAAGACTGGTCGGCGTGTAGCTGAATCGTTGGTTTCGCGTGGAGTGGGCGTTCGTGCGCTGGTTCGTGATATCGAACGTGGCAAGATGGCGACTCTCGGCATGGCGGTCGAGCTGGTGTTGGGCGATTTCGATCAACCAGACACAATTTCAGCCGCCGTCGAAGGCTGTGACGGAATGTATCTAGTCGTTGCCGATGGCAAAGATCAGGTTCGTCAGGAAGTTGAAGCCGCAAAATTGGCTGTCGCCGCCGGAGTTGAGCACATCGTAAAACTTTCGTCGAGTGATGCTGAATTTCGTCGATCGTACTGGGCTGTGGCTCACAACGACATCGAACTAGAAATAGCGCAGGTGGATGTTGGTTACTCGTTCTTAAGGCCGAACTACTTCATGGAAGGTTTTCTCGATCAGTTCAAGGTCGATTCTGAAGGGCGATTGACACTTCAAGTCCCAACGGGTGATGGCGTGATCGGAGCTATCGATACTTTCGATATTGGCGAAACGGCTGCTGCGTTGCTGACTGGCAAAACTCCGTTGAACGGTGCGGCACTTCTCACTGGACCGGAAAATATCTCCATGAATCGTGTTGCTGACGCTTTCGGTCAAGCAGTTGGACAGTCGATAACGTACGTGGATGTAAATGCCGCTGAATATCGTTCGGAACTAGAGATTAAACACTCGGCTAGTGCTGGCGACATAGCGGATATCTACGAAGAGGTTCGTTCGGGAACTGCCGAGATGGTTTCTAGTGACGTTAGGCGAATTACCGGCAATGAACCGCGCACTATAGAGCAGTTCGCTCAAGCCAACGTGGAATCGATTCGATCAGCAATCGAACTTGCCACAGCATCCTCAGGCTAAATTTGCTGCTAACCTTCCGCCAACTTGAATTCAAGAACAGACGGAGACTCGGTTTATGTACGTTGGAACCCAGGTAGCAGCACGGAACGATTCGGATTTTGAGCAGTGGGCACAATTAGGTGTCAATAACATCTGTTCCGACCCACCGGGTAGTCCACACGACTGGACGATTGATGATCTGCGACGTCACAAGGAAAAGGTCAATTCGTACGGAATTGAACTCGACATGGTGCAGATTCCGCTGTCGTCCACTCCACTCGACCGATCGCAGTCTCCGAACGTAATGCTCGGCAAGAGCCCTGAGCGCGATCGTGAAATCGAATCGATCCAGAACATCATTCGTATGTGTGGCGAAGTCGGAATTCCGGCAGTTAAGTACAACATGAACATCATCGGCATCCCTCGCTCCGAACGTGAGGAAGGCCGAGGTGGTTCGTCTAACTCAACGTTCCGATGGGACAAGATGAACCAAGACGATCCAAATACGATCGCTGGCGACGTTACTGTCGACGAGTTCTGGGAGCGAATCGACTATTTCTTGGAGCGCGTGGTTCCTGTGGCAGAAGAGGCGAAAGTACGTCTGGCATGCCACCCGCACGATCCGTATACGCCAGATGGCTACATGGGCGTGACTCGAGTGCTCGGAACCATCGAAGGCATGAAGAAGTTCGTGATGATGCACGAGAGTGACTATCACGGTCTGAACTTCTGTCAGGGGACAGTCACCGAAATGCTCGACGACCCGGGCAAGGAAATTGCTGACGTGATTCGCTGGTTCGGTTCACGGAACAAGATTTTCAACGTTCACTTCCGCAACATTCGCGGTCACAAGCTAGATTTCATGGAAGCGTTCCCAGATGAGGGTTCGATCGATTTCTCGGAGATCGTCAAGGTCTACCAAGAGGTTGGATACAAGTACATGCTGATGCCGGATCACGTTCCGTGGATTAGCGGTGATGATGCTCAGGGAACGGCGTTTGCGTTCTGCTACGGCTACATTTCTGCGTTGCTGCAGGCGAATGGTGAGCCTCGTAAGGAGCCGTACGTGATCAAAGAACCTGGAACGCACAAGACAGCCGCTAATCAGGGGTGACGTAGTCACGTTTACTCCGACAGGGACGATGTTGGCTTAGTCGCTGGCATCGTGCTGGGGGTGGATTTTGGTGCGTGGTGTTAGCTGGGCGACTGATGCAATTAACTCCTGAAATACTCGTTGAGAAACTCGTGTCAGCTGAGTTCGCAATCGAGCAGTGGGAGCTGCTGGGTGTTGGTCAAAACAGCATCGCAATTCTGGCGAATGAAGAGTGGATTTTTCGATATCCGCTTCACGCAAGCGCTGCCGAGTCACTCGACAGCGAGATCGCAGCGCTCAAAGCCGTCCACGGGCGGCTTCCTGTCCCGACGCCGAGCCCAGAGATCGTTGCGGACGTTCCGGGGCTCGAATGGCGTGTGATGGGCTATCCCGCCGTTGGTGGCGAGACGCTGGATCGCTCGCAGATCGGATCGTTCAATGCTGAGGCCATGACTCGATTAGGCAGGGATCTTGGTCGATTCATGAACACGCTTCATTCGACACCTGCGTCTAGATTTTCCAAATCAGCCTTGCGTAATCGTGATAGTGGCGAGCGGTGGGAACGATTGGCGAGTGACGCTGCTGAATTGCTGAAGTCGCGGGTCGAATCTTCCACTTGGAATCGGTTGAATCGCAAGCTGAAGAAATCGATAGACAAGATCAAACGTCTTGAGTTCGAACCTGTGTTGCGGCACGGCGATTTTGGATCTGGAAATTTCTTGTTCGACCAGCAATCGCATCTGTCCGGTGTGATCGATTTTGGGAGTGCGGGTTTTGGCGATCCTGCGGTGGATGTTGCGGGGTTGATTGCCACGGATCCTTCTGAACTGCTAGTAGAACGAGTAAGGGCGACCTACCCAGCGATAGACGGCATGATTGCTCGTGCTCGGATATATCGAGAGACGTTCGCTTTGGAGCATGCGTTATTAGGTGCGAAGTCCGACGACGAGCTTGAGATAAAAGATGGGCTGGACAGTTATCTAGGCACATAAACATCCAAAACTGAACGACTCGGCGATGATTTAACCGAGGTAAACATCGACAATATCTGGTGTAGTTTCGATAGATCGATAGTTGTCTCTGTGGCGTGTATTCAGGCTGGATAGGTGCATCGATGACCCTATTGCACGTGAAGTGGTTTCACGACTTTTCTTTTTTAGACTCACCGCTCGGATTCGGTGAATCGCTAACTCCGTTTGTGATGTTGATGATGCTCGGTGGGGCAATCGGCATCGGCATGCTCGTGCTTGTCGACGGCGCTTTGTCTAACTCGAAAATCTACAGGCAGATAACCGACTGGCTGGAAGCTCGAAAAGAGCACGGCCCGCTGGTATTGCGAGTTGGTGCGGGCATGACGCTGCTACTGTCGTGGCAGTCGGATGCCATTCTTGTGCCGGAGCTAACCGACTCAGCTTCGTGGATTGGATGGCTGCAATTCGCACTCACGATAGTGCTGATCTTCCCGAAGATGACTCCGGTTGCTGGGATCGGGATTCTCGGATTGTGGTTGATAGGCGTGATCGACTTCGGGCTGTTCCATATGCTGGATTACGTGCTGTTTGTCGGAGTGGGCGTGTACCTAGCTGTATCGACTACCTCTCGACAGTGGGTCAAGGGATTTGGGATTCCGGCGCTTTACGTCGGGCTCGGATTCTCACTCATGTGGGTGGCCTTCGAGAAGATCGTCTACCCGTCGTGGGGCACAAACATTCTCGAAATTAACGAGAGTTTGGCCCTGGGAATACCGCTCGATCAGTTCCTGATTTTCATAGCTGTTTCCGAGCTGGTGCTGGGCTTCTTGCTGGTGATAGGCCTGCTTGGACGTCCGCTCGGTTTGGCTATCACTTTAGTGTTGTTCACAACTGCTTTGACGTTTGGAAAAACCGAGGTGGTTGGGCACACGATTATTCACGCCGCACTGATCGTGTTCTTGCTTGAAGGTGAAGGAAGTTTCTATAAAACTCCTATAAACGTTCATCGCAAATTGGGCTTGAGATTTGCTTTCGCTTCGTTGAATTTCGTTATTGTTTCGGCTGTGATGCTCGCTATATACGTCACTTGGTCTAAGCTTGTTTTTGAGAACGCAGCCGGATGAATTTTCGGGTTTGGTCGAAGTTGGGGCGTGAGTAATTGCCTGCATCGACTGGATATGTCATTCTGGACTTGATTCAGAATCACTTTCGAGAGCGAATTTTTGTTCGATCGCTGCCAATTTGTCACAGGATTGAATGATCTGACAGAAGTACGAGATACTGAATCTAGTTCAGCATGACATTGGGCGGATTCGTCCTCAAATGGGAGAGTAACGATTGGGTAGCAACGAAGAAACCAAAGATCCGGTTGCGTACCGTTCGAAGGTACGAATCGAACGAGTAAAGGGACCGATTCGTCGGGCGTTTGTGCCTGCACACGACGGACCCGTGATGCTCGGAGTTCACTCTGAAGTCGCAGAGCACTATGGAGTCGATAACAATGTGGTCGATCCGTATACGACCACTCTCGACTACATCGTCACTGCCGCTGCTGGCTGAATGACCGGAACATTTGGCGGTGCCCTTGAGGCCCGCGGGATTCCGGCTGGAGATGGTTTTCTTCATTCCGAGACGGTTGGTGAGCTTGAAAAAGAAGGCAACGTTCTCGTCATCAAGCGCATTCACGTTAGCTACAAGCTGAAAGTCGATTCAGCATTACGCGAAGAGAAGGCAGACGCTATTCAGCGAGCACTCGACCTGCACGCTGATTCGTGTCCTGTGTACCGAAGTATTTACACCAGCATCGATATCACGAAGGACTTGGAGTTCGTCGAGGGGTAGATCGACGGAATCCGGTTATGTAATTGGTGTATTTGAACCAATACGTGGTGAAGTGTTAGGCTCGCTCTCGAAACGTACTTACTAGGGGAAGTATTGGGGGCGGTATGACGCAAGCAGCGAGTGGTGGGTTTTACGAGAGCAGCTGGCTGAAAATTCAGTGGCTGCAAGTCGTTAGTCAGATTGTTCACGTGTTCACGGCGGTGACGCTGATAGGTGTGCCGTTTGTGGTCAGATATGTGGTCATTCCAAATGCAGATGACGCTACGACTGCCGACATTGTCGAAGGTTTTTATTCGGTTTGGCCGCTGATAGTCGCTGTGGTGCTGTTTAGTACGGGCCTATTGAACTTCCTGTTTGCCAATTCCGGTTCTGGCAATTCGTTTATCGGAAGTTTCTTAACTCAGTTCGGCATCACCGTTCTTTTGAAGATGGCTCTGCTGGTTGTGATCGATGTGATCAGCATTCTGCTTGGCATGAACGAAGATTTCCAAGCCGACGCCGAAATGTGGCTGCTAGTTCTGATGACCATCGGAATAGTCGCACTGATTCTAGGCAGCACGCTTCACAGGGGCGGGATTAGCTTAGAGAAATCTAGTTAGACGCTTTCTTCAGCTAAGCAGTAACTAAAAAACAGCCCGGAGAGAAATCTCCGGGCTGTTTTTTAGTTACTTAGCTATTTTCAGCGGAAGCTCGTGCCGACTCAGAGAGAATCGACCGAATTCGCAGAAAACATGCCCACTGGCATTAGGGCTTGACCATTGAGCCGTCGGCTCGTCGAACGGTGTCCCATGCTCCACCAAACTCACGTTCCTTGAACGGGAATTTAGCAGCCATCTCTTCATCGATATCGATACCGAGACCAGGCTCGCCGTTAGACCACATCATGCCGTCCTTGAGAGTCGGAGTTCCAGGGAACATCTCTCGAGTTCGTTCTGAAGGAATGTTGGCTTCCTGAATACCAAAGTTGTAGGTGTTCAAGTTCAACATCATGTTTGCAGCGTGACCAACTGGCGAAGTGTCGCCAGGGCCGTGCCACGCAGTTCGAACGTTGTAGAGTTCACCCATCGCAGCAAGCTTGCGCGCTGGTGTGATTCCACCGATCTGAGACATGTGAATTCGGATGAAGTCCATCAGGCGATCCTGAATCATAGGAATGACTTCGTGCGGGTTGTTGTGCAGTTCACCCATCGCAATTGGAGTAGCGCACTGCTCTCGAACCATCTTGAAGTAGGCCTGGTCTTCAGGACTGAACAAGTCTTCTAGGAAGAACAACTGGTACTTCTCGACTTCTTTAGCGAACCAAACACCCTGAATTGGTGGAATGCGTTCGTGAACGTCGTGAAGAATTTCTAGACCGTAGCCGAAGCGACCTCGGATGTATTCAAATAGACCCAGAGCCGATCGCATGTATGGCTTTGGTTCGTAGACTCCGCCCGGGTGAGCGTAGAGCTTGTCGTCGTCGTACTCGCGTAGCCAATCGGTGTTGGCGATAGGACCTTCGAGCGTGTTCTGGTTGCTGGCTGTTTCAGTGCCCTTAGCTGCGCCCTTGTTTCCGTAGGTTGCGTAGCCGGGAGTCGACATCTGCACACGGATGTGGTGGAAGCCCTGTTCGACGAAAGCCTGAACCTTGTCTCCGACTTCTTCGTGGGTTTCGCCAGATGTGTGAACGTAAACCGGGGCAGCTACACGTGCTCGACCGCCGAGGAGGTCGTACACAGGCATTCCTGCCATCTTGCCCTTGATGTCCCAAAGCGCCTGGTCGATGCCAGATAGTGCGTTGTTGAGCACCGGACCGTTGCGCCAGTAAGACGAAACGTACGACGACTGCCAAATGTCTTCGATATCGGCTACGTTGCGGCCGAGGAGGAATGGGCGGAGGTAGTCATCGACGGCAGCTGCAACTGCAGTTGGTCGCTGTGTGAAGGTTGCGCAGCCGATGCCGTAGAGGCCGGGTTCAGAAGTTTCAATCTTGACGATAACGAGTCGGATCTGGTCCGGCTCGGTCATGATCGTCTTGATATCTCGAATCGTTACATTGCTCATAAATAGCTTGGCCTGAGTGCTTGTGGGGTTTCAGAAATGGATAGGGCGCACGCGCCCAATGGCAAAGAATTGTACTCGCGGTTTTAGCGATGGTGGAGCGCCCTGTGATTGTCATTGCGAGGAATGAGGGACGAGTGACGTGGCAATCAGCGTGGGCGAGCAACCCTACGTTAAAATGTTGGCGATTTTCAGTCGATAGCAAGCTATGTGCCTTCGGTGAAATCACTTCTGCACCGAACGTCGCATTGCATTCGATTACTGATTGCCACGGCGTCGGGACTTCTCGCAATGACAGGCGGTGTGCGCCCTATGAGATCAAGAAAACTCTACTTGCGTTTCCATTTTCGGAGGGATGCGAACTCGCGTTGTGGCTCTTGGTACCTGCCCCATTCGACGAACGATACTTCGGCGACGTAAACGTTGCCTTGTGAATCGATAGCCATGCTGTGCGGCCAAAGGAACTGATCAGGTTCTTCGCCAAACGTATCGCTACCGAATCGAGCCAAACGGTTACCATCTCGATCGTAAACACCAACTCGGTTACCGACGTTCTTGTTGCCTCGTGAAGGCGAACCAGTAGTTGGTCCCTGCTCAGCAACGTAGATTCGAACATCGTCGCCCGTGCCTGTTACTTCGACAGCAACAGCCTTGTGAGCGTTCCACTCTCGGCGGAATTCTCCATCGATCGAGAAAACCTGCACACGGTAGTTCTCACGGTCGCAAACGATGACTTCTTCATCGTCGATCAATGCCAAGTTGTGCGGCAGATTGAACTCGCCGGGGTCGGTACCTGAAGTACCCCACGACAAAATGTGGTTACCGTCTTTATCGAGTCGGTGCACACGTGAGTTTCCGTAACCGTCAGTGATGAAAATATCGCCAGTCTTCTTGGAAATGGCAACATCGGTTGGCTTGTTGAACATCTCGCCGCTCTGGGCTTCTGCCTCTTCGCCAGTTCCGATCTGCATCAGATATTTGCCATCGGGTGACATCTTGTTGATCTGGTGACCAACGTCGTCGACTAGCCAAACGTTGCCTTCGTGGTCGATAGTGATTGAGTGGGGGCGAGCGAACCATGTGTCCCAGAACATCGACTTGTTGCCGTATGGATCGGTAAGGATTCGCACCTTGTCGGGAGGGTTGTCGTTACCCCACATGTTGATCACGTTGCCATCTGGGTCGAACACGAGGACTGGCTGCACGCCTCGATTGAATACGTAGACATTGTCATCGGCATCGACCGCTACTGCAGTTGCCTCTTTTAGCCAAAGGCCGTGTGGGATTTTCGCCCAATTAGCTACTGGTTCGAATTCCGTAGATGACGTTACGAGTTCTGGCATTTGTCTCGGCTTTTTCGCTGATTAGAGTCGACTGGCGACACCTAAGTATTCGTCGCATCAGCATGGTACTGCCGTTGGTGAATTATTTGTCGGCGATCATGGCAAGAATCTCGTCGATGTTGGGATTATTACCAACTCTTAGAACTTTGTGTTCTTGCTGTTTTGCTTTTGCGGCGATCTTTGCTTCAGACAGAGTCTCGTCTTCGTCGTCATCGATGTTGCCGATTTCAGATGAGCGATAGGATTTTTTAATCACGCCCATGAACTTGAACAGATTTCGCCAGCCGGAGTGAGGGTTACTTCTTCTGAGTTCAGCCTTAACGTGCCGCCAGAAAACGCGCCACAGCATGAGTCGTAAACCAACTGATATATAGATGACAAGATCGGCTTCTCGCCAGAGTTCTTGCACCCAATTCACGTATACGCCATCAGCGATCCAGCTGGGCTTTACGGCTTCATTGTGGACAATGCTGCTTCGTTCAGATGGTGTGATTCGTTCACCAGTATCGGGGTGGTGCCACAGTATGGAGTCGAGCTCTAACACTGGATATCCGGTAGGTTCACCGATCAGACGAGAAAGTCTCGTCTTGCCTGTGCCAGAGCCGCCAGCTATGTAGATTTTTCGAATATTTGGCATTGCCTAAGGTTAGCTAGATAGCGACATCGTCGACTAACAATTCTTGGTAGAGAGCTATCTGGACTCGGCAACTAAATAGAAAAGAACGCTGACCTCAGATGCCGGGTCATCACTTATTTCAGGTACGCGTTTATCACTCTCAGCATCTTGGTGTCACTAAAAAAACAGGAGTTTATATTTAGGCTATGATGCGCCGGTATCGAGTTACTTGGAACGTTTTGGGGCTGACATATGAAGTTTGTTCTCACCGCAATTTTCATCGGGCGGAACTCACATGAGTGATGTTGCTGAAGTATCTGACGGCAGCGAAGTAGACACTCGCTCGCCGTTTCTCAGACTGCTAACCACACGTGGATTTCTTGCGCTGTTCGTTTCAAACACGCTGGGGTTCGGTGGAGAGCAAATGAGGTTGACCGCGCAATCTTGGTGGATTCTCGATGAAGGCGGCACCAACACTGAAGTTGGCCTGGCTGCGGGATTGCGGGTCATCCCGGTTGTACTTATTAGTCTGTATGCAGGCGTGATGATTGATCGGTACGGAGGCAAGAGGGTTCTGGTAGTCGAGCGAATTTTGCTCGTTTTGCTTGCACTAGCAACCGCGCTGTTATTGCTTTGGGACGGAGTTGAAGTGTGGCACATCGTCGCAATTTCAACGATCGCAGGAACGACCATCGCAATCGGAATGCCAGCGACGCAGACGTTGGCGCCTGAGATCGTTCCAACTGAACTTCGCCCCCGGGCTAACTTGTTTAATCAGGTCTCGTTTTCGGCAGGACGTTCACTCGGACCGCTGTTTGCGAGTGTGTTGATCGCTGCTAAAAACACCGTATGGGCGTTCTACGGTCTTACCGTTGTTTATTTGCTCACGACCCTTGTCACACTGCGTCTTCCTCCGAGCAAGCCAGGAAGGACAGGATCAGGTTCTGCCATTACGCAGATTGTGGAAGGTGTGAGATACATGAGGAGAACACCAGTCGTGCTCTGGCTGCTGATTCTCCAGGGGTTTTCACTCATCTTCTGGGGCTTTGCGTTCCCGCTTGTACCGGCTCTCGCGAAGGAAGTACTCGATACCTCAGAAGTACAGTTCGGATGGATGTGGGGAGTTCTTGCGATCGGTCAGGCGTTGACTGCGATTCTGTTGGGATGGCTAGGGACGCCTAAACGGCAATCACTTTCGTTGATCTTTGCGGCGGTCATATTTGGCTCGGGCTTAGTCCTTCTTGGTTTCACCGAAAGTTACTGGCTGGCACTTGTGTACCTATTCGTAATGGGTCTTGCGTTCCCTCTTTGGGTGGCACCAATAGCTACGTTGCTTCAAAATTTCACTGCCGTGGAGTTCCGCGGTCGTGTCATGGCGGTGAACGCTATTGCGTTGCAGAGTATGTCGTTATCTTGGATACTCGGCGGGTTTTTACTAGATGCCGTGGGCGTCCCCGCTACAGGTGTTATCGCCGTTGCAGGTGGCGGTTCGATCGTGCTGATCGTGCTGGTCGCATCGCCTGATCTACGTAGAGCGTAACTAACGCGCAGAACGGCTGTTGGTGCGTCCGGTGATGATTCGCGTCACGGAGCTGCGATCTGAATTCGAATCAGATGACTTGGATTGCCTCGACAAACCCCGTTTACTCAATAGTTCTTGGTAGATTTGTGTGTCTAAGAATTTTTAAATAGCACACGCCGCCCGGCAAGCATGACTTCTACTTCGAACTTTCGCTGCCCACGACGACGGATTATTAGTTAAGAGCAGGAAGAACTACATGTTTGCAGATTTGAGTGGAAAAGTTGCGCTGGTTACCGGCGGTGGTCAGGGACTGGGTCTTGGCATCGTTTTGAAGCTGGCGGGTCAGGGCGCTGACATCGCTATCGCCGACCTCAGCGAAGAAAACGCGGCTGCAGCTGCGAAACAGGTCGAAGCACTCGGCCGAAAGGCTTACACAGCCAAGATGGACGTTTCCAACAAGGATTCGGTTATCGCTGCGGTCGACAAGATCACATCAGAAGCTGGCCAGATAGACATTCTCGTCAACAACGCTGGTGTTGCTGGTGCGCCCGGTTCAACTGGAACTGGATTCCGAGATGAGGACTGGGACTTCACTTGGAAGATTAACGTGAAGGGTCTTGCCGACGTTACTGAGGCTGTTCTGCCTCAGATGCGTGAGCGACAGGCTGGAAAGATCATCAACATTTCTTCGGTTGCTGCTAAAGCTGCGAAGTACCAGACTGCTTACTACGCAACCACCAAAATGGCTGTCGTTGCTTACACGCAGGCGCTGGCTCGTGAGTTCGCTATCGAGAACATCAATGTGAATGCTGTGGCACCGGGTCGAATTTGGACTCAGTTCCACCAGGACTGGATGGCTGAGCGTGAGGCTCTTGGTGATGAGGCAGTTGTCGGCAAGGACAAGCACGATGTGTTTATGGGCGCATTGAAGGAAGTTATTCCTATGGGACGACCGCAGGAGCCTTCCGACATTGGCGCTTTGGTTACGTTCTTGGCTTCAGAAGAGGCTCGCAACATCACTGGTCAGACCATCCAATGCGATGGCGGCCAAGTAATGGTGTAGCGGTGGCTACTTCTACTTCGGCAGCATGATTTCCTGAGCGAAGTCATCGAAGCCGAGGGGTCTGGTGCGGGGTCGCGCTAGGGCGTGATCGGTGCCTGAGTGTGATTATGAGAAGCGGCTGGCGATTTCGTCAGCCGCTTTTTTTATTAATTTTCCAGCGGCCAGCTTTCGATGCCGTCGGTAGGTTCGTAGCCTAGGACTTCTTTGGAGTGGGTTAGATCGCGGAATCTGGTGTAGTTGTCGGACACTCCGTAGAAGACGTCCCACTTGAGACTGTCGGGTGCGTCGACGCATTTTTGGAAGAACTGCCTGACGTCGTTATGACCAAAGTGAACTGCGACCTCGCGCTGGTTGTCGGGCCGGTCTTCGGGTCGAACACGCCCGATTCGAGCGGCAATCGCTGATCCGTGATCTTCTGAGAACAAACGGGCCATCGCCTCGCCAGCGATTTTGGCGACGCCGTACATTCGTTCAGGGTGCGGCGGATCGGTGTGCATCATCACAGGTCGTGGGGTTGGAAGGTCGTCCATGCGACCCTCACGGAACGACTTATATGGCTCGTAGTTTTCTGAAACCATCAAGGTCGCTCCCGAAGATCCGAAAATCACTCGCTTCACACCCGCTTCACCAGCTGCTTTGAAGACGTTGTATGTGCCTTCGATGTTGATATCTAGCTGAGCCTGATCGTCGGGCCCGAGATAGGCTGCGAGATGAATGACAGTGTCGATACCGTCAAAGGCAGGTCGGATAGCGTCGAAATCGGTGATGCTTGCCTGAGTGGTTTTGTAGCCGTCTACCGATTGACGATTTAACGCAGTGATGGTGTGCCCGAGTGAAGCTAGATGTTTACCTACGATGCCGCCGATTAGCCCGCTCATGCCAGTGATCAGGATGTTTTTAGGTGATGCCAACGTTTGCCCTTTGATCGAAGTTGATTATTCGAGAATTGATCTGGGCAGACAGTATCACGCTGGGGCTAGGAAGCTAAAACTCAACACCCTTTTGGGCTTGAATGCCTTGCTCGGCATATGGGTGCTTTACTTCCTTCATTTCGGTAACCAAATCGGCAAATTCCACCAGCTTTGGTTCGGCGTCTCTGCCTGTCAGAACAACATGAAGCATTTCGGGCTTGTTTTTTAGAACTTCAATGACTTCATCAATGTCGATCCATCCGAATGAAATTGGGTAGGTGATTTCATCGAGGAGAATAAGGCTGTAGTCGCCAGAATTGATCTTCTCTTTGGCAATGTTCCAGCCGTTTTGGGCGAGCGATTCGTCTTCTGTAAGATCTTTCGACGTCCAGGTGAACCCTCTACCCGACGAAATAACTTCGATTCCAAGTTTTTCGGCAGCCATCTGCTCTCCGTACATGGATTTTTCGCTTTTGATGAACTGAACTGCCATCGTGCCCATGCCACGCCCCCAGGCACGAAGCATCATTCCGAATCCGGCGGTGCTTTTGCCCTTGCCGTTGCCCGTGTTGATGATCACGAGACCTTTTCGATCGCGCTTCAAGTTAGGACGAGGAGTGAACTTGCTTGGTGGAGTTTTTGGCATTTTCTATTTCTATAGTTGGCGGGCTGAGGACGAAACTATTGAGGTGTGAATTTAGAGTCCATCGGCAACGCCACGTAGTAGCCAGCCGACTCCGTAGGCGAGGACTGCAGCCATTCCACCGACAGTGACGGTTTCGAATCCGGCTTTGACGGTGTTTCCGCCAACTACCCGCGCCTTGTAGATGCCGATTCCGAAGAACGTTGCTGCAGTTGCAATTGAGCTCCAGAGGAACGGAGATGGAATTCCGCCGTCGATGACGAGGTTGAGAATGAACGGGATCACAGGGACGATTCCGGCTATGAGGAACGCCACGAACGTCCACCAAGCAGCCCGTTTTGGCTCTGGGCCATCGAGCAGCAAGCCGTGCTCTTCGAGAAGCATGGTGTCGATCCAAACTTGTTCATTCGAAGTTATTACATCGACAACTTGCTCAAGTAATTCGCCTTCGAACCCTTTGGCGGCGTAAATCTGGCGAATTTCTTCTCGTTCGCCTTCAGGGATGAGTTTTA
The DNA here is from genome assembly GCA_018650845.1 of Chloroflexota bacterium. Taxonomy (GTDB): domain Bacteria; phylum Chloroflexota; class Dehalococcoidia; order Lucifugimonadales; family Lucifugimonadaceae; genus Lucifugimonas. The sequence continues at coordinate 137,684 of JABIFF010000022.1, read as the reverse complement.
CTTCCAGTTCCTCTTCAACTCGAATTTTTTGCAGGAACTGCTGTTCTGCCTTGGTTCCTAAAAAGTTGCTGACAGCCATCGAGAAGCCATCGGCGATGAGATTGGCGAGTCCGAGAATTACGACGATTCCGGCAGCGAGATCGGCTCCCACAACTCCCGATACCACGGCGAACGTCGTAATCGTGCCGTCGATGCCGCCGTAGACCATGTCCTTCAGGTAGCTCTGAGGAGTGCCATCCTCAAGTCGCTGCCGCACCTGCTCAGGGGTGTGCATGTCACGCAGATTGTCGGGTCCACTTAGGCTTTTGCCCATTTAGAAACTTTCCATTACTTAGAACTTGGGCCTAAAATCCGTGATCGGCTGCGCTATCTTGCGGAACGAATCCGAGTACGGTTTTGGCGTGTTCAATATCTCGGTATCGAGTTGGATTATCGGAGCATGCGAATACGAGTGCGTACTTCAAATCACTAGGTGCGTTTACGGCTTTGTCGATCATCTGGAGGATGTCTCTATGGCTGCACCACACCGAGGCGTTGCGAGCGTTCAGCGGGACATCGTTGATTTCGACTTTGCCGATTCTTATACAGATTATCGACATGTCGTACTGCTCGGAATACATCCGACCTAAGTTCTCGGTGAACATTTTGGAGACGGAGTACATGTTTCGAGGTCGAATTGGGTCGTCTACGGTGATACTTGGCCGAGGCGAAGGCATTTCGAAGTCGGGATCATGCACTAGAGATTTGAACGGATCGTCTTTTTCGTACCCGGCAATCACTGCTCCGGTGCTGGCTGCGACTACTCGCTTCACTCCAGCAATTCGGCATGCTTCGAAAAGGTTGTAGACCCCGGTTACGTTCGCCTTGATGTGGGTTTCGGCGGGTACGTCGCCACGTGAACCTCCCATGTGAATGACGGTTTCGACGCCTTCGAGAGCCGGAAGTATGTCGTCGATTCCATCACCAATATCGACGACGGTCGTTGGAAAACCATCGACTTCGCTTCTGCCCAGTGCAGTCACATCGTTGTTTTCAGCGAATTTCCTGCCGGCGAGTCCGCCGATTAGACCGCTCATTCCGGTTACCAGTATTTTTGACGATTTATCCAATGATTTTCTTCTCAGATAAGGCGAGCGATAGTTCTGTTCACTAGCTGACTTGGTTCGATGTTCAAAATTTACGAAAATTCGGTGATGTGGGCTGAAGTGACTCGTTCAAGCTCTTTTGCGAGTGGCTTATTCGCATTGAGTGCATCGAGTGTGCCATCAGCCATCAAGTCTGATGCTTCCCTGCGGGCTATTTGCAGTAGGTCGACGTCATCAATGGTGGCAACTTTGAGTTCGTCCCAACCACTTTGGCGAGTACCCATGTAGTCGCCGGGGCCTCTGATTCGGAGGTCTTCTTCGGCGAGTTGGAATCCGTCATTGTGGTTTAAAACTGCTTCGATTCGTTCGCTCGATACTTGGCCTTTTTTGTTGCTCATAAGCACGCAGTAGCTGGCGTCCTCACCACGTCCTACTCGGCCTCTCAACTGGTGTAGTTGGGCGAGTCCAAACCGGTTGGCGCTCATGATCATCATCACGGTGGCGTTGGGTATATCGACACCGACTTCGATTACGGGAGTAGCGACAAGTACATCGATTTCGCGCTTGCGAACTTTATCCATCACTTCTTGTTTTTCCGTGAGCTTCATTCGACCGTGAAGTAAGCCGACTCGTAGATCTTTGAATTCATCGTTCGAAAGTCGGTCGAATTCTTCGAGTGCTGAAGCTGCTTCTACAGCTTCAGAGGGCTCGATAAGTGGGCAAACAACGAACGCTTGTCGGCCTTCGGCTACTTGTTGTCGGATGAGTTCATATGCTGCGTTTTCTTTGACGTTATTGTTCGCCAGCGTGGTGGTGATGGGCTTGCGACCTTTAGGCAGGATTTTGAGAGTGGTTATATCGAGATCGCCGTAAACCGTTAGCGAGAGTGTTCGAGGAATTGGGGTTGCCGACATGGCGATGAGATGGGGGCGAGGATCACGCTGAGTTAGCGCGCCTCGTTGTTCGACACCAAAGCGATGCTGTTCATCGACCACTGCGAGTCCTAGCTTTGGTATTGCAACTTGTTCCTGAAGCAATGCGTGGGTGCCAATGATTAGATCGGCTTCTCCATCGGCGATCATCTGCTGAATTCGCTTTTTGATCGATCCTTGCAGGCTTCCGATGAGCAACACCATCGTGATTCGACGGTTACCACTTCCGGGCAAGCTGGCGTGCCGAACGGCGTCTTTTGGCTCGCCGGGCAGTGGTTCAGCCTTGAGTTGATTAGCGATGCTCAAGAAATGCTGCTCTGCGAGCACCTCTGTTGGGGCCATCAGAGCGCCTTGATGCCCTGCGGTGTTCACAGCGAGCAAGGCTGAAAGAGCGATGACGGTTTTGCCGCTACCGACTTCCCCTTGAAGCAATCGACCCATAGGCACGCCGGTCGACATGTCTTCAATGAAGCCATCGAGCGAGTTTTGCTGGTCGGAAGTCAGATCGAAATCAAGTGAATCTAAGAACGTTTCGACGACAGGCTTGGCTGTTTCGCTGTCGATCACTATTCCGTTTCGTCGATGTCGCCATTCTGACTTTTTCTTGAGAGCGGCAAGTTGATACATGAACAGTTCATCGAACGCGAGCCTGCGACGTGCTTGGAACTGCAGATCGGCTGAATCGGGATAGTGCATTGATTCAACTGCGGGAGTTAGATCGGCAAACGCGTGACGCTTTTTAAGGTCGGCATCGAGATATTCGTCGAGGAGAGGAAGTCCGTTATCGAGCGATTTTCTAGTAGCAGTTCGAATCGAACGCTGAACGAGTCCGTCAGTCGATGGGTAGACCGGTAGAAGATTACCCGCGTGGGTGAGCTGTATTTCGCCATCGCCTGAGCCTGACCCTGGCGCTTGCGAAGAACTTGCCCCTGCTGGCAGTTGGTCGTATTCGGGGTTTTGCATCTGGGCGAGGTTGTTGAAGGCCTTCACTTCGCCTGAGAAAGCGACGATATCACCACGTTTGAATCGATTGGTGAGGTACGCCTGCCTGAAAAACGTTGCTTCTAGGACGCCTGTTCCATCGTTTATGAGAATTTTTGCGGCACCGGGAGGTGGTCCGATTCTCGCTGTTTCTGAACGCACGACTCGACCTGCAACAGTCATTTGTTCGCCAAATAGCACTTCGCCGATTTTCGTAACTTGCGAGTAGTCAACGTGCCGATTCGGGAATAGGCGAACCATGTCTCGAAGGTTGGCGACACCAAGGCGAGCGAGTTTTGGGCGAGTTGCCTTGTGTATGAATTTTAATTCTTCGAGAGGCGTATCGAGCGTGTATTTCGTTCTGGGTGATGATCGTTTGGCAGGCTTCTTAGCGACTGGTTTTTTTGCTGGCGCCGGTGGAGTTTCGACCGATTGCGGTGCTTGAGAGTCAGCTTCAGCGGATTCGGCACGAAGTCTAGCCATGACCGATGATGCCCAGCGATGACGCTGTCCGGGTTCGAGGACTGCATAACTTGTTCCACGAAGTGGTTCTACATCTCGAATCCACGGTAGGGATTTGGCGGATTGCTCGATGAATTTGTCGAGACCTCCCATCACAGCTCGATCAGTGAAGTCGCGAGATCGTTCAAGCTCCAAAATATTTTTGAGCGCGGTTATCGCGCGGTCAGGAGTTTGCTGCTGGGGCGCGTATCGGGATCGTCGAGCTGCTTCGCGTCCACCAACGTTCATTCGGCGTTGCCAGCGGTGGCATTGCCAGATTCAGAACTGACAAGACCAAGCCCGAGTGTTCCAGGCCCGAGATAGTTGCCGACCACAGGCCCAAGCTGGGCGATTATCGGAGATCCGTCGGGAGCGAATTCAGCGACACCCTTAGCGATCTCCTCTGCGTCTGCCCTGTCGGTTGTGTACAAAATGGCGAGTTTATCGAGTGGTGCGGCTTCGGCGACCATCTCTTTAATGCGTGCGATGCCTTTCGTTCGATTTCGTGCACGACCTGCAGGGTGTGCCTCTCCATTGATCAGAGTGAGAATTGGACGAATACGTAGTAGTGTGCCGACGAACCCTTGTGCTTTGCCGATTCTGCCGCCCCGGACCAGATATTCGAGAGTGTCGACCATTCCAACAAACGACGCTCGTTCGCTGGAGCTTTTTGCGAGGGCTACGGCATCTTCAATGGTGCCCCCTGAGGCGATTAGCTCTGCGACTTGAACAGTCGTCCAGCCGAGAGCCATCGAAGCTTGCTCGGTATCGATTACTTCGACACGTGTGCCTTTTTCTTTCATTTCAGCAGCAGCATTTACAGCGGCACCGTGCGTGAGGCTCAGCTTTGAACTTATGTGAATCGAGATGATTTCATCGTGGGTTTCAGCGAGTTTCTCGTAAAGCTCAAGGAATGATCCTACAGAGGGAGCAGAAGTGGTTGGTATGACCTTCTGATCGGGGAGTCGTCGATACATTTCGTCGGCCAAAATTGTCACGCCATCGAGGAATGTTTCGTCTTCGATGTGGACGTTCAGTGGGACGATCGAGATGCCGTGCTGTTTGGCGAGATCGACTGGGAGGTCAGATGTGCTGTCGGTTACGACTGCGATGCTCATTTTGTGACTCCGCTAAATAGTAGATGGTCGGTGCTGTTGGTGCGCTGGGACGTTTGCGTACGGCACTAGCATGCTGCGCTGATCAATGCTGTGCTGGTCAGGCTACTCTACTGCAACCAAATAGTCGTAGTGTGGTTGTCCGCCGTGCACGACTTCGAACTCAACTTCGGCGAACTTGGATTCGAGAGTTTCTGTTGTGGTTTTAGCCTGCTCTATTGAAACCGATTCCCCCGTATAGACGGTGATGATTTCTGCGCCAGAGAGCTTGCCTTCGATCATTTTTGAAAGCACGAATAGTGGGTCACGACCTACTGCAACGATTTCGTCGTCGTACGTAGCGAACGACATTCCTTTACGAATTTCGTGGCCGTAGACGGTGACATCTCGACTTGCTTGGCAAACTCGCCCATCACCGACGTCGCCGACGACGCGCGCCATTGCTTCAGCGTTCTCATCGAGATTCAGGTTGGTGTTGAATTCGAGTAGCGCAGCAACGCCGGTTTGAACCGAACGGGTTGGAATTACTCGAACGTTCTTTTCTGTTAATTCGGGCACTTCATTTGCTGCCGGCAGAACGTTTTTGTTGTTCGGCAGAAGGATGACGCTATTCGATGGAGCATCTTCGACAGCTTTGAGAAGTTCGGCGACTGAAGGGTTCATCGTGTCGCCCCCGGCTAGCACCGACGTTGCGCCGAGACCAGCGCTGATGATCAGATCGGTCAGGCCATCGCCAATGGCCACTGCAACGACAGCAATATCGACTTGTTCAGGTTGGGCTTGCGGAGAATCGCTGTCGCGTCGATCAGCTGCCCAATCTGAAGCCTGATCGTCCATATTGGCGATTTCGATGTTCGATAGTTCGCCGTATTCGAGCCCTGCAGTAAGTGCCTTGCCGGGATCTTCCATATGGACGTGCACTTTGGCGATGCCGTCGGTGCCATCGATAACAGGCGACCGACCTATCTCGGCCATGTGATTCCGAAGTTTGTCGATATCGATCTGTTCAGCTTGAATGGCGAATACGGTGCAGTAACCCCAATCGATTTCTTCAGATGCGTCGACGAAATCGGCTTTTACCGACCCTGAGAATGTTTTTCCTGAGGGCATCGGAACTGGCAGAACTCTGCCGGCGGGAGATTCGCCCCTTAGCGCCCTGAGTGCACCATCGAGCATCACGGCAAATCCAAAACCTCCTGAATCGACTACTTCGGCCTCTTTAAGTACCGGGAGCAAGTCGGGCGTACGCCTGACCGATTCAATGGCTTCGGCTGCTACATCGGCTAGAACGCTTATGAGATCGTCGTTCGCGATTGCTGATCGTTCGGCTACATCGGCGCATTCACGGTAGACGGTGAGCATGGTGCCTTCGACAGGGTTTGGGAGGGCTTTATACGCACTATCCGATGCGATACGTATTGAGCGAGCGAAGTGTTCACCGGTTAGTTCTGTGGAATCGCCAATGGCTTGGGCCAGACCTTTAAAGTACTGAGCCAAAATCAGCCCTGAATTGCCTCGGGCACCGAGCAATGCAGATCTTGCGATGGTTTTCGCAACGTTGTTAGCCGATTCAGTGGAATTCGTTGGCAGGTCGTCGACCACTGATCGCAGAGTGAGCAGCATGTTGGTTCCGGTGTCGCCATCGGGAACTGGGAATACGTTTAGAGCGTTGATGGTGTCACGGTTGGCTTCTACAGCCTTCGTGGTGGCGCGGATCATGTCGGTGAGGCGTGAAGAAGTTCCGCTCGGTATTTTCGTATTAGATCTCGACATCAGCGCTGATCCCTGACTTTATCGAAACTCGTATATTTCAAATTGGTCAACGTGCTCAAATAGGTCGTTCAGACTCGTAATTCTTTGAGCAAGAATTCTGTTGTTACCGCTCGACATGCATGGTAGCGTTAATCGCTGGAGTCATATCCATGTTTCTGAGCTCTCTGTGAGCGATATAGAAATAAGGGCAGTGACATTCCCACCATTTTTTAGAAATTATTTCGAGAGTCTAACCGCTATGCCAAGCTCCGACCAGATCAGGGCCAAACTGGGACTAGGTCCCCGCCCTAAGCCAATGTTCGGTCACAACCGATCACACGCATTGAACGCTACACAGAAGATTTCGAAGCCTAACTTGCAGAACAAGTGGGTTGTAGTCGATGGTCAGCGCTACCGAGTCAAATTGACTGCTCGTGAGATGCGAACACTCGACAAGAAGGGTATTTCTCTTCTTTCGAAGTAGAAATATTTCTTATTTTCATTCAAAGGCCCTTCTCAATTGAGAAGGGCCTTTTTGTTTAACTTTGTATTTAGAATCTGAACGAATTTATACCAATCTGTTATTAGGTATGAAACGTAAATAACGGCTGCTGAATGTGATTATTCACACCTGAATGTGCTGGTACATCTATCTGGCTGCTTGTGATGGCGCAAGAAAATTACGAAATGCGTTGCGAATCGCACTGGGATGCAACTAGACATGGCAATGCATCTTACCTATACTCCGCCCACTTGAAACAGGCGCAATGTGCTGCACAAAGCAGTATGACGATTGCTGGTAGAGCCAACTTTGTTTGGAATTACCCGATCACTAACACGCCTGCATGAGGGGGAGAATATGAACTTTGCTAAGAAGCGACTTCTTCTGGTTCTCGCTGTTCTCGCGGCCCTGCCAATAGTATTGGCCGCGTGTAGTAGCGACCCAGAAATCGTCGAAGTCACTCGTGTAGTCGAGACTAAAGGTGACACCGTAGAGGTTGAAGTCACTCGAGAAGTCAAAGGCGACACCATTGAGGTTGAAGTCAAGGGTGATGACGTAATCGTTGAACAGACGGTTGTCGTTAAGGGTGACGATGTGCAGGTTGTTGTAACCGCTACGGCGATTCCAACTGCAACTGCGCTTCCGATTGCCGCTCTTGAGCCTGCACCGGCTCCAATCAACCCATCTGGAACGCTGAGTGTTGCGGTATTCAATATCGCACCGGGTGTTGGTTTGGGTAGTGCACAGGCACCTGTTGAAGCAATGCAGTACTGGGGTGTTGGTGAAGGTCTCTTCGCCATGGACGCCGGTGGTGCAATCATCAACCGACTAGCTACTGGCTTCACAATTGCATCTGACCTTTCTTATGTCGACATCGACATTCGATCTGGTGTGAAATTCCACGACCAGTTGGGCGACTTCGGTGAACTTACCGTTGACGACGTGGTTTGGAACATGAACGATGCAAATGCCAACACGAACGCTACGAGCATTCACGGACAGGCTGGTGACTTTGCCGCTCTGTTCACCTCGACCGAAAAGATTGATGATGACACCGCAAGGTTCTACTTCAATTCGTTCGACTTGCGTTGGAACGGTAACTTCCTGAACGAACAAGCTCAGGGAACCGCTTTCTTCTCGAAGAATGCTTTCGACACCATGGGTGAATCTTGGATGCTGGAGAACATTGTTTCTACCGGTCCGTTCAAGGTTGACGAGTGGGTTCAGGACGACCGAGCTGTTATCAGCAAGGTTGGATACGACCACTGGCGAACAACCGCAACTACAGACACCATTCGATTCGTCGAAGTTCCAGAGCCTTCAACTCGTGTTGCATTGCTCCGAACTGGTGAAGTAGACGTTGCAGACTCTATTCCGCTAAAGGACATTCGTCCTCTGGCTGAAAGTGGATTCAAGGCCGAGTCAATTACTCGAGCTGGTCGAGTTCACGAAATCATCTTCTCAGGTAACTACTGGGAAGCTAACCACGCTGTTACTGGCGAAGACCTGAAGCGAACTGGCTCGGGTTACTGTGTTCACGACCTTCCTTGGGTTGGTTGCAACATCGAAGGTAAGCAGCCTGGTGACATGGTTGAAGCACGAGACGTTCGATGGGCACTTGCTAAGGCAATTGACCGTGAGCTACTCGCTGACACCATTCTTGACGGATTCGGAACAGTCGGTTCGATGGAATACATCGACACAACTGCTCCTTGGTTCGAAGAGCGATGGTTGATTCCGTACGACCCAGAAAGCGCTATCGAACAGATGGCTAACACTGCTTGGCCTACTGGTAAGTTCACAATCGGTATTTGGACCGGTGGAGAACTCGGTGGTTCAAGTGGATCGAACGCTGAAATCAACGATGCAATCGCTGGTATGTGGCTCGCACTGTGGCCAGACATGGACATTCAGGTGTTCAAGTCCGCTTACTCGATCATCCGACCTGGTTTGGTTGGTCGAACTAACACGATCCCATACGCTGGTGACTGTGACGAAGGTTCAACAACAATTCCATTCGACTGGCCACACGGCCTGACCGAGACAAGCCGCACACGTGGTGGTTTCGGTTGTGGTATTGAAATCCCTGAAATTTCGGACGCATTTGGTGAAGTCTCTCTGATGACTGACCCAGTTCAACGTGCAGCCCGAAACGTTCAGATGGTTGACTACCTTTACGACGAAATGATCTTCGCTGGTACCGTTCAGGTTCCAACGTTGGTTGTCTACAACCCGAATTCAATTTCAGGTTGGTTAGGTACTCCGTCCATGTTCGCCACGATGAACGAATTCGAGTCAATCGAACTCGCTCGCTAGGCAAACCTAGGCAAACATTGAGCCCGGGAACGTTCCGCTTTGTGCGGGCGTTCCCGGGTCTTTTGTCTCATTCGTCATTTGCGAGTGGGATTTATATTTAGATTGATTTCGAGTAGCACTTGCGTAAGTACCTAATTCAGAGATTCTTCTTCGGTCTGTTGTCGCTCGTAGCGGCCACGCTGATCGTGTTCGTGCTTTCTCGAGCGCAGGGCGATCCCCTGCTTCTGTACGCAAAGCCTGGTGGCTATGGCGTATCACCTGAACAAATAGCGGCTCTGGAAGAGAAGCTTGCTCTCAACAAGCCGTTGGTCGTTCAATATCTCATTTGGCTCGGGCGAGTTGTTCGAGGTGATCTCGGCGAAACTTTGCTTTCCGAGCGACCTGTTGCCGATGTGATCAGCGAGAAGCTTGGAGCTACGTTCCAGCTAGGAGTGCTTGCGTGGCTATTTGCCACGTTTGTAGGAGTCCCGCTCGGGGTGCTATCCGCGGTGAAACGCGGCTCAGTTTGGGACTATATAGGCCGTACATTTGCCTTATTTGGGCAAGCCGCGCCTGTTTTCTTCTTAGGAATTCTTGGAATTCTATTTTTCGCGGTCCAATTACATTGGCTTCCCGCGGGTACTAGACCAATTCAAGATCCGTTTTGGCCGAGCCAAGCTAAGGCACTTGTGATGCCGACTATTGCGCTTGGTTGGCTACCAGCCGCTGTTTATTTACGTTTGACGAGATCGGCAATGCTTGAGGTGCTCGATTCCGAGTATGTGAAGCTGGCGAGAGCGAAGGGTGCTTCTGGTAGTGCCGTTATTTGGCGCCACGCTCTCAGGAATGCGCTCATTCCGCCGATTACAGTTTCAGCGCTGGTGATCGTTGGTTTCCTTGAGGGATCGGTTGTTGTCGAAGCGGTGTTCGCTTGGCCCGGAATTGGCCGAATGGCAGTTGAATCGATTCACAACAACGACTTCCCACTCCTGACCGGAGTGATTCTGATGTTCGCTGTTCTTTACGTTGCTGGCAGCTTTTTGGCTGACATCGCTTACACACTTGTTGACCCAAGAATTAGGTACGACTAACAATGGCACAGGAATCTACGTCAACAGGTATGGACACTAACGAACCTGAAGATATGAATCTGCTTGCGAACCAAGTCATTGGTGTTCAAGAGCAAACGTTTAGCCAAAAGTTTTGGTACGTTGTGCGTCGCTGGCCGATCGTGCCAATGGCCATTTTGGCGATGATGGTATTTGCTGGAGTGTTTGCTCCACTTCTTTCGCCAACCGGACCTCGTGAAATCAACTTGCGTGGTAGGGCTGCGCCTCCTACTTGGCAGAACGAGTGGTATGAAGCCAATCCGAAAAACGAGCAGCGATATTTGTTAGGTGCCGATCACGTTGGACGTGACGTTCTATCACGAATGCTCCACGGTGCTCGTATTTCACTGATGGTTGCCGCAATCTCACTTACTGCCGGTGTTGTAATCGGATCTGCAGTAGGGCTAATAGCTGGATACTACGGCGGGTGGGTCGACGAGTTCGCGATGCGCACCGTCGACGTGTGGAACGCTTTGCCGTTCTTGTTAATAGCTATTCTCGCGGCTGTTACCTTTGGCCAATCTGTATCTATCGTCATGATCTTGCTCGCGCTGGTCGCGTGGGCAGGAGGAGTGCGTAATGTTCGAGCTGAGGTTCTGACGTTAAAGACGCGCGATTACATTGCTTTGGCACGAATTGCTGGTGCTTCGGATATTCGTATCCTCATAAAGCACATCCTGCCGGGAGTTGTGAACACGATTGTTGTGTTGGCTACTTTGCGTGTTGGTGGATTGATTCTCGCCGAGGCTTCATTGAGCTTCTTGGGCGCTGGTATTCCATCCGCTACGCCAACGTGGGGCAACATGATCTCTGAAGGTCGTGAATGGCTCAGCACCGCGTGGTGGATCGCCGTGTTCCCGGGAATTGCCATTTTGCTTGTAGTGATGAGCATGAACTTCTTGGGTGACTGGCTTCGTGATCGCTGGGATCCGAAATTACGCCAGCTGTAGGGCGGTCTTGGGTCGGAAATACGTGATCCCCTCTCCCATCGGGAGAGGGCTAGGGTGAGGGTGAAATCGTCTGGCGGATATCTCTAGCTGGCTGATTTCACCGATTTCTGAACTTTTCACCAAGATAAAAATGTTCCCAAATGTACTCTCCTATTACACCTTCATTTAGCGCGGCGTTCTTTGATCTTGATGGAACGCTGATCGACACGGGTCCTCCGCATCGTGAAGCAGAAGAAGCGACCCTCCGCGCGTTCGGAAAATCAGGTATTTCTGACGATCATCCCGACACGTTCGGACACGGCGTAATTCCCGGATCACAGATGGTTGCCGAGCATTATGGAATCGATGATCCTGAAGCACTTCTTCAGGAATATCTTCGCCAGTGGAAGCGTATTTCTGCCTCAGGCATCGACATGCTTCCGGGGGCAGAAGCTGCAGTGCGAGCTGTGGCGGCTTCGGGAAGCAAAGTTGCGCTTGTGACTTCAGGTGAACGTCCTTACGCCGATGGATTTATCAAAATGGCGGGCTTGGACGACGTGTTTTCGGCTTCAGTTACTCTCGATGATGTGACCCACTTGAAACCTCATCCTGAACCGTATTTGAAGGCTGCCAGCTTACTGAGAACTGAGCCCGAGAGATGCGTGGTGTTTGAGGATTCGATTGCTGGATTTCTTGCCGCACGTGCCGCAGGTATGACTTGCGTAGGGGTTGGCAAGGTCGCTCTCGAAGCAGAAGAAGATGTTGCACCCGACATGGCGATATCGTCGTTCGAAGGGTTCGATATCTGGAACGTTCGACCGCATTAGGAGTCTCCCGTGTCCCGAGCGGCAGCCAAGGGATCTAGTGCGGTGGGGAGCTATTTGGCACGTGCGGCAATTCGAGGCTAAATCGTACCACCAGGCCAAAGTTAGTCGTTCTTCCATCGAACACGGTTGGCATCCAAGCGGAGTTTCACCGCTCCACCTCAGGTCCCTCCACGTTGGTCGAGACGCGTGAAGCGGCTAACTACCTGCGGTACGAATGGCTTCGATGCCGATTTTCATGCCGTCGGGGTAGTTGAATACTCCGGTGCCTGAGATAAGCGTCGTGGCTCCCGCGTTGATCACTTCGCCAGCTGTATCGACTTTGATTCCGCCATCGACCGCTATCTCAAGATCATGACCAGCAATTTTCGCCATGTTCTGAATTTCAGTGATTTTTGGAAGCATCTCGGGCATGAACGATTGTCCACCGAACCCGGGCTCAACAGTCATCACAAGCACTCGTTCTATGAGAGGCAACGATGCCTGTAGAACCGAAGCGGGCGTGTCGGGCTTTAGAGAAACGCCAGCAGTCATTCCTGCAATACGTGCATCGCCGAGCGACGCATCAAGATCGTCGCAGGCTTCGACGTGCATTGTGAAAATATCACCACCTGCATCGGCGAAGGCCTGAGCGTAGCGTGCTGGTTCGTGAACCATCATGTGAACATCGATTGGCAGTTTAGTGAGAGGGCGAATTGCCTCAAGTACTGGAATTCCAATCGTGATGTTTGGTACGAAAAATCCGTCCATCACGTCGAAGTGAAGCTCATCGGCTCCTGCCTCTTCGGCGGCTGCGATTGAATCGGCAAGATGAGCGAAGTCTGCTGCCAACAGCGAAGGTGAGATTTTTATGTGCGGAGCCATTGTTATTTAGTGAACCTTGTTGGAATGACCTAAAGGAATGGTTGGCTATAGAAAACCCGACTCAGTCGGTTAGCCGTTGAGACGTTCTGCAAGGGCATCGGGCGTGTACGCCATGATCGTATCGGCACCGGCTTCGGCACTAACCATCATGTTGTCGAGATTTTCCATCACGTCGGGACCCGACGCAATCACCTTCATATCGCCATCATGAGCCGCTTTCACGTCTTCTGCGCTCATCAGGTATCGAACATAGATCCACGATGCGTACGGGTCGGCAATCGCACCGGGAAGTTCAGCGGCTGTGTTGGCGACCGAAGCGCACTGGAAGTCGGGACTGCCACCGTAGAAACGTCGGCGTACATCGACCGACATGTGGATGAGTCCGATGCCAACCGTGCTTCCGAGAAGGCCGCGTGAGGCTAAGCCATCGCAAATTTTTGTGATGCAGCCGGGATCGAGCGTCTTCATCTCGATGATGAGAGTTGTTTCGGCAGTTCCGTACTCTTTCACGCAATCGAACGTTTCTTCGAGAGTTGGAATTCGCTCGCCAGCGAACTCTTCGCCCCACCAACTACCGGCGTCGAGAGCTTTCACTTCGGCGAGCGTCATTTGGGCGACTCGACCTTCGCCATCGGTTGTGCGGTCGACAGTATCGTCGTGCAGCACGATTAGTTCTTCGTCCTTGGTTCCTCGAACGTCGATCTCGATTGCGTAGCCCTTTTCGAGCGCGGCTTTGAAGGCGGTGATGGTGTTCTCAGGGTAGGTCTCGTCGAGACCACGGTGGGCGATGATTATCGAATCGGTCATATATTTTTCTGAGGTGGACAGGCGCGGGTCGAGCCTGGCAGGGTTGATTGTTTTATTTGCAGGAGATTGTAGCTGCGAATGAGCCGGTTTTATGCCCCGGCGTCAATCAGCAGTTGCTTTGCTTCGGCGATGGCCTCACGGACACGGTTGGGAGCGGTTCCGCCGGGTACATTACGTGCTGCCACCGCAGAATCAAGAGTGATTTCCATGACTCCCTCGTCGAATAGAGATGAAGCTTTTTGGAAATCACTTAGTGATAGTTCACCGAAGCCAACACCATTGGCGATGCACTGTTTCGAGAGATCGCTGACAGCGATGTACGCCTCACGGAACGGCACGCCCTTGCCTACGAGGTAGTCGGCGATGTCGGTTGCAAGCACGAAGCTGTTGGATGCAGCGTGGCGCATGCGATCGACGTTGACGGTCATGCCAGCGACCATTCCGGCTGCGGCTTCGAGTGCGGCGATAACGGTATCGGCAGCGTCGAAGAGGCCTTCTTTGTCTTCCTGTAAGTCACGGTTGTACGTGAGCGGGAGTCCCTTGATCGTTGTGAGCAAGCCCATCAGCGATCCGTAAACACGACCCGTCTTGCCTCTTATGAGTTCGGCGAAATCAGGATTGCGTTTTTGGGGCATGATGCTTGAGCCGGAAGTGAATTCGTCGGAAAGTTTGATGAATCCGAATTCGTCGGACGACCAGATGACCAGTTCTTCGGCGAGGCGCGATAGGTGAGCCATCGCTAGGGATGATGCAGTTAGGAATTCGACTATGAAATCACGGTCGGAAACGGCGTCCATCGAGTTGCGAGATATGTCGCTGAAATCGAGCTGGGCGGCGACCCATTCGCGATCGATGTCGTACGGAACGCCAGCCATAGCGCCAGATCCGAGTGGCATTACGTCGGCAGATTCAGCGGTCTGAGCGAAACGGGTTGCATCACGATCGAACATCTCGAAATACGCCATCAGGTGATGGGCAAGAACGACCGGCTGACCGCGCTGCATGTGCGTGTAGCCGGGAACGACGGTATCGACGTGCTGCTCGGCGAGATCTACTAGAGATTTTTGTAGCTGGACTGCCGCGTCGAACGCTCTTCCGCAGGCTAGCTGAGTCCAGAGACGGGTGTCTGTTGCGACTTGATCGTTGCGTGAGCGCGCTGTGTGAAGACGTCCTGCTGCATCACCGATTAGCTCGTAGAGGCGTGATTCCACGTTCATGTGGATATCTTCGAGTTCTTCTTTCCACTCGAACTCGCCGTTTTCGATTTCAACGACGATTGCTGCAAGTCCTTCGACGATTTTTTCCACGTCGTCGGACTCGATGATGCCCTGACGACCCAGCATGCGAGCGTGCGCGATCGATCCTGCGATGTCCTCACGGTAAAGGCGACTGTCGTAGTGGATCGACACCGTGAAATCACTGGCAAGCTCGCTGCCGCGTGCGGCAGCTGCGGGGTTTTTGTTTTCGTTCGAGCCGTTGTTTTGGCTGGTCATTCGAGATGATCTTTGGACTGGCATTGCGCGTGTACGAATTTGTACTGCGTGCAACATTATCGCTACTAGCGGGATATTTTAAGGAAGCGGGCAGGTGCTGGGCGCGTCAAAGCGCGATCAAACTACCTCGTAGGCAAAACCATGCGCTCCAGAAAAAGTAGCTTTGCTACCTACCGCTTCTCGGAGTTGGTTTGTTTTCGGGATTGGGTTCGGGCTGAGAGCGAGTAGATGTCGATGAATCCGGTTGCTGCCTCGTGATCGAACGAGTCGGTCGTCGAGTAAGTAGCCAGATCGAAATCGTACAGCGAGAACGGCGAACGTCGTCCAACCACCAAGCAAGTGCCCTTGTGCAGACGTAGGCGCACTTCACCGGTCGAGAACTCGTGAGCGCTGTCCATGAAGGCCGCGATGTTCGTGCGAAGCTCTGTGAACCAACGACCGTCGTAAACCATGTCGGAGTAGATTGCAGAAAGATTGTCTTTCACACGCTGCTGCTCACGAGACATCGTAGAAGTCTCAAGCGCCTTCAAAGCGGTGTGCAGAACGATAGCTGCTGGGGTTTCGTAAACCTCACGTGACTTGATGCCGACCAAGCGGTTTTCGACGTGGTCGATTCGACCCACACCGTGCTCACCAGCCATGTCGTTCAAGATAGCGATCAGTTCAACACCCGACTTCAGAGTGCCATCGAGAGAAACCGGCACGCCCTTTTCAAAGCCGACAACGACTTCGATGCCCTCATCTGGAGTATCGGAAATCTGCTTCACCCACGAGAAAGCGTCTTCTGGCGGAGCGAGCCAAGTGTCTTCGAGGTCTTCACCTTCGATAGCTTGACCCCAAAGATTGCGGTCGATCGAGTACACACGCTGGTCGGAACCAACTTCGCGTAGCTCAAGTCCTGCCTTCTGGGCGTAGAGCTTCTCTTCATCACGGGTCATGCCCCATTCACGGGCAGGTGCGACGATCTTGAGAGGCTCGCCGTGTGCGGCAAGAGTCATGATTCCAGAGTCGAAACGAACCTGGTCGTTTCCTTTACCTGTGCAACCGTGGGCTACAGCGGTGGCTCCGACTTCACGAGCGGCTTCGACTAGTTTCTTCGCCATCAAAGGACGCCCAAGCGCTGTCGAAAGTGCGTATACACCTTCGTACATGGCTCCGGCTTTTAGGCCAGGGAATACATATTCGTTTACGAACTCGTCACGAACGTCCCAAACGAGCGATTGAACTGCGCCGGCCTGAGCCGCCCGTTCTTTAACTCCAACGATTTCGGGTCCTGCGCCTAGATCGACAGTGAGAGTTACAACGTCCATGTTGTAGTTCTCTTGGATCCAGACGGTTGAGATTGTTGAGTCCATGCCCCCGCTGTAAGCGAGGACGCACTTTTCCCTTGCCATGTTTACGTAATTTTCCTATTGGCTTTTGGCGAACGAGGCGATTGTTGTCGCGATTGTGATGAATGCAACCTGACTATTCTCTCGCTAGATGGGGCGAATGTCGATCCTAGTGGTGTGTCAGTTTAGTTTTGAGATTTGTTGGCACACAGATCACCATGCAATCAAATAATGCTAACTGTCATTCTGAACTTGATTCAGAATCACTCCCAAACACTCCGGATTGATCATGCCGAAGCAGTCGAACAGATATTTCGTGTATATCCTCGCTGATGTCGACAAGACTATGTACACCGGCGTTACTGCTGATCTCTATCGAAGATTGTGGCAACACCGAACGGGCGCAGGCTCAAAGTTTGCATCGATGCATTTCGTAACCAAGCTGGTTTGGTTCGATGAGACTGACGATGTGACAGTTGCAATCGGGAGTGAGAAGCAGATCAAGACTTGGCGACGGAAGTGGAAACTTGATCTTGTGGAGTCAGGCAATCCGGGGTGGTTGGATTTAGCTGACGGTTGGTACGGAATCGAAGCTGATTCTGAATCGAGTTCAGAATGACAGGGTTGGTAGTGCAGGAGTGTTGGCGAGAAACTTTTAGCTACCCGCCAGCTTGTGCGGGCATCCATTTTTCGGCCCAGTTTTGTAGGGCGTCGAATACGGGGGCTAGTTCGCACGCCATCTGGGTTGATGCGTATTCGACTAGGACGGGTCGCTGCGTGGCGTCGACTTTTCGTTCGACCATGCCGATTTCTTCGAGTTCGACGAGTCGCTGCGAGAGCATTCGATCGCTGATGCCATCGACCGCTGTGCTGATTGCTGAGAAACGTGCTGGCTCTTCTTGAAGGACGGTGAGAATCAAGCCGGTCCAGCGTTTGGCGAGCAGTTCCATCGCCGCTTCGTAGTGCGGGCACATCTGGGTTGATGCAGTGTGGTCGTGCGTTTCGCTCTGCTGTGGCGTACTTTGGGTCATGCATTCCACTTTACACGATAGTTACTAATGTTTTGTTAGTGCGTGTTCATCAAGCAAGCGGTAGTCACAGTGGGTTCATCCCCGTAATGTGTGTTCATTAGAAAGTTACGTTTTGGCTCGGATAGCAGGAGCAATCGACGCAATGGTGGATACGGGTTTACAGACTGATATTTCGGACGATATTTTGCGCAGGTTTGAAAAAGTCAGTTTGCAGTCGTGTACTGGGGCTTTGCACTACATAACGAACCAGGCTCGTGATTCGAAGAACGGCGATACAAGCACTTCGTGGAACAACTGCTACATGAAGAACCTAAAGCCGTTGACGCCCGGCAGGAAGATCGCCGCTCGTGCTCGTACTTTGAGCTTTTTACCGCCTAGACCCGATACTGCTGCCGTTCTGCGTAAGGGCGAGGATTCGCCTGAGTTCGTTGCGATGGAGAGTTGTGGTCCCGGCGACGTGCTTGTGGTGGATATGAACCGAATGTCGGATATTGGCATTCTTGGGAATATGAAGACTCGTCGGTTGTGGGCGCGCGGCGGCGTGGGGTTAATTACTGACGGATCAGTAAGGGACTTAGACAAGATTCGAGATGAGTACGGGTTGGCGGTGTTTGGCGCTGGTCGCTCGGCGATTACTGGGCTTGAGGGAAGTCCATTTCACGAGGTGAACGTCCCGGTTAGCTGTGATGGAGTTCTTGTGATTCCGGGTGATGTGATTGTGGCTGACGATGATGGAGTAGTGGTCGTTCCTCAACAGCTTGCTGAGCAGGTGATCGATTGGATCGAGGAGCATGATCTGGTGGAAGACGAAATCGCCAAGATGGTCGATGAGCAAGATGTTTCACCGGGGCGGTTTTATCCTCCGAGTGAGGAATTGCGTCAGCGGGTTCGGGATGAACGGACGAAGCGAGACTAGTGGCAAAACAATGCCCTTGCCGGGATTCTCGACAAGGGCACTGAACGACTGTTTTGTGATTTGGGGTGGCTATGACCGGTGCACTATCACCATCTTAAGTTCGGTCATTTCCTCAACTGCGTAGCGAGGACCTTCTTTACCCATTCCGCTGTCTTTGAGACCGCCGTACGGCATCATGTCCGCTCGGAACTGGGTACCGCCGTTGATGTTGACGTTGCCGGATTCGACTTCCAGCGCGAACTTCAACGCGTTGTCGATGTTTTCAGTAAATATCGCAGCCGACAGTCCGTAACGAGTGTCGTTTGCATACTGAATCGCTTCATCGATGCCTTCGATCGGTGTAACTCCAACCGCAGGCCCGAACAGCTCTTCGCGCGATACTTTCATGTCGGGATGAACATCAGCGAGGATCGACGGGGCTAGAACAGCGCCGTTTCGGCCGCCACCCTCGATCAGTCGTGCGCCTGCACCGACTGCCTCATTGATCCAACCTTCTACTCGCTGTGCATCACTTTCTCGCACCATAGGGCCGACCTTGATCGCATCTCCCATAGGGTCGCCAGACGGTAACGCTGCGACCATTGGTTTTAGGGCGTCGAGATAATCTCCGTAGACCTCTCTATCGACGTAAACCCGTTGGGTCGAAATGCACGCTTGACCGGCGTTCGCGTACCCGTTCTGTACGGTTGCAAGAGCTACTTTTTCGACGTCAGCATCGGGCAGAACAATAAGTGGCGAATTGGAACCAAGCTCCATCGTCACTTTCTTGAGCCCGGCTGTACGCATGATTTGCTCGCCAACCTCTTGGCTGCCAGTGAACGTCACCTTGCGGACGGCAGGATGCGACACAACCGCATCGCCAATGGTTGCCCCTGAGCCGGTTACGCACTGTATTGCTTCTTCAGGCATTCCAGCATCGAGGAGTATTTCGGTTAGTTTCAGAGCTGATAGCGGAGTGTCGCTTGCGGGTTTGATTACGACCGAGTTGCCGCCTGCGATTGCGGGACCAACTTTGTGGGCGACCAGGTTAAGAGGGAAGTTGAACGGCGTTACCGCTGCTACTACACCGACCGGTACTCGTACCGAGAATCCAAATTTCATCTGGTTGTCAGGTGCGGCATCGAGTGGGATTGTTTCGCCAAATAGACGTTTAGCCTCTTCAGCCGACCAAGTCATGGTTTGGATACACCGGTCGACTTCGAGAAGTCCTTCACTGAGGACTTTGCCTTCTTCACGAGTGATCGTTTCCCCGAGATCTTGCTGGCGCTCGTTTAGCAGCGCGACCGCCCGGGTCAGAATTTCGTAACGGTCGAATGCGCTGAGTTTGCGCATTGCTTTTGCACCACGTTCCGCACTTGCCATCGCCAAGTTGACATCTTCGACTGTGCCGGCGGGCACGGTATCGAATGCTTCTCCTGTGTACGGATTTCTCACTTCCATTTGGGATGCGCCCGAAGTCCATTCACCGTTGATGTACATCTTCATTATGGAATTCCTTCTGATTTTCTCTGATAACAGATTATTTTCAGCCCATTTGGTTGCCCGCAGTATAGACCGGTTGAGCTGATCCAATCGCGAGGCTCTTGTGAGTGAATTTTGTCGTAGTAAAAAAACAGCCCCTATGGAATATTCCATAGGGGCTGATCAATTGAGCTATTTGGTTGTATGCAGCGGTTCTACTTACTAGTTTCTTCTAAAACCTTGTCGAGGATTGCTACTGCTTCGTCGATTTCGTCTCGGGTTACGTTCAGAGGTGGCATGAAGCGAATCATGTTGGGTCGAACTGCGTTGATGAGTAGTCCCTCAGGCAGTGCGGCCGTAACGGCTGCTCCAGCAATATCGATGTTCATCTGGAGTGCGATTAGAAGACCCATTCCACGAACTTCAGTGATGAATTCGTACTTCTCAGAAAGACCGTTTAGCTTGCCCTGGAAGTAGGCTCCGGTTTCGTTGGCGAGTTCAGGAATGTCTTCATCGACAATCACTTTGGCAGCTGCAGCACCGGCCGCAGTAGTCAAAGCGTTTCCGCCGAACGTCGATCCGTGGTCACCAGGCTCAAGAACGGAGCAGAATTCCTTCGTGAGGAATGCACCAAGAGGAGCGCCTGAACCGAGAGCTTTTGCCAGTGTCATTACATCAGGTTCAACACCCGGGAACTGCTGGTATCCGAAGAGAGTTCCGATTCGACCCATTCCGGTCTGAACTTCGTCGAGCATGAACAAAATGTTCTTCTCGTGGCAGAAATCCATAACGTCCTTCAAGTAGTTCTCGGAAGGAATGTTCACTCCGCCTTCACCCTGAACAGGCTCGAGCATTACCGCACATGTTCGACCTTCAACGTAGGCATCTTTGATTGCTTGAACGTTGTTGTAATCAACATTTACGAATCCCGGCATAAGTGGGGTCCACTTTTCCTGATACGCAGGCTGACCGGTTGCGGCCATCATTGCCTGAGTTCGGCCGTGGAACGAATCGAACGTTGTGATGATCTCGTATGCGCCGTCGAGCTTGGTCTTGCCCCACTTGCGAGCTACCTTGCAGGCGCCTTCGTTTGCTTCTGCACCAGAGTTGCAGAAGAACACGCGATCGACGTCGGAGTTGTCGATGAGGATCTTTGCAAGCGGAAGCTGCGGAGTTGTGTAGAACAGGTTCGACATCTGCAGGATTTTTCCTGCCTGATCACGAATAGCTTCAGTCACGGCTGGGTGGTTGTGTCCAACGTTTAGGACTGCCCAACCTGCGGTGAAATCGAGATAGCTCTTATCGTCGTTGTCGAACACCCGGGTGCCTTCGCCTCGCACGAGAACAGGTGGCATTCGATTAACCACTTGCATGTAGTACTTGGATTCGAGGGCTTTATAGTCTTCCGAGCTTGTCATTGTTCTTCTCTTTTTTCTTTTGGGAGTTACGCCTCAATGACAATTGAGAACGATCCCTACTACGAAAATCACCGCGTGTTCGGCGGCACATGCGAATCACAATCCGTGATTTGCAGAACGAGAACTATATCGCAGAGGCGATGAGATTGGGGTGAGGAGCTAGGATTGGGGTTGGGGCTTATTGGCAATACGGAGGGTTGGCTGCCTCAGTAGCAGAGGCGATCGTGATTCTGAATCAAGTTCAGAATGACAGTGAGTCGACTCGCTGCTGAGATGATTATTGAACGGAGCAGTAACTATCTCGAAGTGCCGATGGCGTGGCCGAGCCTAATCCGAGTCTTTGCGGCCGGGTTTCCAGCCGCGGGCTGCTGCTCGTCCGAAGAGGATTAGTGCGAGAGCGATTGCGCTTGCAATTGCGGGCCATTCGGCTCCGAGCGGCCAATCAGCGTCGATTAATGCTGCTGCCGCGACAATGACTATCAGGCCGGTTAGTGCGCCGTGACCGCTGCTTTTTAGTTTGGCGATAACCAACATGCCGAGTATCACGCCGATCAAGCCTGCGAGTGGCATGAGGGCTACGACTACACCGGCTCCACTGGCGAGACCCGCTCCGCCACGGAACTTGTTAAATACTGGGTACCAGTGGCCAAGAACAGCTGCCCATCCTCCGATAAACCAGAGATCTTGGGGAGCGCCTAGAGCCCATGCAAGCAGCACCGGAACTGCGCCTTTGAGTCCGTCGGCCAGAAATACGGCGGCGCCGATGCGTTTATCGACTTTACGAAATACGTTAGCCGCACCGGGATTGCCAGTACCAGTTTCAAATAGATCGACACCTGCTCGCATAGTGAAGAGCTTGGCGAACGGAATAGAACCCAATACATAGCCGAAAATCAGCATCGAAATGACGTGACCGGCTGTATCCATGTTGAGTTCCTCGTTTGGGGCGCGCTAGTAGCTGGTGTGAAGTGAAAGGTACTTAGATAATTCGAGTACCGATGTCTTCACCACGCGCACAGGCTAACAATGCCCCCGCCAACCGACCGTCGATGATGTGGCCCGATCCGACAACAGAAACGGCATCAGCGCAGGCTTCGATCTTGGGAATCATGCCACCTGCAGCGATTCCACCAGCGATCAAGTCCATTGCCTGTCCACGAGTCATTCTGGGAATAAGCCTGCGACGGGCGTCGAGAACGCCTTCGACGTCGGTTTGGAACACCAGCTGGTCGGCACGAACTGCTTTTGCAATGTGGCCGGCTGAAGTATCGGCATTCACGTTCAATATACGGTCTTCACCGGTTTCCGATGGGTACAGGTGAAGGGCGGTTGGAGCGATTACGGGAATTGCGCCTGAATTGAGGACTGTGTTCACGGGTTCAGCATTGGCTTTGACGATTTTGCCGACGTAGCCGAGATCGGGATCGAGCACTTCAGCTTGAAGTAATCCGCCAGAAACTCCTGAAATTCCAACCGCGTTTGCACCGTTTGCCTGAAATTCGGCTACGAGTTGTGAGTTAACAAGACCTGCGAGCACTGCCACTGCTACTTCGAGAGTCGCTGAATCGGTGCGTCTGAGTCCACGAATGAACTCGGGGTGAATTCCCTGCTTACCAACCCAATCGCTGATGACTTTACCGCCACCGTGAACGACCACGGGGCGAGCGCCCTGCTTCCACAGATCGACGATATCGGGAACGGTGCTATCGCCTTCGCCAAGAGTGCTGCCACCGATCTTGATGACGATTGTCTTGCCGTTTAGATCGCGTTTATCTGAAGTGGTCATGCTGCTACCACTTCTTGGTCTGAAAAATGCGAATTATCGGAGCTTATGAGCTGAAGCTCTACTCCGCTGAGTTGGCGTAAGCCTCTCACAGCGATGTTCCTCTGAAGCCGACTACGTCGTGTAGGCCGAGTTGAATACCACGTACTCTTCGGTGAGATCGCAACCCCACGCCCGGCCGTAGCCATCGCCAATATTGAGAGCCACCCGAAGTCGCACCTCATCACCGCCAAGCGCACTTACGACGCTCTGGATGTTGTAGGAGATGCCTTTGCCATCGGCAACGATCTGAATATCGTTTACGTAGCAGTCGATCTTCGATTCATCGAGAGTGATTTCAGCTTTACCGACTGCCATGAAGATGCGACCCCAGTTGGGATCACGACCGTAAACGGCTGTCTTCACGAGCATGGAAGCTGCGCACGAGCGTGAAGCGAGAAGTGCGTCATCGTCAGATGCTGCTCCATCGACAGTTACTTCGATGAGCTTGGTTGCGCCTTCTCCGTCACGAGCGATTTCGATTGCGAGATATTCACAAACTTGGCGAACTGCCTCGGCGAACGCTGTGGAAGCGTCGTCTCCACCTGAGATTTCGCTGCCACCGGCTTCGCCATTTGCCATGAGCAGCACGGTGTCGTTCGTGCTTTGGTCGCCATCAACGTCGATCTGGTTGAATGAAATTTTTACTGCTGCCGAGAGAGTTGATTGCAGGAACGCTGAATCAACCTTTGCATCGGTAGTTACATAGGCAAGCATGGTCGCCATGTTTGGGTGAATCATTCCCGAACCCTTCGATACGCCACCGACGGTGTGCGTCACGCCATCGACATCGAACGAAACTGCGATTTCTTTGGTGCGCTTGTCGGTGGTGAGAATGGCGTTGGCGAAATCTCCGCCGCCGTCGGCGGTAAGTTTGATCTGCGGGATGAACTCACGCATGAGGGCCATCGGAATTTCAACGCCGATAACTCCGGTTGAACTAACGAGAGTCTGCTCTTCCGAAACGCCAAGATGCTCGGCTGCGAGCTTGGTCATCTCTTTGGCGTCGGTCATTCCCTGATCGCCAACGGCAGTGTTCGCACAGCCGCTATTTACGACTACGGCGTGAATGCTCTTGTCGGTGCCGACTCGTTCTTTATCGAGAACAACCGTCGAAGAAATGATGGTGTTTTGCGAGAACGTGCCTGCTACTGCGCAGGGCTGTTCAGAATAAATGATCCCGAGGTCTAATTTACCCGGACCCGGGGTTTTGATTCCAGCGAAAACGCCTCCGGCTGAGAAGCCTTTGGCTGAGGTGACGGTGCCGTTGGGCACTGATGCGATGGGGAGTGTCATGGCAAATTTGGCAATGGCTTGTTCTTGGATATTTGGCGAAAAGCCAGAATTCAAGAACGAACGATCAAGAGAGTTGTATTAGAGGTCCCAAGAAGTTAACGCTACAAAGGTTCGATGTTCCGATTGGTGATCAATGGCAAATGATCAAACGCGGAAATAGAAAAAGTGCGGCAGTTCAAATCGAACTGGGATTATACAGCAGGAAGTAAGGCGTTTTACGCCTGAGGGAGTTACGCCTAAGCGAGACTAGGCTGCTGAGTCGATGTCGGAGAATTCGTTCATTCGCCGAACGGCAGCATCAACACTGCGACCCAATGTAGCTAAATGCTCGCGAGAACCGCCTCGTTCTTGCGCTACGGCTAGTTCGCCGAGGGCTTCGAGTAGTTCGCTTGCGATGTGCATTCCGTTGTGGGTCACGTTGGGGTCCTTCTCAGGAGAAAATCTGAGGATGTCTGCTGCCATATCTAAAACGTTACCCCGTTCCGTGTTACCGACGCATAGAGAATTCGATGCGAGTTATAGGAAGTTTGACCCATATTTCATGCCCTTGAAGTGAGTTTTTTTGACACTCCGAGTTTCAGACATGCGTTATTGAGGTTGGTGCGATGCAACCACGACGAGGTGTGTGAAGCCACTACATCGGATAGGTCAATGTCGAGGGAAACTAGAGATCAACGTTAACGCATGGGCGTTCTGTATTGCGCAATTTACGGAATGGCCAAAATTCTCTAGGGAATCGACCTGTTGACTGGGAATGCTCTTCAGCAATGAAATGCATTTTCTCGGTTGACACAAATGCTCCATGACCGAGGAAGCACTACAAATAGACTTCCGACCGCAGCCGACAGGCATTGCGGTTGTAACTTCCGCGCCGATCTCCGAGATCGCCGAGAGCGGGAATTACGCGACTTTCCAAGATTTGATCGATGGCTACGCTTCGTCATTTCAGAAGGTTCATGTCTTCTCGCCAAGCGGTGAATCAGTAGTTAAGCCCGTTAAAGGTCATCGAGTTTCCTGGCACAGTGGTCCCCGCTGGCTTTCGCCCACAAACGGTCTGTGGTGGTCGGTTCTATCGAATCGACGCGAGTTCGAAGGCATTGAACTGGTTAGAACGTTCGGTCCACGAGCGGGCGTAGTCGGTAAAGCGCTCTCAAGACTGTCTAAATCTCTACAGGTGTCATCGTCTGATGACTTAGTTGGCAATTTCTGGCGAGACAAAACTGGCTGGAGAGCGGCACCAACCAAGGTGGTCAACCAGATAGGACTACTGAGAGCGAACATGCTTTCGGCGACTTTGGATTGGGAAGTTGAGTATCTTTCGGATACTGGCTACAAGAACGATTTACTACTCGGTAAAGCTGGTCTTGCTACCGACATCTATACGCCGGTAGGAACTACCGATCCTAATCGGCACCCTGTTGTGCTTTGGGCAGGTTCTGTTTCAGGTGAGGATTCGATATCGCTTATCGAAGAATCGGCTCTGGCGACCAAGAGCATGATCGAGAACGTTGAGTTCGTGGTTGTCGCATCAGAGAGTGAATCTGTACAACTTCGGGCCGATATTGCCGAACGAGAACTGCCGGTAACTGTTGTAGCGATCGATCAGGTTGAGCCGTTGGTGGATTTGATCGAACGAACGTGGGCTTGTGTCACAACTCCTTCTCGTGGATTCCCGCACGGTCTCGCCATGTACGCGGCTTCGGCTGGTATTCCTCTTATTTCACTTGGTGAGTTGGAAGAATCACACGGTTTCAAGAATCACCTCAATTACATGGGAATCGAGCCCGACAATCACGAAGCAGTTGCATATGCATTGCAGTTGCTTAGGCGCTGGAGCACGTGGTCGTTACGAATCGGTTCTGCAGGACAGCAGCTAATCGAAAATCGCTACTCGACGAAGACGGTTGCTCTTAAAGAGGGTGAACAACTCGCTCGTATCGCACGTGGTGAAGAACTAGATTCTGATTCTCCGGTTCGATTGAGGGAATTGAAGCCGTACGTATCGCCAGCAGCCGGACAAATTCCTACTTTGGGTGCTGAAACCTCAGCAGCCGAAGAGGAGCCTGCGGCTGATGAAGATATGTATTCAGGCGCTGGATTCGATCTGGTAGCAGCGGCGCTTGCCGATATATCGGGTGTCACAACTACTCCGACTTCCGCTCCTGCCGAGACTTCAGAGCCAGATGGCGATATGGGGCAGGACGCTATTTCTGCGTTGTTCGCAGCCAATGACGCCGATCCTGAGGTTCCAGCTGCGGAGCCTGTTGATCTTGATGGCGGTGATCTTGATCAGGACGCTATATCGGCTTTGTTCGCGGCCAACGACGACCCTGCACCAGCGGCAGAACCTGCAGCTGAAGCATCTGGCGAAATGGATCAGGACGCTATTTCAGCGATGTTCGCAGCTAACGCCGATCCTGCACCAGCAGCAGAACCTGCAGCAGAGGCGTCTGGCGAGATGGATCAGGACGCTATATCAGCGATGTTTGCGGCTAACGCCGATCCTGCTCCAGCAGCAGAACCTGCAGCTGAAACATCTGGCGAGATGGATCAGGACGCTATATCAGCGATGTTCGCAGCTAACGCCGATCCCGCACCAGCGGCAGAACCGGTCGCTGAAGTGTCTGGGGATCTTGATCAAGACGCTATATCTGCGTTGTTTGCAGCCAACGACGATCCTGCACCAGCGGCAGAACCTGCAGCTGAAGCATCTGGCGAAATGGACCAGGATGCAATCTCAGCGATGTTCGCAGCTAACGCCGATCCCGCTCCAGCGGCTGAACCGGCAGCTGAAGCATCTGGCGAAATGGATCAAGACGCAATATCAGCTATGTTCGCGGCTAATGAGCCAGAACCGGCTACTGCGGAATCGCCAGCGGTACCAGAGCCCGAACAAGACGAAGATTTCGTTTCGGCAATTATCGAAGCTAAATCGAAAGCCGATGATTCCGGAATCATCACCGCCGAAGATCTCGAAGAAGATACGGACATGCCCGAGGTCAACATGGTTCAGTTCAGTTCAGAAAGTGCTGACGAAACCGAAATCGACGAAGGTGAACTTCCAGATGATGCCGACGATATTGATTCGAGTTTGATCGCTGCGATTCTCGAAGGAAAAGATGTCGATCCGTCTCTATAGAGGCGATCAAGTCGGGCGACAGATTGAACTTTTTGCATCTCACGTGCATCTAAGAATATAACCACTATTAATCTGGACGCTTTCTTTTGCGATTGCATGATTGCTGAGGCTTAATGGGCGTCGCACCTATCGACACAAAAGCCGGGTGCTTCTAAGCTTGCGAGTAGCAATCCGCGTCGGAACGAAATCCGTACTAGCGGTGTGAGGAAACATGAGCGACATCAAACAAGTTGACGTATTGATCGTTGGGCAAGGCGCCGCAGCATTTGCTGCTGGGCTGTATTCATCGCGCTATCAAGTAGAAACACTTATAGCTGGAGAGCAGTTTGGTGGCGAGACGGCTATTGGCGGGACGATAGAAAACTATCCTGGCCAACCTGACATCGACGGCTTTGATCTGATGATGAAGTTCAAGGAGCAGGTAGATAAGCTCGAAACTCCTACCGCTTACTCGAATCTCAAGACCGTTACCAAAAACGGTGATGTCTACCGAGCTGTGCTCGAAGATGGCACTGAGATCGATGCTATTTCAATAATTCTGGCAGTAGGTCGTGAGCGCAGGAAGCTCTACTTACCGAAAGAAGAAGAGTGGACGGGTAACGGCGTTTCGTACTGCTCAACCTGCGATGCTCCTCTTTACCGCAACAAGAAGGCAGCAGCCGTTGTTGGTGGTGGTAACGCCGCAGTTGAAGGTGCTGTGCTTCTGGCGAAGTACGCTGAGACTGTTTACCTGATCTACCGAAAGGGTGAGCTCACACGCCCAGAACCGATTCTTCTCAAGGTGCTTGATCAAACCGACAATGTGAAGGTGCTTTACAACACCGAAGTTTCAGAACTGCTTGGTTCAGATGAAGCTGGCCTAACTGGAATTCGCGTCAACAAGCCGTGGGAAGGTCAGGATGAACTGACTATCGATGGCTTGTTCGTAGAAGCCGGTGCAGATCCACGTCTAGAGATTCCGAATCAGCTTGGTCTTGAGATCAACCCTGATACTGGTGAAGTTCATGTCGACAAGGCCCTGAATACGTCGGTTGAAGGCATTTACGCAGCGGGCGATCTGACAGATGGCACCGAATTGAAGCAAACCATCACTGCGGCGGCTCAGGGTGCAATTGCTGCACTTTCTGCTTACCAGCACGTGATGGAAGTAAAAGCTGGTTGGCAGGATGCGGAAGCTGGGTCACCTCAGGCAACTGCGGCTGCTTCTGGCGACTAGCGCTTCCGTTCACACGACGAAATTCGTCGTTTCTGGTGCCTAGTTCTGAACGATCTAATCTTCTCCCACTGGAAGGTTGTACGGTGTCTTGCCAGTAGTGATTTAGGTCATTAGCAGAATTCTGCTACGTATACGTACTCACAAAGACTCGTGCCCTCTCACACCAGTTCGCAACCTCTACACGGGAACGGTAGTTCTTCACGGCGTAGTGTGGTTAATAGAACAAAGTGCATGTTATTCAAACGCACGTTAGCAAGGTGATGGAACTGATGAAAGCGCCGAAATTTACAAAGTGCCCTGGTTGTGGTGATAAGCCTCAGCCGTCTCGCGACGGATCTGACCGTCTGGGTCTGTGGTGTGAAAAATGTGGATTCAACTCATCGCTTGCTGATGAGATGCATGCTGACTACCTAGTGCAGTTCCACCCACGAATTAACATCACGACAGCTGCCAAGCGAATTAAAGAACGCCAGCCGTTGTTGCACTCGAAGGCGAAAGTCGCTTAGTCGATTTCGTCGATAGATAGAAAAATGAAAACGCCCCGACAAACATTGTCGGGGCGTTTTCGCGTTTGGCCGCTTCTTTGGAGCGTGTGGTTATTCGATTAGAGAATC
Organism: Chloroflexota bacterium; assembly: GCA_018650845.1. Classification (GTDB taxonomy): domain Bacteria; phylum Chloroflexota; class Dehalococcoidia; order Lucifugimonadales; family Lucifugimonadaceae; genus Lucifugimonas. Next base: position 108,251 of record JABIFF010000022.1, on the reverse strand, counting down.
GAATTAATTCGCTCGCCAACGGTGTGACCCAAGAACGCAATTACTGATGCCTGAGTCACTTTTCCTGCAAAAGTTCCTGCGAGGAATCGTTGGGCGTTCATTCGGCCTGCTCCGGCAATGAAACCTGCGTAGTCGAATACCGGGTTTGGTGTTGCAGCGAGGAGGAATGACGCTGTGCCCACGTTTTCGGTCGACCACGAGTAGAGATTTGTTATCGGCTTCGGGAAGTTTTGCTGGCCAGTTTCGGCAGCTCGAACTGCTCGAGAGTGACCACGTTTGCCCATGAAGTAGCAAACTGCCATTCCGGCCGTAATGCTGGCGGCAGCGGCGATCACCAGTGTGATCGGATTCAAAATCGTTGCACCGGCGAAAACCAGCGAAAGAACGGGCACGGGAAGCACAACGGTGACGCTGCCCAAGAATCCAAACAGAATGATTGCCGGGATTCCGATTGCACCGATTAGTTCAGGACTAATCGACAGGTACTGCTGAATTGCAATGGGAGCAGTGCAGGCGACTACCAGCAATACGATAGTCGTTAGTTTGGCAGCGCTCGGATGAAGCGATGATTTGAGCCTTTGGTTTCCGTTCGTCGCCAGATTTTGCATCGCTTGTCTCCCGTGTGTTTTGTGCAACCTGTCATTCAACACTGCATGAAGCGATGACTGTCATGGAGTGCGAAAGGATTGCATCCCGGCGGGAGCACGTGAGGATTTTTAGGGGAGGACGCTGCTGGTTGTTGGCTAGGGAGTGATCTCTAGACGAGGCCGGATTTCCTGAGAATGTCTCCGGCGATGAGGAAGCAACCGGCGTGGAATCCGATCACGCTGAGTCCGGTGCCTTGTGCTGAATATCCGGCCGGGTATAGGCCCGTAATATCGACTGATTCGAACGTTGCTTGATCGACAACCATCTGATTCAACTGGAATCGGAAATTATCGCGTTTAGCGTGGAACGTTAGATCGCCAAATGAGTTCAGAATGTTGTAATCAGGATCACCGCCAATTTCGACTATAGCGTGGTCGATTTGAACTTGAACCAAGCCCTCAGGCGTCGAAATTGTGACCAGTCCTTCTGGCTCGAAAGCGGTGACTGTTGATCCGTACAACAGGCCCATGCGTTCCTGCTCGCCCGAGAGAATTTCGCCCCAGCGTTGGTAGTAAGGCAAGTACTGTGAATCGTTGATGAGTTTCAAATGAGTGTCGGGCTGCTGTCGCATTGCGTAGACGACCATTTTGCCGGCGTCGTGCAGTTCTTGAGCCGCCCAATCGGCCGATCTTCCACCGCCGATTACCAACACGCGATCACCGGAGTAGTCATCGGGGTGGGTGTAGGCGAGTGATACGTAATTGTTGTCGATTCCGTTGGCTTCGAGCTTCCTAAGGGAAGAACGTGGCCCAACACCGAATACGACGTAGTCGCATGAGTAAGTGGTTGTCTTGCCGGACGACTGATCAACCGATTCGACAATGAACCGAGCGTCTAAATCGTCGGTGGCAGGGGCGATGTTGGTTACTTTTACGCCCGTTCGAATGTGATCGTTTAACCCGAGTTCTTCGGCATATGCCTGATAGTAAGGAACGAGATCGTCTCGATGAACTAGCGCGTTGAGATCACGCTCTCGACCCGTCTGTTCGTAGAATTTGCCGATTGGGTAGTGGGCTAGTTCCATCCAGTGAGCTGGACCGAGCGTCATCTGTTCGCTTGGTACGTTGTTCCATAGCCCGCCGGGCCCATCGGTGGTGAGCATCAACCAATCGGCACGCTTCTGTTTCGTGAATTTTAATGACCATTCATCGAGAGGTTGCGCATCTTGAATAGGGTGATGACGCATGCGATAGAACTCGATGGGGCGATGCCCACGTTCGAGCAGTTCGTGCGGGTCGAATGCTAGCGGGTTCTGTTCGTTTGCTTTTGCGAAAGCCTGAACATCATCAGATGGAAATTCGTAATCGCCTTCGAAGCGTGGATGCCATCCTTCAAGAGTCGCTGCCACACCAAGTCCGCCAGGTCCGCCCCCGGCAATAATCACACTGTGGTGTTCCAAATCGTTTCCGCCTGACATCCGATTGAATAGCGCTAGTCGTCCGGCAGTTTTAGCGGACGATCAACAGCAGCGACTGATTCTAATGAACGCAGGCGTGATTTTGTTGCGGAGGTAGACGCGAACTGAGACGTACTGGTCGAAGCAGTTTTGGCTATGCGTTACGCAGCGTTGGCGGCGCGGGCCAAGCTAGCCCAGCGGATTCGCTTTACGAGATCGTCGCTGGTCCATGGCTTAGGCAGGAAGTCGAACGCACCCATTTTGTGGGCTTTTATCAGATCTTCGTCGCTGCTGAGCGAGGATGAAATAATCACTGGAATGTCCAGCGTCTCCTCGTGGATTTTTAGATCGCCGAGGGTGGTCCACCCATCGGCACCAGGCATCATTAGGTCGAGCATGATTACATCGGGCTGTTCAGCGATCGCCCACTTGAGAACGGTCGTACCGTCCACAGTTTCGATCACTTCGTGTCCTGCCGTTTGAAGGATGGATACGAGTTTGACTCTTACGAATGAAGAGTCGTCTGCCACGAGAATTTTTGCCATAAATGATGCACCTGAAAAGCGCTTAACGACCAATAGTCGATTACCCCGAACTGTTCGGAGTAGTGGCGCTTGCAGTAACAAGTATTGCGGCACCCCTGTGTTGGCACATCGGGGTAGGTACCTGTGGGTTTTACCCAGTTGGGTTCAGGTTTTGATGTTGGGGCGTGATCACGAGGCTACTTCGTAGCTATTTTCGTGGTTGGGCTTGATCGACAACTTCAAGAATAGCCGGGACGATCTGTGGCCATGCCCCTGAAGGAAGTTCGTGACTCATGCCTTCGACTATGGTTAGCTTTGCGTTCGGAATCAGTTCGGCAACATCAACTGCGCCAGCTGGGTTGAGGAGGTTGTCATTGCTGCCGTGAATGACCGCCACCGGAAGATTGAGCTTGCGTAGGTTGGCGCTGTGAATAGCGTATTCACCGACTTGATCGGTGGTCATGAACATCAGTGAGTGGCGCATCCCACCGTTTGAATCATCGGAACGATCGCGCATATCGGTGCGTTTTTTGAGATCGGCTGCTTCATCGAATTCGAAATGAGTACCGCTGAATAATCGATCGCCGTCGACTGCGCGTTTGATTTGTTCTTCACGTCCAACAGGGGCCGGCAAAGTGAAGAACTCTTGAACTTCTTTGCTGTCACCGACTTCCAATTCTGGATTACCTGAAGTAGATGCGACTGAACTTAGCGAGGCGATGATATCGGGATGAAGAGTAGCTACTCGCTGTCCGATCATTCCGCCCATCGACCTACCAACAACGTGAACTGGGCCGTCAGCAATCTCGGCGATTAGAGCAACTACATCGTCGACCATGTCGGAGTATGTGTAGGGCGGGGTTATTTTCTCGCCGTTGTGGAGCTTTTGAATTTCTTCGCCGGGATTTGGGCATATATCGTCGAAGTGAGTTGAAAGGCCAACGTCGCGTGTATCGACTCGATGAACCGTGCAGTCTTGTTCGGCGATCATCTCGCAAAACGGGTCGAGCCATTCGAGCATCTGGCACCCGGCACCTGGGAGCAGGATCACAGTTCTTGAGCCGTTACCAAACGTTTCGTAAGCGATTTCGATTCCGTTGACTGCTGCGATTGGCACTGACATCTCCATGAGTAGATTTGTATTGAATAACTCGCATATTTTACCCCTCGGGACATGCGATAAATGTGCGATGCGTTAGCCAACAGTGTGAAACTCTGTTCATATATCACTCGTGTTCGAATTCGGAGACTTGGTAGGATTTTTATCTTGCAATCATCCTTGAGTGAACAATGCGCCCCGTAGTACGTGTGCTGATATTCGGATTTCTGATTCTTCTGTCTGCTTGTTCAGCGACAGAAGAATCGCCGTTTAACCCTGCTGAAGAGACGTCTATTGCAAACACTGTGATCGCTCAGTCGGCGGAATTCGATAATTCTGCCCCGGAATCAGATGCGGTTCATACGGGAATATCTTGTCCGGGTTGCTTGTTGGTCGATGTGGAAAGGATCATCGATGGCGAGACTCTCGATACGAGCGCAGGGAGAATTCGTTTGTTTGGCGCAAGTTTGCCCGACGAAGGCGAATCATGCTCATCTGAAGCGACTGAGCTAAGTAAATCGATTGTCACGAGTCAGGTACGGCTGAAATATGGACCACCGCTGCACGATGAGTTCGACACGATTCAAGCATATGTATTCGACTTTGCAGGTAACAGCGTTGATTATCAGCTGATATCGGAAGGATATGCGGTTGCAAATGAACGAGGTGCAGATCAACTCAAGGGGCAGTATCAAGATGAGTTGATCGCGCTAGAAGCGAATGCGAGGAACAGGGCAAAAGGATGTTTGTGGGAGGGGCTAGCAACTGCAACCCCGATTCCAACTGCGACGCTAACTCCTGAGCTTCAGGCAGCTGCCGATTCGACAGCAACCGCGGTAGTCGTGATTGCTCTCACCGCTGAGGCCCCAACGCTTACACCTGTGCCGCCTACGGCTACGCCGACGCCAACACAAATTCCAATTCCTACCGCCACACCACTACCAATACCTACTCCTGTGCCGGTTCCGACCCCGATTCCAGAGCCGACTGCTTTGCCGACTCCGGTTCCAACCGCTACTCCAGCTCCTACCGCAACCCCGGTTCCGACTGCGACAGCCACTGCGACTCCCGAGCCAACTGCCACGCCAACTGTGACACCAACACCTACGGTTACTCCGACGCCAGCTCCGCCGACTGCCACGCCAATACCTCGTATCTCGATTTCTCCGGGTAACACGCCGTTTGGCACCAAGTTTTCGCCGCTATATGTGACTACGGCGAGAGTGCGATTTGATGTCGACGTTGGCGAATTATCTGTTCAGGTTAAGTGGGGAGACGGTGATTACTTTTTCGATGTGACAGTGAATCAGACCACTGGTGAAATCACCGCTGTTCACACCTACTCAGCCACCGGTGTATTCACTATTACGTTCAAGGCCACTACCGATCAGGGCGATACGGCGACCGAGACGATTCTCGCCATAATTAATTAGCGAATAACGCGGTAGGTCGTGATAGCGACCTGCCTGTAGATAGCGATTTGATTCCCGTATACGTACTGTGTTTTCGTTCGTGATCCGAATTACTCAGCGGCCGACATTTCGCATAGTGCCTGCAGGGCATCCCACTCTTCATCGACCTTGGCCTGTATTGCGGCGATCGTCGCGTCATCAGCATTTTTCGTTATGTGACTGAAACGCTTTTGCGAAAGTAGAGCGTCCATTACGGGGCGCTTCTTCTGGCGTGCGCCAGTCATCTTGTATTTGCCATCTACTACTTCGTAGAGCGGCCACAGACCCGCTTCGACCATGAGTTGGCTAACTTCCATCGTCTTTTCAGGCTCGAATCGCCAGCCACGATCACATGGCGTAAGCACATTGATGAACGCAGGGCCATCGGCCTGTTCAGCCTTACGAACCTTGGTCATCAGGTCTTTCCAGTTGTGAGCGGCTGCTTGCGCAACGTATGGAATATTGTGGGCAGCGATGATCTTGGTCATATCTTTGTGCCATTCAGGCTTGCCGGGTCGGGCATCGCCTGAAGGCGTGGTTGTGGTCCATGCACCGAGTAGCGTTGCGCTACTACGCTGTATTCCCGTGTTCATATAACCCTCGTTGTTGAGGCAGATGTACACAAACTTGTGGCCGCGTTCGAGAGCGCCACTCAGCCATTGGAAACCAATGTCGTAGGTTGCACCGTCACCGGCGAATACTACGAACGTTAGCGGTCGATCTTCCATTCGGCCTTTTCGTACCAATGCCTTGTATGCAGCGTCGACTCCGCCGATGGTTGTGGCGGAGTTTTCGAATGCACTGTGAATCAGGGGCACTTTCCATGTGGTGTCAGGGAATCGTGTTGTCGAAACTTCAAGACACCCAGTGGCGAGAGCGACTACCGGCGGATTTTCGAGTGCCGAGAGAATTTGGCGTACTGATACCGATTCTGCACAACCGGCACAGAGTCCGTGCCCGGTTCCGAACAGATCAGGTTTGAGGCTTAGATCTCGTAGCTTTAGCGTCATAGTTTGGTTCCTTATTTGGCGTGATTTCGCTTGGGGCTACTTGAGACCTAAATATGCCGGCTCATCGGGCTCGACTCGGGTTTCATTCATATTGAGTACTTCATCTACTGCCTGTCGGAACAGTTGCTTCGGGGTCGCACGTCCGCCTAAGCCGTAAACGAAGTCCATCAGGAGTGGTCGGTCTGGCATGGTTCTCGTGGAAGTTGCTAGATCCTGCAGCAGTCCGTTTCCAGGAGTGCCGAAAGCAATTGCTCGATCGAGAACACCAACTGCGCCAATGCCTTCGAGTGCTTTTCTTACGTCGGCTACTGGGAACGGTCGGAACAGCCTGATTCGTACCATTCCAACTTTGATTCCGTCTGCCCGTGCCTGATCGATAGCAGCTCGTACCATTCCTTCGGACGATCCGAGAACCACCAAGGCAATTTCAGCATCGTCCATTAGGTATTCCTCGACCAAATTCATTGGTCGACCAGTAATTTCGCCAACAGCATTTAGTTGCGTGCGAACTACTTCGAGCGAGTTTTTCATCGCCTCGACTTGCTGTCGTTTGTGCTCGAAGTAGAAGTCGTTGGCGTCGAGAGTTCCGAACGTCGCAGTGCTGCCGGGTTGGAGCGCCCAGATGTCGGGTTCGTATTCACCGGCAAATTCTTTTACGACTTCATCTGGTAGCACCTCGACTCGTTCGACCGAGTGGGTGACAGTAAATCCGTCGAGAACATTTGCTACTGGAAGCAGCACCGATTTGTTCTCGGCGATAGTCGGCATTGCCACAGCTTGATCGTATGCCTCTTGTGGGCTTGATCCGATAAGCATTGGCCAAGATGATTCGCGCATTCCCATCACATCGGAGTGATCGCAAAGGATGTTCAAAGGAGCCGAAAATGATCGACTGCAAAGGTGCATCACGATTGGCAATCGCATTCCAGATGCCACCCAGAGCATCTCGTACATTAACGCCAATCCGGGGCCTGAAGTAGCGGTTTGTGCACGACCACCAGCCGCCGTTGCCCCCACACAAGCGCTCATGGCTGCGTGTTCGCTTTCGACGTTGATGTATTCGGTATTTACGAGTCCGTCGGCCACATATTCAGAGAATTTTTCGATGATGAACGTTTGTGGCGTTATGGGGTAGGCGGCAACGACTTCCGGATCGATTTGTCGCATTGCGTAAGCGACCGCTTCACCACCGTTGATTGCCTGTGCCGGAGGAAGAGTTATTCCAGAGCTTGGCTTTTGACCTTGCTTTTGAGTTGTAGTCATCTGGCTGATTCCGAACTGGCTCCGTTGCCACTATTCACGTCGGTTGTTTCTCGGTTTTCGGCTGAATCTGGAACCATCTCTATGCACTTCACAGGGCATACCTGTGCGCAGATTCCACATCCCTTGCAGTGCTTTAAATCCACGGCAATTAATTTAGCGTTGGCTACTTCGAAGCTGGCATCGGGGCAGTCGACCCAGCAGATCATGCAGTGGGTACAGCGTTCGAAATCTATTACGGGAACTTCGGTTCGCCAATCACCGGTTTGAACTCGCTCGGTACTGCCGGGGTTCACACCGATTCCGCCGGGTTGAATCTGTTGCCACAGTGGTCGTTCAGACGATTGTTGTTCAGGCATTTGCTCCCACCTCAACTTCTATTTTTTTAGCTTGATCGTGGCCTAGCCGTAAGGCTTTGAGGTTTGCTTCGACGATGTTGGGCGGGAATGTCTCTGACATTAGTTCGTCGATTGCGTGCGACATGGTGTCGATATCGAGAACTGAGAAGCAGCGAGCGAAGACGCCGAGAATTGGAGTGTTGGGAACGTTTCGCCTGATTAGCTCGATCGCAATTTGTGAAGCGTCGACAGTCCAGAGCTGCTGGCCGGGTTTTAGCTGTAGGCGCTTGAGCGCTGGCGAATCGGGATTGGCGGTATTGACGATGATCGTGCCATTAGCAACGAGTCCGGTTTCGACGTCGACTTGGCCAATGAGAGAAGCATCGAGCACGATAACGGCATCGGGTTCGTAGACGGGGCCACGGTCGATCACAGGTGTTTCGCTTATGCGGGTGTAGGCGGCAATAGGTGCGCCTGAACGTTCGGCTCCGAAGTCGGGTAGTGATTGCAGGTAGTAGCCGCCTTTTAGGGCGGCTGAGGCAAGAATTCGACTTGCAGTGACGACTCCCTGGCCGCCGCGACCGTGCCATCTGACTTCAATCGGTAGTCGTTTGTCCAAGGTCGCAAACCTCCCAGCATTCAAAATGTTGGCTCGTTTGCGAGCGGCACAGCGTTACGGGCCAGCCCACAGATTTCGCCAAACTGCCTTCATCGGCATTTGCACACTGTGGCAGGTTGTACGGGAGTGATTCGTGAGGTCACGCCGGGTGGCGTGAGAATAGCGTGGTGATTGGCGGAGGGAGGGCGCTGGCTAGTTCGGTTGTTTGACCATCGCCCAGATTCGGAGATCATTAACTGCTACTTCTTCGGCGACTTCGAATCCTCGTTTGGTGTAGTAGTCGACGTTGGATTGAGTCATGGTTTCGAGGTAGACGGGAAGCCCGGCAGCTTGGGCCTGTGCTGCTCCGATTTCGATTGCTTCACTTCCGAGCCCTGATTTTTGTGCGTCTGGGTCAACTCCGAGTCCGAGAAGATACCAGTGGTCGCCCTGTACGGCTTTCTTGTGTGCTTTCGAAGCTATTCCATCGAGGCGTCCGAACCGAAGAAAACCACTCAGGCCGACTCTAAATGGCATCTGCCACAGTCCAGCCCGCAGCATTCCGGTCGTGGTCATTGTGGTGTTGCCTGGTGGTAGCCAAATTGATCCAGCTGTTTGGTTTTCGTCTGTGTAGACGTGGCCAGATCTGCGAACGTAGGCGAGCAATCTGCCGAACATCCACTCGCTGCGTTTTATGCGCTTGCTAACGTCGGGCATTATGAATTGCATCATGGGGTCGTCGAAAAACGCCCTGCTAATGGAACTAGCTAAGGCCGTTTCCTCGCCGTCCCGAATCTCACGCATTCTCGAATCTGTCATGTTGCCCCCGAAGTTAATTATTTAGCGCAGTACGCTGTAAATTTTTTAGTGAATGACCTATGCCGAAAACCTAACTTACGATTCGGCTTTTCATTACGTCCATGTCTAGCTCTACGCCGAGACCGGGTCCTGTTGGTGGAGTGATGAAGCCGTTTTCGAATGCGAGCGGCTCTTTGAATATCGTCTTGTGCAGTGGGCCTTGGTTGGCTTCCTGAATAACGAAGTTAGGCGAGCAAGTATCGACCTGAATGGCGGCAGCAGCGGCGATAGGCCCGCAGTACATGTGCGGGGCGATCATCGCGTAGTGCGCTTCGGCGATTGCAGCCACTTTCTTCGCTTCCAAAATTCCGCCGGCTTGTCCAACGTCGATCTGAATGATCGATGCGGCACCCTTTTCGATTAACTGGGCGAATTCGTACTTGGTGGCGAGTCGTTCTCCGCTAGCAATTGGGATGCTGGTGTGGGAGGCAACTCGGGCCATTTCATCATAGTTCTCAGGCGGCACTGGCTCTTCAAACCAGAACGGGTTGTACTGTTCGAGAATGTTTGCGACTCGAATCGCAGAGTACGTCGTTAGCTGACCGTGTGTGCCGATTCCGACTTCAAGCTCGTCGCCAACTTCTTTTCGAATAGCTTCGAAAATGTTGGCTGCTTTCCGGATTTCAGAGAGCGAAATATCACGAGGGCCGGGGTGCAGCGGTGTGAACGGGTCGAGCTTGCAGGCCGAGTTGCCTTCTTCGAGTAATTGTCGGGCGATATCGGCTGCTTTTTCCGGACTGTCTTGCCAGCCGGAAGGCATGTAGGCATAGGCACGAAGCTTTTCGTGGAATTTTCCACCGAGAAGATTGTAAGCAGGCTGGTTCGTTGCCTTGCCCATGATGTCCCAGCACGCCATATCGATGGCAGCTAGAACAGATGTGTAGTGCAGGCTTGGGTGGCGATAGTCGTGTCGACTACCGTAGGCGTCAGACCATATCTTCTCGATATTGAAGGGGTCTTGTCCGATTAGGAACGCCTCGCAGGTTTCGTGGATGAGCTGAATCTGCGAAGTGAATTCTTTCCAACCGCTGTTGTTGAACGAACTTCCGGTTACCTTCTCGCCGAGACCTGTGATGCCCTCATCGGTTTCAACTTCCAAAAAGAGGAAGTATTTTCCGCCGATGTATGGAGCTTCGTTCTCAACGACTGTTGTTTTGACGCCAGTGACTTTCAACTCGTTACCCTCGAATTTTTTCTACTGCTCGATTAATCGATGCATCCCTGTGATCGATTGCAGTTTGGCGGGAGTGTATACCTGTTATTCATGGCGTGAGCGGTAATTTTGTGAGTGAGTTTGCTGGGTGAACCGGTCGGCAAGTGACGCTTGAACAGTGGTCGTGCGCGGTTCGATAGTGACAAGATCGAGCCTGCAACAAGTTCATCGCTGCCTTTTATCTACTTATGGAACGAATAACCCATTGAGCATTTTGATCGCCCTTGCCGCATTGGCAATGATCGGATTCGGCTTGCCCACGGGCGTGCTATCGGTCGCTTGGCCGTCGATGAGCGACACGTTCGGCGTGGCGGTGACTTCGCTCGGAACTGTGGTTGCTGCGTACACCGTTGGATACACGATCTCTAGTTTTTCGAGCGGCTGGATTCTTCGTGTCAGCAGTCTCGGATTGTTCCTGACTTTTAGCGCCGCGCTATCGGGATTGGGATACCTGGCGTTCGCCTTTGTGCCCGGCTGGTGGTGGCTGCTGGTAGTAACGGCAGCGGCCGGTGCAGGGCATGGATATCTCGATACCGGGGTGAATCTTTACGCCGCCACGCAGCTCAGTGCGCGGGCTACGAACTGGATTCATGCGTTCTTCGGGCTTGGATCGCTCGGTGGGTCGAGCATGATGACCGGGATTTTGCTTGTCGGTCTTGGTTGGGAGTGGGGCTACGGCATCGTTGCTGCGCCGTTCATATTGTTGGTGTTCGGGTTTGTGGCAACACGGTCTCGCTGGCATAGCGGTGATTTTGAAGATTCGGACGAAGGGACCGCTGCAGGAACGCTTGAAACACTTCGAGTTCCGGGTGTTTGGATGGGGATTGCAGCTTTCGTATTACACACTGCGCTAGAAGTGGCTGCCGGGGTGTGGTCGTTCACGCTGCTCACCGAAGCACGAGGCTTATCAGTCGGCTCGGCGGGAATTTGGGTTACGGCGTATTTTGGTGGACTAGTCGCGGGTCGAGTAGCGCTTGGGACGTTCGCCGACAGGCTATCGCTGAGTACGTTGTTTCGACTTGCGGGTGTGCTTTCGCTGCTAGGAACGTTGTTGTTCTGGCAGTTCACTGTGGTCGAACTGAGCTTTGTTGGGTTGGTTCTGCTGGGATTTGGATTAGGCCCAATATTCCCGACGTTGGTTTCGGCGACGCCTAGATACGTCGGCAGGCGACACACACAGAATTCGATGGGAATTCAGATGGGTGCTTCGGCGATTGGCGGCGGATTACTTCCGGCAGGAGTCGGGATTCTGGCTGCTGCCGTTGGGCTAGAAGCGGTTAGCGTTTCACTGGTAGTGGGAGCCGCTGGAATGCTGGTCGTACTGTGGGTGTTCAACCGATTCATTCGGTAGGCGTGGCTTCGCCTTGTCGGGCTTCAGTTCGGCTACCAATCGAATCCGCTGTGGGCGATGCTTTCGGGCTTGAGGCGAATGATTCCTCGCACGGGACGGTCACTCCTGAGAGTTTCCATGTACGGCTCGAACTCGTCTCCCAGCTTGTACTTGCGAACGATTTCGGTTGAGACTTCATGTGGGGCGGTTTCAGTCCACATTTCAACCACGCCGCTAACAGAGATGTATCGTCCGTTTGGAGCATCGACAACACCGGTGCAGCGTTGGTCCCTCAGAAGATTTTTCCATTTGGCAGTCGATGGCGTGGTGGAGATAAGAAACTCGCCGTTTTGCCAGACGAACCAGACAGGTGAGAGTTGCGGTCGACCGTCTTTACGAATCGTCGCTAGAACCATGTTGGCGCGTTCGTCGAGATATTTTTCGGCTGCGGGCGGCATTTGTAAATTGGTCATTCGATTATTGCTCGATAACTGGTGGGTCGACTATTGCCATGAGTGCAGCGCAGTGCCCGAGCGCGTGTTCCTGATTGGCTCCTTCGCACAGCAAGACCATATTGCCGTAGATTGCGTAGCCGCCGTACATAGCCTGAATGCTGCCACTACCGTGAGACGATGGAGCCGCGAAATACGCTCGCCGATCTCTGAGTCCTTCGTCCCATGTGGCGTCTTCTTCGTCGAGTAGAGCGGTTTCGCCAGAAGCCTCGATTGCCATCGCTGTGCCTAGCTCGATGGCGTCGGCATGCGAAGCGTAAAAGCGCATTTCATATTCTTTGGCAACATCTCCGCTGGGCTTCCAGAAGCCGTTGGATGCGCTGATAGCCCCAACGAGACCTTCGACGTCGTACTCATGCGAGATTTTGAAATTAGCAGGTTTGAAATCATCGATCGTGAATATTTTTTCTGACGGCGTGATTTGTGCGAACGCGTCGGCCGCAGAATCGGAGCCACTCGATCCGCAAGCGGTTAGGGCGAATGCGAGGAGGGCGAAAATAGGGAGTAGTAATCGAGCAGATTTCAACGAGTTTTAGCTTTCGGGTGAGTCGTTCGAGAAATTATGGGAATGATAACTGGCTGATCGTCACGTGGGGTTGGATGGCTCTGTGACGAAAAAACGCCCCAGCTAGAAAATTTTCTGGCTGGGGCATTTTGTTTTCGGATATGTGGTCGGGGTGCTCGGATTTGAACCGAGGACCTCTTCGTCCCGAACGAAGCGCGCTACCGAGCTGCGCCACACCCCGACTTATCGAGCTTTTGTGATTATAGCGAGCGGCAAGAGGGGGTTGAGTGAGGGTTGCGTGTCTCAAGGAGCGCAGATACTTCGTACTGCTTCGATATCCTGAATCGAGTTCAGGATGACGGTTGTAAGTAGCTGGTCCTCAAGAAAACGTAACTTGTTAAACCGGTTTTACGATCCAGTCGGCGCCTTCGCCTCTTACTACTCGGCCGGCGTTTTCCATTGTGAACTGCGCTGCGTTCCACTCGGATTCGATGGCTCGAGTTGCGAGGTGAGGGGTGACAACAACGTTAGTCATAGTCGGCAGTGGGTTGTCGGCTTCGATTGGTTCGATCTCAGTTACGTCGAGACCAGCAGCGAAGATTTCCTTGCCTTCCAATGCTCGAATAAGAGCAGTTTCGTCGACAACCGGACCGCGGCATGTGTTGATGAGAATTGCGGTTGACTTCATCATTTCGAACTCACGAGTCGACATCATGTGCTCGGTAACTCGGTCGTGCGGAACGTGCAGAGTGATGATGTCGCAAGTTGAAACCAACTCGTCGAAGCTGACCTTCTTTGCGCCTGTAGCAGCGATGTAGTCATCGTCATGCTCTACAACGTCGTGGAATACGAGTTCGCACTCCCAGCCGGCAAGTCGCTTAGCAACTCGTGAACCGATTCGACCCAGCCCAACGATTCCGATTTTCTTTCCAACGAGAGTGTGGAACTCTGCTCGGTCGCCTTCGACGCCGGCCATCCACGTGCCATCTTTTACGCTCTGGATTTGAACATCTAGCTTGCGGTTGGTCGAAAACATGAGCCCGATAGCGTGCTCGGCAACCGCAACAGCGTTTGCTCCACCGTTGTTCGCAACATCAACACCGAGTTCGGCAAGTGCAGACTTATCGAGGTAGTCGGTACCTGCGCTGAAGGTCTGTACCAGCTTCAAAGTACCGATTTTCTCTGCCAGAGGGACCAATTCTTTGTTGTGTCCTGCTGGAAGAATTACGACTGCGCCTGCGCACTGTTCAGCGATATCGTCGAACGACTGTTCGCTGTCGACGAATCGAAGATCGATACCGCCAACTTTCTCGGCTGCTTCCGAAACTTCTTTCATTCGGGTTTTGGAGCCTTCGTTGTTCGGACCGAGGATTACTACGATGTTCGACATTGTTTGAACTGCTTTGCTTTTGGCTGTGGAGGCCAATGTGAATAAATGGCGTAACTAATAGGGCTAAAACGAACCAATAAAAAATAGGGACGTATGTACGACGGCAGATTATACTTACAAGGTTGGATCGAATTGCAACTCGATTTTCGATCTTTCTAATTTCTTGTGTTCGGCTTGTACGGCGAATTCGAGAAAAATCTAAACAACTAACTTCTTCTCACGAAAACGAATTTGAACTCAGTAACAGTACGCGCTCCCGCAACAACAGCCAATCTCGGACCCGGTTTCGACAGCATTGGTATGGCTCTCGATATGTGGAACGAGCTGACGATAACTCGAGGCGAGTTCAGCGTTTCGACCGTCGGCGAGGGTGCCGATCTGGTGCCGCAGGATACGCGGAACCTGATCGTTACGGGCGTGAATGCGGTTTTTAATCACATTGGCGAACCAATTCCCGGGCTTCAGTACCACTGCAAAAATGTGATTCCGTTTGCACGCGGCATGGGCAGCAGCTCGGCAGCTATTGTGAGCGGCTTGGTGGCAGGATCGGCCATTTCAGGAGCAGATCTTTCCAAAGAAGAGCTAACAATTTTGGCGGCCGACATTGAAGGTCACCCCGACAACGTTGCGCCTGCGATTTATGGCGGCTGCACGGTTGGTGTTCGCAACGGAACTGACAAGTGGATCGTCGATCAGGTGAATGTTCCTGAAGATCTTCACGCTGTTCTGTTCGTTCCTGAAATCCACACAAATACTCACGAATCTCGAGCGGTACTGCCCGACATGATTAGTCGGACTGACGCGGTGTTCAACATTGGCCGAGCTGCACTGCTGGTGAACGCACTTTCATCGGGTCGGCTTGAATTGCTCAAGTACGCCACTGACGATCGACTTCACCAGCCGCACCGAACTCAGGCGTTCAAGGCGATGCCTCATTTGATCGAAGCCGCAATTAAGGGCGGAGCGCATGGAGCGTTCTTGTCGGGTGCGGGTCCTTCCGTGCTTGCACTTGCTACGGGGCGTGAAGTGACTATCAGTTACGAAATGGCCGAATCTGCCCGTACGCACGGCGTAGACGGCAAGCCGATGATCATGCCTGTGGCTCACGAAGGTGCTGGAGTGATTGCAAGCTCATGACGACTGATTCAACTGTAGAACGCCGTCCTGTAATCGTTCAAAAGTACGGTGGAAGTTCGCTCGCTACGGCAGAGCACATTCATAACGTCGCTGCTCGTATTCAGGCTCGAAAAGACGATGGCGTTGATGTGATTGTTGTCGTATCGGCTATGGGCGATTCTACCGACGATCTGATCGCACTTTCTGACGCGGTTACGCACGGCCAGACGCCAGACGCTCGTGAGATGGACACGCTGCTATCAACTGGTGAACTTGTAAGTTCAACGCTGATGGCGATGGCGCTGAAGTCAGATGGCTACGATGCGATTAGCCTGAGCGGTATTCAAGCTGGAATTAAGACCGATATGGTCCACGGATCAGCTCGAATCGCTGATATCAAAACCGATCGGATTCGAAAAGAACTCGATAAGGGACGAATCGTTATTGTGGCTGGCTTTCAAGGGTTGGCTGAATCTGGCGATATAACGACTCTGGGTCGTGGCGGATCGGATACAACAGCGGTCGCTCTGGCAGTAGCTGCTGAAGCTGAACGCTGCGAAATATATACAGACGTCGACGGTATCTACACAACAGATCCTCGACTTACAGATAAGGCACGCAAGCTCGCCGAGATTGGCTTCCAGGAAATGCTGGAAATGGCCGTACTCGGAGCGAAAATGAACCCTCGTTCAATCGAACTTGGTGCTGTTTACGACATGCCGGTTTACGTTGCATCGTCGTTCTCATATGAACCTGGAACGCTTATCCACGGAGGAGAGCACACTATGGAAGTCCGCAAAGCGGTTACCGGTATCGCAGTTGATCGAAACGTTGGCAAAATCACCGTTCGCGGTGTGATCGATCGACCCGGAGTCGCAGCAGGATTGCTCCAACCGCTGGCTGATGCTGGCGTGAGCGTCGACGTTATCGTTCAGAACGCATCTTCCGATGGCACTACCGACTTCACGTTTACCGTGGCTCAGGCGAGTGTTGATAAGGCTGCCCAAGTTCTTGGTAGCGATTCTGATGTTAAATACGCCGAAGTTGTTACTGGTTCCGATCTCGCAAAAGTGAGCATCGTTGGAACTGGCATGGAGAACGCTCCCGGTTACGCAGCCAAGATGTTTGCGACGCTTTCTGAAGCTGGTGTGAACATTGATATGATCACCACTTCTGAGATTAGAATCACGACGATCATCGAAAAGGATCAGGTACAGAAAGCCGTTCAGGCTCTTCACGATGCGTTTGAACTCGAAAAAACCGAGTAAACTCTGAGCGCTCTGTTACTACGTTGAAACCCCGATCGCTCACGAATTCGTAATTTGACCCAGCCGTACCTAAGCGTCGTAATCCCTGCCTTCAATGAAGAAGAACGGATCGCGTCGACGGTTGATGCGTTGGTTGAGTATCTGGGCAAATGGTCGTCGGAAGCTGATTCTGGTTCCGAATCCCGATCCTGGGAGCTAATTATTGTTAGCGATGGATCGACTGATTCAACGGCGAGCATAGTTTCTGGAATCAGTACATCTAACTCACAAGTCCGACTCATCGACGCTCCTCACGGTGGCAAGGGCGCTGCCGTACGTCGTGGCATGGACGAGGCAACCGGCGAGTGGCGATTCCTCTGTGACGCCGATCTTTCGATGCCCGCCGACAATTTGGGCAGGTTTTTTGAAGGCTCAGGGAGCAACAACGGAAATCCACGTTACGACGTGTCGATTGGCTCTCGCGAAGCTCAGGGAGCAAAAAGGTTCAACGAACCTCGGAGTCGCCACATAAAAGGGCGATTGTTTAACTACGCAGTGAAAATTCTGGCATTGCGTGGAATCGAAGATACCCAATGCGGGTTCAAGCTGTTTTCTGCCGAAGCGGCAACGAAATTATTTCCTCATCAGTCACTCGATGGCTGGGCGTTTGACGTCGAGTTGCTTGTGTTAGCCAAAACCGCAAAATTCTCAGTTGGCGAAATACCTATCGATTGGTACTACGGTGAAGGTTCGAAAATGACCCTCACTAAGGGCCTGATGGCTGTAGTCGATGTCGCGAGGGTCGGAGTGAACCGGCTGGCCAGAAAATACCGCGTTGTAGAGCGTAAGGACGGGGCGTAACGATGTTTTCAAACCCGCCTACGAGTGAAATACGTTCGATACTGGCTGAATCGAAGACGATAGCTGTGGTCGGCATTTCAAATCGAGAAGATCGTGCCAGCAAATACGTTTCGGAATATATGCAGCGCGAGGGCTACACCATTTATCCGGTAAACCCTAACCTTGACGAATGGAACGGGCTCAAGGTTTACGATTCGGTTGAGGACGTTCCGGTAAACATCGATATTGTCGATGTATTCAGGCGCTCGTCAGAGGTTTTACCCCTTACGGGGGATGTGGTCGGTACAGGCGCAAAGGTAATGTGGCTGCAGCAAGGCGTTGTAAACGTGCAAGCTGCCGAACTTGCTGAACAGGCAGGCGTTCGAGTAATTATGGATTCTTGCATTATGGTTGAGCACAAATCGATGAAGTTGGGATTCTAGGGTTGTCCGAAGAAGCCACACATATGAACGAAAGTTCTCCTAACCCGCTCAGGGTTGCAATCGTTGTGCCAACATACAACGAGGCGGAGACGCTTCCTGTTCTTATTGAGAAAGTCCGTGAGCAAAATATTGCCGGACTTGGATTTGTGGTTGTCGATGACGGATCGCCAGACGGCACAGGCGACATTGCGGACGCTATCGCAGACGAGTTCGATGGCGTGTTCATCGTTCTTCATCGTGAAGGCAAGCAGGGGCTAGGATCTGCCTACCGAGCAGGATTCCAGGCTGCCTTGGACGCAGGCGCCGAACGAATATTTGAAATGGACGCCGATCTTTCGCACCCGCCTGAAGTTCTGAACGGCCTGATTGGCGAACTAGACAATGCCGATGTCGCTGTGGCTTCTCGATACACAGCTGGTGGCGGAGTTGATCCGGGCTGGAGTTGGGGTCGACAGCAAATCAGCTACTGGGGCAATGTCGGAATCCGAATGATTTTGGGTCTCAAGGTGAAAGATGCTACGGCCGGGTTTAAAGGATTCCGTCGTAAGTCGCTTGAAACGATTGGGATTGATCGTCTAAGGCTGAGCGGATTCGGTTTTCAGGCCGAAGTTGCCTATCGCAGCCAGAAGGCTGGATTACGGGTTGTAGAGCATCCGTATGTGTTCATGGACCGAACCGCTGGCAAGTCAAAAATGTCATTCGGCATAGTTGTCGAGGCGTTTTTCCATCTTTCGTGGCTGCGCATTCGCGGTTAATCATCGAATTCCAAGTGATTGAATCGAGACGAATCCAATGCGGGTAAACGGCGAGCAATACCGGGCTGTGTGGTGGGACAACGGAGTTGTTAAGTACGTCGACCAACGCCTGATTCCGTATCGATTCGAAGTTGCTGAAGCACGAACCCTTGATGAAGTAGCCGATGCGATTGTCACAATGGGTGTTCGTGGTGCGCCGACCATTGGAGTTATGGCTGCCTACGGACTCGCTCTGGCAGCGGAGCGGGGTGACAACCTTGCCAATGCCTACAAAGTGCTTGCCGAGACTCGTCCTACCGCCGTGAACCTCAAAGTGGGGCTGGATCGAGTGATGGGTGACGACGCTGAGCAAATTCTTGCTGCTGCCAAAGAGTTTGACGAATCGGAAGTTGCTGCCGCAGAAGCTATTGGCGAACACGGCAGCAAGTTGATTTCATCTGGCACTCGCGTGCTTACACACTGCAATACGGGTTGGCTGGCTGCTCAGGATTGGGGCACAGCGGCTTCCGTAATTTTCAAGGCACAGCGAGCCGATAAATCTCCATTCGTGTTCGTAAGTGAGACTCGACCGCGGCTTCAGGGATCACGACTCACCGCTTGGGAGATGACTAACGAGGGCGTCGATCATGTGGTGATCGCTGATGGGTCTTCGGCGATGCTGATGAGTCGTGGTGAGATTGATCTTGTGATCACTGGTGCGGATCGGATTGCCGCAAATGGCGATACCGCCAACAAGATTGGCACCTATGCACACGCGCTTGCTGCGAAGGCGCATGGAGTTCCGTTTTATATCGCTGCTCCTAAATCGACCATCGATCTTGGAACGCCAACAGGCCGAGATATCGAAATTGAAGAGCGCGACGAAAACGAAGTACTTTCGGTTCGTGGTGTTGATGAAAGCGGAAATCTTCAAACGATTCGTATCGCTTCGTCGGGATCAGGGGCGAGAAACCTTGCGTTCGACGTTACCCCTGCTGAATTGATCGCCGGAATTATCACGGAATCCGGCATTGTCGAACCTTCGGTAAAAGCCATCTCCGCTCATTTGGCGTGAATGGCGCGATGTAGCGCCCCGTACGTTCCGTATTCGGAGCGGCACACCGTAATCACAAGTACGGCTTATAAAGAACCTACGTGTAAACCCGCACACGAAAATCGGGTTAACACCGGTGGGATGAGCCTAAAGGAGCGATATCACGTCTGTAGTAAGGCAGCGGACACTGCTTTTATCGACAGAGATCAGAGATATAAAGACCCAGCCGAAAGCTGAAAACAATGGTCACCCAAAGCCAATCATTCCAATCCCCACGATCATTCAAGAAAATTGAAGAAGAAGCTATTGAGCATGCTCTAGCTGGACGCTGGGAAGAAGCCGCCGACGTTAATATCGAAGGCATTGAGCAGGATGAAAACAACGTTGGTTGTTTGAACCGATTGGCTAAGGCATATCTCGAGCTAAGTAAGTACAAAGACGCACGCTCTTTGCTGAAACGAGCTCTTGAGGTTGACCCGCACAACAGGGTCGCAACTCGTCAGCTCGAACGTCTTTCAAAACTAGATAGTGGTATCGCCCGACGGACATCAGGCGGAACTGCTACTAATTCAGCACTGTTTATTTCCGATCCAGCGGTCGCCACCGTTTCCGAACTGAAAAAGGTCACTTCAGCCGAAATTCTCGCCTCAATTTCTCCAGGCGATAAATTCAAGCTGGTTGTCGATGACACGATCATGTCGGTGACCACAAACGGTGGCGAGTACGTTGGAACGTTGGAAGTTCGAATTGCAACTCGCATGCGGAAGATGATTGCAGGCGGCAACAAGTACGCAATTCTCGCTGCCAAACTGACAGATTCAGAAGTCGTTGTGGTCATACGAGAGACCCGACGTTCGACCGAACAAGCACGAATCGCTTCGTTCCCTTCGTATCTTCAGAAGAAAATCGGTGACTTCGATCTTGATGATCCGATGGAAATCAGCGACGAACTACGTATGGAAGACGACATGGACGAATTCGCACCGGCTCCGGTCGAAAGCGAGTCTATGAAATCGATCATGCGGGGCGAATTCGGCGGGGCAGCCGAGGACTCAAGCCTGAAGTTCTAGAACTTCGCTTGATCCAGAGATTCGCCAAGGTCATGCACGGCTAAGCGTATCCGGCTCGTTTCAGCACGTTGCTAACTGCTTGAACGAACGCGTCGACATCGTCTTCGGTGTGAACCGTGGAAACGTTTCCGGCGCACCTGTTCGACATCAGGAATCCTTCGTTTAGAAGGCCTATGAACATGATGTTGAGCATGTTTTTATCGTTAGTTGCGAATGTGCGGTAGTCGACAACTTCGGTTGGAGTGAACTGCAACGCGAATAGCGATGCGACTCCCGTGACTCCCATAGGGACTTCGAGTTCGGCAAAGAGAGCACGTAGCTTTGTGCGAAGCGACTCGCCAAGGGCATCGAGATATTCGTACTTCTCTGGAGTTAGATTTTCTAGTGTTGCCACTCCGGCAGCTGCCGTCATCGGGTTGCCGTTAAACGTGCCGGCGTGCTGAACAGTTGCACCGCCGTCAGATGGGTCCCACATCGACATGATGTCTTCCCGTCCCCCGAAGGCTCCAACTGGCATGCCACCGCCCACAACCTTGCCGAAGCAAGTTAGATCGGGAGTGACTCCGTAGTAATCCTGAGCACCGCCATAGGCGATTCGGAAGGCGATTACTTCGTCGAATATGAGAATGATTCCGAGTTCGTCGGTAACTCGCCTAAGACCTTCAAGAAATTCTGGCTTACCCGGCACCATTCCGCACTGACCGTTAACTGGTTCTACGATCACAGCAGCCAGTTCGTCGGCGTGTTCACGAATGATTTTCTCGGCGGCGACGATGTCGTTGAACGGAGCGATATATATGTCGTCGGTAGAAGTTTCTGAGATGCCGGGGAAGGCTTTTACCGCTTCAGGCGAATCGGCATCTCCTGCTTTGTCGAGTGGTGGCACGACGCTGATCTGAATTGCGTCGTGGTTACCGTGGTAGGCACCTTCGCACTTCAATAGTTTTTGCTTTCCGGAAAACGCTCGTGCCGCTCGAATTGCATTCAGTGTGGCTTCGGTTCCAGTGTTTACGAATCGAACTTTGTCGAGAGATGGCACTCGTTCGCAAAGGAGTTCTGCCCACCGAACTACCGATGGGCTGGGTGCTGGAAATGACATGCCGTGATCGAGTTGTTCGGCTACTGCCTGACTTACTTCAGCTGGACGGTGACCCAGAATGAGAGTCGTCATGTTGTTTACGAAATCTGTTCGCTTGTTACCGTCGGCATCAGTGAGAGTCGTACCGGTTCCATCGGTGATGTAGAGCGGAAATGGATCCCAGTAGATCGAATTTCGCGTGTCGCCACCGGGCATGAAATTTTTCGCCTTCTCATGCAGGCCAGCCGATTTCGGGTTGGCGGCAGTATAGGTGGCAATTTCTTGTTCGAGCGGGGTTGTCATTTCACGAGTCTCATCGAGCGTTATTAGAAAATCAGATCGCTAGCGTCTGAAGCAGTAACGGTAGGGCTTCTCCTGCGGTCGAGCGCAAAGATACCTCACAAATTGGGGTTAGTTTCGTTTCTGTGGGATTGATCTCGATAATTGTTGCGCCAGAGGCTTCGGCGATCCACAAAAGCCCGCTTGCTGGTCGAACAGTGGCTGATGTACCGATTGCCAGTACGCAATCAGCTTTGTCGATTTCGGCTCTGGATGCTGCCATTACGTCGTCGGGAATCGGCTCACCGAACATGACGGTATCGAACTTCACCACGCCCCCGCATTGGTTGCATGGATCTGGCGCGAAGAGCGGTACGAAATCACCGAGCGAGACTCTATCTCCGCATTCGATGCATCGTAGCTTTGTTCTATTGCCGTGGATTTCTATTAGGTTTTGGAGTCCGGCTTTTTCGTCTAGTGCGTCGATGTTTTGGGTTACCAGCGACTGCAGTGAGCCTTGTTTTTCTAGTTCAGCGAGTGCGTAGTGACCCTTGTGTGGTTCGGCGTTGGTGAGAGCGTCGCGAAGTTCGACTATGTGGGCGTCGATCTTTTCGTTAGTGCGCCTGTTCCACCAGCCGGTAGGATCCTTTTTGAAATCTGAATAACCGTCCATGCGAGGCGTTCCGTACTTGGTCCAAAGACCATCGGCTCCCCTGAACGGTGGAATACCGCTTTCGACCGACATGCCAGCGCCTGTCATGCCAACTACATAGTCAGATTCAGTGACGATCGCGGCGATTTGGTCGATGGTGGCTTGAAGCTCTTCTTCTGAACCGCGCGGTGATGGGCTTTGTCCTGATGATGGACGTTGCGCAGGTTCGCTAGTCATCGGATTCGGCACTTGAACTTGAGCCAGAACTAGGACTGGTGCCAGTGCTGGCGATGGCGTCTTGAGTAACTCGACCGTTCATCACGGTGTAAATATCGGCGGTTTCGAGATAGTCTTCAGGAACGATTCCCGGTTCGGTCGAAGTCAGGAGCACTTGCTCATGCTTCGTAGCTGCTTCGAGTACGAGTCGACGTCGCTGCGGATCAAGCTCCGAAAGAATATCGTCGAGAGCCAACACTGGAGTTCTGCCCGTCGATTGTTTTACGAATACGGCTTCAGCGAGCTTTAGAGAGAGGGCGATGGTTCGTGATTGCCCACGAGATGCGAAATTGCCAGCGGGATTGTCATTTAGACGAATTTCTAGATCGTCACGGTGAGGGCCGATCACGGTTACGCCCTGAGCGATTTCTCGTCGGCGAATGGTCGGGAGGGTTTTCTTCATTACCTCTTCGATCATTTCGGCGTTCATTTCGCCTATTTTGGGTCGATCATCTGATGCAGCAGTAATTCGAGGTCGATATTCGAGTTCGAGCTTATCGCCATCGGTGAGATCTCGATGCGCTGGAACACCATGGTCGTTCAGGCCGTCGACAGCCCGCCTTCGAGAGTCGGTTACACGTGCGCCTTCGTAGGCGAGTCGTTCATCCCAGAATTCCAGCTCGTTTTCTTCTGAAAGGCCCTCACGAACTCGCCTGAGCAGCTGATTTCGTTGGGTTACGACCTGAGTGTATCGCTGGAGTGATTTTAGGTAAGCGGTGTCGGATTGAGAGATCAAAATATCGAGATAACGCCGTCGTCTGCCCGGTGATCCATGGATGATCTCAAGGTCGTCAGCCTCGAAGAAAACAATGTTCAAGTTTCCTACGAAATCGATAGCTGATCGCTTAATGCCGTTGACTCGTAAGCCTTTGCGAAACCCTGGATTGCCGTTAGGAGTCGATGAAGCAGTGATATCAACATCGATCTGCGCCTGGACGGTCGTATCGGCTTCTCTGCCGACGCCGAGAATCTGCATATGGCCGCCCGTTTCAGCAAGCGACCAGTTGACTAGCTCTCGCTCGTGAGAAGAGCGTGCGGACTTTGCAATTGCGAGCATGTATGCCGCTTCAAGCAGATTGCTTTTGCCGTGACCGTTTTGACCCTGAAACAACGTGAGTCCGGGCCGTAGCTCGAGCTCGGTGTTTGTGTGGTTTCTAAATCCGGTTAGTGAGAGCCGCGCTAGATAGATCGGAATGCCTTCTGTTCTGGAATTTCCTAACAGGAAACGCTATTGCGCTGGGTGCGATAAGCGTTGCTACTGAAATGCAGGTCGAGTGAGGGCGAATTTTAGCATCGTGCCACGGAAAATCGAATCGCCAGCGTCGAAACCCGAACACGTCGCATCTAACGTACTACAGTGCACGGGATAGCAAGCTGTTGAGGTGTTGATGCATAAGGTAGTTGGGATAGGGCTAATTGCCCTGCTAGTCGGGTACGTTCTCTGGATCGCCACGGCCGGAACGTCGATCGCCCCAGAAGAGACTGTTGTGGTGAATTCGAACAGTGCGCGTAATTCGACCGAAGAGAAATCGCTTGAGATCGTTACGCTGCTCGGTTTCGACGCTATTCCGTCGATAGAGGCTCCGCGGTTCGTCGAGCAGAGCGTTGCCGATGACACATATGACCCTGACGAGCTAGTTCTGGGCGTGGAGATCAATGGTGATGCACGTGCTTACTCGGTTCCGTTGCTAAGTCGACACGAGATTGTGAACGATGTGGTGGGCGGCAAGCCGATTGCCGTTACGTGGTGACCGCTTTGCTTTACTGGAATCGGGTATTCCAGAGAGATAAACGGTGTGGTTCACGAATTTGGTGTTTCGGGCAAGCTGATCATGAACGCTCTGGTGATGTACGACCGTGAGACGGAGTCGTTGTGGAGTCAGTTCCTATCGCAGTCGGTTCGCGGGGATTTAGTTGGAACTATGCTCGAAACAGTTCCGCTGACTCTTACGACGTGGGAGAAGTGGAAAGAGACTCACCCATCGACCGTTGCTCTTCGTAAGGGCAGCCGTGGTGGCGATCCTTACGTTGGCTACTACGGAGGTCGTTCAGCTGGGGTGATTGGCGAGTCTAATCGTGATGATCGATTACCGACGAAGGAATTGGTGCTGGGGCTTGGCTTTGATTCAGAGCCGGTGGCTTTTCCGCATTCGGAGCTTCGCACTGAGCAATTGATTCAGCTTTCACACGCTGGAAATCCTACGGTTGTGTACTTCGATCCGGGTACCGATACCGCGCTCGCGTATGGTGCTGCCGTTGATGGGCAGACGCTTGATTTCGAGTTGGTCGAACAGGATGGTCGTGAGTGGCTTAGGGATTCACAAACGGGATCGCTTTGGGTGCCGTTTACGGGTCAGGCTGTTCGGGGTGAACTTGCAGGGAGTGCGCTCGAACGGGTCCATGCGATCAATGTGTTCTGGTTCGCTTGGAACGATTTCTATCCCGAGACTGATATTTGGGGATTGGGCTGAGTCGTTTGTTTTGATTCGATGTGAAGTTCACGACTGATTTCAGGTTGGGCGCGACTAGAATGGCGTTTTAGTTTTCAAAATAGCCGTTCTGGTGGTGTGAATTGGATCTGAAGTCGCTGATTCGAGATGTTCCCGACTATCCTTCCGAGGGAATCCTGTTTCGAGATTTAACCCCTGTGATGGCCGATCCTCGTGCCATGCAATACATCACGGAACGCATGTCTGAGCACCTTGCATCGCTCAAGGTCGAAGCTCTCGCAGCCATCGATTCTCGTGGGTTCATTTTTGGTGCTCCCATCGCCGCCAAGCTCGATATTCCGTTCGTACCGATTCGCAAGGCAGGAAAACTGCCTCCTCCGGTAATCGGAATTGACTATGCGCTGGAATACGGAGCTGCTCGGCTTGAACTGAGCACATCGGCTGTCGAGAAAGGACAGCGTGTTGCTGTAGTCGACGATCTGCTGGCAACTGGCGGATCGGCAGGGGCTGGCTCGAAGTTGGTTACTGATCTAGGCGCAGATGTGGTTTCACTGGCGTTCCTGGTCGAGCTTGAGTTTTTGGATGGTCGTTCTGCCCTGCCGAGCGGGATCGATATTTTCAGCATGGTGCAGTACTAGATTGGCTGATTCGAGGGATTTCGCAGTCACTTTCGATCTGTGGCAGACGCTGATATTCGAGCTCGATGGAAACTCGAATTCGATGGAGCGTCGGATAGCGAGAACTAACTATGTGACTCGTGAACTGGCGCGGCTTGGCGAAGTGATCGAACCTGAAGTAGTTAAAGAAAGCTTCAGAGTGCTTTCTGATGAAATCACTGCAGGCCATGATCACGGTCATGATGCCCAGTTCGAGGAATGGATTTCGATACTGATCGATCGTCTTGTACCGGGACTCGAAAAACGAGTTGGTTCAGATGAGATTTTGAATATGGCTCAGTTGATAGATCAGACGTTTATCGAAGCGCCTCCTCTTCTTTTGGATGGAACGAAAGATGTCTTTCGTGAACTCGTTGGGCGTGGTGTGAAGATTGGGCTAATCTCGAACACTGGTCTGACGAGTCCGCAGATGTACTGCAAATGGTTCGACCAACTAGGAGTTCATGACGATTTTAGTTTCTTGGCGTTTTCGAACGAGCAGGCCGTCGCCAAGCCTGACGCCAAGATATTTGAAGTGACTTTGAACGGGTTGGGAGTGGCGGCTGAACGGGCGCTGCACGTCGGCGACAATTTGCATACTGACGTGGGCGGAGCGGCAGCGGTTGGGATGTCGACTGTGTGGGTTCGCGGCGGAACGAATTCGCCTGTTGAGTCGACTGTAGAACCAGGCTTCAAGATCGATTCGATACTTGAGATGCCGGTAGTAGTCGACGAGTGGCTGGGCAGCTTTTAGGGCTAACTAAAGATTCCTAAAGCAGCAATCACATGTCCCGAGCGGTAGCCGAGGGATCTGGTGTGGCGGAGTGCTGCCTGGCACGGGTGTTCGAAAGCGGGAGTGATCGGGCGAACAGCTACTTCGTGCTGGTTCGATATCCTGAATCTAGTTCAGGATGACGGGTGTTCGAAATTTTCAGTTCGCCTGTCGTCGTTCGACGTGGCTCAGTATGCACCCTTCGAGAACCTCAGGATGACATGTGTGTGGCGAGCTATTGGAAGTGGTGGGATTCGCAGCGAAGTTTCACCGCTCCAGCCCAGGTCCCTCCACTTTGGTCGGGACGCGTGAATCGCCGTTAGCTCAGGCGTTTGCGAGCTAGGCGTGCTGCCCCGTAGATCAATCCGAAGTCGACGATCGTTAGCAGCCCTATGAAAAGCGTTGCTTCGAAGAAGAACTGCTGCGGGAACATGATGATCAGATAGTCGTTGTAGGGATCGAGCAGCCACAGATCATTGGCAAAGCTCAGGAAGTGGAACTGGGTAAACAGCCATCCGAAATCTATCGCTGCGGTTCCGCCAAAGATCACTAAAAACACGCCAGTGCCGATTGCTGACCATTTGAGCGATCTCAACAGCAACGGGAATGTTTTCTCTTTGAGAACCAGCAGTCCGGTCGCCAGCAGAAGTAGCAAGAAGACTCCGGACCAGCGTGTGATGGAGAAAACACTTTGCATCAACGCTTTTACATCGACCATATGGAGAATTTCACGCTCTTTGTAGAGCGAGACATCGTTCCCGTTGTATTCGACCAATAGGTCGAGGAATTCAGCGTCGTTGTTGAAATACTCTTTGATCTGATCGGCGCCACGGTTCAGTTGCTCGGTGGGCAGCCCTGTTCGATTGGCGATATCGTTGCGCCACCAGCCGTAGTCGTACAGCCATTCGCTATTGGTGATGTAGCTGGTGCTGAACAGAATTAAGAAGAGCGGCAGCACCAGTGCGAATATTGCGGCCCCGACGAGAGGCAGCGTGTGGGAACTGGTGGATTGGTGCGAATTTGATGGCATCACAGTTAGCATACGTGGCAACAGATGAATTAGTGCGAGCGTAATCCGAAGAAAGACGCTCAGGAAAGATGAAGGCAGACTTGAGTTCCGAAAGTTCACGAAGCGAACAAGCCAAAGCGGCCGGAGAGGCGTTTGCGGAGCTAACAGCGACTGTGGAGTTGCTGCGAAACCCCGGAGGCTGCCCCTGGGATGCCGAACAGACGCACGTTTCGCTTCGACCGAACTTGCTTGAAGAGACCTACGAAACTCTTGAGGCTATCGATTCAGGCGATTCGGATGGCTTAGCGGAAGAGTTGGGCGACATCATGATTCAAATTCTGTTTCATGCCGATATCGCTCGACGTGAAGACGGGTTTGACGCCGCAGCAGTGTGCAACGTGATTCGAGAGAAGATGATCGCAAGGCACCCGCACGTCTTTGGTGATGAAGACAAGGTGACCGATTCAGAGCAGGTGGTTGATCGCTGGGAGGCGCTTAAGCGTGCTGAGTCGGGTGGTAAACGGTCGATAGTGGCTTCACTGCCTTCTGCAATGCCGGCGTTGGCTTACTCGTCGTCGGTTCAACGACGTGTGATGCGAGCGGGGCTGCCGTGGCCTGAGAAGCACGCAATGCCGTTGGCGTTTGGGTCGATTGAGGGTGAATCGCTAGAAGAGGGTGAAGAGCGAGCGGGTGAGTACCTTATGGCGGTCGCTCGGCAGGTGCACGCTGCGGGAATCGATGCTGAGACTGCTTTGCGCAAAGCTACCGTTGGCTTGCGGGATCACGTTTTGCGAGCTGAGGAGATGGCTGGAGACGAGGTGTTAGCTGAGATGCCAGACATTGAGCGAGCTAGGGTTTGGGATAAGACTGAGGCTTCTGCTGAGTAGAGGTGTGCAGATACTTCGTACTGCATCGATATCCTGAATCGAGTTCAGGATGACGGTGTTAGAAGCCACGCTTGGCTTTTGGTGAATCGAGCAGGCAGCAATCTCATTTCCTGAGCGGCAGCCGAAGGATCTGGTGCGGTGGGGTTGGCGTGGCACGTTCGCACGATGTGGGCGTGATTGCCGCTTATGAACGATTCGTGATCTTCGACTGTCGTCCTTCGAGAGCCTCAGGATGACACTGGGGGGCTGATGTTTGGAAGCGATGAGCTGCGCAGCGAAGTTTCACAGCGTCCACCCCGGGTCCCTCCGCTTTGGTCGGGACGCGAGAGATGACCTAGCTATTGATCGTTATAACGCCGGGATCGCCATCTGCGGTGACCTTGCCGACAACCTCACTATAAAGTGTTTGATTAGCAACTAGACTCTTTACAAGGGCGTCAGATCGTTCTTCTGGAACTGAAATGAGCATGCCACCAGACGTCTGGGCATCGGCAAGAATCATGAATTCGAACTCGGTAATGCCTTCTCCAAGAACAATTTTGTCTTCGAGCGCTTCCATGTTGCGAGCTGTTCCACCCGACATCGATCCAGCCCGGGCAATCTCCATTACTCCCTCTAGCAACGGAATCTTTGGCCAGTTCAAAGTCGCCGACACACCGCTTGCCTTCGCCATTTGCGAAAGATGCCCGAGCAAGCCGAATCCAGTCACATCGGTAGCTGAATTCACTCCAACTTCGATCATGGCGTCGGCTGCGCCCTTGTTCAGAGTCGCCATCGACTTCACTGCTGCGGCAATCGCATCTGCAGGAGCGGTTCCAGCTTTTCCTGCCGTAGTAATAAATCCAGAGCCGATTGCCTTGGTGAGAATCAGCACGTCGCCGGGTTGAGCGTTGGCATTCGTGATTTGCTCGCCGGGAGTGACGATGCCAGTAGCGGCAAGTCCGTATTTAGGTTCTTTGTCGTCGACGGTGTGCCCGCCGATGATCAAAATCCCCGCTTCTTCAGCCTTTGCCTGTCCGCCTTCGAGGATTTTCGCAATTACATCTGGCCCAAGTTCACGAGGGAACGCTGCGATATTGAGTGCCGTAATTGGTCGTCCACCAACTGCGTAGATGTCGCTTAGGGCGTTTGCTGCGGCGATTTGGCCGTAGTCGTAAGGATCGTCGACTATGGGTGCAAAGAAGTCATTTGTGAGTACGAGAGCGACGCGTTCGTCTATCCGGTAGATGGCAGCATCATCGCCGGTTTCAGTTCCAACCAGCACGTTTGGATCGGTGATGGTTGGTGTTGGCAGCCTGCCCAAGACCTGGGCAAGTTCACTCGCGCTGAGCTTTCCAGCTCAACCGGCGCAGGTTGCCAGTTCGGTTAGTCGTACGGGTTTATCGCTCATAGTTCGTAAATCGTGTCATAACTGCGGAGAGAATGACATTTTTCAAGATGCGAATCGGGTACTTCTCGATTCCGCCTCGGTAGTTAGATAACGTGGTGGCGGCTAACGGTGCAAAAAGTGAGTGCAACAAACTTGTTACAGCTTCGATGCCAATTCAAATTGACGAGTCTTGCACTGAGAACGACAATTGATCGCCTATCCGTTGGCGTCTTTGGTGGCGCCTTCGGTCACTTCCAGAGTTCTTCCGGGCTTCCGCTTCGCGGATAACTCAATTAGCATCTGCATTTAGATAATATTCGCGTTCTCAAATACAAAAATGTCCAAAATTCCTGA
Source organism: Chloroflexota bacterium (assembly GCA_018650845.1). Taxonomy (GTDB): domain Bacteria; phylum Chloroflexota; class Dehalococcoidia; order Lucifugimonadales; family Lucifugimonadaceae; genus Lucifugimonas. The sequence goes on along the minus strand of JABIFF010000022.1, from coordinate 77,833 downwards.
ATCTGAAATTCTTCCTATTACTGCTGATATCAGCGACGAAGGTCGTCTGGCCATCGGTGGCTGCGACGTTCGCGATCTAGTCGAGGAGTACGGTAGTCCGCTGTACATCTACGACGAGGCGACTCTTCGTGACATTTGCCAAGATTTCGTAGGCAGTTTTACGGCTGAATACGAACAGACCCACATCGAATATTCTTCAAAAGCCTTTGCTAACCCGGCGGTATCGAAAATCGTCGAAGAAGAAGGTCTGGATATGGACGTTGTCACCGGCGGCGAGCTCGCTGTGGCAATCGCATCTGACTTTCCTGCCGAGCGAATGAACTTTCACGGCAACAACAAAGGTCGCGAAGAACTTTCCGAGGCGATTCAGTACGGAATTGGGCTTATTACCCTCGATTCGTTCGCTGAAATCGATCTGCTGAACGACGTTGCAGGTGAGCTTGGTGTGAAACAGGAAGTGATGCTCAGGCTTTCGCCGAGTATCGATCCGCACACGCACATGCTCACTTCGACAGGAATTCTCGATTCGAAATTCGGATTTTCTATTGAAACCGGCGATGCCGAAGTTGCGGTTGAACAGGCGATTGCGAAAGAAAACCTCGATGTGGTGGGTCTTCACTTCCACTTGGGATCACCGATATTTGAACTAGAGCCTTATTCAGAAGCAATCGACTATGTTTTGCAGTTCGCTGCGAACATGCGTGACAAGTACGGTCTTGAGCTGAAGCGATTCAGCCCTGGTGGTGGATTTGCCATTGGGTATGTTTCCGATACCTTGCCTCCGGCTATGAGCGACTACGCCAAAGAAATCGCAGTTGCGATTCGAAAAGGCTGCGACGCATACGGTCTCGACGAGCCGATTCTTTCAGTCGAACCGGGTCGTGCGATTGTCGGACGAGCTGGTGTTGCCGTGTACACAGTTGGCGGAATCAAGACCATTCCTGACGTTCGAACTTATGTGAGTGTCGACGGCGGAATGGGCGACAATATTCGCCCTGCTTTATACGAATCTGAGTACGCCGTAGTGCCTGTGGATCGTCCAATAGCAACCAGAGACCAGACCGTGACCGTTGCAGGAAAATTCTGCGAATCGGGTGATGTTTTGGCTCGTGATGTCGATCTTCCAAGTGTTGAAACCGGCGAACTACTCGCGTTGCCCGCTTCTGGCGCTTACTGCCTGATGATGGCGAGCAACTACAACATGCAGACTCGACCTGCCGTTGTGATGGTGAAAGACGGCGAAGCACGTTTGATTCGCCGTCGTGAGACATACAAAGACCTACTCGCATCGAGCCTCGATCTTGCCTGATTCCGCCTCGCCCGCAACCATTCGTCCGCCAGTTGTTGGATGGACGACCTTTGGTCATCCGGGTGCGACGCGGCTTCTTTCTAGATCGTCCGAAACAGGTCGGCTTTCTCACGCTTATTTGATCATCGGACCTGACAAGGTCGGCAAACGGACACTGGCGCTTGATATCGCCAGCATGGTCAACAGTGAAGCAGTGGTCGATATGTTTGGCGAGGCACCGAATATCGATCTGAACAATTCGCATCAGGCAGAGCGAATTCGCAAGGGCATTCATTCAGATGTTCGGGTGATCGATCCAAACACTGAATCATCGGCTGATAAGAAGAAATCTTCTGGTGGTGACGAAGACGGCGGCGACAAGCGCAGTCGAATGGGCATTCGGATCGACCACATCAAAGACATTATTCAGGATTCGGCAACTTCACCATTCGAAGGCTTGAAAAAAGTGTTCATCATCGATGGTGCTGATCGGATGAACGCCGAATCGGCGAATGCGTTGTTGAAAACTCTCGAAGAACCAGCTGATGATGTAATGCTGATACTGCTTGCACCTTCAGTTGAATCGATCAAGCAGGAAACGGTTATTTCTAGATGCCAGCGGATTGATCTTCGGCCTGTGGATGCCGAAGTTATCGAGGCTGAGCTAATCGAACGGTTCGAGGCCAGCGAGGATCAGGCTCGTTCACTTTCTAGGCTGGCTCGCGGTTGCCCGGGCTGGGCGATAGACGCCTTGCACGATGCCACGATAGTCGATGCTCATAATCAGGCTGTATTGCGGTTTGCTGAGATTGTTACAGGCAATGTTGAGGAACGATTCCGGTACGCCCGACAGACCGGTGGGCAGTTCTGGCGTGACCGTGATGCTGTACTTGCCGAGATGCAACGATGGCTCGAGTGGTGGCGTGATGTTGCGATGATGCGGCACAAGCTCGATGATCAGGTGATCAACGTTGAGTGGGCGGAATTGCTGTCGGAGATAGCTTCGCAGTTGAAAGAGGCTCAGATTTCTGGGGCTGTGACGTCGATTCAGGAGGCGTTAGCTGCTCTAGAGGCTAACGCTGTTCCGCAGCTGGTACTCGAGGTGCTGATGTTGGATTTGCCGTGGGCAGATCCAGAAAAAGTTCCGGCGCTGACGTTTGACGACGTTGACGAGTAGTTAGTTCTCGCGTCCCGAGCGGTAGCCGAGGGATCTGGTGTCGTGGGGGGTGAAGCGGCACGTTCAGCTAGGACAGAGATGATCGTGCAAGCTGCACACCGTAATTATCACTGTTGCCAACACTCGCCTACGAAGTGAGTATCCTCGCTATCGCCAATCGATGCCTGCTTAGCAAACTTTCACCGCACTGCCCCAGGTCCCTCCGCGCTGGTCGGGACGCGAGGATGTGTGCAGGTACTTCGCACTGCTTCGATATCCTGAATCTAGTTCAGGATGACGCGGTTGGTTGTTGGGTGCTGGAGGAAGATGCGTGACACCGACGAACCAGCTAATCGCCAGCTACTGCTGCTTCCAAGCTGCCAGAAGATGGGTTCGATTCCGGTACTAGCCAGGGTACGAACGGGAGCCATGTCTTTTTCAGAGATTCCAGCCTGAGGAACGAGTATGGGTTGGGGCGAGGCTCGTAGGGTTTGTTACGTAGCCTCATTCCCGCTTCCTGGGGCGTGCGACCCGCCTTTCGGTGGTTACACGCCTTGCAAGCGCTCACAACGTTCGTCCACGTGAACTCGCCGCCTTTGCAGCGAGGGTGCACGTGGTCGATAGTCATATCTCGAGGCTTCGCACCGCAGTACTGGCAAGAGTTGTTGTCACGAGCGAACACTTCGTTGCGCGACATCTTCCTGCGCTGGAGCGGTCGCTTAACCATGTAGACGAGCCTGATGACGTCTGGTCGATCGAATAAATCGTCGACTGTGTGGACGTATTCACCTGTGTCCTGAACCGATTCTGCCTTGCCTTTACCGACGAGTTTCACCGCCCTGCGAATATCGCAGATGTTGAGCGGCTGATAGTTCTGATTGAGCACCAATACTGGCGCTCGCGTACTCTCGGTCATCTCGGTTCCAGTTTTCGGCGATGCTAGCGCCGCTATTCAGGTGTGTTCGTTCTATAGCTCCTAAAGTGTCCTATTGCAGGTCACTTACGTATGTACGGAAAATTAGTAGTAGTTGGATTAACTTTTGTTATTGCTGGTCGATAGCTTGTTCGAGTCGATCAAGCGCCACACCGAACTCTTCGGGTGCGAAATCGATCACGAAGCTGCGTAGGTTGAGCAGTGAAGGCACAACCTGTGATTCAACAAGCCAGGTTCGACCGTTTTCTCGGCCGAGGTCTTTGGCATATGCGATGGTTCGTCCAGTGATTTCGTCTTTGAGACCTGCGATGCCGTCGGTCATTACATCTTCAAGACCAATGCCCGACTCCACGACTGCTTCGTCTTCAACAAATGAGTAGCGTGCGAGAACTGTCATTACTCCGCCGGAGATTAGTACTCCAGCGACCAAGCCAATCACGATTCCGCCGAGGCTGTCGATCCAGCCCATGAACGTAACTTTGAGGGCTTTCTTGATGATTGATCCGGCAATCCTGCCTGCAATGAACACTGCGGCGAAGATGATGACATAACCGATAGCCGTTGAAAGGGCTTCGCTTTCTACGCCGTCCCAGATCATCGAAAGAACTCGACCTGCGAATAGTCCGCTCAAGAAGAGAGCAATGTAGATAGAAATGGCGTTGATTGCCGCCATTACAAGTCCAGTTTTGTATCCCCAAATGGCAGTTATCGCGAATGCCGCGATGAGAACCCAATCTAGAACGTTCATATTCGAATTTCTCCGCTATCAGTTGGCGATATTGTTCACGCCGATCATTGAGCCAATTCAACGATGGTATCGGCGAAGCGTTACAGAAATATTGATAACGCGTATACAACGAGTGATCGGGATTCTAGCAGCAGGCGACTATCCTGTTCTTAGTGCATTCAGCACCTGTGTGGTCAAAAACAGGTGCAGTCAGCCTAAAGTCAGCCCAAAGTTATGTAGCAGAACGAACGGAATTCGATTGCCAGAAACTAGTAACGCTCGACCGCCGATAGCCATCGATGGGCCCGCTGTGTCAGGAAAATCGTCCGTGGGTAAGGCGTTCGCTTCCCGTATCGGTTATCGCTTTTTAGACACCGGTTTGATGTATAGGGCTGCAACTTGGAACGCCGTTCAAAATGGAGTCGACGTTAGCGATGCACAATCCGTAGCGGCTGCGGCCGAAACGATGGAGTTTTCAGTAACCGATTCTGAATCGGGCGATAACTTGATCGTTATCAACGGGGAAGACGTGACCAAACACCTTCATTCGATTCAGGTGGATGATGCTGTTTCTTCAGTGGCTGCTGTTGGGAGAGTTCGGGAAATTATGGTCGCTGAGCAGCAGCGATTGGCCGGTGAAGGCGAGATAGTGATGGTGGGTCGGGACATCGGAACAGTTGTTCTCCCCGATGCCCCACTCAAGATTTATCTGACCGCTACGGCTCGAACTCGGGCAATTCGTCGACATCGCGACTTTATTGCAGAAGGCACTGAAGTGGAGCTAGAGGTTATTCTTCGTTCGATGGAACAGCGGGATCTTGCCGATTCTTCGCGTGAAAATTCGCCACTTAGACCTGCTGATGATGCTCTTGTAGTCGATACCGACGATCTATCGTTTGATGAAGTTGTTGAAAAACTAATCGAACTAGTTGAGGAAGTTCTTTAATGGCCCAGTGGCTGTTCCCTTTTTGTAATTCAGGGTTCAAAACCACGCTCAAATTGTTCTCCGATTTCAAAATCGAAGGGCAGGAGAACATACCCGATAACGGGCCGTTATTGGTAGCTTCGAATCATCTTTCGAATCTAGATCCAGCGATAGTTGCTGCTGCTTTGCCGAAGCCGCCAGTGTTTATGGCGAAGAAAGAACTATTTAAATATCGAATCGGGTCGGTTCTAATGCGTGGGTACGGAGCGTTTCCAGTAGACAGAACGCGTGCAGATGTTCGAGCTTTGAACTGGATTACTAATCAGTTGTTAAGCGAACACCGAACAGCGATAGTGTTTCCAGAAGGTACTCGAAGCAAGGTTGGCGGACTGCTCAAGGCTCAGCAAGGGCTTGCGATGATAGCTATGTCGACAGGTGTTCCGATTGTCCCGTTCGCGCTCACGGGTTCGGAAAAGCTTCAACACCCGCTAAGAGTGTTCAAGCCAACGGCCAAGCTAAGACTGAAAATCGGAAAGCCGTTTGTTGCCACTGGTTCAGGCACTGAGGGACGTCCTTCTAGAAGGCAGATGGCGGATGTGACCACTGAAATCATGATTCGTATCGCCAAAATGCTTCCCGAAGCTCAAAGAGGCGAATACGCTGAGAAGTGCGATAACGAATTTTCTGAGACTGCTGAATTCGAATGGTCGACTAGTAGCGGAGCCAACCGCGGGGTAAATGCCTAAGTGTGTGGAATATTTGCATATGCCGGAACTGAGAACGCTGTTCCTTTACTGATCGAAGGTCTTCGATCGGTTGAGTACAGAGGTTACGACTCGGCCGGAATTTCGGTGATCGACTCTTCTGGCGAGATTCAAACCGTCAAACGTGGCGATCACAAGGCGTCGCTGGAAAACCTTGCGGTGGCGGCAGGTGAAAGCCAGCTTTCGGGTGTTGTGGGTATTGGTCACACGCGCTGGGCGACTCACGGAGAGGTGAATCAGCAGAATTCGCACCCACACGCTTCGAGCGATGGGTCGGTTTCTATCGCACATAACGGGATTATCGAGAATTTCATCGAGTTGAAAGATCAGCTTGTTGATTCAGGGTTCGAATTCAAGTCAGAGACTGATTCAGAAGTGCTTGCGCATCTGGTAGGCAATCGAGTGGCAGCTGGAAGTAGTCTTCGAGAAGCTGTGATCGGCGCCGCTGGCCAGATCAAAGGCAATACGGCGATTGTTGCTGTATCGAAAGCAGAGCCTGACGTTGTTGTGGGGCTGCGGGTTGGAAACGCCGGCGGAATTGTTGTTGGCAAGAGCGATCACGCAGCCGTGATGGCGTCCGACACTATCGCTCTTTTGCCGTACACATCGGAAGTTATTTATTTAGAGCCCGGTGAAGTGGTTGAGATCGAACATGGCGATGTTCGGTTGTTCGATCTTCAAGGATCGACGATTACTCGTGAGCCAGTTGTGACTGCTCAGAACTTCGAAGCAGCTCAAAAAGGCAATCATCCGCACTTTATGTCGAAGGAAATTGCCGAAGAACCTGATGCGGTTCAAGGTGCGATGAGAGGGCGAGCTGATTTTTCTGCCGGGACTCTTTCGCTTCCTGAAATTTCACTAACTAGCGAGAAACTAAAGTCGATCGACAGAGTTGTTCTAACGGGCATGGGAACATCGCTTCACGCAGCGATGTTTGGCGCCTCCGTGATCGAATCTTTGGCTCGTATTCCAGCAACTGCTGAGAACTCGTCTGAACTGCGATACCGGAATCCGGTTCTAGGGCCTAATACCTTGATTGTCGCTGTTACTCAGTCTGGCGAAACTGCTGATACGTTGGCGGCGATGGAGCATGCCCGAAATGCAGGTTCACCTCAAGGCGTAGTGCTTGAACTAGAAGGTTCACAAGCGACCAGAATTGCCGATTTCACTCTGCCCGTTCGAGCTGGCCAAGAAATCGGTGTTGCATCAACCAAAACGCTAATTGGCAGTATGACAACGCTGCTGGAGCTGGCGGTGGTGCTTGCTGAAACAAGAGGCGTGATCGACGCCGTACAAGTCAAAACTATCGTTGAATCTATGGCTGAACTGCCATCGCTAATCGCAAAAACTCTTGAGCTCAACGGTCAGGTTTCGGAACTGGCTGATCGACTATCGAAATTTGAAGATCTGCTTTATCTCGGTCGTGGAGCGCAGCTGCCTATCGCGCTTGAAGGCGCACTGAAGATGAAGGAACTTGCTTACATACATGCCGAAGGCTACGCAGCTGGCGAAATGAAGCACGGAGTGAACGCACTGCTGGGTGACGATATGGCGACAGTTGTTGCTGCACCTCAGAACGATCTCTACGAGAAGATGCTTTCGAACATCAGCGAAGTGAAAGCACGTGGTGGTGAAGTAGCTGCGATTGCAACCGAGGGCGACGAGATGATTGGGCGTGTTGCCGATCACGTGATCTATGTTCCGAAATGCCCCGAGCTTCTTCAGCCGTTCGTCACTTTAGTTCCGATGCAGATTCTTGCATACCGAACAGCACTGGCTCTCGGGCGTGACCCCGACAAGCCAAGAAATCTCGCCAAAACCGTCACTGTTGAATAGATGGCGAGTGGTTGTCGAATAGCAAATTGTGCCATTCGATCACTAATCAATGCGAAGAAGGCGTAACATCGTCGCTCGCATTAATCCCATCACTCGAATCGATCACTTTTAAGCTTGGCATCTAGCACAGACGAACAAATTCCTTCTGGTTTCCGCGCCAGAATGACGGACAAGCTAGGTGCGCTGAGCAACGCTAAATACCGTCGATACTGGTTGGGTTCGCTTGCTTCGGTGGGCGCAATTCAGATTGTGACGATGGCACAGGGCTGGCTCATCGTCGACAAGCTGGGCGGCTCGACGACTGATATTGGTCTCCTCGGCGGTGCTACTGCGATCCCGACGATTCTGGTGAGCCTATTCGGCGGTGTATTGGCTGATCGAGTAGATCGTCGCATGCTGATAATGGCGGTGTCGATTGCATCGACCGCGCTTTTGCTGTTGCTAGCGATACTTGATGCCACAGATGTAATCAAGATTTGGCACGTCGTTGCTATAGCTTCAGCTCAAGGCCTTGTGATGGGCTTTGATGGGCCAGTTCGAAGCTCGTACTTCCCGCTTTTGATCGAACGAAAACATATGTCGAGTGCCGTGGTGCTGGGAACGGTGATGTGGCAGTTCAGTCGATTGGTGACACCGATCATTGGCGGAATTTTGATCACCGTTGGCGGTACTGAATCGGTGTTCTTCGTAGGGGTGCTCGGATGGGCCAGCATGCTGGTTGTGATGATTTCGCTCAGGGTTAGTTCGCCACCGGTTGTGAAGAGTCGTAACGTGCTTGGCGATATCGTCGAAGGCGTGAGATTCATTCTTTCAAGGCGGGATTTTGTGCTGCTGATTGGTCTTACATACACCACTCACTTCTTCGGAATGCAGTACATACAGCTGATGCCGTTTTTCGCCAAGCGGTTTGAACGTGAAGCCGATGGCTTTGGAATCATGCTTTCTGCGCTTGGTTTGGGCGCACTTGCAGGTACATTCACGGTGGGACGTATTCGAGCGAATCCACGTGTTGGGTACTTCATGCTGGGCGGCACGATAACGTTCACTGCTGCGATTGTTTCGTTCGCTTTTGCTCCGTCGTTCTACGTCGCGTTGATTTTCCTATTCATCGGCGGTCTCGCAAACACGATTTACTTCGTGATAGCGATGACAGCGTTGCAGCTTCGAGTGCCTGAGGGGATGCGAGGACGGGTAATGGGCATCTACACGATCACGTTCAGCTTCATCCCACTAGGCGGCGTGATGGGCGGCTACGTGGCGTCGGTTTACGACGAGCGAATTGCTGTTGCAATCGGTGCTGCGATTCTGGCTTCGGTTTTCTTGATAGTGGGAATCACTCAGCCGATAGTTCGCAACTTGGACGGCGGCAATTTGGAAGACGCGTGAGCAACGTAGATTCAGGCAGTGAAACTGTGAAGTCAGCTGATGAAGCGGAATCGTCTTCTGCTCCTAAAGTAGAGCGACGAACCAGCGCCTTGGCTATTCCGGCGTTCCGTATTTACTTCGGCGGAACTGTTCTAGCGATGAATGCTCTTCGACTGGGAGCCGTTGCTCAAGGTTTGCTTATGTGGGACCTAACTGGCTCGACGCTGAGTTTGGGCGGAGTAGCGGCTGCAACCGCAATTCCGATGATGCTTGTGAACGTGTTTGGTGGGGTGTTTGCCGATCGCTTCGAGGCGAAATTCCTGCTTGGTGGTTCATCGTTCATCGGTGCGATGCTGTTGGTATTGCTCGGTGTTTTAGATCTTTCAAATACAGTCCAGCCCTGGCACGTATTTACTGTTGCGATAATTTCAGGATTCGTTGCGGGTGCAGATCAACCGTCGAGGCAGGCGTACTTCCCTTCCTTGGTGCCTAAATCGGCAATGAAGAGCGCTGTGACGATCAATGGATCACTAATGGCATCGGCTTCAGTGGTTGCGCCTACGCTGGGTGGAGTGTTGATTGCTGCAACCGGCACTCATATTGGATTTTTCGTATCTGCCCTTGGCTGGCTAGCCATGTTCATCGCCACTCTGGCACTGCCACGTCGTGGGGCTTCAGCAGTTACTCGCAGCGTTCTGCGTGATCTCGGTACAGGATTTGGGTACATTCGCAGCCACAGGATTTTGTTGGTGCTGATGATCCTGTCATTCACAAACATGTTGATGGTGTTCGGGTGGATTGGCATGCTGCCGGCGTTTGTCGATCTGTTCGATGGCGGTCCGCGTGAAGTCGGCTACATGTTCTCTTCGGCTGGAATTGGGGCGTTCAGCGGAATAATGGTGGCGGGTCGACTCTCGCCGGGGCGGCATCTCGGCTTGATGATTTTAGGTGGTGCAGCGTCGTTCTCCTCGATCATGTTGATCGTTTCAAACTCTCCGACTCTGGCGATTGCGATGCCGTTGGCTGCTCTGGCTCATTTTGGGAACGGTTTGTTCAACATTTCGGCAATCGTCGCTGTTCAACTGCGAGTTCCGGAAGAAATTCGAGGTCGGGTGATGGGCGTATTCGCAATATCGTCGAGCATTGGCTTGCTTGGCGGATTGTGGACCGGATCGCTGGCTACGTTGATAGGTTTACGAGCGGGGATGATGGTGGGACCTGTGATCCTGCTTGTGTTGATCGTTACTATTTTGATTACTCAACGAAAAGTTCGAAATTTGCACGAAGACCCGACGCACGATAGGTGACCAAATTAGCCTTCGCATATAGGCTTGAAATCGATGGATACGATCTCACGAAATACGAAACCCGACCTTAGTTCAGTACGCATTCGACTTGAGAAGCGAGAAGAACTGCTCTCACCGTTTGCTTCGCGTTCGGCGGACGCTGTTCGGGCGATACCGGAAGAGCCTTCCGAGACTCGAACGGAGTTTCAGCGTGATCGTGATCGAGTGGTTCACACAAATTCGTTCCGAAGGCTAAAGCACAAGAGCCAGGTTTTTGTTGCTCCGCAGGGCGATCATTTCACCACTCGGCTAACGCACGTGATCGAGGTATCTCAGGTGGGGCGATCGATCGCCCGTGGTTTGAATTTGAACGAAGATTTGGTCGAGGCGATTGGTCTTGGTCACGATCTCGGGCACACGCCGTTCGGTCATATTGGCGAGAGCGTGCTGAATCAGGTGCTTACTGACGGTTTCCATCACAGTCGACACTCGGTGAGACTGATTACTCAGCTTGAGAAAGACGGCAAGGGTCTGAACCTGACTGAGAACGTTATCGACGGAATTCGGAACCATTCGAAGCCTGAAGGCAAATTTCTGAACCGTGCAGCCGTGGCGAATCTGGCGTTAGAGGCACAGATCGTTCGGATTTCAGATGCATTGGCGTATTTAGCACACGATATTCAAGACGCACTGCGATCTGACTATATTCAGTTGGAAGATCTGCCATCAGAAGCCATCGATGCGCTAGGCATTCGGCATTCGCAACGAATCGATGCTGTAGTACGAGATGTTGTGGAATCTTCGTGGGATTGCACGGGCGAAATCGAGGTAGATACCTCTGATGATGAAGGCGGCGATAAGCCGTGGATCAGAATGTCGCCTGAACTTGGCAAGATCGTCACCGATCTTCGTGTGTTCATGTTCGAACGCTTCTATCACCCGATCAGTGCATCGGTAGAAGGTCGTAAGGCTGCAGCGATCGTCGGCGTGCTATTCGAGCACTTTAATCGCAAGCCCGAACTGATTCCGGCTTGGCTGCGAGAGTTTTCCGGATCGACCGAGCGTGCTGCTGCCGACTTCGTATGCGGCATGACAGACAACTACGCCCTGATGATGGCCGAACAGGTCAGACCTGGGTTGAGTGATGGAGTATTTCAGGGCCGCATATAGAAATGGTCCTAAATTACCCCCGGCAGGGCGTCACGGGGAAATTAGTATCCGTATACTTTCCGGCACAGTTCAGCCTATCCGAATCCGTGTGAAATTTGTCACGTATGTAAGTGTGACATTCCAGTTTCGAGATTCGTAGCCGCATCCAGTAGGGTGCGTTGAGTTTCAAAAGATATGGCGTTAGTAGACGAGGTAAAAAGCCGGTCCGATATCGTTCAAGTCATTTCAGATTATGTCGACTTGGATACTTCATCGCGCCAGCCGAAAGCCCTCTGTCCTTTCCACTCTGAACGCTCGCCTTCGTTCGTAATCTATCCAGAGACTGGTAGCTGGCGATGCTTTGGCTCGTGTGCCGAGGGTGGCGATGTGATCTCCTTCATGATGAAGCAAGAGAACATGTCGTTCGTAGAAGCGCTTGAACAGCTCGCTAATCGTGCTGGGATCAAGGTTGAGGATCGTAAGAACGAACCTCGCAAAAAGCCTGTTACCGGTCTTATTGAAGCCAACGATATAGCCGCTGACTACTTCCTTTCGAGACTGAAAGCCCCTGTCGGTGAGGACACTCTCAAGTACCTGACCGATAGAGGTATTGATATCGAAACTGCTAAGCGCCGAGGGTTGGGTCTTGCCCCAAGCGGCATGGAAACTCTCTCTGGGCACCTGCGAACGAGGAACGTTCAAGCTAGAACTGCTCGGGATGCAGGACTAATCACTCGAAAAGACGATGGTTCATGGCGTGACATGTTCACTGGACGCCTGACTATAGAAATTCGTGACGCTCGAGATCGAATCATCGGTTTTGGGGCGCGGACTCTCGACGGCTCAGAACCAAAATATTTGAATACGCCTCAGACTGACGCATTCGACAAATCCTCGATTTTGTATGGGCTCAACTGGGCTGCTGAATCGATCAGGGCATCGAACGAAGCTGTGGTCGTTGAGGGATACATGGACGTAATCGCTGCTCACGAGCATGGGTTTACGAACGTGGTCGCTTCGATGGGTACTGCAGTTACTGGAATGCAGTTGGATTCGCTCTCACGCCACGCAACAGCCGGTGGTGTTGGGACGATCATTCTCTGTCTCGACTCCGACGCTGCGGGTGAAGCAGCGACTATGCGAGCACTGGAAGGCGTTACGGCTGAACTAAGCACTGGTCGACGTCGTGGAATCGAAGTGAAGGTCGCACGCCCAGACGGCGGTAAAGACCCCGATGAAGCTATTCGTTCCGATCCTGATAGCTGGCGAACGTCGCTGAAGGAAGCTGAGCCGCTGCTCGACTATTTGATAGTTGCGAAGGCAAAGCTTCATAACCTGGAATCTGGCCAAGGCATTGCTGATTTCGGCAACAGCGTCGCTCCTCTGATCTACAACATCACGAACGATTACGACCAAGATCGCTACTGGTCGACCACTGCGAAGCTTGCTGGCATTACCGAGCAGCGTCTTAAATCGATTGTCGATAAGCCGAGAGCGCTCGGTCGATCTGGTCGATCTGGCTCGCGACGTAATAGCTCATACCGTAGCGGGAAAAAGTCGCAATTCTTGGATTCGGGACGAATTTCGTCGGAGCAGGTCAGCGAAGTATTGAACTCTTCAGCGGGTGATCCATTAGAGGAACATCTGCTGTCTCTCGTACTGCAATTAGACGATCTTCGTGAGCATGCAGTAGCTATGCCGCCCGAATTTATGCATGAGTCTGACAACCGGGCTTTGTTTACGGCGTGGCAATCCTCGTCTACACTCGGCGAAATTTCGCACGAACTTGGCGATGATTTAACGGAAAAGGCACATCGTTTAGCAGAACGTGAACTTCCTCCGTCGGATCAGGCTCGACATATCGAGGATGTTACGCAGTGCGTTATGCGTTTGAGAGAACGGCACTATAGGCGTACTAAAAAACTGCAAACCGAACGGCTCAAAGAGCTGGAGGGTGAGGAAGCGCAGGAGCTTTTGGATCAATCGCTCCATTCGAACGAGAATCTTCGCAAAGTAATGACAGGGCGGGCATAAAAATGGCACGAACCACCCAGACAACGGATAACGAAGACCAGCTTCAGGATCTCGTGAATACAGGAGGATTACTGCTTTCGAATAGTAGTAATAATCTTGATGGCGAGGAAACCGACGACGACGATACAGGCGATCGTGCGGGAACAGCTGTGCTTCGTTCGACTGTCGTTGCATCAAGTGCGTCGGAACTCGAGACCTGGGGCTCGAAGCAGTCCGAAGGTTTCGCAGCACTCAATTTTAATCCTGCTGTCGAAGATTCCGAAATTTCTGATGACCCTGTTCGCATGTACTTGCGAGAAATCGGTCGTGTAGGCCTACTTACAGCTCAGGATGAACGATTCCTGGCACGTGGGATGGAAGTTGCTAACCGACTGTCGAGTATCCAGGCTGAGATGGCCGCAGAGACAGGGCGAATGCCCACTGCAGCCGATACGACTCGTGAGTTGCTATCTCGGGTCGGTTCACAGCACGAGGTCGCCTCTGCCGTTGCCGGATTTATCGGAATGCCCAAGGGCGTGACGCTCGGAACACTGCTTGGAATTCCTGAATTACGAGATTTGATCGATGGTCCTTACAACGAGGATCTTCTGGCTTTCTTGTCGGATGCGTTCAACTGTGAGCTTGAGCAAGCGCAGGATATGGTGCGAGACCTTTCGATAGATTCCGCGTTGATAGCACCTGAAACGCTCGATGCGCTTGATGCGGATCCAAAGATCGACTCGCTGGTGAAGCGGGCGAAGACTTCAGCGTGCCGCGACCAGTTGATTGTTTACGAATTCCTGCTTGGTGCACATTTTTCTAAGATCGAAGATCAAGCTGAACGGTCTGAACGACATCTTGCTGAGGCGAACCTCCGGTTGGTTGTTTCGGTAGGCAAGAAGTACATCGGCCGTGGCATGTCGCTTCTGGATTTGATTCAGGAAGGCAATATTGGCCTGATTCGGGCAGTCGAGAAATTCGACTACCGAAAGGGTTTCAAGTTCAGCACGTATGCAACGTGGTGGATTCGCCAGGCGATTACTAGGTCTATCGCCGATCAAGCTCGAACCATTCGTATCCCGGTCCACATGGTCGAGACGATCAACAAGCTGCTGCGCGTGAGTCGTCGGCTTGTTCAGGAGCACGGTCGAGAGCCGACTTCTGAGGAGATTGGTCGCGAGATGGAGATGCCGGCGGATCGTGTTCGAGAGATTCTTAAAATCTCGCAAGAGCCGATTTCTCTTGAGACGCCGATTGGTGAGGAAGAAGATTCTTCGCTGGGTGATTTCATTCCCGACAACAATACGCAGGCGCCTGCAGATGCGGCTTCGTATCAGTTGTTGAAAGAGCAAGTCGATACTGTGCTCGATTCGATTAATCCGCGTGAACGCCGAGTTCTGCAACTGCGGTTTGGTTTGGAAGATGGCCGAGCTCGTACTCTCGAAGAAGTCGGACGTGAGTTTGGCGTGACCCGTGAACGCATTCGTCAGATCGAGGCGAAGGCCCTTCGCAAACTTCGCCACCCAACTCGATCTAAGAAGCTTCGCGACTTTCTCGAATAGGCTCGAGTAAGAACTGCTCCACTTTTAGTGTTCGTAACGGTGAGATGGAATGTGTCACCGACAGCAGTCCCACGTCTAAATTCTTAGCCTCTTCTCTCGTCCACGCGTTCAGACCGAACCTTAGGCAGCGACTTGAGTTGAGTTCAGATCGACTGTATTCGAGTTGTTGTGAGCTAAGAGCACCACTCTAAAGTGAATACTTATAAAGTGGATACTTTCTAATATTGCAATAATTCTCTTTGCACTGCTAGGATGAGATGGCTGACTATGACGGTGTTCAACTGAAAACGGTCATTTTGTCCCAGCGAACTTACGATTATTTAAGCACTTTGAACTGAAATACGTATGACATTTGCCGAGAACGTCGCTCAAATAAGAGACATCGTACTGATCGTATTTTTGGTGTTCACGTTCGGTCTGTTGCTCTTCGGAGCCGCTCTTTCGCTCCGACTCTACGGTCGGGTGAATCGATTCATGGATCGAATGGAGCACGTGGCTGAAGGATTCGAAGAAACCTTCGGGCGGGTTGCCGTTGCTAGACGAACCGTGGAAGAAGCTGCGTCAGTGCTGAGACCAGTTGTGAAAGGTCTTGGACTGATGGGAGCGTTTCAGGGCGTAGGTCGCCTCTTCGGCGGAGGCTCGAACGAACCTGAGCCATCAGATCGAGAAGATAGGTAGCCGGCATGAGCATCGCACTATTTTCAAACTACACACAGAACCCAGAAGTCAGAGGTAATTAATGGCTGACAATGACAGCAGTGGAGGCGGCGGCGGCGGATTCCTGCTTGGCCTGCTTATGGGCGGTGTGGGCGGATTCGTTGCCGGCATGATTCTGGCTCCAAAATCAGGCGAAGAGACGCGGGCATTCATTCTCGATCAAAGCCGTGAATGGCGTGATAAGGCTGACGAGCTTTCATCTGCGACGCGTGAGCGAATGGCTACGGCTGCTACCGAAGGCAGGCGGGCTGCTTCTCAGATGCGTGACGATGATGGTTTTGACGATCTCGATCTAGACGACGAAGATCTCTAGGCGAACCTAATTCGAGCCTAGCGCTATCTGATCGCTAGGCCTTTGGCCCGTGGGTAGGTTCCGAATACCTTAAACGTCGCCGTATTCTTTTTTAGAAGCTCGATAGCTTCCTGAACGTGCGGCTCGTCGATTTTGCCTTCGAAGTCGAGTAGGAAAATGTAGTTGCCCATCCCTTTGCCGGTTGGGCGAGACTCGATTTTCAGTAGATTAATATCTCGATCGGCGAACGGGCTAAGAGCTCCGTAAACAAGACCAGGAGCATCTGGTCGGTCGAAATCGAACGCTATCGACGTTTTATCGCTATCGGCTGGGTAATCACCGTTTGAACTGAGCACAGCGAAGCGAGTGACGTTGTTCTGTCGGTCTTGGATTCCCTGAGCGAGTATTGGAAGTCCCGCCAGTTCAGCCGACCTCCGTGGCCCTATCGCAGCGACTCGGTCGTCAGCTTCCTTTAGATCAGTTACAGCCGACGCCGTGCTGGTGGTTGGAATTTGTTCAGCGAACCTGAGTTCTGTCGATAGAAACTCTCTGCACTGAGTCAGAGCTTCCTGTTTCGACATTACTACTCTGATATCGCCTAATTGCACACCGGGTCGAGTGATGAGGCAGTGGTCGATAGGCAGCAGAATTTCGCCAACGATGTGAGAATTTTTCGACGTGATCAGGTAGTCGACTGTTTCGATAACCGCTCCACCGAGCGAATTTTCGATAGGGACTACCGCTTGATCGACTTTGCCTTCTTCGAGGGCGCTCGTAACCAGCCCAAGTGATGCAAACGGGATTCGTTCTTCATCGGGGGCGTAGAAGAAGCATGCTTCGTCGGTGTAAGTACCTTCGGGTCCGAGAAATGCGACGGTTTTGGGCATGATTACCTCAGTTCGGTGAGAAGATCCCACAACTCAGCAGTTGAGTTCGCGGGTGACAGAGCGATGATCTGATCTTCAGCTTCGATTGGCGGATCGCTGTCAGGATCTTTGGAATGACCCTCGGAAGTTATCATCAGCACGATTTTAGAACCGTACGGCAACGTGATTTCTGAAAGTGTTCTACCAATCGCCGTTCCAGCAGCCGGCAGCTTGATAGCGACCAGTTCCAGGCTGCGATCGGCCAACGGCATGAGTTTGATCAACGGATGTGCAGGAAGTGCGGTTGCGAGGTTCGCAAGGACTAGATCAGTCGCACTAACTGCGAGATCTACACCTGCCAGATCGAATAATTCGGCATTTTCAGGCGAATTTGCTATTGCGATAGTTCGGGGGACATCGAAGTTGGTTCTAGCGAGCTGGCAAGCTGCGAGATTGTCTTCATCAGAATCGGTAACCGCGATCAAGGCTCCGGCTCGAGCTGCTCCGGCATCTTGCAATGCTCGGACAGATGCCGCTTCGCCGATAGTTGCGATCATTCCAAGTTCACGCTGAAGATTTGCGACAACTTCGGCGTCGTTGTCGAGAACGAATACTTCGTGCCCTTCGTTGATTAGGGCCGAAGCGAGAGGAGCGCCAACTTTTCCACCGCCGACAATTACGAGGTACATATGGCTATGCCTCCTCTGTCAGCATGTTGACCAGTTCGTCGCTGGCGAGGTCTGCTTTGTTGATAGTGCTGATGCCGAGAGAGTCGTAAAGCGTTCGAGCACCCTCGTCTCTCACGACGGTCATTACATTTTCAACTCGAAAAATAAGCTTTGCACGCTGAGCAGCGAGGCCATTGAGAGAGTCTTTTCCAGTTGCGGCTATGAATACATCAGCATCGGAAATTCCGGCTTCGAGCATTCCTGCACCGGTTGCACCATCACGGTGAATGATGGTCATGGCACCTGAATCGACTCGACCGCGTGGAAGCAGAGAGACCGCTTTTGGGTCTTTCTCTATAACGGTGATCCGGTGCCCCTGATCACTCAATTTTCTTGCCAGCGATGAGCCGAGATTCCCGGCTCCCACGATTATGACGTTCATGTTGTCGGCATATTTCCAGGTGAAATTCCTGTGCTGCGTGAACTTAGCTAATAGGTGCAGTACTGGTTATACCAGTTTGTTAGGCTCGACCGTTCCTCGAAGTACGAGCTACCGGACGTGCTGCGCTGCTATGTTCTCGCCACAAAATTACATCACACGGGGCGTGTTCGAGTATGTATGGAATGTCGCTTCCGAGTGAAAAAGAGCCGTAATCGGTTGGATACGACGTGCCTATTACGATTGCATCGGCATCTCGAACTACAGCTTCGTGAACTACAGCAGGTCCGATGTCACGGGCCTGGAGCAGCTGGGAGTCGATATCTTGTCGAGGCAGTCTTGCGAGTCGTTCAGATCGGTGAAGAACTTGCTCGCCACGAGCGATCTGCTCTTCAATTTCAGCATCCAGCGGCAGCGACCGCTGCACTTTGATGACGTAGATGACGAACAGGTGCCCGCGATCGTCACGGACGATGTCGGCTGCCCGAGAAACGGTGTTGATATCTGATGGGTCGTCGGCGACGACTGCAATTACTCGATTGAAAGGCATTAGCTGTTTTTACCTTTTCTTCTCTTTTTTCTTTGGATTATCAGGCTTCTCGTGCCTGATTCCGTGATCAGTTCTCAGTTTGGGTGGTTTCTGAGTTCTTGGGGCGTTTGTGTAGAGAGTAAATCGTGTGCTTTGAAAGAAAATTAGTTGGTGATTCGGCTGACGAATTCGTCTCGACCTGCCACAACTAGTACGTCTCCCGCTCGCAAGCGTTCTTCCGAATCGGGACTAAGCGTGATGTCGTCGCCGCGTTTTAGAGCGACGATGGCAATTCCGTATTTGTCGCGAGCGCTGGCGAATCCGGCTTCATCGAGAGTCATATTTGTGAAGCGGTCGGGTACTTGAAGTCGGCTAACTCCGAATGCTTCGGCTAGTTCCATGTATTCCTCAACGTCTGGGTTGAACAAGCTATGAGCCAGCCTTGAACCCATTTCTTCCTCAGCGTGAATGACGCGGTGACAACCGAGTCGACGCAGGGTGTTTCCGTGGAGGGCGCTGTGAGCACGGGCGACGATGAACGGTAGGTTCATTGTTTGGAACAGAACGCTCACCATAATGCTGGCTTCAATGTTGGCACCAATGCCAACGATGCCAATATCGAAGTTGTGCACTCCGAGTTCACGTAGGACGGATTCTTGTGTGGCGTCACCGGCTACGGGATAGGTCACCTCACCCATCAGGGTTTGGACACGCTCTTCGTCAATATCGATTGCCATTACGTCGTGACCGAGCTGGTACAGGGTTCGAGCGACGTTACCGCCGAATCGACCTAGCCCAACTACCACAACTTGCTGCTTTGTTTTCATACGGTACCGAGGATCGGATCCTATCCATTTGCAGTTCAAATACACGCAAACGTTACACGGAACCATTATCCGGTAACGACATCTGCGAACGCAGGCTTATTCTACCTGTAGCTGAATTACAGGTTGATGCTGAAAACAGGTTGTCGGGCTATGAATTCATAGTTTGCAACAGTGATTGGCTGAACTCAAAACCCGAATGCCGCTGCAAGCTATTAGCGAAATATCCCCGATACCTCACTTGTGACGCTTGCGATTAGTAGGTGTTTTCGACACCGTGAGCAGTTAGGCTTGCATGGCGAACGGGCGATATTAGGCAAAGGATTTACGTTGGAACCATCGGGTTCAACTTCTCAAAATCTTCGTGGAATGCTGGAAAACAGCGACAAGTTTTTGACTGCGGTCGAAATCGAGACTTCGCGCGGCCTTCTTATGGCGGAAGCATCCCGCAAGACCGCTGAACTTGCTAAATCGCTTTCGGAATTCGACCAAGTCGACTTTGTTTCGCTTACCGATAATCCCGGTGGCAACCCGCATATACGGCCCGAAGTTCTTGGCCAAGACCTGTTATTTCGGGGTCGAGATGTTGTGATCAACATGTCGTGCAAGGACTACAACCGCAACGGTGTAGAGAGCAGATTGTGGGCGCTGGGCAGCCAGGGATTCTCGAATGTTTTGGCTTTATCGGGTGATTATCCGATTGGCGGGTTCAAGGGACAGGCTCAACCGGTATTCGATATCGATTCCGTGGGTTTGCTTGAACTGATGAGCCAGATGAACGACGGTTTGCCGAACCAGATGTGGGGTTCGGTTGGTCGTGAAGACCGCCTTGAGAAGACGAATTTCTTCGCCGGTTGTGCGGTAAGTCCGTTCAAGAAGCTTGAAGGCGAGTTGATGACTCAGTACTTCAAGTTAGCCCTGAAGGTTCGTACTGGGGCAAAATTCGCTATTACTCAGATCGGTTACGACTCTCGCAAGGCTTCTGAGTTATTTCAGTACGTTCAGAACAACAACATCAATGTTCCACTAATTGGTTCAGTGTTTATTCTCACGGCTCCTGCGGGGCGATTCTTCAACCGCTGGGGTGTTCCTGGTGTTTGGGTTTCCGACGAACTACGTGATATTGCGAATAAGCAGGCTAAATCTAAGGATCGCGGGCGAGCGTTCTTCTCTGAGTTGGCAGCGAAACAAATAGCGATTCTTCGTGGGATTGGCTATCGAGGTGCTTATATCTCTGGTCGACCTCAGCTCAAGCGCATTCAGGGCATTCTCGAAATGGCCGATTCGTTTGGCGAGAACGATTGGAAGGATTTTGCGAAAGAAATTAATTTCGCCCAGCCCGACGAGTTTTATCACTACGAGCAGGGCGATAACGCTGGCCTAAGTTCGAACGAGGTCAGTAAGTCGTATTTAGCTTCGAAGACGAAATCTTCGCGCACGAAAGCTAAGTTCAGCGTTCCGCTGCAGTACCGAGTCGGCAAATTTGTTCACGATCGAGTTTTTACCGAGGGAAGCTTAGGATTCAAGGCTGGTAAGGCTGCATACGGTCAGATCGAGAAGAGCAAGAAGCTAACAGGCGTCGCTCACGTGCTTGAGCAAGCTTCGAAAGTACCGGTTTACCACTGTCGTGACTGCGGCGATTGTTCACTTCCGGATATTGCCTATCTATGCCCTGAATCGCAGTGTGTGAAAAGCCAGCGGAACGGCCCTTGCGGCGGAACCAAAGCTGGCAAGTGCGAAATATTGGACCAGGAATGCATTTGGATTCGTGCTTACGATCGCCTTAAGCCCTTTGGGGACGAGACAAAAATGCTGCAACGTCCTGTTGTATTTCGAGATGCTTCGCTTCGTAATACATCAGCTTGGGCAAACACATTTCTTGCACGAGATCATCACGGTAAACAGAACCCCGCTGATTCCGACAATAAGGCATAATTCGTAGTCGTTATTTAGCGCTATCAAGTTCTAGCTACCCGGTTCACCCAGCGTTGATCCGAGTAATTTCAAAAGTACAAAAATGTCCAGAGTCATCGATAGTCCCGACCAGTTTTCTGTAATCGGAGAGAACATCCACGCTACCCGTGTTGTGAAGCGCGGAGGTATTCGTGGTCACGTGTTTGAAGATGGTCACGAAGCCGTTAAATACAAGCTCGATGGCGAACAGAAATTCGTTCATGTGCCCGAGCATTTCACTAAGACTCAACCGTACGAACAGGGCAACCTGAAGCACTTTCAAATTGCGATTTGGAAGGGTGAGAACGGTGATGCTGAAGAATCGGCAGAAGGCAAGGCGTACATCCAGTACGAAGTGAACCGCCAGACAAAGGCCGGTTCGCACTACCTCGATCTAAACGTCGACGAGTCTTCGTACCGACTTCCCGAGCAGAAAGCTTCGATGGAATGGCTCGTGAAGTACATCGAATCGGTTTCGACTCTTCCACCAAGTATCGATTCATCGAACCCCGAGATTATTGAAGTTGGGCTGCAGACATACCAGGGCACACAGGGCCGGCCAATGTTGAACTCAATAGCACTCGAACGCCCTGAGGCGATTGATCTGGCGTTAGAGCACAATGCTCGTGCTGTTGTGATGGCATCGAACGAAGTGGGAATGCCCGACGGGGCTGACGAACGGCTTGAGAACGTTGGCCGAATTGTCGAGATGGCTCTTTCGAAGGGTATGGAGAAGGCTGATCTGTTCGTCGACCCGCTGATCTTCCCGATTGCGGTCGATTCGAACTATGGAAACCACGTTTTCGATGCCATGAAGGGCATTCGAAAAGAGTTTGGTGATGAGATTCACATCGCTGGAGGAATGAGCAACGTTTCGTTCGGCATTCCAAAGCGTCGACTTATCAACGATGTGTTCTTGTATCTGGCGATTGAGGCTGGTGCAGACGCTGGAATTGTGGATCCGATGACTACTTCTGCAGAACGATCGCTGAATATCGATCTTGAGTCTGGGCCCGTGAAACTAGCATTAGATTTGCTGCAGGGTCGAGATGATTTCGCAATGAACTACATCACCGCGTTCCGGGCCGGCGAACTGGGCTAGTTTGGGTTGGGCGCGCTCGTCATCGAATGACTCGGCTCCGCAGCGCAGTCTCCCACCCTCTAACTCCCTCCCACACTGGGAGGGAGGACCAGACAAGTCATCTCTATTGCCGAACCTCGTCATTCTGAACTCGATTCAGGATAACGAACGAGCACGAAGTAGCTCTACTGTGGACAGTTGAGCGTGGCGCAACCCCGCTCCACCCCAGGTCCCTCCGCTTCGGTCGGGACATGGAAAGCGTGTGTCGGCTGCTGCATTCATAGCTGGAATCCGTTTAATGTGACGATTGCACCAATAGCGCCATCGTTGACACAATACGATCCCAAATGTTTAACGCGCTCGTACTCATAGTCAAATTCGTCGCCAGCAACTTCAACGAGTTTCTTGCGAAAAATGGCCCGTATATGTCGGCTGCCATTTCGTACTACGCGTTCTTCTCACTCTTCCCACTTTCACTGGCGTTAATCACAGTATTTTCGCTGTTCTTGGGAATTGAAGGTTTTGAAGAAGATCTCATCGCCGGCCTTCGTGAGCAAATCCCCGTTCTCGCAGAAACAGATGATGTATTTCTCGAAAACTTCTTCGACAACATCAGAGGCGGGCGAACTGCTGGTGGTGTAGTCGCTATCATCGGCCTGTTCTGGGTATCTCAGCAGGTATTTAGTGCCGTCCGAAAAAGCATCAACGTCATTTGGGGCATCAATAAGACTCGCCCGTTCCTGACCGAACGTTTGATGGATATCGCACTGATGTTCGGAGCAGCAACGCTCTTATTTGCGTCCGTGATCATCACGACAGGTATCACATTCATTCAAGAGTTATCGGCGATTTGGCTTCCTGATGCTCCTATTAGCGATCCTGCTATGTGGCAACGATTTGCGGTATTCATTCCGTTGGTCTTGACCTTCACAGTGTTCTTGACTCTCTACTGGTGGTTGCCGAACACGAAACTTCGGTTCAAGGAAGTCTGGCCAACGGCACTAGCCGGGGCGGCAGCTTTCGAAATATCTAAAGCGGTATTCGTTTTCTATCTGCGAAACATGAGTGGTGTTGCGACCAACATTTACGGTGGTGTGAGCGCCATCATCGTACTGATGATTTTCGTTTACGTTTCGGCGATTATTCTTCTTGTGGGTGCAATGCTCACTTCTCGATACGCCTTCTATTTGGCTGAAACCGAACAGAAGAAGCGGAACCGTTCATTGTCACGAAGTCTCGAACGAATTCGAGGCACGGCATCGTTGCCGGGTATGCCAAACCCGGTACCAGCTGGAGCGCAGGACGGTGAACTGGCTGAGGGGCCGGGTGCAATGCGGAATCCTGGTTCGTACGATGAATCGGCCGTCGAGAAATCAGAACTCGACTAGGTTTCATTGATTCTCGGTTGGTGTCGAAACTGGAATCGTTTTGATCGAACGAATGGTTGGGTGCAAGTAGATTGCTCCTGCCATTAGCCAGATCACGCTTCCTCCCGCCAGTGCGACTCGAAGACCAAATATTTCGGCGACTACTCCCGCTATGGAAACTCCGATCAAGGCCGCCACTTTTTCAGATACTTTCATCGCCCCGATAACTCGCCCCAAGTAGTTGGTGGGAATGATCGCTTGCTGAAGGCTTGTTTTGTTGATGTCATGCATCACCCAGAATCCGTCACCGAATATTTGAGGCATGATGAAAAAGATCATCGCTATCCAGACCGTATTTGGCGCCAGCGGAATTAGAAATCCGACTACTCCGTACGAGAATAGACCGAGTGCCATGGTTGGCCCGACGCCGAGTTTATTGGTCACTCTTGCTGCGTATAGAGCGCCGAAGAACGAACTCACGCCACCGATTCCGTAGATGATGCCGAGTGGGCCCGGCTGAATGCCGATTTCTGAAATGGCGAACAGGGTGATCATGCCTCCGATGATCCCGTTTGCAGCTCCGAGCAGAACGCCACTGATAGTGATTAGCTTTAGCGTTGGATTCCCAAGAATGAACCGATATCCATCGAGAATTTCACGCCGGATGTTTGGTCGCTGTTCAGGCGTTTCGGGTTTTGGTTCTGGTTTGCGAATGGCGAGAACGAGTAGTCCTGAGATGAGGAACGTTATCGTCTGAACAATGCTGGCTGCGATGGCTGAAGCTAGCTGTGCGATGAATCCGCCGACGCTGAATCCGATTTGTTCGACTACTGAATCGGATGCCGCCATTTTCGAATTGGCTTCGAGTAGTCGATCTTTTTCGATCAGGCTTGGCAAGTACGATCGCTGCGCCACCTCGTTGAATATTCCGAACGAACCATTCAGGAACGCTACGACGTAGAGATGTTCGATGTGGAGTTCGAATAGGAAGTGAGCGATCGCAACGCTGGCGAGGGTTGCTGCTGAGCCGAAATCGGTGATTATGAGAACGATTCGCCGTCTTGAGCGATCGATCCAGGGGCCGGCGAATAGTCCAAATGCCAGCCCTGCGGTAGTGGTAGCTGCCCCAAGAATCGCCATTTGGTAGGGGCGTGCTTCGAGTATGAGGATGGCGACAAGAGGAACGACCATCATCATTCGACCAAGATTTGAAGTCGACTGGGAGGTCCAGATTTTCAGGAAATCAGGATTTTTCCAGAGACTCTTGCGAGTCGCTGGAACGCTAGATTCTTGGTTTGGGGCGTCGTTATCTGGCGAAGCTGTCGAGGGCATGACACATGATTACATGCCGTGGGAGATTCGCTGATGGTTCGTTTTGGTGAGCGGGCGTGTTGGGCGGGATCGCGTCTCGCGTCCCGAGTGGCAGCCGAGGGATCTGGTGCGGCGGGGGGTATGGCACGTTCTAACTAGCGATGGAGAGATGTTTCGAGCGGGTCACAACCGTCTGAGCATTTGCACGTTGTCGGCTTCTCAGCGAATTTTCACCGCTCCACCCCGGGTCCCTCCGCTTTGGTCGGGACGCGTGAGGTGGGTGACCTAGCTACGCAAATTCGGCGATGATTTTGCCTTTTACGTGGCGAGTTTGGAGCTGTGCGAGACCTTCTGGAATATCTTCCATGGTGATGGTCTGTTCGATCATGGTGTCGATCTTTTTATCAGCAACCAAAGCGATCATCTCTTCTGCCATGCTGGCGAGATCGACCTGTGCGGCTCTGTTGGTCGAAGGGTGAGCACCGCCGTAGGCGATGTTGTGGATCGACTTGGCGCCAGCGAACGTCGTGTCGTCGATGGTCGGCATTCCGGCTACACAGGCGATTCCACCCCTGAACTTGAGCACTTCAACACCTTCGTTGGCGGTATTTACGTCGACAGCTCCGAGAACACGGTCAACACCGAGACCGTTCGTGATTTCCATGATGCGTTCGACCACGTTTTCAGTGTTGTAGTCGATGGCGTGATCGGCACCGAGGGACTTCACGAAATCGTGATTATGGGCAGAGGCGGTCGTGATGACGGTTGCGCCTATGTTCTTGCAAATCTGGATCGCAAAGCCGCCTACGCCGCCAGCACCGCCCTGCATCCACACAGTGTGCTCGGGTTGGACGTCCAAACGGCGCACTACTGCTTCGTAGGCTGTTAGGCCGGCGCACGGAATTGCTGCCGCATCGGCGAAGCTTACGTTTTCAGGGATTCTTGCAGTGGTGTGAGCGGTTGTGATTGCGTATTCGGCGTATCCACCGGCTTTGTTGAGATCGCCGTGGTAGAAAACGCGGTCGAACGGATTCCATTGTTCGACGTCTGATCCGACTGCGTCGACTACTCCAGCTACGTCTAGTCCAAGCACGTGCGGGTAGTTCCAAGCGTCGTTGCCACGTCCTGCGGTTTTGTAGTCGACGGGATTGAGGCTAACGGCGTGAACTTTTACCCGGATTTCGTTGGGTCCGGGTTCGGGCAAAGGAAGTTCACCAACACTCAGGTTGGAGATAGGTCCGGCTGCGGAGAGAAGTAGTGCTTTCATGGTTACGCCTTTTCTAGGTTGACTGTTACTTTGTTGCCGTCATCTAGGTCGAGGGAGTCGCTTGCTGCTACGCCTTGGGCATCGTCGCTTAGTACGGCTCCGATGTCGACGTTGTCGGCGAGGGTTTCTTCGCCAATGTAGTCGGCATGGGTAGTCAGTGCTTCAGTCACCTCGTCTGAGCAGGAAATCCAGAGGTTGATTCGGTCTGAAATTTCGAGTCCTGACGACTTTCGCAGGTTCTGAACCAATCGCACAACTTCTCGGGCTGTGCCTTCGGCTTTGAGCTCGTCGGAAACGACGGTCAACACGGCACCGGCATATCCGGCGTCGGTAGCAACGGCGTAGTTGTCGAGAGCTACACGTTCGATCAAAACTTCGTCTGATTCAAGTTCAAATCCACCAATAGAAATCGTTTCTCCAGCTTCAGAAGCACGTGCAATTTCGTTGGCATCGGCGGCTTGCAGTGCGTTTCGAATCTCACCGACTTGCTTGCCGTACTTAGGGCCAAGAATTCGCAAGTTAGGTTTGATTTCGAATCCGAGTAGTCCGCCCATTTCAGATGCATCGATCACCGACTTCACGTTGAGCTCTTCTTTGAGCACGTTGGCGATTTTTGCGAGAGCGAAATGCTCCCAATCGTGACGAACTTCAGCTACAAACTCGCCGAGTGGCTGTCGAACTTTCAGACGTGACTGCGCTCGTGCTGATCGACCCAACGATGCAAGTCGAATTGCGAGGCGGGTTTGGTTCATCACATCTTCATCAACCAACGATGCGTTCGCTTTTGGCCATGAAGTGAGGTGAACCGAATCTGGTGCATCGTCGACGCGTTCAGCGACCAAGTTGCGGTACATCATGTCGGCGATGAACGGTGTAAACGGTGCCAGTAGTCGTGAAAGAGTTGTCAGGCACGTGTAAAGCGTTGAGTATGCGGCGTTCTTGTCCTTGTCGCCTTCTGTCTTCCAGAAGCGTCGACGTGACCTGCGAACGTACCAATTTGAAAGATCTTCAACGAACTGCTCAACTCCACCGGCGGCGTATGGAAGCTGCCAACTTTCGAGGTTGACTGTCATCTTGTCGATGAGTTGGTTTAGCTCAGAAAGAATCCAACGGTCGAGTTCAGAAAAGCCTTCGCCTTCCGGCATAGTCCAAGCTTCGAAAGCGTTTTGTTCACCGTCTGGCGTAAAGCCGAACGAAGAAGGAATTACGCAGTCGTCTGGAGTCCAATTATCGAGGTTCGCATAAGTCGTGAAGAAGGAATAGATGTTCCACAGAGGGATCACGAACTGACGTCGTACTTCGTCTCCGGTTTTGTAACCGAAGTTGAGGTTTGAAGCCGGGTTGTGACGGCTGTATGTCCAGCGCATCACGTCGACACCCATCTTGTCGGCTGCCTCTTCGAACCAGATGGCGTTGCCCTTAGATTTGTGCATCTCCTCGCCGTTTTCGTCACGCATCAGTGCATAAGCGAATACGTTTTTGGCTGGGAGTGAATCTTCCAAAACAGCTGCCATAACGATCAAAGAGTAGAACCAGTTTCGGAACTGACCTGGGAAGCTTTCGGAGATCCAATCGGCAGGGAACCATTCTTTCCAGTATTCAGGATCGGATTGGTAGCCGATGGTCGAGAATGGAACGATTCCGGCGTCAAGCCAAGCGTTTCCAACGTCTTGAACACGTTCGACGGTTTTTCCACAGTCGGAACAGGCAATTTTTACGCCATCGACCCACGGTCGGTGAGGTGAGGCTCCGCTCGCTTCGAATTCATCCCAACCTTCGACGGCGCGTTCTTTGAGCTCTTCTTGAGATCCCATCACATCGAAATTGCCACAATCGCAGGCGTAGATCGGAAGGGCGAGACCGTAGTACCGCTTCTTCGAGATCATCCAATCCTGCATGTTTTTGAGCCAGTCGAGCTCACGAGCTTTACCGAACTCTGGGTACCAGTTCATTTCCTTGGTGGCTTTTTCCATCTTGGGTCGAATTTCGTCCATGTTGATGAACCATTCGTCGACCAATCGGAACACGAGCTCGGTGCTGCAACGCCAGCAGACTGGATATCGGTGGGTGTATTTATTTACACGAACGAGTAGGCCCTTTTCCTTGAGCGAGTCGAAGACCATATCTTTCACTTCGGCTGCCGATTTGCCGGTGAATTCGCCAAAACCTTCTTTGTAGATACCGTTTTGATCAAGTGGAGCAATCGGCGTAAGGCCGTTCTCGTTTCCTAGTTTGAAGTCTTCGGCACCAGCACCGGGAGCCGTGTGAACGATTCCGGTTCCTTCGTCTTCGCCGACTTCGTCCCAAGACAGCACACGGTGCTGATCTCGAACTTCGTCTTGCGCTGGCAGTTCATCGAACGGCGCCTTGTAGCGCAGACCAACGAGTTCAGAACCTTTAACTTCGCCTAGAACTTTGGCGTCGTCGGTGAGAACGTGGTCTTTCTTCAGCGATTCGAGAAGCGATTTCGAGAAATAGATCACCGAGCCGCGGTCTTCGACCTTGGCGTAGGTGTACTCAGGATTTACCGCTGCTGCAACGTTGGCTGCGAGAGTCCACGGCGTAGTGGTCCAAACGAGAAGGTTTTCGCCTTCGTGGCCGTCGTCGATGAGAGGGAATTTCAAATAAGGACTATCGTGGGTGATGTCCTGATAGCCCTCGGTGACGATCTCGTGCTGAGAAAGTCCGGTTCCGCAGCGTGGGCACCACGGCATTACGTCTCGACCCTTATAGATCCAGCCTTTGTCGGCGCAGGTCTTTAGGAAGTGCCAGATGGTGTAGTTATTTTCATCAGACTTCGTGTGGTAGGAATTGTCCCAATCCATGAAGTAGCCGAGTCGTTGCGACTGCTTGGAAATTCGCTCGGCGAAGCGATCAACACGCTTGCGGCATTCTTCGACGAATTTGCCTACGCCGAACGCTTCGATGTCGCGTTTGGACTTGAAGCCCATCTCTTTTTCGACTTCGACTTCGATCCAAAGGCCCTGACCATCGAATCCGTTTTGGAATCGCTGTTTGTAACCCTGCATGTTGCGGAATCGCAGGAATAGGTCTTTGTACGTTCGGCCCCAAGCGTGGTGCACGCCCATGGCGTTGTTGGCGGTGATTGGACCATCGATGAACGAGAATTTCTTCTCTTTATCGTCGTTTAACGCTCGGTAGCGGGCGGGGATGTCGTTGTCTTCCCACCACTGGAGGATTTCTTCCTCTTTGGCTACGAAGTCAACTTTTGGATCTACCGAATCGAAGTGGCTCGCCACGTTTATTTCCTTAGTGCCTTCGGCACCGATCGTTCCTGCTGAATCAAAATCATCGATGGGCGAAGGCTTATTTGCAGGTTAAAAATAAAGCCCGCCCCTAATAGATCAGGGACGGGCGTTTTGAAATAAAACGATACCGCGGTACCACCCTGGTTTCCCGATTCACTTTCGCTTAGCGGGACACTCAGTTGAGCCGATGTAACGTTCGGCAGGGACGGTTCAGCCTAGTTGCCAGCTTGGTGCTGGGGTTCAGTGAACAGTTCGGGAGTGATGATCGATTCTGGCCCCATGTCCGCTTTCACCGTACCGGACTCGCTTTTAAGAGGTGAACGGAATCGATCGTATCTCCGTCATTACTTGTAACGGCGTTAAGTATAGGTGCTAGGCGATATCGGCGCAGTAGTTTGTTTTTGGGGGGGCGTGGTTGTTGGAGGGGCGACGGAATAGATAGCGGCAGCACAAATTTGATTTCCCGAGTGCCGCCGAGGGATCACGTTAGTTGTTGCGATCGTCCGCTAGCAGGCATATCGCTGCAAGGGGGAGAAAGATCCTGAAAATGAATTCAGGATGACATTAGGAGAGATTGCCGTTGGAGGGCTAGTATCAAAGCCCCCCCGCACCCCGAAAACTAGCCTAATTCGTAGTTGGCTAGCTGTTTGTACTCGGTGTCGCCGTTGTCGTTTAGGAACGATCGGTAGAGGGCGATTGCGTTGACTGGAATTGAGGTTCCGGAGTTGCGAAGAGGTGCGTGCTGCCATGCGACGCCTACGTCTTCAGCGAATCTGCCACGAATGCCGGGACGCGTACGCCCAGTCGTGATGTGCGCTCGGAAATTACGATCGTCTTCCTTGAGCCCAAGATTGACCAAGCGACCTTCGACTCTGCCTGCCAGTTGTTCTAGGCGGCGTAGCTCTCCATCGAATCCGACCCACAAAATACGCGGGTCACGGAACGACGGGAAGCAACCTGTGCGCCCAACTTTGATAGTGAACTTGCCTGTCGATTCGGCTGCACTATTGAGAGCGTTTTTGATATCGACGACCTGATCGTTCGGAATATCTCCGAGGAACTTCAACGTGAGATGCATCGCGTCTTCGCTGATCCACCGAACACGGCCGTGTTCGTCAGGACGGAAGCTTCCAGCCAGGTCAAGAAATTCGCGCTTTAGCTTTCGAGGAATCTCGATAGCGATGAAGAGTCGTTGAGTGTTCTCAGGAACCTCAGGGAATCCGAATTGTTCTTCTTCATCCTCATCTTTGGCGTCGGGCGCTCGATAGAATTTTGGCTCGGACGGAATAAATTTGGCTTCAGTTTGGCGGGTGAAGCTGGTGCCTGCTTCTCCGGTTCTACCTCGGCCGCCGTAGTAAGGGAGTTCACCTCTACTTCGATCTCGCTGAGGCACGCTGGAAGGCGACCATTCGCCATCGGTTTGTTCGGCGGAATCTTGCTCTTCGGTAGTGGTTGATGACGAATCATCCGACTCACTAGCTTCCGAAGTAGGCGCATCATCGCCGGTGGCGATCAACCAATCTGGTTTATCTTCAGCAGCCGGTGCGTCGGACGCTACATCGGCTTTGGGGGCTTTGGGAGTTTCAACTCCCTCGTTCTTCGATACTTCCTCTTTTTCTGAGGAGGTAGAAGGGTCGTTATCGTTAGATTTCGTCACGAGTGCGTCCTGCGAACCACTGTTTCTAATTGGTCTTCTACTATCAACGATACTTCTGTTTTGCGGTTTTGTATGTTCTGAGTGTTAAGCGTTGGATTGGGATTGGCGGTTGTTGAGATGAATCGGTAGCCGTGTATTCCCGGCTATAATCTCGGTCGTAATCTGGCTGGAGCTAGCGCGAAGTAATCGCGACTCTTGCTATATGCCCGCCTGAACAAAAAATTTGGAGACTTACTGTGGCACTACTGCTGAACCGATCTGACGTACAAAAGCTTCTACCAATGTCGAAGGCTATCGACACAGTTGAGGCGGCGTTCGGAGAGCTTGCGGCTGGAACTGCCGAAATGCCGGATCGAACAGTGATGACCGATGCCGCAGTTGGCGGGTGGATTGCTTACATGCCCGCCTACTTGAAGTCGGGTGGAGCACTTGGCGTGAAGGCCGTTACGGTCTACAAAGAGAATCCAACAAAATTCGGATTGCCAACGACTATCGGCACGATTTTGGTTCAAGACAACAAGACCGGTGTGGTTGTTGCAGCGATGGATGGTGGACTGCTGACCGGTGTTCGTACCGGAGCCAGCGGTGGTGTTGCGACGCGGCATTTGGCTCGTAAGGATTCGAAGGTAGCTGGTGTATTAGGCACGGGCGTAATGGCGCGGTCGCAGGTGTTGGCTCTTGCTGAAGCTGCTGATCTCGACACGATTCTTGTCTACTCACGAAGTGACGATGCCGCGAAACAGGCGTTCGCTGAAGAATTTTCGGCTTCGACCGGAGTTTCGGTTCAGGTTGCCGAGAGTGCTGAGGGACTCGTTCGAGAGTCGGATATTGTGACCATTATTACGAGCGCAGTTGAACCCGTTGTTGATGGTTCGTGGTGGAAGCCGGGAACGCACATCAACGCTATTGGTTCGCACGCAGTTGGCGTTCGTGAGCTTGATTCGGCGACGATTGTGAAGTCGAAAGTTGTTTGCGACCAAGTGCAGGCTTGCTTGAACGAGGCCGGCGATATTCAGATCCCTATCGAAGAGGGCGTTTACTCTGCCGACAAGATCCACGGGTCGATTGGTGAAGTGATCAACGGTACGCTGCCGGGTCGTGAGAACGACGAGGAGATCACACTGTTCAAGAGCGTTGGTCTCGCTGTGCAGGACATTTCATGTGCAGCACTGGTTTACGAACAGGCAGCCGCACAGGGCGTAGGCCTAGAGTTCGACTTCGGCGGGTGACGAGTCACTTTTTCTGCGGTAGGTACGCAGTGGGCAAACCGGTTGATTTCAGCCGCTGTTAGGCTGAAGCTTCAGAAGCGTGGCTGGCAGCTAAACAATAACCCGTTCGAGTAGCGCATCGATGTCTTTTTGGGTGTGGGAGTCGGGGTGAGCTGCGGGTTCTCTGACGTGGGCTGATTCGATTAGGCCGCGCTTTTTGAGAATCTGCTTGTGGAACCCGATTGCGAGCTCAGGAGCCATGCTCACGAGATGGCACAAAGGCGCAATTCGAGTTTCGAAAACCTTCGTTGCTCCTTCGATATCACCGTTCTTGTAAAGCTTGAAAACCTCGACAAATTCGACTGGTGTCGAACTGAACGGCATTGTTCCGGTGCCGCCTCGTGAAAGTTCTTCCATCAGGTAAGTCGCACCGCCTCCGCCAAGCACGTTGATCTTGCCTTTAACGACGTCGACGGTCGCTGCGATGCGTCCGGGAGTTGGAGGTGTTTCCATTTTGCAGGCGACCACACCTTCGAGTTCATCAGCCAATTCAGCGACCATCTGCGGCGAGATCTGGGCGAACTGCACGTCTTGCAACGCCACCGACACGTTCACTGCGTTTGTGATGTTGTGAAAATATTGTCGAATTGCCGCTGGGTTGGATGAGCCGACTCCCGAGTTGGGAGGTGTGAGCATCACGCAATCAACGCCAAGCTCTTCGGCACGTTTGCTGTAGTAGATGGCGAGATCGGTTCCGATGGCTCCCGTGTTCATCACCACGGGAACCCGCCTGTTGGTTTGATCGACAACAGTGCTCAGCAGTTCGTCTCGTTCCGATTCGTTGAACAGCTGAACTTCACTTGCCAGCGCTATTCCAATGCCATCAACGCCCGCTTCGATGTTGAATTCAACCACTTTACGAAGACCGTCTGTATCGATCCGGCCTTGGTTGTCGAATGGGGTCTGAAGAATCGGAATAACGCCGTTGATCTGTTTGTAAGTCAAAATCGTTCCTGAATGTCGCTTCGGTGCGATAGATGAAGAAGAGCTTCGAGGCGTAAGCCTACCCGATGATGCTGTTCTGGTGTGACGTAAGCTAGGCTGACTTTTCGTCTACCGGAGCCAGTAGTTGATCGCCTCGAAGTGTGCGGATTTCTCGTTGAGTCACGTAGGTAATAACCATGATTACTGCGAGTATCGCCGCTGAAACCGTGAGTGCCCAGCGTTCGTCGTAGAGCTCGGCGATATTGCCGCCCATGAGCCCTCCGAGGGGCATCAGGGCGAACGATATTACGTAGATGCCCATCACTCGGCCGCGATAGTTCGACGGGAGACGCATTTGGATGGCTGTCATCGATATCACTAGGAACAGCGAGTGCATGATTCCTGCGCAGTAGATCATCAGAAGGGCGATTCCGTAGCTTGGTGCGAACGCAAATCCGGTTACGAAGAACGTGAATACGAATGCCCCGCCGAGCATGAACTTGCCAGCGTGTCTACTTCGTTGAAGCGCAGGAACGATCATCGTGCCGGTGATTGCACCTGCTGATAGAACTACGAATATTACGCCCAAGCCATCGGCTTCGAGTCCGTGTCGAACTGCGAAGAGCGGCATCAAAAGCAGATATTGCATGCCGAAGAACATCTTGGCGAAACTGACGAGGATTAGGACAGTGAAAAATCTGCTGCTTGCGATGAATTTCACACCATCGGTGAGGTCTTGAAGCACGTTTCGTTGAACTTCGGATTTTTTGTACGGCATTCGAAGACTGATTATGACGAATAGCATCGTGATCCAGCCGAGCGCTCCAGCGAAGAAGACCGATTCGGTGCCCATGTATCGAATTGCGAGTCCGCCAATCGAAGGTGAAATGATTCGACTTATGTGCCACGTGACCGAACTTAGAGCCACGGCGCTCATCATGTTCTTTCGACTGACCAGTAGGGGGAAGAACGAGGCTTTCACAGGGCCGTCTAGACCCGAGAAAAAGCCTTGAATTCCGGCGATTACCATCAGGTGCCAGATTTCAGCAATGCTTGTTGTAACAATCAGGGCCAGTATCGTCATCAAGGCAGCGTTCACGCCTGATGTCGTGATCATGATCAGCCGACGATCCATACGATCGGCGATCACACCACCAAAAATATTAACGATGATCGAAGGTATGGCGATTGCTGCGCCTAAAAAGCCGAGGGTGCTGGCCGATTCTTCGAAATCGGCGATGATCAACCAACCGATTCCCAGTTGGACTACCTGAATGGCACCTGAAGAAACGAAGGTGCCGATCCAATAGCGTCGGAATTTTGGTTCGCTGAGCGCGCCTGCGCGGGCAGCGAAGCGTTGTCTGGTTGGCGTGTTCGTGGCGGTGGTCGAATTCGGTACGGGTTAGGGATTTATCGAGCGGGAGTATGCGCCTGACCCAGCGATTAATCTGTACCTGTTGCGTGAATTATTGCGAAACGCAGAACTCGTTGCCTTCTGGGTCGGTCATAACAACCCACTGCCAACCTTCTGTGGGTCTAGGTTGAATGACGGTCGCGCCGAGAGCTTCGAGTTGAGCGATGCCTTCGTCGAGGTCTTCAACTTCCAGATCGAGATGAACTCGGTTTTTCATCGATTTGGCTTCAGGCACCTTCTGAAGAGTTAGTCCTGAGCGACCTTCTTGGGCTTTGAAGAACACGTAGCCTTCCGGCTCGGCGCTTATTTCAACTCCCAAAGCTGACTGCCAAAATGTTTTTTCAATATCTAGATCGTTTACATCGATAACTGTCGCCCCAAGCTTGGCGATAAGTTCATTAGGCACGATCGATCTCCTATAACTATGCAGTCAAAATTTCTGCGCCATTGGGGCCAAGCCAGATCGAGTGCTCTTTCCAACCGACGTGGTGACCTGCTACTTCGATAAGCGGTGGGTACTCTCGCATTACGCCCTGTTTGATTAGTTCTTTGAGAGTTCGTTCGAACGGCTTCTTGGGCAGATCGTTGAAGTAACGGCGGGCAATGGGAAGTCCTCGCCAGAAGTCGATTGCTTCAAGTGCCTCTGCATCGATTTTGTTCGATGGTTTGGGTGGGCGTTCGAGCATAAACACCTCGGGCTTGCCATCGTCTTTGATGTAGCCCTTACCTGAAGTAGCGAACGGTTCGATGGCGAATATAGATCCAGCTTCGAGCGAGCCTTTTAGGCCGATTCGTGAGTTTGGGATTTGTGGCGAATCGTGGAGAGTGAACCGGCCGAGTCCGTGCCCTGTGAGATTCAGTACGGGCTTGAATCCGGCGGTAGCAATAACTTCGTGGACTCGTTCGCCAATGTCTTCTACATCGACATCTGGCGCAGACATGGCTATCGCCGCATCGAGAGCGTCGGAAGCAGCTCCGATCATTGTCGACCAACGTTGGTCTTGAGATAGGTCGGCAGAAACTCCGGTATCGACGATCAGGCCATCGATATGCGCACCGACGTCGATTTTTACGAGGTCGTTTTCTTCAAATTTCGAATTGTCCGAAGGCGAAGAACAGTAGTGGGCGGCCACTTTGTTTCTGCTGGTTTGCGCCGGAAACGGAGGAAGCGCACCGGCTTCTCTGATCATCGTTTCCATGCCTTCTTGGAGATCGCGCAATAAATAGCCGGGCTTGATCGTTTCGGCGGCCCAATTACGAGCGTTCGAAGCGATTTTGCCAGCTTCGCGAAGAGCTTCTAGTTCAGCCGGGGTTGGAATCATGCAGTTGAGTTTACGCGCAAGATGGGTCGTCGGCGTCCCAGCGGTTGAACGTTGGCTGCTCACCTCGAGCTAATGAATCTCGGGTGTCTTTCCACATGGCGTACCAAGTTTCTGCATCGTGCAGTTCAGATGATGGGTTCGACTCGCTGCGTGCGACGAATCCAGGGAACACGTTTCGGCCGGTTGCTTCGCCGGTTGGCTGGTAACGGAGATCAAAACTCCAGCGGATTTTTTCGCTGATGTTTGGCAGTGCGGCGTGAACGGTCTGTTTCGTTAATAGGAGAGCTCCACCCTTTTTGACCGGGACGGGCATCGAATCGCCTACGTTGAAGAGATTTTCAGGAATTTGTAGACCGGGGCGATCTTTGTATCCGGGGCAGTGGGTGAGCAACTCACCTCGGTGCGAGCCGGGAACTACCGTGAGGCAGCCATTTTCGACTCCGGCGTCCATGAGCGGGAACCAGACGGTGAGGATGTTTGTTTCATCGGCTTCTGGATTTACGACTCCGGCGTCCTGATGCCAGGGAGTGGCGCCGAACATTACGTTGCCGTCAGCATCACGGGGGGAAGCAGATTCAGGGATTTTGATTCGAACGTGCTGCACTGGGTTGGAGTAGACCTCGCCACCGACTACCGATTCAGCAACATCGAGCACTCCCGGTGCTGTCAGGGCGTTGAATACTGCGGGTCCTGCCCAGAACGGAGTTTCGGCTAGCACGCCGTTTTGCGGGAGTGAGAAATCGAAGTATTGGTTGTGAACTTCGCCAGATTCACCGTAGATCTTGGTTACACGATCACCGAAATCGAGCTCGGAATAGGTGGAAGATATTTGGCCGTCGGCATAAAGCTTGTCGGCTAGTGAATCGAGAACGCCGGCGTATTCGTTGATGACAGGATCGATCGTGCCTTGTGGGTCGAAAACGTCTTCAACGTGGACGAATCCGTACTCTTCGAAATGCTCTTTTTGTTCAGCGGTTAGTGCTGGCAATCCAATAGCCCCCTGATCGCACAAGATTAACGTGTAGTGGTGCGATATGCGTGTTGGGGCGGAATGTTACTCGTTTGCCGAGTGGTTTGCTTTGGGAGGGCAAAAATTGGCTAGGTGATCTTTGTCATTGCGAGGAGTTCGACGACGTGGCAATCAGCATTCGAAGTGGAAAGATTGCTACGTGTTACCGTCGCTCGTGGTGGGCTGAATCGTGAATAGCGTTTGTGAGTATGTTGATTGCCACGGCGCTCATTCTTCACTTCTCGCAATGACAATCTATCGCCAAGCCTGCTAAACACCCTAGCTCTTGCGGGCGATCTGCAGAGAGTCGTTCTCTATGCCGAGTCCGTGGGCGGCTTCGAGTGCTTTTCGTACTGCGGAGAGTGAGATTTTGAAGATGTTGATCATTGTGGTGTACCTGTTAGATATGTTCGTTGGTGGGAGAGTTTTTTGAGTGCAACAAAAAACCCCTGTTTTGCGACAGGGGTTCTAATTTCTCTACGTTGCGGCTTGTCTAATTCAACAAGTACAACACGCAAGACTAGGAACCCCTGTGGGCGTACAGGTACACATACAGGTACAGACCTGCTGTGGGGAGTTCGTAGTTGTTGTGCGGAGTGCGTTGCTCATATCTAGCTTCAATATACGCCTCGGTTTGAGTTCAAGGCAAATTTACGCATAGGTAATTCGTGAAGTATTCGTAGGTGCGGTTACCAGTTTTGAGTTCAACTGGTGCGTTTGCTAGCTGCGAATGCTGATTCGTAGTAGTTCGGCAGCGTTCACGCCCTGCACTAGTTTTGATGCGCTTTCGTCGAGTCCTGATTCACCGAATTCTTTAAGTGCTCGTTTTTGGGTGACCAGTGGGTAGTCACTAGCGAACAGGATTTTTTCGGCACCAGCTGCTGTTGCTGCCACTTGAAAAACTTCAGGACGATAGAGGAACGGGAACGCTGCTGAATCAAAGTAGACGTTTTTGAGTGCTGACTTCACTTCTGGCATGAGGGCATAGAACGGGAGCCCGCCGCCGAAGTGGCTGAATATGAATTTGTTGCTTGGAAACGCGGTTACGAGCGCTAGCAATAGCTCGGGAGTAACGGTTCCTTTGCCCGGATAGCCGTGGCCTACGGGTTCTGACGCATGCATAAGAATTGGCATATCGAGTTCTTTAGCTGTATCGAACACTGGTGCTAGAGCGGCGAGATCGGCATCGAGGAACCCCTGTGTGTCGGGGTGAAGCTCGCCGATGCCTTTTGCACCTTCAGCGTGACAACGCTTAACTTCGGCAACTGCATCTTCGCCCCAGAGCGGATTTACGCTGCAGAACGGGACGAGCCGATCAGGATGCGCTTTCGCGGCGGCGATGTTGTAGTTGTTGGCTTCTCGTGCAACTTCTGGGCTGGTCCATCCGAAGCCCGCACAAACTGAAACATCGACTCCTGCTTCGTCCATTGAAGTGATTAGATCGTCGACCTGAGCGAATTTTGATTTTGGATCGACGAACAAACTGCGGAACGTGCTATCAGAACGCGACACGAATTCTCGATTGACGTTGAACGATTCGGGGAGGATGTGAGTGCAGGTGTCGATTACCAAGGGTTCGTGAGGATTCTTCAAATCGGCTTCAAGCGTGCGTAGTGGGCTGAACTCGACCAAAGATACACTGTCTATCTGCTTTCGAACTGTAGCCACAACGTGGGATGCGGCTACGATTGATGTCAGATGGCTGGGTTCGTATTAATTTGCACCGGCTCAAGCGGCTTTACGTTCAAGAGGGTGAATTTTACAAATGGTCTCAATGATTAGAGACGAAGGGCGAGTTCTAACTCAGCCCGATATTCCGCACGCTGAACCCAAAATGGGCAAGGTGGCGGTTATTTACACCACGCCTGAAACCGTGATCGAAGATTACGCCAGGCTTCTTGATCTGGCCGATTATCAGACGGCGCTAACTCCCGATATCGACACTTTCTTGAAGGTGAACATATCGTGGCAGCACTACTACCCGGCTTGCTCGACAGCACCGTGGCAGATCGAAGGCGTGGCCGAGAAGCTGAGGGCAGATGGCTTCGACAAACTAACGGCTGCGCACAACGGCACTGTTGTTGTGAACCCTGCTGAGGGCCGAGAGAAGAACAAGCACAAGGTCGTTGAGGACAGGCTTGGGCTAGGTCACATCACGCTTGATGTGCCGCCTGTGAAATGGGTTCCTTATAAGCCCACAGCCAAGATGCTCGTTCTCGACGATGTCTACAAAGATGGCCTATATATTCCAGAAGTCTTCCCGGGTACGAACATTGTTCAGCTTCCAACGGTGAAGACTCACGTGTTCACGACGATGACCGGTGCGATGAAGAACGCTTTTGGTGGATTGCTTCACCGATATCGTCACTGGACTCACTCGGTTATTCACGAAACTCTGGTTGATCTGCTTCAAATTCAGAAAGAGATTCACTCGGGGTTGTTCGCGGTAATGGATGGCACGTTTGCTGGTGATGGTCCGGGGCCTCGTGCGATGCGGATTCACAACAAGAACGTGATTCTCGCTTCAGCCGACCAAGTCGCTATCGATGCTGTTGCGGCGAAGATGATGGGCCTCGACCCAATGTCGATTCCTGCTATTCGTATTGCACACGAGATGGGACTCGGAGTGGGTAAGCCTTCGGAAATCGAAGTTGTTGGTGACGATATCGCCGATGTGAACTGGAATTTCTCTGGAAACGAAAGCACGCTGGCATCACGCGGCCAGAAGTTGATCTATCACGGACCGCTGAAGCCGCTCGAAGGCATGCTCCTTCGATCACCAATCGCTCCATGGGCGTACTGGGCTTCGAACGTCTACCACAACAAATTCTGGCTACCGCGGATTGGTCGCAAGCGCGTGAACGAAGCCATGAAAACGCCATGGGGCAAGCTGTTCGAGAAGTACTAATAGTTCGTTATTTATGGCTCGTTATTCCGTACAAGTAGATAGAAAAACATGCGATTAGGCTTCAACTTCACCAACGGCACGAACCCGGGCGATATTCCGTTGGATGAACTGCTGACGTTCTCAGCGCAGTATGGCGCGACAGATGTCGTGCTTCAGTCGTACACCGGGATGAAGCCGCATGAGAGATGGGCGGTTGTTCCCGGCGATAAACGGTGGGAACAGAAAGACCTCGAAGCTCTACGCAAGCGAGTTGAATCGCACGGCCTTCATCTTGAGGCGCTGGAAAACGTTCCGAGCGCTTTCTACGATCAGATCATGCTTGGTGGTCCGGATCGTGATGAGCAGATCGAGAACATGATTCACACGGTGCGAAGTATCGCCCGTGCTGGAATTCCTATCTTTGGTTACAACTGGATGCCTTCGGGCGTTTGGCGAAACGCTGTGAACTCACCGAGCCGAGCGGGATCTGTGGTTAGTGCCTACGATCATTCCGAGCATATTAATCACGAGTTGACGCACGGTCGTGTGTACAGCGAAGAAGAGATGTGGGCGAATCTCGAACACTGGATCAAGATCATCACTCCAGTTGCTGAAGAAGAGGGGATTCGTATTGGAATTCACCCTGCTGATCCGCCAGTTGATTCTGTTGGTGGCGTTCCACGCTTGCTCAACAGCTTCGCTAACTACAAACGGTTGATAGAGATAGTAGATTCGCCTTCAAACGCCATCGAGTTCTGTCAGGGAACGTTCTCTGAAATGGCCGATGCCGAGGGTGAGGGCATCTACGACATGATTCGCTACTTTGGCGAACGCAAGAAAATTCTTTACGTTCACTTCCGCAACGTTTCGAACGCTGGTGATCCGTTCGTTGAATCGTTCATCAACACTGGTCACGTCGACATGATCCGTGCGCTGAAAATCTATAAAGAAGTCGGTTTCGATGGCGTGCTTGTGAACGATCACGTGCCGGGCACTACTGGTGACACAGGCTGGGGTCATCAAGGTCGGGCTTACGCCAACGGCTACATTCAGGCGCTGCTGGACGTGTTCGACGATTAGGAATTCCGAGTGGCCTGAACGGCATGGTTCGATTTGGTTACTTTGCTCTTCCTAGGGCATCGGTAAAATGCCAATGCCATGCTTGTTGCCAACCTAAATAACGTCACTGCGCAGTACGGGAGCCAAAAAGTTCTCAAGGGCGTTACTTTCGAGATTAGCTCGGAAGATCGACTCGGGCTGATTGGTCCGAACGGTTCAGGCAAAACCACCATGCTGAAAATTCTGCTTGGTGAAGACGTGCCAAGCGAAGGCGGCGTTCACATCGCAACCGGCGTGCGAATTGGCTACGTTCCGCAGTACCTTGAAGGTGGCGATGACGAGCTGGTAATGGACTGGCTGATTGCTGAGTATGTGGCTTTGGAAGAGGAGCTACGCCGAACTGAACAAGCGATGGCAGTCGCCTCTACCGACGAGCTTGACGCCGCTATGGAGTCGTATCAGCAGGCACGCGATAAATACGATGATGCCGAAGCTGATCGCCGTCCCGACGAAGCCCAAAAGGTTCTCGATTCGCTAGGGCTTGGCGGCAAAGAAGATCAGCTGATCGGCACGCTTTCGGGCGGTGAGAAGAATGTTTTATCTCTCGCACGTGCCCTTATGAACGAACCTGATTTTCTGATTCTTGATGAACCCGGAAACCATCTTGATTTTCATGGATTGGCGTGGCTCGAAGAGTTTTTAATTTCGTTCAAGGGCGCAGTGCTGATCGTTAGTCACAATCGCCATACGCTCGATCGAGTCGCCACTGGGATTTTGACTCTCGAAGACGGCAAGGTTTCACGGTACCTCGGAGGGTATTCCGACTATCGGGCGACACGCCTTCGTGAGTTGTTAGCGCAGCAAGCCGACTACGCCGCCAACCAGAAGCGTTTGTCGCAGCTTGAAGCGTTGGTGAAGCGGCTTGAGCTAACGGCTCGTGCTCGGGCGAGTAAAGAGGCCGGTAGGCGGCTTCGTTCGAGACGGTCACAGCTTGCTCGTGAGGAGAAGCAGGCGGTTGAGAAGCCGGTGTCAGAGGTTTCGGCGATTGGTGCCGAGTTCAAAGACGGCCGAACTCAGGCGAACATCGTTTTGCAAGTGCGCGGATATTCGAAACGATTCGACGATAACTCGCTGCTCGAAAATGTTGATCTGGATGTGACTAGTGGCGAGCGGGTGGCGATTATCGGTCCGAATGGCAGCGGAAAAACTTCGATGCTCAGGGACATTATCGAACTGGCTGATTGGGGCAATGAAGTAATTCGGATAGGTCCGAGTATTCGCACTGGCTACGCGGCTCAGCAGCAGGAAGTCCTCGAAGGCGATCGGACGTTGCTTGAGGCAATGAAATCTTCGCCGCCTGAGAGCAACGATACGGTTGCTTTCGCGTTGCTTCGCAATTTCTTATTCACTCGCGAGGATCTCGAAAAGAAAGTAAAGAACCTTTCTGGAGGAGAGCGGAATCGGTTGCAGTTGGCGACTTTGATGAAGCTGAAGCCGAACTTTTTGATTCTTGATGAGCCGACGAATCACATGGATATTCCGGCTCGCGAGGCGATAGAAGATGCCTTGTACGAGTACGAGGGTTCGATTCTGGTGGTGTCGCACGATAGGTATTTTTTGGACAAGATCGTCGAGCGGGTGGTTGAACTAGAAGATCGTGATCTTGTTTCTTTTGAAGGCAACTTTTCGGAATACTGGCAGGCGAATCAGAAGTCGGTCGCTGCTGCATCAGGTCGTGTTTCGACACGTGGGTCTGATCGTAAAAAGGGTCGAGCAGAGCGTGCTGAGGTGCGAGCGGACGTTGCTGTGTTGGAACGACGAATCGAAGAGGCCGAAGCTGAGAAGCTTGAGCTTGAGGAGAGCTTAGCCGGCGCGTTCGAAAAGAAAGATTTACGAGCCGGCAAGAAGCTGAATCAACGCCTGGTTCGGAATACTTCGCTGCTTGAGGATTTGTACGAGCAGTGGTCGGTTAAGGCTTAGAGCGCAGCCCCTCCCTCGTCCCGACTGTAGCGATAGCGGAGCGGAGGGATCTTTGTTGAGGCAGATAACCTAATCGTTCTGTGTGGACGATAGATCCTGAAAATGAATTCAGGATGACACCTAGCGAGTTGAGCAAATTACGCTAGGAAGATTGTTTCTGCCTGCCTGTCGTCCTTCGAGAGCCTCAGGATGACATTATCTCGTGAGCCCTAAGCACCAGCCGTGGGTGGCTGGTTTTCGCCGTGGCCTTCGTGGAGGGTGGTGTCGTTGTGG
This sequence comes from Chloroflexota bacterium, assembly GCA_018650845.1. Lineage (GTDB taxonomy): Bacteria > Chloroflexota > Dehalococcoidia > Lucifugimonadales > Lucifugimonadaceae > Lucifugimonas. The sequence goes on along the minus strand of JABIFF010000022.1, from coordinate 34,452 downwards.
GTGAAGACGCCGAGATCACGCCCTTGGTGAACGTGGACTACTAAGTCGTCACGTTCGATTCCTACGGCGTCGGTTAGGTCTTCGTCGACCATCGACATCAGTTCTTGAATCGTGTCTTGTGTTTGCGATTCGGAAACGACCATTGTGCCGTGAACCAAGCCCGGCACAAAGTGAAGATCGAGTCGACCTATCGGCTTGCCATCTTCGAGAATTGTGTAGCACTCGCCGGTGGGCGTGCGGACTTCCCGTTCAAAGTAAAACTGGGCCATGTTGGTTACTCGTTAAAATTTCTGGCGCTTGGGAACGACGTTAGTTGCGTACTTGACCCTGCCCGCGGACTTTCCACTTGTAAGTGGTGATTTCCTTGAGACCCATTGGGCCTCGGGCATGAAGTTTGTTTGTTGAAATTGCTACTTCGGCGCCTAGCCCGAACTGTGCTCCGTCGTTGAAGTAAGTCGAGGTGTTTGCGAACACGGCTCCGGAATCGACTTCGTTTAGGAATCGTTCGATGGCTTCGGTGTTTTCCGAGATGATCGCTTCTGAGTGGCGAGAGCCGAACTCCGCGATGTGCTCCATCGCATCATCCATAGAATCGACGATCTTTACGGCTGCGATCAAAGCAAGAAATTCCATGCCGAAATCGTCGGATTTTGCAGGCGTTACTTTTGCTCCATCTGAAAGCGCACCAAGCAGGCTCATAGCGCGCCCGTCTGCTCGAAGTTCAACACCCTGAACACCGAATTCGGTCGCCAGTTTTGGCAGAAATTCTCGTGCGACACCTTGGTGCACCAGAAGGGTGTCCATGGCGTTACAGACAGTAGGTCGTTTTACCTTGGCGTTAACGACGATCTTGAGAGCGTCATCGAGATTGGCGTCGGCATCGATATATGTGTGGCAAACGCCAACTCCACCCGTGATGGCAGGCATCTTTGCGTTTTGGCCGACAAAGTTGACCAGTTCTGCGCTTCCACGGGGAATCATTAGGTCGATAGCGTCGTCCATTTCGAGCATCTCTTTTACGAGAGCACGCTCGGTCGATTCGACGAACTGCACTACGTCACGTGAGATACCAGCGCTTTCGATTGCGTTCTTCACGATTCCGGCCATAACCGTGTTCGTGAGAATGCATTCCTTGCCGCCACGAAGTACCACGCCGTTGCCTGATTTGAGGCAGAGGGTTGCGATATCGATAGTGACGTTGGGTCGGCTTTCGTAAATGACGCCGATTACGCCAAGCGGTACTCGAACTCGTGAAATATTAAGACCGTTAGCCATATCTCGTTCTTCGAGAATTTCGCCGATTGGGTCTTCGAGTGCTGCGATGTTTCGCGCTGCGTCGGCCATGTCTTTGACACGTGCGTTGGTCAGCGTCATTCGATCCATCATGTGGAAATCGAGACCGTCACGTTTGGCAGCTTCGAGGTCTTGCTCGTTAGCACGAAGAATCGAGTGTCGATTTTCTTCGATTGCTTCGGCAATTGCGATCAGCGCTGCATTTTTCACTTCGGTGGAAGTGGACGCGAGCTTACGAGAAGCGGTGTTCGCCGCTTTTGCCTGATCGTGTAGTGATGGTGAAGTGAGAGTCATCGTATTCGTGAGATATAGAGCTATGGTCGGTTACGGAAGTGCAAGATTGTTTCGGTGTACTACTTCGGCTCCGTAGTAGTGTCCGAGTAGATCTGGAAGAGCCTTTGAATTTTCGCCTTTGATTAGCTCGACGTCAGTTGATGGGTACGAAGCGAGTCCCCATCCGATTGTCGTGCCGTCGATTTCCGTAACTTCAATGATATCCCCTCGTTCAAAGGGACCGGAAACGGAGACGATGCCAATTGGCAGCAGACTGTTTCCGTTGTTCTTCAAAGCATTGGATGCACCAGCATCGACCGCGACGCTGCCACGATGCTCAGATCGGCCCGTGAGAATCCATCGTTTACGACTTTCACGTCGTGAGACGCTCGCAGTAAACCGAGTGCCGATTTCTTCTCCGTTGCAGATAGATTCGATCACGTTTGCGATACGACCCGAGGCAATGACCATTGGGATGCCGGAGTCCATCGACATTCGTGCGGCGTCGAGCTTGCTCGCCATTCCACCCGAACCCTGTTGGTCATGTGGGCCCTGAGCCGCTCGTTCTATGTTGCTATCGATATTGCTAACAACGGGGATGAGTTCTGAGTCTGGATCGATGTGAGGGTCGCTGGTGTGGAGCCCGTCCATATCGCCAAGAAGTATTAATAGATCAGCGTCGACGGTGTTTGCGACCATCGCCGAAAGTCGGTCGTTATCGCCGTAAACCTCGCCCGCGAGTTCTTCAACTGCCACCACGTCGTTCTCGTTGAGGATCGGCACTGCGCCGATCGATAGAAGCGCGTCGAGGGGGTTGCGAACGTTGAGATAACGAGATCGGCTTCGTAGATCACCACGAGAAACAAGTGCTTGAGCAACTTCAACATCGTGCTTTGCAAATAATTGTTCGAACGTCATCATCAGCTGTGGCTGACCTAGTGCTGCCAACGCCTGTCGATATGCGACCGTTCCTCGTTGGAGTTTGCCTTTGTCTGGAGTGCGAGAAAGCGAATCTCGTCCAGCAGCAACTGCACCTGAGCTAACTATCAGCACTTCGATGCCCGAAGTTTTCACGGCTGCGATCTGTTGGAATATATCGCCGATAGTTTCGAGGTCGAGCGAATCCTTCCCGCTCGTAAGCAGATTGGTTCCAAGTTTCACGACTATTCTTTTTGGTCGTTTGTTAGCCATCGTTTATCGATTGTGAGGCAAGAGCGGCCCCAAGTGCGCATAGTTCCCGAAATATGTAGTGGTTATTTTGTATCGTAGTCGGCCCTCAGTGCTAGCATGGAACAACACCAAGGCCACCGGATTTTGTTCGATGGTCCTTTGGCTGTGTTGGCGAGGCGATTTTTACTAGTTGTAATTGCGCCTACGCGGAGCCCGAAAATCGGGTATTTGGAAAACTGAATGAGTCTGTCGGGGTTGCTCCCGCTGCTAGGTGAAACCGAGCAGTTTGCGGCGCTTCTAAATAGCCTCCGTGCTCCACGAGCACAGGCGGCAGTGATAGCACCAGACCCCGCTACCGAATGTACGGTGGCGGCACTTTGGCGCGAGTCTGGCGCGCCTGTATTCGTTTTAACCCCGAATCCTGAGTCAGCTCGCAGACTGCATGATCGTCTGTTTACGTGGCTCGGTGACGATGCTCCTGTATTCCACTTTTCTGAATCGGAAGACATTCCGTTCGAACGATATGTTCCCGATCGTGGCGCAAGTCACAATCGCCTAAGAGCCCTCGCTGCGATGCGTGGTGAAGTCAAGGGCGCAAAGCAGCCGTTAGTTATCTGTTCAGTGAACGCTGCTTCTCAGGCAACGCTTGAACGACCAGTATTTGATTCGTCGACTCACACGCTGAGCGTTCGCAATCGAATCAAGCTCGATCCGCTTATTCGGCAGTGGGTCGAAATGGGCTACGTTCATGAACCGACCGTAGAAATTCCCGGCACGTTCTCTCGTCGAGGTGGAATTCTCGACATCTTCCCGGTTTCTCGTGAAAAGCCAGTTCGAATCGAGCTGTTCGACGATGAGATCGAAAGTATCAGGCATTTTGATCCGGGAACTCAGCGATCGGCTGGCAAGGTTCGGACAGTAACGATTCCGCCAGCTTTGGAAACTCTTCCACGTCTTGCTGATCAAGAGCGTGTTCAAGAGCAGCTCGGCAAGATGGACTTGATCGGCACTTCGGAAGAAGCACAACGTCGTATTCCATCCGAACTTAGTCACGCACTCGAAGGCGAAGTTCTCGACGAAATTTCGTTCTACGCAGGGTTCTTCAATCTCGGCAACGTCTTCGATTATTTGCCAGCCGAGAGCTTGATGGTCGTGTTGCGACCCGGAGCTATTGAAGAGACCGCACGCAGTGCAGATCGTCGTATGACGACGTTGCGAGATGCCAAAGAGAAGCGCGGTGACGTGCCGATTGGCTTTGCTCAGCCTCATATCGAATGGGGATTCATTTCCGATGCTATCGACGCCCGACCCAAGAGCGTGACTCTTTCGCCGTGGGGCATTGATGCTGAATCACTCCCCGGCGGCTCGATGCCACTGCCCCTCAAACTGCCAACGCTCGTGAGCGGCGGAGTTGAAACGGCTCTAGAGGTTGTTCGAAAGGGTATTCCAGAGAAGAAACGCACTGTTGTAATTACGAATCACGCCCAGCGATTCCATGAGCTTGCCGAAGAGGCTGGCGTCGAGACGAGTCTCGTAAAGACGATCGACACTGCGCCAGAGCCCGGCGAGATTCATGTAGTGACGGGGCATTTGCTTACGGGCTTTTCGATCGAGACGGCTGACGGTACCGAGGTTTCGATTCTCAGCGATGCTGAGGTCTTCGGAATCCAAAAGGAACGCCGCCGCGTGCGTAAGCGTCCGATTCGCAAGGGCCCCGCACTCGAAACATTGAAGCCGAATTCGTATGTTGTGCACGTAGAGCACGGTGTGGCGAAATTCCTTGGTACAGAGGTGATGGGATCTGAAGGACAGGAATATCTTGTTCTCGAATACGCCGAAGAGGACAAGCTTTACGTTCCTACCGAGCATCTTGATCGCATCCAGCTGTATCACGGCACTGCCGACGCATCTCCTCGTCTCACTCGATTGGGAACGCAGGAGTGGAGCAAGGCGCGAGCACGGGCTAAGAAGGCCACCGAGCAACTCGCTGGCGAACTGATCGCTTTATATGCATCGCGAAAGATAGCGACTGGATTCGCAGCCACACCAGACACTCCGTGGCAGGATTCGCTTGAAGCTAGCTTCCCATTTGAAGAAACTCCCGATCAGCTGACGACCATTGCAGAAGTGAAAGCCGACATGGAGTCATCGCAGCCGATGGATCGACTGGTGTGTGGTGACGTTGGTTACGGCAAGACCGAAATCGCTTTACGTGCCGCTTTCAAGACCGTTCAGTCGGGACGACAGGTGGCGATTCTCGTTCCTACCACGGTGCTTGCGCAGCAGCATTTGGAAACGTTCTCTGAACGGCTTGAGCCGTTCCCGGCTACCGTCGACATGCTTTCGAGGTTCCGTAGCGATAAGCAGATGAAACAGACGATCAAGGGCGTTACCGACGGTAGCGTCGATATTGTTATCGGCACGCATCGATTGCTGCAAAAAGATGTGCGATTCAAAGACCTAGGGCTCGTGATCATCGACGAAGAGCACAAGTTTGGCGTATCTCACAAGGAACGCTTGAAGCGGCTCAGAACTCAGGTCGATGTGATGACCTTGAGCGCAACGCCAATTCCTCGAACGCTGCACATGTCGCTGGCTGGCGTTCGCGATATGAGCACTATCGAAACTCCGCCTGAAGAGCGGTTGCCGATCAAGACGTATGTTTCAGAAGAGAGCGATGATCTAACTCGTGAGGCGATCTTGCGTGAGCTAGATCGTGGTGGGCAGGTTTTCTATCTGCACAACCGTGTGAAAGACATCGAATTGGTGGCTAATAAGTTACAAAAACTTGTGCCTGAAGCGAATGTTCAGGTTGGTCACGGTCAAATGGGTGAGGACGACCTCGAAAAGGTCATGGCGGCATTTGATCGCCATGAGTTCGACGTTCTCTTGTGCACAACGATTATCGAATCAGGCGTCGACCTGCCCAATGCCAACACGCTGATTGTCGATAGAGCAGATATGTTCGGCCTATCGCAGCTTTATCAAATTCGCGGACGAATTGGCCGTGGAACGAACCGGGCGTACGCCTACCTGATGGTTCCTCGTGCGAAGGCATTGACCGAACAGGCTGAGCAGCGCCTGAATACGATTCTTGCTGCCACCGAACTTGGTGCTGGTTACCAGATTGCTTTGCGTGACCTCGAAATTCGAGGAATTGGAAACCTGCTTGGAGCCGAGCAATCGGGTCAGATTTCGGCTATTGGATTCGATCTTTACACCAAGCTTCTCGCCGATGCAGTTCGTCAGTTGAAAGCAGCAGAGAATATCGACGACGATGCAGAACCTGCTCCGCCAGAATTCTCGACCGTGCGAGTGGATATCGGAATCGACGCACGAATTCCAGATAGCTACGTCGAAGATTTGGCTCAGCGGCTGTCGATTTATCAGCGACTTGCTCGTATGCAATCGGTCGAAGAGATCAACGACATCGACGAAGAGATACGTGATCGATTTGGTCCGATGCCAACTCACGTGAAGCTGTTGATGAAATCGACTCATATGCGGGTGATGGCCGAATCGGCAGGTATCGAATTGATCAGCGCGAAAGAGACTCGTGCAACGATGACCCTCAGTCAGCCGACTGGCGGTGCTCGCGAGCCGCTGCAGAAGCAGCTGGGGTTGGGTGTCGACGTTGGTCACATGCAGATTCGCGTCGATATTGATCGAGATGATCCCGAGTGGATCGAAGAGCTGATGGCCGTGATGGAACAGTTAAAGATGTTCCAAGAACGAATGATCAAAATGATGGAAATGGCGATGGCCATGGAAGCTGAATCGAGCGCCGATTCTACTGCCGACACAGACGGCGTCGCTGGCGCTAGCCCAATGAGCGCTGGCTAGTTTTTCTCTGCGATGTTGTGGATTGTTGGCGAGTTAGAGTGATGATTCTGCTGGTTGATACTAGGCAATAGCCAGCTGTCGCTCGTGTACCCTGCGCCGTGAGTTACTTTCATCATGGAGCGAAGTGGAGCTGGCATGGGCGCAAAGAAGCCGTTAACACCCGACGTTACGATTATTGGCTGTGGGACACCGACACCACTTCCAGACCGCTTTGGCTCGTCGTATGTCGTGCAGGTAGGCGATGAAAAACTGCTTTTCGATTGCGGTCCAGCCACTACGTGGAAGCTCGCTCGGAACGGCATTTCTACTACCGAAATCGATGATGTGTTTTTCACGCATCACCACTTCGATCACGACGCAGACTTCCCAACGTTCATCCTCACTCGCTGGGACCAAATGGTTCCGCGTGACAAAACGTTGAACGTATATGGGCCAAAGCTAACTGAAGAATTTACGAACGGAATTCTTGACGAAGACACTGGGTTGTTCGCGCACGATTGGAAAGCTCGAATTCATCACCCTGCATCACAGATCACATTTCAAGATCGTGGTGGAGAACTGCCTCGCTTGAAGCCGGACGTTGATCCACACAACATGGGGCCTGGCCTGATCAAGAAGGGTTCTTCTTGGGAAGTAACTGCAGCTCCTGCTGATCATGTGCAGCCATATCTCGATTCACTGGCTTATCGCATCGACACCGCCGACGGATCGGTTGTGCTCACTGGTGATACGGCTCCTTGCGACACCGTGACTGATCTTTCACGTGGTGCAGACGTTCTGATGATGATGTGCTGGGAGACTCACGACAAGATGGACGGCAATCCTCATGCTGATGCTTCTTCTTCCGTTCTAGGCGCTGCTGAAACCGCTGCCGAAGCTGGCGTGAAGCAGCTTGTGATGGTTCACATCGGCGCTAGGCTAACGTCGGCTGAGATGAAGGGGCCTCGCGAGATCGAGGCGAAACAGGCGTGGAACGGTGAGCTGATTTGGGGCGACGAAGGAATGAAGGTTCCGTGGCCTAAGGGGTGACATAGTCACTTTTTCTGCGAGATTGATAGAGATGACTGAATCGATTCGATCTTCCGCCGGTAACAGGCAGAAGTTTTTTTGATTTTGCGAAATGCCTGAGAGAACCCATGACCACATCTGACAAAAAATATCCGAATTCATCTCCGCTTGAAGTTGTTGTTGAAAGCAACCAAGAGCTAACCACCCGTGACGGCGTGATTCTTCGTGCCGACGTTTATCACCCTGCTGGAAACGAAAAATACCCAGCGCTGGTGTGTCGCACGCCTTATCAAAAGTTGACGCCTCGATACGTCGAGACAGCCACTGATCTGGCAGCGCGTGGCTATTGCGTAGTGATGCAGGACTTTCGGGGTCGCTACGCTTCTGATGGCGACTACGAGTGGATGTGGCGTGAACGCACGGAAACGCACGATACTCCCGATGGCTACGACACTATTGAGTGGGCAGCGAAGCTTGATTGGAGCGACGGTCGAGTTGGTACTTGGGGTCACTCAAACGCCAGCTGGGCGATTTGGATGATGCTCGATTCGCAGCCGCCAAGTTTGACATCGACTCTCGCCAGCGGAATTTCGCAAAATATTCTCGATATTAACTTTGGGATTTTCGAAACTGGTCGTCGGCTTGAATGGACCTACATGATGGGCGCTGACATGCGACGTAGGGCGGAGCTGACCGACGGTGCGACTACGCCCGGCGTTGCATCGAAACGCTGGGATGAGGTCGAGCGTGGCAAGTACATATGGTGGCTGCCGTTAGCGGAAATCCCGGGTCAGGTTTTCTCAGAGCTTGATCCCCAGTTGCAAAAATATCACCGTGAACAGAACGGCGAATTTCAGCACTTTGGCGATATTCACCCGAAGGTTCAAACTCCGATTTACCAGATCACTGGCTGGTGGGATCGACTCATCGGCACGATCGATCACTACGAGGGGCTAACAGCGAACGGTCCTGAAGAACTTCGAGATAAGCATCGATTGATTATTGGTCCGTGGGGACACGATGCGACTCAGTACACGGGCAAGATTGGTCCTGTTGATTACGGACCCGACGCCGCGACGACTTATGCCGATTTGATAGCTCGTTGGTACGACTTTGATCTCAAGGGCGTCGATAACGGGCTTGGAGCCGAGGCGCCTGTTCAGATGTGGGTGCTGGGCGAAGATAAGTGGCGGGGCGAGAACGAATGGCCGCTGGCTCGAACCGAGTACACGGAGTTTTATCTGCACTCACAGGGTAGTGCGAATACGGTTGGCGGCGATGGTTCGCTTTCGCTGGATAAACCTTCCTCTAGCGAGAGTGAAAACGACGAATACCAGTACGATCCTCGCGATCCCGTGATGAGTCTGATGCGTGCTGATTCGCAGGCTGCTCCTGTCGACCAGTCGCCTCACGATCATCGTGAAGACATCCTCGTATATGACTTCCCTGTGTTCGATAAAGAGCTTGAAGTAACAGGTCCTGTTTCGCTGAATCTATGGGCGAAAACGGATGGTCCCGACACCGATTGGACCGCAAAGCTTGCCGTGGTTTATGAAGATGGCACAGCGGTGAATCTGACTTACGGAATCATGCGTGCGCAGTACCGAAACGGCTACGAAAATCCGAGCTTGCTTGAGCCAGGCGAAATAGCTGAATACACGATCAAGCTGAATCCGATTGGTTGCATGTTCAAGCCGGGGCAGAAGCTGCGACTGTACGTTTCGAGTTCAGACTTCCCGAATTTCGATCGCAATCACAACACTGGCAAGGACTACTGGTCGGACGCTGAGCTTCGAACGGCGCAGCAGGCGGTTTTCCATTCGCCAGATCGACCTTCTCACTTGGTTCTTCCGGTGATACCGCGCTGAATATATCTTCGATTCACACTGCAAAAATTACGGATTTAGTGGCGGTCGTGTGATTGAATAGATGAATATGACTGATCAAAAGCAAACTTACTTTCAACAGGTGAAGGCGTCGGGGCGCATGTTCGGCTTCTTGGGCCTGATGCTCGGAGTCACGGGCGGAGCCCTAACTGGTGTCGCCGTCAAAGGCCTTATCGGCGAGCCGGTGGTCGAGGGCGGCGGTGCGATGGCGTTCTACGCAGCGTTCAGCATTAGCGCACTGATGACGATGTTTGTGATGCTGAACTACCTTTCGATGACCCTACGAATTGCCGATGGAAAGTTCGATATTCGCCTTGGTATGAAGTCGGCTGTAATCGATCTTTCCGATATTTCTGCAGTTCGAGTGGCTGAGCCTCAGTCGAGGATGACTCGTGCCGCTGCGCAGGCTCGCCCTGATCGTCGGACTATCGCCAAGCTGTGGAGCGTGCTGGGCGTGAAGACGGGCGTTGAGATCGATATTCGATCGGGCGATGAGGCTACGAAGACTTGGTTCGTTGCTTCTCTTGATGCTGAGGCTTTGAGCGAGAAGCTTGGTGCTGTCATTTCTTCTGACGCTTCAGACGAGTCGTCGGATGATTCAGATTCAGCCAGCGACGCCTAGATAAACCGTGTTCGACTGCCCGCAACGTACTGCTGCGTGGCTTCGTTTAGCGCTTCGAATTCATCGTTCGTGAGCTTCCACGTCATCGCTGTCGCATTGTCGGCAGCTTGCATCGCTGATTTCGCACCGGGAATCGGTAGCGTTTCTTTCTGAATAAGCCAGTTCAGGGCCACCTGTGTGACTGAAACTTTGTGAGCTGTCGAAATGTCGCTCATTAGCGATATCAGAGGTGGAAGCAGTTTTAGTCGTTTTCTAGCCCATCGCCATTTTCTTAGCAGCGGCGGCGGATTGTCAGAACGATACTTTCCGGTGAGAAGACCCTCGGCGAGAGGTCCGTACGAAATCACCGATACGCCAAGATCATCGCACGCCTCTTTCACGCCGTTTGATTCGATAGCTCGATTCAGCAAACTGTAGCCAACTTGGTTCGATGCCAGAACAACGCCTTTACGAGCCAGCAATTCTTGTGCCCGTTTCGTTTGTTCGGCCGAGAAATTCGACACGCCAACCGCTTTTATCAGGCCGTCTTGAGCAGCCTCACCAAGTGCGTCGACCCAGTACTCAAAACTTCTTGGGCGAAACGGGAAGTGGATTTGGTAGAGATCGATCGAATCGGTATTTAGTCGTTTGAGGCTGGCTCTGAGGGCGCGTCTGAACGACGAACGGTGCCAGCGCCATGGATACGGGAAGAATTTAGTGGCGACCAGCGGTTTTGGTGCTGTCGAATTCGACTCAGCACCGAGCTTTGCGATGATTTTCTCTGAACGCCCACGCCCGTAAATTTCCGCCGTATCAAACCAGTTGATTCCGTTTTCGATGCTGGCTGAATAGGCTTGAGCAAGATCAACGTCGGTATACGAGCGTCCATAGCCCCAATAAAACGCTCCGCCCCACTGCCACGTGCCGGTGCCAACGGGGCTGACCCGCAGGCTGCTTTGTCCGAGCTGAACCAGCGTGGCTGGCGGGTTTTCGGAAGATGAAATCGTCGAATTTTCGCTGTTCACGCTTCAAGGTTACGGTCTGAAGGGCGAATCGGCATTGATACAAGTTCGATACTCCCTTAGTCTTCCGGCATATTTACTCGCCTCACGATTACCGATATCAGTAACTGGGCAGCGAAGTTGGAGAAAAAATTGTCAGCAGATCAACAGCGACCCAATATAGTTTTCTTATTCCCTGATCAGTTCCGTTGGGATTTTGCGGGTGCAAACGGCGCCGATTGGCTGCAGACGCCGAATATCGATTCGATAGCCGAGAACGGTGTGAGGTACACGAATTCATTCTCATCTTCGCCGATTTGCGTACCGGCTCGAACTGCATTGATGACCGGTATGAACGCTGTTAGAAATGGCGTGACCGGCAACCTGCATAACCTTCGTGCCGACTGGCGAGATGCGGGGCTTCGTACGTGGCCGGAAATCATGGGCGAGAACGGCTACTACACCGCCGGAATCGGCAAGATGCACTTCTACCCGTGGGACGAACGACGTGGATTCCAGTACAGGGTTATCTGCGAAGACAAGCGCTGGCTCGAAGTTCGTGACGACTACTATCACTACTTGAAGCGACACGGCTTACGGAAGCTTCATGGGAACGAAATGGACGGCTACCAAGAGAACCGAGGAGCAGTGATACACGACATTCCTTGGGAGCACTCTTGGGACAGGTTCGTTGGTTCAGAAGCCGTGAAATTTATCGACGATTACGGCGCTGATCAGCCGTTTGCAATGATGGTTGGCTTCCCCGGACCACATTGTCCGTATGACCCAGATGAACGTTTCTTGGAAGGCATCGACGAATCGAAGATTCCAGAAGCAGCGCCTGAAGTGCCGGGCCACACACCAGAGCTGCGACAGCAGAATGTCGATGGCAACAAGCGTCCGTGGAACGGAGTCGACTACACCGAGTTCCCTGACGACACGAAGCACACTGTGCGTAAGCACTACTCGGGTCTGGTGCAACAGATCGACTTCGAAGTGGGAGCGATTCTAGATTCTCTTCGCAAGAAGGGATTGCTCGAGAACACTTATGTGATTCTGGCTTCGGATCATGGCGACTATCTTGGCGATCACAATCTGATCGGCAAGGCATCGTTCTACGAATCGGCAATTCGAATTCCTATGGTCGCTCAAGGTCCGGGAATCGAAGCAGGACAGGTTCAGGACGGCATGGTGGATGTCCGTGACATCACGGCGACCATGCTGGCTTGGGCGGGCATTGAGCAGCCGGGTTGGTACGACGCACAGCCGCTTCCGGGCGATGGGATGCCCGGTGATGCCGGGCGTGAGAATATTTTTGGTTTGTTAGCCGATGGTTGGATGAATTTTGACGGTCGCTACAAACTACACAAGTACAAATCTGGCGAGACGCTGTTGTTCGACATGCTGAACGATCCGCAGGAGCAGGTGAATCTCTACGAGAACGCCGAGTTTGCTGACATTGTTCGTCGATTGGAAACTGAGTTAACGCAAGAACTGATGACTTCGATCGATTCCTCTATGGACGATCGATTGGCGCAGAACGGCGATATGTCTCAGGATCCGACGTTCGGGTTGGAGAGCTGGGTTCGACCTTGGCCAAATGCACCTCGAGTAAGCGAGGCTACGTACGAGAAACCAACTAAGGCATGATCATTATTTGGATGTAGATCATCAGACTGGTGAGAAGGATTTTCTATGACTGAGCAAAAATTTGACGATGCGAAGGCCGAGGCTTTTGGCGACCGGCTGATGGACATGCTGAATTTAGGATCGCTGGCTTTGATGACTTCTATCGGCCATCGAACTGGATTATTCGACTCGATGGCGGGTCTTGCACCTTCGACTTCTCAGCAGATTGCTGATGCTGCCGGTCTAAACGAACGTTATGTTCGAGAGTGGCTCGGGGCGATGCTAACTGGCGGGTTTGTTGAGTATTCAGCCGATTCGAAGACCTATTCGTTACCTGCTGAACATGCTGCTTTACTCACTCGTGATGCATCGCCCGACAACATCGCCGCGTTCGCTCAGTACATTCCGTTGCTGGGTAGCGTTGAAGATGGAATTGTTGACGCCTTCAAGAACGGTGGCGGGGTTCCATATTCGGGATTCCCACGGTTCCAAGAGGTGATGGCTGAGGATTCGGGCCAGACCGTCGTTCCAGCGTTGCTTTCGCATATTTTGCCTCTAGGTGATGGACTTGTTGCTCGGCTTGAAGCGGGAATCGACGTTTTAGATGTTGGCTGTGGCGCAGGTCGTGCGTTGAATATCATGGCCGCTGAGTTCCCGAATAGTCGGTTTACCGGTTCGGATATTTCTGAAGAAGGGCTTGGTATCGGTCGTGCCGCGGCTTCGAAGAACGGTCTGAATAATCTGAAGTTCGAGGTTGGCGACGCGACTGATCTCGGTTACTCCGAAGAGTTCGATTTGATAACGACTTTCGATGCGGTTCACGATCAAGCTGATCCTGACGCCGTCCTCGCCTCGATAGCTCGAGCACTTCGAAACGACGGGTTATATCTGATGCAAGATATAAAGGCTTCAAGCGAAGTTCAGAACAACGTCGAACATCCTGCGGGTCCGTTCCTGTACACAATTTCGACCATGCACTGCATGACTGTTTCGTTGGCAGTTGACGGCAAGGGACTCGGTACGATGTGGGGTCATGAACTCGCACTGGAAATGTTGGGTGATGCTGGCTTTGCGAACGTTGAAGTGAAACAGTTAGAGCACGATTTCCAGAACGAATATTTCTTGTCGACTAAGTAGTCCGCCACGGGCATAGTCGTGCAGCATTGTCATTCTGAACTTGATTCAGAATCACATTCGAACAGTAGATTCTTGACTATCCGGGCAAGATTGCCGCTGGCAAAGTCGTATGATCGTCCTACTCAGCCTACTGGTCCTGAATCAAGTTCAGGATGACAAAGGTGGAAATACTGGACTGGCCTCTATTGAGGATCAGAACGATTTCGAGCCGCATACTGGAGAATCCCATGCCCGAACAAGCCCCTGAAACCACCAAGAAAACCAACATTGTTGTGATGATGGTTGATGATCTGGGCTACTCAGATCTGGGCTGCTATGGCGGTGAGATAAGCACGCCAAATATCGATGCGCTTGGTTACGACGGGCTTCGTTTTACGCAGATGTACAACGGTGCTCGATGTTGCCCTTCCCGTGCTGCGTTGCTCACGGGGTTGCACCCTCATCAAGCCGGAATAGGTCAGTTGAGTGCCGACCTCGGCGTGCCGTCGTATCAGGGCTACTTACGAGAGGGTTGCGTCACTATCGCCGAGGTGATGAAGACAGCCGGGTACCGCACGATGATTTCGGGCAAGTGGCACGTTTCGGGTAGCTGGGACAATCGAGACCGTGCGAACTGGATTTTGGGCGACAAAAAACACCCAATGTCTAAGCAGCGCGGATTCGATAGGTCGTTTAGCTTGCTGAACGCTGCTGATTCATTCTGGAATCCAAAATCGCTGATCATCGAAGATGTATTGGTCGATGTTGAGACCAACGATTTCCATATGACTGACGCAATCGGCGATCACGCAATTAATCAGATCGAAGAATCGGTCGAGATGGGCAAGCCGTTCTTTCAGTACGTCGCCTTCAATGCCCCCCACTGGCCGCTTCATGCGTGGGAAGACGATATTGCGAAGTACGAAGGCAAGTACATGGCCGGTTACGACGCCATTCGAACGTCTCGACACGAGCAGCAAAAGGGTCTGGGTGTTGTCGATGATAAGTGGGAGATTTCACCTCGTGACTCCGACTCTCCAGATTGGGACGATGTTCAAAACAAAGAGTACGAAGACATTCGAATGGCAACTTATTCAGCCATGATCGAGCAGGTCGACCGAACTGTGGGTCGCATCGTCGACACGCTGAAGAAGTCTGGCGAGTTCGACAATACCGTCATCATGTTCCTATCGGACAACGGCGGCTGTGCCGAGCTATTTCAGGAAGATAGCGACTGGCCTGATCCTTCTATGTGGGAGACTCACCCGACACTAGACGGTGAGAAAATTCGGACGGGCAATATTCCAGAGTTGCGACCGGGTCCTGACACAACATTCCAGTCGGTAGAGCTACCGTGGGCGAACGTTTCTGATGCACCGTTCCGATTGTTCAAACGATGGATTCACGAGGGCGGAATTTCGACTCCGTTTATCGTGCACTGGCCTGACGGACTCGAGAAAAAAGCGGATATTTTGAATAATCCGATGCACATCATCGATATTGCAGCTACTTGCTACGACATTGCAGGGGCACAGTATCCGAAAGAGCATCACGACACGGAAATTACTCCGCTTGAGGGTGAAAGCTTCTTGCCTGCTTTGAAGGGTAAAGAACTCAAACGTGATGCTCCAATTACTATCGAACACGAAGGCAATCGCGGAATTCGTATTGGCGACTGGAAGCTGGTTGCCGAGTGGAACAAGCCGTGGGAGCTGTACAACATCAGTGATGATCGTACTGAGCAGAACGACTTGATCGACGGTGAGAAAGATCGTGCTAAATCGTTCGAGAAGCAGTATTACGAATGGGCTGAGCGAGCTGAGGTTCTGCCGTGGCCTGTTGATCCGAACGTGATTGCGAAGCGATTGAAGGGCGACCACGCGCACATAACGCAGCATCGTGCGCCGCTGAGTGGTGTGATGAAGTAGCCGGCAGGTTCGTTGGCGTAGAGCTACTTCGTGCTCGTTCGATATCCTGAATCGGGTTCAGGATGACGGGGCGTGGGGCTTCGGTGGCTAGGTCGTGGTTGTGAACTCACGCGACCCGGCCAGATCCCTCGGCTGCACTCGGGAAATCAAATGTTGGCTGGTGCGGGTTAGTTTCGACGGCGAATCATCGCCCATAGTGGGCCTTCGTTTCGCGCTGCGACGACCAGTGCAACGACCACGAACACGACCAGTATTGCCGATGTGATGCAGTATTGGCAGGCGGCTTTGATTACAAAGAATTCGATGGTTGTGAGGACTATCGAAGCGAGCACGCCGATCGCCGCGACAGCTACGACTATTCGTCGGCCTCGTAGATCGTCTATTGGCGATTGATAGGCGTGGAGTGCGCCGAGCATGATCGTTGCGTAGGTCGCCATTCCGAAGGCTGAAACTGGGATACCGAATATCTTCGACCACTTACTGCCAAGCACGGTGTTGCAGCCGCCCACACTACAGGCGACGTCGCTGTGCGAAAGCGCGTTCGACGTCAGGTACGTCGTTACAGCCAGCCCGGCAATTCCAAGTAACGCGATAAGCAGCCACAGTCGTGAAGGTCGATTTGAAATGTTCGCACCCTCGCTATTTCTCACAGCCAATCGACTGCACTACTGACACGAACCTAGCCGCCTACTTCAGCCAGCGCCTCTTCGATTCGAACTCGGAAGTAACCGTACTCAGGAGCGTTTTCGAGCTGTTCGCCGTTCAAGAAGAGAGTTGGGGTTGATCTAACACCCAGATCGGCACCTGCATCCTTGTCAGCCTTCACCTTTGCCAAGTACTTATTCGTACTCATGCAGGTGTCGTACTGATTCAGCAGCAATCCGGTCATTTCGGCAAAGATTCGCAGGTTTGCGTCTGAATATGTTCCTTCGTTTACGCCGTCCCAGTTGAAGAATACGGTTTCTTCGTACTCGTGGAAGCGTCCCTGCTCGGCGGCGCATTCCGATGCTTCGGCAGCTCTGATTGACTCAGGACCGAGAAATGCGAAGTGCCTATAAAGAATATTTACGCGCCCAGTGTTTACGTACTCGCGAATGATCTGTTGCCCTATCCCGAGGGCAAAATTTCTGCAGTGCGATCACTGAAAATCCCCGAATTCAACGAGGGTTACAGGAGCGTTCGGATCGCCGATGAGTGATCCGCCAGTGACCAGTACCGATTCTTCGACGGGACCAGTTTCTTCAGCGGGCGAAAGTGCGACAAAAGCGACGATTACGATGGCGACTACGACAACTGCTGCTCCGCCCCACATCATCCAGTTTGTCTGGCTTTTTTCACCTGACTTATTTGAATTGTTATTTCTGCGATCTTTTTTTGAGGTCAATTTTGATCTCTGGTTCGGAATACGTTCTGAAGGTTGAAGGTTCGATAAACGATATCAGTCTAGGTTTTGCGGCCGGTGAATATCACGTGACGAATTCCGCCTTTTCCTTTGTGCGCCTGAATCTCGTGTTTCTGCGCCCGGAATCCGTTTCGCTTCATTCTTGAAACGAATCGTGGTTCGTCATCGGCCGACCATATTGCGACCCTGCCGCCGTTTTTCAATGCTCTTCGGATCGAGCCCAAGCCGTGGTCGGTGTAGAGCCACGAGTTTCGTTCTTGTACGACCGGTGTCGGACCGTTGTCGACATCGAGCATGATCGAGTCATATTCGTTGCGAGCTTTTTTAATTACTTCTGAAACGTCGTCTTGAACGAGTTCAGTTCGTTTGTCGTCTAGCGGGTGATCAGCGAAAGGTCCGAGTGGGCCTCGGTTCCATTCGATCACTTCTGGAACGAGTTCGACCTGGACGGCTGTGGCGTCCTTTGGAATTAGATCGAGGGTGGATCGGAGGGTGTAGCCGAGTCCGAGTCCGCCGATCATGACTTTGGCACCCGGTTTGAGTTTGTTGCACACGAGGCGCGCAAGTTCGACTTCCGAGAAGTGCATGCGGGTCGACATCAGTGGCAGGTCGTCGGCTCTGATGATGTATTCGCCATCATGTTCGACGAGTTCGAGGCGTGTGCCATCGGGCGATACTGCTTCGCCAGCGGTAATCCAAGGTTTCATGGAGTTAAGTCTACGGGTGAAACACGAGTTAGTCCCTTCTCCCGGGGGAGAGGAGGCACGCGTCCCCGCACCAAATCCCTCGACTCCGATGACTCCGCTCGGGAAATCGGTTGTCGGTTGATAAGGCGTTCTGTGGAAATATCCGAGTTCTCTCTCCCTGCGAGGGAGAGGGGATCGTACGTACTTACGCCGGGTAAACGGGTTCTTCGAATGGGTAGAGCGGGGTTCGACGGCGTTTGTATTCGAACGTGTCGAGATCGGCAGTGGTGACCCCGGGCGTGTTCACCAGGATGATTTCAGCTGCGATTGGCTGATAGGCAGGCCGAGGCGAACTCACGCCTTTGGCAATGACGATTCGGTAGTCCTCGGGTCGTATGCCCATCGAATACATCTGCGCTCGTGCTGTGTTTCCGCTTCGTTTTGAAGTCAGCAAGATCGTCATGCCATCGACAGTGTTGAAAATAACTCGCCTGCCATCGTCGTAAAAACGATTTCCGCCGTGAGTGGGTCGAGTTTCCTCGTATGGGCCATCGTCAATTACGCCCACGGTGCCGATGACGCGAATAGATTCGCCATGCATATCGTCGGTCTTTCCACCAACTTCAAGCGATATCTCGGCGCCAGTGCCAGCGGTTACACATGCTTCTACTGATTCAGGATCGTAGAGGCTCTGTAGGTAGCCTTCGATTTCCATTTCAATGGCGACTTTGAGGATGTGCGTGGAATCGGCCGATGATCCACCGCCGATGTTGTCTCCGACGTCCATAAGTACGATTGGCCCGAGTTGCGAGTGTTCTGATGGCTCGACTTCCGCCAGCGCCGAACCGTCATCGGGCAAGAAGTTTTCGACGCCATCGGGCTTTGGCCCTACATAGCGTTCGTTTGCTTCGGTTAACGCATCTTCGATGGAGTGGACGGGTTTGTTGAGATCGACCCGCTTGGTCCACGCACTTGCTGCGAGGTCTTTAGATATTTTTTCTGCGAGTTCTGCGTCACCGTCGGTGATGGTGATCCACGACATCCCCATCTCTTCGACGTCGGCGTAGGGATAGCCTTCCGAGATCGACGTATCGAGGACGTTCGGAAACTCGTTCGCCGCTACACATTCGTTGACGAGACTTAACATCGGTTCTTGGCCAGTGAACTGCTTCACGATGTTGACGAGCATTGGGGGCATCTCGATGAACTGCACCGGGTTAATTTCGCCCTTTGCAGTACGGTAGATGAGTTCGGCAGTTTTTCGACCGCGTATCTTCGTGTCGAGGTGGGGACATGTGCGCCACACGATGCAAACATCTGTGTTGGCTACAGTGTCTTTTGAGATGTTGGCGTGCATGTCGAGAGTGATTCCAACAGGAACGCCTGGGCCGACAATTTCTCGAACAGCTCTGGTGAACTCGGCGTCCATATCTGGAAATTCTTCTGAGACTGCAGCGCCGTGCGGGCTAATCAGTACGCCATCCCACGGGCCTTGATCACGAAGCATTCCTAGCATCTCGCCTGATAGTCGGTCGTAGGCGTCTTTGGTGATAGTTCCTATAGGACCGGCTTTCGCGTGCATCAAAAGTTCAGCATCGAATCCCATTTGGTCGGATGCTTCCAAATATCCGGCGATGGTGTGATCAGAAGTCGCAAATTTATCTGCGATTTCCTGACCACGCAGAATTCCACGATTTTCGAATTCTTCGTACGTGGCAGGCACGATAGAGAAGGTATTGGTCTCGTGCGAAATGCCGAGTATTGCGAATCTCATGGTGTTCTCCGTTAGTCGCGCTCGTGACTTTGTCACTCGGCTCTTAGCTGCAGTCTACCCAACCCCTAACCCCTTCCCGAAGGAAGGGGGATTGATCGCTGCTTACGCCGGGTATACAGGTTCTTCGAATGGGTAGAGCGGTACTCGGCGGCTTTTGAATTCGAACGTATCCAGATCGGCAGAAGTTACGCCGGGGCTGTTCACGATGATGATTTCAGCAGCGATTGGCTGGTAAGCAGGTCGAGGTGAACTCACTCCCTTGGCAACTACGATTCGGTAGTCCTCTGGGTTGATTCCCATCGAATACATCTGCGCCCGTGCGGTGTTTCCGCTTCGTGCTGAAGTCAGGAGAATCGTCATGCCATCAACAGTGTTGAAAAGCACACGCTTGCCGTCGTCATAGAAGCGGTAGCCACCGTGAGTTGGTCGGGTTTCTTCGTAAGGGCCATCATCGATGACGCCTACTGTGCCAACAATGTGAATCGGCTCACCGTGCATGTCGTCGGTCTTGCCGCCAACATCGAGTGCTATTTCGGCACCAGTACCTGCGGTTACGCATGCTTCCACAGCTTCAGGGTCGTAAAGGCTTTGCAAATATCCGGTTACGCCCATCTCTTGAGCGACCTTGAGAATGTGGGTTGAGTCGGCCGACGATCCGCCACCGATGTTGTCGCCAACGTCCATGAGAACGATTGGACCCAAGTGGGAGTGTTCAGATTTTTCAGCCTCTGCCAAAGCCGATCCATCGGTAGGCATGAAGTTTTCTACGCCTTCGGGCTTTGGGCCCATGTAGCGTTCTTCTGCCTGATCGAGCGCATCTTTGATAGTCGCAACCGGCTTGTTGAGATCAACTCGTTTTGTCCAAGCTGAAGCTGCGAGATTTTTGGATACCTTCTCGGCGAGTTCAGCGTTGCCGTCGGTGATAGTGATCCATGACATGCCCATTTCATCGACATCGGCGTATGGGTAGCCTTCAGCAATAGACGTATCGAGCACGCCTTCGATTTCGTTGGCTGCGACACATTCGTCGACAAGGCTGAGCATTGGCTCTTGGCCAGTGAACTGCTTCACGATGTTCACGAGCATCGGAGGCATTTCGATGAACTGTTCAGGCTTGATTTCACCAAGCGCTGTTCGGTAAATAAGTTCGGCAGTCTTTCGTCCACGAAGCTTGGTGTCGAGGTGCGGGCATGTTCGCCACACGATGCAGACATCGGTGTTAGCAACGGTGTCTTTCGAAATATTGGCGTGCATATCGAGCGTTACGCCAACTGGCACGTCCGGACCTACGATTTCACGAACGACACGAGTGAACTCAGCGTCCATGTCAGGGAATTCTTCAGATACAGCAGCGCCGTGGTTGCTGATGAGAACGCCATCCCAAGGACCTTGATCTCGCAGCATCTGGTGTTGTTCGCCAGAAATTCGATCGTAAGCATCTTTGGTGATCGTGCCGATAGGGCCGGTGTTTGCGTACATCAGCGGCACAGCTTCGAAGCCTAGTTCTTCAGCACCCTGAAGGTAGCCAGAAATGGTGTACTGAGATTCGGCGTAGAGATCGACGATCTCTTGTCCGCGAGCGATAGTCGCTTTCTCGAACTCTTCGTAGGTTGCTGGAACCCGTGAAAACGTGTTGGTCTCGTGCGAAATGCCGAGAATGGCGAATCTCATATTTTTCTCTTTGCTGTACGTAACCGGTCTTTAATGGCCGATTGGTGAGTGTCGCGGCAGTTAGCTATCTGCCGGTCGAGATAATACCTCGACCCAAGTCGGTTTGAACCCTGCTGCGAGGGCAGTTCTCATCGAAGGGATGTTTGATGCCGAGGTGCCGTAGTACGGAAGCTTGCCTTCATCGAGCACCGCTTCAGCAACTGCTGATGTTAGTGCTGGTGCGAGACCACGTCCCTGATGTTCGGGTGCTACGTCGATTCCGAGTTGCCACATGAACGGAGAATCTGACGATGCACCACATACGCCAACGATCTCGCCTTCTTGTTCGGCGATAGCGGCGATCATTGTGGGGCGAGCGGTTTCGGTTGGAACTTTGTAGATAGCGTTGTGCCAGCGCGCACGTTGCCCGATAGCGTCGGCTCCGTCTTGATCGACGACTCGAACGCTGTAGCTCATGGGCGCTTCAACATGCGTAACGGTGCTGTGTGAAACGGCGAATCGTGGGAACGGACCGTAGAGGAGCAGTCCCTCGGGTCTAACGAGATCTGCCATTTTGCCCATGCGGTCGGGCATGAAAAGTTCGTCTCTGGTCGAGGTGGGCTTGGGTCGAAATACTTCTTCTGCCCAATCGAGGTGTTCTTCGTCGACACACACAATTCCGCCAATTCCAAGCGAGGCGATTCCGATTTTGCCGGGGTGCGGGTCGAACAGCCTGTGGGCTGGATTCTGATGGGCGTCGGGATTGCGAACCGTTATATGAACCTGGCCGTCGGTGAGTTCTTCAGATGTGCACGAAAGTTCGGCACAGAGCATTGAAATTACGGTATCTCGAACATCCTGCAGAGTCTCGATCATATTCTGGTCAGCCCCTTTTGACGTTGTTTATGCCTACAAATCGCTCAGTTCGCTCAAACACAAGCGCCATCAATAATACCGGGGTGATCAAATCTGGGGCGTGAGAGTGTCCCAGTCGGTGGTTTTGTCGTAGGCGTGGGCGAGCTGGAGCATCGATAAATCATCGTGAAGTTCGCCAGTGAGCATTGCTCCCACGGGAATGCCAGCTTCGCCGAATCCTGCGGGAACGCTGATCGAAGGGTGGCCTGAGATGTTGAACGGTGCTGTGTAGCAGGCGTTGACCCCTTTGGAGTGTTCGCCTCGTCGACGTGATCGTTCAGCAGTTGCGAATGGTGAAGTTGGAGTGGCGATTCCTTTTAGGCCTTTCTCTTTTAAGAGATTGGAGAAATAGGCTTTGAACGCACGCCCGACATCACCTGCGTTGATTAGATCGGTCGAGGATAGGAACGCACCCTGTAGGAGATTTACTCGTGACTGCGGACCGTATGTGTTCCAGTCGGTCTTGACCGTCTTCTGGTGCCGTTGGTACGAATTTGAAAACAGGATCAAGAACGTTGCGGCGCGTGCTTCTGCCATGCCTTGAATGTCGATATCGACTAGTTCGCAACCTAGCTCTTCAAGTTTCTTCAGGAAGGTTTCGAATCCTTCCATCACTTCAGGTTCGTTTGGTGCTGAATCGATGAACCCACGTGGAACACCGATTCGCCAGCCAGTGACATCGGCTTCGATGTTCGCTGCGTACTCGGGAGTTTCGCCGGGCCAACTAAGGTCATCATCTGGCTCGTGTCCGACCATCGCTTCGAGCATCATCGCTGTGTCGAGAGCTGTGATTCCGAGCGGGCAGATTTCACTGTGCTCAGATCGACCAACTCCGATGCGGCTTACTAGCCCGTGGGTAGGTTTTATTCCGTACAGATTGTGCGCTCCGGCTGGAAGGCGAACGCTACCTCCGCCATCGACACCAATTGTTCCGCTAGCCATTCGGGCTGCAAGCGCAGCACCGGAGCCGCTAGATGAGCCAACCGACATTCGTTCCGGGTTCCATGGATTCCACGGCGGAGGGTTTAGATCGGCTTCAGTTGGTTTGGAGAAGAATTCATTTAGATTCGCTTTGCCAATAATGATTGCCCCGGCTTCTTTGAGTCGGGCAATGGCTGGTGCATCTTCTTCTGGAACACGATCTTCAAACAGGCGAGAGTTGATCGTCCACGGCATGCCTTTTACGGGGACAGCGTCTTTCACGCCCAGAGTAACTCCGGCCAGCGGACCAAGCTTTTCGCCTCGGGCATGGGCTGCGTCGACTTTGGCGGCTTGCTGAAGTGCGCCCTCGCTATCGACAGCAATTAGCGAGTTCAGCTGGGGGTTGAGCTTCGATATTTGATCGATATGAGATTGAACCAGTTCGACAGCGGTTATCGAACCTTCACGAACGAGTCGAGCCTGTTCAGAAAGCGATAGAAGGTGAGGATTGGCGACCATTACGCATCACCGTCCATGTTTCGTGACATCTTGGTTACGTCGATATCACCACCGAGCTCGGGCATCAGGCTTTCCATGAGGTCGCAGTATTCTCGGACGCCGTGCGCCAATGTGATCAACGGTGGGAGGTCATCGTCTGCGAGCGGTGCGATTTGTCGGCCACGAGCGATTATCTGTTCGTCGGTTCGGTATTCCATGCGTTGTGCGATCGGCTTTCTGTTTAGCTATTTGAGGCGCAGGATACTCCGGGTAAGATGTCGCCGAACCCTTAAATAAGCCGCCCCGAGAGAGAAAATTGCGAACTAGCTCACCGATTGTCAAACACGAGGAAATTTCTGCTCAGTCTGGGATGGTTGTGGCGCAGCATGTCACGGCTTCCGAGATTGGCGTCGAAGTTATGCAGCGGGGCGGGAACGCTGTCGATGCGGCGATCACGACCGCGTTCGCAAGTGGCGTTTTGTTGCCGATTTGGAACGGCATCGGTGGTGGCGGTGTGATGACTGTTCACTTGGACGGAGGCGATGGCGGTACTGTCGATTTCGGGATGCAGGCGGCGGGTTTGGCTCATGCCGATATGTATGAGCTTGAAGACGAGCAGGATGTTCAGGCTGTTTCGCGTCGATTCTCTTGGTCGAAGGTGAAGAACAACGCCAATACAGAGGGCTATACATCGATCGCTATTCCGGGAACGGTCGCCGGGCTGACTACGGCTTTGGAAAAGTGGGGGACTATCGATCTTGATCAAGCGGTTGCTCCAGCAGCGAAGCTGGCTCGCGAGGGGTTTGCTTTATCGAGAACGACGGTCCTGGCGATGGCTGAGAAGCACGCATTGTTATCTCGTTTTGATGCCACAGCGGCGGTCTATTTGAACAACGGATCACCGTTGGCTGCTGGAGCTCATTTCGTCCAGACAGAGCATGCAGAAACGCTTGAACGATTGGGTCGAGTTGGTGCAAGCGATATGTACGGTGGTGAGACGGGGGCGAGGATCGCTGAGGACGTAGAAGCCAACGGCGGATATTTGCGATTATCGGATTTGCGGCAGTACAAGGCGATTGTTCACGAAACACCGTTGTCTGGCTCATATCGTGGTCTAGGCGTTTCTGGCGTAGCGGGTCCGTGCGCAGGTCCGACCGTTCTCGAAATTCTGAATATTTTGGAGCAGTTTGATCTTGCTGGGATGGGGCATGGATCTGCGGACTTCTTGCACACGATGATTGAGGCTGTGAAGCTGGCCGCGGTGGATCGATTCAACTTCATGGGCGATCCGGCTGTGTATGGATTCCCAATCGATGTGCTTGCAGATATTGAGTACGCAAAGAGCAGAGCTTCTGTAATAGATTCTTCGCAGGCTAGCGAGTTTGCTGCTGGCGATCCGTGGTCGTTCGCGGGTGTTGAACGTCCTGCAGATTTCCCTTCTCATGCGGGATCGGCTCCTGACAACGGAACGACTTCGCTAACTACTGCCGACAAGCACGGCAACATGGTGGCACTGACTCAAACGAATCTTGCTTTTAGCGGTGTGATTAACCCGGGCGTTGGCGTGATGATGAATGACGCTATGGGCTGGTCGGCTCCGATGCCGGGCACAGTGAATTCGATAGCACCGTTCGCTCGAGCGTTGAACAATATGACTCCGATAATTCTTCACGATAACGGTCGTGCTGTTATGGCGATTGGCGGTTCGGGTGGTCGAAGGATTTGGCCAGCGGTTGTTCAATCGATTGTGAACAGGGTCGATTTTGGGATGGGGCTCCAGGAAGCGGTTGAGCAGCCTCGTATTCATGTTGAGTCTGACGACCCGGTGGTCGACCCTCGATTTGGTGACGATGTTTTGGCTGAACTGGGTAGGCGTGGGCACGATGTGTCGTTGCCGCCGATGGAATTTACGCTGTGGCCGTTCTCGGAACCCAACGGAATAATTTCGGATGGTGGGGTTTTGAAGAGTGGGATTAACCCGCAGACAAAGCCGACACACGCTGCTGGGTATTAGTTCGACGGGTGGATCGGGTGAGTTCCCTATCGCTGAGGGAGAAGATTAGGTTGAGGGGGGATGAGAGCGTCGGCAGCTGGCAGAGGCTGTCATCCTGAACTTGATTCAGAATTGCTTTCAAACGACAATTCACCGGCTGTTAAGGCAAGATCGCTGTCGAGCAATTCGATTGATCATTCTGTTTTGATTACTGATCCTGAATCAAGTTCAGGATGACAACTGTGGACGATTCAAGCCACTTGAGAGTCTAAAAAGGAAGCGTATGACCGACGGAAAACTTGCTGGCAAGGTGGCGTTGATTACTGGTGCTGGTTCGGGGATCGGCGCAGCCACGGCGAGGCTGATGGCTGCAGAGGGCGCATCGGTGGCGATTACGGGTATTCCGGCTGAGGGCGTGATTGCGGTGGCTTCTGAGATCGAGGCTTCAGGCGGTTCGGCAATAGCAATTCAAACTGACGTTTCGGATGCTGAGCAGGTTGAAGCTGCAGTTACTCAGGCAGTCGAAAAATTTGGGAGACTCGATATTGTTGTGCCGAACGCTGGTATTCAGATGCACAACGAAGACCGGAACCTGCACGAACTTCCCGAAGAAGTTTGGGATCGCACTCACGATGTGAACTACAAGGGACAGTATTTCGCTTGCAAGTACGCTCTGGCGCAGATGGTGAAGCAGGGCGAGGGTGGCGTGGTGATTATTGTTGCTTCGGTAACCGCTCTTACCGGAACGACCCCAAACGTTTCGTATTCAACCGGTAAGGCTGGCTTGGTGAATCTGGCTCGGCATATCGCCGTTCACTACGGCGATCAGGGGATTCGAGCGAACAGTATTTGTCCCGGTGCTCTCGAACGAACTCCCGACCATGATGATCACCCAGATCCTGTTGGCCGGGAGTCGACAGCCACAAATCGAGTGCCTCTGAATCGACTCGGCACCCCGGAAGATATCGCCCCGTTCATCACGTTCTTAGCTAGCGACGACGCTTCATATGCGACCGGCGCCAACTTCGTTATCGATGGCGGCTTGACGGTTATTTAGAGCAGTAGTGGCGTGAGTCGAAGGCTCCTAGTTCGAGATTTCCACTCCGCCCATGAATACCCGACCTCCGATTGAAAGAGTTGAGCCGGGTTCGGCGTCGCCGCCGTGATCTTCTCTATTGTCGGAAATTTCACCCATGTTGATGTCGGCATTGATTTCTACCGACCAATCTTTTGGCACTCGTATTTTGTATCCGCCCAGAACGATATCGAGTTCCAGCAGTGCCCCCTCTTCAGGAAGCGTGGCGTTAGTAAGGTCAATCGATCCACCAGCCAGCTTCACTCGTGCGAGGCTGCCGGTGTATTCGCCATCGACTACTCGTTCGCTGCCCGAGAAGAACTCGTTGGCGTCGTGAGATGAACTGCCAGACGGGCCACCTGGTGAACTCGTTCGGAAACGTCCGGGACCTTTGTGTCCACGTCCGCTCTCAAAGCGCATTTTGAATTTCTTCTTGCTTCGTTTGCGGTTGAGCGGGGCGAAGATGATCGATATTCCAACGGCAATCGCCAGTGCGGGCCATAGATCGCCAAAGCTGAGATCGTCGTTAATGTTCTGCGTCAGAAGGATTCCACCTAGAGACATCAAAACCATGTTGCCGAGTTCAGGTCGTAGACCTTTGCCTATCCAACCTAAGAACCCGAGAGCGATCAGGATTACTGGCCAATAGTCGCTGAACGGGTAATCGCCCGATACGTCGATGTTGTCGAAGAGCAGGGCTGCTCCGATTACGACAACTATTAGTCCAAATACCATTCCACTGAATTTCATGATGTCTCTCCTACTCGACAAATACTTTGACGAGGTGGTTGTCGACCGTTGCGTCGATACTGAGTTCTTGAAGCGCCTCGATTAGTTCATCGAGAGCACTTGCGTCTAGCTTTGATAAATCGCCTTTGTAGCCTTTGTTCAGCAGGCTGTCTTGAACCATGTTTCCGGCGTCGTTTGGGATTAGCGATGCGAGGTTTACACCCGCTCGGATGATCTTCAGCGGAATCCGGACATTTACGTGGTGTCGGGCATGATTGCCTGAGGCTGTGGGATCGGGCTCAACGATGACTCGGATGAATTTCGGGTCGAGAACCTGAGCCACAGTTGAAGTAACAGCACTTGCGGTTGCCGAAGCACCCGAGCCATCTGAAGCACTCTGGCCGCCTGAAGTGAGCTGCAAAAGTCGTTCTGCTTCATCGGCAGAAATCTTTCCTGCTGAGAGCATTTCTAATATTTGTCGTCGTTCAGATGTCATTGCTGTTTCGCTTTCTAGGTCGGTGCGGTCGGCAGTCGGGGATGCGGTTGTCATGGCAGATAAATCTCCAGAGTTCTGTTTTCTTTTTGAATTTCGATTTGAAGACCGCGTACTGAACACACCATTGAGTAGGCGGCGAGGATGATTCGTAGGACTACCCAGAATTTCGAGAGCCTTCCGGCAATCGCCATTCCGAGGAATGCCAGTGGCAGGAAAAGCAGCAGTAGCACTAGAACGATGGGCCAAAGCAGGAAGAGCGGAATCCATATTCCGAACCACTGAATTTTGATCCACATCACCATTGGTGGAATCACGACATTTTCCTAATCGCCTCATCGGCAGTGATTTCGCCCGATGAGAGCTGTTCAAGGATTTCCGACTTGTTCGACGGGGGTGGTGCCGATTCGGTGAGTGGAAGTAGATCGGCAATTCGCTTGAGGCGGTTTTTGACCGTTGGGTAGCTGATGCCGAAAACTTTTTCCATCTCTTTGATCGATCCACTGGCCTGAATGAACGCCATGACGAAGACCTGATCTTCGGCGGTGATTTGCGCAAGCGGTGGCAGCTCGAACTCGCCTTCGAGGGCGATACCTGTTCGAGTCATCTTCACTCGCTCAACGCGTATTTCTTCGCCCTGAGTGAGTCGAGTGAGTTCTTGCCAGTCGTTTGCCACACCGTTCTCCTTGTGTTGTTATTTATATAGATTGCCATTAAGTATTAAATAAATCAAGTTAAACATTAAGATAATTAATATTGAGCTTGAAATAGCTAGATCCGCTTGGTGCTGGATACAACGGGTAGCGGCTTCGTATGGCGATTCGAACTTCTGTTCAATACCTGTAGAGTGTTGCCGCCATCGCCATAGGTTTAATGCTGGACTTCAACGCCAACGTGAACATCGTCACTCACTAAAAGGATTCGCCAAAAATGCTCGAACGCTTCAAAGTTCCCGAAAAAGACCGTGTGTACGTTCCTCAGGAGCGAATGCGAGCTGCGACCGAGGCGATATTCAGGCATAACGGAGTTTCGGCTGAATATGCTGAAGTTTCGACGGACGTGCTGATGAAGAACGATCTTCGCGGTAACGAATCACATGGTGTTTCGAACGGTATGCGCCGTTACACCCGTGAATATGGCAATGAGACCGTGAATCCGACTCCCGAGTACAAGGTGATTCGAGAATCGAAGACCACTATGACTGTCGATGCTGATAGGGCGCTTGGCACACATATAGGTCCATGGGCGATGCAGCAGGCGATCGATAGGGCGAAAGAGTTCGGTATGGCTGCGGTAGCTGTGATCAATTCGGGTCACCTTGCAGGCTGCGGCTACTACGCGATGATGGCTGCGGATCAGGGCATGATCGGGCATTGCATGACGGCCGGAAACACGCTTTCTACTGTGCCAACGTTTGGGTCACGACCTGTGATGGGTACGAATCCGGTTGCATGGGCTGCACCCGCTCGCAAAATGCCGCCGTTCTTATTTGATATTGCGACTACTCAGGTAGCTGGAAATAAACTCGGACTCGCCCGGCGTACTGGAGCGAAAGTCGAGCCGGGTTGGATTACAGATTCGGAAGGCACACCGATCATGGAACCGGTCGATACGCCACCGCCGGGTGAGTACTTCATGCTGCCGTTTGGTGGAACCCGTGAGAACGGATCACACAAGGGCTATGGCCTAGCGTTGATGAACGAAATTATTTGTAACGAGCTGTCGGGATTTGGTCCAGGACCGGTTCACGGTATTCCTGGTGGTCACTTCTTCCAGGCTTACGATATCGAAGCTTTCACCGATACTGAAAAATTCCTCGATGACATGGATTCTTTGCTTCAGTACATCGTGGATGTGCCGCCTGCTAAAGGTCACGAACGAGTTTTATACGCAGGTCTTAAAGAGGACGAAGAAGAGAAGGAACGGTTGAAAAACGGCATTCCGTATCACTTCGAAGTCATCGACTGGTACGAGTCTTATTGTGCCGAGGCTGGGATTGATTGCGACCTACGGTAGGGCTTTTCCAGTAGAGTGTTGCGGCTGCAAATGTTCGCGCTCTTAGTGTGAACGGTTTTGCTCGCCAGAGAGCTTTAAAGTAGCTCCCTTCTACAAAACACCTGTTGATCAAAAGGTATCGCTCAAAATGCTCGAACGCTTCAAAGTTCCCGAACAAGACCGTGTGTACGTTGCTGTGGAACGTATTAGGGCTGCGACCGAGGGGATTCTGCGGCATAGCGGTGTTCCTGCCGATGAGGCCGTTAGTTCGGCTGACGTTCTTATAAAAAACGATCTACGCGGTGTTGAATCTCACGGAGTTTCGAACGGTTTGCGTCGTTATGCAGCCGAGTACGGAACTGGTGATCTGAACGCAACGCCAAAGTTCAAAGTTGAACGTGAGACGAAAACGACCATGACGGTCGATGCCGACGGTGCGCTTGGAATTCACGTCGGGCCGTGGGCTATGCAACAGGCGATCGACAAGGCGAAAGAGTTCGGAATGGCTGCAGTTGCCGTGAAGAATTCGGGTCACCTTGCGGGTTGTGGCTATTACGCAATGATGGCAGCCGAGCAAGGCATGATAGGTCACTGTATGACTGCTGGCGGAGCGCTTCAAACGGTTCCACCGTTCGGTTCTAAGCCGGTAATGGGCACGAATCCAATTGCATGGGCTGCTCCGGCACGAAATATGCCACCGTTTCTGTTCGATGTTGCTACAACTCAGGTAGCCAACAACAAGATAGGGCTTGCACAACGCATAGGTGCCGATATCGAACCGGCTTGGGTTACCGATCTTGATGGCGAGCCGATTCTTGAGCGTGTTCCGGCACCGGAGTCTGGGCAGTTTTACTCGCTTCACATCGGAGGCACCCGAGAAAACGGATCACACAAGGGCTTTGGGCTCGCTCTGATGAACGAGATTATTTGTAACGAACTTTCTGGGTTTGGATCGGGACCGGTTCACGGCAACCCGGGCGGTCACTTCTTCCAGGCTTACGACATCGAGGCGTTTACGGACACAGAAAAATTCAAAGACGATATGGACGCTCTGCTTCAGTACATCGTCGATGTACCGCCAGCGAAGGGCTTTGAACGGGTTCTTTACGCAGGCCTCAAAGAGGACGAAGACGAGAAGGAACGCTTGAAAGACGGTATTCCGTATCACCGTGAAGTTGTTGAGTGGTTCGAATCGTACTGCGCCGAAGCTGGTATTGAGTGCGACCTTAGGTAGTTAGCTTTTGGTAGTCACCTCGGCATCTGTCATTGCGAGAAGCCTGCTCTGAGGCGACGTGGCAATCAACGTTTGCAGCAACGCAACGGAATGCCTATGGGGTCGCACTTCGGCGAGTTGCTAGCGTGTGATCAATTTTCCTGAGTCGCTGAGGGGCGTTCGGTAAGATCGCTGATTGCCACGTCATTCTTCCTCGCAATGACAGATTCGTAGATGTTCAGCTACTAGAACAGATGTACACTCACCCAGCGTTTTCGTTAGTCATGCTGGAGATAGAAATTGCTGAATGCTGGAGTAGCCCGAGTCGATATCACCCCGAAGGTGGGAGTCGCCCACGCTGGATGGGGTGCACAAACTCACCAAGTTTCGCTTGGTAACGACATGCCGCTGCATGTGACGGCTTTGGTAGTGACTAAAGACGACGTGGAGCTTGCAATTGTCGATGTCGACATCGGAATATTCACGAATCAGCAAGACAAAGACATTCGTGAACTAATCTCGAAAGAATCGGGAATAGCATTCGGAAACATTCGGCTTGCCTACACTCACACTCATTCGGGTCCGATCACATTTGGTCAGTGGATCAAAGACGGAATTGATCTTGCGAACGAGTGGTGGAACACGATTCCAGCCGCCTGTGCGAAAGCTGTAGTTGATGCAAAAGCATCAGCACAGCCTGCCCGAACTGGATTTGGCCGTGGCAGTTGTGATGTGAACATCAACCGACGTCCGGCGCGAGATAACGGTGAACTGTTCACGGGGCGAAACTGGGACGGAGCTGTCGATCATTCGGTAGACGTCGTTAGTTTCGATGATGCCGACGACAATCCGATTGCGACGATCGTTAACTACGCCATGCATCCAACGATCATGGCTCACGAGAACCAGTGGGTTACTCCAGATTTTCCGGGTCCGATGCGTTCGGTTGTTGAGCACACGGTTGGCGGGCTTTGTCTGTTCTTACAGGGGGCAAGCGGCAATCAGGGACCTGTCGACGGATTTACCGGCGACCTGCGCGTATATCGCAAGGCTGGATCGAAGTTGGGAGCCGAGGCTTCACGCGTTCGCTTGAATATCGAACCGAGAGAGCGGGAAGAACGGCTCGATCAAATTCTTGTTTCAGGTGCTGATCTCGGAATTTATTCGAACGTTCCAACCAACGAATCAGACGACACAGTTGCCGCGAGCAACGTGCCAGTCGATGTGCCAGCGAGAGATGTTATTTCGCTTGAGGATGCGCAAAACGCGTTCGACGCCGCTGAAAAAGAGCTTGAAGCGATTAGGGCATCGGGCGCTTCTGAGGAAGACGTGCGACGCGGCGTTTCAAAGGTGATGCGAGCGAATATTCAGCTGAGTGTTGCTCGATTATCTGACTTGAACGCCAAAGACGGTCATATCGAGCTAACCGCTCAGTCGATGCGGATTGGCGAGACGGTGCTGGTATCGATTCCGGTCGAGCCGTTCGTTGAGCTTGCTCAAGCGGTGAAGGAACGATCCGGTTCTGCGAACACGGTGTTCTCAGGGTTCAGTAACGGGCACACCAACTATCTCGCCACCGACATAGCGTTTGAAGAAGGCGGATACGAGGTCAGTGTGAGCGTGTTCGCACCGGGATCGGCTGAGCTTGCGATTCAGGCATCGGTCGATGCGATCGACGAGGTTTTGTAGCGGAAACAACGTACTCCTGAGGTGGCAATCGGCAGTTGATCCGATAAATACCCCTGGGGGGAGACGCATGTAAGCTGTTGCCGACCGAGACTATTGGCATGACTTACAAGTACAACCCATTCGCCGCTGCTTATCCGTCCGACCGGGGACCGATTAGCAAAATCTTTCAACCGGTAATCGATGCACGCACTTACCTGCGGGCTGGCCACATGGCCTTAATGTTCCCGCTTGGTATCGCCTACTTCGTGTTCTTCGTGACCACGCTATCGGTTGGCGGATCGATGATCTGGACCCTAGTTGGTCCAATAGTTCTCATCGCCACGCTCTTCGTTTCACGCTGGCTCGGAGATCTTGAGGCTTATACGGCTGGCTACGTGAATGGGTCGGCTATTCGCAGACCGCCGTTTAGGTTGGAAGGCGTTACCGGTTTTAGATCGCAGGTCAAGGTTCGACTTGTTGATCCGACTACGTGGACGGGGCTTCTATATCTAGTAGTTCAGTTCCCAATCGGAATCGCAGCGTTCGTTGGACTGGTCGTTACTTACGTCTTTGTTGGTGCGGCGATCTTTTCTCCCATCGCCGTTGCGTTGGCTGGTGGAGGAACTTTCTGGGATTTCGGAGTTGAGATCCAACTGATTGGTACATGGGTGATTGATCTGAATGAATACCCAGGATCGCTTCTGCCAATCCCGCTTGGAATTATCGGTTTGGTACTCGCATCGCACCTCGTTCTAGCGTTCTCGTCTCTTCACGGATGGTGGGCGAAGTTCATGCTGGGTTCACGGTCGACACGGGTATCGAGTCGCCCTGCACCGGCACCAGAGGGCGATGAGCCTCCTCGACCTTCGACTACAGCAGAGCCGCTGAGTTCAGACTCTAACGCTGTCGCAGTTGCCGAAAAGGAATCGGAATCCGAAGTTTCTACACTTGATGATTCAGGTGATGAAAATATTGAAACCGAAGTAGAGTCGCCGAAAACGGCGGCTCGAACTTCGTTAACTGTCGAGCCTGCAGTGGCGTCCGAACCGTTCTTGAAGGCGGTTCCTAATCCAACTGAAGTTGTAGAACCCGTTGTCGATGTTTCGCCAGATATGACGCCTATCGCCGAGCTGACGACTCGTGAACAAGAAGTGTTCATGCTAATGGCTCACGGCGATACGAACGCCGATATCGCTGAAGAATTATTTATCTCAGAAGGAACGGTCAAAACTCACGTGAAGCGGGTTCTTTCGAAGCTGTACATGCGAGATCGAACGCAGGTGGTTGTGTTTGCCTACGAGAAAGGCATCGTGCTGCCGGGTGATGTTGCCGCTTCGGTGTTTGCCTCAGAGAACCGTTCGTACGGCGGGTAGTTTTCCGCTCTGTACGGTCAGCGTTCCCCCTCACCCAAACCCTCTCCCTAATGGAGAGGGCTTCATAGGAGTTTTTCAGCGTTAGCCGACGGGCATTGTTCGTTTCGAGTGCGCCCGCCCTACTTCTGCGGTGTCGGTTCGGTGACCGGCTACCACTCGTACACCTTCGTCTATTTTGTCGGCGATGTTTTCCGGCGTGCAGCCATCGAGGAAGGCGAGTCCGTTTTCTTTGCAGGCGTTCTTTACGCGTTCTCGGGCTTCGAGTAGGCGAGGATCCATTGGCTTGCTTGGGTCGCGTTTGATTCCGAACGACATGTGT
>JABIFF010000021.1 GCA_018650845.1 Chloroflexota bacterium | reverse complement strand
TTCGTCCTAGAACTCACTCCACAGCTCGGTGCGCCGCTGACAGTTCAGCGTGCAATCCCGCCTGGCCTCCGGAACGTAATGAACCTGAACTAAAAAAATCAGGAAAGTTACACAAGCCCTTATGTAGTGCATTCGAGAGTATTCCCCGGCCGGAAACCTCTTGAACACAGGCCATCTTCAGGCCAGCCGTACAGCGCATCAGGCTTTCCCCCCTCAGTAGGCACTGAGCGGGTGGCCCGAAGATTCAAATGCCCTTCTCACCCGGCGAGAAGGGCATTTGCGCGTCTGGCGTTAGGGCGTGATTAGTGCCGGGCGTCATCGAATGACTTGGGCACGCGTTATATGGCGTTAGTCGCGCTCGTCATCGAATGACTCGGCTCCGCGTCGCAATCTCCCCCTCTCGTTAGTCGCGCTCGTTACTGGCGTAACTCGGCTTTAGCTGCAATCTCCCCCTCTAACTCCCCCTATCCGGGGGAGGACCGATAGATCCGGGCGTCGTTCAAGGACTTGGGACATCATCCTTGCACTTTTCCGAGGGAGAATAGGCAAGGGGTGAGTTAGCTGAGGTCGACTATGGTTGCGCCGTTGCCGCCTCGATTGCGGGGGGCTGCGCTGAAGGATGCGACTAGCGGGTGCTTGGAGAGTAGGAGTCGGATGGCTTCTCGAAGTGCTCCAGTTCCGTCACCGTGGATGATTCGAACGCTTGATAGGCCTTGAATTGATGAATCATCGATGAACTGTCGAACGAGTTCGTCTGATTCGTGAACTCGTGATCCTCTGACATCTAGTTCGCCAGAAGTGTTGGCTGATTCGCCTGCAGAAATCGTGTTGATCGTTACGTTAGGTATTTCGTTTGGTGATCGTTTTGGATCGACCGGTGCGGCGGCTTTTGTGAGCCTTAATTGACGCTCATTGAGCTCTATGCGGGAGTTGCCCATCATTAGCTCGACAGTGCCACCTTTGCTTATTTCGATGATCGAAGCTTGAACGTTGAGACCTATGATTTCGACTTCATCACCGGCCTGAAGCGGTCGGGGTTCATCATCTTCATCAGGCTTTGCGGCATCTGGTGGTGGTGCGACTGGAAGCCATGTCGGATCGGAAAATTGATTGCGAATTCTGCCGATTGCGCGCTTGGCAACATCGAGATCGTTGTCGTTCTTCGCCTTGCTAACGACCTTGCGTAGCGACTTTTGGATCTTTTCGGTTTCTCGCCTGAGTTCCATGCGAGATTTTTCGATCATGTCTTCTTGCGCACGAGTTACGGTCGATAGCTTGTGTTGAAGGTCTTTGCGTGCTTGCTCTGCTTCGACTTTGGCTTGTTCGGCCTCGGCTCGTATTCGGATTGCCTCATCACGTTCACGTTGCAACTGCTGCAAAATTGTTTCTGCTTCAGCGCGTGTGGGATCCATCATCGCTTGCGCATCGTCGAGAACATGGCTTGGCATACCAAGGTGACGAGCAACGTGGATGGCGTAACTTCTGCCTGGGATTCCCATCACCACTTGATAGGTCGGCATCATCGTGTCGGGATTTAATTCGACAGAAGCGTTTGCGAGATCTTCCGATTCGGCGGCGTATTCGGCTACTGTGCGGTAGTGCGAAGTGATGGCTATCGGCATGTCGTTTTCGGTTGCGTGCGCCAGTACCGCCCTGGCCAGCGCAGAACCCTCTTCAGGGTCGGTTCCGGTGCCGAGTTCATCGAAGAGGATCAACGAGTTTGCTGTCGCTTCGAGAAGTATTTCTATTACTCGACCCATGTGAGATGAGAATGTCGAGACGGAGCGTTCGATCGATTGTGAGTCACCGATGTCGGCGTATACCGCATCGAAGATCGCCATTTCGCCGTCGCTTACGGGGAGCTGCATTCCGGACTGGTGCATGAGGGCGAACAGGCCGATTGTTTTGATTGCGACTGTCTTGCCGCCGGTGTTGGGTCCGGTGATAACGAGTCCACGGAAGCCGGGACCGATGTTGATGGTGATGGGAACGGCGTCGCTGCCGAGAAGTGGGTGGCGTGCACCGACGAGATTTGTGACGTTGTCGGAACCGGCGGGCATGGTTTCGATTCGTCGTGCTTTCATTGCCCCGCCGAGACGAGCACGAGCGGTAATGTAATCGAGGGCTGCAGCTGCTTCGACGGCGATGATCGCTTCTTCTTCACGATCGCCGATTAGTCGAGATAGTCGACGAAGAATGCGTTCTTCTTCTCGTTGTGCTTCGGCGGCGGTTTCTCGCCATTCGTTACATAGTTCTACAGCTTTGAATGGTTCGACGAACAGGGTTGCTCCGCTGCCTGAGACATCGTGGACGATTCCGGGAACGGATTCTCGAGCGTCGGCTCGAACTTCGAGAACGAGTCGTTCGCCTCGGGTTGCGATGGCTCCCGACTGAAGCGACCCACGAACTGCTGGACTGTTGGAGATTCGTTCCATTGCACGCATTACTCGTTGGAACGATTTGCTTACGTTGGATCGAAGTTTTGCGAGTTTAGGTGTAGCCGAATTTAGAACTTCGCCTTGATCGGAGATGGACTTGAAGACTTCTTTGCCGAGTTCTCGTAGATCGGGGATGTCGCTGGCTATGTCTTCGAGAAGTGATGCTCGACCCTTCATCGATATGACGGTATTTCGAGCTGCCCAGATTGAGTCGAGAAGGTGAAGTACGGAAACTATTTCTTCGCCGGTGAGTTTGCCGTCGATAGATGCGCGATGGAGGAGTTCGCGTGGATCACGTGCTCCTACGAGTCCTATGTCGCCGACAGTGCCGAGCATTAATGTTGCTTGCGCAGTTTCGTCTTGGAGTCGTTCAACGTCTTCGATGTCGATTAGTGGTCGTGCGTTGAGTGCCATTTCACGCGACATGAAGAAGCGGGTGCGGTTAGCAAGAAGTTCTCGAACATTTGTGAATTCGAGAAGCTCCCATGCTTGCATCTGTAGTTCAGATATTCCGCGCGATTCCGCTTCGGACTGATCGGTGTCGGGCTGGTAATTATCGATGTTTTCGTTGATCGTGCTCATAGTTCGACGACGATTGTAGGTGCGATTGGTTGTTTATACTCGGATTCAATCGAGATTTTTTACTTTTTTGCGCTGCAGTAACGAAAAATAATCATGAAGCGTGTGTCGATGACTGAATATCCGGAACTTGATGATACTCAACGGCAAATCATGGGCAGTATGTCGGTGTTGCTGAAACGAGCCGGACTCGAGTATCGCGGAAATTTCGTTGAGGCAGCTGGTCGACGAATTCACTATTTGGACTATGGCGAAGGGCCGCCAGTTATTTTGTTGCACGGTGGTGGTGCGGGTTCGGCGATTTGGTTCAGACAGATCGAGGTGCTGGCTAAATCGCATAGGGTGATTGTTCCGGATCATCCCCTGTTTGGACTTTCGAGCCAGATTGCCTATGAGGCACCGTTTGTGGATTCGACTGCCAAGTACATCACTGAGTTTATGGATGCGCTTGATCTTGTGAATGTGGATGTTGTGGGGTTATCGCTTGGAGCGCAGATCGCACTGACTATGGCTTTGAGAGAGCCTTTACGAATTAACAAGTTGGTAGTGATCGGTTCATCAGGCTTGGGTAAGCAGTTTCCGCTTATATACAAATTGTCGAACGTTCCGGTTTTAGGTCGATTGGTCGTTAGGCCGAATCGTTGGGGACAGGACAACTATTTCAAAACGATGGAAGTTGTTGATACCGAGTTCACAGATGCCGAGGCTTATAAGCAGTACGCGTACGATGTGACGCTGACCGAGGGACATGCGAAAGGGATGCGAACTAGCATTTCAGTGCTTACGGATTTTGGCGGTCAGAAATCGATTTTTAGCGACGAAGAGTTGCTGTCGATTCGCCAGCCAGTGTTAGCTGTGTGGGGCGAGTTCGATCCACTGTTTCCTGTTGAGCACGGGTATCGACTGGCTCGGTTGGTTCGCAATTCGAGTTTGCACGTTATCGACAATGCGCGGCACGTGCCGTTGCTCGATAATCCTGAGATTGTGAACGATCTGATTGTTGGGTTTATTGACGGCGACTCATCGCCTACTAGTTATCGACTAGCTGCCGAAAGTATCGCCGACCTTAAGGTTGGTTGAATCTGCCCATTCGGCTGCACCGATTTTCTTGCCGCCCGCGGCTTTGACTCGGCCGATGGCGACTGAGCCGTCGGTGGACGCGACGATGATCTTCTCGACACCGATTTCGATTACGGCTCCGGCATTGTGCCCTGCTGATCCGTAGGAGGAATGTGCAGCGTCGTAGAGGAAGAGTTTTTCGCCGTTGTGGGTTGTGTTTGCTCCGGGCTGAGGATCGGAACCTCTGATTAAGTTGAACACTGTTTCGACTCCGGCTGACCAATCGACTACTACATCGCTGGCTTTGCACCAACTTTCGTAGGTTGCTTGCGATTCGTCTTGCACGATTTTCGGGGCATCGCCAGATCGAACTAGGTCGACTGATTCGATCATTGCTTGGACACCGAGCGGGTAGAGCTTGTTGAAGTAGACGCTGCCGAGTGTGGCTTCAGGTGCTATTTCAACTTTCTTTTGCATTAAGACAGGACCGGTGTCGAGTCCGTCGTCTGGCCAGAAAATGGTTAGCCCTGTTTCGGTTTTACCCTGAATGATCGGCCAGTTGATAGAGCTTGGTCCGCGGTGGAGCGGGAGCAGTGATGGGTGGTACTGGATTGTGCCGAGGGATGGGAAGTTGATCATCGACATTGGGACGATGTCGGTTACAAATGCCATGACGCAAAGTTCGGGTTCGAGTGCCTTGAACTGGTCGACGGCATCTTGATCACGGAGTCGATTGAATTCGAAAACAGGGACGTTGAGTTCGGCGGCTGCGGTCGAGATTGGGTCTGGCGATCGCCCCTCTTTGGTGGGAGGTGCGAATACGCCGACGATTTCATCTTCGCCTTTTTCGATAAGTGCTTCGAGCACTGATTTACCGAATGCGGATTGTCCGATGAGGGCAATTCTCAAGTTGTTCTCTTTGTGCTTAGGTGATTTACGAGTGCGGTATTTCTAACACGATATTGAGGTTGGTGTCGGTTAGGATTGATTGGAGTTCGATGATTTGAGCAATTAGCTCACTCTATTTCACTGATCGATTGGGAGATCTTGAATTTGACGACGCCAGAGGATTCGGCGAACAACGTTGGTAAGGCTGATATCGATTTTCCGCCTAAAACTGCATCTGACTTCTTTAATCGTGGATTGAAAAATGCTCAGTTGGGCATTCCTGATAAAGCTGCGGCGGATTTCGAAGAAGCGGCTTGGTTGGATCCTGAGAATCACGAGATTCAGTTCAATTTAGGCGTTGCGTATCTTTCGATGGCCGATTTCGAACAGGCGATCAACAATTTCACCAAGGCGATTGAGTTGAAGCCGGGGCAGGCCGATATGTACGGCAATCGCGCTGTTGCGCATGCTGCTATCGGTGAGGATGAGAAATCGGAAGCTGATGTTGCCGAGGCGGTTAAGCTTGGGGCTCCGCCTGACGGTTTAGGTTCAGTTATCGATTACGTGAAGGCTCAGCGTAAGTAGGTGCCAGTGGCACGGTTACAGCGGGCGCAATGTGGTGACTTTGGATGTGTTGGGTTGGGTCACTATTCAGCGTTGCTAAGAGCCGTTGATTGCCAC
Source organism: Chloroflexota bacterium (assembly GCA_018650845.1). Taxonomy (GTDB): domain Bacteria; phylum Chloroflexota; class Dehalococcoidia; order Lucifugimonadales; family Lucifugimonadaceae; genus Lucifugimonas. Next base: position 116,114 of record JABIFF010000021.1, on the reverse strand, counting down.
GTCATCCTTTCGGACTCCGCGCAATGACACTCCGTCTCGCCGCTATCTACGACTGTGGGTTTCGCCAGTCGGGGTAGGCTTCGTCGAGTTGCAGGCTGCGTAGATATCGGCGAATAGCGTCGAACGCTGCGACAAGGTTCACCGGTTGAGTTGATGGAGTCACCCGCGTGGCTGAGCTGAGATGTTCCGCTAGGAATAGTGCTTCAGCTTTCGAGAGTGGGTTGTACTCGGCGTGTCGTTCTAGAAGCGGGTATTCGATTCCTGCTGCGGTAAGTCTGGCGAAGGCTCGAGCGGCTGAAAGATCACGCCTGTCGTGAGCCGGCGCTCCATCGGGTCCAGTTCTTGGTCGTCTGATCAGATTTGCTGAAACTAGACTGTCGTACAGGTCGTCATCGAGTCCGCTTTGGCTGAGAAATTCAGAAATTGATATCGGGCCGCTAGACGTTGATTGAGCAGTTGTAGCTCCGGGGCGATCTGCTGGCATAGCCGACGCGAGCGGCGACGATGGATCGCCGTTGACGACCTGCTTTATTCCCTTGAGATTAAGCCCTGCCGCCTGAAGTTCTTTGATCTTGTTGATCCGATTTTCGAAATCAGCTGGATAAAGAGCCCGAGTTTGGCTGGTTTTTCGCGGTGGAGGCAGTACGCCGATTCGGACGTAGTAGTTAATCGTTGCAGTTGTCACGCCAGTGCGCTTCGAAAGTTCGCCAACAGCAAGATCGCCGCTGTTTGAAGCGGCGTTGTCGAGGTTTTCTGTATTTCCTGAACTGGTCATAAGAACTAGGTGGAACTATGGAAACCGATGCGGGGGTGTGGGCGTAGCAGTTATAAGGGAGTGAGCCTTTTAGTCAGGAACCGTGCACCGGACTGAGGGGCTCACTTTCTTTAATTTTGAGATGTATGTTTTTGGTTGTACGTTTTGAGTCGCACTGGGCGAATCGGTCAGAAGCATAACTGACCCGCTGTGACGTTTGTACTTTTTCGAGACTCTGAGTCGGTTGGTTATTCCCAGCGGAACATTTTCGTTGCGACTATGAAGCTGATTACTATCCAGATGCCGAGTCCGAGTAGTTCACTGCCTAACGTTGTGATCGATGCACCTTCTACTGTGATCGCTCGCATGCCATCTGCCAGATAAGTAAGCGGCAGGTATTGTGACCACTGTGTGAGCCAGTCGGGCATCACGGATAGTGGGAAGAAGACTCCAGAGAGGAACATCATTGGCATTGAGATGATGTTTGCAACGGGAGCGGCTGTTTCTTCATTCTTGGCCCATCCTGAGACTGCCAAGCCTATTGCGATAAATAATGCTCCGCCAAGCAAAGCGAGGATCGTTAGATCGAACCAAGCGCCGATTCTGCCGTTTCCGACACTCACCCCGAGCACTATCGCTCCTACGATCACGAGAACGTAGGTTTGTAGAACTACGACGATTGCTTTGGTGGTTAGTTGGCCAGCGAGGAAGTGTGAGGCACCGATTGGTGTTGCTTTGAGCCGGCGTAGTACGCCTTGCGATTTGAAGCGGACGAGTGTGAACACGACCGTGAAGAGTCCGGTCTGCATGATCGCCATGGCTGCGATGCCGGGGATTAGCCATGCTTTGAAACCTTGCCCCTGACCTGTGATTACCGATTCGGTTATTCCAATGGAATTTTCGACCCGGTATTCGTCTGGTACTTGATTTATTTCTTTGAATACGGCGTTGGTTACTTGTCCAAGAATGGTGGCGATAACCGCTCGTTCTTGCTGGAATCGTTCGTCGTAGGTGACTTTGATTTCTGCGAACTCACCAGACACGCCGTAGTTTGCGGGGATTTCAATTACACCACGACTGCTGCCGAATTCGAGTTCGTGATGAGCATCTTCAAGCGTTGTGGTAGTCGTGCTTAGGAGCCTCTGGTCGCTGGTTCCTCTAAGTGCCTGAATTAGTGCTTGAGATGCAGGGTTATCGGCTGCGTCGTAAATTCCGACGTTCGGTGAGTTGTACTTATCAAAATTCATGATTCCGAAGATGATCATGATGAGTAGCGGGAAGAAAAGTGCCCAGAACAAGGCTTGCTTGTTCCTGAAGTACATTTTCAGCGAGGCGACGGTGAGTGCGAGGTAGATTTTCATTATTTATATACTCGCCTTAGTCTCGAAGATCGTGGCCGGTTAGGTTCAAGAACACGTCATCGAGTGTTGCTTCACGTACTCGCTTTTCAGGTTTGAATCCTGTTTCGAGTAGCTGGTCGATTAGGGCGTCGGGAGTATCAAGGGCAACGATTTCGCCGTTTTCGACTACAGCGATACGGTCGCAAAGCTCTTCAGCTTCTTCCATGTAGTGGGTGGTAAGCATGATCGTTGCGCCATCTTTTTGGATTTTCCGCACGAGTTCCCAAAGTTGGCGTCTGGCCTGAGGATCGAGACCCGTTGTGGGTTCGTCGAGGAATAGGACAACGGGATCGTTTACGAGAGCTACGGCAATCGATAGGCGTTGTTTTTGTCCACCTGAGAGTTCTGCATATTGGGCGTTTTTGCGATTGTCGAGTCCAACTCTCGAAAGGATTTCTACGGGGTCGACTTTGGCGAGATAAAGCTTGGCGTAGAGATCGACGATTTCTGAGAGTTTTAGTTTGTCGAAGAAGGCGTTCTGCTGAAGCTGAACTCCGATGATCGCTTTTACTGCAGTGGGATCGTCTTTTACGTTGATGCCATTGATGATTGCATCGCCAGAATCGGCATCACGCATTCCTTCAAGAATTTCGACGGTGGTTGTTTTTCCTGCGCCGTTGGGTCCGAGCATTCCGAAGACTTCACCCCGACGCACCTCGAACGAAATTCCGTTAACGGCGGTGATGTCATCGTACTTTTTATGAATGTCTTTGGCGACGATAACTGGATCGGTTGCAGTGATCATTTGAGTGAACGATTCTCGGGTTTGTTGAAGATTTGGCTGAATTGGTTGTAGGGAGAGAAGTACTGGATTCGATTCAGGTTAGAATCTGCGCTCGGCTGCTAATTCAAAAGCACCGCACAAGAGTTTATTTGAATCGATGCAACATGAGGATTCCAATTGGGTATTGAATACGTGAACTTCGGCACTGCCGGGGTGAAAGTTTCGCCGCTGGCACTTGGGCTTGGCTTTCGCGGGCAGTTCGATCGTGATGAAGGCGAGAGGGTCATTCACACGGCGCTTGATTCTGGGATCAACCTGATCGATTGCGCGAATGTCTATGGATGGATGGACGACCGTCGAAACATTGGTAGTTCAGAACAGGTGCTGGGCAAGGCACTGAAGGGACGACGGGACGACGTTGTTATTACGTCGAAGGTGTTTAGTCCTATTGGAGACGGGCCGAATGATGAGGGGCCTTCTCGATATCACATCATGCGAGAGATCGAGCGTTCACTGACTCGGTTGGATACCGACCATGTCGACGTTTACATCTTCCATGGTGTCGACGATATGAGCCTGTTTGAAGAACAATTCCGTGCGATGGAAACGTTGGTTCAGCAGGGCAAGACTCGATACGTGGGTGTGAGTAATTTCCAAGCTTGGCAGGTGATGCAGGCTCTGGATGTTCAGAAGCGAATTAACGCTCAGCCGTTGATTGCTGTGCAGAATCCGTACTCACTGATGAATCGAACACAGGAGGATGAGTTGTTCCCTATGGTTCGTGAATCGGGTGTTGGAGTCATGGCGTACAGTCCGCTTGGTGTTGGGCTTTTGAGCGGAACTTACAAGCCGGATGAAGTGCCAGACGAAAGCACGCTTTGGGGTTCGAAACGCAAGGGAACTATTGCGAAATATATGCAAGGCCGGGCTGGCAAGGTGATTGCTGCCGTTGGCGAGGTTGCTGCCGATTTAGGTGCTTCGATGCCGCAGGTTGCTATGGCTTGGGTTATGTCGCATCCAGAAGTGACTGTGGCAATTTCAGGCGCAGACACTGTCGAGCAGATGAAGGATGTTGCGGGTGCGTTGGAGCTGAAGTTGCCTGCTGATGCTTTGACGAAACTTGATGATGTTTCTTATGGAATGCGGGCGGTGCTGGATGGGGCTCCGAGCGATGTTGCTGAGGATTTGGAGTAGCGGAAAACGGGTTGGAGTTTGAGTCGTCGAATTGGTGTTGCAGAACGTGATACTGAATCAAGTTCAGCATGACAGTGCCGGTATTTGGATGGATTGTTAGTTGGTTGTCCCTCCCCAGAGCGGGAGGGAGTTAGAGGGTGGCTATGTGTCGCATGCTCCCAAGTCACGTAAGTGACGCCCGGAGCCGATACGATAGCTGCCCTGTGCCCAAGTCATTCGATGACGCCCGGCACGTAACGAAAGAAGAAACTTGAAAATATTACTTGCGGGCGGATCTGGGATGGTCGGCTCATTTATCACTCCTTATCTTCAGAAAGAGCACGACGTTCGTGTGCTTGATTTGGCAGAGCCGAAGCACGAAGGCGTCGAGTTCGTTCGAGGCTCTGTGACGGACCCTGATGCGATTGCTAAGGCTGTCGAAGGCGTCGACGCTTTCATCTGGTTGGTGATGCTGAGTCCGCAGGGCGGATCGGTAACAGACCAGGATTTGAAGGTCATTCGAGAGAACTATGAAGTCAACTGCCTTGGTCTTCACACGTTCCTGTGGTTGGCTCAGGGTGCGGGTTTGAAGAAGGGTGTTTACACGAGTTCGATGAGCGTTCATCACAGGTCGCGTGATTACTACAAGAACGAAGACGAACTTCCTCTGGACACGCCTAGTGCTTACGGGTTGAGCAAAGGGTTTGGCGAGAGGATATGTGCGTACTTCGCTTCGTGGTTTGACATGAATGTGACTGCTTTACGAATCACTGGTCCACGCGGTCGTGAAGCTTATTTGGAAGAGCGTGCACGTCCGATAACTGATCGACCTGATGGATCGAATCCGTTGTTTGTTACTGACGAGGCTGATCTTGCTCGGGCGTATCTTGCAGCTTTGGAGAATGTTCAGATTGGGCATGGTCGTTTCGATGCGGTGTTCATTGCGGGTGACGAAAACGAAAAAGAGCACAACCTGACGAAGGCAAAAACTCTGCTTGGTTGGGTTCCGCAATCGCACCTTGAGATTGAGAACTAGCCGATGCGTATTGCTGTTATCGGAAGTGGGAGTGTTGGAGCTGGGGTGGCTAGATCGTGGTCAGGCTTAGGTCACTCGGTTGTGATTGGGTCGCGGTCGCCTGAGTCAGAACGGGTTGTTTCGCTGGTTTCTGAAATCGGAAACGGTGTTTCGGCTTCGGGTCTTGCTGATTCGGTTGCTGGTGCCGATGTGATTGTGCTGGCAGTTCCGTGGAGTGCGGCTGAGGTTTCTTTAGCTGCGCTCGGCAATCTTTCGGGTCGGGTTTTGTTAGATGCCACGAACCCGTTCGTGAAAGGCCTTTCTCTTGGGTTAGGACATGATGATTCGGGTGGTGAGCAGGTGGCTCGATGGGCCGTCGGTGCTCACGTTGTTAAGGCGTTGAACATCGTTGATGCTCGATTGCTCGATGGTCGGAAGTTGGACGATCGAGAGATTTCAATTCCGATTTGTGGAGATGACAAGGATGCGAAGGGCGTTGCTGGTTCGCTGATTGCTGAGCTTGGGTTCGATGTGATCGATGCTGGCAAGCTTGAGATTTCACGTCTGCTTGAGCCGTTGTGCTTGCTGATGATCAAGATGTCGATGAAGAAGAGCCTTGGCAACGAGATCGGGTTTAGAGTGTTGCGGGATTAGGCGACCGGTGCTGTGATCACCTTGTTTTTTATGGGCAATTTGTGGATGGGTTATAGTGCGCCCGATTAAGCATATTCAGCACGGAGAAATTTATATGGGCTGGTCACTAGGTAGGCGTCGAGCGCATTCGGCGATTCTCGTTTTTTCGGTATTTATGGCGATAGCACTCGTTGCTTGTTCCGGTGAAACTGTGGTCGTTGTTCAGTCTGATTCCCATTCTGGTTCAGAGAGCACGGCGGTGGAGACTTCAAATGCGGATATTTCGCTTGGAGATATTTCCTGCGGAATAGTTTCCAACGCTGAGATCTCTTCGATTGTTGGAGTTGGTAATGCTGAGCAGCCAGTAGTGGCGACTGGCGCGGTGAGCGGCGACAATTTGCATTGTGGATGGACTTCAGGCGGTAGTCGAGATGTTCCAGACCATAGCGATCTTGGTCTTTCGGATGCGATAGTAAATGTGGTGATGATGCCGATATCGGCTCCCGGCACTATGGATAATCACAAGTTGGTCGAGGGGTTCAGCTTGGACAATGATCCAAATGGGACTCTTCCTGAGTATGGAGAGGGTGCATTTCAAACGGGCTTCGGCGCATTGATGCGAATCAGCGGTGACTACGTTATTGAAGTAGCGGTGGTTCTCGATAGAACTGCTGGCGATCTTGAGGCAGCGAAGGCGCTTTCGGAGCTGGTTGATTCGCGGCTGAGAGAGTAGCGAGTCGTTCTAAAACTTTACTCGCCAGGCGATTAGGGCGGAGAGGATTCTTGCTCCTGCCATTCCTAGGAATACGAGGTGCCATGGGGCGCCTGTAGTGTCGAGTACTAGGGCGAAGATTATTGCTTGGGCGCCGGCGTAGACGTAGCCGTGGCCGTCGAGGATTCCGCTTGCTGTGGCTGCGTATCGCGGGCCGGCCATATCGACTACGAGAGTCGATGTCATCGAGAGGCTCATGGCGAATGCGCCGATGAAGAGTAACCCCGCTCCAGCGTAAACATTTTCAGCCGGGACGATGGCGAGTCCGATTAACGCTGCGGCTGAAATCAGCGCGGATGCGGCGATCATGGGGGAGCGTCGTCCATTGAGTAGTACGTCGGATATCCAGCCTGAAACCATTGGTGCTGTGAGATATCCGACTGGCAGTGCCACGGTTACGAGGGCTGTCGTTTCGATGGAAAGTCCGGCTTCTTCGAAGTAGTAGAGGGGCGCCCATGTTGTGAGCCCGTATCGGACTACGTTTTCGAGTCCCTTTACGTGAGATGTCGCTACGAATCGCCAGTTTGTGTAGAGGATTTTGTAGGCGGTGAATGGGCCGTGTGGGGCGTCTTCTTTCGTTAGTCGCGCTCGTGACTCTGTCAGGCGTGAAGGACCGGGCGGACTTTCGTCCTTGGGTCCCAAATCTCCCTCCCTCGATCCCTCCCGGTCCGGGAGGGAAGTGGCTGAGGAATGCATCGTGCCGCGTTGATCGAGATTTTCGAGCTTGACGTCGGAAGGGCGATCTCTGACGAGGAAGAACAGTGCTACTGCTGCGGGGATCATTAGTAATGGCGGGTAGCGGAATGCAGCTCGCCAGCCGAATTCAGCGACGGTCCAGCCGGTTATTAGCCACATCATCAGCATCGCCGATCCTGCGGCTACGCCTACGAGTCCCATCACTCGCCCGCGTTGGCTTCGATGCCACCATTGGGCGAGCATTCCGATTCCGGGTGCCCAGACTGTTGCGTTAGCGAATCCGTTGAGTCCCCACGGTATTGCGATGGTCCACAAACCGGTTCCGAAGCTGGTGACCCAGTTGAGTGCGACAGATGCGAGAGTTCCAGCGACTAGCCAGAATCTATATCCGTAGGTTTCGGCGATTCTGCCGTGGGTCATACCGCCGAGCGCGAATCCCCAGAGTAGGCAGGCGTTGATGATGCCGAGTTCGACATGGGAGAAGTCGAGTTGTTCCCGCATGACTGGGCCGGCTGGCCAGTGGTTGAATCGACCCATGTAGACGAACAGATAGAACGCCGAGTAGCTGAAGAGCACGCGGTTTCGCCATCGGCGGAATTCAGGCTGGTTAGTGTGGGCGGGTGTTGTCACGGGAGAACTTTATACGTGCCCTACATGAAACGTTGTTGGCCATTGAGCGTGATTCTGAATCTAGTTCAGAATGACAACGCTGGTGAATTTAGGGCGTGTGAAGTTTTATCAAAGCGTTTTCAGGCGTAGTATTTGCGTCCATCGACGCCCCACCCTATGCGGGCGATGTTGATTGCAGTTTCCAGAGAGATAAATTCAATGATCGTTGACGTTCACACCCACTTACCGAGTCATCAGGGGCCAGTTCCGCAGGATGAGATGCAGATCGAGACGACCATGCGTTCGGGCGAGACAGTTCAGCTAACGAACTCTATCGACGATTATCTGCGTGACATGGGGCCAGTCGACAAGGCTTTCATCTTTGGGATTGCTCCTCGACCGTGGCGTCCGGAAGAGCGTGTTCTGCGTACCGAGGGTTGGGCTGAAGGACAGAACCACAACGACGTGGCGGCTGAGACTGCGAAGCACGCTCCCGACAAGATTGTGCCGTTTATGTCGTTGCACCCGCTCGACCCGAACTGGAAAGATGAGTACGACCGGTGTGTCGGCGATCTAGGGTGTAAGGGAATTAAGCTGGGGCCGAACTATCAGGATTTCGATCCGTTAGGGCCTGAAGCTTTCGATATGTTTTCGCGGTTAGAAGCTGACGGTATTCCGATTGTGTTCCACCAGGGCACTTCACCGATGACCGAGGCTCCGCTGACTTATGCGCACCCGCTTACTTCGGACAAGATCGCTATGGCGTTCCCGAAATTGACTATGGTTTTGGCGCATTTGGGACATCCGTGGCAGAACGATTGTCTTTCGGTTGTTCGCAAGCACCCGAATGTTTGGGCCGATGTTTCGGCGCAGTACTACCGTCCGTATTCGTTCTGGCAGGGCATGCGCCTGTTCTACGAATGGGGAGTGACCGACAAGATTTTGTTTGGTTCGGACTGGCCAGTTACCCGTCCGCAAGACAACATCGATCACTTGCGTGGACTGGAGAAGTTCGCCAAGGATCACCACTTGCCTCAGATTCCTTCGGAGGACATTGAGGGAATTATCAACCGTGACGCTGTAGAGATCATGCGTGTCGACTAGTTTGGTTTTCCGTTTGGACGGAGTCGCTTAATGCAGTTCTTATTCGTACTCGTACTGGCATTGGTTGTTGCATCGATTATTTATCGAATGGGCAGGCGTGCCGGGTACGATGCGGGGCGTGAAGACGAACGAGAAGAGTGGTCGACGAAGATTCGGGAGTTGGACGAATAGTGTGGTTCTCCCTACTCCAAGAGGGAGTCAAAGGGTGGGTAAATGCAGATGAGGCCAAGCGCATGCACACACCCGGAGCCGATAAATGAGTAATGAACGGGCTGGTTCAAAAAGTTCGCAAAAGAAACAGGGTATTTATTACGGCTGGTACGTGATAGCCGCGCTGTTTTTCGCTACGTTTTTGGCTATTGGATCTCGTCAGGGTTTTGGCGTTTTCGTAAAGACCTGGGAACAGGATTGGCAGATATCGACTGCCACAGTTTCGATTGCAGCTTCGGTCGGTTGGCTTGTGAACGGTGTGTCGCAGCCATTCGTTGGCCGAATGACTGATGTCTACGGCGGCAGGCGAGTCGTTGTTATCTCGCTGATGGTGATGGCGATAGCAACTATCGGAGTTTCGTATGTCACCAACATCTATGGTCTGATCGCCCTCTATGGGTTTGTTATTTCGTTCGCATCAGGGGGTATTTCTCCGGCAACTACTGGAGTGATCGTAGCTCGTTGGTTCGAGAAAAAACGCGGGATGGCGATGGCGGTATTGATCGCTGGCGGATCGGTTGGTGGCCTGATCGTAGTTCCGTTCTTGAGCTACGTATTGATCGAGTTTAGCTGGCAGACGGCATATTGGCTGGTAGGCGGTTTGGCGCTGGCTCTTGGTGTGCCGTTGCTTTTGGTGGTCGTTCGAAGTGGTCCCGAAGATATGGGGCTCAAGATTGACGGTGAAGATTCTTCAGGTATTTCTGATTCCGAGATTGTTGTGAAATCGGTCGGTCCGATGTTCGTTGAGAAGTGGCGTGATTCGCTTGGCTCGAAGCCGATTTGGCAGTTGTCGATTGCTTATTTCGTTTGCGGGATTACTACTGCTTCGATTTCTGTGCATTTTGTGCGGTGGGCGATCAGCGAAGATATTTCGACAGGGACGGCGGCATTGGCGTTCGGTGTGTTGAGCGGTATTAATGCAGCCGGTGTTCTAGTTATTGGATTGCTTTCTGATCGTTGGCAGCGAAAAAATTTGCTTGGCGCTGTGTATCTGGTTCGAGGAATTGCGTTTATTTCGTTGATAGTTTTGCCGGGGTCTTCGGCAATATGGGCGTTTGCGGTGATTGGTGGGATGTCGTGGCTTGCGACGGTTCCACTTACTGCTTCACTGACCGCTGACGTTTATGGTGTCCGGAATCTCGGTACGTTATTCGGGTTTGCGAATATGGCGCATCAGCTTGGCGGAGCTGCGGCAGTGATGCTGTTTGGCTGGGCGTTTACTGTGTGGGGTTCGTACGATGTGCCGTTTGCGATTGGTGCGCTGACTTTGCTGGTAGCGGGGATTGTTTCGCTATCGATTCGCGAGAAGCGGGTTTCAGTGAGATATTCACAAGTTACGCCCGTGCCTGATGGGGCGGCAGTGGATTCCGGCTCTGGCGGAGTAGGTACGAGTTCACAAGGCGGGGCGTAGATGGCTCGATTGTTTTTGCCGCTTGGTCATCACTCGGAGCCGATTGATCCGGATCTTTGGGAGTGGTTGAGCACGAAGATGAATCACGTGCTGGGGATTGATTCTGGTGCGATGGTTTTGCTGCTGGGCGCAGTTATCGTGCTGTTTCCGGTTGTGGTTATGGTGCTGGTTTGGCGACGACGGTAGAGTTGGATCACCCGAGTAGCGGGTAGTCTTCGATGATTTCGTAGCCACCGCCGCGGGCTAGGCCTATACGGCCTATTAGAGAGATTTTTTCGAACTTCATGGTTCCGGTCATGTCGATCTTCGCGAGATTCGGTTCCATCAGCGGGAGTTCTTCGGTTTTTGCATCGAGAACCATTGTCGTGTGTGGCCAGTAGTTGCCGGGGGGTCTGATTCGCTTGGTGATTGGAAGCATGGCTTGTATGACATCAGCTTGCATCGCCAGATGTTCATCGGTGGATTTGATGGTGTACGCACAACCGGATGGCCAGACTCTTACACCTGAGCCGAAATCGATACTGGTCTCGAACGGTTTGTTCCGAGATGCGACGTCTCTTAGTGACGCTTTGACCACATCGAGATCGTCGGGTCCCCAGAAATTGTCGATTGAACAGTGTGGTTTTGTAGCTAGATCGTCGGCGCCGATCAGCTTGTGAAATTTCCTGACCTGGCTTGCTTGCGGTTCAGGAAGATGAGCCATGACACCGTATATTCGGTACCCGAACTTATCGTTTGGAAGTGCGTATTCGTCAACTCGGTCAGTCATGGTGTGCTCCTTATGTTGTGCGTAAGGCGTGCAGGGAGTGCACTTTATATCAGCGAATGATGAGTCTTCAAATCACCTTTATTAGCTACAGGTGTGTCGCTGGGAGCTAGAAGCGTTCGGCTGCACTAAGGAGAATTTCGGCGAGTTCTTCGAGGGTCTCCCAGTGGTCGATAGTAGGTTCGACTTTTTGATCGAATTGGATGCTCCAGCCTCGGAATTCGCCAGACATGCTTCGCACTTCGATATTGCCCAGATCTGTTGCTAATTGACTGATTTCATCGTTGGCTGTGAGGGCCTTGACTAGTCCAAGACCTTGATCTTGACCTTGCCACTTTACTTCGGCATTGCTGCCGAATGCTGGAAACGCTTTCGTACGTTTCGTTTTGATCCTGACCGACTCTTCTTTTGGAATTTTATGTTCGTTGGGGACTCCAAAATGTACCCACCAGCGTTCGGGAGAATCTTTGCTGAGATCTTCCTTCATGACGTTCGCCCAGTAGATCGTGCCGCCGTCAATATCGATTACACCGAGTGAACGTCTAGCCCGGCTTTTACCGACCTTTTCTTCAAGTCGGTGGCGTTCGGCAAGCACTGATACGACGCCAATGTCGTTGAGATGATCCATGAGATCGTCTCTTGTGTCGTCTTGGGGATTTTCTTGCATCGTTGAATATCTCGTTCCGGGATTTCTCCCTCACCCAGCCCTCTCCCCGAGGAGAGGGAGGTTTAGCTCCGACTGGCTACTTCTTCCAGCTGAGCAGATCGCCCATTCGGTCAAGGATGGTGTCGAGTTCTTCGTAGTCGAGCTTGTCGAGGTATTTGTTCGCAGGGTTTCGAGTGCGATCGGTCTTGATAATTCCGCGTCGGAAGTAAGCGGCTTTGTAGGCGTTGGCTCCGAACAGGAATTCAAAGTTGAGCGATGGAATCATTCGTTCCCAGAGCGTTCGTGCTTCGTCGGTGACGATTTGAAGTCCGTCTGAATCTATTCCACCAGCATCGAGAGCATCCCAGAGTTTTACGTGGGCGTCGGTGATGTGCCCTGCTGGCATTGTTCCGGCTGAGCCTCGTCGGTATTCGTCTACGAGGAAACGTCCGCCCATTCCGCCCATGAGTCCTTTGACAGCGTCTCCGGCCTTCTCCTGCAGCTCAGTCATGATCTGGCCCGGGAGGTAGCTTTCTTCTTTTACATAGTCGACGTGTTCAACTTCGTTCAGGAGCTTGACCATCATTGGAGTTGGAACGACTGGGCCTGCAGGTGGCTTGTTGTTCTGAATCCAAACAGGGAGCTGTCCGGTTTCGGCGATGGCAGAGTAGTGATCCCAGATAACGGCTCCAGCGGCTCCGTTAGGCGGCATTGCCATTACGGCGTCGGCGCCAAGTTCGGCTGCGTTCTTTGTAAGTTCGACTGAGACTGCCGTGGATGCTCCGCTGACTCCTGCGATAACTGGAACTGTGCCGTTGACGACTTCGATTCCGGTTTTGAGAACTTCTTTTCGTTCGGCGTCAGTAAGGAACGGGCCTTCCGAGGCGTTTACTGGCAGAACGATTCCGTGTGCTCCGGTTTCAAGGCTGAATTCGATGCACTTTCGTAGGGATTCCCAGTCGATTGATAGATCTTCATTGAAGGGAGTTACGGGGATGGCGTAGACGCCGCGGAATGTTTTGTTTTGTGTCATTTTTTCAGGCTGGGGTTCTGAGCGAATTGTTGTAGGCAGGTTCGAATAATCGGACGCACCGAGAATACACCCGTTCGAGTGTGTCGAAGTGGGGTAAGATGCGCCACTAGTTGAGTTCACACCAATTTTCGGGACTGGCAAAGAGGAATTTCGATGGCAGAAACAATGCGAGCGGCGCTGGATGATGGAACGGGTCAGTACATAGTTCAAGATGTTCCGATGCCGGATATGTACGAGGGCTCGGCGATGATTCGTATTCGCCAGACTGGTATTTGTGGTTCCGATTTGCACATGACGACCAGTAGGACTGAAGCTCAGGAGATGGCTTCGGGTCACGAGATTGCTGGTGAAATTTTAGAACTGCCGAAGGGCGAGACGAATCTCAAGGTTGGTGATCGTGTTGCAATCGAGATGATTGGTGCAGGCCGTGCGTGCTTGAGCTGTCACTTCTGTCGGTATGGTCAGTGGAAGCACTGTATGAATCTTGCTCCCGACACTGGTGGCGGTTTTGCTCAGTACATGACTCGTAAGCCTGCCGGATTGTTCAAAATTCCTGATGGGATGGATTGGATTGATGGCGGTTTGGTTGAGCCGATGGCGGTGAGTGTGCATGGGCTTCGCTACGGTCGGATGCAGCCGGACGATGTTGTGGGTGTTGTTGGTTCGGCGACGATTGGTCTTTCTTCTATTGCGGCAGCTAAGGCGTTTGGTGCTCGAACGGTAATTGCTTCGGCACGACACCCTCATCAAGCAGAAGCTGCGAAGAAGATGGGTGCGGATATTGTGGTTGGGTCTGAGGAGGGCGCTTTTGAGGCGGCTTGTTTGGATGCTACGGATGGTCTTGGTGCTGATTTCGTTGTGGAATCGGTGGGTGGTCACCAGAGCGAATCGTTTGGGCAGGCTATAAGGGCGACTCGGAACCAGGGCACCATGTTGTATTTGGGTGGAATGAAGATCCCTATGAAGGTTGATCTGTTCGAGCCGTTGCTTCGTGAGATTCGTATGCAGTCGGTGATTTGCTACGGCGTTATTGACGGTCGTCACGATTATGAAGTGGCGATTGATCTGTTGGCTTCAGGCGATATTCCTTATCGGGACATCGTTACGCATCAGGTTGAGTTGGAAAATATTCAAGATGGTTTTGATGCTGCGTGGGACAAGACTTCAGGCAGCATTAAAGTGCACGTGAATATTTAGCGGGCTGGACGTTTTGGCGTTTTAGTGCAGCGCTCGTCATCGGACGACTCGGCTTTAGCTGCAAACTCCCCCTCTAACTCCCCCGTGACGGGGGAGGACCGTTTGGTCCGGGCGTCATTGGATGACTTTGGACCTCGCTGCAATCTGGCGCTAGTCGCGCTCGTCATCGGATGACTCGGCTTTAGCTGCAATCTCCCCCTCTAACTCCCCCGTGACGGGGGAGGACAGATTTTGCCTAGTGCTAAATCGTGGCGTTATTGGTTTGCGCCATCTGTTGCCCACCGGAATCACAACTTTCACCCACTTTGGTGCACACCTTCAGATATCGCTAAGTGCGTTTCCAGTTCAAACGCGCCTGTAGGGTCATCGTTCACTCGTGCCCCGATGAGCCAGTTGGCTCGGCCGAGTGAGTCTGTAGGACTACTGCCGGTAGGTAGGAACACGCATTCTGTTTGTACCGCACACCTTTCTCACACGTTACTGCGACTGGGGTGCGACAAAACCGTAAACAAATCGGTTGGAGCGACAGATATGAAAATCACATTCCGACGACGAACATACAGAACCCCTCGCACAGCTAAGGCAAATGGCCGGTTGGCGAAGGCTTCTACTAAGGTAATGATCGCAGCACGTTCTGCTCGATTCATTGAAACTCTCGCCGAATCGGTGAACAAGAATCCTACGACTGCCATGACAGGTGGCGCACAGGATCGTGATACTGCAGTTGAGCGAACGGTTCTCCTCCGACCTGATGTTGCAATTATCGATATCGACCTTGGTTACGAACTTGGTGGAATCGACGCTGCGTTTGCGCTTCGAAAGATTAGCCCGACTCTAGGAATCGTAATTGTTTCGCCTTACTCCGATCCGGAGCGATTGGCGATGGTTCCTACTGGACTCGGTCTTGAATGGTCATACGTTCTTACCTCTACCGCACGTAAGCCTGAACTTCTTGCAAAAGCAATTCAGGGTGCTTCATGGGGCATTCCGTTTGTCGACCCTCGAATTGACCGTGATTTGCTTGGTGTAGTTGAGAACTCAGTCGATTCGATTCTTGATCGAATTCTTGAAGGATCAACAAAGGAACGCCGAATCGCAGCTAAAGAGTCACGAGGCCAGCTGTTCCGTTGGAACGGTCAGGTTCAGACTTTCAAATTGCCGGAAGACACCGACGAAATCGAAGGCATCGCTATCACATCGGCTGAGGTGTAAGAATGCTCAACACTCGAGATCGTGTTTCAAGTCTTCGTGGAAATAGTGCAGTTGCGCCGGTTCGGCCAAAGGTACGATCGCCACGTATTCGGATGGTGACTCCTGGGGCTAACTTCAAGGTTGGCGGAGATGTCTTCGTTTTGATCGATGCAATAAGTGATCACGAGACTGTAGGCAATCTTCGAGTTGAAGTGTTGATCGATGGTTCTAAGTTGGTTACGGCTAAGTACTCGCCACTTTCTGGTTACTACGGGGCGATTTGGGACAGTTCGTCTGCCCGATCAGGTAGTATCCACACCCTCATCGCTAAGGTGACTGATTCCGATGGAAACACGAAATCTGCACTCACCACAGTGTCAGTGAGATAAGAGATATATGACGCAGGACATCACAATTTCACACGATTCCGATTCTGAAGAAATGGTTACTGAACCAAAACCTCGGTTCGGGCGAGCTTTTCTGACGGTTATTTCAACTCTTATGTTTGGAATGCTGATCGGTGCGATTTTCATGGCTACGAGCTATGAAAAGGGCGATGGACTTTCGGTTTACGAACGCCAGGCTATTGAAGTTGTGACGATGCAGAATGGCATCACCGATGGCTGGAACGAGATGGTTGATACGTTCAACGTGGCGTCTGTTACGTCTGAGAACGAGCACGTTATTCTTTACACAACGAGTCAGCAGGCTGCACGTGCACTGATTTCTGATTCTCAGGCTGTGATAAATCGATGGCGGGCGATCGATGTGCCTGAAGAGCATGCGGTTTCACACGGTATCGGCCTTGATGCGTTGCAGACGACTCAGGATGGGTTGATTCTGTTTGACGTGTTCTTCCAGGATGCTATCGACACTCTGGTTGCTGATCAGATTCGATCTGACGAAGCTTCCGACAAGCTGGTTCATGCTCAGGAGCTGTGGCTACAGGCTGCCGAGGCTGCTGCTAACGAGGGCTAGCGGGGTGGCTGGTTAGACTGGCTTACAGGCGGCAACTAAGTGATGGCGATTATTTCGCCATCTTTTTGTTTAACGGACTTTTCTGTGGTGAGTGGCTGGTCGAATTGTTCGTCGGTCAGCGTTTAGTTGTCGATGTTTTCGCTGGCGATTTCTTCCCAGATTTGATCGACGTAGCGGTATGAGATGCCGCAGTAGCTGCACGTTTTGAATATAAGGGTGGCGTTGGCTGAAACGTCGACAGGCGTAATTGAGAAATCGTGTCGATTGTCGTTGGCGCCGGGGATGCATTCAGTCATTGTTTTTCCTTTAGAAGCTTGGCGGCTTCACCGTCATCTTCGAAATACTCTTGAACGCCGCCATTTAGTACGTGAAACAGCTCTTCGCTGATATCTGGAATTACCGGATAGCTTGATAAGTCGTTTACGGGAACCCATTCGACTGCGATCTCGTTCGGATCGGGCTTGTCTGGCAGTCGAGGCGTTGAACCGGGCTTTAAATGACACTCGAAGAATAGTTTCAAGTAGTGGGTCGAGCCATAGACGTAATCGACTTCGAACGGCGCTGATTCTCTTATAACCAACAGCCGTCCTACTTCTACTTCGCCGTCAGTTTCTTCTTTTACTTCCCGCGCGGCGGTTTGGCGAAGGGTTTCGCCTTCATGGTGACCACCGCCCGGGTAGTTGTAGTGCGGTCCGTTTTCATCGTTGAATTTGACCAGCAGAATTTTGTCATCTTGAATGATGATTCCTGCTGCCCCGACTCTTATGGTTTGCTGTTTAGCCATAGGCGGCTATATTAGTCGCGGTAACCGGCGAGTGCATTGGCTCGCATGTAGTCCTTGTCGAGTTCGATTCCGAGTCCGGGTCGATCTGAGAGATAGATTTTGTCGCCTCTGATGTCCAGCGGGTGGTCGATCATCACGTCGTAGGCATTGAGCTTGGCACGTGATGTTTCGACTCGGTAGTGGTTGGGGACTGACGCCATTGCGTGAGCACCGGCGAGAACGTTGATAGGTCCGCTGGCGTCGTGTGGTGAGATCGGCACGTAGTAGGCTTCTGCCATTGTTGCGATCTTCTTGATTTCGGAGATTCCGCCGGTCCAAGTGACATCGGGCATGATGAAATCGGCAAGTTCGTTTTCGAGGATCGGAATGAATTCCCAGCGCGTGTGAATTCGTTCGCCGACACAGATTGGGACGTTCACGTTTTCGCGTACTTGCCTCAGGGCGTGCGTGCTTTCGACTGGCACTGGCTCTTCGAACCAGAAGATGTTGTACGGCTCGAGGGCTTTGGCTAATCGAATAGCTGTTGGAGCATCGAAACGGCCGTGGCAGTCGATGAGGATTTCGAAATCAGGTCCGAGTGCTTCTCGCATGCCGGCAATAACTTCGACACCGTGGTTCTCGGCTTCGGCGCTTAGTTGCCCTGTTAGGTAGCCGTTTGATTCTTCAGTGTGGTGCGGGAACCAGGGGTCGGTTTTGAGCGACTTTTGGCCGGTTGCTTTGATCGCCTTGGCGTGCTGAATGGAATCTTCGACTGAGGATCCGTCTTCAGGGTGGCAGTAGATGGGGATTCCTTCTCGAACGGGTCCGCCGAAGAGTTCGGAGATTGGTAGACCGAGCACTTTGCCTCGGATGTCCCAGAGAGCGATGTCGATACCTGAGATGATGTTGGTTGTTGCGCCTCGGGAACCCATGTAGGTGAAGGATCGGAAGATCTTGTTCCAGATGACTTCGATGAGTCGTGGGTCGTCGCCCTCTATGAGGTCGCTGACGTGCCTGAGGGATGCGCAGACGGCTCGGTTGGAGACTGCTGACGTTCCGGTGATTTCTCCCCAGCCGGTGACGCCTTCGTCGGTGTTTACTTCAACGTAGACGTATTCACGGTTGCGGATGTGGGAGTCGTTGGCGGTGTCGAGGTACGGGGTTGGTGCTTCGACGAGCCATGGGGTGACTTTGGTGATTTTCAAGGGCTTGATTTGCTCCGGGCGTCACTGTCGTGACTTGGTCGCCGCTGCAATCTCGTTTAGTCGCGCTCGTCATCAAATGACTCGGCTCCGAGCTGCAATCTACCCACCCTCTAACTCCCTCCCGAAGGAGGGAGGACGGATTGGTGAAGTTGGTGGATATTGGCGTGCGGTTGTGGTTGTTATTGGAGAGCCACCAAACATCAGTATCGCTGAGGTGACTTATATGGCGGAATCGTATGCCTGAACGGGGTGGTTGTCGAGGATTTAGGCATAAAAAAAGACCCCGCATGATGCGAGGTCTTTTTAAGTTTCAGATGGTAGCCCCGCGGAGAATCGAACTCCGGTCTCAGCCTTGAAAGGGCTGTGTCCTAACCGCTGGACGACGAGGCCGTGCGTGGTGAGTGGGTCGCTTCTAGGCGCCGCACGTTTTAAGCACTAAATATCAGCATACCGCAGAGTTTGTAAAACGGCGATTTGTGGAGGCTACCAATTTTGGCTGGATTGGTGTTTTTTTACTGGGTATGTATTCGAGGCGTGGGGGCGATTGTTGCGAGGTCGATGGGTGGGAGCGTTTGTTGGCTGATTCTGAATCGAGTTCAGAATGACAACGGGCAAGGTTTATGTCTCGTTAGCTGTACTCGCTGGGCATTCTTTGTTTAGGGGACAGCGGGGGCATTGGGCGGTGCGGGCTTTGCAGATTTGGCGGCCGTGGGTGATTAGAAGAACGTGCATGTCGTAGCGGTCGTCTTCTGGGATCATTTCTTCCATGATCGGGTGTGCTTGGTCGGCGGTTGTTTTTGCTTCGATTAGGCCCAGTCGTTTTGATACTCGGTGGATGTGAGTGTCGACCGGGAAGGCTGGCATTCGAAGCGAGAACGCCATTACGACAGCTGCGGTTTTGGGTCCGACGCCGGGTAGGGATGTGAACCATTCACGAGTTTCTTCTAGCGGCTTAGCTGCTAGAAATTCGAGATCAAAGTGACCGATGCGTTTTAAGATTTCAACGAGGATTTTCTGTATGCGTACTGACTTCTGATTCGAGAGTCCGCCGTGTTTGATTAGTTCGGCGACTCTTTCTGTTTCGGCTTCAATCACTTGTCCCCAAGTGGGGAGGGATTTGCGAAGGGTGTCGTAGGCGCGTTCGGCGTTGAGGTCGGAAGTGTTCTGCGTGAGAACGGTGAAGATCAGCTCGTCGATGGCGATCATTCGAGGTCGCCACTCGATTGGTCCGTAGACGGATTCGAGTCGTACTTTTACGAGTTCGGGCGCGAGAGTTGGTTCGCGCTTATTTGCCGCGTTGGATCGTTTGGGTGACCGTGAAGGCATGGTCGCCTAGTAGTTGCGAGTCTGAACGTACTCGGCGAGGGACAGTAGCGAATCGAGTGATTCGGAAGCTGGGATTCCATCGAGCGAACGTACTGCCGCGTCGATGTAGTCGGTGGCTACTTTGAGAGTTTCATCGAGTGCGCCGGTTTGCTTGATTGCTTCAACTGCGGCCGGCAGTAGATCGTCTCGGGCTTCTTCGGGAGCGTTTAGCAGGGCGAGGATTTCTTCGGACGCACCATTTTCTGCTGCGATGATCGCAGGGAGGGTGAGAATTCCTTCGCCGAGATCGTGTCCTGCTGGCTTGCCTAGCTCTTCGCTCGTTGAGCTGTAGTCGAGCAGGTCGTCGTAGACCTGATACGCCATACCGATGTTGTAGCCGTAGTCCCGAACGTTCTTGACTGATGCTTCATCGCCGCCGCCAAGCACTGCTCCGCTTTCAGCTGCTGTGCAGAAGAGTGAGGCGGTTTTGTCGTAGATGCGTTGGTTGTAATCGGTGAGTGGAACGCCGGGTTGCCAGGCTGTGTAGATTTCGTTCAGTTCGCCGCGGGCAAGTTCGGTGATCGTTTCGGCAAAGCGTCGAACTAATCGAACATTGTTGGTGTCGCAGACGTACATTGCTGATGTTGCGAACACGAAGTCGCCGATGAGGACAGCAACGTTGCGGCCCCAAAGCTTGCTGGCGGTTTGGTGGCCACGTCGGGTGTCCGCATGATCGACGGTATCGTCGTGAACGAGGGTTGCGATATGCAGTAATTCGACAGCGGTTGCCATTTTGATTGGCATTTCGCCACGGCCTTCACCGAAAAGGCGTGAGGCGAGGAGGGTTAGTGCTGGGCGAACACGTTTGCCGGGGGTGGCTAGTACGTGACCGAGCTGGGCATCGAGATCGGCTGCTTGTTCGGGCGCATTCTCAGGAGCACGGTCGGCGATCGTTGCAATTTCGGCAATCACGGATTGCAGGTCGTCGGCGACCGGTTCGTAAATGCTTTCTTGTGTGATTGCTTCAACCATGAATTTTCTAAGACGGTCCTGAGTTCGTTGACTCTATTCGCCAGAGAGTCGTGCGTTTTCTTCTTCAATTATCGAGTCATCGAGCTTGCGGAACAAGGGCGTTGGCTTCTCGATTGGTGCTCCGGGAACGATTTCTCTTCGTTTCCAGCCATCGGCCAATACGTTTGAGTCTTCAGCATCCGCGCTGAACAGCATACTGTGAATCTTCTCAGCAGATGTTGGAAGGTATGGGTAGAAGACAGTTCTGAGCGTAGAAATTACGTTGAGTCCGACCCAAAGCGCAGTACCTGCGGCTTCTTTGTCAGTTTTTACGACCTTCCACGGTTCTTTGGCATCGACGTATTGATTGCCGTGGCGCGCTAGGCGCATTGCTGCTCGGAGACCGTCTCGGAATCGGCGGGCTTCGACTGCTTCGGCGACTTCTTTGAGTGCGACATCGCAAGCTTCGAGAGCAGCTTTGTCGTCATTGTCGAGGTCGCCGGGCGTTGGCACTGCGTCGTCGAAGTTACGAGTTGTGATTGTGAGGACGCGATGCACGAAGTTGCCGAACGTGGCGACGAGTTCGTTGTTGTTTGCAGCGTGGAATCCGGCCCAAGTGAATTCAGAGTCAGATGATTCGGGCATGATCGATGCTAGGTAGTAGCGAAGAGGGTCGGCTTCGTATCTCGAGAGGAAGTCGGGGACCCAGACAGCGTTGCCGCGGCTTTTTGAGAAGTCGGCTCCGCCTAGATTTAGATATTCGTTTGCGACCACATCTGTCGGGAGGTTAAGTCCGCCGTAGCCCATGAGAATCGCAGGCCAGATGATGGTGTGGAACGGGACGTTGTCTTTGCCCTGGAAGTAGTAGGTTTCGCCATCGGGGTCGACCCAGAACTTTTTCCACTCGTCGGGAGTTCCCTGGTTTTCTGCCCATGCTTTGGTGGCGGAGAGGTAGCCCATGACGGCTTCGAACCAAACGTAAAAACGCTTGTTTTCGTAGCCTTCGAGAGGGACTGTGACACCCCAGTCGATGTCGCGTGTCATTGCGCGACTGCGTAGTCCTTCACGGAGCATTCCGAGGGTTTGGTTTCGGACGTTTTGTCGCCAGTCAGTTCTGCTGGCGACCCACTCTTCGAGTTGCTCTTGGAACGAGCCGAGAGTGAACATCTGGTGTGTGGTGTCTTTGAATATAAGTTGCGAACCATCACGTTTTGAACGGATGTCGATCAGATCTTCGGCGTCGAGTGTTCGGCCACAGTTATCGCACTGGTCGCCACGTGCGCTTTCGAAATCGCAGTGGGGGCATGTGCCTTCGACGAATCGATCGGATAGGTAACGCTGTTGCGATTCGGAGAATGGCATTGACTGTGTTTCTTCAACCAGAAAGCCCTTCTCTTTGATCGTGTTGAAAAGATCGTGAACCACATCACGGTGTTGATCGGTGTGAGTGTGGGTGTACAGATCGAACGAGAAGCCCATGTCGGCATGAGACTTTGCCCAGATTTCGTGGAATCGTCCTGCTACTGCTTCCGGCGTGGTGCCTTCTTCTTCGGCTCGGAGCATCATCGGAGTGCCGTGCATATCGGAGCCGGAAACCATGGCGACTTCGTTGCCAATGATTCGGTGGAATCGAGCGAAAATGTCGGCTGGAACGTTCATGCCCGCGATGTGACCGAGGTGGGGTTCGCCGTTTACATACGGCCAAGCGACGGCGACAAGAATTTTGCGGGACAAGTGAGATTTCCGGTTTACGACTAGTGGGATTGGGTGGGCAGGTATTTTGGGACTGCCGACTTTACGGGTGCCGAGAGCGATTTTGGCAGAGATTCATTATAGCTATGGACGAGTTGGAATCAGGGTGTTTTTGTGATGATTCCTGAGGGAGTGTTTTTTACTATCTGGCAGGCGTTATTTGCTGCTTAGTGAGAGGCGGTAGACGCGTTTTTTCGGTGCTCCGGTGAGTTCAACTGTCTGTTCGACCAGAGTTCGACCCTGAATGCCTTCAGCTTTGAGGTTTTCGAGAGTTTTTGTGATCTCTTCGTCAGTGATTTCTGTTTTGGGTATGTCGCCAGCGCCTTCGATCACTAGGACGAACTCGCCTCGTGGCTCTTTGAAGTGGGTTAAGGCTTGAGTAGCGGTGCCTCGGAACGTTTCTTCGTAGAGCTTTGTTAGTTCTCGGCAGATGACGAGTTGTCGTTCAGGAAATTGTTTTTCGATGTTGGCGAGGGTGGCTTTGATTCGGTGAGGTGATTCGTAAGCGACTACGGGACCGGGTTCGCTGGCTGCGCTTTCGAGTGTTGCGAGTTGTTCGTTCTTCTTGCGAGGTAGGAATCCTAGGAAGAGGAATCGATCGAACGACCAGCCTGTTACTGAGAGTGCAGCGACTATTGCGGATGGGCCGGGTAGTGGGATTGCTTCGTGCCCGGCTTCGATGGCTGCGGCAACGAGCGCTGATCCGGGGTCACTGATTCCTGGTGTTCCTGCATCACTTACGACTGCCATATCGCCGTTGTTGAGTTTTTCTATAAGTGCTGCGAGTCGTTCAGGAGTGGTGTGTGCGTGAAGGCTTTCTAGTTGAGGAGATATGCCGAGGTGATTGAGGAGCTTGCGTGTGACTCGTGTGTCTTCAGCAGCGACAGTCGATACGGCTGAGAGTGTTTCGACGGCGCGTGTTGTGAGGTCGGAGAGATTTCCGATTGGGGTGGCGACGACGTAGAGGGTCGACACTGTTTAACTTTTAGTTTGGGTGTTTGCGGAGTCGAGGATTTTGTCGATGGCAGCGTTGTGCTGATCGTCGGCGTGATACGAACTTCGTACTAGCGGACCGGATGCGACGTGCTTGAATCCCATTTCGAGTCCTGCCAATTCGAGTTCTTTGAACTCTTCAGGTCGGTAGAAACGGATGATCGGGTGGTGTCGCTTCGAAGGGCGCAAGTATTGGCCGATCGTTAGTAGATCAGTTCCGACGTCGCGAAGATCCTGCATTGTGTCGAGGATTTCGGGTTTGGTTTCACCGAGTCCGACCATCATTCCTGATTTAGAAGGCATGAACGGATTGATCTCTTTTACCCGCTTCAGAAGTTCGAGCGAGAGGTCGTAGTTGCCTCTGGGTCGCACTTTCTTGAAGACGCGTCGGGTGGTTTCGATGTTGTGGTTGAGGACGTGCGGTCCTGCGTTCACAACTCGTTCGAGTGATTCGAGTTCACCTTCGAAATCGGGAATTAGCACTTCGATTTTGCAATCGGGAGTGGTTCGTCGAACTTGCGAGATGGTTTCTGAGAATATTCCAGATCCGTAGTCGGGTAGATCGTCTCGGTCGACGGATGTGATTACGGCGTAGCTGAGTTCCATCTGTTTCACAGTGGAAGCTACTCGGATAGGTTCTGCAGGGTCGGTTGTTCCGGGCCAGCCGGTTTTTACGTTGCAGTACGAGCAGGCTCGGGTGCAGGTGTCGCCGAGGATCATGAATGTAGCGGTTCCGCGGTCCCAGCATTCGCCAATGTTTGGGCATGCTGCTTCTTCACAGACCGTGTTTAAGCTGGCGCCTTTGATCTTCTTGCGAATTTCAAGAAAGCTTTCGCCACCTGGTGCTTTGACCTTGAACCAGTCGGGTAAGCGACGTTCTACGGTAGGAGATCCTGTTTGTTCTGACTTAGAAACCAATGTTTTTAGATTGTTTCCATTTGGCCAAAATCAACATGTGATTTCGGTTCTACTTGCTCGTTATTTGCATCTGGCGACGCATCTGACGATGCATACGGTGTCACATAAACCCAGTAACTAGTTCAGAATAACAGACAGGGTGTTTTTTCAACTGCGATATTTCAGTTTGAAACCGGCATTGAAACAAGTACTGGGTAAGAATTTCTGAATGGCGAAACGTAAGCGACGACAACGGTATAACGGCCCGGATCTGACAGAGCATGTTGATCTGAATCCCGGCGATAATTTCGAGATTACTCTTGGCGAAATTAACGATGCCGGCGATACGGTCACGGAGATCGATGGTGCTCCGGTTGTTGTTTCGGGCGGACTTCCGGGCGAGGTTGTGATTGCTGAAGTTCAGAAGAAGTTTCCAGAACGAATCGCTGCAAAGGTGGCGCAGGTTTTGAAGCCGGCTGCTGAACGTGTTGAGCCCGAGTGCAAGTATTTTCTTGAGTGCAGCGGGTGTCAGTGGCAGCATGTTTCGTATGGGCATCAACTGCAATTAAAGCGTGAACGAGTTCAGCGAGAGATCGATAAGTACGAAACGCTTGCCGGGCTCGAAGTCGACCTGACTGTCGAGAGTGAGAAGCGGCTTCGATATCGTAATCACGGCCGTTTCACGATCGGCAAATACGAAGATGCGGGGCAGGTTGGGTATAAGAACGCTGTGACTCGCCAGTTTGTTCGCATCGAAGAATGCCTTCTGATGGATCAGAAGGTGAACGACACGATTGCCCTTGTTCAAGACAAGATGGAGGGGCAGACGCAGATGTCGATTCGAGTTGGGGTGAATACCGATTCGATGCTCGTTCAGCCCAAGATGTTGATTCCAGGTCTAGATCTGGCGACGGGTGTGCAGCACTACGAAGAAGAGGTTCGTGGTTCTTGCTTCACGGTAGCGGCATCATCGTTCTTCCAAGTGAATACGGGGCAGCTTTCACGCGCCGTCGATGAAGTTCGTGAGCTTCTAGATCTTCAAGGTTCCGAGGTGATGGTCGACGCGTACTGTGGTGTTGGTGTGTTCGCAGTGCTGATGTCGCCGTATGTGAAAAAGGTAGTTGGTATCGAGGAATCGGCATCGGCTATTGAAGATGCTGGACAGAATATGAATGGCGTCACGAACGTTGAGTTCATCGAAGGTAAGACCGAAGATGTGATGGCGGATTGGCCTTTGGTGGATGATGTTGACGTACTGCTTCTTGATCCGCCTCGGGTTGGTTGTCATCCGGACGTATTGGATTCGGTGAAGAAGTTGAAGCCTAAGAAGGTTTTGATGGTTTCATGCGAGCCAGCAGCGATGGGGCGTGATTTGGATTTGCTGTGTCAGGGCGGAATGTACAAGTTGGAGATTCTTCGACCCGTAGATATGTTTCCTCAGACTCGTCACGTTGAGACGATCAGCATGCTTACTCTTCAGGAATCGCAGGATTAGATTTCTTGGCGATTTCATCAGATACAAACTTAGTTCTGGCCAGCGGTTCGCCGCGGCGGGCTGAGATTTTGTCTGAGGCTGGATTTGAACTTGAAATAGTGCCGGCTGATGTCGATGAGGATTCGATTCTTGCGGGGAACGACAACTTACGAGATGGTGTGCAGGGGTTGGCGCTGGCGAAGGCTCGTTCAGTAGCTTCAGCGTTGCCGAATCGTTACGTGCTAGGTGCCGATACGATTGTGGTGTTTGAGGATGAGGTTTTGGGTAAGCCGGAGTCTGCTGAACAGGCCGTAGCGATGCTCGAACGCTTGAATAATCGTCAGCATGAAGTGGTTACTGGGGTTGCTGTAATAAATCCTGCTGGAGAAACTCACACAAATTACGTGAGTACTTGGGTGAAGTTCCGTAGTCTGGAAGCAGCCGATATTGCGAAGTACGTTTCTTCCGGTTCACCGTTCGATAAAGCTGGTGGTTACGGGATTCAGGATCGTTCTTTCGCACCGGTTGCGAGTTACGATGAGTGTTATTTGAACGTTGTTGGGCTGCCTATGTGTGCAACGAGTGAACTTATAGTTCGTTCTGGATTCGAGATTTCTGGTGCAATTGAATGCGCCGGTCATAGCGCGTCTGCTTCCGTTTCGCCACTAGAAATGGAACGACAGCAATGAGCTTCTTTGGCATGGGTGGTCTCGAAGTTGTTCTTATCGGTGCAATCGCGCTGTTCGTACTTGGTCCGAAGCGAATGCTTCAGGGCATTCGGGACGGTCGCAAGATTTACAGCGATCTAAAGCGACAGCGAGACACTCTGCAGACGCTGATTACCGAGGCGATTGATCTTGAAGATCTCAAAGAGCAGATCGATGCTGACGGGATCAAAGATACGGTGAAGACGCTTGAGGATGATCTCAAGATTGATCAGGTAGCCGATGATATTCGCCGTGCAAATGCGGTAGTCGATAAATCGATACCGCGCGATTGGAATTTCAGTCGGCCACCTATTCAGGTCGATTCTGACGTGCGAGATTCGATTCCTGATTTGAATATTTCGGGAGCGAAGTCTGACGGGTCTGGCGATGATGCCGGTGATGGTCTTGCTAAGAAGGCTGGACCACCTGAGGCTTCGGGTGCATCTGAGACGCTTGATACCGAGGAAAGTGCCTCGGACAAGAGCGATGAGGTGACGTCGTGAACGACAACGCCATGTCGGTTCTCTCTCATCTGAACGAGCTGAAACGTCGTCTTTTTCGGGTAGCGATAGTTGCGGTGATTTTTATCGCTGCTGCGGTGTTCAACTTCCGCTGGATTTTTAATGAGTTCACAGCGAAGGCGCGTGAGCTAATCGAGGCGGCTGGTGGAGATATCATTCAGCTGACTCTTACTGAGGCGTGGGTGGCTGCTGCGAAGCTGGCGGTGATGGTTGGTTTGACCGCTGCGCTGCCTTACTTCTTGTGGGAGATGTCGAGATTCTTTCAGCCGGGGTTGAAGTCGAACGAGCGGAAGTACATTTATTTTTTGATTCCGGGCTCACTGATTTCATTTGCCATCGGTGCTTCGTTCGCCTACCTGATTCTGATTCCTCGATTGTTCGAGTTCATGTTGCAGTTCCAGGGCAGTTTGGCTGTGCCGACTATCACGGCGGCTTCAATCGTTTCGATGACGGTTGGGATTATCTTCTGGCTCGGCACGATTTTCGAACTGCCGATCGTGATGTTCTTGCTGGCGAAGATCGGAATTTTGACTTCGGGCTGGCTTAAGACGAAGCGCCGTTGGATGATTTTGATCTCGTTTGTTTTCGGTGCGGCTGTGACGCCTACGGACCCGGTTTCTCAGGTGATTGTTGCGATCCCTGTGATGCTGCTTTTCGAGATAGGGATGCTGCTGGTTCGGATGGCCGAGCGGGGACGCGAAGAATAGAGCGCTGGTTTGTTAGCGCTCTGGTGATTTCGTGCGGGTTGGGCTGGCTGGTTGAGTCCCCAGGGCTGACTAGCTAGATTTAGCTTCGTCGCTCTTGTCGTCGCCAGTGTCAGAGTCGGACTCTTCGTCCTTGGTGTCGACGGCGGACTTGAACTCGTTGATCGCCTGTCCCATTCCTTTGCCGACGGACGGCAATTTGCCTACTCCGAAGAGAAGCAAGACGATTACGAGTATGAGGGCGATTTGCCAGATGCCAAAGTTCTGGAACACAGATAAAGCTCCGAGTTGCCCCGAATTGATATGGGGCTTGTTGTAGTGAACCGGGGTTCAACTTCAAGTATACGCCGAGAGTTTTCTTACGCCTATCGTGGGCGTGAGGTTTTCTTGAGTGTTCGCGCCAGATTCGCCAATTGGCAGGGGTTGTTTAGTTCGTGAGATAGAACCTGAAAGTGAATTCAGGATGACGGAGGAGAGCTGTTGTTTGATTGAGCAATTAGCCCATGTAGCGCCAGACGGCTACTACTCGGCTGACTACTTCGATATCTTTCGATTCGAAGGTCATTGCTTCCATTTGGCTGTTTGCTGGCTCTAGTCGAGTTCGCGGGCCTTCTGAGTAGAAGTGCTTGAGAGTCGTTGTATTATCGGACTTGATTCGCACGGCAGCCATTTGGCCGTTTCGAACGGAAGACGCCTGTTCCATGATCACGAGATCGCCATCTGAGATGAGAGCGTCGATCATCGATTCGCCTCTGACTTTGAGGGCGTATACGCCATCGCCAGTTCCCGTTATTGCCTGAGGAAGGTCGATGAGTTCAGAACCTGAAAGATCGGACCATGTATCGTTTTCCGGCATTGGAAATGGCGAGCCGGCGGCGATGGTTCCGAGTAGTGGAACGGCGACAGTGTCGATTGCGAGTGGTTCAGGTGCGCTATCTCGTTGGTTGGAGAGGCTGAGACCTCGTGAAACTTCAGAGTGACGATTGAGATATCCACTCTCTTTTAGTCGGTCGAGGTTGTATGAAACGACTGAGGTCGAACTGATGTCGCATCCGGTTTGAATGTCACGGATGGATGGCGGGTAGTCGTGTTCGTCGATGAACTCCTCGATGAACGACAGTATTAATACCTGCTTCTCGGAGAGTTTTTTCATCTGTTCTGTTCCTGAACTATTTTTGGCTGGCCGGCCGCTCGGTAGAGCGTGTGTATTCGCACTAATGTTCTGAAAATTATCAGTCGGCGTAGTTGCGTGTCAATTGAACGTGTCACGAGTTCCGATCATAAGTTCGGAAACGGGGGTTGTTTTTCTTTTGGATGTGGGCTTGGTTGGGGAATGTTGGGTGGTGTGGTGGACCCTTCGACGGGGCTCAGGATGATGGTGATGTGCCGTTGGCTGGGCTGAGAGTTGTGGGAGGTGAGCGATAGATCCTGAAAATGAATTCAGGATGACAGGGTCGGTGAATGGTGAGTGAGGTGGTATGCGATTGACCCCGATTTTCATCGGGTGACAGTTCGGGCGATAGTGGGCCGGTTTTACGGAGCGCCGGGGAGGGATTCGCAGGCTGTGCCGTCGTTATCGCCATCGAGTTGATGTGGATCGTTGTTGGGTCCGCCTGCTGCGATGAAGAATGCTTGGGCGGTTGACCAGTCGGAAAAATCTCCGCAGTTGCGGTCTTCGCCGAAGGGATCAAATCCTGAAATTGTGGTGGCAGTTGGAATTGATGCGCTAGTTGCGGTTGGCTGTGGAACGGGCGTTGCTGTCGAGATCGGCGATTCAGTAGCCGGTGGAATCAATGTTGGCGACGGGGTTGTTGTTGGCGATGGTGTGAGCTGAGGAGGAGACGGAGCGGCCGCGGTGGGTGTGGCTGGAGGTATTGGAGTTGGAGTGTTCGCAGCTGGAGTCGAAGTAGTAGTGGGTAACGAGACTGCTACCGGTGTGGAGATCACGGCAGTAGCGGTTGGAACGACGACGGCGGTAGGCGTTGCAGTGGCAGGTGGCGCTATTGTCGACGTTGGCGGCGTTGTATTTTTTGCAGCAACAGTTGGTGTCGCAGTGACGACGACTGTTTGAATTACAACGACCGGTGTAGATGTAGCTGAGGGTGTTGAGAGATCAGCTGGCGGTGCAGTGGAGACAACGTTTTCCGAACCGCACGCGCTTGTTGCAAATGCTGCGATCAGCACTAACCCGAGTAAGAAAGATCTAGTGCTGGTGACCGGAGTGATCGTGGCCGTCGTGGCTGTGGTCATGCCCCGAGTGATCGTGCCCGGAGTGGTCTTGGGTGTCGTGACTGTGGTCGTGACCTGAGTGATCATGTCCGGCGTGAGCGTCGAATCCTGGAGGAGGCGGCGGCGGAGCTGCTTGATCGTGGCTGTGCGACTGATCGATGTAGGCGTTCGGGTGCGTCGGGTGATCGTCACCGAACGAGATGCCTTCGAGATTGCCGGGAGGGCCTGCGACAGCGTCAGCCTGACCAAACGCAACGTAGTGCGGTGGGCGGCCTTCAAAAACCATATAGGCGGACTGTTTGGTCGAAAGTGACTCATGACCGCCGAACCATACAACGAGCGGGCCATTCACCATCTGTATAGGACCGTCTTTTGCGGGACGTTTTACATCTTCGTCGATTTCACCCGATCCGGCGGGACCTATGCCCCATCGAGCGGGACCATCGAAATCGCCTGGTACGACGAAGCGCCATCGAGGAAGTAGGCCTTTCCAGGGTGCTACTTCAACCGCGACACGATCTTCCACACCCTCGAAAGGGTGGTGGATTCGCCAGTTGAACTGGGTGTCTTCGGATTCTGAAGGCGGACCGGGCCGATGTGTATCGGCCGCATGGTCATGCAGTTGTTCGGGAGAGTTTTCTGGACCCTGAGTCAAAGGTCTAATCCCGAGTTAGCTAGAAAGCTTGTTGTACTGCTTGGTGAGTCGAGACTTCTTGCGAGCAGCAGTGTTGCGGTGCAAAACACCCTTTGTTACTGCTTTGTCGAGTGCAGAAACTGCGCTCTTCAGTGCTTCGTCAGACTCAGCTGTCTTTGAACCATCTTCGATTACTTCGGCGATGGCGCGTACTCGGCTTCGAGTAAATGATCGTGTCGATCGGTTTCGATCGGCTTTGCGGTTCTGTGCGCGCAAAGTTTTAGCGGCGGGCATTTAGTTTCCTTGGTGACTGTTCTAAAAGCTATGAAGACGATTTTGTGCGAATTATTGAGTTTGTATTGCTACACACTCTGCGCTTCGCTGACCCGGAAGACAGTGTCTACACCTGGGATCGTTTCCACGCGGGAGAAGAGCCGACTTAACTGCTCTACCCCAGTAGTGTACACCGTAAGTGACACAGTACAGGCATTGGTTTTATCGTCTTCGTCAGATGTGAGCGAGTGAATATTGACGTTTTCAGATGAAACGACGTTTGTGATGTCGCGAATTAGCCCTACGCGGTCGAACGCTTTAATTTGCAATCTTGATGCGTAAGTAGTCTCGTAGTGGCCCCATGCGACGGGTATGTGCCGATCGTTATCTTCGGTGTCGCGAAGGATCGGACAGTTGTGCCTGTGGACTGTTACACCTCGACCGCGGGTGAGGTATCCGGTGATTTCGTCGCCGTAAACAGGGCTGCAGCACCGAGCGATTCTGGTGAGTAGTCCGGGTTCGCCCATAACGACGAGACCTTTTGTTTGGTCGGTAGGTGGCTTTCCAGATTTGAGTTCAGGAGTGAACACTTCATCGGGTGCTGGACTGAGAGTATCGGCCACTCGAGCGACGGAAATTTGACCGGTTCCGAGCGCTTCAGTGAGATCGTCAAAGCTGTCGTAATCAAGGCTGGCAACGATTTCTTTTTCGTTGTACCTGAGACCGAGTCGGCGTAATTCTTTCTTGAGCAGATCTTTACCGCGGCGAACGTTGCTCTGTCGTTCCTGTTTTCGGAACCACTGCTTGACCTTCGTTTGGGCGCTACCTGTGATGATGTAGCCGAGATCGGTGTTTAGCCAATCGAGGCTTGGGCCACGTGGGATTCGTGCTTTTCGTATTTCAACAACATCGCCGTTGTTGAGGGGTGTGTTGAGTGCGGTTAGCTTGCCGTTTACGACTGCACCGACTGTGTTGTGACCGAGATCGGTGTGAATGCGGTAGGCGAAATCGATTGGGGTTGCGCCAGCTGGAAGATCTTTTACGTCGCCTTGCGGTGTGTAGACGAATACTTGGTCTTGCAGGATGTCGGTACGGACTGTAGCAAGATATTCGTCGTCGCCTGATAGCTCACGCTGCCAGTCGAGCAGTTGACGAAGCCACGACATTTTCGTTTCGAAATTGTCGACCTTTGGAGCGCCGTCTTCGCCTTCTTCGCCCTCTTTGTACATCCAGTGGGATGCGACACCCTCTTCGGCTATTTCGTGCATTTCTTGAGTACGAATTTGTACTTCGATGGGGTAGTTGCCGGGTCCACGCACTGAGGTGTGGAGCGACTGGTACATATTTTCTTTTGGACTGGCGATGTAATCATCGAACTGTCCGGGTACAGGGCGCCATTTTGAGTGGACTACACCGAGAGCGGCGTAGCAATCGCCAAGATCATCGGTGACGACTCGTATTGCGATGAGGTCGTATATTTCGTCGAATTTTCGACCCATACGTTCGTATCGCTGGAGTTTGTTGTAGGTGCTGTAGAGGTGCTTTACTCGGCCATCGACTTTGCACTGGATGTTGGCTTTATCGAGTGGGCCTTTGATGGCTTTTACAGCAGCTTCTGTATAAATCTCGCGTTCGGCGCGCTTTCGACTTACGAGTCGAGAGATTGACTTGTACTGGCGAGGCATTAGGAAGCGGAAGGCTTGATCTTCTAGTTGCCACTTGATGTCGTACATGCCGAGGCGATGGGCTAGCGGTGAATATATATCGAGGGTTTCTCGAGATATTCGCTGCTGCTTCGGGACTGGTAGGTGTCCGAGCGTTTGCATGTTGTGCAGGCGGTCGGAGAGTTTGATGAGAACTACTCGGACGTCTTCTGCCATGGCGACGAGCATTTTGCGTAGCGATGCTGCTCTGGTTGCCTCGGGAGTTGCGATCTGCTTCAGCATTGCGCTGTTTTCGGAGATCATGTCGAGGCGTTTGAGTTTTGTTACACCGTCGACGAGTTTGGCGACATCGGTGCCGAATTCAGTTTCGAGTTCCTGAAAACTAATTCCACAGTCTTCGATTACATCGTGAAGAAGGGCCGCCTGGATCGTGGTTGTATCGAGTCGCATGTCGGCGAGTCGGATAGCGGTTGCGATTGGGTGTACGACGAACGGTTCACCAGAATCACGCTCTTGTCCATCGTGGGCGTTAATTGCGTAGGTGAGGGAATCTTCAACTGCGGAGGCGCGATCTGCCGGTAGGTACTTGTGTACCGAATGCATTAAATCTTTGGCGGATCCGATCTGTTGAATCGTAGTCATAGATCGTTTTGACTCGTTGAGGCCCGGCGTTTCTAGGTTGAGATGGCACGCTAAAGCGTGTTCGTTATTCCATTCTAATTGTTTGATGAAAGTTAGGGCGATAGAGGAACATACGCGAATTGTTGTTTCGTGCCGAGTTACGACTGAGAGTAGAGGCGGGCTATTTCGTCTCGCTCGAACACGGGGAGCGGTTCGGCGGTTCCGTTGGTTTGTCGAGTGAGGCCTAATTCAGGTGAGGTGATCGATCCGATTACGGTGGCGTGTATTTCGGCTTCGTTGAGTGCTTCGATAATTTCTTTCGAACCGGCTTTGTTTGCTGTGATTAGGAGTGCGCCTGATGCGATGAGTCCCCATGGATCAAGGCCTAGCGCTTCGCAGATTTTGGTTGTTTCAGAGTAGATATTTAGTTGTTCAGAATTTATCGAAACGCCAGTTTTCGATGCGCGGGCAAGTTCGTCGAGCGCCCCGGCTATTCCGCCTTCTGTGGGGTCGTGCATTGCAGTGACGTGACCAGTAGATGTGGCGATTTTGGCGGCTTTTACTACCGAGATTCCTGGTGTATCGAGGAATTTAGCGGCTTTACTAACTTCTTCTTCCGATAGGCCTGCTGCGAGAAGTTCTTGCTTGCTTTCACGAGCGATGATGGCTGTGCCTTCGATTGCAATGCCGGATGTGAGGATGATGTCGTCACCGATCATTGCTGTTGAGGTTTTTACTGTTTCTGAAGGGGCTGCTTCGCCGAGCATGGTGCCGGCAATGATCGGTCGAGGAAGTCCGACCGTAATTTCGGTGTGACCGCCTATTAAGGTGATGCCTAGTTCAGTGGCTGCTTCGTTGAGTTGGGCGAAGATGTCACGAGCAGTCGAGGCAGGTTCGTTTTCGGGTAGTAGTAGCGTCCCTAGAAACCACTTTGGGGTGCCGCCGCACGCTGCGATATCGTTGGCGTTGACTTGTATTGCGTACCAGCCGATTCGATCGGTGGCGAACGTGATTGGGTCGGATTTCGCTATGAGTGTGGAGCTGCCGAACGACACGAAGGCGGCGTCTTCACCTACACCGGGGCCGAGCAGCAAGCGTTTGTCTTTGGTGTCGAGATCACCAATAAAACTGGCAAGCAGGTCGGGCGGTAGCTTGCCCGCTTTTAGTCGCCTGTTGGCTAGTTCGTCGCTCATTTAGGTGCGTCGGTTCTGGTGTCTTACGGTGCTGCGGTAGGCAGTTGCGGTATAGGGTCGCCAGTGAGGTAAGGGCCGATGATTTTTCCGATTATCGGACCGTTTCCATGAAGTTCATTCCAGTACAGATCGAACGCTTGATAGTTGTCCCTGCAGATGAATTCGATCTGGCTTACGCCTCGACTTGTTTCGAAATCTAGGCGGAAGACTGATTCGCATGGTGGTGCGTAGGAAAGGCCGCTGTCTTGGGCGAAGATTTCGGCGAGTAGTGCCATGTCGTGCGGGGTCATTTCTCGACGAACTACGAACTCGCCAGTTTTGAAATCTCTGCGCATGAGGGTGAGTTTCGTGGCTTCGGCAAGATTTGCCTGTTGGGCAAGATTCATCAGAGTGGCGTTCGAGGGTGTAACTTCGCTACATCTAACGGTTACTGAATCGTCTGCGTTGGTGTGGTACTCCCAATCGATGCTGCCGTTGGTGATTTTGTATATGAGGCCTGTGTAGGGCGATTCAGATATGTCGTAGTAAGTGCCGGGTTCTGGGCAGCCTAGTGCTGCTGTCGACCACTGTGCTGCTCCGACTGAAGATAGAGATAGCGTTGTGAAGTCGAAGCCTTTTTCGGCGAAGAGTCTGCCCATTTCCTCGACGTGAGATTCTGGCGGTTCTGGAGTTGCTGTGGGTGTTGGCGTTGGTTCCGGTGTTGAGGTAGGCGCAGGTGTTGGTGTGGGGCCAGGTGTGCTGGTTGCTGTAGGTACCGGTGTGGTGGTGGGGCGCGCAGTTGGGTTCGCAGTGGGCTGGGTGGTAGAGGTTGGCTCTTCTTTTGTTTTGTCGTCAGATGAGCATGCGGCGACTACGGCCATCAGTGTGATCGCAGCTATCAGCGTGAGGACGGTTCGGAACGGGATATTCACTTACGTGCTTTCGTTGGTTTGGTGATGGTGGTTTGAGGTTGGGGTTGAGTGCTATTCGGCCACAGCAAATTCATACGTTGAATCGGGCTCAGTTGTGTCGACAAGCGCCCATATTTGCGTCCAATCGTCGGACGCTTCTTCTTCAAATTCTTCCGGAATGGCAACTTCGATGACGATCGAACTCCCTTCGGCGGATCGGTACGCCCGAACGACGTCGGGGTTCGGGCTTGCTTCGACCCAGCCGCCGACGAGTACTTCTTCAGGGAAGTCGATTTCATCTACTCCGATTAGTGCGATGTCGGGGAAAGCCGAGTTGAATTCGGCAACGTCTTCTTCAGATCGCACGACATGTACAACGTTGTAGTCAGTCGATTCGGATGCTTTAGGAACCACGATTGTGTAGGCGGGTTCTGCTGGAATGAGCTGGAATGTTGATTCGCAGAGGGCGCCAGTGCCGAGCCCTTGGTCTGCGTTGTACTCGTAGAAGGTGCCATCGTGCTGCATGAGCAGTCGGTAGCCGGGGATGAGATATGCGCCGGTGATGGATGCCGGGGCTGGGTAGCAGCCTGGATTTCGTTCGGTCCACGTTGCGTGCTCGAACAGTATTTTTGCCGGTTCCGTAGCAGCGATACCGAGCCGTGCCGCCATTAGTTCGCGGGCAGTTTCCTCGATGACAACCGCGGGGTCGCCTGATTTCACATTGGCAGGTGTGGGTTGTGCGATGTCGGGTGTGGGGAGTGAGTCGGTGTAGAAACCGTCGCAGGCTGTTGCGAAGACGGCGAAAATCACTGCGATTAGCAGTATTGGGAGTTGTTTGGATTTGCCGACTTTGAGGTGTGAGGTGGCCATGCGATGGATAGCGAATACGTACCGGGTTGTTCGAGTTCGCTTCGATCGAGTTCAGCGAAATCAATTGTTGACGTAATTGATTGTAGGTGTTTTGGCGTTACGAATGCCTTATTTTCTCGTGACGCGTTTCATGGAATGCTTCAGCGGTAAAAAGCCATAGATTGTTTCTGTTGAACATTATTGCTTGCTTTTAGTTTTTATATACGAAGTTTTTTGTTTGTATGTTAGTTGCGCAGGTTATTAGTGTGGGTTTACGAGTAAATAAGTATGAGAAAATTCCTCACACGTCTTTCACAAAAGGGATTTGCGGTCTAATAATAAATGTGTATTGTTGAGGTAAGGATTTCGATATACGAACGAATTAGGACGCACTGGCGAACCGTAATAATCGGTAGTCGGCTCCTTTTTGACGGGCCTCAGGGGACTTAGGTAATGGAGAAGAGCGTTGCCAGCGTATGGCGCGTAGTGGTTAGTGTCGCGTTGTTTTCAGTACTGGCTATTGTTGCTATTTCATGTGCCGGGGATGACGGCGATGGTGACAAGTCAGAATCATTGGTTATTTACTCGGGTCGAAGCGAATCATTGATTGCGCCTTTGATTGCCGACTTTGAAGAGGTAACTGGTGCGAAGGTTGAAGTGAACTACGGTTCTACGGGGCCTTTGGCGGCTACTTTGCTTGAAGAGGGTGATAACTCACCAGCAGATATTTTCTTTGCACAGGACCCGGGTGGTCTCGGTGCGGTTGATTCGCTGCTTTCAACACTTTCAGATGATATTTTGAGTTCAGTTCCCGATTGGGCGCAGGACCCTGAAAGTAAGTGGGTTGGTACATCGGGTCGTGCACGTACGGTTGTTTACAACACGGACATGCTTACCGAAGCTGATCTTCCAGATTCGATAGAAGATTTTGCAAAACCCGAATGGAAGGGTCGAATCGGATGGGCGCCTACCAACGGTTCACTTCACGCCATGATTACCGCAATGCGGCAGGAGTGGGGTGAGGATCGAACTAAGGTGTGGCTTGAGGGCATCGTAGCCAATCAGCCAAAGATTTACGCAAAGAACACTCCTACTGTGGCAGCTGCCGGAGCTGGTGAGATTGAAGTTGGTTTTGTGAACCACTACTACCTTCATAGGTTTATTGCTGAAGAGGGTGAATCGTTTGCGGCTCGAAACTACTACACACGGGCGGCTGATCCGGGATCGGTAGTTCTTGTGGCAGGTGTTGGGCTTCTTGAAGAATCTGACAACAAGGATTTGGCTGAACAGTTCATAAAGTTCTTGCTAAGTGCGTCGGGCCAGCAGTTCTTCGCTTCACAGACGTATGAATTCCCGCTCAATGAGAGTGCAAAACCGAACAATCTGCTTCCGGCACTTGAAGACATTACTAAGCCTTCGATCGATCTTGGTGACTTGATTGATCTTGAAGGAACACAGGATCTTCTCCGGGAGGTCGGCGCTCTTCCATAAGGATGGGCTGGCGCAGTTTATTTGCGCAACCATGTTGATCCAATCGTGTAGTGCACACACGTTGGAAATGTCTTCGCAGGCATCACCCTTTGAAATCCTGGTGGTGTCTGCGTGACCATTTCAGGCGTATTTTCAGGTGTGATGCCACTTGGGTGGAAATCCACCGATGGCAAACGGCCGCCCGCGTTCTTAGTAGCATCGGCGGCCGCTGTCGCGCTTGCGGCATTAATACCTGTCGCATATTTGTTGGTGAGATCGGTCAGTGCTGGTTCGGATTGGATCGACATTATTTGGCGAGCGAACACTGCGGCAGTGTTTGGAAGAACTTTCCTTTTAATAGCGTTGGTGACGGTGATTTCGGTGTCAGTGGCAGTTCCGATTGCATGGCTCACTGTGAAATCGAACATTCCGCTTCGTAGGGTGCTTTCGGTGGCTTCGGTGTTGCCGTTGGTGATGCCTAGTTTTGTGATGGCTACAACGGTTATCGAGATGTATTCGCCCAAGGGCGTGCTTCAGGGCTGGTTGTCAGCGATTGGGGTTGAACGTCTGCCAGACATTTATGGATTGGGCGGTGCGACGCTTGTTCTGGTTTTGATGACGTATCCATATGTGCTGTTGACGGTGCGAGGTGCGCTAAGGCGAATGGACCCTGCCTTGGAAGAGGCGGCTCGGGCGATGGGTTATGGGCCGGTTCATACGTTCCGTGCAGTTACGCTGCCTATGCTTCGACCTGCGATTGCTGGTGGCTCGCTTTTGGTGGCGTTGTATACGCTGAGCGATTTTGGCGGCGTAGCATTGCTCCGATATCAGACGTTCACTTCGACGATCATGATTCAGTATCAATCGTCGATCGATCGAACTTTGGCGGCCGTGCTTTCGTTGGTGTTGGTGGTTATCGCTGTAATGCTGCTTATGGGCGAAGGTTTTACTCGTGGGCGTGGGGCGTATCACCGGAGTACAGTTGGCGCCGTTCGCTCTTCGCGTCGATTTGATTTAGGGCGCTGGCGATGGTTAGGAGCTGCCGGAGTTGGTGTGCCGGTGATGATTGGGTTGATTATTCCCGTAGGCGTTCTGGTTCACTGGTTAGTGCGAGGGTTGCTGAATGATCAGGAACTTTTGCCTTTGTTGATTCCTGCACGCAATTCTCTATACATATCGTTGCTGGCCGCGTTGGCGACGGTTATGGCTGCGCTTCCCGTGGCGATTCTTGCGGTTCGTTTTCAGAGTCGTATGAGTAAATTCTTCGAGCGATCTATCTATATTGGTTTTGGATTGCCGGGTGTTGTGGTTGCGCTTTCACTAGTGTTCTTCGGTATCAATGTGGCACGGCCTTTGTACCAGTCGATCTGGCTGCTGATATTTGCTTATGTTGTACTGTTTTTGCCGGCTAGTGTTGGAGCATTACGGAGTTCTTTGTTGCAGGTGAGCCCGAGAGTTGAGGAAGCTGCCCAGAGTTTGGGTCGTTCACAGTGGAGAGTTATCTTTTCGGTGACCGTTCCGCTGGTAATGCCAGGTGCTCTCGCAGGTGGAGCGATGGTGTTCTTGCTTACGATGAAAGAGCTTCCTGCGACTTTGATTCTTTCGCCTATTGGTTACCGAACGCTTTCTGCTTCGATTTGGTCGGCGGCTTCCGAGGCTTTCTTTGCCAAAACGGCAGCGGCCGCGTTGTTACTGGTGCTAGTTGCCGGTGTGCCTACTGCTTACCTGACTCTTCGTGGACATGGTGACAAGGCGGATGCCTCCGATAGATCGAACGAAATCGGGGAGACTGTTCGATGAGGATGCCGTGGAGTCGTAAATCGACGAATTTGAAACTTCCGCCTGCATCAGTAGCTGATGCAGCTTCAGCCGCTCTGGCAATCCCTGTGCCTACTGATGGCGAGACGGGTGTGATTCATTTGCAGGGAGTGGAGTGTCGGTACCCGGGTTCTGATTCTCCGGCGATAAGCGATTTCAATTTGCTTATTCGACCCGGTGAATTTGTGAGCATATTGGGTCGAAGTGGAGCGGGTAAGACGACTGCGCTCAGGGTCGTTGCTGGATTTGAACAGGTCAGTTCAGGATACGTTCGTGTAGGCGGCCAGCTAGTCGGATCGTCATTTGTTCACATTCCGCCAGACCAGCGCAGGATCGGGTTGGTGTTTCAGGATTACGCGCTGTTCCCACATCTGACAGTTGCCAAGAATGTTGAATTTGGTCTAAAGGATTTGCCTGCGGATGAACGCAGTGCTCGAATCGCTCCGGTGCTCGATATGGTGGGCATGAGCGGGTACGAATCGCGTTATGTTCACGAGCTTTCTGGTGGTCAGCAACAGCGAGTTGCGATTGCAAGGGCGTTGGCTCCTGATCCGGTTGCGTTGTTGTTGGATGAGCCGTTTAGCAACTTGGATAGACAGCTTCGGGCGGCGCTCAGGCGAGATATTAAAGAGATCGTTCGCAAGACTGGTGCTACGACGCTGCTCGTTACTCACGATCGTGAGGAGGCACTGGCGACTTCGGATCGTATTGCGGTGATGGGGCAGAATTCGATTGAACAGATCGGTACTCCGGAAGAGGTTTATCAAAACCCGGTTTCGGCCGATGTCGCAAAACTTATCGGTCCGTGCGAATTGATTCCCGGTGTGTTCCGAGGCGGGATTGTTATGACCGAGGCGGGTGCGTTCCCTACTAGGGTCACCGCTGACAATTCGATTTCTGATGGTCAACAGGTGCTGTCGTTGATGCGAGCTTCAGAGTTGGAAATCGAAGTTGCTGGTGAAGATGAACAGCGGACGGGTACTGTCGAGCTTCGAGAGTTCGAGGGCGAGTTCAGCGAGTACGCCATTCGCTTGGATTCAGGAACGCTGCTTCGGGTTCGTCGACGGGCAGCGAACGGCATAAAAGTTGGAAACCGCGTAAAGATTTCGTCTCGTGACGAGTCGAAAGTGATCGTCTTTCCGGTTTAGTCGGGTAGTTCGGATTTGAATGATCGGACGTACTCGGCGATCAGCATTACGAATGTCACGAGCATCACAATGATGCTGACGTTTACGTCGAGGCTGCTGCTCAAGCCAGCGATGGCTCCTGCTAGAAGTCCGATGGCAGATGCGAGCATGCGGGTTTGGCTGTTTGTCATGCGATTCCTTATAACTAGGGTTGTAATTTTTCGTTCTTGATTCAAAGTGTCGTTTCAGCGAGATAATTCAGCGATTCGACTCTTGCGCCTGATGCCAAAGTAGAGGAATGCACCTAGCAAATTCGCTAGCAGAATTATCAATACCCAAACGATTTTATCGTTGCCTCGTTTACTCTCATTGGTGGCGGCGTCGACCAAGACTATGGCCCAAAAAATCGTCGATAATATCGCAATCTCCGCGAGAAGAATTGGTCCCGATAGGGAGTTGGGAATAGCCTCGATTACTCCTAGGATCACGGTGAGTGCGATGGTGCCACCGGCAACTAAAAATGTTGTGGAAATAGCTTTAATCGTAGAGTCATTGGCACCCCGATACAGTTTTACTCCGCTGGCCATCAGAGCTAACCAGCCGATCGCTAATATCGAAGCGATTACTATGAGACCTATATTGAGCGAGCTACTTGATTCTGAACTGTATTGAACTGGATCCATTTTCTAGCCTCAAAGCTAACTGAGTTGACGTCACCTTAAGTGGATGACGCTTTGGGCAGCGGAATTGTTCCATAAATTCAGAATTTTCTGTGTACGTGCATTGACGACCACGGATGTCAGTGGCGTTTGTACGGGCAGGATCTTGGTTGAAAGTTACGCGAATTTCTTGATTACTAGGCAGGCGTTTTGGCCGCCGAATCCGAAACTGTTTGAGAGCGTGATGTTTACTTCGGTTTCACGCGCAACGTTCGGGATGTAGTCGAGATCGCAGTCTGGATCGGACTCGTCTTGGTTGATGGTTGGGTGCAGGATGCTGTCGTTGATGCTGTTTATGCAGACGATGGCTTCGAGTGACCCGGAAGCACCTAGAGAGTGCCCGACCATAGATTTGGTCGAACTGACTGGGATGTTGTACGCCTGTTCGCCGAACACCGCTTTGATCGCCTTCGTTTCCGAAGCGTCGTTGATTGGAGTGGATGTTCCGTGGGCGTTGATGTAGTCGATATCGTTGATGGTTACGCCGGCGTTTGTAAGCGCACGGTTCATTGCCTTCGCAGCACCTGATCCTTCTGGGTGCGGCTGCACGAGGTGGTAGGCATCTGAAGAAACGCCCCATCCACCGATTTCGGCGTAGATCTTGGCACCACGTTTTTGAGCGTGCTCAAGACTTTCGAGAATGAGAATTCCGCTTCCTTCTGATGGCGCAAATCCGTCTCGTCCCTTGTCGAACGGTCGGCTTGCTTTAGAAGGGTCGCCGTCCCAAGTAGTTAGTGCTCGCATGGTGCTGAATCCGCCCATGCCGATTTCACAAATTCCAGCTTCGGTTCCGCCGGTGACAATAACGTCGGCATCGCCACGTCGAATCACTTCGGCTGCTTCGCCGATAGCTTGTGTGCTGGCTGCGCAGGCGGTTACACATGTATTTGTGTAGCCGGTGAGGTTGAACGTGTGTGAGATGTTTGCTGATGCCATGTTCACGAGCATCATCGGGATGTAATACGGGCTCATGCGACCGACGCCGCGCTTTACTCGGATTTCGGCCTGTTGATCGGTTTCTGGGAGTCCACCTGATCCAGTTCCGATTAGTACGCCTATGCGGTCGAGGTCTTCATCTTCGAAGTTGATTTTAGAATCGGCCACTGCTTGTTGAGCTGCGACGACTGCGAATTGGGAGAAGCGTGCCATACGGCGGGCTTCTTTTCGATCCATATAGTCAGATGCTTCGAAATCTTGGATTTCGCCAGAAACGCTACAAGGGAATCCGTCGGGGCTAACCAGACTGATTTCTCGAATGCCAGATTGACCGTTTTTAATTCCGGTCCAAAATTCTTCAACCGAATTTCCGAGGCACGTTATTGCGCCCATTCCCGTAACTACAACTCTTGTTTCGTTATTGGTGGTCATTTACTGGTGTTCGAACTTTTCTGACTTTTAGGGTCGGGGTGGAAGTTTAATGTCGGGATATAGCTCTGGCTCGATACCAAGTTCGAGTTCGGCTAGTTCCGCTGCTACGAATAGTGATCCGGTTCCGAGGATGAGATCACTGCTGTTTGCTAGGTGTTTCGCTTGTTCGAGAGCCTCTTGAGTGGTGGCTGTTGTTGCAAGTACAGGGATTTTACTATCACCCAGCGCTTCTGACAGTTCTAAATGGGTGAGAGATTTTGGGTGTCTAGATTCAGTAACGATGATTTTTGGGTTTAGGGGTGCCAATTCGCGGGCTATGACGGTTGGATCATGGCCGCGGACGGTGCCGAGAATGACGATTACTTGTTCGCGGTACGGAAATAGTTTTTCTACGGATTTGCATAGTGCGATCGCTGATGCATCGTTGTGGGCTCCATCGACGAAAACTGGTGTTGGCGAGGTCGCTAGAAGCTGGTTTCTGGCTGGCCAGTTTGTATTTTCGATTCCGGTGTCGGTTTTATATGGCTTGGTTTTTATGCCTAGCTTGGACAGTTCGTGAACGGTGGTGATGGCTGTGCAGGCGTTGTCGATTTGGTGATCGCCAAGAAGCCGAAGATGAGGGCTGTAGGCTTCGTTTTCGATGGTGATGGATAGTTTGGTTCCGTCTAGAACGAGATCGTTTTGACTGTTTATCTCTGCTTTGGTTTGGGATTCGATTAGTGTCGAATTTTGGCTTGAGGCCTTTTCTTTTATTACGTTTAGTGCGGCAGGATTTTGGGGTGAAGTTACAACTGGTACGCCGGGTTTGATGATTCCGGCTTTTTCTGCGGCTATTAGTTCGATGGTGTCGCCGAGCACCGCGATGTGATCGAGGCTGATCGGTGTAATTACCGAGACGAGAGGGGTGATGATGTTGGTGGAATCGAGCCTGCCGCCAAGACCGACTTCGATCACGCTTATGTCGGCCTTCGAATTCCTGAAGTGGCAGAATGCCATGGCTGTTTCGAGTTCAAATACAGAAACTATTCCGATATCACCATCGGCCGTTACTTTTTCAACGGCTGGCCATAGATCGTTCACCAGGCTTGTGAAATCTTTTTTCGAGATAGGTTCACCGTTTATTCGGAAGCGTTCGGTGATGGTGTGGATCGATGGCGAGGTGAATAGGCCTGTTGTGTAGCCATTTTCGGCCAGCGACCAAGCGATCATTGCGGAGGTGCTGCCCTTGCCTTTGCTTCCTGCGACGTGGACATATTTTTGCCCGATGTGCGGATTGCCGAGGTATGCGAGCAGTCGTTCGATTCGTTTAAGGTGGAAATCGGGTGGGTCGTTGGCGCGTGATTTTCGCTCGAAGTCGGCAAGCGATAGCAGTCGTGAAATCGCTGCGTGATATTCGCTATTTACGTTGCTTGTGATCGCCATTGATAACGATTATCACGGTGAATG
This sequence comes from Chloroflexota bacterium, assembly GCA_018650845.1. GTDB lineage: Bacteria > Chloroflexota > Dehalococcoidia > Lucifugimonadales > Lucifugimonadaceae > Lucifugimonas. The sequence continues at coordinate 72,169 of JABIFF010000021.1, read as the reverse complement.
GGTAGGAATGTCATTTCAAATGCCGTGAAGTGGTACGACTTTGTTGGCTCGATTGCTAGTATTGACGCTTGGAACGGCTCGGAACATCTACGACCGCAACCGCTATTAGAAGAGGCTCGGCAGATTCGTGAAATACCGCGACCTAATTGAGAACGCCCTGAACGGCCACGGTGCCGACTACTGCGAAATTCGGATTGAGGAGACGGATAACTCACGTCTTACTTACCGAGGTAAATCCCTCGACACAATTGCTCAGACCAGTGGTTTGGGCGGTAACGTGCGAGCTGCTACAAAAGGCGGCTGGGGTTTTGCCAGTTTCAACAGCCTTGAGGAGTTGAGTTCTAAAGTTGCTGACGCCGTTGCACAGTCGAAGGCTGTTGGTGGATCGACAACGGAGCTTGGCGAGTCGGAGGCGCATGTTGATGTGGTGCCGGCTTACATTGTTGAGGATCCAACAGAGATTTCTCTCGACGAGAAGAAGCGCCAGATGGACCACTACAACGATCTGGTGTGGTCGGTCGATGGCATAAACAGTGCCGACATTATTTACGGTGATACTTCTCGTAAGACGTTCTTTGGTAGTTCTGATGGTTCGTACATTGAGCAGCAGCAGATTCACGTTATTTCACGGATTTCAGCACAGGCTCGAAACGGTGGAGATGTTCAACAGGCTGGATTTAGTCTTGGATCGCAGGGCGATTACGGGCTGATTCGTGGTTTGGATGATCAAGTGATCGACGCTGCGAAGCGAGCGGTTGCTTTGCTGGATGCGAAATCGCTTGATGGCGGTGAACGAACGGTGATCCTTGATCCGGTATTGGCTGGAGTGTTTGTTCACGAGGCATTCGGTCACCTTTCTGAAGGCGATAACGTTTACGAGAACGACAAGCTCAAAGAGATTATGTACATGGGGCGTAAGTTCGGTGGCAAACACCTGAATTTCACCGACGGTGCGTCGATTCCTGCGTTGCGAGGAAGTTTTAAGTACGACGACGAAGGTACGCCTGCTACTCGAACCGCATTGGTTCGAGAGGGTGAACTGGTTGGTCGGCTTCATTCTCGTGAGACGGCAGCGAAGATGGGCGAGCAGCCTACTGGTAACGCTCGTGCGATTGGATATAACTTCCCGCCAATTGTTCGAATGACGAACACGATTATCGAACCGGGTGAGGCGACGTTGGACGATCTGCTATCAGGTGTTGAGGACGGTGTTTACGTTCGAAACTGGTATGGCGGTATGACTCAGCACGAGATGTTTACATTCTCATCTGGCGAGGCGTACATGATTCGCAATGGTGAGATTCAAGAGGCGGTTCGCCCTGTGATGCTCACCGGAAACCTGTTTGAGACTTTGCAGAACCTCGATGGGGTTGGCAATGATCTCGATATGAACCAGGGTGGTGGTTGCGGTAAGGGTGGTCAGTCGCCTTTGCCGGTATCGAACGGTAGCCCACATATCCGAATTCAAAACTGTTTGATTTCAGGCGCGTAGACACGGCGTTTTCCAATTTCATTAGTCACCAATTACGAGAGATAAAAAATTGAGCGAATCGCTACTAAACGCAGCAGCTGCAAAATTTGACCAGGCAGAGGTTTACCGAATCGAATCGGAGAGTCATCCGGTTTCATTCGAATCGAACAAGCTGAAAGAAATCATGCGTCGTGACACTTCGGGTGTTGCGTTGCGGGTGATCGATGACGGCCGGATTGGATTTACTTCAACTACCGATGCTGCTCGTGAAGGCGAGTTGGTTGATCGGGCGGCTTCGTTGGCGCCGTTTGGATCGGAGGCTTCGTTTAGCTTTCCTGCTCCGAGCGAATATCCGACTGTAGATATTGTGGATCCAGGAGTTTCTCAGGTGGCTCAGCAGTCGATGATCGACACTGGGCAGGGGCTTATCGAGCGACTGTTGGACGAATGGCCCGATCTGTTGTGCGATGCACGGCTTGGTTGGGCGACTGGTCGAGGTCGGATTATGAATTCGGCTGGAATCGATGAAGAGTATGAACAGACGAGCTACTACTGTTCGCTTGGCGCTCAGTTGATTCGTGGCACAGACATGCTGAACGTTTGGGCCGGTTATGGTTCGAGTCACCTGTTTGGTGATGACGAACTTGATCGACTGTTGCAGACGGTTCGACGTTCGCTTAGGTGGTCGAAGGAGACTGCACAGGCAACCGCGAATACTGGCGATTTGCCGGTGATTTTCACTCCTCGTGGAGTCGGTGCAACCATGCTTCACCCACTGCTTTCTGGGTTCAACGGAAAGAACGTTGCGAACGGTTCGTCGCCTTTGGGCGAACGTTGGGGCGAAAAGATTGTCGATGAGCGGATTTCTGTTTACGACAATCCTTTGATTAGCGGTGCTAGCGGTAGTCGTCCGTTCGACGATGAGGGTGTGGCTAGCCGCAAATTAGCGTTAATCGAAAACGGTGTTGCTGGTGGCCCGCTGCTTGATTTGCAGACTGCGGGTCAGCTTGGCAAGACTTCAACCGGGGCTGCAGGTCGTGGTTTGGCAAGCACGCCATCGCCAAGCTCTTCAGTTATCGATATCGCAGCTGGTGACACGCACTTCGAGGACATGATTGCTGGTGTGAAGGAAGGACTCGTTGTTGAGGAACTTCTTGGCGCTGGGCAGGGTAATGAACTCGGTGGTGACTTCAGGGCTAATGTTTCGCTTGGCTACAAGATTGAGAACGGCGAGATTGTTGGTCGAGTGAAAGACACGATGATTTCTGGCAATGTTTACAAGGTGCTTTCGCAGGTTGAACACGTTGGGGATTCATCGGACTGGGTGTTCGGATCTATGCGTTCGCCGGCGATGCAGGTTCTTGGTGTAGAGGTTGCAGCGAAAGACGAGTAGAGCGTCGTTTTGTTGCTCGAACTGGCGAGCTAGAATTTACACATGGGTTTAGACGAATTTCTCAATAAACTGCCTGAAGATGACGATGCGGCTATCGACTACGCAGCGTTGCCTGAGCTGTCGGGGCTTACTGCTCCCGAAGCTGAAGAGTTCGGTCAGCTATGGCTGGAGTGGACTTCGGAACGCGTTCTCGACATTGTCGATCGAATGGTGGCTCTTAACGAAGAGCAGCCTGATGTTGAGTTTGAGACGATTTTCAAGCAGGGAATTGTTCATCCGAGCTCGGGTGTTCGTGTTTCTTCGCTGAAGGGTCTTGAAGAGAGCGATGATCGTACGTTGGTGCGACCGCTGTGTGAGATGTTGAAATCGGATCCTGCATCAGAGGTGCGTGCTGCTGCTGCGATACCGCTGGCTTATTTGTCGGCGATGGCTCAGATGGGCAAGCTGAGCAAGCGCTACGAAGAGGCGTTGATCGATGTGCTTTACGGCGTTTTGGATGACGAGCGTGAAGTTACAGATGTGAAGCTGAAGGCCCTCGAAGCTGTTTCTGTTTTCGGTGGCGACCGGCTTGATGCTCATATTGAGGCTGCTTGGTCGACGAGTGATATTAGTGCTCGGCAGAGTAGTTTGTTTGCGATGGGGCGGACGTCGAACCCCAAGTGGGTCGACAGGGTGATTCCAGATCTTGAGCATGATGTTGTTTCGATTCGCTATGAGGCGACGATGGCGATGGGTGAGCTTGGTGATGAGGAGCATTTGACTGCTCTTGAGGCTCCTTTGGATGATGCTGATTTGACGGTTCAGCTTGCTGCGATTTCAGCGGTTGAGCGCATTGGCGGGGATGTTGCGAGAGGTCAGCTCGAACGCAAGTTGGTGAGTACGGAGCCGCGTGTGGTTGAGCTTGTTCAGCAGGCTTTGCAGACGATGAAGGATGAGGAAGATCTCGATGAGGTTGTGACTCAGGAGATGGCTCGTTCTATGTTCGGTGCTGGCGATACGTTGCCGGGTATTGATACTGAGGGTTACGAGCCGGCTGAGATTGAGGGCTGGGAGAATCTACCTGATCCGAGCGAGGTTGATGACTTTGGTACTGGTGTTACCGAAGAGGCCGAAGAGCTTGGATTGGATCGTGGAGATCCGTTCGATATCGACTTGCCGCCTGAAGATCCGTGGGATCACGAAGAGAATTTCTAATTGCGTTTAGTCGCGCTCGTCATCGGATGACTCGACTCCGCGTCGCAATTCTCCCACCCTCTAACTCCCTCCCACTCTGGGAGGGAGGACAGATTTAGCCGCAATGGCCGCGTCGGTCGTTGGTGAATCGAATTCAGGATGACTTGTGTCGGGCTGGACTATCTTCTAGTTAAGGTTTTCGGGCCATTCGATTTCTATTGAGGAGCGTTCGATTTCTTCTACGTCCATTTCGACGCCGAGTCCTGGTTTGTCGGAGAGGGTTAGTTTTCCATCGTGGAAATTGAGTGGTTCGGTTAGGAAGCGGTTGTAGCCGGAGATGTGGGTCATTGCATGTTCGAGTCGGTAGAAGTTCGGCAATGTCATGCACAGCTGCGCCCCTGAAACGATTTGCAGGGTGCCTTGGGCGTTGTGTGGGCTGAACGGCAGGTGGTAAGCCTCGGCCATGTTGGCGATTTTTCGCATTTCAGAAATGCCGCCAGCCAGACAGATGTCGGGCATGACGTAATCGGTTAGTCGTTTTTCGAATATTTCTACGAAATCGAAACGGGTGAAGAGTCGTTCACCGACACTGATAGGTGCTCGTAGTTGAGGGCGAACAAGCTCTAGTGCAGCGTTGCTTTCGGCGGGTACGGGTTCTTCGAACCAGCCGATGTTGGATTCGTCGAAAAGTCGATTTCCAAGTCGCACGGCAGTGGGCACGTTAAAACGACCGTGGGCATCGATAAGAATTTCGTGATTGCGTCCCACGACTTCACGCACTGCTTTTACGATATCTGACGCTTTTTCTGTGCCCTCTTCGGTTAGTCCGCCCGAGAGGAAACCATCTTCGTGCTCTGGGAATGGATCGAATTTTAAGGCGGTGTGGCCGGCGGGTAGGACTACGTTTCGTGCGGCATCTGCGTATTGCTCGGGTGTTACGCAATTGTCGAACCAGCCGTTGGCGTACATGTCGACATCGTCACGCATTTTGCCACCGAGTAGTTCGTAAACCGGTTTGCCAGCGGCTTTTCCAGTGATGTCCCAGAGAGCGATATCTACAGCACTTACGACTGCTGAGGTGATGCCTCTTGCGCCGACTGAGGTGTGCCGTCGGAACATTTTTTGCCAGAGGACTTCGATATTGGTTGGGTCTTGGCCAATGAGCAGTTCTTTGGCTGCGAGTGCACCAAGGCCGACCATTTCAGATCCGTGGTGTGGGAACGAGCTTCCTTCACCCCAACCGGTGATTCCTTCGTCGGTGTCGATTCTGAGGAACATCCAGCGGAGTGGACGGGTTATGCCTGCCCATTCCCATGTGAAGGGTTCTACTACGTAGGCTCGAACGTCGGTGATTTTCATTGTTGAGGTTTTCTGTAAGACGGTGTTTTGAGGGCGGTGATTGGCTGGGTGGACAGCTACTTCGTGCTGGTTCGAGATCCTGAATCGAGTTCAGGATGACGGGATGGCGGTGAAACGTATTGCAAATTGGTTTACTTGAGATGAACGCTATTGACGTCGGGCTTGGCGGAAGGCTAGTTGGGCCGCGCCTAGGAGGCTTACGTCATCGCCGAGTCGGGTGGCTGTGAGTGGTGTTGTTTTTCCGTAGCCGGGGAGTGATTTTTCGATCACGGTTTCTTTGAGCTTCTCCCAGTGTCGTTGGAGTCCTTGAACGACTCCGCCACCGATTACGAGTGCTTCGGGGTTGAATACGTTGATTAGCATTCCAAGTCCGATGCTGACGTTTTGAATCGTAAGATCGACGACTCCTTGAGCGACTGGGTCGCCATCGTCGGCTGCATCGAAAACCATTCGAGAAGTGATATTTTCTGGATCGCCATTGGCTAAGTCTGCGAGTGATCCTTCGCCTGTCCAGCGGTCACGGGCGATTTTGGCGATTGCTGGGCCTGAGGCGTTGCCTTCGAAACAGCCGTCGCAGCCTACGTTGCATTTATATGCGCCGGTTCGTACTGCCAAGTGGCCGACTTCGCCTGCGCCTCCGGCTGAGCCTGTGACCATTTCGCTGTTGGCGATGATGCCGCCACCGACGCCGGTGCTGATGGTGACGTAGATGAGGTTTTCGGCTCCGACGTGATCGCCGAATCTTGTTTCGGCAAGCGCTGCAAGGGTTGCATCATGGCCGACCCAAACGGGGAGTTTCATCGCTTCAGACAAAGACGATTTCATCGATTTATCGTGCCAGCCGGGAAGGTTTGGTGGGTGATTGTACGTTCCGGTTGCGGGTCGGATGGGACCGGCGGTCGAAACGCCTACTCCGACGATTTCGGCTCCGCTGGGTGCGGTGGCACGGGCGGCTTTTAGGAGGCGGGCGAGTCGGTCGCTGGCGTCTTCGATCCCGCGTTCTGGGAGTGTGTCGATCGATCCTCTACCGGTCATTCGACCTTCGGAGTCGACTAGGGCTGCTCGGATGTTGGTGCCACCGATGTCGGCGGCGAGGGCGTATTGGGTATTTGATGTAGTCACATCCGAGATGGTAGCAGGGTGCCTTTAGGCACGTTTTCTACGGCAGGTGAGTTATTGATGTGATTGCGAAGATGAGGCCGCTGGTGTGGCGTTAGTCGCGCTCGTCGTCGAACGATTCGGCTTGGCGTCGCAGTCTCCCACCCTCTAACTCCCTCCCACTCTGGGAGGGAGGACAGATTGTTCTTGCGGGATGATTTTAGTGACTAACTGAATTTGCGAACAGCTACTTCGTGCTGGTTCGAGATCCTGAATCGAGTTCAGGATGACGAGTGCTGGTGTTCGTGTTTGTTGAGTTAACAATTTGTGCTTGTTGTGCGATGAGATCGAGTCCATCATTTAACGATGCCCGAAATTATTCATAACATCGATCTTTCAGCCATAGAGCATCGCCCTGGTCAGTCAACTGATCTTGAGGCGAAGCGCCAGCGTGCGTGGTCGCGCCTTTCCGACGAGGAAAAGGAGTGGGTGATTGCCGCTTGGGATTTGACGGGCATGATTCCGTCGGCACCTGCGTTCCGTGAGCTGAAAAGTGCGGGTGACCGAGTTCTTTATGTTCTCGTAGGTACTGAAGAGAGTCTGACTCCGCTTGAGCTTTGTTATTTGATGATCGCTCGGTGGTTCCGGAATATTGATCCGGCGACTGCACGAGCAAAGATGGCTCAGTTGGTGAACCAGGGTTACGCACGGTATACGGGCATTGGCCGAACTATGGGTACCGAGGCTGGTCTGGATGCTCTTGAGGAACTACGAAGTCGACGTCCTCGTCAGTCAGATGATGATGATGAGGAAGAAGAAGGCCGTTCTGATCATCGTCAGACCACTTCTCGAACTCGAATTGTAGATAGAGGCGAGTCGCCAAAATCTAACTTCGGAAATCGTGGTGCACCTTCAGGGCGTTACCGCAGCGAAATTCCGTATGACGGTGGTCGGCCGAAGCGTCGTGATGACCGTCGTGAAGATTCTGGTGACTCGCGGGATTCTCGTGACGATCGAGGATCAATCGGTGACTATCGTGGTCGCGATTCTCGTGATTCTAGAGGCGCCCCGCGGGATAACCGTTCGAGATATGACGACCGTGGCCCTCGTCGTGACGATCGTGATTCTCGGGGCAGAGATGATCGTGGCCCAAGGCGTGACGATCGAGGCGATCGTGGCGGATATTCAGGCGGCGGTGGACGTCGTGATGATCGTGGTGGCGGCGGCGGAGGATACTCCCGTGGCCCACGTCGTGACGATAGAGGCGGCGATTCTCGTGGCGGTGGTGGCGGATATTCTCGCGGCCCACGCAGAGACGACCGTGGCGGAGGCGGTGGATACTCTCGAGGTCCACGTCGTGATGACAGAGGTGGCGATTCACGTGGCCGAGGTCGAAACGATCGCGGAGGTTCACCTGAGCGTGGTCGAGTCAATACCGATGGCCCGGTCATCGATGGAAACCAGCCTCAAGAGCGTCGCATAAACAACGATGGTCCGGTGATCGACGGTCGAGACAAGAACACCGAAAGTTCTAGTAACGACTAGGCTCTCGGGTTCTTTCTCGCAATAGGTCGTTTTAACGGTTGGGACTATCGCCAGTCTTCGGCGTTGTCTTGTGGTGCGTATCCGATTGTCTTTTTTGCGTGATCGGTGTCCCAGAATCGCCACGTGTTGTCGGAAACTCCGTAGAAAATTTCGAACCCGAGCGGCTGGGTGAGGCACTGTGTCACTAGTTGAGTGAGATCACGGTGGCTGAGCCATGTTGCTAGCATCCGAATGTTGCCTTCGGGACTGTTCGCAGGGTTTACCGTTCCGATGCGTAGGCAGGCGACTTCGAGTCCGAAGTGTTCGTGATAGTAGGCGCCCGTAGCTTCTCCGAATGCCTTGCTGACACCGTAGTCGGAGTCGGGTCGAATCGGCACCGTGTGATCGATTCTGGTGAAGCCGCCGGGTGTTAGTCCTTCGTAATCTCCCATTCGAATTCGGCTGTATGGCTCGTCCATTTCAAAATTACCAACAGCATGGTTTGAGCTGGCAAATACAACTCGTTTTACGCCATTCTGACGGGCAGCCTCGTAAACGTTGTGGGTGTTCGAAATATTGTTTTTGAGAACGTCTGGCCAAGGGGTTTCGACTGGGGCGTTGGCTGCTAGGTGAACTACAGCATCAACACCTTCGAAGGCTTTGGACATGGAGTCGTAGTCGGAACCATCGGCGATGAGGGTAGGTACGTCGGGAGCGTGTTCTGAGTCACGTGCGTCGAGCGCTGAAATCTCAAAGGAGTCGGACATAGCGTTGATTAACATCGAGCCGATGAGGCCTGATGAGCCGGTGACGAGAACTTTCATTGTTGATTCCTTTGTTGGTGTTGATCAGGGGCTAGTGAAAATAATGTGCGAATCATATCGGTTGAGTTGGTGTAAATGGCGTAGTTGCTGGTCAAAGATCGTTGACGTGTTAACCAGTTAAATATCGCGTAAAACGCACAGCGAAGTGGCTGTGTTGAACGGTCTCTTCATGGCTTCATCATGGCTATTCGGCTGCCTTCACACCAGCTACATGCGGGTGGTGAGAACCTTTGTGCAGGGCGGTAATGCACGAGGGAACGCAGCCGGACCAGCCCCCGACGCGTTCTCGCATTACTGCCTTTGCGCGTGTGGCGTGATTTAGTCGCGCTCGTCATCGAATGACTCGGCTCCGAGCTGCAATCTACCCATCCCCTAGCCCCTTCCCGAAGGAAGGTGGACTGATGTGGGGGTTCGGGTATAGCTAGCAGCAGTTTGGCTTTAGTCGCGCTCGTGATCGGATCACTCGGCTCGCGTCGCAATCTACCCTCCCTCTAACTCCCTCCCGAAGAAGGGAGGACCGATGTGTGCATTCGGGTACAGCTGCAATCTACCCATCCCCTATCCCATTCCCGAAGGAAGGGGGACCGATGTGAGCGTTGGGGTTTTGCTGGCTGGATTGGGTGGTGTTTTCATCAATTATTGGGAATCTGTGTCACTTAACTCTTGACTGTGTTGCTATATGCGCATAGCTTATTAGAACAAATGTTCTAATAAGCAGAGAAAGTGATGTTCATGGAAGTGCAGACCAAGGTGATTACGGTGGATGGGATTGGGAGTTCGCTTAGTGATGAAACTAGCGAGCAGGGTTCAACGTGCCCGAGGTGCGCAAACGATGCTCCGGTTCGACTAGAGAAGGCAGATCCGATGGCCAACACGTGCTTTCGGTGTCGGACATGCGGTCACATTTTTAGTCCACGCGACGATTAGTGCGGGATGGTTCATTTGAGCATAATTCCCGAGCATCAAACGACGTAGACGCTCCTCAGTATTCAGATTCGGTTCGTGAGCGATGGGCGAATGACCCCGTTAAGTTCACTTCCGAAACACTGGGGGCGAGTCCGTGGTCGAAGCAGACAGAGATTCTGGAGGCTATTCGTGATCACGTACGCGTCGCGGTGCGTTCTTGCAACGGGTCGGGCAAAACTTATATCGCCGCCCACGTAGTTTTGTGGTGGTTGATGTGCCATCCAGATGCGATTGTGATCACGACAGCACCGACTGCTCATCAGGTGAGAAACATCCTTTGGAGAGAGATTCGCAGGGCGTATCACGCTAATGCCGATGCTGTTGGCGGAAAGTTACTTCGGACATCACTTGAGCTTGGTGACAAGCATTATGCTCAAGGGTTATCGACTGATACGCCAGAGCGGTTTCAGGGATTCCACGAAGGTCATATTCTGTTCGTCGTCGACGAGGCTTCAGGTGTCCGAGAGGGCATTTTCGAGGCGATAGAAGGATCGATGACGTCGGCGGGAGCGAAAGTTCTCCTCTTAGGGAATCCCACATCGCTCAAAGGCACCTTTTACGAAGCATTTCACAAGCGTAGAGGGTTGTGGAAAACGATCCACATCTCGGCATTCGACACGCCGAATCTGACAAAGAACGACGTGGTGTTGCCGTCGCTGGTAACGCCGCAGTGGGTTGCTGATGCCGAACAAAACTGGGGCAAAGACAGTTATCTGTACCAGGTGAGGGTGATGGGTGAATTCCCGAGTGAGTCGGAGGACACGCTTATTCCTCTGAAACTGGTGGAGCTTGCAGCAAATTCAGAGCCTTCAAAAGATCAGCGAGATCAGGTCATTGAGCTGGGTGTCGACGTGGCGCGTTTCGGGAGCGACAAGACTGCAATATGTGTTCGCCGGGGCGGGCAAATAATTTCTTTGGAGTCGTTTGGGCGTCAGGACACGATGAGCACTGCCGGGCGTGTGGCGAACATGGCTCGGGAGTATTCACCTCAGGCGATTCGTGTTGATGAAATAGGGATTGGCGCCGGGGTTGTTGATCGACTAAATGAGTTAGAAATCAAGAACGTTATTGGCGTGAATGTTGCTCGACGTGCGAGTAGGTCAGAGCAGTTTGTGAATCTGAGAGCGGAATTGTACGACGGCTTGCGAGAGCGATTTGCGGAATATCGTATTTGGATTCCGAACAATTCGGATTTGATCTCACAATTGGCGTCGGTGAAGTATTCGTTTAGTAGCAGTGGGCAGATGCGTATTGAGGGCAAGGATGAGCTTCGTTCGAGAGGCGAGCGAAGTCCTGATCTTGCTGATGCAGTGATGCTTGCGTTCGCAAAATCGGCGACTCGCGAGTTCAAGATCTGGGCAGGTCCAGAAGACGGAGATTTAGATAGACAAGAAGACCAGTTGGAAATTAGGGACTCGGAATGAACTTCGGATTTTTTGGAACTGCGGGAATTAAGGCAGGGCTCGGCCGTGTAGTTGGCGCTCGGTTTGGCGGTGCTGAAAAGGCGAATAGGTCGACCCGGGTGACCGTTGATCGACTTGATGCTGTCGATGGTATTGGTGGGGAGTGGGCTTCGGCGAAGTATGGCGATTACTACGCCACTTCTTCTGCCGTTTATGCTGCGGTGCGCACTCGTGCTGATGCAGTGGGACGTCCGGAGCTTCGAGTCGAGAAGTTGGCTGAATCGGAAGGTGAGCAGGTGTGGCACCAGGTGGATTTTGCTCACCCCTTGCAACGCTTGATCGACCGGCCGAACGGTTCATGGAGTCGAGCTGAATTGGTTCGAGCTATTGAATCGAATCTATTGCTTTGGGGTAGTGCTTTTCTTGGGATTGAGAAGGACGAATCGGGAGCCGTGAGCGAGCTGTGGCCGCTGCGCCCTGATCGTATGCGAGTGATTCCTGACGTTAAGAAATATGTGCGTGGGTTTGTGTACGAACATGCGGGTGAGCGGGCTGCGTACTTGCCTGAAGAGATGGTGTGGTTCAGGCAGTACAACCCGCTTGAGGAGTTTGCTGGATTGTCGGCTGTGGCACCTGCTCGATTGTCGGTCGATATGGGTTTTGAGGCTCAACGGTTTAGCAGGAATTTCTTTGCGAATTCGGCAACGCCCGGAGATTTGGCGATTACTTCTGACGAGTCGCCCACCGACGAAGAAGTCTCGGCGTTTTACTCTCGATGGGATTCCCGGTTCAAAGGTTCTTCGAAGTCACATCGTCCGATTCTGTTGGGTCGAGGAATGGACGCTAAGCGGCTCGGATTGAGTCAACGGGATATGGAGTTTTCGAAGGCACTTGAGTGGTCTGTCGAAGAGGTTTCACGTTCGTTCGGGGTGCCGACCGTGTTCTTGGGCGAATTGGAGAATGCCACGCTTTCGAACGTGAGCACGTTTGAGCGGTTCTTGTGGCGCAACACGATTGTTCCGGAGTTGAAGCTGATTGAGGATTGTTTGAATCGTAGTTTGGTTCCGGCGTTTGGTTTGTCGACTAGAGAGTATCGGTTCAAGTTCGATATTTCAGAGGTTGAGGCGTTGAACGATTCCGAAGATTCGCAGGTTGCTCGCGAGGTGAGTTTGGTGAATGCGGGAGTTATGACGCCGAACGAAGTGCGTGCAAGGCACGGTCTTGAGGCGGAGGAGTGGGGTGCTGCGGTGAAGGGTGGGTAGATGGTGGTTAGCTCAGTTGGTGAGCGCAGCTACTCCGTGCTGCAATGAAATCCTGAATCGACCCTTCGACGGAGCTCAGGACATGGCTCAGGATGACGGTGTTGGAGGTGTTCAGTTCTCTCCCTGATCGGGAGAGAAGGTTTTGGATTGCGATTTACTCGTAATCCGTTCTCAGAATCGGCGAAATATAGAGGGTGTTTTTTCTAGTATGAAATTGTGCACTCAGGAGATTTTGTAAGAGATTTTGCGTTGATCATGGTCGCTGCAGCCGCGGCCTTGATTCTTTTCCGGCTAATTCGGCAACCCCCGATACTCGGCTACTTAGTCGCGGGCATGCTCGTGGGCCCGTTCGCACTTCAAGGTCGATTCGTTTCCGACACCGATACTGTTTCGTTGGTCGCCGAAGTTGGATTAGTTGTGTTGCTGTTCGCGATTGGCGTTGAGTTCGGCTGGGAGCGAATTCGCAAGGTCGGATTCCGCGTTGTGCTGATCGGTGCTGTCGAGATCGCCACGATGATATCGCTCGGGTATTTCTTGGGAAGAGCGCTCGGCTGGACTACCACCACATCGATTTATCTGGGCGCCGCACTCGCATTTTCTAGTTCAGCCGTGTTGGTTGGGATACTTCGTGAGAACGGCCAGTTAATGTCGCTTCGTGGGCAGCTGGTTGTGGGTGTGTTGGTGGTCGAAGATTTCGTTGCCGTGGTGCTGCTTGCCGTTTTCGCTGGTTATGCGAATCAGGAAGATGGCGGTGCAGTTCAGGTTTGGCCAATCGTTATCAAGATGGCCGTATTCGCCGTTGGTGCACTCGTGTTCGGCACGTTGCTTGCGCCGCGACTTATGGATTTGCTGGACTATTTGAAATCACGCGAAACGCTGCTAATTGGAAGTCTTGGCATGTGCTTTGGCGTGGGGCTTTTGGCTCGTGAGATGGGTCTTTCGGCAGGGGCTGGTGCTTTCCTGATTGGGACGGTGCTTGGTGATACGCGTCATCGTGACCAGATCACCCGACTAATAGCGCCGGTTCGGGATTTGTTTGCCGCACTATTTTTCGTGTCAATTGGCATGTTGGTGAATATGGGCGACGTGCCAGAGTTCTTCGGCACCGCTTTGATAGTGACTGGCGTGCTGGTTGCTGGAAAGATTCTTGCTGCAACCGTGGGCACGTTCCTAACTGGTCACGACGGTGAAACATCGCTAAAAGTTGGCGCATCGATGCCGCAGCCTGGTGAGTTCTCGCTGGCTATTGCACGTTCGGGAAGTGAACACGCAGCTGTCGGATCGCAGCTCTACCCTGTCGTGACAATCAGCACGGTGTTGTCATCATTTATTTACCCGTTGGTATTCAATTCTCCAAGGCGCATTGGGGCGGTGGTTGCTTGGCTATTGCCTGAACGCGTGAAGACCGAAGCCGCGCTGTTGTCATCGACCATTGCGACTGCAAGACGCTCTATGGCTCCTGCGAAACCGGCTCCTCATAATTTTGTTCGCGGGGTTCGATCGGCAGCCGTCAGTTTCGGAATTATTGGGCTTGTGATCGTTGCCGGTGTGCTTATTTCTAATGCCGGCACGAGTATTGCGCGTGATCTCGGAATTTCTACCGAATTAGTTGGGGTGATTGTTCTTGCTGCGGTAGTCACGTTGGCGGTGCCGGCGGGAATTGTTCTGTGGCGGATATTGTCGGATTTGGGAATTGTGTTTGCGAGGCGAGCGTTTATTCGTTTCAAGATGACGGCTCGGCTCGAGGCTGCTGATGTGATTAGTGTGGGAGTTGTTTCGCTGTTTATGCTGGCAGCCGGTGTGTGGACCGTTACGCAGCTGCTGCAGATGATGCCGGTTGGCGATCTGACTTCTCCGGTTTCGGCTCTCGTGATGGCACTGAGTGTTGCTTCAACTGCGACGCTTGCTATGAAGATTCATGCTCAGATGGATAAGACGTTCAGAAGGACGCTATTGGGTGATGGATCGGGTGTGACGGCGGATTCGGGATCGTCGGATGGTTCGGCTGCTGCGGGCGATTAGGTTTGCGTGTGTGGCGGTGTGACGTTGTGGGTTACACGGTTAACTGGTGTTGGCTTCGCTGATATTAATTAGGCATTAGTTTCGAGAAACATTCGAGTTGGGTTGCTTTAGCGGCTTTGGTTCAAGAGAGGTCACGATGTCGGACGATCGCGCAGCAGTTCTTGAATCAGAAGAGCGGTACGCCGCGGCTATTAATGCTTCTGATGTAGATGAGATCGACGATCTGTTTGCCGATGATGCGATGCTGATGCTTCCTGATCGCCCTGCCGTAAATGGTCGTGAGGCGATTGTTGCTCACCAGCGTGAATTTTTCCGTTCGATCAAGGCGAGCATTAAGTCGATTGTTGCTGAAGTCGAGATGCTTGAAGATATCGTTTACGTACGTGGCGCTTTCAACTACGCCATGGCCCCCAAGATGGGCGGCGAGGCGATCACGATGCGGGGCAAGTACATCAATTTGTACAAGCGCGATGTGATGAAGCAGTGGCGTATTTGGCGCAGCATCAACAACATCGATCACCCGCACGACGACTAGCAGTCGCGGTTTGCGCTAAACCTTTGGCAGCAGTCCTAAGAGATTGTCGGCCATGATTCCGTAGCCTTCGTTGTTTGGGTGGAGATCGTCTGGGAGCAGGTGGGCATTATCGCTGCCGAAGATATCTAAGCCGTTGATGTAGCTGATGTTTTCGTCGCCGTGTGCTTTTAGAGTGTCGTACGCCCGTTTTACTTCGTCTCTTAGATGACGCACAGAGAAACCTACGGCGTTGAGTTCGGTCTCCCAATCGACGGCGTAGATCGGTGACATGAGCACTATTGGTGTTGTGGGGTGTTTTTCTCGAACGATTTGAACGAATCCCAGAATGCCGGCATAGAACGTGCGCTGATTTAGGGTGCCACCGTAGACATTGATGCCTAGGCAGAGCGAGATGAGATCGGCTTCTTGGTCACGAATCTGGCGAGCCATCATGGGGTCGAGATGACATTGCCCGCCGAATCCGAGGCATGTGAGATCGTAGCCGCGTGTGCGAGCGACGATTGCTGGCCAGGTTTTAGTTGGCGAATCGGCAGTGCGGCAGTGGGTGATTGAGCTGCCGTAGGTGATCCACTTTTTGGCGGTGTGCTTGGTAGCTTCCAGGGTTTCCGCATCGTCGTCGAACGTGAGACTGTTGAGTTTGATTTCACCGAACTGCGGCATCCATAGTTCGATGTCTTTCATTTCCGATCCTAGATTGTCGAAGCTGAACGATGTTAGATCGGCCGTATCGGCGGAATCGATAAGTTTTCCGTTTACAACCAAATCAATTTTGCTGCGTTCTTCGAAAGCATTGCACTGTCCGTTTATCGATGTTGTGTTACTGCGAAACGAGAGCCGCACACCGGCGGGCATGGCTGCCCGCATTGCGAGTTCTTCAGCGAAGAGAGCTTTTTCTTGGTGATTGATTCGCCAAGGCATTACGGTTCCTTGATTTACTTCGGTGGAGATAACTCCTGACCAAGAGAATCGAGGGTCGGTTGCAGGTATGGGTTGCGGCATGCGGGGCTTTCGTAAATGTTATTTTTCGACCGGCGAATCGTAGCAGGATTCGAATGAATACAGACCCGCGGCGAGGGCACGCATATACTTTTGCATCGCTAATCCGCTCATTGCTAGATAACCGGACAATCAACAAAAATGCCTACTCACGTATCTGACGAAATACTGGATCGATTCAGGAAGGTAACTTCTGCCACTGCTTACAGTGCAGTGTGGAGGTTGGCTCCGCCGGATGGGCAGGAGTGGTTCGCTTCGGCGAACTACCAGCTGTGTTTGATGCGGGGTGTGAAGGCGTACACGCCGGGTAAGACGTTGGTTGGGCGTGCGCAGACGTTGCGGTTCGTGCCGGCACGTCCTGACTTGCTTGCTCAGACTCGTAAGGGTGGAGATTCGCCTGAATATTTGGCGATGGGCAAGTGCGGACCCAACGATGTTCTCGTCACGGAAGCGCACACGTTCGATGAGTATTCGTGCATTTTGGGCAATATGAAAACTCGGATGCTGTGGCACAAGAAGGCTCAAGGGTTGGTTACTGACGGGGCTATTCGCGATTTGCAGATGGTTTCTGATGAGTACGACTTGGCGGTGTTTGCAAAGAATCGATCGCCAGCGGGTAACTTGCCGTTCTTGGAGTCGTTTGAAGAAGGTCGGCCTATTAACGTTGGTGGCGTGCTTGTGATGCCGGGTGACGTGATTGTTGGTGATGATGACGGCGTTGTTGTGGTGCCTGCTGATCGTGCTGAAGAGGTGATCGATTGGATCGAAGAGCAGGAAGAGGCTGAGGAGTTCGTTATCGGTTTGATCGATGAGGAGCAGGCTTCACCGGGCAAGTACTATCCGATTTCAGGCGAGACGAAGGAACGGTTCAGGAAGTGGAAGGCCGAGAAGGGCGAGTAGGCCGTGTGATTCCTTCTCCCCAAGGAGAAGGGACTTAAAGTTTGCGACATATCATCGACAGCTAAAAGTTGTGGTGTCATCGCTCCTCCTCTTCGTTAAATCAAAAAGCCCGGTGCTGTTGCATCGGGCTTTTCTATTTCTCTATGTCGCCAGAATCGGATCCAAACGTTTACTGACTAGTTGGGATCCGACTCCGGGCACACTTTGCGGTGCTACTCAGCAGCACCACTTGGGGCTACTAGAGGCGTTGTAGGAATAGCTGCTGCCATTCGTTCGATTGCCTCTTCTTCGACTTCCTGTCGACGGTTGAGCTGGATTCCGCCTACGATGGCGAATGCACCTGCTACCACGAACATGAAACCGAATCCCGCAAATACACTCCAGGCGAGGAAGTGAGCCATACCGGCCTGAAGGTCGGAGTTCACTCCACCGATCAACTGTGCGTTCAAGCTAAGTGCCAACGGGCTCCAAGCCATCGTGCGTGCTGGTCCCTCAAGAGGGTGCCTGCGGTCGAAGTCTGAGTAGTATTTTCCGTCTACAGCAACTTCGTGAGCGCCTGCTTCGTATGTGACTCCCTGGTATTCGACTGCTTCATCAAGAACCACGGTCTGCGTTCCATGCAGGGTGTGATAGGTGATGATTGCGAACTGAACCATCAACTCATCTGGTGTGTTGACCAGTGTGTCTTCTGGGTCGAGGTTGGCGTAGTTGAGTGCGAATTGGTAGTCATCTTCAAGCAGTGACAGGATTCTCGCTCCGGCTTCGGCGGTTCCACGGTCAGTGAAGTTACCTTCATCGTCATAGGTCATGTATCGACCTTGAGTTCCGTAAACTGCTTCCAGTGAATCGAGGCCTGCATCGGCTTTTAGGTATAGGTAACCACCCATGCTAATTCCGATGATTCCGCCAATAACCAGGATTAAACCTGCTAGCGAGATGAAATTGAATCGAGTTGTCTGTGCCATGACTGTCCTCACAATCTTTGTGCCTTGCGGCGATGATCACTTTCGATGCCGGTTGTGCCTGCAGAAATCCTGCTTTTTGTTTTCCGGTACGGCTGAATCAGGTGTGTTTCCTTACTCAGCAGTGATCATGTAAATGAGAATACCTTTCGACTATGAGGCACTTGTGAAAACAATCACATACTGTTGTGATTAACTTGTGAAGAATTTCACATTGGGTGCGGATTCACCAGTATTTGGCACAGGGTTGAACTGGATGAAAGATGATTTTCTTATCGCTAGGTTTGCAGGTACGATTCGGAAATATTGTCTAGTTTGAATATAAATACCGACCTTGTTAGAGGTCTTATCGCCGATCAGTTTCCACAGTGGTCTGGCTTACCTGTGCGCGAGGTTGTTCCTAACGGCTGGGACAATCGAACGTTCCGATTAGGCGACGATAAATCGATTCGACTTCCGAGCGCCGAACGCTATGTGGCGCAGGTTGAGAAAGAGCATCGTTGGTTGCCGATTATCGCCGCTGGGTTGAGATTGCCGATTCCCATACCTCTTGCGATGGGTAAGCCTTCTGATGATTATCCGTGGCTGTGGTCGGTTTACGGATGGATCGAAGGTGAGGTGGCGACTTCGGATCGAATCGGAGATATGCCTTTGTTCGCGTTGTCGCTGGGCGAGTTTCTCCGAGACCTACGGGGGATCGGAACTTCGGGTGCCCCCATTCCTGGAGTTGGAAATTTCTATCGTGGTGGTGATCTTTCGGTGTACGACGCTGAAACCCGTGAAGCTATTGGGATGCTCGACGGTAAATTCGATCTGGATGCGGCAGTGTTGAGTCGTGTTTGGGGTACGGCTTTGGCATCGAGCTGGCATGAAACCGGTGTTTGGATTCACGGTGATGTTAGTTCAGGAAATTTACTTGTGAGGGATGGCGAACTGGCAGCGGTGATCGACTGGGGCGGTATGGCTGTTGGCGACCCTGCATGTGATCTGGCGATTGCGTGGACCATGTTCGATGCTGGGAGTCGAGCGGTCTTTAGAGACACACTCGATCTCGATGACGCTACTTGGGAACGTGGACGTGGATGGACGCTTTGGAAGGCGTTAATCATTCTTTCTGGGATTTCTGAGACGAACGCTGTTGAGGCGGAGCGATCTCTTGAGACAGCCAGAGAGATTTTGGCGGACTAAACGCGAAAAACCGCCGAATATCTAATTGTTAGATCCGATACTCGGCGGTTTTTCATTTATCTCGCAGAAACGCTTTAGTGACGAGCGCCGTCTTCGGCTTTTGCCTGTAGTCGATCGAGCTCGGCGAGCATAGTCGCCTGAACCTTCACGTAATCGGGTGAGCCGTAGACGTTGTTCATTTCACGAGGATCTTGTTCGAGATCGTAGAGTTCCCACTCAGCTTCGATTGTGATGCTCGGGTCGCCGGTATCTTCAGGTGTCACGCCGTAGTAGTAAATCAACTTGTAGCGTTCGTTTCGCACACCGTAGTTTGGGATCACTTTGTGCCCGAGGGTGTTCATCCAGTAGCGGTAATACATGCTGGTTTGCCAGTCATCTGGCACATTGTTGCTGAGAACTTTTCGACCCGACGTACCTTGCATTTCTTCAGGTGCTTCAACACCGCCAAAGTCCAAGAACATGGGAGCGAAATCGACGTTGAGCAGCATGTCGGTCGAAACCGATCCTGCCTCGATTTCACCTGGCAAGCGTGCCAAGAACGGCATCTGCAACGATTCTTCGTACATGTACCGCTTGTCGTGCCAACCGTGATCGCCCAAAAACATTCCTTGGTCGGACGTGTAAACGACAAGCGTGTTTTCTGCGAGGCCGTTTGCATCGAGGTAATCGAGCAACGTGCCTACGCTATCGTCGACTGCTGCGATAGTTCGCGTGTAGTCGGTGATGTACCGCTGGTACGCCCATTTTCGTTTTTCGTCTTTGGTAATTCCCTCTGGCGGGTCGAATTTCAAATTGGGCTTGCGGGTGTCTTCGATCCGGATTGAAGTCATTTTTACGGCTTCTGATCGGGTCTCGTAGTCGTCCATAAGCGTTTCAGGCTCTGGGAATTCGCCTTCAACTCCGAGATTCTCGTGTCGCTTGGCAGGAATCCAAGAAGAATGAGGAGCCTTGTGGTGGACCATCAGGAAGAAAGGATCTTCGGTGTCGTTGTCACGTGAATCGAGCCAGTCGACTGCGATATCGGTGATGAGATCGGTTACGTAGCCTTCAAGCTGTTTCTCGACGCCGTTCTCGATCATCAGTGGGTCGTAGTAATCGCCCTGACCGGGAAGGATGTTCCAGTAGTCAAAGCCTTGTGGATTGCTGGCTTCGTTGTTACCGAGGTGCCATTTACCGATGATGGCGGTTTCGTACCCGGCTTCCTTCATCAGCTTCTGCGACTGAATAGGGCGTGAGCTGTCGATTTCATCATCGAGGGTTTTGACCTCGTTCACGTGGCTGTACTGGCCAGTGAGAATCGAAGCTCTACTTGGTGTGCAGAGTGCGTTTGTGCAGAAGGCGTTATCGAGTCGAACGCCCTCTTCAGCCAATCGATCGATGTTGGGAGTTTTGTTGATCTTGCTGCCGTACGCAGAGATAGCGTGGGCGGCGTGATCGTCCGACATGATGTACAGAATATTAGGGCGAGAACTCAATTACGACTCCAGTCGGTGATTAACGAGGGGATGAGTATATCGAGCCTGTGGTTCGTTTTACGTGAGGTATATGTAATTGAGATGTGACACGGATTGTTGACCGATTTCGGGATGGCATATAACTTACGTATTAGAACATATGTGCTAATTACATGAGTGAGTGATGAAGCTATTGGTTGATAGATCCCGAAAATGAATTCGGAATGACAACGAGGCTTGAAAGCCACTCATCAACGAAGTACAACAGGGACTGACCCAGTTTTGTTCGCGATTTATTTCGCGTGCATCTGGGTCTTTTTTTTATTCATTAATAAGTGCTTTTGTCGGTGCTGAATTCGTAAGTAGGTGGAAGTGGTCAATAGTTCGATTGTTTATACAGATGAGGATTTCGAAACTGCTGAGGCAGGATCGGTTGTCACTCGGTGGTTTGGCGTGACTGCGGTTGTCGAGAGTGATCGTTCGGTTAAACAGGCAGGTGCAGGTAAGGCGGAGAGCGTTTCGTCTGACGACGGTAAGTCGATCACTTTTCGAGCGTCGATCGAGAGTGAAGACCGTGCGGGTGATGTGATCAAGGCCGAAGGGTGGGAGCTTGGAAACTACAAGCAAAACCCGGTGGTGCTTTGGGCGCACAGGCACGATCTTCTGCCGATTGGCAAGAGTATCGATATCTGGGTGGAGAACGGGTCGTTGTTTGCGACTATCGAGTTCGCCCAAACCGAGTTTGCTCAGCAGGTTCAGAAACTGTTTGAGGGTGGATTTCTACGAGGAGTTTCGGTGGGGTTCCGTGCTTTGAAGGTTGCCCAAAGAGGTAATGCAACGAAGCGAGGGACGGTTTTCGAACGCCAGGAACTTCTCGAGATAAGCGCTGCGCCTGTTCCGATGCATCCGAACGCTTTGGCCGCTGATTCAGAAGCTCGCAAAAGTAACGATAGCGAACAGCGAGAACTTCTCCCGCTTTTCAGACAACTCACTGAGATTTGGCAGTCGATTGCTGCCCGATCTAAATAGGAGAATTTTCTAACTTATGTCACTTCAAGAACTTGAAGCTGTGAAAAAAGAGCTTGCCGATATTTCAGCGTTCGTAAAAGAGCGTGGTGAAGGTCGAGTAAAGGACGAAACTGATCGGCTTAGCTCAGCGGTGGAATCGCTGGTTGAATCGTCAAAAGAGACCCGTCGCAATGATTTGCTCGTTGGCTCCGACAGTCACGCACGTCGGGTCGAAGCCGGGCCGTACGTTGGCTGTGATGCGCTCGACATGGCGATTGTTCGTAGCTTGCACAAAGCATCGCATGCGTTCAGTGCTTCGACTGGATCGGAACGTTGGGCGGGTCGAATTAAGGCTGCTATGGACTCGGTTACCGCTGCTGGTGGTGATGAGCTTGTTGCCACTTCCGAAGCCTCGCAGCTTTGGAACGATGTGAACCTCGAAACGATGGTTGCATCGCTGTTCAGCAGGATCAGCATGCCGACTACTCCGTTCGATATTCCGCTCCAGCTTGGTGATGTGAACTGGTACCCGGGTTCGGAGAACGTTTCGGCGAAATCAACTGCACTTACAACTGGTAAGCAGACGCTCACAGCTCATGAGCTGGTAGCTGAGGTT
Organism: Chloroflexota bacterium; assembly: GCA_018650845.1. GTDB lineage: Bacteria > Chloroflexota > Dehalococcoidia > Lucifugimonadales > Lucifugimonadaceae > Lucifugimonas. Next base: position 50,015 of record JABIFF010000021.1, on the reverse strand, counting down.
CCTTGGTCGCTTTCGTTGGAGGAAGACGCTGTAATTGCGATGCTTCCTGAGGTTCGTCGGACTCTGGTGCGAAACGCAGCAGAAGTTATCGATGATGTTCTGCTGAACGGTGATACTTCAGCCACGAACGGAATTAACTCTGATGGCGCGACTATCACGAGCACAACTCCAGGCAAGGCGCACTGGCTTGTTGGGTTCGATGGTCTGCTGCACTTGCCGTTGGTTGATAACACTTCTCAGGCGAACAACCTGAACGGTTCTGTCACCGCTGCTTCGTACAACCAGGCGCTGAAAATGCTTGGTAAGTACGGCGTTCGCAACAACGAATCTGTGTTCATTACTGATGTGAACACCTACCTATCGAGTTTGGCTTTGGATGAGGTCGAGACGGTCGACAAGCTCGGTCCTGCTGCAACGATTCTGACTGGCCAACTTGGTGTTGTTTACGGTCATCCGTTGATCGTTTCTGAACAGATGCGACTTGCTGACACTGACGGCAAGGTGACCGATGGTGCGACCGGCACGACGGGTCGAATTCTTGCAACGAACCGCAGCCAGTGGCGTGTGGGCTTTAGGCGAGAGCTTTCGATTGAGACTGAGCGTGACATTCAGAAGCGTCAAAACGTGATGGTTGTGAGCATGCGAATCGCTCTTAGCGAGCGCACTGGTGCTCGTGCTTCAGCTACGCACACTGCTCTGCAGTACAACGTGACTGGCGTCGTATAGAGCGTTTAGCTGACTGAAACCGGGTGCGAGGACACACCGCACCCGATTCATTTTTCAATTTCTATTTATGCGTTTTCGAACTGAAAACGCCAACGATTCGAGGACTTTTTTAATATGCCCGATAACAAGACGATTACTGATCCTGTGGCAGAGATTGCAGAGCGTGCTCTAAGGAAGACGAGTGTGCTGAATCTTGCCGGCTGGGATGGCAGTGACCAGCGATATGTTTTCGTTGCTCCGTACGACTGCAATATCGATCAGGTTCAGATTGTTTCTGACACTGGTGTTGCTGCGAGCGATACGAATTACTACGCCTTTCAGGTGCAGAACTTGACTCAGGCGGAGGCTCTTCTGGCGAGTGCGAAGACGACTGAATCTACTGGTGGCACGGCGATCACTGCCGATGTTGCTTACACGCTCGATCCTGACCAGAACGCTGTCGTTGATGATGGCGATGTGATCGAACTTCAGGTGACTGAGACTGGAGTTGCGACTGATCTGACTTCAGCCGAGATCTTGGTTGTAGTCGAGTACACATAGGCGGTTACCTACGGGTGCGCTTGATTAGTGCAATTCCCGATTGAACCCACCCTCTAGCTCCCTCCCGTTAAGGGAGGGAGGACTTAGACGCCTGCGGCGTTGGGAGCTTAAGAAAAATTATGACAACGAAAGTAGTTTCGTTTACGCGGCGTGTGGATGCTCCTGGTGAGAGGTCGAAGATTTCTCGCCAGGCGTTTCATCCTCGAAACGTTGTAGTGCGTGCGTGTGCGAGCAATCAAGGACAGGTGTTCGTTGGCGATTCGGAAGTAACTCGGAGCGATCCGGGACTGGGTCCGGGGCGGGCACTAGGTATGCGTGGATACCCGCGTGTAGATCTGACAAAAGTTTTTGTAGACGGCGAGTTTGCTGGAGACGGAGTTGAAGTGACGATTTTGGAATCGAATGCAAGGGTAGGTCGTAAGTGAGTATGCCAATTGGATCGACAACGGTTGTAACGCCGGGAACAGCTGTGGCAGTTGCGACGTCTGGTAACGCTGTATCGGCAGTTAGCTTTCGTGCACGTGCCGATAACACTGGCGCCGTTTACGTTGGCGATAGTTCCGTCGATAGCTCGAATGGGTATCGACTTGAGCCCGGAGACGAGTTGAATCTTTCTTTTAGAGAGACGATCGATCTTCGGAGGTTCTTTGTAGATGCTGATACAGCTAGCGATGGAGTGGACTTCGCGGGAGTTGCGGCTTGATCAATTCGAAAGCGATATTGAACCAAAGCTCTCGATTCGTTCCGTCTGATTCGATATTGAAGTTTGGCTACTCGCCGAACGGCGGAATCGAATTCGATAGCGTGAGCGAATTGCTTAGCTTTTCCAATAACGGAACTCCCAAGGTTGAGATTGGTTCCGATGGTCTCGCAATTCGGGACGGCAATGGGCTTGTTGTTGGGAATTCTTCACAGGTGGCGATCAACGGCACTCTCGAAGAATTTCAAATGCTTGGGAACGGCTCTGCAGATTCAACTGCGACGATTGCAAGGTGGAGCGATAGTTCGGCCGGACCACGTATTTATTTTTACAAGGGTAGAGGTTCCGCAATTGGCGCAACACCGGCTGCCGGGACGTTGGTTCAAGATGGAGACACGCTGGGAGAGTTTGTGTGGTGGGGTGATGACGGTAACGGTGCCAACCGCAATATCGAAGCTGCGAGAATTGCGGCTAAGGTCGACGGTACTCCTGGTACTGCCGATATGCCTACTGCCTTGATCTTCTCAACCACTTCGGATGGCGGAGCAAATGCTACTGAGCGTATGCGGATTGATCGACTAGGTGGCATGTACATCGGTGAGACTGTCAATGCGAACATGTCTCGCGGGATCACGATTAATCAGGGCGGTTTCGACAACGAGGTCCTTGATTACAAATCGAGCGATATCGCCCATGGAGTGACTGCGTTTGCCGAAACTGACACGTTCCATTTAGAACGAAAAGTTGTGGCTGATTCCGGGGGGCTTGAATCGATATCCCTAACTGAAGATACATATGCCGTTTCGGCTATTGGAATTGTAACTAACGAGGTTACGACTGATACATCGACCTCGCTTGGAGCGTTCATTTATTCAGCTCGTTTGAAGAGTGGTACTGGCGCTACCGACATGGCTGCTGCCGCAAACATGTTCACGTGGAACAACAACGGCGATACTCGTCTGCTGCTCAAGGGCAACGGAGATGTGCACATCGCCAACACGACGTTGTCGGCATTGGATGATGAAGATGACATCGGCCTTGTTCGAGCATTCCAGAAAGAAGCATCTGGTGGCATGGGCATCGCTATGACTAAGTGGGACGAGCAGGTTGTTGCTGAAGCAGATGATCTTAAGAGAGTCGGAGTGCTTTCGTCGGAAGGCGACTTTGTTGTTCAGCAGCGATTGAACTCTCTTTTTGGAGGGGCTATCTGGCAGCAGAACGAAAAACATTTGAACCTCGTCGAGAGAGTTAATTCGCTCACTGTCGCTCTCGAATCCGCAAATAAACGTCTAGCCGCAATTTCGGCACCAGGAAGAATTTAGGAGGCGCTATGCCAACAGTTTCGTACACAGTTTCTACAGCTCAGTTAAACGAGCTCAAAGCCGCGCTGGCTCATCATCAGGGAATAGATGTTTCTGAAGTTGCGAATGACGATGTGAAGCGGTGGGGCTTGCGACAATTTCAGTCGGTAGTGCGCAACTACCGCCAGTCGTTGATCGATTCATCCAATCCCGTTTCGAACGATCCGATTGCGAGTTAGTCGGAGATGAACTTTACTGAACACCTTCGTCAGTTCTTCGATGAAGAAGTAGCTGACGATGAATTGAATAATCTGGCTGTACACGCCATCGCTAATGACGTTCGACGGCTGAAGCCGGCCATTAGCGAAGCTGTGTGGGATTCGCGTCAACAGGCAGCGTTGGTTGGCGGCGGGAATCAGGCGGTTGCCAGGCTGAACGATGCTCGGCAACTTCATTCGATGTACGCCGCCGCACTCGACGAATTCAAATTAGTTACAGAGAACAATATTCCGGCAGAAGCAGTCGCCGGTCATGACGAGTCCATTGGGAGGACCGAAGATGACAGCGACAGCACCCGAGAGCATCGCTAATACCTACGCCGGAATCGACGACCTGAAAGCACGCATGGGTATTGCTGGAACCACGAACGATAGCGTTCTGTGGTCGACTTTGAATGCCGCTAGCAGAGCGGTAGATCGTTACTGCAATCGCCACTTCTACGCGCTTGAAGATGTTCGAATGTTCGATATCGAAGATTCGTGTCGAGTAGCGATTCCAGATCTGGCAACGGCTACTGAAATTCTCGAAGATCGTGATGGTGATCGCGTTTTCGAAACTGTACGCACTGCTTCTCAGTACGCCCTGTACCCATTGAACGCAGCTCCGACATCAGCCAATGGCCGACCCTACTCTGAGATTCGCTCAGATCTAGGTGTTGGAGTGGACGGATTCGCCGTAGGGCGTAGTCGATTAAGCATCGAAGGGCATTGGGGCTATCGATATCACACTGAGGAAACGGGATCGACAGTTTCGAGTGGTGGAGGGATTAGCTCGACCGTGACTGTTGTTCCAGTCGATGCCGTGAACGAAATTCAGGCTGGTATGACGCTGTTGATCGAAGGCGAGCAGATGTTTGTTCGCTTTGTGAACGGCACGAACCTGACTGTTAGGCGTGGGGTGAACGGAACGGCGACTGCCACTCATGCCGATGCTTCCGTTATCTCGTTTGTCGTGTTCCCTGCGGAAGTTTCTGAGGCTACGGCGCTACTGGCTGCGCGCTATTGGAAGAGCAAGGACGCTACTTCGGCTGAGCTGGCGGGTGCGGCTGGGTTTGGTCCGATTCGCGTTCGGGCCGGGTTTGATGTAGAGGTAGAACAGCTTCTTGCCGGGCTTAGGAAAATGGCGATTGGCGTGGGTGTCTGATGGGGCTTGCAACCGCTCGTGACGGCATCGTGACCGCGCTCGACACGATTTCAGGCTTAACGGTGATAGATCACATGGCAGATCAGTTCAGTGAGCTTCCTGCGGTGGCCATTAGGTTCAAGGGTGCGAACTACACCGACGCTACGTTTACGTTTAGTTTGCTGTTGATTGCCAGTGGGTGGGATGTCGATGAGACGGAACTTTCGCTGCACGGGTTTCTTGATTCTGTTGGGTCAGAATCGCTGAAGCTGGCGATGGATACGTATGCGGGTTGCACGGTCGTTTCTGCAGGTCCTATTAAGCGGCGGAAGATCGGCGGGATCGATCATCTGACGGCTGAACTCGAGGTGGTGACCTGTGTTGTTTAGATCGGGCAAGGCGACGTTGCGATCGAGGGCTGTGGTTTCGGACGGCCAGATGGAGCTGGACGGCTTAACCAGTGAGCGAGCTCTGGATGTTCCCGGAGAGAAGGGCAATCCTTCCCGTAGAAATCGTTCTAGGAAGTCTCGTTCTCGAAGCAAGACTGCTGGTGCGTCGCCAGACCTGAACGCCATCTGGAACGAACTTATGAGCATGAAATCGATCGTAGAAGACGAGCACGATCGCAAACTCCGGCGTATCGAAAGCGATCTACGCTGGACCATGACTCTGGTAGGCGGGCAGTTCCTAACGATCATCGGAGCCGCAATAGCGATGCTGGCTGGGGTGTGAGGGGAGCCGCTGATTCACTGTCATGCTGAACTTGATTCAGTATCGTGATCAACGGCAATCTATTGATCGAGACAGTGAGTATTGGGCTGTTCTAGGGTATTTTTCAGTTTGGTTGTGATACTGAATCAAGTTCAGCATGACAATCGATACGTCCAGCCTTTCAAGCGCATACACTTCGCCCTCAGAAATCATGAACGTGATTGCCTGAGGGCGATTTTGTTTTAACGTCGCTAGAAGATTTGGGAGTCGAATTCGGATGCGTATTGGGATCATGGGCGCTGGTGGTATTGGAACCGTTGTTGGTGGACTGCTTTCGAACGCCGGTCACGACATTACGTTGATCGATCAGTGGCCTGAGAATGTTGAGAAGATCAAATCCGATGGCTTGATCGTTGAGCACCGAGACACTGAAGTTCTGACTCACCCGAAAGCTATTCATCTCCACGAACTTCAGCTCGAGACCGAGCCGTTTGATGCTGCGTTCATCGCTGTGAAGTCGTACGACACTGAGTGGGCTACTACGATGATGCTGCGCTACGTCGATCCTGAACACGGCGTGTTCGTCGATTTCCAGAACGGCATCAACGACCAGCGGATGGCAGATATCGCCGGAGTTGAACGTTCACTTGCCTGCATCATTACGATCAGTGCTGCTTGCTACGAGCCTGGCCGCGGCGTTCGAACCGACGTGAACTCACCCGGTTTCAAGATCGCTGAACACGACGGCTCAGACACCCCGCGTGCTCGCGAACTCGTCGAAGTTATGAACGCCGTTGAAGCCACAGTATTTTCAGACGACCTATGGGGCGAGCGTTGGTCGAAACTAATGGTGAACTGCATGAACAATGCGCTATCGGGTGTTAGCGGATTCGGCACCGCCAAGGTACGCACGGAAGACGACACCCGCCGAATTGGTATTCAGCTAGGAGCCGAAGTCGCACGAGTCGCCAAGGCGCACGGCAAGCACCTTCACTCCGTGCTCGGACTTTCACCGGAAATGGTTATAGATGCCGCTGAAGGTCGAAATGTGGAAGAGGTTGAAGCTGCGTTGCTAGAAACAGCTCGCAAGGCTGGACCGGGTGGAGTTCCATCGTATGGCCAAGACGTTCGAAAGGGACGGCGAACCGAGATCGACTTCTTGAACGGGTTTGTTTCTGACATGGGGCGAGAAAAGGGAGTGCCCACTCCGTTCAATGACAAGCTAGTTGAGATCGTGCACGGCTTAGGCATCGTATTCAAAGGTGACAAAGCACATGTTCAACCTTTGATCGACATGCTGCCGTAATTCGCACCAAATCCGCCTCGCACGCGCATACACTTCGCCCTCAGAAATCATGAACATGATTGCCTTGGGGCGATTTTGTTTTAACGTCATATATCAATTTATTGGGAGTCGAATTCGGATGCGTATTGGGATCATGGGTGCTGGCGGTATTGGGAGCGTTGTTGGCGGACTGCTGAGCAAAGCGGGGCACGACGTTACTTTGATCGACCAGTGGTGGGAGCACGTCGAGAAGATCAAGGCTGATGGCCTGATTGTCGAAACGCAGGAAGCTGAGTACCTCACCCACCCAAAGGCGATTCACATTCACGAATTGCAGCACGAAACCGTGCCGTTCGACGCGGCGTTCATCGCTGTGAAGTCGTACGACACCGAATGGGCGACGACGCTCATGCTTCGGTACGTCGACCCCGACCACGGTGTGTTCGTCGACTTCCAGAACGGGATTAATGACGAACGAATGGCGGCGGTTGCCGGAGTTCACCGTTCGCTCGGTTGCATCATCACGATTGGTGCCGCTGCGTGGGAACCGGGACGTGGTATTCGAACCGATAACTATCCACTAGGTTTCAAGATCGCTGAGCATGACGGATCGGACACCCCTAGGGCTAGGGAGCTTGTGGAAGCTCTGAGTGTGATCGCCGATACCGAACTTTCTACCGACCTCTGGGGCGCTCGCTGGTCGAAGCTGATGGTCAACTGCATGGCAAACGCTCTCTCGGGCGTGAGCGGATACGGTACTACCGAAGTGCGGACTGTACTCGAACCTTTGCGAATTGGAATACAGCTAGGAGCTGAGGTTGCACGAGTCGCAAAGGCTAAGGGCATCAACTTGTTCTCGGTGCTTGAACTTCCTGCCGAATCGATCATCGACGCTGCTGAAGGGCGCAACGTTGAAGAGGTTGAAGCTGCGTTCATGGAGGCTGGCAAACGAGGTGGCGTTGGAGGCGTGCCGTCGTTCGGCCAAGACGTACGAAAGGGCCGACGAAACGAGATTGACTACCTGAACGGTCTGGTGTCAGATATGGGTAAAGAACTCGGTGTGCCAACTCCGTTCAACGACAAAATAGTCGAGATCGTTCACGATATGGGAATCGACTTCAAAGGCGAACCGAAAAACATTCAGCCACTCGTCGACATGCTGCCGTAGGCGTTAGTCCAATAATTTCACTTAGTACCTAAGAAGATAAAAGAAAATATGACCTTCAAAATTGCATTGGTCGGCTGTGGCGGCATGGGACGTCGGCACGCTCACGGTTACATCGAGCTGCGAAAATATTTCGATACGGTAGAGATGTCGGCAGTCTGCGATGTGCATGGTGACGTTGCCGCTACTGTTGCTGACGAGATAGGTGATGCCACTGGATCACGGCCTACCATCTACACCGATTTCGACGAAATGCTGGCAAAGGCAGATCTCGACGGTGTTGCGATCGTTACAAGTACGCCTATGCACCACCTCTTTGCTATCAAAGCGATGGAAGCTGGATTGCACGTAATTACCGAGAAGCCGATGGGTCTAACCCTGAAGGCGTGTCGGATGATGCGGGATGTTTCGAAAGCGACCGGCAAGGTGATGGCGGTTGCCGAAAACTATCGTCGTGACCCGATGAATCGCCTTACCCGGGCGCTGATCGATGCCGGCGCGATTGGCACACCTTACTTCGCACTCGATATCGGAGTTGGTAGCTCGAATGGTGCCGTGATGCACAGCACTGTTTGGCGGGCAAAGAAAGTTCAGGCTGGTGGCGCACCGCTCGATGCAGGAGTGCACAACGCCGATATGTTGCTTTACTTGCTGGGTGGTGCGAACAGTGTGTACGCCGAGACTGCGATCAATGAATCACAGCGAACGCTTCGACCGATGGACGAGGTCGCTCCGGTGTTGGCCAAGATGTACAACCACCGAAAAGAAGATGGGTACGAGACTGGCGACACGGTTGAGCAAACAGCGGTCGACACTGCGTTCGGTGTAATTCGGTTTAAGTCGGGTGCAATTGGGCAGCTGCTGATGACCGATACTTCACACGGCCAATCGCTTGGTGTTTCGACTATTTCTGGGAGCACCGGAACGATGTATCGGCCTGCAAGTCGATCAGGGCAGTCGCCTCGTATCGTTCGAAATGACGGTGCCGAGATTACTGGCGATGCGTTGCTGGAATTGGTTCCAGATTTCGAACTCGACGACACGATATCTACATTGTGGAATGGCGCTCGCCGTATAAGTTCATATGACATGGATTTCCGAGAGATCGATTCGAAGATTCTGGCGTACGAATACCTCGATATGGTCGCTGCTGCTGAATCAGGTGGTCAACCTGAGGTTGGGCCGCAAGAAGGCATGGATGCACTTGCTCTTGCTTACGCCCTAATGGAATCGGGTGCGACCGGTTTGCCTGTCACTGTCGAGGACGTCGCTGAAGGACGGGCATCGGCGTTCCAGGACGAAATCGATGCTGAGATGGGTATTTAGGACGATTGGCTTGATTGGTTCCCTCTCCCTCGTAGGGAGAGGGCTAGGGTGTGGGTGGGATCGATTGTCTGGTGGATCGTAAGCGTCGCTAATTATGTATTTGGCGTCGATGGAATTGTGGGTGCTTCACGATTTGACCCACCCTCTAACTCCCTCCCTTGAAGGGAAGGAGGATTGGTTGTAGGCGAAACAAGTAGGGCTGGCTGGAGTTAGTTAGTTGGTCAAGCGTGGAATTAAATACGCAATCGTCGCTGTTGTAGTGGTATTTCTGGCGATTCAGATCGTTCCTTACGGTCGAACCGCGAGCAATCCACCGATTACTAGCGAACCGGAGTGGGACATCAAAGCCACGCGGGATCTTGCCGTTCGAGCTTGCTTCGATTGTCACTCGAACGAAACCGCCTATCCGTGGTATTCGAGGGTTGCGCCTGTTTCGTGGTGGACACAGAATCACATCGAAGAAGGTCGAGATGATCTCAATTTTTCCGAATGGTCATGGTCGTACGACGAGATAGATGAAATCGCTGAATCGGTGATGGATGGCGAAATGCCTCCGAACTACTACACACTGATTCCAGGCGATAGAAATCTCTCGGAGCGTGAGCGAGAAAATCTGATTCGTGGCTTGATTTCGACGTTTAACTACAGCGACAAAGCGTTGCCGAGCAAAGAAGACAGTGCCGACGAGGATGACGACGATGATTAGCGAACATTGCCAATTGTCATTGCGAGGAGCCTGCTTTGAGGCGACGTGGTAATCAACGGTTCCGAGCAACGCTACTTTCAAATATTGCTCGCTATCGCACTCTCGCCATTAATCTTTCAAGCTGACGATTTGCAGTGTGAGCAGTTGGGTGACTACTGGCTGGATTGACCGTAGGGCTGCTCAAAACTACTGATTGCCACGGCGTTCGTCCCTCACTTCTCGCAATGACAAATCGCCGAAGCAGGACGCTTAACGCGTAACTCACCCTCTCGGTTTAGAGAGGGTGAGAATCGACTTGCTATGCAGCGGCTGGCGGTATGACCAGCACAGGTCGGTGAGCGGATCGAATCGCTTTGTCGGTCACGCTACCAACAACCCATCGCTTGATTCCGCCTGCCCCATGAGTCGCCATGACTATGACGCTTCCTTCAGCAGCGGCCGCTTCATCAACGATCTGAATTGAAGGGTTGCCTACTCGAACCTGAGCATGAGCTTTCACTCCTGCAGATTCAGCGTTCTCTACGAATTCTTGCAAGTACCTAGTAGCAGTTTCTTCCTGCAACTTGGTGTCGAGCTCTTCAGCGTAGTGAACCGATCCGTATCCGACTCCGCCCATATCCATGCCGTAAACCGGAAGCTTCACAACTTCGGTGAACACCAACTCTGCGCCAGTGGCTTGTGCCAATGCGGTTGCCGGTGCCACAGCAGTTTCAGAAAGCGTAGATCCGTCGAGCGGTACCACGATGTTCCTGATGAAACCTGCGCCAACAGCTTCGTCGGTGATGTCTTCAGGTTGAAGAATCAGCAACGGTGTAGTTGTTGAATGCAGCACCCTATCGGTGACACTGCCTAGGATTCCACGTGCGAGAGCGGACTCTCGACGGGTCGACATTGCAATCAAGTCGACACCGATTGCTGTGGCTTCGGCGACGATCGATTCAGCGGGTGCACCAGCGGTAACTCTGACATCGATACCGACACCAGTCTTACGTAGCTCATCAGCTTCAGCTTCGAGCCCGGCTTTTACCTGGGCTGCGATCTTGGTGATAACACCGTCGGGTGCAGTCGGGCGTTCCTCGCCTCGAGCACCAGCTTCGACGATCTCGAAATCTTCAGTGTCGACCACCGAAAGAAGCGTCACGTCAGACTTGGTTGCCTTTGCCAGCCCGACTGCCCAACGCAGGATAGTTCGCGATTCTTCAGAACGATCAACCGGAACGAGAATTCTTCCAAACATTCTGTACCTCCTTACATGCGAGTGGAGTCACTCGCCAGCCCTTGTATCAACTCCATTATGTTGATCAGGCGTGAGGTTCTAGGAAGTAAGGGTTTAGCCCGTATGAGAAGTGTGTGAATAATTGCATAATTGGTGCATATTCACTAAAGGGTGGAAGCAGGTTCGAACGTTATCTAGTCAGGTGAAGCTGAGTCGCCATAGGCCGATTTCAGCTTGCTGAACTCTTCGTCCGTGAGGGTTCCGCCGAGCGCTGCTACGTTCGCTTCGAGGTGAGCAATGCTCGATGTGCCAGAGATGACCGTCGTGACTGCTGGCGGCTCGGAGGCGAACAAGTAGCCCTTGCGGATTAGTTCTGCTGAGTCGCCGTTTGAAAGCCAGTCGAGGGCGTTTCCACCTTCGTCTTCACCCCACTCGTTCATGCGCTCCTGAAGCTTTTCTGGTCGAGTGAGGGTGAGTCGAACCGGCGCCATGTTCAAGATGCCAGTTGCTGACGATGCAGCCAGCGGCAACGCACGTTTTGCTGCCCACTGGTTCATGATTCCGTACTTGAGCATCACGGAATCCCAAACATCGGGGTGCTTTTCCATTGCGACCGACATGCCTTCGTGTTTGGGATCCATCGTCAGCATTTCAGTTACTCCGAGAAATCGAGTCTTGCCCTGTTCCTGAAGCTTTTGCATTGCTGGAATGTAGATATCGGCTACGTGGTCGTAGTGCTCTTCAAGGACGCCGTGAATTTGAAAGATATCGACGTAGTCGGTCTGTAGTCGTTGCAGACTTTGTTCTAAAGAACGAACTATTTCAGCGGGATCGGTTACAGGACCGTCTGCAAGTCGATACGACCACTTTGTGGCTATCAGATACGAATCTCTAGAGTGACCTCGGAGAGCTTTTTCAAGCAGCACTTCTGCGCCGTCGTACGCTTCTGCCGTATCGAACAAGTTCACACCAAGTTCGATTGCCCGATTCACAAGAGCCGCTCGGCCTGCGTCATCAACGCCTGTTTTTTGGCCGAACTGGGATGGTCCACCGGTTCCGTAGCTCAGGAGTGAAACGTCTACGCCGGTGTTACCTAATTTTCGATACTGCAATTTTTGTTGGGTTCTCTTAGTACTCGAGGATTGCGCGACCAAGAATTTTGCCGCTTTGTAGGTCGTCGCATGCTTCGTTGATGTCGTCGAGCTTGTATCGCTTAGTCACCATCTTATCGAGCTGGAACTTGCCCTCTTTGTAGAGTCGCAAGTACATGCTGAAATCTTTGTCAGGGTAGGTCGCACCAAGCGATCCGCGGTACTGACGCTGGTGGAGCATAAAGTGTCCCGGCCAGAGAGTCATTTCGGGTCCAGGCATGCCAATCATTACTGCCATGCCACCAATGTTGTCGGCACCTGATCCACCGCTTCGGGTTACGGGGAGGATCTGCTCGTTGGTGATGCGAAGACCGACTGCGTCGAAAGCGTAATCGACTCCACCGTTGGTCAATTCGATGATCGCTTCGATGGGGTCTACTTTGCTGGAGTTCACAACGTGAGTCGCGCCGAACTGCTTTGCGAACTCGAGTTTTTCGTCGTCGATATCGACAGCGATGATCGGGTATGCATTGATTACAGCTGCCATTTGAATGGCTGATAATCCAACTCCACCAACACCAAATACTGCTACCGATTCTTCAGGACGTACTTTGGCGGTGTGAGTTACGGCTCCTGCGCCGGTGAGAACTGCACAGCCGACGATAGAAGATAGATCACGTGGTGAATTGTCTTCTACTTTGACAGCGTATCCGCCCCACACGATGGCATCTTCGCCCCATGTGTAAGTTGAGCCTTGAAGCGTTTCTTCTTGCCAAGTGACGCCTGCAGCAGGTGCTCGCCAGCGACCCTGAACTGGTTCGCGGGGAACCCAAGTTACGATTGCCGCATCGCCCTCTTTGAGATGTGTGATGCCGGAACCGACCTGCGTCACGACACCAAAACCTTCGTGTCCGAGTAGTCCCGGCGTTGGGGTGTCAGGATTGTGCATCTGGTGAAGTTGAGAGGCGCAAACACCGCTTGAATAGAGCTTCACGACAACCTGGTCGGGCTGAGGATCTGGAATGTTGACCTCGTCGACTACAAGTTCTTTGCCGTGTCCGACATGAATAGCGGCTCTGCTTTTCATCGTTGTCTGTTCCTCTGCCTGAAAATACGCCGAATTTACTCGGCTACCCAACGTGATTACACCGGCTGTAAGCCCAGTGTGAATCTAACGAATAGGCGGCAAGTTTAGCAGGGGGCGAAGCGGGCCCGGGATGCGTACATATTCATTTCGAAGAAGAACTCCAGTAAAAAGACGGTTATCGAGGTCTAACTCAAAGCGAGAGCGCCGATACACTTGGGTCTTTCCTTTTCTGTTGAACCTTTTAACGTTGTTCGCAACGTGATATCTACTCGCTTATAAATGATCGACTTATTCCCGCTTGATGCCTCGCTTTGGCAGCTCATTTTTCTTGGCGTGTTCACGTTTCTTCTGAGTATTTTTGCTGGAATGGTGGGCGTAGCGCTCGGTGCTGTTCGCCTTCCAGTAATGCTTGTATTGGGATTCAACCCTGTAGTCGCAGCTGGGACGAATCTCGGCGTGACGATTTTGGGCGGGTCGGCAGCGGCATGGCCGCACTGGCGTGATGGCAGAGTTGTAGTACGAGTTGTGCTTGTGCTCGGGATTCCAGCAATTATCGGCTCATTGCTAGGTGGCTTCTATGCCGATGATGTCCAAGCGTGGATGCTTCTCGGGCTTATTGCTTCGCTAACTGCAATTTCGTCGGCAATGACATTCGCACAGTGGTGGTCGGCGCGTAGTAAATCTCGTCAGCCCGACACTGCTCAGCAAGCTCAGATTGGAGGGGCGTCCAAGCAGGGCATCGATCTGAATTCACGAGGTCGATTGCAATACGGGTCTATCGGCCTGATCATCGGCATAGTCGGCGGCGCATCGGGAATGGTTCTGGCTGTACTGAGATTCCCGATACTGATCAACGTGCTTCGGATGGATCCTCGTAACGCCGCTGGAACGAACAATATCATCGGCATTCTCGCCGGAATTTTCGGTTTCATGGGTCACGCATTCAACATGAACTTCGACATTGGTGTGCTCGCCGTGATGGGTGTCACTGGCATGGCTGGAAGTTTCATTGGTGCAAAGCAAACCGGCAGAATCAGTGCAGTGACAATGCGCCTAATAATCGCGATTCTTCTGGGCGTATCTACTCCACTAACAATGTTTCGAATGTTTTCGGAATACCCAAATTAGACGTTAAACAAAAAGAGTTCAGGCTCCGAAAAACCTGAACTCTTTTTAGTTATTCAATCGGTCTGATCCGAACTAGCCACCAAGTAGTGCGCTGATGTCGACTTCACAGGTGCCGAGTGCTGCGAACAGGCTTAGGTCGGGCGCTCCGCCAGCTAGCAGGTTGGCGATTTGATCTTCACCCATCTCGTTCGTTAGGCAGAGAATCTGCTCTTCGGTGAATGGGAGCTCGATATCTTCAACAGATTCTGGAATTTCGATTATTGCCACCTGGGTCGGGTCGATCTCAGGAAGCACGTCTATTGGATCGATCGGCAGTTCGGCTCCGCCCAGTAGATCTTCAAGCTCAATGCCGCAGGTGCCGAATACACCCAGAATCGAAGTCAGCTCTGAAATATCTGGCTCAGCCGCGGTTGGGTCGAACAGTGCAAGACCATCTTCGCCAAGTTCGCTGAGTACACATCCGATCTGTTCGGCAGATACGCCAAGTTCTTCGAACTCTGAATCGTCGATAGCGCCACACTCGATCATCAGTGGGAATAGTTCGCCAAGTGCAGCGAAGTCGTATTCGTCAGCGGAAGCAAGTCCGACAAGTTCGCCGAGTCCAGTTGGCCCAACGCCGTTCACGACACATTCGACAGCGTCGATGCCGCCGAGTTCGCCGAATCCGTAGACATATTCGCTTTCAGAAACAGCTGCTCGTTCATCGTCGTTGAGGCAGAAAATGCCTTGCAGTGTGCTGATGATTACATCGGCAGCTGGCTCTTCAGTAAAGAGGCTTGCTGCTGCCATACCGCCAACCTTTTCGCCTATGCAGACGATAGTGGCGTCGCTAAGCGTTCCGGCTTCTCGTTCCAGTTGGCCGATGAATACGGCTCGAACCGTATCGTCGCTAAGGCAAGCGTTCAGAGCGTCAGCTTCCGAACTGGTTAGTCGCTGGTCGCCAAGTTCGCCTTCGAGCATGCTCAGCACACGGTCACGCCCACCAAGTGCATCGGCGGCGCAAGTTGCTTCATCAGAAGGAAGCGCATTTAAGAACCCGGCAGGATCGGCGATAGGGTCGATAGAAATTGGAGCAACAGGAACCGGTGTTGCGGTAGCGGTCGGAACCGCAGTTGCAGTTGGCTCAGGAGTGGCAGTCGGTTCTGCTGCACCACCACAAGCGATAACTACAGCCATGATGGCTGCCAGTGCTAGAAAAATTACTGACTTTTGGCGAAACATCTAGGTCTTCTCCGCCCTTATAAGTAGGGCTGCAAAACAGTGGGTGAGTAGGCGTTGCCGTGCCACGATTGGTATTTAGTCTAAATCTCAATCGTTACCGCTGTATTTATGTTTTGGTGACCTTTTTACCTATGTTTCCTTAGGATTCACTGTGAATCAGACGATAATTCGCTGTGTTTCGGCGTCGGCTATTCAGGTAATCCGAGCAGTTCTCGCCTGAACAGACTTAGAGCACCCATCGCGGCGCGTTGGCGATCAGGACCGCCTCTTCCTGCTGATCGAACATGCCGAGTGCGTTCGCCTTTGGGTCCCGATACAACGATGTAGGTCTCGCCCCTGCCAAGATTCTCAGTTCGCTGATCGCCTTCTTCGGTTCCGTGAACGGCGATTCCGTATGTCGCCCCGGTCGTCTTCTTGATCGCCCGTGCTAGAGCCGCAGCTCGTTCGCCGCCATCTGCGAACGGAGGTGTTTCGCCACCGGTCCGGGCGATTTTTTCGAGAGCTTCGTTCGAATTCACGATAGAGCTTTGCAAGAACGCTGAATCGGCTGCCTTTTGGATAGCTGAAGCCACCGAACCTCCGCTGAGGTCTTCGCAAGTGGCAACCGTAGCGTTGTTCTTTTTGACCAGATCGCCAACGATGGATTCGATCGTGTCGTCATCCACAGCAAAAATATTGTCGCCAAGAAGATTTCGCACTTCGGTATCGACAGGATCGATCAGTTTGTTTGCTTCTTCGACACTCTCGGCAAGAGCAGCAATTCTTACATCGACCTGCCCGGGGTGAGCGAGAACGCCAACTGTTGGGTTCTTGGAATCGGCAATCAGGTGGCCAATTCTGTCGTCGACCGCGCTTTCTCCAATGTCGGCAACTTTCAGTACGCGGTAGTGGATCATCTGCGTGAGACCGTACTTTTCGCGTAAGTAAGGAATAACTTCGTTATCGACAAGCCACTTCATCTCGAACGGGACGCCCGGGAGACTGATCGTTACGCCACGGTCGGTTTCAACGATGAACGCAGGGGCGGTTCCGTTCGGGTTTTTCACAACGGTGGCACCGCTTGGAATCTGTGCCTGGCGTTCATTGTTCTTAGTAAGGATGAATCCACGCTTCTGGAATCGTTCTCGTAGTTCTTCGAGAGATTCAGGATCGGTTACAACTTCACGACCAGTGACTTTGGCGATTGCCTCGCGGGTGAGATCGTCTTGGGTTGGGCCGATTCCGCCGCCGGTGATCACGACGTCGGAGCGGTCGAGAGCGCGGTCGAGGATGTCGACCATTCGATCGAGATTGTCTCCAACGGTTGTTTTGTAGAACAGGTTCACACCGCTCGCTGCCAGGCGTTGCGCTATCCACGAAGCGTTTGTATCGACGATTTGACCGAGTAGTAGTTCTGAGCCGATAGAGACGATTTCTGCGTTCATATTTTTATCTTTGAGGGCGATTCGTGAGCGAGTGTCGGGGTTGATTCGTAGGCGGAATTATGCCGCAATCAACCTAGTGCGGAAAGCGATTGAGGTCAACCACTTACACGTCATCCTGAACTCGATTCAGGATCTCTAGGCAGTACGAAGCATCTGTCCTTTAAATCGGTCAGGTCGCTAGAAACAATACTCGGCTAAGGCATTCGTCCTGCTTCAGCAATTCGCCTGCGCCATATCTCTTGACTTAATTAGAACAGATGTTCGATAATAGAACAGTCGTTCTAAACAAAAGGGCGAAAGCAAGTTCTGAAGAGGTCAAGATGAGTCCGACTGCTACCGCAATTGTCATACCGGACAACGCCACGAGTATCGCAGGATCCCCAAGTGTTGGAGAATCCAAGAGTGTTGGCGTGGTTTCACCTATGTCGATTGCACCCGGTTCATCCGAGGCTTCTGCGAAATCGGTTTCTCTGGTGGATGAGCTCAACACAGCGTGGACGCACATTGTTCAAAGCGTTACGAATCGAGCCAGCCGTAGTGAATCGAATGTCATCACGGTAGATCTAGCTCCAGACGAGAGTGCTCAAGAGTTTTCTACTCGACTGCGAATGCTTTTGCTGGTTATGAATCGTGCCGGTGGGTCGGTATCTGCGACGGTCTCTCCTTCTTTTAAGGGTGATACGTACCCCGCAATGCTTGCTCTTGTAAGGGGTTTTGAGAGTTCCGGAGCTAGTGATGACTGGCGACCAGATGGCCCTCGTTCTATCCGCATGGGTAACGCCAAGCACTTGTTTGTGAGCGTTGATATGCCGGTGGCAGATCGCAGCCCTTCGCCCGACGCACTTATCGAGATTGTCGCTGCGCACCGAATTAGCTCCGAGTGGTACGACCAGCGTGTGAGTCCACGTGCGTCATCAGCCGGGCTAACAACTGTGATGTTCGGCGTGCCGAATGCTCCTGGCTCTGAGTACGCAAATTCAATCTTCAAACGAGAACGCACTAAGAATCTGTCGGGTCGACCCGGTGGAATCCACTTTTCACGTCAAACGAACTGGTCCGCTACAGCGGCTGTCTAAGTTCAAATTTTCCTACTTTGATATTTCGGTTCTACTTCGGAGGCTTCCCTGCATGGTGATGACTATTGGTCCTGCTAACCCTGAAAACTTTGGTGCACTTGCGCCTGTCAGATCTGACACGCTGCCAGAAAACACGCAGTACAAAGACGATGGTTGCGAAGCTTCTCTGAGCTGCCTCGATTGTCCGTTGTCGTTGTGCAAATACGATGACCCAGGTTGGTTGCAGCGCGAGAGTCGTAGAACTCGCGATGATGAAATCTTCCGATTGCGAGAAGAACGTGTACCTGTAGCAGAGATTTCAAAGCGATTTGGAATTAGCACTCGAACTGTTCACCGAATTGTTCAGCGTGGCGGTGCAGCTCCTATTACTGCAGCTGAAGAAGATGATGGCCCACTGATCTCACTTAGCGAGTTGGCAGAGCGATCATTGTTCCGGCAGCGCACACCTTTTCCTGAACTAATGATCGGAAGTTCAAGCCGATTCGGAGTGAACTAGTTCATACGGTAGTTGTGGATGGAGTCGGACCGAATTTCGACAGCTAAACTATCAGCATGTCTAACAGTTCCACTCTTCCTGATCGCCCTGAATTACGACCTCTCGAAGTGAATCGCATAGCCCATGAGGGGAGCGAATACTTCGTGCTAAAGGACCCTCAACGACTCAGTGATGAGTCGCTGCTGGTGCCTGTTCAACTCGGTGCTTACCTTCAGAACGTTGACGGTACAAAGACCGTCGAGGAAATCGTAGAAGCTGCGCTGAGTCTGGGTGCTACACCTGTGACAGCCGAGACTTTAGACGATTTGCTGGGCCGGCTCGATGACATGTTGCTGCTCTCGAATGGCAAGTACGTCGCAGAGTTGGATCAACGGATCGCTGAATACCGTGATGCTCCATTTCGTGAGCCAGCATTGGCTGGACTGGCTTACCCCGCGGAGGTCGACGATCTTCGAGGTTACCTAGACGGATTTGCTTTTCCATACATGGTCGACGATGCCAGAGCCGATGACGACCTACCCGCTGATCTAGATGTTGAACTCAAAGCAATCATCTCACCGCACATCGATTTCGAACGAGGCGGCGATTCCTACGGGATGATTTGGGAACAAGTGCGGCACGAATTGCAGGACGTCGAATTATTTGTGGTGTTCGGAACCGATCACAACGGCGACGGTCCGCGGCTGACGCTTACCAATCAGAACTATCAAACTCCACTTGGTGAATTGGAAACCGACACTGAATTAGTCGACGATATCGCACGAATTCTCGCGACCGATGACTCAGTCGCTGATCATGCATTTGCAAATGAGTTCAACCACGCCAATGAGCATTCGATCGAACTGGCGAGCGTTTGGCTTCACAGAGCGATAGGTAATTCAAATGCCAAGATGTTGCCGATCCTCTGTGGATCGTTCGGAAGCCTACTCGACGACGGTGCGCCAAATGTTGACGACCATCCCCAAATCGGTCAGGTCATCCGACTTCTTCAATCAGTTGCTAAAGACCGGAAAACATTGTTTGTAGCCGCGGCGGATTTAGCCCACGTCGGACCAGCATTCGGCGATACAGAACTGATGCCGAAGGATTCCGATGGCAGACGCAGTGTTCAAGTTGAAGACGAGAACCTGCTTGATTCGATCACTCAGGGCAGTCGAAATAGATTCCTCGAGCATGTGAAAAGCAATGAAGATCAGTACAGAATCTGCGGTCTCGCACCCATTTATATGACTCTGTGGGCAGCCGATGTGACTACTGGAATATCAAACGGCTATCAGCAATGCCAGGCCGATGAAGACGACACGTCGTTCGTTTCGATCGCAGGCGCGGCGTTATTCGGCTAGAGAGTAACTGGGATCTCAAACACAACCAGTCAAGCGACTAGTCGGGTGTAGTTTCGATCTGAGTCGTACCGCTAACGAGTTCGCCAGTCGCCTGATACAAAGCTCGTTCGACGATGTTCATCGCTCGGTCGGCAACTCGTTCAACGTTGTGAGCTACCCACATAAGGTAGGTCGCACGTTCAGCGTTGTCAGGATTACTCTTCACGAGCTCCATGAGGTCTGCCTGTACTTTGGCGTACAGATCATCGACTTCATCATCCTCTTTTTCGAGTTCAACACTGATTACTCGAACGCCGTCTGCATCTCGGCTTATGAACGCCTCAAGGGATCGCTTCAACATGCTGACAGCCATATCGCCCATGCGTGGAATATCGATCAACTCCTTAAGAGGAGGTTGGCTACCCATAGTGATGCTGATCTTGGCGATACCTTCTGCGTAGTCACCAATTCGTTCGAGCTCACCTGCGATCTGCAATGAAGCAACAATGCGGCGGAGGTCACCTGCCATAGGCGATTGGCGACGGATTAGCTCGACACAATAGCGTTCGATCTCAAGTTCGGTTTCATCGATGTGGTCATCTTCATCGATAACACGCTGTGAACGGTCAATGTCCCGAGTTTTCAACGCCTGAAGTGCGTCGAATATCGCTTTTTCGACAAGTCCGCTCATCAAGATAAGCTCGGCTTCAAGCCTGCCTAGTTCTCGATCAAACTCTTGTCGTGCCGTTGGAATGATGCTGCTCTGTTCGTTCATGATCGATGCAGTTTACCTGTTATCTCTGGTATCGCTGGTACATGTGGTGAAATGACCGTGACGTTAGTTAGCCGATTCGACCGGTTACGTACGCTTCAGTTCGTTCGTCTTTTGGATTACCGAATACTTGCTCGTTCGTTCCGTATTCGATCATTCGGCCAATTCGTTCTTCGCCGGCCATCATCACGGCAGCGTAATCGGAAATTCGAGTCGCCTGCTGCATGTTGTGAGTAACGATGATGATGGTAACTTCGCTCGAAAGCTCTTGAATCAACTGCTCAATTGCTTGAGTCGAAATCGGGTCGAGGGCAGAAGCTGGTTCGTCCATTAGGACGATTTCTGGATTCACAGCAAGCGCACGTGCAATACAAATTCGCTGTTGCTGACCACCGGAAACGCTTAGACCACTATCGTTTAGACGATCTTTAACCTCGTCCCAAACTGCAGCTCGCCGAAGAGAAGTTTCAACAACTTCATCGAGGTCGTCGGTCATTCCGTTAATACGAGGACCGAACGCTACGTTTTCGTAAATACTCTTAGGAAAAGGGTTAGGTCGCTGAAAAACCATTCCGATTCGGAATCGGATTTCGGTGGGATCGACGTCTTGAGCGTAGATATCCTGCCCGGCGAAGTTGACCTTGCCAGTTACCGATGCCGAAGGAATGAGGTCGTTCATTCGATTGAAGCAGCGAAGAAGTGTGCTTTTGCCGCAACCTGAAGGCCCAATCAGCGATACGACGCTGTTTTTTGGGACCTGAAGCGAAACGCCGCTCACTGCGGTTTGACCGCTGTAGGCAACAGAAAGATCGTTGGATTCGAGAACTGGCTCGATGTCGTCGAACTTCAGAATATTTTCGACCGATCCCGCCTGTGAGAGGAGGTCGGTGTCATTTAGGGCCATTGGTCACTCCACAAAAGAGCCTGGTCGCCAAGCAATAAATCGTTGTTTGTGATGGTTCAAATATTAGTGGCGCAACGTTAACGGATTGATATTTTTTATCGGGAAGTCGAAGAGAGATTTATATCCGCAGCTCGTCACCCATCGATTGCTACAGCCGCCGTCGCCCAACCGAACTTCGTGCCGCGCATGCCTCGTCCCGTTTCTGGAGAGTAGAACTCGCGGAAATCCTTGAACGCTGCTTCTTTTGAGCGCTCGGCGATTCGCTTCGATTCATCGGTGAAGCCGTGAGATTTTAAACCTCGTGCAAGTAGCCAGTTCAAATTCATGCAAATCGGACCTCGCCAGATCATCGCTTCACTTTCGGCGTTGTACGAATCTTCTGAAGCCGCCACGCTCGGAATTGGGAACGGTCGCCAAAAATGCTTTTCATCAGTGACGTATCGTTCCATCACGCTTGCGACACGATCTTTTGGCGCGTCATTAAGGATGAGAGGAAATATGGCTCCTACTGAAAGAGTCGTATCTGGCGTCTGATCAGCACCATGTAGATACGTGTAGTGCCCTCGTTCGTCGTCCCAGCATCGTTCGTTCAGCGCTGCAGTTGTTTTCGAAGCATGTGAACTTGCGCTTGCGGTAAGCTCGATTTCGCCGGCAGATTCATGCATGTTCGCTAGCGAATGCCACGCATCGCCGTATACAGCGTTCATAAAAGGATCGATCACGACGAAGCGATCTCGCTTGATCAGAGTTCGATAGTCAAAGTTTCGACCTCGAATGATGTTGTACCAATCGAGCTTGCGATTGGCCCAGAGAATGCCGTTGCGACCCGGGTTCGACATGCCGAGTGCGGCATCGAACGACGGGTTGTTGTCGGTTCCGGCTTCATACGGCGAAACGATTCCGATCAATCCGGAATCATCAGCATCACGTTCTCTATTCAACCAATCGTAGTACGCACGAACTTTTGGAAGGAATCTTGCCAGCACGTCAGAATCGCCGGTTTGGAGCCAGAGTTCTTCTAAAGCATGAGCGAGAACAGGCGGCTGGATCATTCCCGAGTGACGTCGACGCCACTCGCCATATCTGCTCTGTCCATAGATCGCACTCATCACAGCACCACGCCGGCCCCAGTACGTGAGATGCCCGATGAATCCGTTTTCTTGCTGAGGTGTAAGAAGAGAATCCATTTCGGCGATCGCCATTGCGGGATTTAGTCGCGCGAGTGCGATGATGTGGAAACACGAATCCCAGAACCACTGCCAGTGATATCGACCCTGTGACGGAATCGAGTATTCGTAGTCGAACTTGTAGAAGGGGTCGTATCCGGTTCGACGATTGGCGATCAGCCTTGCAAGAGCTCTCTCTTCGAGAGTTCCTTCATGGTTCGGCTCAACGTTTGGTTTAGTCGGGTTGCGGCTGATATTGGTCACAGATCGAGTTTAGGCACTGGTCGAACAGATGTCATGCGCCCATTTTCGCTCTTCGTTGCTAAACTTAACGTTTACTCCTCCCGATAGTCCCCCCCCTCCTGATCGATGACAACTCCCTCGTCCACTTCTTCTGACTCTGGCCCTGACTTTGACTCTGGGTCGACCGCTGAAGGTTCTCCCGAAGCCACAAGTGCTTCGGAATCTTCAGTCCCGCTCAGATCAATACTCGAACTCTCACGTAATCGACTAACTTCGACGATGCTGAAACTTGGCGAGAAGAAATTCCGTGCCGATCAGCTATGGCGATCTATCTATCACGAGGCTGCTGCTAGCTTCGACGAAATGTCGACTCTCAGCAAAACTTTCCGAGCGTCGCTTAGCGAGAAGTACACGATTTCATCTGTCGAACAGGCTATGTTCGTCACTTCTAAAGATAAATCGACGAGCAAAGCGCTCTACAAGCTGCACGATGGCGAACTGATCGAAACTGTTCTCATGCGCTACGAAACCGATGGTCACCGTCGGAATCGCAAAACAGCGTGTATCTCAACTCAGGCTGGTTGTGCGCTTGGCTGCACATTCTGCGCCACAGGCCAACAGGGCTTCCGACGTAATCTCACCGTCGGCGAAATCGTCGCTCAGGTAATTGAGATGCAGCGCATCGCATATGCCGAAGACGAAGCTCAGATGGAACAGGGTAAGCGCACCAAGGGTGAACTGCAGGGTGTGACGAACGTTGTGTTCATGGGAATGGGCGAGCCGCTAGCCAACTATAAGAACGTTATGGCTGCGATTCGTGTGTTGAACGATGGCCAAGGCCTGAATATTGGTGCAAGGCACATCACAGTGTCGACCGTTGGGCTGATTCCTCAGATTCTGCAACTCGCAGAAGAAGAGCTTCAGATCAACTTGGCGATCTCACTTCACGCTCCTGATAACAACACTCGTTCTCAGACTATGCCGATCAACCAACGATACCCGGTTGAAGATCTCATTCGTGCTTGTCACAAGTACGCTAACGCCACTGGGCGCCGCATCTTCTTCGAGTACGTTCTCCTTAAAGAGCAGAACGATTCAGTTGAACAGGCTCAGAAGCTTGGGCGATTGCTGAACGGTCTTCACTGTCACGTGAACCTTATTCCGGTGAACCCGACTAAGATGGGGCCGTTTGAACGAACCGACCTGAACTCTGCCAAAGAGTTCCAGGGCGGTTTGAAGCAGTACGGCATTCCTTCGACAGTTCGAATGGAAAAGGGAATCGATATCAATGCAGGTTGCGGACAGCTCCGTGAACGTGCAATCGACATTCTCGGCGCTTAGTACTCCGGTCTGCCCCCCAAACTAAAAAATCATCTGTAGAATTCCGCCTCGTTAGGTAGGCCCGTACTTGGGCACTGCAATACGAAGTGGAGATTCCGTATGACTGAACGCGTTTGGCCCGAGGTATATAAAAAACTCGGAGTATCGCCCATCATCAACGCTCAGAGCTGGGTTACTGCCTTAGGTGGCTCGATAATGGGTCCAGAAGTGCGACAGGCGATGGACGACGCCGCAAACGCCTTTATCGACATCAAGAAGCTGAACCTCGCTGCTGGTGAGGTTGTAGCTCGCTCATGCGGGGCTGAACGTGGATTGGTCACTGCTGGATGTTCAGCAGCCCAGGTGCTGATGGTTGCGGCATGTATGACGGGTCAGAGTGAATCTAACGTCGAGCAGCTTCCCGATACCACCGGAATGAAGAACGAAGTCATTCTCTTTAAAGGACAGCGCAATCGTTACGACAAGGCGTTCGTGACTGCCGGGGCCACTCTGGTTGAGTACGGATCTGTCGATTCAGTAACTACAGACGATCTCGAAGCTGCGATAAACGAGAACACAGCGTGCATTGCTTACGTGGTTGCTCCGTTCGTGCCAGCTGGTATCGGACTAGGAGAGACTATTCGTGTTGCTCACGAACACGGCGTACCCGTGATCGTCGATGCCGCAGCCGAAGTGCCACCTCGATCAAATCTTTCTAAATTCCACAATATGGGCGCCGATATGGTGGCGTTTAGCGGTGGTAAGGGCATCGGTGGTCCACAGTCAGCAGGAGTACTTGCTGGCAAGGCTGAGCTAATGGAAGCCGTAGTGATGAACTCGCTGAACCTCGATTCTTCAGTTGCGGGTATAGGTCGACCTATGAAGGTTTCTAAGGAGAACATCGTAGGAATGGTCACGGCTCTACAGCTGTTTACCGATTCAGATGAAGCCGCTGAGCTAGCAGGGTGGCACTCTAAGGCTGAGTTCGTTGCAGAACGACTCACTGGCATTGCCGGCCTACGTGTTGTGATCGAAGATGATCCCGCCGAACGCCAGGGACCACAGCCTGTTCTTTACTTCGACGATAACTTCGATGGTCCTTCTATAGATGAGATCAAGCAGCAGCTCGAAGATGGCGACCCCGGCATTTACGTTGGCGGTGGCGGAAGTCGAGCAGAGATCAACATCGTGATGGTGAACGTGCAGGATGGCGAAGAGATCATCATTGCCGAACGTTTGAACGAAATCCTCCGTAGCTAGACATTCGTTCTATCTCCACTTGTAGCGCTCACACAGCCCCACTCGAACTATTTGCGTGGGGGTTTACCTGTAGTGCACTCGTAAATATGCACAAATCGTGAATTCCCCAGCTTTGGGAAAATTGAGCCCCTTCCAGTGGGGCTCGACACTGTGTAGTCACTCCTGAAATGCCCAAGTTGAACTGGTTATAAGCACTGCCATCCATGCTGTACTACGGCTTTACGGGCACTCAGTAGGTGCTGTTAATTACCGCGTTTCACGGATGGCACTAGGTAGTTTCCACGATGTTTGCATGGTGGAAGGGCGACATATTAGAACTTATCCGCCCGGCCAGCACTCAAATAAAAACGAGTGGGCGATCTAAATAACAGCGAGGGGGTTCTCGTTGTTGTCGTATAGGTCGAGCGGTATAAGTAAGGGGTAACGATTATGGTCCTGAAAGGATCCCGTAGCCAGCAAAAAGGTATAACGGGTCTTGAAACAGCGATCGTGCTAATTGCATTCGTGGTTGTGGCTTCAGTGTTCGCATTCACGATTCTTTCAGCAGGTGTGTTCTCATCTGAGGCAAACAAGCAAACGATTCACGCCGGTCTTAAAGAGACTCGGACGGGTCTGCGTCAAGCAGGTTCAGCGTTTGCGTTCTCTGGCTATGTAGGAAGCACACGGGCGGTTCATAAAATCGTCTTCGTGGTGCAAAACTCACTCGCCGGAGAGCCTGTAGATCTGACACCGCCGTATACGTGGGATGACTCAGGTACCGATCCTGACATTGTTCCTTCTAATACTGCTGCGACAATCGTCTCGTATGCTGATGAAAATCAGCGCTTGAGCGATGTCCCTTGGTCGACGAATTTCATTGGCAACAATAACGGCGACACACTTCTAGAAGATGGCGAAAAAGCAGAAATAACCGTCTGGCTTATGGACCGTATAACGGGTGTAGACACTGCTTTGAATAACTCTATTGCCTACACCGACGGCTCTTCAGCTAACGGTGGTGGTGCCACAGGGCTAACCAGTACCGATGCGCTTGTCGTCAAAAGTACAAGGTTCGTCCTTGAGATGAGTCCACAGACAGGATCACCTCTAACGATTCAACGTTCGGTCCCTCCCGGACTGCGTGCAGTGATGAACATGAACTAACAACGTTAGTTTTTCATCAGCGTGTATTTGCAGTGCCCTTGTTCGTCCCGGCCGGACAAACATAGGTGCGATGGCCAATGGCCCGCCCCGGGAGCTTAAACGCTAAACCCCTCAGTATTTCTGCTGACGGGGCGGTCCGACAGTCCTAATAGAAAAGGGCATTCTCCACCCGGCCCGGAGAATGCCCTTTCTATCTTTAAGTTCTAGGAATATCTGGAACTTAGATTTCGTTAAGAGGCGAATGGACTAGTGTGACTGAACTGGAAGATCTTTGAGTAGACCAGCGTCGTTCATCGAATTCCATTCGTTTAGGAACGTTGTGTTCCATTCGTCAGTTAGGTGATTCTGCATCATGTCTTTGAACACTGGCCAGAACACGATGATTCCATCGGCTCCGTCTCTGAGTGCAGCTTCAGCGGTTGCCACTGAACGAACCAACGCAGCTGTTACAAACGGTCGGTCTGCCCAGCCATCGAACATGTCCTGGCAATCACGAATTAGCTTGGTAGGATCGCCACCAACGTCGCTGAATGGTTCACAGAACGGCAGAACGTGAGTCACCCCGGCCTGCGCAACCGCTGCAGCCTGAGGAAGCGAAAATACCGTTGTGCAGAAGGTTGGAACACCAGCCTTTTTTAGTTCTGCAAAAGCACCAAGTGCGTAAGTTGTTGCAGGAATTTTTAGAATGATCTGGTCGGACATTTTGGTGAACACTTCACCAACGTCGAGCAGTTCCTGAGTCGAATGTCCATCGATTTCGATTACAACAGGCTTGTCGGTGATATCGAGATATCGCTGGGTGAGTTCAGTTATCTGGCCGTACTTTTGAACCATCTGGTTGAGCACAACCGTGTTAGTCACGATCCCAGCAGCTCCGGCATCGAGCCATTCAGGAAGATCTTCGGGGTCGCCAGCCAGCCAAATCGCTGGACCAGTGCCGGTCATTCTTGCGTTTTCAGCTGTGCCGAACAGTGGTTCGGTAAGTTTTGCTGATGTTCCGTTTTGGGTAGCCACAGTGATACTCCGTAGTCGTTTTTGCCGATCCTAAGTTGAAAATTATGCTGCCGTTCGGCCAGTTTCCGACTTAGTAGTTAGATGGCGGAAGTGTACCGCTTGAAGCGACGGATGTGTTCTATTTGAGATATTCAGTTGTGTTGGTGTGATGTTGAATCGTTGCGAGACCTCCTGCTGAAACTGATTTGGAAATCTTCACGAAAGCATTCTGATGATCGGGTATTCACCAGTTGTTCTCTCGTGCAGACTGGCTTCTGTCTGAGATTTGGAACCGTATTTCGCCAAGGGATTCACACGATAATGAGCACGCTTGAAATCAATATTCCGTACGGCAGTAAAACACTTTGTAGCACTCTGCCTGCCGGTAAATTAGTTGGCACATTGGACGTTACGGATACACCCGGATTGGCTGGCAATCTGGATGATAGAAACAACGCCATTCGGCAAGCGATTGAGTCGCCAATAGGTCTTGATAAAAACATCTTTGAGATCGTGAGCCCAGGCGAAACAGTTGCAATAGTCGTGCCTGATTCGTTCCGCACCACTCGAATCGAGCAGGTGCTGCCTGTGCTTGTAGATGGATTGATAGAAGCGGGAATCGATCCGAAAGATATCTCGTTCATCTACGCAACTGGAACCCATCGAGGGCCTACCCCAGACGAAGAACGAAAGATCCTTGGCGACGATATTTACGAACGATTCAAAGATCAGGCGTTCGCACATGATCCTCGTGATGAATCGAATCTTGTTTACGCCGGTACAACAAGCCGTGGCACCAAAGTTCATCTCAACAAACGAGTGCACGAAGCCGATCGAATAATCGCTACTGGAGCCGTAGTACTTCACTACTTTGGCGGATTTGGCGGTGGTCGAAAATCGATCGTTCCTGGCGTTGCTTCGATATCGTCTATCGCCAGCAATCACTCGATGAATCTTCACCCAACCGAAGACGAAATTGATCCCGCTGTGAAAATAGGCAGTCTCGACGGCAACCCGGTGGCTGAAGACATGCTCGAAGCAGCCCAGCAGAGTCACATCGACTACATCGTCAACACCGTGCTAAATAGAGACAGCGAGATCGCCGCCGTGTTCGCGGGCGATATGGCGGCAGCTCACGTTGAAGCGACAAAACTGGCTCACAAGCAGTTTGTAGTCGATATCACTGAGCAGGCAGATATCGTGATCGCCGCCTCACCATCAACACAGAATTTCGTTCAAACACACAAGGCTTTATTCAACGCTTATCAAGCAGTGAAACCGGATGGTCGAATCATCCTGCTGGCACCGTGTCCTGAAGGACTCGGAGGTGATCAGTTCGCAAAATGGTTGAAGCTGGGCAGTCGAGAAGCGATCATCGCTGGTCTTCGAAAAGAGAGCGAAATAAATGGACAAACCGCACTCTCGACCATTCAGAAAGCGCCGATCACGTACGTCGTAACGGAAATGACCGACGACGAAGTGAATATGATGCGAGGGCGAACAACTGAATCGCTAGACGACGCCGTGAGTAAAGCTTTCGCAGATATGGCAGCTTTAGACCGAAACGATCCGACCGTTTATCTCATGCCATCGGCGGCATACACCGTTCCGATGACCTAGGCAGACTAAGCGGGTGTGATCGAGCGAAAGCGCTACGAAGATTCGGTGAATCTAGTCGAAGAGAGCGTCAGCCAGAATTTCAACAACGTGTCGTGATTCTCGAGGGGTGTTGAACCCGATCTGCTCTCGACAAGAAACACCCGAAGTCGCGATTTCTACGTTCGATCCGGCTTCACGGATGGCAGGGAACAGGCGATCTTCACCCGCTGCCGTAGCAATATCTACGTGTCCCTTTTCGTAGCCGAAAGAGCCAGCCATTCCGCAGCAACCAGCAGAAATTTCGCTTGCTTCAAATCCTGAAGGAATGTTCAAGGCTTTGACGGAATTGGATGTTCCGGTAAGCGCTCGCTGGTGACAATGCCCAAAGAAATTGACTTCTTTCTTGGCGTCTGACCATTTGATCTGCTGGCCATCATCACCGTTGGTTTCAACTATCAAATCTTCGATAGTCACCACTGAATCAGCGACTGCTTTGGCCTTCTCGTCGTTGTTGAGAAGATCTGGCCAGTCGTCGGTCATTGCCGATACACAGCTCGCTTCGCAACCAACGATTTTCACGCCTTGCTCCACATATGGGTGAAGCAGACCGACGTTGTGGCGAGCGTTATCGCCCGCCTGATCGAGTAGACCCTTCGAAATCATTGGTCGACCACAGCATTTGCGGTCTTTCAGCACCACTACTTCGTAGCCGAGAGCTTCAAGCACTCGAGTGGCAGAAATGCCGATGCTCGGGTGATTAAAGTTCATGAACGTATCGTGAAATAGAACGATCTTGCCACGTGGACTCGCTGCCTGAGAATTATGGTTACTGAACCATTTCTGAAACGTGTTTCGCACGACTTTAGGGGCAGGACGAGTCCGGTCGAATCCAACCGCTTTTTCCAATAGGAACCTGACAGGTGCTGATCGGTTAACCATGTTGGCGATAGGTGCCACTGGCGCCGAAAGAGAACTCATTCGGTGAATGTCGGCTACAAGTTTCGAACGAAGCGGTACCTTGTTCGTTTTGTAGTACTGATTCAAGAATTCGTACTTGATCTTCGCCATATCGACGTTCGATGGGCATTCAGCCTTGCATGATTTGCACTCAAGACAGAGATCGAGAACGTTCAGAATATTTTTGGAGCCGAGCCCCTCGTGCGGAAGTGAACCCGATAGGACTCCCCGCAATGTGTTCGCTCGGCCACGAGTTGTGTGCTGTTCTTCGCGGGTGGCCATGTACGAAGGGCACATCGCACCTGCATGAAGCTTGCGGCAAGCACCAACCCCGTTGCACATCTCGACAGCGGCTACGAAACCGCCTTCTTTTTTGAAATCAAGCCGGGTTGTAATTTCTGGAGCTCGGTACGTGTCGCCGAACCTGAGATTCTCTTTGATATCGGGAGTGTCAAAGATCTTCCCAGGATTCATAATCCCGGTTGGATCAAACACATTCTTGATGTCTCTAAAGGCGTCAGTAAGTTCTTTACCGAACAATTTTTCAGTGAAGAATCCACGCACGATTCCGTCGCCGTGCTCGCCGGAGTACGCACCGTCGAACTCTTGAACTAGATCGGCGATATCGGTTGCAATCGCCTCCATCTTCTCCATACCGTCCCGAGTTTTGATATTGATCAGCGGACGGATGTGGAGACACCCGACACTGGCATGGCCGTAGTACCCGGCTTCAGTGCCGTGGCTCTTGACGATTTCGTCGAATCGAGCAACATACGCGGGAAGTTTTTCGGGCGAAACAGCTGTGTCTTCAACGAATGCGAGAGGCTTGGCTGGGCCGTCTACATTCATGAGCAGGCCGAGACCTGCACGCCTGAAATCGGCGACCTGAGCTTGTTCAGCAGCGTTGTAGAGCTTGGTAGTGGCATAACCAAGTTTTAGACGATCGAGTTTTTCGACCATATTGTCGAGTCGCGAGCGGGTTTCCGCTTCGTCGTCACCACTAAATTCGACTACCAAAACGTCGGTAGGCTCGCCCTGAAGGAACCCTGTTGCACGGGAGAAGCCGAGCGACCGGCGTGATTGTTCGATGATCAGCTGCCCAACGTGTTCGATAGCAGCTGGTGACTCTTCGAGAATCGCTACGGTCGCTTCCATCGATTCAATCAGGCTATTGAAATGTACGACTCCGAAGACTTTGTGCTTTGGAATCTTTACAAGGTTCAGTTTGGCAGCGGTTACCGCGGCAAGAGTCCCTTCGGAACCGACCATGACCTGGGTCAAATTCAGCGCTGACGGATCTTGGGTGCGGTCGATGTTGTATCCACCCACACGTCGAAGAACTTTTGGAAATTTGGTTTCTACTAAGCTCGCCGCATTCGCAGAAATCTCAGTGACGCCACGGTAAATATCGCCTTCGATGCCTTCTTTACGAAGAAGTCCGGTAAGTGCGGCGGCATCTCGCATGCCAAAGTTGGTCTGCGTGCCGTCTGAAAGCGTGACATCCATTTCTAGGACGTGATCGACAGTCTTGCCGTAGATAATCGAGTGAGTTCCGCAGGAGTTATTACCCATCGCCCCGCCGACATTGGCGCGGCTGGATGTGCTTGGGTCGGGAGTAAAGAATAGGCCTGAAGGTTTGAGCTGACGATTCAACTCGTCGATCGTTACGCCCGGCTGGGTTTTCACCCATTGCTCTTCTTTGTTTATCTCGATGACGTTGTGCATGTACTTCGAAAAATCGAGCACAACAGAGTGGTTCACCGTTTGACCCGAAAGACCGGTTCCACCACCACGTGGCAGCACGGAAACACCGTTCTTACCGGCGATTTCGAGCACGGCCTGAACATCGGCAGCATCCCGCGGAATAACTACTCCGACAGGCTCGATTCGATAGAGAGAGGCGTCGGTCGAGTACATCTGCCTTGAGATGTCATCGAATCGCACCTCGCCGCTTACAGCGGAGAGTAGGTCAGCTTCCAGATCTTTAGTTGCGGAGTTCGGTTTCCAGCCCTTAGAAACAACCACTCTTACTCGCCTGAATCCGAAGCCGCAGCCGCTTCAGCGCCTTCTTCCTCTTCATCGCCACCGGGAAGAATGATCGACAAAAGCACGCTACCTGTAAGGATTCCAACAATGATTCCTAGCGAGAGGTAGATGTCGCCTAGTTCGCTGATCACGTGGAAGTCGTGAAGCGCTTCTTCAACGATCATCTTCAGCCCCACGAATCCTAGGATCGCAGCGAGACCGTACTGCAGGTACCGGAATAATCGAACCATTCCTACCAAGAGGAAGAACAGAGGTCGCATTCCTAGAACTGCCATGGCGTTCGATGACCACACGATGAACGGGTCATCGGTAATTCCGAACACCGTCGGAATCGAGTCGATAGCGAACACAACGTCGGTCGTGCCGAGCACAAGTACAACCAGTAGGAACGGCGTAATAGCTTTCACACCGTTCATCTTGGTGAAGAATTTAGTGCCGTCGTACTCGGTACTAACGGGCATAAATTTTCGTGCGAGACGAACTGTGATGTTCTTGCTTGGGTCGACTTCCTGTTCACCCGCGAACGCCAATTTGTAGGCGGTGTAGATGAGGAAGGCTCCGAGTAGGAATAGGAACCACGAGAATGCCGTGATGACAGCCACACCGATTCCGATAAAGATTGCTCTAGCTAGCAGCGCACCGATAATTCCGAACAACAGACCTTTGGCCTGATAGTTCTTCGGCAGATTGAAATACCCGAAAATAACGATAAATACGAACAGGTTGTCGATACTTAACGCCCGTTCCGCAACGTAGCCGGTGACGTACTCCAGCCCCTGCTGACTATTGCCGGCCGTGTAGACCCACACACCAACTACTGCAGCCACGAGGGTCCAGAAAACGGTGAGCCAGGCGGCTTCCTTCATTCCTACTTCATGACTCTTTCGAGAAAGGATGAGCAGGTCGAAGACTAGAAGTAGTACTAGTGCGGCGTTGAATATCAGCCAGTGGTTAAAGGTCTCTAGCAACAGAGATACGTCTTTCTACGCTGTTCGCGTAATGTTCGAGCTTTTGAAATTTAGGACGCGTGAATCCGCGGAGTAAATTAGCACATTGGACTCAGAGTCGGAAGAACTATCGTTTATCAAGTGGTCGCTAATAGCGATTTCCCAAATTACGAAGTTTTGCTGATCTTGTACACCTGCTGGCCACGAGGAGTCTTTACCTTGACCTCGTCGCCGAGCTTATGACCAAGAATTGCAGAACCGACAGGAGACACGATTGAGATCTTGCTAGCCAGCGGATTTGCTTCGTTTGGCTCAACAAGCTGGTATTTGACCGTCTTGTCGGTGCTGATTTCAGTTAGTTCGATTTTCGAACCGATGTGAACTCGGGTGTTGTCCTGGCCCTTGGCGTCGATGATGACAGCAACTTTGAGGGTGGCCTCAAGCTCCTGAATCTTACCGATAGTCATTCCCTGAGCTTCTCGGGCAGCTTCAAGCGGAGCGTTTTCACGAACGTCACCGTCAGCAGCTGCTCGCTGAATATCTTCAACGATACGTACCCGCTCTTCCTGCAATGATGCAAGCTGCTTGGTCATTTCGTTGTAACCGCTCTGGGTTAATCGAACACTTCGAGTCTGGTTCTCTATCGAGATACCTTTGGCTGCGGAAGTTCGAGACTTTCGAAGGCGCAAATGCTGCGCGAGGTTTACCTCGATGAATTCCTTCTTCTTAAGGAAAGTGAGGAAAAGCTTTACTGCGCTGAGCCGTTCGGTAGCGTCACGAGTGGCGGTCTTGGCGCCGAAAATATCGTTGTACTCACCGATTTCGGAAGGAATGATCGAATCGATCAGGCGTTCCGATCCCATCCAGCGAACGAATTTTGCAATTTCAGGCTGCGCAGCTTTTTTAGTATCCTGCGGCATCTGTCTTACATAAGTCTGAAACGCTTCATTGAGTGATAGGACTCCTTGCTCTTCCTGAGTGGTTTCCGGTGCTTCAGACGTCGTTGCCATGTTTTGCCTATTTCTGTGGGATCAGTAAAAAAAACTGTTTCCCACTGCTGGATTTCAGGAGAACAATCCCTTAATGATAGTTACGCGATTTTGCGGAAGCAAATAAAACATCTCAAAATTGTTTGACACCCAGAGTGTCTCGAACTTAAAATCAATGTTTACCCACCTGTTATTAATTCGGGTCACACCGCTGTAGAGTCTCTGCTCATCAGAGTTTCGAAAGCCTCCCACTACTAAATATGCCAAAGCGTACCTATCAACCAAAATCCCGACGACGCCAGCGCGTGCACGGTTTTCGATCACGAATGAGTTCTAAGGGCGGCCGTGCGATTCTCGCGCGTCGTCGAGGCAAGGGCAGGCTGCGGCTAACTGTTTAGACAGCCGTATCCAGTGTCACTTCCCACTAAGCAACGAATTAGGCGACCGGCGGAGTTCCGTCAGGTCTTTGCGCGTGGTCGCCGATCTTCGAACGCTTTAACCAATATCGTGGCTATGCCGAACGATCTTCCTTATATAAGAGTTGGTCTTGCGGTTAGTAAGCGAGTTGGAAATTCAGTGACACGAAACCTCGTCAAGCGTCGCATACGTAACGTATTTGCGAATATCAACGCCTCTGAAGGCTGGGACGTCGTAGTTACTGCGAAGCCTCATTCATCTGAAGCAGCGTTTGCAGATCTCGAACGTGCGATCGGTAAATCGATCAAGCGAGCTGGAATCGAATTCAGTTCCGTGAACACGGAATCAGGCGATTCTCAGGTTTCAGAGGTGATCCGATAATGCGTCACCCGCTACTTCTGCTGATCAAGTTCTACAAGTTGGCGATTTCGCCTTACTGGCCTGGCCAGTGCCGATACGATCCAACATGTTCGGAATTCGCAGCCGATGCAATCAAGACACACGGCTCAATCAAGGGCGCGTGGCTTGCTTCTAAAAGGATTGGTCGGTGTCATCCCGGTCGATCGCGGGGTTATGATCCCGTCCCTCAAAAGTCCTTATCTAAATAACTGAAACCTGCCGGGCTGTATCGCTTAATTAGCAATAACTCCCGGTTCCAAACCTCCCGGAGGCCTAAAACGCCACCGTCAATAACCGACACGAACCGCACAACTATTAGCGCAAGCGTGTCAAAACAACGAATCCTCAATAGCCGTCGACGGCTACCGGTACTGTTCGCACTCGTCTTCGTGATGTTTGCTGCGGTCGCCTGTGTAAACGACCTCACACCTGAAGGTGGATGGTCGGGACCTGTAGTTGAAGAGAACGATCTTTTCATCGGTAACGGTGATGGTTACCTTGTTCGGTTCGATACTGAATCAGGAAATCTCGAGAACAGCTGGCGATACCCGTCTGGTGATGGTCTTGGAGCTATGTACAGCAACGCTGTTGTACTTGGCGAGAACATCTACTCTGTTGGCTACACCTGCCGTGGCGATAAGTGTGATGGCGAAATTTTCGGCCTTAGCCTCGATACCGGATCCTCAATATGGGGTCAAAAGGGTCTTGAGCTAAAAACTAAGCTTGTCGGTGATATCGGAGTTTCAGGCGACACGCTTTTCGTCGGAACTACGGCTATTGGTGATGAAGAAGATAGCGCGGAAGGTTACTTCTACGCCATCGATTCATCTGCTTCGGCCTCATCAATTGCCAAATGGCGAGTAGCTCTCGATGGCAATGCCTTCACTGGTGTTGCTGTGGAAGGTTCTACTGCCTTTATCGGCACGATGGCTGGAACTCTCTACGCAATCGATATTTCAAACCCCGATGATGCGACCAACGCTTCAGACCGAATCAAGTGGACTTTCGAGGCCAGTGGCGCAATCGCTGGCCCGATTCTTGCCGAAAATGGCAGCTTGTACTTCGGCGATCTCGGAAGCAACGCTTACAAGCTCGACATATCATCACGTTCAACCGCCTCGCAGATTTCTGATGTGAACTCTGGCAACGGCGAATGGATTTTCGATGCCGGTGCGTGGGTTTGGGCTAAGCCTGTAATAGAGGACGGCACGGTTTACGTATCGGCTCTCAGTGGAACGGTATTTGCTATCGACGACTCAACCGGATCAGAGAAATGGTCTAGTTCGATCGAAGGTCAAATCGTTTCATCTCCAACTCTTTTCGACCGTAAACGCGGTGATACCCGAGAACGGGCACTCGCTGTGCCATCGGGCGAGAAGAACGTTTGGGTTATGTCAGTGATAGACGGACGAGAGCTTGGTGTGTTTGTGACCGACGAGCCGGTCAAATCGACTCCGTTGGTATACAACGAGTTGCTCTATGTTCACGCCTTAAACGGCGATCTCAAGTGGTACTCAGTCGACGATACGAACCAAAGAGGGTGTGTCGATTTGAAGGGCGGTGGACGATGCGACTAATCGTTTCCGTGAACCACGTAACTTCTAAAGGGGAGGCCATCTAATGGAAATATTTGGCATTCTCTGGCAAGAAGTCATTATGCGTCCAATGATCAACAGCTTGGCGCTGTTGTATCAGCTGCTGTTTTCGAACTTCGGACTCAGCATCATCGTCTTCACCATTCTTATTCGTCTGGCTATGATCCCACTGACCGTGCGGCAAACACGCCAGATGAAGAAAATGCAGAGCATTCAGCCCAGACTGAAGGCGATTCAGGATAAGTACAAGGGCAAAAAGGGCGACGCCCGTCGTCAGATGTCTTCAGAAACTATGGGTCTGTACAAGGACGCCGGGGTTAGCCCGGTTGGTTGTCTTGGCCCAATGATTATCCAGATGCCTATCTGGATTGGTTTCTACAGGGCAATTCTGCGAACCATGCCATCGACACCTGAAGGCATGGCGAATCTCTCGGATCTGTTCTACAGCTGGAACCCTGCGATCAGCGCAGTTCCATTCAATAGTCAGTTCCTGGGTCTATCTCTTGTGGATCTCGTGTCTGCTGCGGCAATGCCGTGGAACTACGCACTGCCAGTTTTGGTTGGTGCATCGATGTTCCTCCAGCAGAAGATGACGACGAACCCAACTTCAGACCCACGCCAGAAACAGACCAACCAGATGATGCTCTGGATGATGCCGATTATGTTCGGTGCGTTCACGTGGCAGTTCCCTGCTGGTTTGGCTGTTTACATACTGTTCTCAAACGCCATTGGTGTAGTAATTCAGTACTACGTCAGCGGCAAACAACCAATCGAACTATTCGGACGGTCGTACTTGGGTACTACTGCAAGCAGGGCGGAACGGGCTGCACAAGTCGCCGCTGAAGCTGCAGGTACCACTGCAAGTACATCAGAACCGGATCCGGAGGAGTCAGACGAAGATGACCAGAGCACGGAAGTACTCGGGAAAGACAGTCGACGAAGCGACAGAAATCGCGCTCGCCGAACTGGACGCCGAACTCGAAGACGTCGAAATAAGGGTAATTAACACCGGTCGATCGGGAATTCTCGGTTTCGGTGGCGAACCTGCCGAGATCGAAGTAACTGCTCCCGGTGAGGGTGGCTCGTCTTACGACGATGACTACGAAGATGTTGAAGAAGATTCTCAGGAAGCTTCTGCGGATTCATCTGCGTCATCGGATTCCGAAGATACAGCCTCTCGTAGCCGAAGTCGTTCACGAAATCGCAACCGAAATCGCGGCCGTGGTCGGGGACGAGGTCGCGGTGATGATGAACGTGGTGAAGATAAGCAACAGCCAGAAGCTGTTGAATCTTCATCCGCTGGCTCAGATCAGCGTGAAGAATCTAACGAAGAAGAAGCTCCTTCACGAGGTCGAAGAGGCCAACGTGGCGGTCGCGGTCGGGGTGGACGAAACGGACGCAGTTCTGAACGATCATCTTCGGACGATCGTGATGATCGACCAGCTCGATCGGAACGTTCCGAAAGGCCTGCTCGCGCAGAACGCCCAGCTCGATCTGCTCGACATGAGCGCGAAGATCGACCGGATCGGTCAGAGCAAAATAATGACTCGCAGCCGATCATTCGTGAAAAAGACGAAGAGGCCGAACAGCTCGTATCTGAACTCATCGATTACTTCCTCGGAGCAATGGGCGTCGTAGCCGACACCTACATCCGTGAAGATGATGAAGAAGGCTCAATGACTTTCGAAATCGAAGGTCAGGACGCCGGATTGCTGATTGGTCGTCGAGGCGAAACGCTTCAGGCGCTTCAGTTCCTCATTCGAATGGTTACAAACCGACAACTTGGCCGAAAAGCCTACGTTGTTATCGATATCGAAGACTACCGAGAACGACGCGTTCAGATGTTGCGGCGACTTGCTCGTCGAACAGCCGGGCGTGTTGGTTCCAGCGGTCGAGAAGATAGCCTAGAGCCAATGTCGCCAGCCGAACGTCGAATCGTTCACATGGCGCTTGCAGGTCATCCTGAGGTTCGAACAGAATCCGAAGGTGAAGGCAACCAGCGACGGGTAGTAATCTTCCCGAACGACTAGGGTGCCAGTGGCACGCTTTCTGAGAAATCGTAAAAGACGCCTGAGTCGCAGCAATGTGGCTTCAGGCGTTTTTTATTTTTAGTGATAACTCCCTCTCCCAGTGGGAGAGGGTTGGGGTGAGGGTGATACTGTCGACTTGAACAAATTCGACATGCTGAGCCGAACTCACCACTCGCACCACCCAACCAC
Source organism: Chloroflexota bacterium (assembly GCA_018650845.1). Lineage (GTDB taxonomy): Bacteria > Chloroflexota > Dehalococcoidia > Lucifugimonadales > Lucifugimonadaceae > Lucifugimonas. The sequence goes on along the minus strand of JABIFF010000021.1, from coordinate 11,124 downwards.
TAAATGCCAACACCACCATCATTCATATCGCTCGGCCATCTGTCGTTCGACGTAAACGTCATCGACAACGGCCCTCCTTCCAGTCATATACCCGGTGGAGCCGTGGCGTACTCAACGCTAACGGCTCACAAGCATGGATTGTCGACTGGGGCAGTAACGTCGGTAGGTGAAGACTATCCAGTGAATTTAATTCTTGAGGGTATCGATGTTCGGGTCGTCGAAAGCGAGCACACGGCTAGCTTTGCCAACTACTACGACTCTGGCGATCGCACGCAGGTGCTAATGGCATCAGGGAATCGAATATCTCAGGCGGCAGTACCAAGTGATTGGACCACGCCCGATATCGTGTTTGTAGGCCCGCTACTTCACGAATTGCCAACTGATTGCGTGAACTGGTTCGATGCCAAATTATCGTGCTTGATCCCGTCTGGTTGGCTAAGACGATGGGGTCACGACGGTGCAATATCTCATGCCGATATGCTTCCGCCGTTCAGAGGCAAGAAGTGGGATGTGATCGCCGTATCTGAATCGGAAATTAGTTCACTTCCTGAGCAGCAGTTGTTTGATCTTGGCGAGATCATTTGCGTGACCAGAGGCGAAAAAGGAACGAGCATTTGGAACAACGGCGAATGGTTCCAGGCTCCGGCGGTTCAAGCTGAACCAGTCGACTTTACTGGTGCAGGTGATATCTGGGCCACAGCCTTTTCTATCGCACTAAGCGAAGGCAAAGATGTGGAAGAAGCCGCCCGATATGCAGCGACTGCGGCAGCTATATCGATAGAGGCAGTCGGATTGAGCGGTTGTCCTTCTCGGGAACAAGTCGAAGCTCGGCTCTAGTGCGGCTACGCGCCAGCAAGTGCCTCAAGCGCTTCAGCTTTATCGAGCAATCCACCCGATTGCCGCCACACGATTTCGCCATCTCTCCCAATAACTACGAACGTAGGCGTTAGATACGCCCGGTAGTCTCGCACCAACTGTGAAGCAATCGAATCCTGAACGTTTAGTTTCAGGAACTGCACGTCTTCGTCCATCTCGCCCTCAAGGCTCTGAACAATGGGCTGTGATGCCAAGCAAGCTGTACACGAGTTAGAAAAGAATTCGACGAATACAGGGCTGCCAGAAGTTATGACCGTCTGTGCTTCTGCCTCGGTCGCCACACTGCTATCGCCAGGCCTGAGGATGAGCACCGCCGAAAGTCCGATGATTCCGGCAATCGAGTAGATGACGATTTGCCTGCGTTTGCCTTTGATTGGCAGGAGAGCAATCATCAGAACGATGATTCCGGGGATCGTTATGAACGCCGAATACTGATTGAAAAGTTCGAGCAAAGTTGTTCCTTAAAGGATGTGCACTTAGTTCCTGTTCAAGTGTTGATACGCAAAGTTAGATTCAACAGATGCAAAATCGACGCGGCGTATCGTGAGGCGAACGGCTCAAGTTCGCCTAACTACTCGGCAGGCGGCCCGTTCAGAAGTGCACCTAGTGAGTAGTCGTTTTCGATCTGGCCATCGAGTTCGAGCCGGTGAGTGCTGAGAGTCACATGATTGTGATCGCATGTAGCAACGATCTGTTCCCACCGTTCAGCAGACGTGTTTCCGAAAAGAATAAGTACTGGCAATACGTGTCGACGTTCCGCTTTGAATATTGCAGCCTGATACCAGAGCGCCTGTCTGAGACCCTCCGACCAAGAGTCGGCTCGCTCAATCTCAATCACATGCGTTGGGAATTTTGCGCTGTAACCAACAAGCAAATCAGCTCGTTCCTTGCCGGTCCACATCTGGGCTTGCTCGATGGCGTTAATGCCAGCGAGCCGGAAGATTCGAGTGACCTCTTCCTGAATCTCAGCTTCAGCCTTTTTCGGAATTCCCTGAGCGGCGTCGAAGCCCTTCATGATTCCGTCTTTCAGCGTGGCGTGCGAAAGATTGAACTGCGATTCCCAAGCTGAGTAGAGTGCCGACTTGCGAGAATTAGAAAGCTGCGACCATCCCGAAGCTTCAGCTTCTTTGTGAACTGTGGAAACCACAATTTCACGTTCGTCGCTCGAAAGTTCGGTAAGGGTGCGAGTCATTATTTCTTGCCAGATTTTTTAGCCGGTTTTGCGGCCAGCTTCTTGACTGATTTAGTCGCCGTCTTGCGAGGCTTCTTTGCGACTTTTTTCTCGGCTGCTGGCGGCTTGAACTTGACGCCAGTATTGTGAGCCTCAAGTCGCTGACGAGCCAGCTCGACGTAATCAGACGATACGTCATACCCAACAAAATGACGACCGTTCTTCACCGCGGCAAGTGCGGTCGAACCGGTTCCCATGAACGGATCGAGCACTATTTCGTTTGAGAATGTGTACAGCTCGATAGCTCGACGAGGCAGCTCTTCCGGGAATGGGGCAGGGTGCCCAACTTGTTTCGCCGATTGCGGAGCAAATTCCCAAACACTTTTTGTGAATTCTAGGAATTCGTCGCGGGTGATAGTTGGTTCCCTGCCTTCGGTTTTCTTCCTACCGAAAGGTGGCTTTTGAAATACGAGAATATATTCGTGGGTGTCACGTAGAGTCGGGTTCGAAGCCGACATCCAGCTGCCCCATGCTGTCGATGTGCCAGCGCCAGCGCCTTTGTCCCAAATCACTTCGCCTCGCATGTGGAAGCCAGCGAGTGATGCCTGCTCGATGATGTAGGCGTGAAGCGGTATGTACGGCTTGCGACCTAGGTTCGCCACGTTGACCAGCGCACGACCGCCGTCGACCAGCACGCGGAACGTCTCATGCATCACGTTGCCGATCAGTTGCATGTACTGCTCGTGGGTTAGGTCGTCGTCATAATCCTTGCCAACGTTGTAGGGCGGCGAAGTGACCATGAGGTGAACGGATCGATCCGGCAGATCCGACATATCTTCGCTAGAAGAGTTGATGAACGTATCCAAAATGCCGTCTGGCAAAGATTGCTCAGGTTCTGGTTTTTTGTCCAGACTTTCCCGGTCTTCAGGCTGAAGAGCGCGTGCGTAGTACTCGGAAGAATCATGGCTGAATCTTCCGTTTGTCCCGAAGGATGAAGTACTTGTTGGGCGCTGTTTGGGAGCAGCTTTTGAACGACGTGGCATCTTGTGTAAAAGGATGCTAGCAGTTGCCGCGCGCGAGCGCGAATTTAAGTTGCACTAACCAGTGGTTAATCCGGGAGATTAATCGGTCGCTTGGTCTAGAATGCTAATCAGGTCGACGGCTTTTCGACCGTCCTCTGCACCCTTGGCGGTAATGCCCTCGTCGAACATCTGGATACAGAACGGACACGATACTGCGACAGTTTCGGCGTCGGTTTCGAGGAACTGATCGGTTCGCATGTGGTTCACACGTTCACCCTCAGCCTCCATCCACATCTGACCTCCACCAGCGCCGCAACAGAACGACCGTTCCTGATTGCGATCCATCTCGACGAAATCCAAGCCCGGTATCGAACTCATGATTTCTCTAGGCGCACCAAACTCACCGTTATGACGTCCTAAGTAGCAGGAGTCGTGATAAGTCACAGTTCCGATCTTGCCAATGCCAGCCTCGGTCGGCTTTAGCTTGCCGTCTTTGAGCAGCTCACCGACGAACGCTGTGTAGTGAATGACATCGTAATTCCCGCCAAGCTGCGGGTACTCGTTCTTGATCGTATTGAAGCAGTGCGGGCAAGTAGTGATGATCTTCTTAACGTCGTACTGCTTAAAAGTTTCGATATTCGTTTCGGCCTGCATCTGGAAGAGATATTCGTTGCCGAGTCGACGTGCAGGATCGCCTGTGCAAGTTTCTTCGTCGCCCAGCACAGCGAATTGAATACCAGCCTTTTTCAACACTGATGCCATCGAGCGAGTCGTATCGACTCCACGCTGAACAAGTGCTCCTGAACAGCCGACCCAGAAGAGAACGTCAGATTCTGGCTTTTCGGCAAGCGTTGGAATATCTAGCCCGTCCATCCACGACGTTCGAGTGAGAGTCGTGCCTCGCCAAGGGTGTCCACGCTGTTCGATCGACTGCAAAGCCGATAGAGCAGTGTCGGGAGTGCTCGCTTCTTCGAGTGTTAGGAACCGGCGCATATCGATGATCGGATCGATTTGATTAATCTCTACAGGACATGCATCGAGACAGGCAGCGCAGGTGAGACAGCTCCACAGAGCGTCATCGCCAATGGCGTCGTGAATCATAGAGGTGGCAGGTTCGGGAGCCGTTTCGCCCTCGGCTGTGCCGAGAAGAACAGGAGCACGTTCCTCCATATAACCACGCATTCCTTGGATCACCGCACGCGGAGACAACGGCTTGCCAGATGCGAAAGCCGGGCAGGCGTCTTGGCAGCGACCACAGTTGGTACAAGCGTCGAAGCTCAGCATTTGGGTCCACTGAAGATCAGGAATATCTTTGGCACCAAAAGTTTCGAGCGTTTCGAAATCACCCATAGGCTTTAGCGCACCACGAGGTCGAAGCGATCGGTAGTACCAGTTCATAGGGCTCACGATCATGTGCATGAATCGACTGAACCTTAGAGATGCGTAAATGATCGCTGATACGAATATTCCGGCATGAGCCCACCATGTAGCAGCGTGAGTCGCTTCGAGTGAAGCAGACGTAAACCCGATGCCCATCAACACCTTTGCGAATACCCAGCCGATAGGTGACCAAACGGCTGCCGATGTGTCGTAGTAGCTCGAAGTTGGGTTTAGTTCTGTCGCACCAATTCGCATCCCCTCAATTAGAAATCCGCTGATGAGAAGTGCGAGCAGGAAGCCGAGCACCACGCCTTCATCGAGAGCCGTGTTGAGTCGGCCTGGGCGAATCACATAGCGTCGCCACAACGCCATCGAAAGGCCGATAGCTGCAAGCCCGCCACCGAACACATCCCACACGAACCCAAGCTGGACTCGAATGTGAGCAGTTGGCCACGTCCAGTTCAGATATTTTTCAGCATTGAATTCGAAAGCTGCAATCGTTGTGGCGATCAGCAGAATCGTGAATCCCCAAAAAATCGAGAAATGCATGATCCCCGGGTAGAGATCGCGCTTACGTACGAACTGCTTGTGAGCGAAAAGTCCGCCTGCAAGTAAGGATAGAAACGCCCTACGACGATCGGAGCTTGGCCCTAGATCAACATCGGCACCGGCTGTGTGCCAAAGCTGCCATCGGCGTCGCATGGCGTATGCAATCGAGGCTAGCGCGATTGGGGCGATGAGATAAACAAGCGCACCGGCGAATGGATACCCGATGTTCCAGAACTCTGTGCGACCTGCGAATTCAGACATGCGCTAACTTCGTCTCCAGCTGCCTAATGTTGTCCCTAAAGGAACGACCCGACGTGCGCTTGCATTCGGGAATGCCGGCAGTTTACAAATTGCCAGAGTCTGTGTCGTGCTTGATTACGGTTTGTTCGTTGTATTGCGTTCGGTTGTGCGTGCCAGCTAATTGACGAGGCGAGTCCACATCAGCACAGATGAACCGGTTATCAGCCAAAGAAAAATGTTCAGTAAAAGCGGCTTGTCTCGAATCAGAATTTCTTCTGGCGTTTCGCCAACACCCTTGACGTGAATTAGGTACAGATATCGAAGTACGCCGTAAGCCACGAACGGAATCGTGAGCATCATTGAATGATCGCCCGGAACGTTGGCTTCAGTCACGCCCGTGCTGAACGTATACAGCGTGTACGAGACCAATGTGGCAGTTGCAACAACGTTGATTAGATTGTCGAGAAGCGGAACGGTGTACTCAGTGAGTATCGAACGCTGAGCTACCGAGTTGTCTCCGGCGTTATGGAGTTCGTTGCGACGTTTTGCAAGAGCGATGAACAACGCACCGAGTGCGGTCACCACGTACAGCCAAGGCGAGATTGTGAGATCCAATTCGTTCGCCTGACCCGCTCGGTTGATGATCGCGTGGTCGATCGCTATAGAACCAGCAACCGCTCTTAGTACGAATCCCGATGCCACGGTCATTACATCTAGCAGCACCACGTTTTTCAGCCACCAGCTGTATGCGACATTTATCGCAAGGTAAGCAACAGCGGTCACGAGCATCGGTATCGAAAGCGCAACCGCACCCACAAGGGCTCCGCTGATCATCACGATCGATATGCCGTACGCCCACGGGATAGATATTCTTCCCGCAGCTATCGGTCGGAATCGTTTCCGCGGGTGAGCTCGGTCTTTCTCGGCGTCGACTGAGTCGTTGATGAAATACACAGCAGCCGATAAAAGTACAAATATCCCGAGTGCCGCAAACGCTCGACCAACGATGGCGGTCATGCCAGAAACATCGTCAGCGCTGTACCAAATGTTTACAGTGAAGAAGAGCGGAACAAGAACGAGACCGTTCTTGACCATCTGCCGAGGACGCGATTCTTTGATGATCGCCCGAATGCTCGGAACCCGTGCTGTATTGATTTTAACTTCCTGTTCTGCGGCCATATAAGCGATCATAGTTGTATTCGGAAAACGGGGTCAAATTCAGACTCTTACGCGAATCACCAGTATTTATGCCATCAAATTCGAAAATACGCCTTGATCAGCTGCTAGTTGATAGAGAGCTTGCGCCCGATATCACCGAGGCCGCAGCGCTCGTGATGGCCGGAAAAGTTACTGTCCCTCAGGTGCGACAATCTCCAACCCCGGGCATGCAGGTTCGTCCGGATATCGAGATTGAGGTGGCACCGGAGAAGCGATTTGTGTCTCGTGGCGGCGAGAAGCTGGCAAAAGCACTTGAATTGTTCGATGTCGACATCGCTGGCACTATATGTCTTGATGTTGGAGCCTCAACCGGCGGATTCACCGATTGCCTGCTGCAATCTGGAGCAACCCGCGTCTACGCAGTTGATACCGGTCGTGGTCAGCTTCACCAGAAGTTGTTGAGCGATGAACGCGTAATCAACATGGAACGAACGAATTTGGTCGATGGCATCGGATTACCCGAGCAGGTCGACCTTGTTGTAGCTGACGTTTCATTCACGTCGCTCAGCACTGTTCTACCTACGGCGTTCGATCAACTCAAGCCGGACGGGCAAGCTATCGTCCTTCTCAAGCCGCAATTTGAAGCTAAGAAAATTGAAGTTCCGCGAGGTGGAGTTATCACCGATCCGAACGTGCACGCCCTTGTGATTGGTCGATTTGTGAAGTGGGCTGTTGGTTCGAAAATTCGAATACACAACCTCGTGAGTTCCGGGATACTCGGCGGAAAGGGAAACCGTGAGTTTCTACTGCACCTCGAAGTTCCAACTACAGATAGTGACCAAAAGACTCACTAATAGGCATGTTCGCGTTGACCGTGTGAGTTTAGCCACGTTAAAATTGATAACTCACTCGCCGTCTAATTTTGGAACCACTCGGCGAATCTGATCCTGCCGTCGCAATCGCGCTTCGTCAGGAGTTGAGCGGACCGATCTAAACAATTTCATCTGTGTTAGACACTCCAGGCTCGATCATCGACGATTCCGACGACCATCCGCATGAAGAATGTGGCATCGTCGGTGCTTTCGTACCCGGCGAAAGCGTAGCCCGCACCGCATTCTTCGGCCTTTTCGCGTTGCAGCATCGCGGCCAGGAAAGTGCTGGAATCGCCACTTCCGAAGGCGACAAGATCAATCTCAAAGCGAAGATGGGTCTCGTCTCACAAGTATTCCGAGAAGAGACACTCGCAACTTTGCCGGGTCATGTTGGAATTGGCCACACCCGTTATTCAACAATGGGTGGAAGCAAGGAATACAACGCTCAGCCGTTGCTTGCTGAAGGGCAACGAGGTCAGATCGCTGTAGGTCACAACGGAAACGTGATCAACGCCGCCGACCTCAGAGTCGAAATGGCCGAGGAATTCGGGTCCTCATTTGAAAAGACTTCAGACACTGAAGTTATTGCCGAACTATTTGCTAAGGCTCCCGGAAACGATTGGTTCGAAGTTTCCGCATATGCCATGCGCCGACTCAAAGGCGCTTATTCGCTAGCGATCATGACCAAAGATCAGCTGATCGCAGTGCGAGACCCTCTCGGAATCCGTCCGCTGTGTCTTGGAACTTTGAACGGCGGATATGTCGTCGCTTCCGAAACTGCGGCTCTCGATAATCTTGGTGCAGACTTTGTTCGTGAACTCGAACACGGCGAAACACTCGTAATCGATAAAGACGGCATCAAGTCGAAGATCTGGTCGGGTGCTCGTAAGGCACACGCCATGTGTGTGTTCGAACAGATTTATTTCGCACGACCCGACAGTATCCTTAACGGCGAACTGGCTTACGAGACCCGACAGCGACTCGGTGCAGAGGTCTATCGTGAGCATCCCGTTGATGCCGACATTGTTGTTGGTATTCCCGACTCATCTACCCCGCACGCTGTTGGCTTGGCCGCAGCTGCGAAGATTCCTTACACCGAAGCGATTATTCGTAACCGTTACGTTGGGCGAACGTTTATTCAACCCGATCAACGCTCTCGAGCGCAGGGTGTTCAAACGAAGTTCAACCCAATGCGGGGAGTTATCGAAGGCAAGCGTTTGCTTGTTGTAGACGACTCGATCGTACGAAGCACGACGATTACTCGTGTAATCAAGATGCTGCGCAGGGCCGGAGCAGCGGAAGTTCACGTTCGCGTAGCTTCCCCGCCGATCAAATCGACCTGTCACTTTGGTGTCGACATGGCGACCCTGAGCGAACTGATTGCTGCCAACAAGACCGTCGATGAAATCACGGAATACATCGGTGCCGATTCGCTGGCGTATCTCTCGGTTGACGGGCTGCTTCGTGCAGTGCGTGCACCGAAAAACTCCTACTGCACAGGCTGTTTCACAGGAAACTACCCAATACCTGTTCAGCTTGAGATGAACAAAATGGGATTCGAAGCGGCATCTGCCGACTAATTCGGTCTGTTCTGTTACGTGCACTTGGTGCATTTTGATGCTCTCAATTACCCCGTCTGAACGTATACTTATCGGCTGATTAATACGCGTCTGTTTGTCGATTGCTTGAGCAGTACCAAAGCAGACCAGAATTTACGTTCATGGGAGCCGGAAGCATGACTGATCGCCCAGCAGGTAAGACCTACGCTGACGCAGGTGTAAACCTGGATGATGCAGCTGTGGTGAAGAGCAGGATCAAAGACATCGCTGCATCCACTCTTGGCGGCACTGTTGTTGCAGGTCCCGGTGGATTTGGCGGGGTAATCGACCCCGATCCCGCCGGAGACATGCTTCTCGTAGCCAGCACTGACGGAGTTGGAACCAAACTGCGAATTGCTGATGCTCTAGGCGCCCACGATACTATCGGTGCCAGCATCGTTAATCACTGCATCAACGACATTCTTCCTGCAGGTGCGAAGCCGCTATTCTTCCTTGATTACATCGGTCTTAGCCGATTTGATCCTGACAAGATCGCAAAGATCGTTTCTGGACTCGCAAAAGCATGTGCCGCTGCCGGATGTGCTTTGCTAGGTGGTGAAACCGCCACGATGCCAGACATCTACCACGGTAACGATTACGATCTCGCGGGATTCATCGTTGGTACTGTTCGCAAAGATGCGCTGCTCAAGCCTGAGAACACCCGAGAGGGCGATGTGATTCTGGCTTTGGCTTCAGACGGTCTTCACACCAACGGCTACTCGCTGGTTCGATCTGTATTTGAAACCGATCAAAACCCTTCAGTGCTAGCCACGAACGTCCCTGAAACATCACACACGCTTGGCGAACTACTGCTTCGCCCACATCTGTCGTACCTCGAGCCGCTCAGCCCAGTGCTCGACAAAATTCGTGGGCTTGGCCATATCACTGGTGGAAGCTTCTACAAGAACATCCCACGTGCGCTGGATGACGGTCTCGGTGCCGACGTTGATATCTCTACATGGGACATTCCGCCTCTGTTCAAGTTCATTCAGGAACAGGGACGAGTTGAAGATCAGGAAATGTTCCGAGTCTTCAACATGGGTGTTGGTATGACGATCATCGTTGAGCCTGGTCTAGCCGATGACGTGCTGGCTAGCGTTCCCGGATCATTCCGAGTCGGTGAAGTCGTAAAACGTGCCGAAGGCGAAGAGCGAACCAAGCTCATCGGCCTCTAGGCGCTTTTTACCCCCAAACCCGAATTTACTGGCGTTCCAGACAACAACGCCAAGGCAAGTGAAAAAGAAGAGAAAAATGAGAGCGCTACTTTCCCCTTACGACAAAACCGGACTCGTCGAGTTCGCGAAAGTACTAGCCGACAACGGTTTCGAGCTGTTGAGCACCGGCGGTACTGCCAAAGCCTTGAAGGCTGCTGGTCTGGATATAACCGAAGTAGCGACCGTAACAGGCGCACCTGAAATTCTCGATGGCCGAGTCAAAACTCTTCACCCACGAATTCACGGCGGACTTCTCGGCAAGCGCAGCAACCCTGCACACGTTGCTGAAATGAAGGAACAGGGCATCGAAGGGATCGACGTTGTCGTCAATAACCTCTACCCGTTCCAGCAGACCATCGCCAAGCCCGATGTAACTCTCGACGATGCGCTAGAGAACATCGACATCGGCGGCCCTGCGATGACCCGTGCAGCCGCCAAGAATTTTCCAGACGTAGTCATCGTTGTCGATCCTTCCGACTACTCAGCTATTGGCGACATGATCACCAACGGTGGTGTTTCGATGGACAAGCGACGTCAGCTCGCTTCGAAGGCTTTCCAGCACGTAGCTGGCTACGACACGATCATCTCCGCGTATCTTCGTGAGCCTGAAACAACAGGTGATGACAAAACAGCCCTCTTCCCTGAAGAACTCACGTTCGGCTGGAACCGGGTAGCAATCCCTCGATACGGAGAGAATCCGCATCAGGCTGGTGGAATATATGTAACTCCGGGCGAGACTGGCGGAATCGTGAATGCGAAGAAGTTGCACGGCATCGACATGTCGTATCTCAACTACTTCGATGCCGACGCCGCGTGGGTTTCAGCCAACTCTTATCAATCGCTGGGCCAGCACTGTGTTTCTATCGTGAAACACGCCAATCCGTGTGGACTCGCAACCGATGACAATCAGGCCGAGGCGTACCGCAAGGCTTACGCGGGAGACACGATCTCTGCATTCGGTGGAATCGTTGGTTTCAACACTGTTGTAACTGCCGAAACTGCAAAAGCAATGAAGGGCGTTCTCTACGACAACATCGTTGCACC
>JABIFF010000024.1 GCA_018650845.1 Chloroflexota bacterium | reverse complement strand
CGGTGGCGAAGGGAGTACAACACGATCCGACCACACAGCTCACTCGGATACCGGCCACCAGTTCCTGAGGCAATCATGCCTAAGCTTCAGCTGGTCGCAAATCCGAGATAATAAGTGGTAACGCTATCGGGGGCAGGTCAGGCCTCGTTATGTTGTCGACTCACGATCGTGGAGAGTATCTAAAAGAGTTCATGCGTGATGATTCGGCAGGCAAGGCTTTCTTGCTGAAGTCGACTCTGCGCAACACTCGCGACATCGTGCGTTCTATAGAGGATGTAACCGCAGGACGAACAGTTCTTGACCCAGCAATGGTGTCGAAGCTTACGTCTGATGAAGGTGTCCGCCTAAGCGGTGCACTGAAGAACCTTAGCCCACGTGAACTCCAGGTTCTGGGGCTTATGGCTAAGGCTCACTCAAACCGTGCAATTGCAGAGGCACTGTTTATTCAGCCTCGAACGGTTGAGCACCACATCAGCAGTGTTCTGGCTAAGCTCGGATTCAACTCGAACGGTGAACGGCATGGACGAGTATTCGCCATTCTGACTTACTTAGAGTCGACCGGTCAGTTGCCAATGCACGAAGGCGATGTGGAGCAGGCTGCTGGAGACATGAGTTCTCCACTGCAGATGATCGCCTAGATCAGTTCGTAAAGAAATCTAAAGGGTCGGTGAATTTCACCGACCCTTTTTCTTTTAATTTTCTAATTTAGGACTGGTGGTGAGTTACGAATTGTGCTTCTGAAACCACGCCAGCATTCTCTTAAAATACTCGCTACGAATCATTGGGTGCTTGGCTCTGAATATTCCGTGGCTGGTTCCGGGTAGCCGAACGAATTCGACTTCCTTGCCATGTCGTTTCAGTGCTACGAAATACTGTTCCGATTGTTCGATGGGAACTCGAATATCGTCTTCACCATGCAGTAGCAGCACTGGGGTGTTTACGTTTCGAGCGTAGGTTAGAGGTGAGTGGAACCGGTATTCATCGATTGTTTCGAATCTCTCCCCGCCTAGTTGAGTCTCCGAGAAATTCACTCCAATGTCGGAAGTGCCGTAAAAACTTTCGAGATTGGTTACGGGGGCGGCAATTACTGCTGCATTGAACCTGTCGGTATGTCCAACTGCCCAGCTCGACATGAACCCGCCGTAGCTCGATCCGTGAATAACTACCTTCGTTTCGTCTATGTAATCCCGTGCAGCCACTTGCTCCATGGCCGCCATTACGTCCTCGTAATCCCCAATGCCCCAATCGCCGTGTACTGCTGTTGCAAAGTTCAATCCGTATGTCGATGACCCTCGCGGGTTTGGCGCAACGACTACATATCCAGCTCCGGCTGCTACTTGATGAATTGGGTAGAACGAATCGTAGAAGGCACTGTGAGGACCACCGTGAACGTCCAATACCAGCGGATATTTCTTAGACGGATCGAAGTCGGCAGGGAACCAGACTCTGGATTCGATCTCGAATCCATCTCGCTCCATAGTGAATTTTTCTAGAGTGGCGACTTTGTGGTCGTCGAAGAAGCCTGAGTTGAGATTAGTGACGGTGTGTACGTCTGCTGAGTTGAGATCAATGAGAACAAGCTCGCCGTGAGAAGTGGGTGAACTTGTTGCTGCAACTGCGAATCCAGCTTCAGAACTGGTGACCATCTCAGTTATCTGCCATCCATCGGTTACCAGCCGAACGTCTCCCGGATCATCGGGATTGGCGATGGCAATGTGCGATTGCCCTTTCGAGTCAGCCCCAAACACGATGCCAGTGCCTGATTCTGGCCATGCCATGTGAGGACTATCGGCTGTTATCGGAAAGCCGGCTCCATTGGCGTGGGGGCGAATCGAATCGTCAGTGAGTTTGATCGGATCGGAACCTTTTTCAAGAACGAATATGCTCGATTGAGTGGTGAGTCCGTAGCCGCCAACTTCTTCTTTGGTTTGGCCTCCGGTTACGGCAATGCGCTTGGAATCGGGCGACCACGTGATCGATTCGACCATGAACATGCTGCCAGACCACTGTTCGAGCGACGCACCATCGGCACTACATACGTACAGTTCGGTATTCGAACTGGTTTCACGATCGGGGTGTCGATCAGAGATGAACGCTATTTTCGCGCCATCGGGCGACCACTCTGGCGGACCGTCATCACCTGCTCCAGTACCGCCATCTGTTATTTGAGAAGTGGTTTTAGTGCCGAGGTCGTAGACGAACAGGTGATAGAACGAGTCGCCGCGCCAGCCGACGCCATCTTGCTGATATCTAATTCGACGCGCCGTTCGAATATTCGGTAGATCAGGATCAGCGTTGAGAACAGCAAGCTCGTCAGGTCCGGGAACGAGTGCTCTGAAAGCAATTTTCGAACCGTCGGGCGACCACGCCATGGCATCTACATTGGCGATTTGATCGGTGATCGTTTTGGGTTCACCACCTGCTGCCACACGAATGAAAATCTGTTTCACACCTGAATCGTTCTCATCCAAGTAGGCGATCTTCTTGCTATCGGGCGACCATGTTGGCTTTGTGGCAGTACCCGTATCGGTGATCTGAGTAAGAATCGATGAATTGCCAAGACTCTTTATGAACACATCGGTCTTCGCTTCGTGTGAACCTTGATCGAAGCGATGCACCGTGAAAGCCACAGCTCTATCGTTCGGGCTAATCGAGGGATTCGATGCCGTTTTGAGGTGGTAGTGATAGTCGGGTTGTACTGTGTTCGCCAAGTTTGATGCCTGTTGATTGCTTGATGCTTTGAGATCGGTGAACTGTAGTTCGTTGGGTCGAGTCGGGATTGTATTACTGAATCCTTCCTAAAGAGAGCCACTCCGACTTTGTGGCAAGCAGTAGAATTCGTTCGAATTCGATTTGCCATGATTGTGGTCACGAGTACGTGTATTGCTGGAGACGAAGAATGAAGATCGCTGACGTTCGAACAGTTGTAGTTGGAAATCCGTGGAAAAACTGGATTTACGTTGTAGTTGAAACTGACGAGGGCATAGTCGGTATTGGTGAAGCAACTGGTGGATCGGAAACTCAACCTAGAGTCGCCGCAGTTGAAGAGATAAAACACCTGATCATCGGAATGGATCCTCGCAATGTTCACGAGATCTTCCACAAGCTGTATTTAACCGCATTCATCAAGGTCACCACTGCAATGGCCGGTATCGAGATGGCCTGTTGGGACATTCTTGGCAAGTCGCTCGGGGTTCCGGTTCACACTCTTCTCGGTGGCAAGGTTCGCGACAACGTTCGGGTTTATGCCAACGGTTGGTATTCGGGTGAGCGAACTCCTGAAGGATTTGCCGAAAAAGCTTCCCAAGTAGTGGCAAAGGGCTACACAGCTCTCAAGTTCGATCCGTTTGGTGATGCTCACATGCAGATGTCTCGTAAGGAGACGGCCGAGGCGAAGGCGCTTATTGGCGCGGTTCGAGAAGCCGTTGGCGATGAGGTCGATATTTTGATCGAGGCTCACGATCGATTCAGCACGTTTGCAGCAATCGAGATTGGTAACTGGCTGAAGGACTACGACGTCACCTGGTTCGAAACACCCGTTCTTTCAACCGACATTAGTGCTTTGGTCGAAGTGGCGCGGCGAATTCCCGTTCGGATGATCGCTGGTGAGCGGATGCACGCTATTCACGAGTTCGGTGAGTTTCTATCTCACAACGTGACCGACGTTATTAATCCTGAACCGCTCGGGGTTGGCGGAATATGGCGGTCAATCCAGATCGCTGGAATCGCCGAAGCTCACCATGCCGAGATTGCTCTACACAACGCCGAAAGTCCGTTCAAAACCATGGTGGCGTTGCACATCGATGCAGTTACACCGAACGTGTTCATTCAAGAGTGTTTCGACGACTTTTTAGAGCCGTGGGTGAGTGATGTGCTTTCAGGATTCCACCGAGTTGAAGATGGGTATCTGACAATGCCAACAGCTCCCGGTATAGGCGTGACGCTGAACGAAGAAGAAGCGAAAAAGCACCCTTACGGCAAGAGCAATTTCTTACGAATGTTCAGGCCCGGCTGGGAGAAGCGAGACACCGCAAAGCAGGAGTAAGTGAGTTTGTCGAAAGACCGAGTGCTGTTGATTACTGGGCCTTCAGGGGCAGGTAAATCCACTGTCGCTGAGGAGTGGGCGAACGCGCATGGCGAAAACGCAGTTCAGCTATCGCTCGACTCGTTCAGAGAGTTTGTGAAGTCTGGTTTTCGCGATCCCGGTAATGGCTGGAACGATGAGACGCAGCGGCAACTCGATCTGGCTCGAGCGAACATTGCTGCAGTTGCCTCGAACTACTCTGAAGCTGACTTTCAAGTAGTCGTTGACGACGCCGTGTTTCCGAATTGGGATGAAGTCGGAATTGAACGATGGCGAGAAGCTCTATCTCCACTGGAAATCGATCTAGTCGCGTTGCTGCCAAGCTGGGATGCTGTACTCGAGCGCAATGCCGCTAGAGCCAGTGACAGAAAGCTTCCTGAGGCAATGTTGAGAACGATCTATGACGACATGTCTGGATGGCGTCGGTACTCAGACGTCAACGTAATAGATAACTCTGAATTCACTGTCGCCCAGACACTCGCTGAAATCGAACGATTGCTGACCATCTAACGCGAACTACCGCGTAGCTATGCTGCCCTTGACCATGCTGGCTTCGTCGCTAGCGAGGAATGCGTAGACCTTCGAGATATCGTCGGGCGAAACTAGCGCATCGATCTTCTCTTCGAGGTTTCCAGCTTTACCGCCAGCGTCATGCATGTCTTCAACGTTCGCAACCTTCAGTGGAGTTGCTACAGCTCCTGGAAGAACATCGTTCACACGAATGTTGTACTTCGCGAGATGAGCCTGCATCACGAGTGAAAGCCCGTGAACTCCGCCCTTAGATGACCCATATGCAAGAGAAGAACTTCCGCCCGTAACACCAGCACCTGAAGCAGTGAGAATGATCACGCCCTTGTTCTGCTTCTTCATCACGCCAGTGACGTATTTACAGATGGTGAAGGATCCGCGCAGGTTGATGTCGAGAACGGTGTCCCAAATATCTTCAGGGAACTCATCTAGCTCAACTGCAGCGCCTTGAAGGACACCTGCAACGTGAATCAGAATGTCGACTCCACCGAGCCAAGTTTCAGCTGCGGCAACAGCTCCTGAAACTGCAGTTTCGTCACGAACGTCAACGTGCCAGTAGCGAGCATCGCCTCCGGCTTCGTTCACTTCACCGATTGTTCCAGCTCCATCGTCGTCGTTGACGTCGAATGCTGCGACTTTGGCTCCGGCGGCTGAGACTCGAAGCGTCGTTGCTCGGCCGATGCCGGTTGCGGCACCAGTGATGATTATTCGTTTTCCTGAAAGATCGACAGGCATGGATTTACTCTCTTAGTCCCATTCAATGCCGACTTTGTCGGCAACTTTGCGAATTCCTGCTGCGGCAACTGGAATCTTGTCGTCGGGCAAGTGCTCAACGAGTACGTGTGCCTTCGGGTTCACTTTTTGTAGACCAAGCAGAAGGGCTTCGTTGTCGAGCAGGCTCTCCGGCTTTCCAATTATCGATTCTTCAAAATGAGGCAGAAGTGCATCTACAACTGTGAAATCTTTGGCGTGGCAGCCAACGATTCGGTCTGGAATGAGTCGGTAGAACTCGTTGATGAGATGGGTGGTGTTGTAGGCGGTATCGAGGGAGTCAACGAAGTTCACTGGGTCCATGTTCAGACCTAGAGCCTTCGAACCAACTGCGTCGATGAGATCTTTCATTCGCTGTGGTGAATCGATTGGGCAAACTGTGCCGCCCTCAACCGCCATCATGATTCCTTCGTTTTCAGCAACTGCGCAGATCTGCTTGGTGCTGTCGACGAGCCTGTCGAACACTTCATCCGTGTGGTTCAGGGGATGAGGCATCCAGCCGCCTTTAGGGTTCAGGCTACCGGGGCGAAGATAGGTGTTTGGACTGCCGAGCCGAGATGTGATGTTGACCATTCGCTTCACGAATTTGATTTCGTTCTTGCGTTCGGTTTCGTCTTCAGCAATGAGCTTGCCACCGTAGTTTCCTACAGTCTGTGGCATTTCGAATCCACGACCTTCGAACATCGACTTTAGTCTGGCGATGTCCCTGTCCTTCATGGACTGTGGATCACTTACGCGAATTTGAACGGTTTTAAACCCGTGCTCTGCAACATTGTCGAGTACAGCCCCGTCGATTGATTTCCAGTCGCCTGGTACCAGACCCGCAACACCTAACAGCATGAGAAAACCTTCCTGCAATTATCACGTCATATTCGTGACGATTTGCTCTTATTCCGCATAATCGAAATGTAGAGCTTTTGAACATCTCCGTAGCGATCCTACGAATGGTGACCTAGCTTATCGGCATTAGAGACTAATTGGGGCTGGATCGTTGATTGATTTCAACAGCGATAAAAAGGGACCGGCAAGCGATGGCTGAAGAGAACAATACCCAGGTAGGTATTGCATGGCAGGACACCGTTGAGCGCGAGCATGCGCAGTCTGACCGAATTCGCGAGGAATCGGCATCTGATGATTTTTGGAAGCCAGTCGCTCACCGATTCGTGCCGTCTAAGAAGGGCGAATCTGCGCCTGATGACACAGTCGAGAAGCTTGCGGAGTTAATTTCACCTACAGAAACGGTTCTCGATGTTGGCGCGGGTGGCGGCCGGCTTACTGTGCCATTGGCGGAATATGCGGTTCACGTAACTGCCGTAGAGCCATCGGAAGCCATGCGTGATCAGTTGATCGCAACTGCAGACGCATGGGGCGTGTCGAACTATTCCGTTGTACCTAGCACTTGGGAAGAAGCGACGGTTGATGCCCACGATTTAGTCGTTTGTGCGCACGTTGTTTATACCGTTACGGCAATCGAAGCTTTCGTACAAAAGCTAAACGATCATGCGCGTAAGCAAGTCGCAATTATTTCGTTCGAACGGCCTGCGACAGCAACATATTTGCCGTTGTGGTCATACGTGCATGGAGAGGAACGAATAGAGCTTCCAACGCTAGCGCAGATCGAACGGCTGCTTGATGTGCTTGGCATCGAGTTCGAGAAAACGCCTTTGAAGCAGTGGGATCCTCGACCTTTCAAGAGTCGAGAGCAGGCGCAATCTGAATGTGAGGCACGTTTGTTCGTGAAAGCTGGAAGCGAAAAATCGAAGATGCTTTCAGATGTGCTCGATAGTTCACTGATTGAAGTTGATGGCGGATTGCGTCTTGAATGGGCTGAATCACATCGCCCGTTGATCATTAGTTGGGATGTTAAGTAGCGGTTCGTTCGAGCACGGAATAACTCTCGGCTAGTACGATGTTGTGGTTGTCGTCTTGGTAAAGGCGAAACATGCTGGTGCCCTATGCCAGATCAGACCCCTGAAGATCACAACAGCGAAGTAATCCTGAATTCCGAATCGGAACTGGATTCACGCGTTCAAAATAATTCTGCTCCAGACGCTGAACAGCTGGACGAAATTCAAGAGTCGATTGAAGTTCTTGTCGAGTCGGGTGATGCCGAACAGGCGCTTTCTGAACTCCAGGAACTACGAGTTCCTGATAAAGCTGAAGTCCTATCTGAACTTGAGCCCAAGAACCGCCAAACGCTGCTTGGCAATCTCACAAACGAAGAGATCGCCGACGTTCTTGAGCACATGGAAGTTGATGAGGCTGTCGAGGTCTCAGGACTTGTAGACGTCAACCGTATGGCGGCGGTGCTGGAGAGCGTGTCGAACGACGTTGCAGCCGACGTGCTGCGCGGAATCGATTGGGCTGATGCGAGCAATATTCTCGTTCGGATGCAAGATCGATCAGCAATCGGTAACTTGCTTCTCTATCAAGATGACGACGCTGGTGGACTCATGTCTACCGAGTTCGTTGCTATTCGTGATTCATGGACGACTACGCGAGCGATAACCGTTCTAAGAAATTCGGGACTTGAGCCCGAGGACATGCGTGAGCTGTTCGCTGTCGATGATTCAGGTGTGCTGGTTGGTGTTCTCGATCTTCCCGATCTTGTTTTCGCCAGAGCGGGTTTGAAGGTCGTCGATGTGATGAACGTCGACGTTGTTTCAGTGAAGGCTGGAACCGACCAGGAAGATGCTGCGAGATTGATGCAGCGTTACGAGATTCGTTCGATCCCAGTAGTCGATGAAGCCGGGCGCCCAGAGGGAACGATCGCAATCGAAGACTTGGTCGACGTTGTTGAATCTGAAGCAACTGAAGACATGTTCAGAATGCTTGGTGTCCAAGGTGACGTTCATGACGTGGAGTCTGTGCGTGGATCGGTGCGAAATAGGCTCCCATGGCTGCTGATTAATCTCGCTACGGTTCTGGCAACAGGATTCGTACTGAACTTATTTACCGAAACGCTTAGTTCGCTAACGATTCTGGCCGTGTTCTTGCCAGTTGTTATGGGTCAGGCTGGAATTGCAGGAACACAGACACTCACGATTATCGTGCGGTCGATGGCTATTGGCGATGTAGCGACGGGTGATGCACGTGGATTACTTGTGCGAGAGATATTGCTGGCCATCGCTCAGGGCGTAGTCGTTGCAGTAGTGCTTGCTGGCGTGGTGTTCTTGTGGCGAGGCGACGTTTATTTGGCGGTCATAGTCGCTGGAGCACTGTTCTTGAACATGTTCATAGCTGCGCTATCGGGTGTGTTGATCCCGTTCATATTGCGAGCTGTGAAAGCTGACCCTGCGGCGTCATCGGCAGTGTTTCTCACTACCGTTACCGACATGGTTGGTATCGCCGTGTATATGGGACTGGCGACGACGTTCTTATCGCTACTCGAGAAGAGTTAGCTATCGAAGATTGCGTACCACTTCGATAGAACCGCTTCGGCGAGTCGTCCACGTACGCCATCGGTTGGAATTAGCGGGGCGTTGATCATGTCGTACGACCACGTGAGGCTTCCGTTTATGAACGGGCGTTTGGCGATTACCTGAAATATTGCTTCATAGGCATTCGCCTGCGCTAGTTCACCTGACGGGTCTCCGGTGGTTGGCACATTCGGGGCATGGATCGTGTAGAAGAAGACTGGGTTGCCCCATTTTTCATAGATAGTGTCAACTCGCTCAATAAATCTCTCTTCGTAGTATTCGACGAAATCTGCAACAGTCGCATCGGAGGGAAGCTGAGGGACGCCAATGTCGTAGGTTGTAACGCCGTTGTAATCGGCAAGACCCGGGAAGTCGTACTGCTGAGGACCGCCGGTAACGATTAGCTTGCCCGAGTAGATCGTTCGGATTTTCGCCATAAGCCGAGCTTGTTCAGCTTCGAAATTTACGATGAACGGATCATTTGATGGCTTGTCGATATAGTCGTAAACGTGGAAGAGCGGACCCGGAACCATCATGTACTCGGCTTCTGCCATTTCGGCGACAGTTGCCTGCCATGTCCACATTTCGTCGGCTAGTTTCAGCCACTCAGTCCACCACTCGTCAGATTTCGGCCCGTTGTAGAGGTCGAATCCACCGGGGGCTTGCTCCATGTTGAATTGCGGGCCGAAAAAGACTTCGAGTCCGGCGTCGTGGGCGATTCGGGACTGTTCCAGAGCCTGTTCGAGCGGTGTTGCCACTGTTCCGGCGTGCACGCCGCGGAATTCGAGGGTTGGAACGGGTTGAGATTGTCCGTATGACCAAACGGATGAAACTACGACGGCCGACCCTTCGTGATTGAGGATTCGTTCGTATGTAGATTCAGAAAGATCGATAAATTGGTTCGAGAAGAAGTCGGGTGTGTAGAAGCCTTTGATGAATCCTTCGCGTTCGCTGACGGAATTCGATAGTCCATGCCAGGAAGCGATCCAATCATTTACGACCTGGCCATCGAAATCCGTTTCGATTCGCCTAGAGAGAGTTTGGGAGCCTTCGTTCCGAAGTTCGTACGAAAAATTAAGCGTTCCGTCGTGACCAAAAGTGGCTTCACCTTCGTAAACCCACGGATTACCGGCGATGGGATTGAGTTCAATGCCACTACCCAGTGCTGGGCGATCGCCAACGATGAAAATCTGGGAATTCAGTGGCGTTTCGGGTGGTACCGAAACTCGGAACGTGACAGCGAGTGAGCCGTCTTCAAGACGAGCTGAAGGGTCACGCTGACCTATCCAATGCGAAACCACGTCGACAATCTCACCGCTGCGTTTGGGCATCGTAAATGTTCGTGTGCCGTCGATTGCATCGGCCGATGCATCTGCGCCGTTGAAATCATCACCAAGGAAGTATCGGTAACTAACGGTGCTGCCCGGTATAAATGACCCAAGAACAGTTGTGTAGGTTCCATCTCCGGCTGGCTCCATCCACGAAGATGGTCCCATGTTGAGAGATATCGGAGTGTTTGGTGGTGTTCCTACAGGTGGAATTAAACGCAGTGTGACGAGTGCCCAGCCGTCGTTAGCCCAATTTTGAACTTTGTCATGTCGGCGTGTTCCGTCTTCGCCTACCACGAAGCTTCGGCGACGCTGATTTCCGTGATCTATTGCTTCATCAGCGACTCCAATGGGACCGATCGTGTAGAAGTATTCAATGAACGCCCCAGCTGGCAGCATGAAGCTCGCCGTTGCAGAGTCGCCGTTTCGTTCGAGCAGTGGGACGGCGAAGTTATCGGGCGACATAGGTCGAGCAGGATGTCCGATTCGACCGCCAAGTGCATGGATATTTCCAGCTAACTTCACCCACGAATCTTTGGGGGTGGAATCGGGTAGTTGAACATCGAAGGTGACAGGCACAAGGTTTGTGCTCGTAACTGTGAAATCGGCTGTTGCGGTTCCGCCGGCAGCGAGAGTCACAACTTTTTGAACAGAACCAAAATCGCCGGTGTTCGAGTGGACAACAACTGCATGCTCTCCGACAGGAAGTCGAGGCACTTTGAAGCTGCCATCGGCACGAGTTCCAACATGGACTCCCGAAATGGAAACATCAGCATCTAGAACAGGTTCACCACTTTTGGCGTCAAATACAAATCCTGAAATTTGGCCTTCATCGTAGGTAGAACGAAGATCAGCCCACATCGGTATCGAATCGTTTACTCGGCTTAGGTCGTGAGTAAGCAGGAATCGGTACTGGAGCCTGAACGATTCACCGAGAGATTCGCGTGTTTGTTCTTCAAGGCAACAAATATCTTTGTATTCGAAACGATCGTAGGTGTACCGAATCATGGCGTTATCGAGAACGTCGGCTTGAGTTTCGTATGAACCACCACCGAGATTCTTCATGCGAAGTCGTTCAGCAAATCCTGAAGCCATATCCATGATCGTGAGGAAGATTGGATCGTCGGAGGGTGTGTTTGCCGGGGCCGTGAGATTGAACGTGATTTTTCGCGTGGGCAGCGATATTGGCGAAAATCCCGGCGTAGGCTCCCCAACGGCGATTCCCGGATTCGACGGAGTCGCATCGCCGGTAGGTTCTACAGGCGTGTTCGAATCTTGATCGCCCGCAGGTCTGGGTGTGTCGCTATCGCCTGACGGAGCAGGGATTGGTGTTCGAGTCGGTTCGGATGGAGTTTCATCCCGAGGAGAACAAGCGATGAGCGCGCTGATAGCAAGCGCGGCCATCAGTATCATCAGAACACGAGATCGACCCATCAACATCCCCTAGATTTTTCGCGGCACCGGCTGACTACTTGCCTTCAGCGAACGCTGCCACCATGTGACGTCGTTGGATTTTGCCAGTTGCAGTTCGTGGGAGTGAGTCGGCGATGTAGACAACATCTGGAACCTTGAAATCGGCCATCTGTTCTCGACAGTAAGTACGGATGTTTTCCTGATCGGCATCGCCCTTGAGAACAACGGCTGCGTGAACAACTTCACCGTACTTTTCGTCAGGCACTGCGAAGCAAACTGCTTCGGCAACTGCAGGGTGCTTGAGAAGGATTCCATCGATTTCTAGAGGCGAAATCTTCTCTCCACCACGGTTGATCAATTCCTTGATTCGACCCGTAAGTGAGAGATAACCCTCGGCATCCAAGAATCCCTGATCGCCAGTACGGAACCAACCATCAACGAACGCTTCTGCGTTCGCTTCTGGGTTGTTGTTGTAGCCGTGCATGACGTTCTCGCCCTTGATGACGATTTCGCCGATGTCTCCGGTTTTCTGCAACTTGCCCGTAGCTGCCATATCCATGATTGCGATTTCAACACCGGTCGCCTGTCCAACCGTTCCCGGAATTCGCTTGCCGGGGTGCATTGGGCTAGATGACATCTGGTGAGAAGCTTCGGTCATTCCATATGCTTCGAGTACCGGAGCGCCGAACCTAGCTTCGAGTCGTTCAAATACGGCTGGTGCGAGAGCTGATGAGCAAGATCGAATGAACCGGAACGATTCGCGTGGAGCGTTGTCGTCATCGGCTCGCATGAGCAAAATCTGGTGGATAGTCGGAACAGCCGAGTACCAGGTTGCCGAATAATCTTTCTGGAGTCCCCAGAAGTTAGAAGCCGAGAACCGTTCTGGAATTACGAGTGATCCGCCCGAGTTCAAAGTCGAGAGCGACGCTCCCATCAGGCCGTGAACGTGGAACAGTGGCATCACGATGATCGAAGTGTCTTCAGGCGTGAGCTCGTAGTGATTCTTGATATTGCTGATCGACTTCATCAGGTTGGCGTGAGTCAGCGGTACGCCTTTAGGTCGGCTGGTTGTGCCTGATGTGTGGAGGAACAGTGCGACATCTTCTGGCGAAGGAGCCTGTGCGTCGGCAGATTTTGTTAGGTTGCCGCTGCCGTTGCTTAGAACGACTTTGCTGCCATCGAGAGATGCGTCTACAACTGGAATTCCGAGCTGGTTAGCAGCATCTCGACCCATGTGCGCTCCGGGTGGAACGATTGCCAGTTGGGCGTCGGCGTCTTCCATGAAGAACTTGAATTCGTCGACTGTGTAAGCGGAGTTAAGCGGTGCTGCAACAGCTCCGGCTCGGGCTACTGCTAGGAACAGCACCATGAATTCGAGATTGTTGGTGAGAACGATCGACACTGGACGTCCCGGCTTTACGCCTGCACCTGCAAGCAAGCCTGCTACTCGTTCAATCTCGTCGCTGTACTGAGCGTACGAGAGAGTTGGTCCATCTGGGATGATGATCGAATCATCGGAAGACGATCCTGGTTGGAGAAGATGTGCAAGCGTGTTTGTAGACATGAGTACCTGAGTGTTCGATTCAGCTGACTAAATTCCGTTCGCGTAGGCAATCAAATTTGCGCTAAGCGAACGAGATCACGAATTGTAGTCCGCTCGAACCGTTTTGGTGAAACGAATATGCACCACAGACTTTTAAGTCTTTCGAACGGTTGCAGCAGCGGCGGCGAGCATGACTATTGCAAACAAGACGAGTACGCCGATTTCTACCATCACATCGCTCAGCGAAGCACCTCGCAGCATGATGTCTCTGAGAGCTCGATTTGCGTACGTCAATGGCAACGCTCCACTTACTTTTTGGAAGTAAATGGGCAGTTGAGATGTTGGGAGGATCATGCCGGAAAGGAAGATTTGAGGGGCTATCAACAGCGGTATGAATTGGACTACCTGAAACTCGTTTCTGGCGAATGTCGATATGAATATTCCCATGCTCACCGAAGCTATCGTGACTATGAGAAGAATGATGATGATGTCCCATAGATTCCCGGCGTAGTCGACATCAACAACGAACAGTGTGTAGAGCAAAATGATGACCGATTGGGCGAGGGCGAACAGTAAGAACCCTGCAAGATATCCGATGAGTAGATCGGATCGAGTTACGGCGGTGGCGAGTAGTCGCTCCAGGGTTCCTTGAGATCGTTCTCGAAGGAAACTGATAGCCGTAAGGACGAATACGAAGAACATCGCCATTGTTGCAATAAGGGCTGGAGCTACTTGGTTCAAGACCGGCTTTTGATCTTGAAAACTGAAGCCGATTAGCGACATTACGATGATCGGTGCGCCGATGATTAGTGCGAGTGAACGTCGATCACGTCGGATTTCTTTTGCGATTCTTGTAGCGATCGCTAGCTTTCTATCGATAGAGATCATGTGCTGGATCTCGATAGATGCAAGAACGCATCTTCTAGCGTTGCGTTTGGCTTTCCGGTAGTCGCTCTTAGTTCGTCGGGAGTACCTGTTGCGATGAACTTGCCGTCACGCATGAATCCCAGCGTATTGCAGTGAGCAGCATCGTCCATTGTGTGACTAGAAATCAGGATCGTCGTTCCTGAATCAGTCATCTCTTTGAAGTGCTGCCAGAATGTTGCGCGAAGCTCTGGATCGAGGCCCACTGTCGGCTCATCTAGCAGTAGCAAATCTGGTTCGTGAACTAGTGCCGCACCGAGACTTACCCGCTGCCGCATTCCGCCGCTTAGTTCCGACATCACACTATCGGCTCGATCGGATAGACCAACCAGATCCATCGCTCTCGCAACGGCGTTGGCACGAATGTTGGTATTAGATAATCCGAGCATTCGTGCGAAGAAATCTAAATTTTCTCGAACGGATAACGCTTCGTATAGAGCGTTGAGCTGCGGCATGTAACCGACTGAATCGGCTAGTTCGGGTCCTGGTTTCTGCCCGAATATCGTTGCCGATCCGCCAGTTGCCTTCAAACGACCAATTAGCAAGCGAACTAACGTCGTTTTGCCTGCACCGTTGGCACCGAGAACACCGAACGCAACTCCCCGTGGAATCTCAAGATCAATTCCCTTGAGAACGGGCCGGTTTCCATAAGCGAACTCTAGTCCGCTTATGGAAATAGCCGAATCTGTTGCCGAACTTGTGGTTACGTTGTTCTCGGCGGTGGTCACATTGCCTCGCTTATGGGTTATTCAAAGCTCCAAGTGGTGGATGCGATGAGTGGGTTTTCACGATCGACCAGAACGTGACCTGTGTCGGCGTGACCGCTATCGGCGAGTCGTGCGGCGTCGACGGTGCATGTCTGCGGTTCAACACAGAGGGCACCTTCCGGAGAGAAGAACATGAAGTGAGTGATTTCTTCTGATCCCGTCATTGTCATCGTGAGTTCTGGCCAACTGATTACAGCGCCGCCGCCTTCGTTCATTAGGAAGCAGCCATCGACTTCACGAATGGCGAACTTTGTGCCGTTCTGGAGACGTGTAGTTATATCGGTAACTTCGAGCTTGCCGGATGCTGTGCCCATGTCCTTCAGCTCCCACTGGCTTTTTACGTCAGCCTGAGCGGTAACGAAATCAGATCCGAGAGTGGGGTTGAACCACGGGTGCCAACCGAGGCTACCCGGGAAGGGACGAGTTTCGGTTTCGTCGGCAATAAGTCGCATTGTCTGGTTGAACGACGAGCCTTCAAGCGACAGTGAGTATTCGACTTTTCCTGCGTACGGCCAAGGTTCAGCAAGGGCAATCTCAAGTTCGAGAGAATTTTCGGTGACCGATTTCACTGTCCAGACGCGATCACGTTCGAGCCCATGAATTGCGTGTGGAGGAGCGTTCATCGGGAGTTCGTAAATGCCATCTGGAGTTCGAAGTTTGCCGTCACGAATTCGGTTTACCCACGGAGCCATGACGAACGATCCTTCTCCGTGTGGGAGATCGGTTGGATCGTGAGGATTGTCGCCGCCCGAGAGCAGTTCGTAGGAATTTCCGTTCTTGTTCACCTTGATAGATCGAAGTGATGCGCCAGCTGATGGCGAGAGGGTTACGGAGACGAATTCGTTTTTTATTGTGATGTTTTCGGGCATTTTGAACTTTGATTGATAGTTTCGGCGGTATGATGTGGCTCGTTTGGTCACCTATGGTAGATGCCGAACGCACTAGTTTGAATGTTTTATTGGAGAAGTTATGTCTGAAGGTTTTCCGTCTGCAGGGGATACGAACGTCCACTTTGCCCACGTCGCATATCGGATGGAAGAGCGTTACGCCCTTCGTGATCCCGAAGTGAAATATTTTCAGACTTGGTCGCCAGAAGACACCATGGATCGAATCGAGGACGCTGACGTTTTCGTTTGCTCGGGATTCTGGGACAACGCACTTCTGGATAAAGCCAAGAATTTGAAGTACATCCAATCGATTGGGGCTGGATACGATCAGTTCCCGCTCGACGAACTCAAGAAGCGTGGGATTCGATTGGCAAACGCTTCTGGTGTGAACCAGAACGCAGTTGCCGAGCACGCTATGTCGTTGATTCTTGGTTTGAACCGGCACATACACACTGGTCGTGACAATCAGAACAGCACGACTTGGCGCGGGATGCTGGGCGATCTGACTCAGCGTGAAGACGAGTTGATCGGTAAGACGATGTTGATCGTTGGCATGGGCGCAATTGGCTCACGACTTGCACGCTTCGCGAAGGCGTTCGATATGAAGGTTGTTGCGACCAAGCGTGACCCTTCGACCGCTGAAGGTCCTGCCGACGAAGTTGTGACTCCCGACAAGCTTGGCGAACTTGTTCCTGATGCTGATTTTGTAGTGCTGACTTGTCCGCTTACTCCCGAAACAACGAACATTGTTGATGCTGATGTTTTGGCAGCAATGAAGAACACGGCATATTTGATCAACGTAGCTCGTGGGCAGTGTGTCGATGAGCCTGAACTGGCAAAAGCGCTGAAGTCGGGATCAATTGCTGGCGCTGGAATTGATCATTTCTGGAACGAGCCTCTCGAAGAGGGATCGGTGTTCTGGGATCTGCAGAACGTGATTATCACTCCGCACACGGGTGGAGAGACTCGGCTTTACGAAGAGCGGGTCATCGACATTCTGAACGACAATTTGGGTCGATTGTGGAACGGTGAGACGAAGCTTCGCAACGAGATTGTCTAATTACATATAGCGACAAAATAAAAAGCCTCTCCAAATTTCGGAGAGGCTTTTTTATTTTGAGATTTGCTTTGAAGTTGTTCGCTAATCAGGCAGTGCGAACGCTACGAAGTAGTCGCCCATTTCGACGCCTAAACTGCCATGACCTCCGGCAGCGATAACAACGTATTGCTTGCCGTTTACTTCGTAACTCATCGGGGTTGCTTGTCCACCGGCTGGGAGTTTCGCACTCCATAGCTCATTGCCGTTATCGATATCGAATGCCCTCAGGTGTCCATCCTTCGAACCTGCCATGAATGCCAGACCGCCAGCGGTGGTGATTGGCCCACCCCAGAAGCTTGATCCGAGGAATTTTTCATCAGGTGAACCTTTTGGTTGGCTATAGCCGATCGGTACTCGCCAATCGATTTCTCCCGAATCGAGATTCACGCCAACCAATTCACCCCACGGCGGAGCGATGCATGGGAATCCTTCGTCGCCAGAGAGGATTCCTCCGCTGGAAATGTACGGGGTTCCTTGCATATTTCCTTCATCTTCAGATTCCCGTTCAACAAGCTTCATAAAAGACGGAAGTCGTTTAATGGAGGTAACCAATAAACTTCGCTCAGGATCGTAACTGGCACCACCCCAGTTGATTCCACCACCCCACCACGGGAAGAATATGGAACCTTCGAAACTTGGCGGAGTGAATACTCCCTCGCTGCGGAGTGGGCTGAGTAGATCTCGGCATTTCGCTTCTGATTCAGGAGTGATGCCCCACGCGTCGTCAGGTCCAATTTCAGCTTCCAGAAGTGGAGGAGGAAGAACCGGGAACGGCTGCGTTGGCCATGCTTCCTCGCCGGGTACGTCGCTAGCTGGAACAGGGCGTTCTTCAATTGGAAATAGTGGTTCTCCGGTGTCACGATCGAGAACGTATATGAACCCCATCTTGGTCACGACTGCAACGGCATCAATCTGTTCGCCATCACGTGGAACCGTGACGATCGATGGCTGTGAAGCGACGTCGTAGTCGAAGATGTCGTGGTGAACAACTTGGAAGTGCCAAGCTACTTCACCGGTCGATGCTTTGAGGGCTACGACTGAGCTTGAATAGAGATTTTCTCCGGTGCGTTCACCTCCGTAGAAATCAGGAGAGGCGCTTCCGGTTGGAACGAATACGAGATCACGATCCGCATCGCTCGAAAGAGGTGCCCACGCGTTTGCAGCTCCTGTTTTTTCGGCAGCTTCGGGTGTCCATGTTTCGTATCCAGGAATGTCTGGTGAACGCGGGATAGGGTCCCATGCCCAGAGTTGTTCGCCGGTTCGAACATCGAATCCTCGAACAGTTCCGTAGGCGTCTTCTACCTGATAGTTATCTCGAACCGAGGACCCGGTAACGACGATATCGCCAACAATCGCTGGCGGCGATGTCATCGCATACATACCTTCGTCGACAGGACCTACGCCCTCATCGAGTCGAACTGTTCCATCGGTGCCGAAATCGTTGCAAAGCAAACCGGTACGAGCGTCGATAGCTAGCAATCTGGCGTCGATAGTTCCGAATAGAACTCGGTAGTGACAAGCTGTGGAATCATCACCAGTTTCTTCCTGCCAGAACGCCACGCCTCTAGAAAGCCAGCCTTGCGTGCGCTGCATGTTGTGATCGATTTCAGGATCGTAGCGCCATATCTCACCGCCAGTAGTTGGATCGATTGCGATAACAGCGTTTTGAGGCGTCGAAAGGTAGAGAAGGCCAGCATTGAAAATTGGAGTGTTTTCGAACTTGAACCAACCAAAATCGGTGCCTTCACCAGTTTGATATACCCAAGCTTCTTCCAGCTGTGAAACGTTCTCTCTGGTGATTTGAGCGATTGGTGAAAAGCCTGAACCGCCCCTGTCGCCGCCGTATGCTGGCCAATCGCTGGGCACGTTGCCATCGAATGGTGATTCTGCCTGCACAACCCTGGTTGGCGGAGGTGCTGCTTTTTGCGTGGCTAACGCAATTCGTTCAGACCTCTGCGCAGTTTGAGTTTGTGTCGCTGCGTCGTTATCGGTCGATTGTTCGCCGACTGGTTCTTGTTCGCTACTGCTGCACGCCAAAACGAACATAAATAGGAATAGAACGGCGAGCGATAGGACGCGTGTGAGAGCTGGAATCGTAGGTCTCCCTGAGAGAGTGCGAAAGAACGGCTAATGAATGCTAGTTGCTAGGGAGGGCGTGGACAATATTCAGAGCGTGAACATCGATTTCTTCTCATCCAAATGAATCACGCGAGCGAAATAATTACAACGCCAGTAACAACGGCGACTGTCGACACTACCTTTGTGACGACATCGGCCCGAGTGAACTGTTCGTTCAACGCCCGTTTTGCGATAGGTGCGAATGCCAACGTGATTAGCAAGATGAATATTGGGCGTGTGCCAAGTAACGCGCTTACGAGCGAAACGGGTCCGTTTGCCAGTGCGAGAAGTAGGAATCCGTTTCCGAATATTGGGCCAATTCCTTCGGTGATAAGCACTGGAATTGCAGTTTTACGTTTAGTTATAAATACAACGAGGTCTTTAGCCACTGACGGGCGTAGTACTGGAAGTGCGAGCGTTAGGAATAATCCGGTTCCGCGAATCGACATGTTGTGCCATACGCCGAGGTCGTCTGAAGATACTTTCAGCATAACTTGGGCGACACCAATAAGCGCAGCAGCCAGTACCACCCACAGATAAATCTTTTTGAATCCACCAGAAAGAATTTGTTGCGGATCGGCTGAAACTATCGCTGCACCTGCGACTACTAGAGCTACTGCTAACCAACCCCACCATTCGAGATGCTCACCTAGAAAAACAACTCCGAGAATGGCTGCAAAAACGGGCGAAGTTTGCGATACAGGAACAACCCGTCCGATCTGTTCGGTTCGAAGAGTCCAGAACAGCAAAATTAGCGCGAGTCCCCAAATCATCCCGCCACCGAGCGCAGCTGCGATCGATTCAAATGGGGCATCTGGAATTCCCAGAATCATCAGAATTGCGAAAGCGATGATCAGCTGAGTGCCACCAACGAACAGATTAAAACTTTCGATGCGGAGTTTGAGCGTCGAGAGTATCCACTTGTCGCCGATCGATACAAGTGCGTATATGAACGGGCTAGCTATCGCAGGTAATACCCAGCTTAGTTCCAAGTGATGGTGCTCATTTCGAGATTGTCATGTACCGAAAATATGACGGCGATTCGGAATACTACGTGTTCACCAAGTGTCGTGACGAAGTTAACGTAAAAAGGCGATGCCATCGCATCGCCTTTTCAGGATTGTCTGTTTCAGCCGTTGAAGACTAAGCTGCTTCTTCGGCAGCCGAATCGATCATGGTCGAAGATAGGATTCCGTAGACCTCAGTCCAAGCAGTTTTTGCTTCGGGAGACCATGCCTCACCAAGACCCTGCTCGAGTGTCCACAGTAGTGCCTGTGCAACGGTGCCGTAGTGCGCTGATGTAACGCCGTACTTGCCGTGTCGCTTACCGAGATCCTGCACAGCAGGAACAAGCTTGTCGGGGTGATTCAGAGTTGCAACTGCGAACGAAATAGTCGCCATCAGTGCTTTCTTCTGAATAGAAATATCTTCACTGAACAACTCTCGAATCTTTGGATCAAGTTCGAACAGCTTGTCATAAAACAGGTCAGCCGCTGTCTCTTTGATCGGCTTCACTGCCGCCCAGTTCGCTTTTACCAGTTTGATCTGGTCGTCTGTGAGTCCTGCCATGATTCGTAAATCCTTGTTGCGATCAACTCGCCAAGTGGATATTTGTGCCTAAAAACGCTTTTTGGCGCGAATAGCGAGTTCGTAATGATCTAAGAGTGCTTATATCTCTACGAACTCGCCTACGTAATTTGCGCAAGGCGAACTATGGAAATCCCCAGTCGATACGACCTTGGGGAACGGATATTCAGGATGTTTACGAGCGCGTAAAGCTAATCGCTGCGGGTGTATTCACGAGGAGTGAATTCAGAACCTGCACGGTCTTCAGGCTTGTATCCGAGAGCTTCTTTAGCGTGTGCGATGTCGAATATTTTCCAAGTATTGTCGGAAGTGGCGTTGAATATGTCGTATTTGTGCGAATCGGGAGCACTTATGCACAGGTCCATGATCTGGGCAGTGTCTCGATGACTCAACCACACTGACAGCGAGTAGCCAGAGAAAGTTGGATCGTCGTGTTCGAGCACCCAGCCGATGCGTAGGTGGAACGACATGACGCCGTGGTAGTCGTTGTAGTAGCTGCCGAGTGCTTCACCGTATGCCTTTGCTACGCCGTAGTAGCTATCGGGGCGGATCATGTGGCCTTCGGTAACCAGTTCGTAGTTGTCTTGCTCAAGAAGGTGAAAATCGCCGTCCATGACGGTTTTCCACGGAGCGTCGAGATAGTAGCCGCCTTCTGCGTGATTCGAGCTAGCGAAGACAACTCGCTTCACGCCTGCCCGCTTCGAGGCTTCGAAGACGTTGTAAGTGGCGATGAAGTTGTTTTGAAGAATCGATTCCCACGAACCTGCTGGCGAACGATCGGCAGCAAGGTGAACAACAGTGTCGATTCCTTCGAATGCAGGCGACATTGCGTCGAGATCGTCGAGGTTGGCGACGGTCGACTTGATGCCAGCGGCTTCGCGTAGATCGAGCGATGAGAATTCGTACTTATCGCCAAGCTTGTCGATCATGATGGAGCCGATTAATCCGGCTCCGCCAGTGATTAGAACTTTCTGTTTGTCGTTTGCCATTATCTAGTTCGCCCTGAGTTCTGATCCTGCACGATCCTGAGGTTTGTAGCCGAGCGCTTCTTTCGCGTGAGCGATATCGAAAATCTTCCACGTGTTGTCGGAAGTTGCATTGAAAATATCGTAACGATAAGTTTCGGGCGCACTGATGCACAGATCCATGATCTGCACCAGATCACGATGGCTTAGCCATAGCGTGAGTCCGTGAGAATTAACGGTTGGATCGTTGTCTCTGATCACCCAACCGATGCGCAGGTGGAACGAATTTAGGCCGTGGTAGTCGTTGTAGTAGCTGCCCATCGCCTCGCCGTAGGCTTTAGCGACTCCGTAGTAGCCATCGGGTCTGATTCGGTGCGTTTCGGTTACTAGTTCGTAGTTATCTTGCTCGAGCAGTTCGTAGTTGCCTTCGTTGACGTGCTTCCACGGTGCATCGAGATAATTACCGCCTTCAGCGTGGTTTGAGCTGGCGAAAATCACTCGCTTCACACCATTTCGCTTTGCAAGCTCGAACACGTTGTAGGTTGCGATGAAATTGTTTTGAAGGTTCGATTCCCATGATCCGTTTGGAGATGGGTTTGCTGCCAGGTGAATGACGGTGTCGATGCCCTCGAAAGCCGGTGCGATGGCGTCGAAATCATCGACGCTTGCAACGGTAGAAGTGACGTTGGGGTTTTCGACTAGATCGAGTGATGAGAATTCGTACTTGTCGCCGAGATTATCGATCATAAGCGATCCGATGAGTCCGGCGCCGCCAGTGATTAGAACTTTTCGTTTGTCGGTCATTTAGAGATTTTTTACTTTTTTTGAATGAGGGGAGTAGATGAGTTCGAGCTTGCCGAAATTAGAAACGGTGATCGTTCGGCTGGAAGCTCGCTTCATAGTATTCAGCCACGTTGGTTCCCGGAGGTGCCAACTCGTCAATTGTGGCGAAATCTTCTTTAGTTAGCTCGACATCCAAAGCGCCAAGATTGTCTTTGAACTGGTCTAGCGTTCGGGGTCCTGCAATAGGCGCGGTGACTCCAGGTTGTGCCGCAACCCATGCCAATGCAATCTGGGCAACTGTTGCATTGTGGGCTTCTGCAATTGGCACTAGGCCATCGGCGATATCCATCACGCCGTCGCTGAATCGCTTTAGCTTTCCGGGATCGGTTTCGTCTCCGAATCTGGTTCCGGATGATTGCTGCGCAGTTCGTGTGTACTTACCTGTTAAGCCACCAGCCGCGAGTGGCGACCACGGAATGAACGCTGTGCTGTACGTCTGACACATCGGTAGGTGCTCACGCTCGGCACGTCGGTCGGCGAGGTTGAATGGCGACTGTTCACTTACAAATCGATTCAGCCCTAGCTTTTCTGACGCCCAGAGCGATTCGACTACCTGCCATGAACCGTAGTTACTAGTTCCGGCGTAGCGAATCTTTCCAGATGAAATGAGATCGTCCATCGCTCGAAGAGTTTCGTCGATGGCAATGTGCGGATTAGGTCGGTGCAGCTGGTAGAGATCGATGTGATCGACCTTCATGCGCCTAAGACTGTCTTCGCACCCTTGGATGATGTGATGGCGACTTGTTCCGACGTCGTTCGGCTCGGGCGACATTCGTCCGTTTACTTTTGTCGCCAAAAATACTTCGTTGCGCTTGCCATTTCGTTGTAGCGCTTCGCCAACGAATTCTTCCGATGCTCCACCGCCGTACACATCGGCTGTATCGAGGAAGTTAATTCCCTCGCCAAGTGCGAAGTCGATGATCTCGCAGGTGACTTCCTGGTCGGTCTTCTGTCCGAACATCATGCAGCCCAAAACAATGGGGCTTACGTAGACACCGGTTCGGCCAAATAGCTTGTATTCCATGGGTTCCTTTTTTTGATTCCTGCGAGGCGTATCGAGGTGTGCCCAACTCGGCGCGGAACAAATCGTTGGGCTAGAACGTTATACCACTACAGGCTTATGACGAGCCGGGTAATTAGGAATTTGTGCCGACCTGTTTGGCATGGATGACCACAGCAACGATATATCGCTGTGAATATCTGCGAGGGACAGTCATGAACGTTCGATTTAATTTCAAATATGTTTTCGCAATTGTTGCGATATTTGTGCTGGCGCTAGCTGGTGCGTGTGCTTCTGGAGAGTCGCGCTTCCTTAGTACTGAAGCCTCTGGAGCACCGGGCAACCCGGGTGCAGCTGGTGCTCCAGGCGAACCAGCTGCGAAGTGGGATGGGTATGACGACAATGAGGCAGCCGAAGATTCTGGCGGGAGCAGTGCATGGGCCACAGCGGTTGTGACTGTGAAAGGCGACACCGTTACTACCCAGAGTGCACGTCCGGCCGCAACGCCTTCTCCAGCCCGAAGTAGTTCATATGGTGCTTACGATGAAAGTTCAAACGATATTCTGATCGAGACATCAGGCAGCAGCGGTTCCGCCTCTATCGAAAACGAGATTGCTTCGGCTACAGATGGTCGAGTGATCATTCGCACCGCCGATCTCAATGTGACGGTAAATAGCGTCACCGACTCGCTCGACGATATCGCCAACATCACAAACGCTGCTGGTGGTTGGATTGTTACTTCGGTTCAGCCACGAAACTATTCGGGAACCATCTCGGTTCGAGTACCTGCAGATCGATTTGACGACGTTGTTGAACAGTTTTCCGAACTTGCTGTGAAGGTGAAGTCGGTTTCAACTCGAAGTGAAGATTTCACAGAAGAATTCACTGATGTCACTGCTAGGGCGCAGACGCTTGAAGACACTCTTGAAGCTCTGCGGGTTCTCTTCGACCGTGCATTCTCAGTAGAAGATGCAATTACGATTCAGAAGGAAATAACTAAGGTGCAGAGCGATCTAGAATCGCTGGAAGCACGGTTGAATTTCCTCTCGCAAAGTTCAGCGTTCTCGTTCATCTCGGTAACCCTTGAGTCGGTTCCTGTTGAACTGGTGATAGATGGTGGTGAAGACATTGCAGCCGCTGTTGGGCATCCGGTTACATACCGTGCAAAGTTCACCCCGCCTGAAGGTATGGAATCGTTCTCCATTAGGTGGAATTTCGGTGATGGAAGCAGAGAAGAGTCGACCGACAGAGTGGCTCCGACGGGTAACGGTGACGAAGTTATTTCTTCGCCTGTTATTCACTACTTCAACCGAGACGAAGATTCTCCGTTCATCGTCACAGTGGAGCTAACCGCTTCTGGCGACGCTGGAATTGGCGAGGGTGAAGACACTCTGGTTACGACTGTTAGTCGATTGCCAGTTATAGAGGTATTTGCTGGCGAAAATCAGACGGTTGAATCGGGCAGCAAGATTGAGTTCGACGCTTCGTTTACTCGACCTGAGGGCGTTTCCGACATTGCCTACTCTTGGAACTTTGGCGATGGTTCGGCACCTTTTGAGGGATCTATCGGTTCAGACGAACAGGGTGGGCAGGTCGACACGACTCACGTTTACCGCAATTTCCGACCCAACCCGTACGTCGTTGTACTGACCGTTACTGGCCAGACGGATGTTGGTGAGGTGGAAGCCAAGGGTGAATTTTATGTATTCGTGCGAGAAACGATTGGTGTTGCCGCTGCTGAGCTCGATGCTGGGGACACGACTCGTGACGC
Source organism: Chloroflexota bacterium (assembly GCA_018650845.1). Classification (GTDB taxonomy): domain Bacteria; phylum Chloroflexota; class Dehalococcoidia; order Lucifugimonadales; family Lucifugimonadaceae; genus Lucifugimonas. Next base: position 152,302 of record JABIFF010000024.1, on the reverse strand, counting down.
AGTTCGAACGTTGCAATCGGCAGGAGTATTCGTTGCTAAGGCAGGACTCTGGCTAGCAATTCTTAGCCCCGCATGGCTGATAGCCCTGGCAGTTCTGTTCGTGCTTATAAAGCGTAGGAATGTAGTTCGAATGCCACGACGTGGAAACGACTAGTCATTCACGTAAATGACGAAAAGTAAAAAAGGGGCGGGACCAATACGGTTCCGCCCCTTTTCTTATCGTTCTAGCGCGTGGCTAAGAACCTAAACGTACAAGTCCATTGGTGCAGGTTCGGTTAGCCAGTCGATGCCGTCGTTTGTGATGAGGAACTGGTCTTCAATCGATATGAACATATCGCCACCTTCTGAGTGGCAGATAGTTGGTTCGAGTGTTTCGACCATATTTGGCTTAAGAACTGTGTGATCGTTGAGTGCGATGTATGGCGGCTCGTGCACAACCCTGCCCACGCCGTGACCTGTGTAGGGGATTACCGGCGGGTAGCCAATATCGTCGTACAGATCGAGTTCTATCTGGCGAAGATCGGAACACTTTATTCCGGGCTTCATCTCTTCCATCATGCGTTCGACCAGCCATTTTTCTACGGCGTGTGCCTTTGCGAGAGAATCGCTTACTTCACCGAAGCCGACGATCCGAGACAGGTTGCAGATGTAGCCCTTGTACTTGGCTTGCCCATCGATACGAATGAACATGCCTTTTTTGAGTTCGATATCTCCCGATGCCGGTGAGCCGTTCGATAGATCAAGTCCGGCAGGGCCGAAGATCATGTAGGCCCGTTCGTAGTCAGCTCCATTTTCGACACACAGGCGTTTGTACACGGATTGAAGCTCTGACTGCGTCATACCTTCTTCCGCTTCGTGAACGGTGTCGAGCCATATCTTGCTGCCAAGTTCGCAAGCGATCCTGAAACGACGAATTTCTTCGTCGCACTTGATCATTCGTAGCTGCCAAATCGCGTCTTCAGCGTCGACAAATGTGGCGTTGGGCAGAAGTTCTTGAAGCCGCTCTGAATATTTGGAACCCAAGTATCGCTTTTCGATTGCGATGGTACCGCGTTCGAGTCCTTTTTCTTTCAAGGCATTCGCGGCGACTTCCATCGCATCGCCTGAAGGTGGATTCGGGTCGAGCGGATTGTCCCAGGTTTGGATGTAGTAGCCGGGGCCCCAGAATCGTCGGTCTTTGATCCACGGATCCATGATCCCGATTGTTGTGGATTCCGATGCGCCAGCGACTATGAACGCTTCGCGACTTTCGTCTGCAGGGAGGCCGACTAGGGTCATGTGCGTAGCTTCGGTGTCCCACAGTACGTAGAACTGGTCGCTAACTGGGTGCCAGTAGTCGGAAAGGTATTCGACTCCGTGGCGCGAGCTGGCAAGAATTATGTCGATGCCGGCTGACTTCATAATGTGAGTCGCACGGCTGTAGTCGAACAGTTGCATCGGTCAATATCTCAGGCTGGCTATACGGCGTTTTCACCGTTTTTTAACTTAAGGCAGCCGAGATTGTACGCCTTGTGCAACATTAATTATCTTTTGACCGTCGAGAAGTGCTTCGCCATCGCCATTGGCGGTTGAGCTCATTGAGATAAATGCCGAATCGAGTGTGTAAACAACGATCGCTCCGATTCCACCTGCTTTGATGTCCATCAAATATGAATCGGTGCCAACAACGCCTTGCTGTATTTCAGCTAGGTCGCCCACTTGTTCGGCTGTGAGGATGGCTGCTGCTAGCGTGGAGTTGTAGAGACTGGCCGCAAGCTCGGTAGTTTCAAATTGCACAAGCGAGAGTGTGATCGAATCGCCAGGGGCAGGATTATCGCTGCCGTCGATGGTTCGGAACACTTCGATAAGGCAGTTGGAGTTGGCGCCGCTTTCTGCCAACCCGGGAATCGACGCTACGTCGAGTACTCGCACTCGGTCGACAAGTCCTGAAGTTCCAGATTCCGTTTCTACGTGGTCAGCAGTAATGAAGCCTTCGCAGGTTTCGTAATTACCAACGGCTCTTCCTGAATCGGATGAATCAGAATCGTTGTCGTCTGCGCTTGAGCACGCTACGGCTGCAATCGCTAGTAGCAGGAGTGCAGTTATGAATAGGTTTGTTCGGTGTTGTGAAATCGACATTGAATTACTGTAACCACGGAATGCGGTTTGCGAAATCCGGTGAACGTGATGAAATTCGCCGCTGTGCTGCTGTTGCGAGCAATTTAAGCCTTCAGCACGTAACCGTAGGCTCGAAGGGAGTGAATGACCCGAGGTTCGCCAGCCGACTCAAGCTTTTCTCGCAAGTTTTTGACGGTGACGTTCAACACGTTCGAGCTAATACCGTTTCGTTCAACCCAAACTCGAGAAATGATCTGAATTCGCGATAGTGCGGTTCCAGGGCTTTGCAAGAAAGTGTCGAGAAGATCGAACTCTCGGCGTGTGAGATTGAGTTCTCTTTCGCCGCGCGTTGCAGTTTGGGTTTCTAGTGAGAGACGAATATCGCCGAAAGATCGTGGAGTTTTTGATGTTGCATCTCGTCGCTGTGTAAGCCCGAGAGGGTCATTCATCTGAATCTGCCTGCGTTGCTCAGTAAGTTCTTCAATTTTCTCGGTAAGCCGTCTTTCATCGAGCAAACTAGTGACGGAGGCGACGCACTTGTCTACGAACGACTGGCACTGTTCTTCTTGTGATTTTGTAAACCGAAATTCGCCGGCGAAGAATAGTGCTGCGTAAGCCTCTCCTTCGACGATCAGGGGAATTCCTAAGCACCAGTTTTCATTGAATCTAGCGAATGTCGAATTGATCAACGAGGTTGGGATTACACCATTGATGAATTCGCTTATTTTCGATGAAGTCTTCCGTTTGCTATGAAATATCGTTTCAAGAACCGGATTGGCATCGGCACTAACGGTAACTGTTGGCACCCATCCGGAATGTGAACGGCGCGCTGATGTGTTGACTTGGGAGAAGAGTGGTGTGGAGGTGCTTGAGATCGACGCGACTGTAACTTCATTCGATTCAGCATCGAATGTTGCGAAGCAAACGAATGCGGCCGGAGATAAATCGGCTGCAAGTCTGGCTACTCGATTATGAGTTATTAAATCTCGCTGCATTTCACGTATTTCGCTCGTAATTTCCTCCTCCCAGCCCCACTACCCATTTTCCACGCCCCTGTTTAGCACGAATATCGCGCTGTGGTATGCCTAATACGTACTATCGACCTCTGTTGTAGTGCTGGTTAGGTCAGGATTAGTTAACCCCAGAACGTTTCTTGCTTTGATCCCCAAAGATCGCGAGCCTGTTTTATGTAGCCTTCCGGCGGGCTTAGCTCGACAGGTGGGTTCGCAGCAAGGACTTCTTCGTCCATGTTGATTCCGATTCCGGGCGCAGTTGGTGTTTGGTAGTAACCATCTACCTGCTGCGGAAAGTCGCCTTCGACCACCGTATCGAACCACGGCTTGTTGCCGCCTTCCTGAATCTGGAAGTTTTGCATCCCGACATCGACCTGAATAGCTGCCATTGTGTTTACTGGGCCGTAAGGGTTGTGAGGCTGAACACCAACGTAGTAGACCTCGGCCATGGCTGCGATTTTCTTGAGTTCAGAAATTCCGCCTACGTGACAAATGTCGGGTTGAATTAAGGCAACAACCTGCTTTTCTAATAGGTCTTTGAAATCCCACTTGGTGTAGAGACGTTCGCCTGTTGAGAGCGGTACGTTTACAGAGTTGGCGACTTTCGCCATTGCGTCGACATTTTGTGGTGGGACTGGTTCTTCGAATACATATGGGCGCATATCGGCTACAGCGTCGGCGAATCTAATTGCTGACGATGGGTTTAGGCGCCCGTGACATTCGATAAGAAGCTCAACGTTGGGTCCAACGGCTTCTCGTACTGCGTAAACCTTGGCGATGGAATCGGCTTCAGATTCTGCCGACGGGAATATTCCAGTGTGACCAAACGGATCGCCCTTGAGCGCTGTGAGTCCGGTCGCCGTTTCTCTTAGAGCGTGGGCTACACAATCATCGGGAGTCTCGCCATCGAACCTGCCGTAAGTCCAAATCTTGTCGCGCATTTTGCCGCCAAGAAGCTCCCAAACGGGTACATCGAACGCTTTGCCTTTTATGTCCCATAGAGCAATTTCGATTCCGCTGATCGCTGCCATCTGAACAACGCCGCCTCGGACGTTGTGCCAGAGGTGGTACATCTCCTGCCAGTGCTGTTCGATTTGGAACGGGTCTTTACCGATGAGAGTTTCACCGATTTCTTCGACCATGTTGGCGACCGATAGTGGCCCACATGTCGACTCGCCCCAACCGACAATGCCTGTATCGGTAGTGACTTTGACGTAGACGTAGTTCCTGCGAATGCCTCTTAGATCGGTATCCGGATTGGCACTGGCAATAGCTTTGATTTCGGTGATTTTCATCTGGTTTGTACCTGATTAATATATTTGGCGGCGGCGGAATCTTACGGCATGTGCTGTGTTAGTGCATCTCTACGTGCATCGAACTCAGGGTAGTGAGTCCATGTCACGCCCTGCTTATCCATAACTTCTTTGATGACTGCTCTACGACGAATACTGGCAAGGTTTTCTGCGGCGATAGCGTCCGGGTCGAACTCGTCGAGTATCAGGGCTTTGAGTTCAGCTTCAATTTCGGCGTGCTCTGTAGTTCCCGAAAGATTGTCCCATTCTTTGGGATCGTTTTTCATGTTGAACAATTGAGGTTTGTGACCGTGAATGTAGTTGTACTTCCAGTCACCCTTGCGAACCATGATGCAAGGTACACCGACGACTTCATGCGCCTGAACGAACACGTGCCTTTCGGGATTTTCGTTCTCAAACAGCGGGATTAGATTGTCGCCGTCGAAAGGCTGTGACGCATCGCTACCGGTCATTGCGCAGAATGTTGGCAGTAAATCCATCGTGGTTACAGGCGTGTTGACTACGGTTCCTGCGTTGCGATTGTCTGGGTATTTAACGATTAGCGGGACTCGTGAGCAGAAGTCGTAAAACGCTCGCTTCTGCACCATTTCTCGTTCAGCAAGCATGTCGCCATGATCGCTTGAAAATACGACGATAGTGTTTTTGTCGAGTCCGGTTTGCTCAAGCGTTTCGAGAAGCTCGCCAACAAGGTTGTCCATGTACGTCATGAGTGCGTAGTAAGCACGGCGAAGTCGGTACAAGCCTTCTTTGTCTCGAAGGTCGTAGCGTTTTACCCCGTGGTAGGCGTTGAGCCAGATATCCATCATCGACTGTCGATCTTCAAGATCGTCTGGAAGTTCAGGAATGTCGATCTGCTCGCCCTCGTACATGTCCCAGTATTTTTGAGGTGGCCAGAACGGCTCATGTGGGTGGTGATATGAAACCGTCAGCATGAACGGTTCAGGGTTATTTCCTCTGGCATTCAAATACTGTTTTGCCCTGAAGTGGGTCTCTTCGTCGTAAGTGAGCGGGCCGTGTTGAACACCGATTTGAACAGCATCGGGAGCGTAGTTAGAGGCGTTGTACTTGGAGCGATTCTCCATGATGTTTCGCCAGTCTTCGCCCTTCGATTCCTTCATGGCTACCCACTCAGGGCGAGTCCAATCGAAATCGGCAGGGTAAATGTCGGTGTTTAGTCGACGTGCGAAACCGTGGAGCTGGTCGGCACCAACGAAGTGCATCTTGCCGCTAAGAACGGTGTCGTATCCGTTTTGAGCTAGGTAATGCGCGAACGTTGGAATGTCGGAACCGAACGGAGCAGCGTTATCCCACGCTCCGATGCTCGAAGCGTGTCGACCCGTCATCATCGCTGCACGTCCTGGTGCGCAGAGAGGGAACGGCGTGTAGGCAGTATCGAATCGAACGCCTTGAGCAACTAGCTTGTCGATGTTGGGCGTTTTGACCACGTGGTGACCGTACGCGCCCATCAGTTCGGCGATGGCTTCATCGGCCATGATGTAGAGAATATTTGGTTTGTTGGCGGGATCGAGCGCGGTGTTGGTAGTCATGGGCGGGAGTGTAGCGGAGGAGGTGTCGTTACGGATGCGGTCGGCATCTGATTCTGGCTGGGAACGATTTGTTTCGCCGACTCGTTTTAGTTAGTGAAGGCATAAATAACCGGTGGTATAACCTGCCGGTAAGTGAACGCCTTCAGTGAGTAACTAAACGATGGACGAAGCACTTCAACTAAGTCTGGAACGTCAGGCAGTCGATAAGTGCAGGGCTGGTGACAAGGATGAATTCCACGTCATCGTGAGCCTGCACTCGACAGCTATGTTCAGGACGGCATACGGAATAACCGGCGACTATTCGCTGGCTGAAGATGCCGTGCAAGACGCGTTTGTTCGTGCATGGAAGAAGTTCAACCAGTTCCAACCAAGCACTAGCTTGCGGAATTGGCTGACCAGAATCCTCGTAAATCGAGTTATCGACATGAGCCGGCGAAAACAACTGCCAACAGTCGACATCACTGAAGCTACTAACAAGCCTTCACCGGTAAGAGGTCCCGAAGAGTCACTTTTGTCGTTGGACGATCGCCATCGACTCGACTCAGCATTACGCACGCTGTCTGCAGAACAACGCGTGGTTGTAGTGCTTCGTTACTACGAACAGATGTCCGTGCCTGAAATAGCGCAAGCAACCGGCTGGCGCGAAGGCACAGTGAAATCTCGACTCTCCCGGGCTATGACGACACTACGAGACACGATTGGGGGTGCTCTATGACTAACGACAAGCACCGAATGGCAGATGAACAGCTCGGAAAAGAGTTGGAATCCCTGATTAGTGGCAACGTGGAGTCAGTATCGCCTCCTGCCGGAACCTTCTTAGCAATTCAAGATCGACTCGGCTCGCAAGCCGCTGACTGGTCGCCTTCAAGGCTGATCAAGAAGCTCGTGCCGGGTGAATGGAGGCTCCCAATGTTTACGGGAATGATTTTCAAGATAAGTGCGGCAGTAATTGTCGCTGTAGCTGTCGTGGCCGTGGTGGTATTTCAGGGTAGTGACAGCGAAGGCACCCAACAGGCGGCTGAGCCGACTGCAACCGCGGTGACGGTTCCGGAGGCAACTCCAATAGCCAAGCTGATTGTTCCGGACGATCTGGTTCCGTTTGATGATATGGGTGGTGTGGCGGGGTCCCCATGGTGGCATGCTGGTGAGATGAGAACCCCCCCCAACACACCTAGGGGAGCTGCCGGTGGGCACCGATTGGGGCCCAACGCATCAGATGAGGCTGTAGCGAGTTTTCTTGCGCTGGATGTGAAGCAAAAAGGCTTCGGGTTAAGGCGGTGGCAGCTTCTGTCATACGCCCCAGGAATTGACCCAATGGCGGACGGCCCAGTGTATGTCTATGACCCTGATTCTCCTCCCGGTGGTGTAGGGCACAATAAGGGGGATTTCACGCTATCTGCAACCGATACAAGAGTGATCAATGTCGAAGAATTTGCGTTCTGTGACGACGGTCGAGGTGTCTATCTGCAGCATTCAGAAAAGCCTGCGGAAGTCGGCGAGACTTTTGTGTGGGACGTTTATGCGCTTCCTAGCGAGGCGAATGACGGCACTTTCCACCTTGTGATGACCGCTGAACCTAATTCACCAATAACGTGCGACGGTCCTGATCCTAAGAAGATAGATATCAAGATCACAGCAGTTGATGGCGTCATGATTTCCGAAATTGCCGAAGCTGACATAAAGATGGTCGGAATGCTATCGAACGATGCTGCAATCCAAGAAATGTGCGCTAACTAGGGTTCGCCAACTAAATAGTCCGAATCGAGAAGAGCCGCTTCAAACGAAGCGGCTCTTCTTGTTAATTCTGCACAGATGGCTAATCTCGACATTGTCATTCTGAACTTGATTCAGAATCTATTTCGTTCGGAAATATCGACCATAGATGGCAAGATTAGTTCTGACTGAATCATCGGTTAATACCGCGTCGCTCACTGATTCTGAGTCAAGTTCAGAATGACAATGGTGCGGGAGGTTCAGATTCGTAGGTATAAACGTGAGTATTTGGGTTGGGCGGCGATACAATTATTGGTTGGGTCGTGATGCGATTCGGACGACGAGCGTTTTTTGGGGCTGCTGACTATTTAGCAAGGGATCGAGTTGGGACTTAAAGAGAACTGGTGGCGGTTTAACTACCACACCCTACGGTTGGGATTCATTCCGGTCGCAAAACGCGCTCTCCTGCTGAGAAGCAGTTCCGAGGGCGAGATTCCGAACATTCGCCCGATAATGCTGGCTCCGGTTCACAGGACATCGGCCGACGTATTCGCCATTGCCGAAGCATCGAAGGAATTCGTTAGCTTTGTATCGACCGATTCGTTCGGGCACAACAAACTAATCAACTTCGTTCAGAAAACGTGGACAACTGCTATCGGTACGGTCATCTGGCACGAAGCCGGAATCGATAATCCACGTAAGCGCGCTGTGGAACTGGCTAAGGATGTTGAAGATCGGCTGGATCGTCGGCTCATTACAGCGGCGTTCACCCAGGGCGAGTATCAGTTCGACACGGTCGAATCGATCGAAGAAGGGCTTATCGGACTGCTGAAGAGGTACGAGACTCGGCACCTGAAGCAAAAAGGGCATGAACTGCGAATTCCTATCGTGCCGGTGGGTATTGAATACAACCGTGGCGGACGAGGACTGCAGCAGTCGACTGTTGGCAGGTGGATCGAGAAGTGGATTCCGTTCACCCCGAACTGGACCATCCCAGCGTTACGAACTCGCATCACCGTGCGATACGGCAAGGCTCATTACTTCGAAGGCCAAACCCCACGTGATCTGGCCGAGGAAGTAATGAAAGAAGCCGCCGAACTAAGCCGGATTCCCTACGAGGCTTAGGGTGTGCGGGCATAAGCCACTGAAATGGTTCTCTATTTTCCGATAGAGTGTCGATTTGCGCGCTATGCAGTGCATAACTAGTGCCACTGTATAACCGGAAGCCACGAGTTAGGTTGACCCAAAGAATGATTGCTTCATCCGTCTCCGAGACGACCACTCGGACCAGTATCGAAGAATTCGATGTACTTGTCGTAGGTGCTGGAATTGCTGGAGTAGGTGGCGCATATCACCTCAGCACACAGCGTCCTGATTCGAGCTTTGTGGTCCTCGAAAGTCAGGATGATTTTGGAGGCACATGGCGGTCTCACAATTATCCTGGCATCCGCTCGGATAGTGATCTGCACACGTACGGCTATCGATTCAAGCCATGGACAGGCCCGCCGATTGCTACGGCTGAAGAAATTCTTAAATATATGGGCGACGTCATTGATGAGAATGACCTCGGCAGCCATATTCGGTACAACCACAAAATCACCTCCGCAAAATGGTCGAGCGAAGATAACAAATGGTTTATTGAGGCCACTCAAACCGACACCGGAGATATTCGCTATTTCTCAGCGAATTTTCTGTGGATGTGCCAGGGCTACTACCGCCATTCAGAAGGATTTACTCCTGAATGGGCTGGGATGGATGATTTTCAAGGACAGATCGTGCACACGGAGACGTGGCCTAAAGATCTGGATTACGCCGATAAGAAAGTTATCGTAGTTGGATCTGGTGCCTCGTCAGCGACACTCATACCCGCCATAGCGGATAGTTGCGAGCACGTAACTCTGGTTCAGCGATCGCCTATCTACTACGGGACTGGTCGAAACAGGAATGACTTGGCAGAGACGCTCCGTGAGATCGAAATCGATGACGAGTGGATCCACGAAATTGTTCGACGCAAAATAATTCACGACCAATCAATTTTCCACAGACGCACGTTTGAGGAACCAGAGGTGGTGAAGGAAGAACTTCTAACTGGCGTCAGAGATATTTTGGGGCCAGATTACGATATTGATACGCACTTCACGCCAAGCTACCGACCGTGGCGTCAACGAGTCGCACTTGTCCCTGATGGAGATTTCTTCAAGAGCATTAAGGCCGGGCAAGTTTCTGTTCTGACAGATGAGATTGAGACATTTACAGAGACCGGGGTTCGGCTGAAATCAGGAACTGTTCTCGAAGCCGATATTGTTGTTACAGCCACCGGTTTTAATATGAATGTCTTAGGTGATATTGAATTTTCAATCGATGACGAACCGCTAGTTTTTTCAGACACGGTGAACTACAGAGGGATGATGTTTACGGGCGTTCCGAACTTGCTCTGGGTGTTCGGTTACTTCCGAGGAAGCTGGACTGTGCGTGCCGATTTGCTGTCGGATTTCGTGTGTCGTTTGTTGACTCATATGGATGGCAAATCGGCAAAGCGAGTCGAAGTGAAACTGCGGCCTGAGGATGAAGATATGGAGCTGCTGCCGTGGCAAGATCCCGAGAATTTTAATCCGGGCTATCTGACGCGAGCGATGCCTTTACTCCCAAGAAGCGGAGATAAGCCAGAGTGGCACCACTCCCAAAATCTTTCAGAAGATTTGAAAACAATTCCAAGCATCGACTTGGACGGTGATGAGTTCGCCTGGGGGTAGTGGTGGGGCATCGTCGAGACTCGGCTCTAGCTGCTATCTACCCTCCCTCGGTCGCCGCCCAAGGAGGGAGACAGGTAATTCGCCCCTATTTACCCTTCCTAGCAATCAAATCGTCCACCACTTCCGGTTCAGCCAACGTACTCGTGTCGCCGATTGTGTCGATTTCGTCTGTGGCTATTTTCCTCAAAATTCGGCGCATGATTTTGCCGGAGCGGGTTTTGGGTAGGGCTGGTGCCCAGTGGATGACGTCGGGTGAGGCGATGGGGCCGATTACCTGACGGACTTGGGTTCGTAATACCTGCTTTAGCTCGTCGGTGTAGTCCTGCCCGACGTTCAGGGTGACGTAGGCGTAGATGCCTTGTCCCTTAATGTCGTGCGGGAAGCCAACGACTGCTGCTTCGGCGACTGCTTCGTGCAGCACCAGAGCGCTTTCGACTTCGGCTGTGCCCATTCGGTGCCCTGACACGTTGATAACGTCGTCGACACGTCCTGTGACCCAGTAGTAGCCGTCTTCGTCACGAGTCGAGCCGTCACCAGTGAAGTAGTAGCCCTTGTACATATCGAAGTAGGTATCTTCGAAGCGTTTGTGATCACCGTACAAAGTTCGCATCTGTCCCGGCCACGTCGCCTTCAAAGCAAGTACGCCCGAAACGCCGTTGCCTTCAATGACCTTGCCGGATTCGGGATCGAGAATTTCAGGTTCAACACCGAAGAACGGCATCGAAGCTGCCCCCGGCTTGGTTGGAACTGCGCCCGGAATAGGCGTGATGAGAATTCCGCCGGTTTCGGTTTGCCACCACGTATCGACAATTGGGCAGCGTCCTTTGCCGACGTGGGTGTTGTACCAGCGCCATGCTTCGGGGTTGATAGGTTCACCAACAGATCCCAGTAGCTTCAAAGTAGGCATTTCGTACTTGTCAGGAAATTCGTCGCCCAACGCTGCGATAGCTCGAATAGCAGTTGGGGCTGTGTAGAACTGGTTTACTCCCCATTTTTCTACGATCTGCCAGAAGCGATCGGGACCTGGATATGTTGGTACTCCCTCGAACATGAGCGTTGTTGCGCCGTTGGCGAGAGGTCCGTAGACGATGTAAGAGTGACCTGTAACCCAGCCGATGTCGGCCGTGCAGAAGTAGATATCGCCATCGTGGTAGTCGAAGACGTATTTGTGGGTTTGCGAGGCGTAAACCATGTAGCCGGCGGTGGTGTGGAGCACGCCCTTTGGCTTACCGGTTGAGCCGGATGTGTAGAGGATGAAGAGCGGGTCTTCAGATTCCATGTGTTCGGCTTCGTTTACAGGATCGGCATCTGCCATTACATCGGCGTACCACTCGTCACGGCCGTCTTGCATTTCGTGCTCAACGCCGACACTGCCTTTAATGCGCTCAACGACGATGCAGGTTTCTACTGCTTTGCCCATCTGCTTTTCGGCGATAGCCATTGCTTCGTCGGCAACAGTTTTCATTTCGAGAGGCTTTGCGCCACGGTTTGTGCCGTTGCAGGTGATGAGGATTGTTGAAGTGGCGTCGGCCATGCGATCGCCAAGTGCGTCGGCAGAGAATCCGCCGAATACGATCGAGTGGATAGCACCAATTCGTGCGCAGGCGAGCATTGCGACGGCAAGCTCGGGGATCATCGGCATGTAGATAGAAACGCGGTCGCCTTTGGATACACCGCGTGACTTCAGGACGTTCGCAAACTTCGAAACTTCTGCGTGAAGATCGTTGTATGTGATCTCTCGTTGTTCACCGGGTTCGTTGCCTTCCCAGATGATGGCGGTTTGTTCGCCACGAGTTTCTAAATGTCGGTCGAGACAGTTGTAGGCGATGTTGGTTTGTCCGCCTTCGAACCACCTGATATCAACGTCGCCTTCGCGGACGTCGTAGTTGAACTCTCGAACGGTGTCCCACTTCTTGAACCAGTGGTACTCGGAAGCTTTTTCGGCCCAGAAAGCGTCGGGGTCGGCAATCGAGCGATCGTACTCGGCTTTGTATTCATCGAAGCTCTTGACGTGAGCGTTCGCTGCGAACGATTCCGAAGGTGAATAAAGTTCCGAATCAGACATCAGTGTCTCCGTATTTCGCTAGAGGCGAACTAGCTAGTTTTAGAATTGGCGATCAGGCCGAATGTGGGATTTGTCGGGAAGGATACAGTTTGGAAGCCATTTTGCTAAGCCGGAACTGGCTCAGCAATGGCTTCAAGAGTGGGTTCTTTGGCTGTTGAAACAAGTATTCCAGCTACTAGACAGAGTGCCCCTGCTATTAGGAACGGTGCCAACCAAACGTTTATTCCTTGATCAGCTCCGGCGTCTTTGAACATGCCAGCCATGATTGGTCCTGCTATTCCACCGATACCGTAAGCCGAGAACATCAGGCCGTAGTTGATTCCTAGATTTTTCACCCCGAACCAGTTCGCCGTAGCGAGCGGGAATAGTGCGAAGTTTCCACCGAAGTTGAACCCGGTTAGAGCGAGGAACACATAGAGGGCCACTAACGATCCGCCTAAGTAGTAGAAGGCGATCATAAGGATGCTTTGAGTCACAGCCATGATCATCATCGAGCGTCGCCATCCGATCCGATCAGCGATGAATCCCCATCCGATTCTGCCGAGACCGTTCGATAGTGCGAACGCTACTGCGTAGGCGGTTGATGCTGCAGCCCCTGCTGCTGCTAGATCGGTGAACGCTCCGCTTTCGATAAGTGCGTCACGACCGTAAAGCTTGTTGATGCCGATGAGCATAAGCCCGGCGAGTGCAAGGAACACGAACGATAGCCACAGCACGTAGAACTGCGGTTTTGCAATCATCGATTGCGGAGTGAATGCGTGTGCGGCTTCTTGTTGAGATTGAGCGGCAGGCGGGTTCCATCCGGCTGGTTTCCATCCGACCGGCGGGTATGTCATTAGCAGTCCGCCGATGTGAACCAGTACTGCGAACACAACGCTGTAGATGAGGAATGTATTTAGCACGCCGTAGTTTTCGATCAGATGGCCCCAATCGCCGGCGAGCTGTACCCAGAGCAAGGCGCCGAATCCAAAACCTGCAACTGCAAATCCTGTCATTAGACCTTTTTTATCTGGGAACCAACGTACGCCGACTGCGATTGGGACAACGTATGCAAGTCCAATTCCTGCTCCACCCATCACACCCACACACAGAACTTGCACCCAAAACTGCTGACCGAAAAAGCCTGCGAGTCCGTATCCGGTTCCAAGAAGTATTCCGCCAGCGATAGTGACGGGTCTTGGCCCGAAATCAGCAACTGCTTTTCCAGCAACGAGCATCATTGCGGCAAACGACGCGAGTCCTATGGAGAAGATCCACTGCGTTTGAGTAGCAGTGAATCCGAAATCGCCGTCTTTGTCGGTCAGCTCCCCAGTAAATACACCCCAGGCGTAAATCGCTCCAAGCGACATTTGAATAAGGATCGCACCGAGGGCCACTAGCCAACGATGTCGTGTGAGCAAACCATGTTCGACTTTGTCGATTACATCGACCATAGGGTGGTGATGTTCGAACTCGTTTATAGCGGTTTTGATCGTCATTTCTACTTCGACAAGTAGTTCAGACGGGCGCATGTGGAAGAGGGAGTGTCGTGTGCTCATTCCTTCATAATTTCACTTTGTTGCGTGAGTGTTATTAATAGTGCGTGAAGCAGTTGTGATAAATTTCACAAATGTTAGTGAGTGTTTACCTGATGCTTCGAATACACGGTAATCACTTGCCATGAGTTGAGTTCGAACATACATTGAGGAACGACCGTTCAGTTTTTCGCAAGAAACGGTCTGATTTACCCCTTAGGAGTAGAAGCTGCATGTACGGAAAGATTCTCGTACCCGTTGACGATATAGAGTCTGCAGGGCTGGCACTGACTAACGCAAAAGATCTCGCAAAAGCGACTGGCGCAAGCTTAGTGCTTCTACATGTGGTCACTCCCGATCATCCTCTCGTGATTTCTGATGAACACGTTGCCGGTGTCCACGCAGCGGCAGCCGTTGTTGAACAAGCGCAGCAGGATGAATCAGTCCACCTTGCTAATCAGCAGTCGAAGCTTCAAGCAGCAGCCGATGAGATCAGTGCTGAGGGAGTTTCAGCTTCCGCTGAGGCAGTTTTGGGTAACGCTCACGACGAGATCGTTCGAGCGGTGAAGGATTCAGGCGCTGATCTGGTTATCTTGAGCACACACGGTCGACGTGGGGTTTCACGGGCACTACTTGGCAGTGTTGCCGACGAAGTTGTTCACGATGTCGACGTTCCCGTCATGCTCGTGAACCGTTCGTAGAAGAGCCTTCTAATCGCTTGGTGATTTGGTTAGCGATTCTAGTTCGCTGAACTGATCACGCGTTCCAAAAACTACGATTACGTCGTTCGCTGTGAGAGCAGTTGTTGGCGGTGGCATCAGTTCTAGAGCGCCGCTTTTTCGCCTTACAGCGATCACCATGTAGTTGGAACCTTCAGGCGTGGTGCATTCTTGCAACGTTGCGCCGTCCAATGGTGAACCAGCCTGTACGATCGTATCTTCGATTGACAGTTCAATTTCGTGATCGCCAAGCGCAATATCGGTAAATTCAACGGCGTGCGGTCGTAGCGCCAATTGAGCCATACGTCGACCGGTTGATCGATAGATTGGTACCACTCGGTTGGCGCCAGCTTTGATTAGCTTTTGCTCGTTATTTTCATCATCAGCCCGCGCAACGATAAAGATGTCGGGATTAAGAGTTCTGGCCGATAGCGAAATCATCAAGTTGGCAGCATCTGATCCAGTAGATGCGATAAGTCGGCTCGCATTTTTGATGTTGGCATCGATGAGGGCCTGGTCGTCACCTGCATCGCCTTCAATCGTGAGCATTCCGGATCTTGTTGTGTGACCTGTTACTGACGAATTGTTGTCGATGATTACTACGTCTTGCCCGATCGAATTAAATTCTTCTGCAATTCGGATTCCGATTCGTCCATAACCGCAAATAATCGTGTGGCCGCTAAGTCCTGAGATTTTTGATCGCATTTTTCTTGCCCTAACTGACCCTCTGAACTCTCCAGCAACTACGAATTCGCCAAGAATGCTGAACGTGTACGTGAACGCTGAAACTCCCAGAAGTATCAGCACGATAGTGAACAACCTTGATGAGTCGCTCAGCGGTTTGGTTTCGCCGAAACCGACTGTGCTCACTGTGATTACCGATTGATAAAGCGCATCGACTAAGCCGAATTCATCTTCGAGTAGAAGGTAACCGAGTGTTCCGGTTCCGATAACGAGGATAAATGTGGGAACGATTATTCGAAGACGCCGAAGCAACGCAGCGCTCTGCGAGGTGTGTTTGCGTGTGTTAACTCTGGGCATCATGTTGTGAGCATAGCCGATTCAGTTGAGAGTGTTCTTCACCGACTGAATCTCAATTTCGAGCGATCTTGAGTGGGTTTTTGTGTTTACTCGGGCTATTCTGCTTTGCGAAGTGCTCTGACACGCTACGTAATTGAATCGGGAGACCTTTGGCCAAAGAACTTATAGCTCACTCTGTTGAGCATGCAGAATTTCGTGATTACGATGTTGCTGAAGTTGGACCTAACGACATTCAGATTCGTAGTCAGTTCGGTGCGATGAAGCACGGCACTGAACTTGCAGGATTCGCTGGGTACTCGGGCGCACGAGGTCGTTTCGATGAAGAACTAGGGTTGTTTGTATTGGGTGATTCCAGTGACGGCTCTCCACCAGCAAAAAATTCTAAAACTAAGCCTGTTGGAAATATGATCGTTGGAACGGTTACGGCGATTGGTAGCAGCGTGGAAGGTTTTACTGAGGGCGATACCGTGGCTGCACATGCTCCGTTTCGAGAAGAACAAATCGTTTCGAGTGAGCGATGTTGGCAGATTCCCGATGGCATTTCATGGAAGAGTGCAGTTTGTCTTGATCCCGCGCAGTTCGCACTAGGAGCTGTTCGTGACGGCAATGTTCGAGTCGGAGATGCGGTTGCGGTTTTTGGGCTTGGGGCGATTGGGTTGATGGCTATTCAGGTTGCAAAGGCTTCTGGTGCTAATCCGGTGATTGGAATTGATCTGGCTGAAGGTCGTCGTACTGTGGGGCTTGAGTGCGGAGCTGATTTGGTGCTAGATCCGGCTTCGGTAGACGTTGGCTTGGAGCTGAAACGTGCAACATCGAAACGTGGTGTGGATGTTGCTATCGAGTACAGCGGGTCGGCTCAAGCGATGCAAGCCGCTTTGCGAGGTGTGGCGTTCGGCGGAACAGTGGTTGCAGGAGCATTTCCACCGCCGTACGACGCCGGTTTGGACTTCGGCGCTGAGGCACATATGAACCGCCCGAATATAGTGTTCTCAAGAGCGGTTAGCGATCCTAATAGAGATCATCCTCGGTGGGATCAACTGCGTATTTTCGAAGCATGTTGGGCCATGTTCGAAAGCGGAGCATTGAGCGGAGATATGATTGTCGACCCCGTGGTACCGTTTGCCGAGCTCGATAAGGCGTTTTCGAGAGTGATGTCATCGCCGGATGAAGGAATTAAGCTTGGCTGTTTCTTCGATTGAGCAAATGTGAAGAGTGACTCGAAGTGCGGAATAAAATGTGTGAATATCAGGAAATAGCAAGGGACTAGCGATTTGGCAAAACTACTACCGACTTCGATATTAGGTAGGACCGGACTAGAAGTTACGAAGCTTGGTTTTGGTGCGATGGAGATTCGCGGCGTGCCGCGTGGTCGTGATGTGACAGAAGCTCAGGCCGAGATGATTCTTAATTCGACCATTGATTCAGGAATCAACTACATCGATACGTCTATCGACTACGGCTTGAGCGAAGGGGTTATTGGGAAGTTCATTTCGCACCGTCGTGACGAATATTTGCTGGCTTCAAAGTGTGGCTGCATGATTACCGGTCCGACTGTTCCCGAGGGGCCTCAGCCGCACGTCTACACGAAAGAAAATATCGTTGTGGGCATCGAGCAAAGTCTGCGTCGTATGAAGACTGACTATCTCGACGTGGTGCAGTTCCACGGTAGCCCTTCGCGAGAAACACTGGAAGAAAACGGTTCTATCGAGACGCTTTTGGAGCTTAAGCAACAGGGCAAGATCAAGCACTTAGGTATTTCTGGCACGTTGCCAAACTTGCCGGGTCAGATCGATATGGGCGTGTTCGATGTGATGCAGATTCCATACTCGGCGTTGGAGCGTCAGCACGAAGATTTGATCACGCGGGCGTCTGATGCAGGTATCGGAATTGTTGTTCGTGGTGGCGTGGCGAAGGGCGAACCGGGTGAATCGGGCGTTTCGAAGCCTGATCCGTGGAAGACTTTCGAAACGGCGAATTTGGATGATCTGTTGGAGCAAGGCGAAAGTCGAACCGATTTCTTGCTCAGATTCACGTTGAGTCATCCCGGAATGCACACGACGATTGTCGGCACGCTGAATCCTGCGCATATGGCTCAGAACGCTGCTGCTGCAAGTAAGGGCGGTCTGGCGAATGATGTTTACGCCGAGGCTAAGAAACGGCTCGAAGCTGCGGGCGAAATTTCCGAGTAGTTTTTCTCAGTAGGAAAAACATAAAAAACGCCGACTCAACCAAGTCGGCGTTTTTTATTCAAGTTCGATTTTTTGGAAAATTCACCAGCGACTTGGCTTTTCAGGTGTGAATTCGGTCAATTTTCACCGAAAAGTGGGTTTGAATTTTAGAGATCACTTGTGAACCGATCTCTCTAGAATATTATTCATCAAGCCTTACCTGTTGTTGTGTGTGAACGTGTGACGAAGTTGTTGAGGCAAATCAGAGCAGATTAGTTAAATCTGCGTACGCTTTCTTGCCCTTTTCGATCACATTTGTTGACACTGCCGCGTCCTGCCATATTGGTGCGTCTATTTTCGTTGGCTCTGGCCACTGTACTGGCGTTTGCCCTTGTTCTAATCGGACTTCAGTCGAGCACACTGGCGTTTCTGGGTTCAAGTTCCATTACTGTTGACGGCTCTTTTAGCGATTGGGGCACCGTTGGTAGCCCAACCGGCAGTGTTGGTGTTTTCGAAGATGCCAGTAACTCTGGTGATCGTGACGGTGGCGGTGTTTCCGGCGACTTAGATATCACTGCGTATTGGGTTGGTATCGAAACGGAAGATGGCGGCTCGGGAACGCCGGGCGCTGATAACAACATCGTGTCGTATCACTTCCGAATCGATACTGCGGGCACGAGCAGTACGCTGAACCAGCTCTACAACATTCAGATGAACTTGGGTGTTGGTGCTGCTGGTACATCCGATCACCTGCTGCAGGTATATGCAAATGCCGATGGCGATTCAACTGAAGTTGAGATCGTACTTCACCAGTACGACACTCCGTATCCAGGTGTTGTGGCGACAACCGGTTCAGTGACCGAAAAAGTATCCAACGTGGCTGCGCCGTTTAGTGGTTATTCCGGAGTTGTGGATGCTGCTGCCGTGGGTGCGATTGGAACATCGGGGAGTACTTACAGCATAGAAGTGGAAGTTCCGGTTGCTTGGTTTGGATCGACTTACGGTGGAGCGCTAACCCCTCTCGGTGGGTCCAGCGAGGTTCTGGTAACCGGTGTATTCACGACAACTGCCGGATTGGGAGCGGTTGGTGCTGTGAAAGACACGGTCAACAATTCTGATGGCGAAACAGTTGCGACTACTACGAATGTTTCAACTGGTGCAACCGGATTCGTTTCCATCGATGCTATTACTCAGCTTGTGTACACGACATCAGCACACAGCGTTGACCCGAATGTTGTGACCGGAGCGATTACCGTTCAGGCACAAGACGGTTTAGGACTGGCGAGAAACGTAACTGCCGACACCACTGTCAACCTGTCGTCTACATCGGGGGGCGCACTGTTTGATACGGACTCGGGTGGGTCTTTTGATGGTTCGATCACATCGGTTACGATCACGAACGGTACAAATTCAGCGACCTTTTATTACAAAGATTCGAATGCGGGTACGCCAAGTATTACCGCCGCTGAATCTCCAGATACAAGTTGGACTGACGCTGTTCAGCAACAGACGATAGTTGCGCCGACCGCTACTCCAACGTCGACACCCACTCCGACTCCTGGGCCAGGCACGCCTACTGTGACGCCAACGTCGACGTCCACTCCAACTCCTACGCCGACTGCTACACCTACATCTACGCCGGTTTCGCCGACGTCAACTCCAACTGTTACGCCAACAGCTACGGCGACGGCTGTTCCAGCAACAGCTACACCGGTACCAACTGCGACACCAGTGCCACCGACTCCTACTCCAACGCCGACAGTGCCGCCAACCGCCGTTTGGGTGCAGGAGGACAATCTGTCGGCAACTCAGACTCCAGTTCCGCCTACACCGACAGCCATCCTGCCTACCTCAACGTCAACTCCCACATTGACTCCCACTCCGATAGCCACGGCTACTGCAAGCCCTACTCCGACTCTTACGCCTACACCTACTCCAACTGTAGTTCCTACACCTCTTCCAACGGCGACAGCTGTGCCGGCGACAGCGACCCCAACGCCTATACCGACATTGCCGCCCACGCCAACGCCAACTCAAACTCCGACACCGACGGCAGTACCTACTCCGGTGCCATCTCCAACTTCAACACCTGAACCAACGGCAGCCCCGACTCCGGTGCCGACTGCAACGCCTACTCAGGCCGCGGCAGCATCACCGACCACGGCACCGACTGCTGTTGTTGAACCGACTGCAACTGAAATTCCACCAACACCTGAGCCAGTAATCACTCCGGTGTCTACTCAGGTTCCGGTGCCTCAGCCGCCATCGACTCCAACGCCCGTACCCACGTTCGTTCCGTTCGTCGTGATTCAGTCGTTGCCGACAGCAACCGCAGTGCCACCGTCACCGACCGCAACGCCGACCGTAGAACCTACGCCGCCATCATGGCTCGAGAATATTTTTAGTGTCGCGGTGTCTTTGAGTGAGAGTGAAATTCAAGCCGGTAACTCGTCGGTGGTTTCAGTTCAGTTGATCGATTCCGAAGGGAGCCCGATCGAAGTAGAAGACGATTTCGATATTCTGGTCTCAAGTTCGTCCACCACTGGAACCTTTGAGTCTCGAGCGCAAGCTATCGTCACTATTGGCAGCGGTAGCTCATCAGGCCAGATCACATATACCGACACCATTGCTGGGCTCTACCAAATAACGGTTTCAGCGGCATCCAGTTTCGGGTTAGATCCTGCTGTCGTAGATATTTCAGTAGTTGCTGGCAAGGCGACCCAGATTAAGATCGAGGGTGTCGACGATCCGATTCAGCCGGGCGAAGTTTCTGATGTTGTTGATGTTTATGTAGAAGACCAATTTGGAAACCCCGCGTCGCCTGATGGTCCAACCGATATCGAAGTTACGATCGATTCACCAACTGCCGGTCTTTCGGCAGATCCGAACGGGAAGTTTGAGACAAAGACCCTTCGTATTCCTGTTCCTGACGAGGGAACTGGTATTCAGTTCTACTACCGCGACGATGAGATTGGTGTGGCTGTAATTTCAGCAGCAGCTATTCCTGATCGAGGTTGGGACGCTGTTAGTGTCGAGGCCAAAATTACTCTCACGTTCAGTGTCGATAATCTTGGCACTCTCGCTGTAACAGAAGTCGATACCGAGAATTTAACTACTAAAGCTCAGCTGATATCGGCATCAGAGAGCGGGCGTGTTGTGCTCGCGTTCTCACCGAGCATGAAGGCGATTCAGGAATCGGGTGAACGTGTCGAAAAGGTCACCGTCGACGAGATCTTAGACTCTGGAGACGACGAGGAAGTCGTATCTGATGCCAGTTCCGGTGCAGAGTCCGATTCTGGCTCTGTGGTTACTGTGGGTGCTTCGATTGATCTGGGACCCGACGGGTCGCAGTTCGATCCACCTATCGATATGGCTCTCGCCTACGATTCCGATTGGCTACCTAGCCGCCCTGATTTCTCTTCGATATCTATCGCTGTATTCGAAAACGGCGAGTGGGTAACGATTCCAAGTACCCATGATCCTGAAAATCAGAATGTACTTGCCCAAGTTTCTCACTTCAGCACATACGTAATCATTGTCGAACAGAAGCCGAATTGGCCGCTGTATGCCGGCATGTTCTCAGGTGCAGGACTTCTGGCGTTAGGCGGATTATTCCTGCTCGGATTCCGACGTTACCAACTGGTTTTTGAACCGGTTGGTGGAAGCATGTCGCTACGTCCGGGGCAGGTAACCGACATGGTTGTTCGGATGAACGGTTCACCCGGTCGAAAGGCATTTATGCGCCGTCCTAACCGCATGATGCTCGATCTGGGCTCGACAGGTTTGCGGCTGGCTGACGGAGATGCTGCAGAGGGTATTGTGTGGGCTGGTGGGGCAGATAGCCTGACGATCTCGTTAGTTGCTGATCAGCCGGGGGCTCACCAAATTTCCGCGTCATTGGCATCGAAAGTTGGGCCTAGCAAGCTGAGCATATTCAGGCCGAAGACTGTAATCGACATCATTGCCGATTCATCTCCAGCGTAACCACCAATAAATAGAAGCCAACAAAAAACGCCGACTCAATTGAGTCGGCGTTTTATTTGTAATCTGTCAGGCTGTTTTACTGGCCCTAAGAATTTACGAACTGGCGAATTACTATCGAGTAGTAATAGGAAGGTCTGTGCGGTTGCCCCACTCAGTCCATGATCCGTCGTAAACCTTCACAGTTTCGTATCCAAGAAGTTCCTGGAGAACGAACCATGAGTGTGTTGCTCGAACAGCAGTCTGGCAAAGCGTGAAGACGACCTGGTCGCCCTGAATGCCTTCACCGTCGTAGATCTCCTGCAGTTCAGCAGCAGGAAGGAATACACCCTGTTCGTCTACAGCACGGTTCCAGTTCACGTTTTGCGCTTCAGGAATGTGACCGCCGGCTGCTGCACGAACGTCCTTGCCTGAGAATTCTTCAGGCGAACGTGCGTCACAAACAATCTTTGAAGGATCGTCGACTGAAGTTAGGACTTCTTCCCAACCAGCGATGATGTCGAGGTTAGGCTCGCCAGTGAAGGCGTAGCTAGAAGCAGTAACTTCTGGAGTCTCTGTTGAAGACTCGAGTTCGTTTGCGCTCCAGTAGTTCCATGAACCGTCGATCAGGCGAGTGTCGCCGTGACCGTAGACATCGAGAGCCCAAAGAGCTCGGCTTGCCCATAGGTTTGAGAAACCGTCGTAGAACACTACGGTGTCGCTGCTCTCGATACCGAGATCAGAGAGAGCTGATGCGATGTGGTCGGCAGAAGGAAGCATTCCGGCAACGCCGTTTGCATCTTCTTCTTGGAACACAGGGTTAGGTGTTAGTCGAAGAGCACCGGGAATGTGACCCGCTGCGTAGTCTTCTTCTTTTCGAAGGTCGATAACAACAACGTCGTCGTTGTCGAGGTTTTCAACCATCCATTCGGCGGTTACAAGCTTTGCAGAAGCTTCAACTTCTGCTGGGGTGTCGGCAACAACTTCTTCAGTTGGCTCGACTACAGCTTCAACAGTTGCAGTTGGTGCAACGGTCAGTGCTGGTGTCGCCTCTTCTTCAATAAATTCCGAACAAGCTGCAATAACCGTAGCTATGACAACGAGTGCCGATAGTGCGATCAACTGCATAAATTTAGAACGAACAATCACTCTGTTTCTCCTAAGAAACTAAATTTTGGTTAAGCGCATGCGCCATTCGCCGGCGCCTAACTCATCTATCTCAACTTCGTAACCGCGCTTCATAGCTTGAGGTGGGACTGTCGAGAGCGCAGGTGGGTGATCAGTAAGAACGTCGAGAGTTACGACGTCTTTGTGGTCACCTTCAAGTGCCTCGTTTGTCTTCAGCATTGGGTATGGACAGATTTCTCCGCGCACATCCAAAACTGGTATTTGCTCATCAGCCATATATTTCCCTTCTTACTGGTTTGCTTTCAACGACAGTTTGATTCGCCAGACATCATCGTCCGGCATCGACATACGCATCTTTAGGCCTTCTTTGGCGGCAGCGGAAGGGACGTACTTGATCACGACTTCTTGATCGGTAGTGAGTACTACTTCGTTTCCTTCGGCAGCGGTTGCTACAGCTTTGGTGGCCCGTTGCAGATGCTCAGGCATCGGGACGCCACGAAGATCGACTTCGATAATTTCAGGCATGGTGTTTTAGCCGATCCTCTTGATCACTTGCGTTCCTGTGAACGCTCCGGCAGCCATTGCTAGTCCGAACACCCACCCTGACAAGGAGAGGGACGGAACTGCCGAGAAGAATGCGCCGATGGTGCAGCCGATTGCGAGTCCGGATGCGTAGCCCATCATTACTCCGCCACCGATTGACTGGATGTAGCGACGCTTCTGAGTTGGGAGTCGTAGTTTGAACTCGCCTGCAAACAGTGCACCGATTAGCGCACCGGGGAGAAGTCCTACGGTAATTGCAAATGTGTGACCGAGCAGTCCCGATTCACCTGATCGGCCTGTGCAGCCGCCAAGAGTTGAAAGTCCATCGAGTACAGGAACATCAACACCCATCCAGCCAAGACCAAGCTGCGAGGCTCGCATTAGCTCACCAGTCACGCCAAGTGGCATGTGGATGGTGTACATAACGATACCGAGAATTCCGAGTACAACTCCGCCTATAGCAACTGGCCATCCACGCTTGAAGATAGGGTCGAGAGTCGACCGCACGCGGTCATCGAAGTTCATCGCAGGGACGATCTTCTTGTTGATGTGCGGCATGAACAACCCGTTCTTGAACTCCATGAAAGTTACAAGAAGGTAGATCGCTACGAGACCCAGCAGGGTGATTGCGATAGCGCCGGTGTAACCGAGACCGCCAATCGAAGGGAACCATACTTTTGGTTCAGTTGAAATCGTGAAGCCCCACCACCAGTTCCAGGTGAGTGTGAGAGCACCGAGACCGATGATGACTCCGAGGATCGCAACCCACGAAGCTACGTAGCCTTCAGCCATTCGGTAAAGAGAACCGGATACGCAACCGCCGGCGATAACCATGCCGACACCGAACAAAACTCCACCAACGACTACTGAGAGTCCGACTGGAAGAATGTGAGCTTCAGCTGGAAGGAATCCTGCGCCCGGGTTAGGAATGATCCAGTTCATGATCGCCGCGAACCCGATGGTTGCGATGCCCATGCCGATCAGGATGCCCTTCATGTTGTGGCCTGAACCGAACAAGAAGAGATCACGGAATGCAGATGCGAAGCAGAATCGTGCTCGCTGGAGTGTTAGTCCGAATACGTTTGCTAGAACCCAGATTGCCGCGACTTCGCCGTTACTTCGAGAAATAAAAAGAGCAGCGAGGAGGGTGAGGGCTACTACGGTCAGGCCTGCGTAAGTTTGGCCTGAAACGGGTCGTAGAGCGTTCGGTTTTTCGTTATCTAGTGAAAGAGAGTCTGTTGTCATAACCGTAAGAAAACTTCAGTTGACGTGTGCGAAACGTGCGAGACAAAAAAGAACCCCGATCAGTCGGGGTTTTTTCTCAACGGAATAATGGTACGCCTGAGGTATAGAACTGAAAGTCCAAAACATGCGGAGTCTATGAGTATTCGGTATAGGCGTGGGCGATTGCTAGGTTTAGACGCGTGATAACCAAGGTGTTTCGTACTGCGTAGTAAGTTTTGGTGGAGCTGACGAAACAATAGGGGGTACTGAGCAAGACTGGTTTGAATTACCTTGATCGAATCTATCTACGGCTATTTTGGTGTTGTGCCAAGTTGCTAGTGCCTTTGTTTGGCCGGAGGGCTGTTTCAGTCGCTGAAAATTCCATCCACCGTTTTCAATAGCTCGACGCGGAGGATCTTCCCTGCGGGCGACTTCGGAATAGAGTCGACGAAAACCACTTCGCAGTTAGGCAGGTCTGGTCGACTTTCAAGAGCTGACCGGATTTGACCGGTAGTCACACTGCCATCGCCAACGACGAACGCTATTGGGGTGTGGCTGTTTGGGTATTCTCGGGTGGCTGAGACCACAACCTCTTGGACGGCATCTATTTTGCGAATCAGTTCTTCGAACGTTTTGGGGGCGATTCGCTGACCCTCAACCAGAATCATTTCTTTTAGGCGGCCGGTTATGAAAAGAAATCCTTCATCATCAACTTTTCCAAGGTCTCCCGTAAGGAGCCAGCCGTCGGAATCGATGAGTGCCGCGGTGGCATCTGGCCTATTTCGATAGCCTCTCGTCATCTGCGGTCCCTTGACCACGATTTCTCCCTCTTCTCCTGCAGCACACATATGGCCATCGTCTGGGTCGATTATTTTCATCTCCACCCCGCGCATGATTCTTCCAACAGATCCGAGGGGGTGCCCATCATCAGGGGCGACCCAGCTGATTAGCACGAACTCTGTGAGAGCGTAGCCCTGACCGGTCGTTGCATGAGGGAATGTTTCTCTGATTGCAGCCTCGGTTCGATGGTCGATCGCAGCTCCAGCGAATAAGATTTTCTTCAGAGATTTGAGCCGTCCTGACGCGCCTGCACGGGCAATGGGCGCCATCATTGGAGGTCCACCGGCCATGTACGAAATTTCATATTCGTCGATCAGGTCGATGGCTTTTTCCATATCAATTACATCCATTGTTACTACCGGCATTCCGCGCCGCAGCGGTGCGAACAGCATCATGTAGAAGCCGAGAGCGTGGAAAAACGGTGCAATCGCTAGAGAGCTGTCAGAACTATTCAGATCGATTCGATCGTCAACAGTTTCGAGCCCGGCGATAACATTTTTGTGAGTTAGTTCGATAGGTTTTGAGGGGCTGGTGGTTCCGCTGGATTGTAAAATAACAGCTACGGAATTTGGGTTGATTTCCGGGAGTTCTGTAGCTGCTGGACCAGATGTAAAATCCGCGTAGGACGTTGAGTCATGACCCGAATCGACTAAGATCGTCTCGTATTGTTTGCCGGCAAGTATTGAAGATGGGATGCCTGATGTGGTTATCAGGATCTTGGCGTCTACTTCGGTGAGTTGTTGCGCTAAAACTTCAGACGGGTTGTTCGAATTGAGCATTGCCAATGTGCAGCCGGACGAAAATACACCGAGAGCAATTTCGGCGACGACAGGTAGGTTCGGCAGTGCCACAGCTACCACTGCTTCGGAGCCAACTTTTCTGGACAAGAGCGCGGATGCAACCCGGCGGGAGTTTTCGATAATCTCCGTACCTGACGTTTGGGCGCCAGTTGATCCGTCGATGATCTTGGCCACGTTGATGCCATTGCCGGCATCCTGAAATACCCAGTCGTGCGCACTGCGGACCTGGTGTTTTATCGATGCGGATTTGTTAGTGACAGTCATTGCAACCTCGCCTTTTACTTTACACGTGTAAAGTGCTGTGTTGGTTGAAGTCTAAAGAACTGCTTTACACGTGTCAAGTAGTTAACTAGAATTGAGCTATGTCGACCAAATCAGATACTAAATTACGCATCGTAGATTCCACTTGGAAATTATTTAATGAAATGTCACCGAAGTCTCCTACGCTAGGAGAGATTGCCAAGGAAGCCGGAGTGAGTCGTCAGGCGGTTTACCTTCATTTTGACAATCGGGCGGCTCTTCTCACGGAAACGATCCGGATAATGCGTGAGAAGGTCGGAACAACGGCTCGTATGAAAGCGGCACGTGAAGTTGAGCCAGAATTAGTGCTTTCGAGCTGGGTTTGCAAGTTGTTTGAAGTGTACGAGGAGATCTTACCGATGGGCGAGACGTATATGGCGATTGCTCACGCTGACGAGGCTGGAAAACAAGGTTGGGGCGTTTTTGTTGCCTCGGTGCGTAGAAGCGCGGCGTTTGTCATCGAGCGTTTCGATTCGTTAGGCATGCTTCAGTCAAAATGGACGGTTGAGACTGCCACAGATTGGCTGTATACGAAGATTGATTTCGCCGTGTGGCATTTGATTGTCCATGAGCTCGGATGGTCGCGTGAGCAGGCAGTTCTACGTACTGTGGAGTCGCTGGAAGCTGATTTGCTGGTGATTCCTGAGAGTGATTAATTAGAAAAGCCACCGATCTCTCAGTGGCTTTTCTAATATTTCTGGTGGAGCTGGAGGGATTCGAACCCTCTACCTCTTCAATGCCATTGAAGCGCTCTCCCAATTGAGCTACAGCCCCGTTTTTCGTGCGGGGTGGGCGGTTTCACAACAAGTTTGAAAATGCCCAACTAAAAAATCGTAGCATAGCGTCGAGTTGTTATCGCCAGTAATTTGGCAATTCTTGCCCTAGTACGTTTCTGGGTCTTCTTCGTGTTGCTTGAAGTCGGTGTCGTCTCGTTCTGAAAGTCCCTTATTAGGGTTCAGCTCAGTCCCAGCATTGTCTTGAGGCTCGTATCCGAGAACTTCACGTGCCTTGTCTAGAGAAAAGATATTCCAGTGGTTGTCGCTCATTGCGAATACGACTGTGTACATAAGATCGTCTGGAGCATCGACTGCCTTCACGTGAATCTGTGATGTGTCACGGTGCGACAACCACATGGCGAGTCCGCCAGCGGCTACCGTTGGGTCGTCATCAGAAATGGTCCAGCCGATTCGTATGTTGATCGATGAAATTCCGTGCCACTCTGAGTAGTAGCTGCCGAGTCCTTCTGCATAACCCTTCGAAGCTCCGTAGTAGCCATCAGGTCGGAACGGAACCGTTTCGTCGATTTTCTTGAACTTGCCGTGCTCGATTCCTTCGTAGTTTCCTTGAAGGATCGACTTGTAAGGCTCGTCACGGTAGAAGCCGCCAATGGCGTGCTGCGAGCTACCGAATACGACTCGCTTTACGCCGGTGCGTTTGGCCGCTTCGTAGACGTTGTAAACACCGACGAAGTTGTTGCGGAGTGCTGATTCCCAGTTGGCGTTGGCGCTGCGGTCGGCTGCGAGATGAACGACAGTGTGCTGACCTTCGAACGCTGGAATCATGGTGTCGATTTCAGCGATGTTGCCTTTGAAGTTGTGGGCGTCGTCGAGCCCTTCAGTTCCGTATCGAGATAGTGACGATAGTTCGTATTTCTCTTCGAAATCTTTGCGCAGGGCTGTTCCGACTAAGCCGCTAAGACCGGTAACGAGCACTTTTTTCTTGTCAGCCATACGGAATACTTTCTCTCTTGCGGGTTAGATGCTTATGCAGCGATGGAACCAGCGAACGTAGTAACGATTGTCGAGGCGATGATATTAGCCCACTTTGAAATGCGGGGTCAGGCTAATCGGCAGTACTAGGTGAGGAGCTTGTGGATTTTTTGGCTTTCACGGCGTGCCATACAACGAACAGGATTCCACCGAAAAGCACGACGCTGAGCCAGCTGATCGTACGATCGACAGCTACGAGGCTGATGGCTTCGTTGTCGGTTCGACCGAACAAAATGAGCAAACCGGTTAGTCCGCCTTCCACAAAGCCGAATCCGCCAGGGGTTGGAATTGTTGTGAGCATGGCATTCGCTAGGGCTGCGAACATAACGATCCCGAACGATATATCCATGCCCATCGCATCGGCTACAAAGTAGAAGCGAGCGATTTCAAGTAGCCAGCCTACGATTCCGAGTACCAGCTGTGGCGGAAGGTCTTTGCCAGAAAAACTGCTGAGTGTTCCTTTTTGGAAATTTACATATGCGGTTTCGAATCGACCCGGAAGTCGTCGTGAAATTCGTTCTCCGGCCACTCGCATAACGAATAGTCCGAGTACGAGAGCGCCTACTAGCACGAAGGCTGCGAATACTACCCAGCCCGGCACTTTAGAATCGCCCTCGATGGTGAGCCAGATTGCCGCAGCAAGTACGAGAATCAGCACCGCTGCCATGTCTTGAACACGTTCGGCGAGAACTGTTCCTAAGCTTGATGGAAAATCGCTTTTCGATTCTTTGGCGAGTGCCCATCCTCGATAAGCATCACCTAATCGAAGGAACGCAACTGAGTTTGCGAACCAACCCATAAGGATGATTCCGGATAGAGCGAGAGTGCCGGGAATGTTCTTGCCATTATCGCCGCCTACATCGGCAGTTTGAGCGATTAGTCGCCAGCGTAAACCACGGAACCAGAAGCTTAGGTAGTAGAGAACAATCGCCAGAAGGTATTTGCCGGGATGAACGTTCTTGATATTGGTCCAGACTTCGTCCCACTCGAAATCGAAGATTCGCCAAAGAGCGAAGGCTAGCAATATCGCACCGATGAGAATTGCTACAAGCGTTGGTAGTGAGAGAACGCGTTGCCGCAGCGTCGATGCGCTTGGCATGCCCGATTCATCGTGCTGTTCGGGGTTATGTGTCTGATTAGGCGAAGTCTCGGACATTTATTCGAGAGGTACGGGCGTGGTCAGTGGTTGATTAGTCGATGTCGGTGCGTTCGATCAACGGCGATTGGTGAGGGATACCCACTTTACGTGGAAACTCTTGTGGAGTCGTAGAGATTTTCATCCAATAAACCATATCGTCGGGCGGGGAAGTTCCGGGTTTATCTACTTCAAGCACTAATGCAGGAGCTGCGCCTAGTACATCGGCTGCTGCTGCGGCTTCGACTACTTCGTCTAGTACGCCCTGGCTCTTCGGTAGGATCACGGTTCCGCCGATTTTAGCGAATGGAATTGTTAGTTCAGCTAGCTCAGCAAGGCGAGCAACTGCTCGTGCGACAACAACGTCGTACCGCTCACGGTGACCACTTTCCTGACCAAGATCTTCAGCTCGGCCGTTGATTACTTCGAGACCGGTTAGCTCTAGTTCGTTGGCAACTTCGATGAGGAAGTTTGTGCGTTTACCGATCGAGTCGAGGAGTGTCATCTGTAGATCAGGGAGGGCGATCTTCATGATCATTCCCGGAATGCCAGCGCCCGTTCCGATGTCGATCGCACGTTTTCCAGCGAACCACTCAGGAGTCGGAACATTCCCGCCGGCTGGAGATAGAACGCGGAGCGAGCGGATAAATAGTTCTTCACGAATCTTGTCCCACGTTTTGTGCCCCGTGAGATTGAATTGCTTGCTGCGAAGTTCGATTAGTTCGCGATATCGCTGGAACTGCGCTTGTTGCTTGGCGTCGAGATCGACTCCTAGCAGTTGTGCGGCTGCGATTACAGATTCCAAAACGTGTGGTTCGCCTTAGTAAAATTTTTAGGGGTAGGACAGCACAATGAATTCGTGCTTTACAAATATCACCGTAGATTCCGGCGAATAAATTGATTGATCGGTAATGTTATAGGCCGCTAATCGGATTCCGACCCGCCGAGAGTATCGCTATTATCGTGTTTTGCACGAATACGGTGCTCGATTGCTCAAGTTTAGAAACTGGAAATACTGAATTGACTGTTCGAATCGTGGTGCTTGCTAAGCAGGTTCCAGACCCCGAGACTCCGCCATCGCAGTTCAAGATCGATGAATCGACGAACAGCGTTATTCCGCCAAACGGAGTTCCGCTTGTTGTGAACGGATTCGATCTGAACGCAGTAGAGGCAGCTTTGTTGCTTCGAGACGGCGGTGCAGATGTAGAAATTACTGTCCTTTCGGTTGGCAATGAATTCGTTATGGATGCGATGAAGAAACCGCTTGCCATGGGCGCGGATCGGCTTGTTCTTGTCGACGACGAGGGCTTAGACAAGATCGATTCTTCGGCGACTGTGAAAGTTCTCGCCGCCGCGATCGAAAAAGATGGCCCGTTCGATCTTATTTTGGGCGGTCGACAGGCTTCCGACTGGGATCAGGCTCACGTAACTCTAGGGCTTGCTGAAGTTCTTGGCTTACCGCTTGTTTCACTGGTTCAAAAATTGGAACTAAACGGCGATTCGGTTTCGTTGCAACGGGTCATTCCAGATGGCTATCAGGCGATTACTGCTCCTGTTCCAGCCGTGCTAACGATTACCAACGAGCTTGGCGAACCTCGTTACCCGAACTTGCGAGGAATCATGCAGGCGAGTCGCAAGAAGCCTGAAATATTCTCTCTTGCTGATCTTGGTTTATCGGCTGGCGATCTTGCTCCGAAGCTGGAATTGAAGAAACTGTACGTTCCTGAATCGAACAAGCAGGTTGAACTTATCGAGGGTGAAGACGAAGCCGATTCGGGCAAGAAACTTGCCTTGCGATTGCGCGAGGAGAAGTTGATTTAATGACAACTATATTGCTGGTCGCTGAGCGCGACCAACAGGGTGAAATTAGTCAGGCATCTCTTCAAAGTGTTGCAGCCGCTAGTGGCCTAAGCGACGCTCAAATTACGGTTGCAGTTACGGGCGAAGCTTCAGGATCGGCTAGTTCACTGCCGGTTGAGAAGGTTGTTTCAATATCTGAAATTAGTTCAGGTGATTCAGGGATTTACGAGCAAGCTACTGCCGATGTAGCGGCACTAGTTGCTTCTACGAATCCAGATGTGGTTTTGTTCAACAAATCCGACTTTGGGTCAGTTGTAGGTGCACGATTAGCGTTCCGAACTGACTCGGCATTTGCTGCGGATTGCACCGAGATATCTAACGCCAGTGGTTCGGTGAGTGTTACTCGTCCGGTTTATGGCGGAAGTGCGCTTGCTGAGTTCGAAATTGCCTCTTCACCAGCTATCGTGACATTGCGAGCTGGTGCTTATGAGCCTACTTCAAAGACTGGTTCGCCATCGGTTGAAACTGCTGCTGCCGGTAGCGCTGATATTCGAGCCTCGGTGACCGATACAGTCGCTGAAGCTCGTGACGGTGTTCGACTCGAAGATGCGAACTTTGTTGTTAGCGGTGGTCGTGGTCTTGGCGGCCCTGAGCCGTTCAGCGTGCTTACTGATCTGGCGAACGCACTCGGTGGTGCCGTCGGTGCTTCGAGAGCAGCTTGTGACGCTGGATGGATTGATCACTCGCATCAGGTGGGTCTCACTGGAAAGTCCGTTAGCCCAGATGTCTATGTGGCGGTTGGAATTTCAGGTGCGAGTCAGCACATGGCAGGATGTTCAAGCTCAAGAGCGATAGTGGCAATCAACAAAGATGGCGATTCGAACATCTTTAAAGAAGCTCGATTCGGTGTGGTTGGCGATTGGGAGAAAGTGCTCCCCTCATTTCTTGCTACTGTTCGCGAGCTAAAAGCCTAATTGGCCTGATAACGAGGTAAGCTGGATATCACTCGGCAAAACAACGAGCTCGCCTAGAGCTTCGTGCTACGAGAGGTAATAAATTGGATTTTGGTTACGGGAACGGCGTTGATGGGGTGTTCAAATTCATTTCGAACGCCGACGTCTTGGCAGTGTTCTTTCCAAAGTTTGGTCAATCCGTAGTGATTGATATTCGGCAAAAGGAAGGCGAACCGGCATTGGTTCGTGTTGTTCCTATGGCCCGATCTATCGCCGATCGCCTTCGAACTATCAAGCGAATGCGCCCGGGATTACCTCGTCCTCAGGACATTATTGCCGTTCCGTGGGTCGGCTACGTCGACGCGATGAAGACTTCAGGTCTTTGGGGCAAAATTGTTGCTCGCATCGAAGAATCGGGCTATACCGCTGCTGTTGAAGATGCTGAAAAAGCTTTCAACGAACTGGTTCGTATGGAACGC
Source organism: Chloroflexota bacterium (assembly GCA_018650845.1). Classification (GTDB taxonomy): domain Bacteria; phylum Chloroflexota; class Dehalococcoidia; order Lucifugimonadales; family Lucifugimonadaceae; genus Lucifugimonas. The sequence continues at coordinate 119,428 of JABIFF010000024.1, read as the reverse complement.
CGTGAGCTTGCGCAGCTGATTATGGGCGAGCAGTACGAAACGCTTTGGGCTCGACCTACTAGCTAGTTTTGGTCGACTCTTCACGGCCCTATTTGCAAAGTTTGTGAACTTCGTGAAGCTCCTTATTCGCCCATTCGGCGTATAACTTCGGTACGCTCTAGTTCGGTGCTCCCTACTTTTACTTTGCCTCGTACGGTTGTTTCACGCGCTGTACTAAACCTCGGTTTGTCGTTTGCCTACTACTCGCTTGGAAGTTGTGAATAGGTCGTTGATGTGGACCATCGGTTCACTGTTGATGGTCGCGTTCAACACGCTTGAATGGCTTATTACGTTTCCGTTGGGTCGGCGATCTAAGTGGGTATTTCGCTTTTTCCTAATCGTTGTGCTGTTCTTCGCTTGGATAGTTCCTTCTGGCGACAAGCGATTTGATACCCCGGCTGCTGCTGTGTCTCTCGATCACGGTTATGGATTGGTTTCGTGGGAATTCGATAATTTCTTCGATAAGTGGGGCCATCGTGTTTGGACGGTTCTGCCGTGGACTCCAACTAGCGAGGCTGATCGGCGTGCGGCGCTTGATCGTTATGTTGAACTTGTTGGTGAGTTACGCACTGCCAAGGGTGAACTCAACCGAGTGACATCAGAGGCTGAACCCGATAGTGCGGCAATTAGTAGCGCACAGGATGATATTGATCGTCTCATTTCCGAGCGAAACGATCTGAGAGCGGGAGTAGAAGAATATCTCGAGCAGATCATCGCCGAAGTGGTTCGTTCAGATGAGATCAGCCTTGTTGGATCGTTCGTTTGGCCACCAGTAGATTTTAGGATTGGCGATCCGCCCAAGCTGCTGGTTACATCACGCCGTGACGAGATTGTTCGTATCGAAGACGTGTTGATCGATCCCGATATTCCGATCGACGAAATGTCACGTATTGAGAGCGAGCTGGTAGCCGAGCACGATATCTCGGCAGTAGTTCTGCAAACGGGTGGACTCGCCAGCTATCCAACCGTGATTCCTACTTCAGATCTAAAACGTCTTGTCGATGTGGCTTCCCACGAATGGCTACACGCGTATCTAACTTTTCATCCGTTGGGCATGGCCTACTTCGGCGGCGGCGAAATTCGTTCAATGAACGAAACTCTCGCCGATATTTTTGGTCGTGAGGTTGGTTTGCGGGTTTATTCGGAAGTCACTGGCGAACCGTTTGTTGCACCTGTCCGACCCGAAACCGCGTCAAAACCAAATGAGAATGCTGATGAGGACGACGTTGTAAAAGATCCGAACGAATTCAGCTTTAACAGGTTCATGGGAGAAACTCGCAGAGAGACAGATGAGTTACTGGCTGATGGCCAGATTGACGAAGCTGAGGTGTATATGGAGTCGCGTCGAGTTGAACTACTCGACCACAACTACAGGATTCGCAAGATAAATCAGGCGTATTTCGCGTTTCATGGGACATACGCTGAGAGCCCTTCATCGACTAGCCCGATAGCTCGATATATGTGGGATTTGCGAGAACAAGTTGAATCTGTTGGCGAAATGGTGAAGCTGTTACGCCCACTTGGTACGTATCAAGAATTTGAAGAGTTGCTTGTTGAGCGAGGAATTGAACTCGAAGAAGAGAGTGATTGAACTGCAATTACGCATTCGAAGCCTTGTTGAAGCTGTAGTTAGCGTGAATCTTAGTTCGTAAGCTCAACTCGTCGGTATACTTGGCACACGCAATTCGGGATGACTGCAAATTCAGTCGACCAAATTTATAGGCTTGCACTGAAATCGCATCAGCGAAAATCATTGTGAGCAACCGAACACTACGCAACGTATTGGCTGGATTACAGCCGGTGCGAGGAGAAGCGATGGCGGCGTCACACGAAGACACCCAGGTCGCCGATAACAAGATGTATCGGCCTCCTCAACAGGATCAAGAAGCTCAGCTAACTCTGGACGAGGTAATTGAACGCCTAAGGGCATCATTACCGAAAATTCCGGGTATCGGTGGAGCGGGTTCTGTTGGACTTATTTTTGCAGCACTGATCGTTATTGCGATCATCTGGGCTGGCACCGGGTTCTACACTGTAGGTCCCGACCAGGAAGCAGTTCTGAGGACTTTTGGTAAATTCCAGAACACCACAACAGGTGGTTTGCACTGGCATTACCCTGGCCCTATCGGCAAGCGAGACGTTGTAGCTGTTACAACTACCCGCCGTATGGAGCTTGGTTTCCGATCGGGAGCTGACGGATTCACCGTTGCTCAATCGGTAACGAACGAATCTCTAATGATCACGGGTGACGAGAACATCGTCGACGTGCAGGCGGTTGTTCAGTACAGAATTGCTGATTTGCAGAGCTTCCTATTTGAAGTTGATGACCCAGGAGACGCCGATCGTGGCGTTGGAGCCGGTAATCCTGACGGTAGAACTCTGCGTGATATCGCAGAGACGGCTCTTCGGCAGGTTGTTGGTTCACGAAACATTGACGACGTGCTGACGACTGAGAAGGAACAGGTTCAAACCGAAGTTCTTCTCAAGATGCGAGAGCTTGCGAGTGACTACAACACTGGAATCGATGTTCTGCAGGTACTACTGCAGAATGTGAACCCGCCACTTGAAGTGCAGTCTGCATTTGAAGACGTTGTTCGTGCTCGTGAAGACCGAGAGCGTCTGATCAACCTTGCTGAAGCTTACGAAGCTGCTGAAATTCCTAAGGCGACTGGTGAGGCTGCAAAGATCACCGAGGCTGCTGAAGGTTTCAAACAGGGTCGTATTGCACGTGCTCAGGGTGAAGCCGATGGTTTCGATGCGATTTTAGAGGGTTACCTCCAGTCGCCAGATATCACTCGCCAGCGTCTGTATTTGGAAGCTATAGAGGAGATTTTGCCGGGTGTCACTAAGTTCATTCTCTCGGACACTGGCGTTCTGCCGTTCTTGCCACTTGATGGCTCGGGCGGGAATACGATCTCTGGAGCGGGAGGAGCACAGTAATGGCTAAGCTCACTATCCCGCTGATCGTGATTATCATCGCAGCGGTCATCGTAATTCCTCAGACACTGTTTGTGGTTGACGAGACGCAGGTTGCGATTGTTACTCGATTTGGTGAATTCAAACGATCTCACCGTTCGCCTGGTCTACAGGTGAAAACTCCGTTTGCTGAGCAGGTAACTAGGTTCGATAAGCGTTTGCTTCGTGTTGACGTTGCTCCAGCTTCGCTCCTAACTGCCGACAAACGAAACTTGGTTATCGACTCGTATGCAAGGTACCGAATTGTTGATCCTCTCGTGTTCTTCAAGAACCTGAGGAACGAGTCTGGTGCTGACGCTCGTGTTGGTGACATCGTCAACGCTCAGCTTCGACAGGAAGTAGCTCAGGATCTTCAGCATGAAGTGATTTCTGAGACTCGTGAAGACATCATGAACCGTGTTACTAAAGCTAGTAACCGAATTGAAGTTTCACGTGGCGACCTGTTCCGTGACTACGGTTCGTTGGACCACCCGGCCGTTTCTGTATTCATTGACGAAGACACAAGCGACACATTGCGTTCACGACCGGCGACTGATGAAGAGTTGGCTATGTTGGCAAATGATGCCAATCCTGCTGCGCTCGACGGTTTCTCGATCACTTACTCTGCCAGCGTGATTGAAGCGCTTGGAATCGAGATCATTGACGTTCGTATCAAGCGCGCTGACTTCCCGCCGGACATCGAGACTAGCGTCTTCGCCCGAATGGAAGCAGAACGTGAACGAATTGCCAGTGGTCTTAGGGCTGAGGGAACTCAGGCTGATTCCGAGATCAGGGCTGATGTCGACCGACAGGTCAACATTATTCTTGAGACTGCGGAAGGTACATCGGCTCTTCTGAGGGGTGAGGCTGAGCAGCAAGCGATTACGATTCTTGCTGAATCACTCGAAGCAGACCCCGACTTCTACAGCTTTAGGCGTTCGCTTGAGGCGTACAAGGTATTCATGGATTCGCAGACTACGGTCATCATCGACCCAGATAGCGATCTGTTGAAGTTCTTGAGCGACCCAAACGGCGGTTCTTAGAACTTTCCTGAATTGAATAAATTGAAACGGCTCCGATGAAATATTCGGAGCCGTTTCTGTTTAAATCAGGTTGTGGAGTCGGCGATAAAGGATTATTCGAATCACCGAAATGATTAGTGCCGACGAAAGAATGAATATCACGGAATTGAGCGGAACCGAAGTTGCCAGGCCAAGTGCGGTGCCTGCGGCAGGTGCGTGTTCAGTGTTGGTGATCGTCATGAACAGAATCACAAGAGCGAGCGAAGCTCCCTGCAGCGTGTGAATAACCAATTGGTTACCGGCTACAGCATCCGGAAGCAGCATCATTATTCCAACGGTGCAGAGTGCGGCAGCAATTGCCGCGACGTGCCCCCCAATGAGCCTGAATGGCTTTGATGCCACCGAGTGAGGTACGAAAAATACTATCGCTACTGAACTGGCGACTGCGGCTACCACTGCTCCATTGGTGAGAGCGTCTTCAGCGATAAGAATTCCAACCAACGCTAGACCTGCCAGTAATGACTGGACTAGATAAATACGTGGGCGATGGACAAACTTGGCATCGATCCACCGTAAGGTTGGGTGGTGTCGGAGCGCATGTAAGCGCTCGTGCTTATGTGACGGTTTATTTGGTCTGGGTTGGGTCGACATTTATCGATTTGCGGCGGATTTGAATATGCGCTGTTGAACGTATCACCAGATTGTTATCTCCGCATATGTCGTCTCGATGTATTTACTTCTTAGTAGTGGAATGCCACGAATATTTGCTAAGTATGTAAACGATCACTAACATAGAGTCTATCAACCTTTGGTTGAGCGAAAAATTTCTTATGGCAACACGTACAAGGCTGGACCACCAAACTCGACAACATCAGATTGTCGAAGCTGCACGCGATTTGATCGCGAGTGGCGGTGTAGACGCGCTCACTATTCGAGGTATTGCTTCGAGGGTGGGTGTTACGGAAGCAGCGATTTACCGACATGTTGCATCTAAGGAAGAAGTGATACTGCTTCTAATTCAAGAAGTTGAAGAATCACTGTTTCAGGCGATATCGCGAGCAACACGTTCTGATCGACACGCGCTAGAGCGTCTCGAGCACATGTTGCAGCTTCACGTTTCGTATGTTGAGTTGCGACAGGGAATATCGTTCGTAGTTATTGCCCAAGCGGCTCAATTTGAAGAGCCGAGAGTTCGTTCCGCTGGACGACGTTTGGTGGAAAAATACCTATCGCTAGTCGCCGAGATCATTTCTCAAGGTATTGAAAGAGATGAAATCGACGAATCTGTGCTGCCAGACGCCGCAGCGATGATTTTTTTCGGTATGATCCAGTCAGCAGTGACTAGGTGGTTGTTCGATCCTTCGACACACCCACTTGGTGAGAACGCAGTTTCGATGTGGAAGTTGTTTAGAACTTCTCTCGAATTCTCGGATGAGGATGCAGATTTGCACTCAAACGAGAGCAGTACGAGTGAGAATGGCGTGGGTTCGTAAGCCGTGTGTATAGGAAGGAGCTGAGATGTCTGTAATAACTATTGATGGGCATATTGGCGCTGGAGGCCCTGAACTGGGCAAGCGCGTTGCGAGGATGTTCGATTTCGACTATGTCGATCGGATTGCTCTGCCACGTACCCTGACGGACGGTAAGCAAATTGCTCGAGTAGGTCTTACAGATAGATTCTGGGCGATTGTTGAACGAGCTGTTTCCGGTTTCGCACTCGGTAATGCGGCTGGCGATCCATATTTCAACGTTCCTGAAGCATTGCTGCTCCCACTTACTTGGGACAGCGACGGACCTGCCGCAAAACAATCTGAAACTAACGAGTCGACCACCGTCGATAATCTGTTCGATCTTGGCAATACAGTTCTTGTTCATCGAGCAGGCGTTGTAGAGGCTGGTGAGCGGACTGCATTGAAGGTTGGGCTATTCGCTTCTTGGGAAGACCGTGTTGAGCGGATTATGAAGCGAGAAGGCTTGAAATCGGTTTCTGATGCCGAGAGCATCATCGAACGCCGTGAAAAGCTTCAGCGTGAGTACTTTGGCGATGTGCACGGTGCTGCGCCAGATGACCACAGCTTGTACGACATCATCGTCGACACCAGCTCAGAGAACATTCCTGTTGCATCAATCAAGGTTGCCAGGTTCGCTCGAGAAGCTTTGGCTCTACAGCCTGCTTGATATTCACTTCGACTGTTTGGCGAATTAGTGTTTGAGAATCATGCTGGATTGACGCGTCCGGCGTTATAGTGATGAATAAGAATCTCAACTCGCCTGCCGATCTATCTGACGGAGAATTTGTGGCTCAATGCTCACTAAACTCGCAAACGAAATAATGACCGCACCAGTCGTGACTATCACGTCCGATAAGACAGTCGCCGCGGCTGCGAGAGTCATGCTCGATAACAACGTGGGATCATTGGCTGTCGTTGACGGCGACGGGCAGTACGTTGGATTGCTCTCGGAATCAAAATACATTCCTGAAGAAACCGTTCTTCCGTACCTTCGTCAAACTGTATTGAGAGTGCTCGGAAGCGAACTCGGTGATCCTGAAAACATCGAGGAAGTAATCAAGAGCACTCGTGACAAGTTGGTTGGCGATGCGATGCGTGATAACGCTCCGACCGTTTCACCTGATACGCACCTTGCTGAGGTAGCGAAGCTTATGGTGGAAACTGAGTCGCACCACTTGCCTGTTGTAGAAGACGGCAAGCCAGTCGGCATGGTTTCACGACACGACATGCTGACGTTGTTCGCCGAGGGCGAGTAACTAAACGGGCTACTAGCTTCGCTTAGATTCCGGATAGGATGAGACGGCCTTCGTTGATCTGTGCTGTTATGTCGCTCAGATCCTTCGGGCTCTCTATGCTGGTCCACGCCATTTCAGAGTGATATGCCGAAAGCTTGCTTTGTTTTGCAAGATCTTGGAACGTCGACGTTTCGTGATCACCAATGTCAGGCAGCAATGATTCGATCTGTCGATCGAACAGGTACACACCGGCGTTTATCCAGAATGGCAGACTGCCCTTTTCGATGAACTGGGTCACGATGTTCTCATCGTTGGATTCAACAACGCCGTACTGACTTGGGTATGGAACCAGCATCATTGTTCCGACCGCTCCCGAATTTTCGTGGAGTTCGGTGATCGGCGCGAGGGGTTGATTCGTGATGATGTCACCATTGGCTACGAGGACATTTTTTGCGTCCTGTGGAACCTGCGACAGCCCTTGCTTGATCGCCCCGCCACGACCCAGCGGAGTTTCTTCGCTTGAGTAGTGTGCGGTGATCCCGTGTTCCGATCCGTTGCCGAAGTAGTCTTGGATCATTCCGCCCATGTATCCGGTGAGGAATACGACGTCGGTTACGCCCTGAGCACGCATCCAGTCGACTTGATAGCCGATTATCGGCTTGCCGTTGATTTCGACCATTGGCTTGGGGCGATTGTCGGTAAGCGGGCGGAGTCGTTCACCGCGGCCACCGGCGATACTAAGTGCAAAGAATCGATCAGACATTAAGTGTCCTCAAGCGAATTTACGATCAGATAGTCGCCGCAGGTTATCAGTCGCCCCAGCATTATCGACGTACGAACTGAGAACGAGCTATGCGCAGTTTGCAATCGTTCTAACCGATTGAATCGACGATTCTGCCGAGTAGTCCCTGCATAGCTCGACGATCTTCAACTTGCTCGTCGGAGTCGAACGCTCCTCTGGACGGATAAATACCGGGCGATTGGGCGACTACTAGATCGAGACTTGGGCACACCCAAATGTGTTGATTGCCAGCGCCGCTAGCTGCGAACGAATCACGTGGCAGATCGGGCCATACCTGCGCTTGGTCGTTGCACCAAAAACCTAGACCGTAGACGTGTCGTGATTGAGGTTCGTTTTCTAGAATTTCGTCTGAAACTTTAGTGGCTTTGTTCATCCATGCTTCCGGAATGATTTGTGTGCCGTTCCAGTTGCCTTTGTTTAGCCATAACAAGCCCATACGTGCCATATCTCTAAGCGACATTTGGTACGAAGTCATGTAGCCGAAAACGCCTAGCTTGGCTTCATCGTGCATATCGAAATTGCCGTACTTCCACGACCAGATACCGTCGATAAGATTTCGTATTTTCCATTCGGTAAGTGTTCCGAATCCTGCACCTTGCTCTGGCTTGGAAGTTTTATAGAGGCTGTAAGCCGAAGCGACGGCATGGGTGAGTATGTTCATCCCAAACGTTTGGTAGTTGAATTTTTTTCCGGGAGCTTCGCCGGGCTTCATGTATCCGGATGTGTTTCCAATTAGCTGTTTGAACGTGATGTCTGAGTTTTCAGGGAAGGCGTATCGGCCTTCTTTTGGACCTTCTCCCGCTGCTACGTCGAGCATCTCGGGGTAGTAGTCGGCTACTCGGTCGTTTTCAGATTTGATCACGCCTTCTTCGATGGCGATTCCAAGAATCGACGAGAAGGTGGACTTCGAAGCAGACGCTTGGTGTGCTTGTCCTGTGGGATCGGACCTGAATACCCATTCAGCAGCGATTTTGCCATGCCGAGAAATTAGGATTCTGTAGGGCTGGTCTACTGCTATTTCAGATTGGTAACGACCCGCTTCGGATAGTTTTTCTCGATTGAATCCGAGCTCTTCGGGTTCGGATACTTCCCATTCTTTGCCCGGCCAAACACGTTGAGGAATTTTGGATTCTTTAAGCGAGGAATCTAGACTGCTGACTTGTTCAAGCTCGATTGAGGGGAGCGTTTCACGAACAACCTTCGCCATGTCGTGGAGTCGTGCCTTGTTAGGTGCTCCGAGCTGCAAGCGATTCGTGATGTAAGCGACAGATATGTTTTCTGTGAGGCTTGCCCAGCCGGTGCAAGTTGCCATGCCGCCGTGACCCACAGTGTCGGTGTCGTTAGTGCTGGCGTATTGGTTGGGCGGTGTAGACGGGAGTCGTACTCCTAGCCCGACACGCGAGTAGTTGCCAGATGCAGCATCAGGCCCTTCGGCGTGAAGCGAAGTAACTTCGTGCACAACGTCTTCTGACAACCACGGAACACCGTTGAGTTTGCCCTTGCTGGAGATCGCTGAGTAGAACTTTGCAACGTCGTGGGCAGTGGTGATCATCGATCCAGCCGGCATCATGGTTTGCGCGCGCTGTATGGAATTGATGTTTTTGAGAATGTTTGAGTCTGGCCAATCGTCGCTGGCATCAACAGGAACTAATCGCCCGAAGTCAGATTGGTCGATACTGAACGAAGTGGTTTTTAGGCCGAGCGGAAGTGTTACTTCTCGTGCGAACGCTTCGTCGAAAGTTAAGCCCGATATTCGTGAAGCGATTTCGCCGACAAGCCAGCCAAACGTTCTTGAGTGGTAGTGAACAGTCGAGCCCGGCTCTGTCGCAGGAGTCATATCTTCGATGTGCGAGATAACTCGACCCCAGTCCGAGTAGTCGGCCTGCGGGATGGAATCTGACGAGGCGAGACCCGCCGAATGTGCAAGCACGTGCTTGATAGTTACGCCGGATTTACCGCGTGTTCCGAACTCTGGCCAGAACTCTGCGACCGGGGTGTCCCATTCAAGCAGGCCCCGATTTTTGTATCGCCACAGAACGGCAGCGGCGAGTGGCTTGCCCATTGAGAAGACTCTAAACAGCGGCGATGCGTGAAGTGCTCCGCGTGTGAGATCGACTACCTGTTTGCCGTCCTTGAACACCGCGAGAGATGCACTTGAGTGAAGACCTGTCGCGAATTGACGATCGAATTCGCTTTGAATTGGTATTGGATTGGAAGGCGAGATCTGCTGGGTCATGGTTAGGGCAGCGTGCCGGGCATAGTGGGAGTTGTTAGCGGAACAGGATAATCTTCGTCGAAGTGTAGGTGCGTCGTAATTGGAATCGATTTTCGGCTACACAGCATCCTATGTGGACAGAATATCGTGTGTGAAGTGAGTGGGAGTGAGTTATGCCAGCAGGAGTAGCACCAGATCAAATCGTTCCTGAGAAATTAGATGATTATCTGGAGATTCAGACCAAAGCTGTGTTCCAGAGTGGAATGTCGTGGAAAGTAGTCGAAGCGAAATGGCCGACTATTCGCGAGGCGTTCCATGATTTTCAGATTGGTGCAGTCGCATCGATGGACGAATCGGCGGTTGATGCGCTGACCGACGATAAGCGCGTGATTCGCAATCGGCGGAAGCTTCAGGCGATTACCGACAACGCTCGCAAGATGATCGAGCTTGAAGACGAGTTTGGATCGTTCCAAAAATATCTGCGTTCTCACGATTCATTTTGGGATCTCGTAGGGGACCTTCGTAAGCAGTTCAAATTCATGGGTGAAATGGGCTGTTACTACTGGCTTTGGGTGGTTGGCGAAGATGTGCCAGATCACGAAACGTTTGAAGCCGAACGCACTCCTCGTAAGTAGACACGTAGCAGTTCGCCAACGGCATTCTGAAAACGCTGCCTAGTTAACCCTTTTCGAGCCTGATATTGGTGGTAGAGTGGCGGTCGCGCCTTACGTTTGGATCATTCCTGACCCGAAGCGCAAAACTATCGAACAAATACTTGCCATTTAGTGAGACTTTTTGTGACTACTGAAATTAGATCTAACGCCGACGGACTCGAGTTCAAGCAATTTGGTAAGCGATACCGAAAAGTTGATGGTGACGAGAAGGTCACTGGTCAGGCTATTTTCGGAGCCGACTTCACCGCAAAGGGCTCGCTGTTTGCAAAGATAGTCCGAAGTCCGCACGCCCACGCTCGCATCGTGTCGATCGACACATCGGAAGCAGAAGCAATGGCTGGCGTTGAGGCTGTTTGTACCGCAGCAGACTTCCCGTCTGATGTCACAGGCGATGTCGACACTGGTGAGGTTGAGATTGGAATTCAGTTCCTAGCCAACCTGATTATGGGGCGACGTAAGGCTTTGTTCGAAGGCCACCCCGTTGCGGCCGTAGCAGCAACCGATATTCATATTGCCGAAGAGGCAGCTCGACGAATCAAGGTCGAGTGGGAAGTTCTTCCCGCAGTGACCGACCCTATCGAGGCAATGGCGCAGGATGCTCCGCTTCTTCACGAAGGTCTAATCGCAACTTCACTTTCTGGATCGGCAGATGCTCCAAGCAACATCGCTGGTCACATGGAAGGTGGCAAGGGCGATGTCGAAAAGGGATTTGAAGAATCCGACGTTGTTGTTGAACGAACTTACCGAACCGCTCTCGTTCATCAGGGTTACCTAGAGCCTGAAGCGGAAACCGTTCACTGGCACAACGATGGTCGAATCGAAGTTTGGGCGAACTCTCAGGGTTCGTTCCCGCTTAGGCAGAACATGTCGAACCTGCTCGGTGTCGATGTCAGCAAGATCAGGGTTATTCCGCTCGAAGTTGGTGGAGCGTTCGGAGCCAAGAACACTCCACGTGTTACGCCTGTTTCTGCAATTCTTTCTCAGAAATCCGGTAAGCCGGTAAAGATTGTTCTCACACGAGAAGAAGTTCTCAAAGCCACGGGCCCTGCATCTGGTGCGGTTGTCACCGTGAAGATGGGTGCGACCAAAGATGGCGTACTGAAAGCTGCTCAATCTCGATTGGTATTCGGTGCGGGTGGATTCCCGGGATCGCCAGTTCTTCGAGGAATGCAGACGATATTTGCTTGCTACCAACCTGAAAATTCTAAGGTTGATGCATATGACGTTGTAACGAACGCTCCTCGTGTTGCGGCATACCGCGCACCGGGTGCTACCGTCGCTACTTTCTGTGGCGAATCGACGTTGGATGATTTGGCTCGTGAGATCGGCATGGATCCGATCGACTTCCGCATCAAGAACGCCTCAAAGACTGGCGATTCAAACGTTGATGACGAAGAGTACGCACGAATTGGAATCGTCGAGATGCTCGAAGCTGTAAAGGCTTCTGACGAGTACAACCGACCAGTGAAGGCCAGCAAGAATGGCTTTCCTGTTGGTCGTGGGGTGGGCATTGGCTGGTGGCCGTGTGGAATTGAAATTTCAAGCGCACGAATCATGGTCAACCACGATGGTGGCGTCGACGTCACTATTGGTGCAGTCGATCTTCACGGTGTTCGAACGGGAACAGCTCAGGTCGCAGCTGAAACGCTCAGCATCGAGCCAGAAGAAGTCTATGTTCACACTGCCGATACCGAAGGCATTCCTTACACAGGAAACGCAGCAGGATCACGAATTACTCGTACGCTGAGTCAGGCTGTATTCAAGGCTGGCACATCTGTAATCGATCAGATGAAGGCCAAGATGGCAGTTCGATTCGGAGTCGACGCTGAGTTCGTTGAGTACGAAGACGGATTCTTCTATGCACGTGACAACCAGGATTCAAAGGTTTCGTTCAAGGAAGCTGGTTCACTGGTTACCAAGAACGGATCGAACATTGTTGCTACGGCTTCAAACGATCCGGGTATGCGGGCTGCAAACGGATACGCAATGGCTGTCGCCGATGTTGAAGTCGACCCTGATACAGGAAAAGTTCAGCTGACCGACTTCACACTGTTCCAAGATGTTGGAAAGTGCATCAACCCGACTCAGGTTGAAAGCCAGATGCAGGGTGGAGCTGTTCAGGGAATCGGCTGGGCGCTTTCTGAAGAATATGTTTACGACGATCAGGGGCTAATGCGTAACGCATCGTTCCTCGATTATCGAATGCCTACGGCACTCGATTTGCCAATGATCAACACTGTGATTCTCGAACATGCTGCCGACGATGGTGCGTTTGGGATCAGGGGCGTTGGTGAACCGCCTATCGTTCCGCCACCAGCTGCGATTGGTAACGCTATTAGCGATGCTATTGGCGTACGCATGGGACGGCTTCCGATGAGCCCAGAACGTGTGTTCGAGGCTATGAAGGATTCTTCCAAGTAGCCTGCCTGTGCGAAATTCAGCGCAGTGCAGGTAGTCAGTCGAGAGGTGCTTAGTATTGGCTGAATCGAAAGCTGCGCCTTTTCAGGCTGAGTGGAAAGACCCGGGGTTAACTCCCCGGCAGATCAAGCTGACCCTCATAGGTGTGATGTTCGCGATGTTCTTGGCATCGTTGGATCAGACCATCGTGGCGACTGCGATTCCGCGGATCATGGCCGATCTTGATGGCTTTGATCGGTTCACTTGGATCTCTACTGCGTACATCGTCGCTTCTACTTCGGTGGTGCTGATTACAGGAGCAGTTTCCGACGTCTACGGTCGTAAGTGGCTGTTCGTTGGTGCGATTGCGATCTTCTTGGTCGGATCGGCGCTTGCAGCTTTTTCTCCGACCATGAACGCACTTATCGTCTTCAGAGGTGTTCAAGGTCTTGGTGGCGGAATGATTATGGCGTTGTCATTCGTGACCATTGCCGATCTGTTCCCACCGAATGAACGAGCCAAGTACATGGGCATCATTTCGGCAATGTTCGGAGTTTCGTCGGTTCTGGGCCCAACGCTTGGCGGATTCATCACGGATCAACTGTCTTGGGAATGGATTTTCTTAGTAAACATTCCACTTGGCATTCCGGTAATTGCTCTCTTTATTAAATTATTTCCGAACGGCAAGAAGGACGGCCCAAAGCGAAAGATCGATGTTGGCGGAGCGGTGCTGATTGTGTTGGCGATTGTCCCCGGCTTGCTAGGGCTTTCATGGGGTGGCAACCAATATGAGTGGTCCGATCCGCTTGTTATGGGCTCTCTGATCTTCAGCGGTGTCATGGTGGTGGTATTCGTACTTTATGAGACACGGATATCTGAACCTCTACTTCCGTTGGCAGTGTTTAAGAACCGAATTGTTGGAATAGCGTTGCTCGTGACGTTGCTAACCGGGTTCGCTATGTTCGGCGCAATTTTCTTCGTGCCTTTGTTGTTCCAAGGCGTTCTCGGAGCATCACCAACAGCAAGCGGTAGCTTCCTGACTCCGATGATGCTGGGGATCGTGTTCGGAGCGGCAATTAGTGGTCAGATTCTGGCTCGAACGGGAGGCCATTACCGACTTCAAGGATTGATCGGTGTATCGATCATGGCTGCAGGAATGTTCTTGCTTAGCCGTGTGAGCGGTAGCACGACGCATGCTTACGCTCTTTCTTCAGCCGTTTTGATGGGATTTGGGCTTGGTACATCGTTCCCGCTCTACACAATCGCAATTCAAAACGGTGTTCCGCAGCAGTATTTGGGCATAGCGACTTCATCGGCGCAGTTTTTCCGATCGGTGGGCGGATCGATTGGTTTGGCGTTGTTTGGTTCGTACATGGTTCGCCAGTTCAAGGACGGAATGCATGACAACTTGCCTGCTGAGGCGTTCGAAGTCGTCCCACCGCAGTTGCTTGATCAGATAACGAGCAACCCAAACGCGCTGATCAACTCCGGTGCATCGGAAAGCCTAATGGGTGCGTTCGCAGCGAATGGTGAATCGGGAGTTGCGCTTGGTGAGAGCGTCTTTGCGGCGATACGAGAATCACTGGCCGGGGCTATCGGCGATGTGTTCTTCTTAGCGTTTATTTTCGTGGCACTGGCAGTGGTCGCTACTGTGTTTATTCGTGAGGTTCCGTTGCGCAAACGTGGTGGTCCACCGCCGGGAGATCGGCCGGGATCGACGCCTGATTCTCATTCAGGAACAGTGGCTCCGGAATCTCCATCATCGGATTCACCGGCTAGCTAGTCGGTCCCTGCGCGATGGCGCGCTGTAGAGTTCCCCAGATTTCGAATCTTGGCACGTGCGTGTCTCCCAGAATCGCTTGTCACATCGATTTTGAGTTCAGGCGCGTTTCCGTTTAGCGTGTAGTTGCTGGTCATCGCTCAACATTCCCCAACGGCGCGCCGATGAAGATTTGAGTGTTTCCCCGCATGGCGCGCCGCTTGAATCTAGTTGAGAATGAGATAAGAACGCAATCTGTAGTGGTTTGCGCAGTGGGTAAGCACTAGTCCTTGTGTATTTCACGAAGTAGGTACTAAATTCCTATTCGGATTCACCCTTACGATTAGTTTCCACTTGCAAAAATGTGAGTTGTTCACCGGTCCGGACATGTCACGATGCGTAAAGATCAAACTTTAATAGCAAAAGAATTGATAGCTGCCCTTGGAGTTCTTGGCGAAGCCCAAGAGCTCGGTGCTGACGATGAAAAATTGTCGGAACTTGCAGCGCGTGTTCGTAATGCTGAGAGCGAATTCAGAGTGCTCTCGGGTCACGTGGCTAGTTAGTCGCTAAGTTCTAGCGACTGCGTCGGATAACAACTCCGACCGCCGTTGCTTTCCGCACAGCGCCGGGTTTTCGCACGGTTACTTCTACCGACTGCGTTCTTTCATCTTCAAGACAAAGCTCCACTACTCGCGCACCGAGTGCCTCAACTAATCCGTAGCTCGATTCTTCAATCTCGGCAGTGACTGCCTTTGAGATATCTCTGTAGTTGATTGTGTCTTCAATAGCATCTGATTTTCCGGCTGCAGAAAGATCGGCGTTCATTTCGATGTCGATGGTGATGCGCTGCTTCGTGAGCCGTTCCCACGGGTTGATACCAATGATGCAGTCGAGCTCGAGTCGCTCGATGCGCACCGTATCTAGCTGTTGGGAGTTGTCAGATGAAGAAGTCATTTGTAGATTTTTATCTGTGGAATAGTCGACGTGCGAGAAGTGAAAAATTACTGAATATGTCGACCGCCATCGACGTTAATCGTTTCGCCGGTAATGAAGTCGTTTTTAATCAGCATCATCATGGCGTCCGATACTTCGTTGAGTGTTCCCATCCGGTCGGCGGCACCAAGATCGATTTGAATTTCATTGCGTGGCCTGTCGAGCGGAATATCCGATGGCGGGAGAATCGCACCGAGTGCGATCTCGTTAGCCTGAACATTTGGTGCCATAGACAGCGCAAGTGTTCGTGTAAGCCCTGATAAAGCCGTTTTGGTAATACCGTAGGCGAAACGGGTTGGACGGGCTGTGCGCCAGTCGTTGAGGCTGATGATTTTGCCCGGCGAATCGGTCGTGAGCTGCGCTTGCATGGCTTGGGCGAGGATGAACGGCGCCCGGGTGTTGATAGCGAAGTGTCGATCCCATTCTTCGACCGATACGTCTTCGAGTCCAACTTTGTCGAAGATCGACGCGTTGTTTACGAGAATTTCGATTGGTCCAAGCTGACTGGCAACTGAGGATGCGAGAGATTTAACTTGAACGGGATCTTCGAGGTCCGCCTGAATCGTAATAGCCTCGCTGCCCATAGATTGAATCAATGCGGCAGTGTCTTGGGCGTCCTTTTCGGACTGGCCGTAGTGAACTGCGACACGGCATCCAGCATCACCCAAAGCTAACGCGAGGGATCGCCCAACTCTTCGGCCGGCTCCCGTGATGAGCGCTACTTTTCCATTTGTATCCATGTGAGTGGTTTGAGCCTGAAGGCTACGACTGTCGAACGTGGCTAAAGAATTCTTCTCGGGTAGAAGCGTTCTTTTTGAAGAGTCCGCGCACTGCACTTGTAGTCATGGTGGTGTTTGGCTTTCGCACGCCTCGCATTGCGGCGCACAAGTGCTGGGCTTCGACCACAACGCCGATACCAGCTGGACCAATTAGTTCCTCAAGCGTTGAGGCGATCTGCTGGGTCATTCGTTCTTGAACTTGCAGTCGACGTGCGAACATTTCGACTAGTCTCGGAATTTTCGAGAGGCCGATTACTTTTTCGTTTGGCAGGTATCCAACATGGGCTTTTCCGTAGAAGGGCAGCATGTGGTGTTCGCAGAGTGAGTAGAAATCGATGTCTTTTACAACGACCATTTCATCGTATTCAACTTCGAACATTGCGCCGTTGAGGAGTTCGATAGGGTCGATCGAATAACCTTCGAGTAGCTCGTCGTACATGTTTGCTACGCGTTTTGGAGTATCGGCGGTGCCTTGTGCATCAACTTCGTCTCCAATGGTTTTGAGCATTGAGCTAACGCCATCAGCGATTACCTGCTTGCAGGAAGCGTCAAGCAGCGTGCCATTTTCAAATTCGAAATTTTGCTGATCGTTACTCATGGAATTTTCTCTGGAGTAGGTAATCGGTATCTACGTGTCGTGAGTTGAGATTTTATACGTAAATAGGATGCACAAGAGTCGTGAAAGATTTCGTGTGGATCTTAACGACCGCGTACTGAATCAGGTGATTTGAAGTTAGCCACCGGAAATGGCTGTGATGAAGTGAACCTCGGTATCGGGTTCTAGCTTCTGGAGTAAACCTCGTCGTGTAGCCACATGACCCACAATTGCGGCCAGCCCAGGCTTGAGGCGGTCATCTTCAACGAGATGTTCTCTGGTGCCAGGATAGGCAGCTTCGAGATTGTCGACGAGCTCACGTAGAGTCTTCGCCGGTACTTGCACTTGTTCTGCGCCATCTGCGTATTTGCGCAGAGCGTAAGGGAGGAAGACCGTAGCCATTTTTATTTCCTTCCTTATCGCGTTAAGAAAAAACGCTGAGGCACGAGACGCAAGCCCCGTGCCTCAGCGATATTATTTCTAATTAGTCGTTTAGTGCTTCTAGGATACGACCAGGCTTGACCGGAAGTTCGTAGAAAGGCTTACCAATCGCTTCCTTTGCTGCCTGAGCAGCTGCGGAAAGTGGTGGGCAAATTGGAACTTCACCGATACCACGAACACCGTAAGGGTGAAGTGGGTTCGGAACTTCGACCATGATCGTGTCGATCATAGGCATGTCGAGCGAGGTAGGCATGCGGTAGTCGAGGAACGATCGGTTGGCCATAGCTCCATCATCAGTGATGAAGTATTCCTCGTTTAGCGCCCAACCAAGACCCTGAACAACACCACCCTGAATCTGACCTTCAGCGTACTGAGGGTGAACTGCCTTACCGACGTCCTGAACTGCTGTGTATCGAATAACATCGGTCTTGCCAGTAGCAAGATCGATCTCGAGGTCACAGATCTGAACACCGTAAGCGTTACCAGCTTCAGCAAGGTTTACAGATGAAGTTGAGGTAGCTGGACCACCAGTTGGGTCGAGCTTGCCAGCAAGTTCCTGGATACCAATTGAATCGCCGTTAGCGGTGAATGTGCCATCGGCAAACTCAACGTTGCTAGCCTCGGTCTCCCAAAGATCGGCAACACGAGACTTGAGTTCAACAACAAGCTTCTGGGCAGCGTTGTAAGCAGCCAGACCAGTTGTGTAAGTCGTTCGTGATCCACCAGTTACACCCGTGAAACCAATCGTGTCGGTGTCAGGGATCGATGGGTGGAAGTCTTCTACAGGGATGCCGAGAACTTCAGCAGCCTGCATAGCGATAGAAGTTCGTGTTCCACCAATATCGGCAGAACCTTCGTTCAACATTACGGTTCCGTCGTCCTGCAACATCAGGTCACAAGTCGACTTACCGCCACCGTTCATCCAGTAAGCAGAAGCGATTCCTCGTCCTCGTGCCTTGCCAGCAGGAGCATCACCAAGAGGTGTGTTCCAGTGGTCGGATTCTTTGGCAGCAACGAGACATTCTTCAAGACCAACTCGGATGAACTGAACACCATCACCACGTCGGGTGCCTTCGTGAGCAGCATTGTCGAGTCGGAACTGAATCTTGTCGAAGCCGAGTTCGTCACAGATTTCGTCGATGACAGTCTCGATAGCGAAAGATGCCTGCGGTGAGCCAGGGGCTCGGTATGCAGCAGACTTGGGCTTGTTGACGAGAACGTCGTATCCGGTGATTCGTGAAACAGGGAGGTTGTAGCAAGCGAACACACAGATCGCTGCTGCACCAACTGCTGAGCCAGGGAATCCACCAGCTTCAAGAATGAGATCGGTGTCGGCGGCTTGAATCTTGCCGTCCTTGTTTACACCAATTTTCATTCGAATCTTGCCACCTGGTGCAGGACCAGTAGCTTCAAATACTGCAGATCGATCCATGACCAGTTTCACCGGACGTCCACCCGACTTGCGGGAGAGCAGTGCAGCGATTGGTGCGAGGTAAACAACGGTCTTGCCGCCGAATCCGCCACCAATTTCAACGTAGTTCACTTTGATCTTAGATTCAGGGTGGTGCAGCAATCCTGCAACCTGTGATCGGACACCAAACGAACCCTGTGTGCTGGACCAAACCGTTAGGTTGTCGTCCTGTCCCCAGATAGCGGTTGCGTTGTGTGGCTCGATGTAGCCCTGGTGGACCATCGACATCGAAACTGTTCGTTCGATAACGAGGTCGGAGTTAGCAAATGCGTCGTCTACGTTTCCGAACTCGTGTCGGAATACTCGTGCAACGTTGGTGTTCTCGACGTTCTCACCGAGGTGATCTCCAACGAGACCTTCGAGGATCTGTGGTGCGCCTTCTGCCATGGCAGCGTCAACATCAGAGATCGCAGGAAGTACTTCGTACTCAACCTTGATCGACTGAGCAGCAACCTGAGCAGTGTTTCGGTCGACAGCAGCAACCGCAGCTACTACGTGTCCCTTGTAGTGAACCTTCTGGTCGGCCATTACGTTCGACTGGCCACGTCGGAGGTTTACGGTGCCTTCACCAGCGTCGATCGTGAGATCATCTGCCTGTGGGAAGTCGGCGTGAGTTAGAACTGCGAATACGCCGTCCATAGCTTCAGCAGCCGAAGTGTCGATGCTCTTGATTCGAGCATGAGCGTGTGGGCTGCGGAGTACATCACCCCAGATAAGTCCCGGTGCTTTTACATCGCCACCGTAGATGGCTCGTCCTGTCACCTTGTCGACACCGTCGTGTCGTATTGGCGAATTTCCGATTACTTTGTAATCAGACTTTGTCTCGTAGGTTGCGACCATTCGTATTCCTCGTTGGATCGATCCGATTGGATTTTGATCCGATTATTGAGTCAGTTCCAAATATTGTTTGAAACAAGTTGGCCGGGAAGTCTGAATCGACTCCCGGCCACTCGTTCGTTACTTTTTAGCTAGCCCGTTCAAAGTTCTTGCGAATTCCTATTTCAGGGCCTCAAGAATGCTTCCCGCATTCATAGGTGTGTTGTAGAGCCGTGTACCAATAGCGTCCTTGATTGCGTTTGCAATCGCAGCGACTGGTGGGCAGATCGGAGTTTCACCAACTCCACGAACACCGTACGGGTGCAGTGGGTTAGGTACTTCGACCAATACGGTATCGATAAACGGAAGGTCAAGAGTTGTTGGCATTCGGTAGTCGAGGAAGCTGGAGTTGGCCATTTTGCCATCGTCCTGCATGTAGTACTCCTCGTTCAATGCCCAACCGATTCCCTGAACAGCTCCGCCTTGCAGTTGTCCTTCGACGTATGCAGGGTGAATTGCGGTTCCAACGTCTTGCAACGCTGTGTATCGGATGATGTCGCTCTTGCCAGTTGCCAGATCGATTTCGATATCGGCAATGTGTGTTCCAAATCCGTCACCAGCCGACTCTAGGTCGACAGTTCCGGTTGAAGTTGCTGGGCCACCAAGGTCGTCTAGCTTTCCTGCTAGTTCCTTGAAGCCGATCGACTTAGCTGCTTCAGCCTTAGAGGTGAATGCGCCGTCGTTGAAGTCAACATCATCTGGCTTGATGTCCCATAGAACCGCAACACGGTCCTTTAGTACATCTACCAAGTTGTTGGCTGCGAGCCAGCAAGCGTAGCCAGTTGCGTATGTAGTTCGTGATCCACCGGTTACATCGGTGTAACCAACGGATTCGGTGTCACCAACTGTAGGTCGAACATCGTGTGCGCCAATACCGAGTACTTCGGCAACGTGCATGGCCATCGAAGTTCGTGAACCACCGATGTCGGTAGATCCTTCAGTTAGCTGAACTGTTCCGTCAGTGTTTACGGCGAGGTTTGCAGACGACTTTAGTCCAATGTTGAACCAGTAACCGTTTGCGATTCCTCGGCCACGAACCTTGCCCTCTGGTGCGTCACCAAGTGGTGCGTTCCAGTGGTCACATTCTTTTACAGCCTCGAGAACTTCCTGCATACCAATCTTCGAGAAGAGAACTCCGTCACCACGACGTGTTCCTTCTTTAGAAGCGTTATCGACACGGAACTTGAAGGAGTCCCAGCCGGCTTCTTCACAAAGTTCGTCGACAGCTGATTCCATTGCGAAAGCAACCTGAGGCGAACCTGGTGCTCGGTATGGAGCAACCTTTGGCTTGTTTACGAGAACGTCCCAACCGTCGATGCGGGTGTTGGCGATTTCGTAAGGAGCGTAGATACACATTGCTGCTGGGCCGATGAAGGCGCCGGGGTTGGCACCAGCTTCGAACCAGATGTCGGAAGTAGCGACAGTCAACTTACCGTTGGCGTCGGCTCCGAGCTTGATAACCATTCGAGCACCCGGTGTAGGTCCTGTGGTTTCGAACACTGCTGTTCGTTCCATGACCATCTTCACAGGGCGCTGTGACTTCTTAGCCAGAAGAGCGGCGATAGGTTCGAGGTAGACCGGGATCTTTCCTCCGAACCCGCCACCAATTTCTGTTGGTGTTACTTTCACTCGAGAAACATCAACCTGAAGAATTCCGGCGATCTGGGTTCGCGCTGGGAATGCACCCTGCGTGCTTGTCCAAATCTTGATCCGGTCTTCTTCGTCCCACGTTGCCGTAGCGTTGTGGGGTTCGATGTATCCCTGGTGAACCATCTGCATGTTGTACTCGCGCTCAATGGTGTGAGATGCAGATGCGAAAGCGCCTTCAACGTCGCCGAACTCGTGTCGGACGTGAGCCGCCATGTTGGTGTTCGTTACATCTTCACCAAGATCGTCACCAACCATGTCAGGAAGAATGATTGGTGCATCTGGCTTGAGAGCATCAACTACGTTGGTGACTGATTCGAGCACTTCGTACTCAACAACCACTTTACGAGCGGCTTCTTCAGCGACGTACCTGTCGGTAGCTGCAATAGCTGCGACAGGATGACCGCGGTAGAGAACCTTGTCATCGGCCATCAATTTGTTTGATGCCCACTTGAAGTTGATGTTTCCTTCACCTAGGTCAACGAGCTTGCTCGGTGCCTTAGGCATGTCTGCCCCGGTGATTACGGCGAATACACCCTCCATAGCTGCGGCAGCTGAGGTGTCGATCGACTTGATGTTGGCGTGCGCGTGCGGGCTTCTGACCATCACTCCCCAGATTAATCCGGGTAGTTTCATGTCTCCACCGTAAATCGCTCGTCCGGTTACTTTGTCGTATCCGTCGTGTCGAATTGGGCGTGTTCCAACTACTTTGTAGTCAGTTTTGGGCTCAAATGTTGCGACCATAATTTCTCTCCGGGCCTAAGTTCGGCTGGGCCAGATTATTTAGAGAGCTGCCGACTTTTTGTTGGG
The DNA here is from genome assembly GCA_018650845.1 of Chloroflexota bacterium. Taxonomy (GTDB): domain Bacteria; phylum Chloroflexota; class Dehalococcoidia; order Lucifugimonadales; family Lucifugimonadaceae; genus Lucifugimonas. The sequence continues at coordinate 97,207 of JABIFF010000024.1, read as the reverse complement.
TCGGCAGCCATCTGGTGTTACGTCTTAGTCAATTACCTTCTGTACGGCGCGGACAATTTTGTCGTAGCCAGTGCAGCGGCAGAGGTTTCCTGCGAGCCAGTGTCGGATTCGACCTTCGGTTGGTGAAGGTTCGTTGTCCAATAGACCCTTAGCAGCGACGAGGAAGCCCGGTGTGCAGATACCACACTGGAGAGCAGCCTCTTCGAGGAATGCCTGCTGGAGAGGGTGAAGACCCTCTGGAGTTGCCATTCCTTCAACGGTGTCGACGTTCTTGCCGTTTACTTCTGCTCCGAGAACGAGGCAGGAGTCTACGATTCGACCGTCAACGCTGACCGTGCAAGCACCACAGTTGCCGTCGAGACAGCCTTCTTTGGTGCCGGTGAGGCCAATGAGTTCACGGAGTGTGTCGAGCAGGCTCATGTAACCAGGCACGAGTAGTTCGTGCTGCTGACCGTTGATGGTCGTAGTTACGTGAACTTTGCTTGGGGAGTTTGTTGTCATGGTTATCTTTATCCCCTAGCCCGTTCAACGGCCTGTTTGATCATTCGGCCTGTGAGCACTTCTACGAGTTGTTTTCGCTGTTCGACCGTACCGCGCATGTCGGTAATTGGTGTCGCAGCATCCTTAGCAAGAGCGGCAGCAGCGGCGATTGTCTCGTCGTTTACTGGCTTACCTGCCAAGCTGTCGCCAGCGGCAGATGCAAGGATTGGAGTTGGGCCTACAGATGCAAGCGCAATTCGTGCAGATTCAAAGTTCTTGCCCGAAGAATCGAGCTGAACGAAGACACCAACACCAGCTACAGCGATGTCCATCTCATTTCGAGGGATGAAGCGTGTGTAGGCTGCGCCAGAATTTGCAGCAGGCTTTGGTACTTCGATGCTGACGAGTAGTTCGCCCTTGCCCAAAACCGTTCGGCTTGGGCCAGTTGCGAAATCTTCAACAGCAACTTCTCGGTCGCCAGATGGACCTGAGATTTTTGCAACAGCGCTGTGAACGATGAGTGGGCAGATGCCATCACCAGACGGAGCAGCGTTACAGAGGTTTCCGCCGAGGCCAGCACGAGACTGAACTTGGATTCCACCGATGATGGATGCTCCATCAACAATTCCAGGGTATTCAGCAGCAACTTCGCTGTTGTCGTAAACCTGGTAGCAAGGCACGCCTGCGCCAATGCTGAGTCCACCGTTACCGATGGAAAGATTCATAAGTTCTGGAATGTTCTTGATGTCGACAACGGCATCTAGCTCCCAGACGTTAGCGCGAGCTTTAACCAGCAGGTCGGTTCCACCGGCCATTGGTCGAGCTCGATCACCATGTTCGTTTAGCACGGCTACAGCTTCAGCTACCGTGCTTGGGGCAACGTATGCAAACGGGTGCAAGCGCCCTCTCCTTTCGTGTGTTTATTCAGATTATTCAAGCTGGCAACACAGAAATATCAGCAAGAAACCCCGGAACTATTTTTAATATCCGGGCTGGCCATTCGGGAACCGTACAACTATGAACCCGAGGTGAGCGCGCTCATTATGCCCACAGAGAGGGGATGTAGCAACTAATAATTTGTGATTTGAGTGCCGCGAGAATTAAGCGATAAAGCGCTGAAAGCGATGCTTTTGGCTCACTTGCAACTTGATCAGCTTGAAGATTCGGCGGGAGTATCGGAGTTTTGAATTGGTTTTGATCCGATTCCGAAGCTACGGATAAGGCGTTGACCGACCAGAACGGTGGCGAGGATGGCGATTGCTCCGCCGAAAGTCATTGCCAATGGTGCGTCGAATCGTTGTGCCATGTAGCCCATCATTAACCCACCAAGTGCCGAAGCTCCCCACGTGAGCTGGTTGATGCTCATTACTCGACCGCGGAACTCTTCATCGACGAGTGTTTGCACCACAGTAGTGTTCATTGTTCCGAGCACTACCTTGAATCCGCCAATAATGGCCGCTATGAAAATAGCGAATTCGATTACGTCGATTTGCGCAAATGCGAGCTGAGCTGCGCCCAGTCCGATTCCTGAAACGATTAGGTATAGAGCGGGACGAACTCGTTTGCCGATTAGCGTGATAGCCGTTGTGGCTGTGAGTCCGCCGATACCGGCACCCAGCAATAACCTGCCACCGACGTCTAGGCCTGTTTCATAAATTTCGTCGGCGAACACTGGAAGCAGTGTGTCGAATGACGATCCGAAAAGCCCCATCGTGATACCTAGAAGAATGACGGATGAGATAGATCGTTGTTTCTTAAGGTAGGCGAATCCTTGTAGCAGGCCGTCGATTGCAGTTCGGCTTGTTGACGCGACTTTGTGTCCAGTGGTCTTCATCATCAGCAATGTGATGACGGTCAGAACGTATGACGTACCGATGATGTAGAACAGACCTTCGTAGCCCCAGCTGGATACGAGGGGTTCGATCAGCACTGGGCCGACGATGGCGGCTGCGCCGAACACTATGGAGTAGAGAGCTATGGCTCCTGCAAGATGTTCTTTTGGAACGATGGTTGCGACCATCGCGGAACGGGATGGAATATCGAATGCGAGCAGTGTTCCAGTTACCGCTGATATCGCTAGGATGTGCCAGGGTTCTATCGATCCACTCTGGATCAGTGCGCCAGTGCCGAGGGTTACAGCGGCGAACATGAATCGCGTGAACCGAACGATTTTTAGGCGATTGAATCTATCGGCAAGTACACCGCCCCACATCGAAAAGATGAGCACTGGTAGAAGGTTAGCGGTTGCTACAAGCCCGAGCATTAGCTCAGAGCCGGTGAGCGAACGCATCAAGAAGAGTCGACCGTATACGAGCGACCACATTCCGATGTTGGAAAATGCCGCGGCTATCCAGAACAGTCGATATTCGCGATATCTAAATGCCGAATAGCTGGTTCCGGCGAGCAGTCCGACCTTCACTAAGCAACCAGCCTTTTGCTTTGTGAATTTTTATGCCGAACGGTTCGTGGTTTGCTTCGGTTGATTACGATGGCCCGAGCGGTGTGCCGAGCTTGTCGAGCAAACCGCCACCAAGCACGTGAATGTGTAGGTGATCGACTATCTGACCAGCGTCGACACCCTGGTTCATTGCAAGACGGTAGCCGCCTTCTGAGATGCCAGTTTGTCGAGCGACTCGTGCGCCGACACGCATGAGGTGGCCTAGCAACTGTTCGTGTTGCTCAGTAGCACCTGTGAGGTACGTAACGTGGTCACGAGGAACGATTAGTACGTGGACGTTCGCAACGGGGTTGATGTCGTTGAACGCCATGCATTGATCGTCTGAGTAAATCTCGGTCGAAGGCATATCGCCATGAACGATGTTGCAAAACAGGCAATCCTGTTGCCTTAGCTGGTTCTTTTCTTCTTCTGCGGTCCACCACATAAGTATTTATTCCTTATAGCCCGATCGCGTTCGCTAATTTTGATTTATGGAACGTCGAATCACCGTAGTCAGTTTTCCACGCTAGTGCTCTGCGAGTATAAAGGTGCAGATCATGTTCCCAAGTGAAACCTATCGCACCGTGACACTGATGTGCAGTCCAGCATAGCGCGGCTATTTTGTCGCTTGCTGCGATTTTCGCCTGTGCGGCGGTATCAACGGAATATCCTTCTTGTGAGAAACTCCATGCCGCCGAGTGGACTAGATGATTCACTTGCTTCGCAGATATTGCCATTTCGGCGAGATGATGCTGAACAGCTTGAAAGCTTCCGACAGGCACGCCGAATTGTTCTCGATTGGCGGTGTATTCGACTGTGGCGTCGACAACTGCTCTACCTAATCCAGCGAGTTGCGCTGAACGAGCGACACCGCCGGCGGCGATTAATTCGTTGGCAGCTTCGATAGCTTTGTCGCCAGTTGCAATGATGTTGGTTTCAGGAACTTCGAGTTCGTTGAATGATAGTGACGAAACTGGAACGCCTGAAGAGTGCTTTAGCGGGGATTGTTCAACGCCGTCGGCTTTCCAAATAGGCACCACGATGAGTGCCGGTTCATCATAATCAGTTCTCACCAGAGTTAGTGCGTGGGTTGCTTGTTCAGCGAACGCTACGAATCGTTTTTCACCGGTTATTACTAGGCTTGATCCTGATTTTGTGGCGGCTAGTTTTGAATCTTCTGGATTCCACGAGGCATCACGTTCGACTATTGCGGGAGTGATGAGAATGTCGCCTTCAGCCACTTTCGGAAGAAGGTCGGCTTTTAGGGCGTCGGGTGCGAATCGTTCGATGGTCCACGAACTGATCGACGATTCGACGATAGGCGTTGGGGCGAGGCTTGCGCCAAGTTCTTCGAGCAACACTGCAAGATCGCTGAACGTGAGCCCTGCTCCGCCGTGTTCTTCTGAGATTGTCAGTGATGGCCAGCCAAGTTCAACGATGTCTTTCCAGAGCGAGGCGATTGCTTCTGAATCGCCGTCGGCAACTGCTCTTACGATTGCAGGGTCAGATTTTTCTTCAAGGAATTCTTTTGCCGAAGCCTTGATGAGTTCTTGTGTTTCTGTAAGTCCGAAGTCCAAGTTTTTTTGTCCTATTTACCCAGCATTATTTGCGAGGTAGTCCAAGTCCGCGTTGGGCGATGATGTTCTTCTGGATTTCGTTCGTACCTGCAAGGATTGGTCCTGATGTGTAGAACAGTCGCATCTTGAAGAAGCGACCTTGCAGTTCGGCTTGATCGGACCCGAGTTCGAGTACGCCGTACATGCCGAGTAAGTCGACTCCGTAATCGAGAACTTTCAGATAAACCTCAGACGCAGCGACCTTGCTCATTGAGGCTTCTGACGATGGAATTTCGCCTTTGCCCTGGCGGTACGAAACGTCGTAGCACATGAGTCGTGCAGCTTCGACTTCCATGTGAAGTTCGGCAAGCTTTACTCTCACGGTCGGATCAGTTTTGGCGGCGCTTACTTCTGCGTCGTCACTGTTCACATAGTCGATTAGCTCTTCGAGTGCTGCTCGTGCCCATGCTGCGTAGTCGATGCCCGATCGTTCAAAGTTAAGAACTGTCATACCGGCTCGCCAGCCGTCGTTTAGGTCGCCGACTAAGTTGGCTTTGGGAACTCGTACATGATCGAAAACTACTTGGTTGAAGCTGTGGACTCCTGCCATGTTTACGATTGGCTGCACTTCGACTCCGGGCGATTTCATATCGACGAGTATTAGAGAAATACCCTTGTGGGGTCGTGCTTCGGGATCGGTTCGCACGAGCATGAACATCATGTCGGCACGGTGTGCGAGTGAAGTCCAAATCTTGGCACCAGTAACGATGAAGTCGTCGCCATCTTCGACTGCTTTTGTTTGCAGTGAGGCGAGATCGGATCCTGAGTTTGGTTCTGAGTATCCCTGGCACCATTGGATCTCGCCACGTGCGATAGACCCCAAGTATTTGGTGCGTTGTTCTTCGGTGCCGAACCGCATAAGGGTGGGCCCGAACATGCGAGTGCCAAAGCGATCGTGACCCGGTGCTCGGCGATACGCCATTTCTTCGGCGAAGATGGTGTTCATCATCGGGGATGAATCGGCGCCGCCGTATTCCTTTGGCCAGCTCATAACGAGCCATCCACGTTCAGCGAGTCCTTTTTTGATCTCTTGGTTCAGTTCCCAGTGATCGTCGCGTGATTCGTCGGCGGGGCCGTGCCAGTCGTTGGGCAGCACGTCATCGAGGAACGCGCTTAGCTGGCTTTTAAAATTTGATTCTTCAGCAGTGAACTCGAAACGCAATATTTGGGACTCCGGGTGTTACCAGAGCTCTCAGTGCGTCAGCTTCTGACTGAGAGGCACGTAACGGTTTTTACGATGCCCGGGATGCCATGCATACCGTCGCTGATCAGATCGCCAATACTTGGGAGATCGTCGGCTTCTGCTACTGCGATGATGTCGAAAGGTCCGGTGACCGTATCGACAGCTTTCATCATGTCCATCTCTTTGAGGGAGTTTGAAACTTCGTTGGTTGTGCCAACTGCCGTTTCGATGAGAATGTATGCACGCGTCGCCAAATGATCTCTCCGTTGATCAGTGGCGCAATCCTATTCGTGTAGGAACAGGGGTGTCAAAGCCATCCGCCGCTGATAACCCGCATCGCCTGTGATTTTAGGAACTTCAGCAGGCGGGGTTTCGTTTACGTAAGCGAGTGGTGCTTACATAGGTACTTCAAGTCGACGTACCGCTGCTGACGGTGGAGACTCGAAGTATTTTGAGTTGTATGTGCCAGTTCGGCGATCGGTCTGAGCCGCTTTTGCTGCTTCAAACGTTAGGCGCTGTGCTGGAGCAGATTGTTCTGCACGTGCTGACACTGGGCCAGAATCTGCGAGGCGACGTGGTGCCAATCCCTGCGAAGGGCGTGGTGTCGATTGTTCAGCCAGTAGTGGACGAACTTTATCGTTGTCGCTTGCGTCTGTTTCGAATTGGAAATTCGAGCTGACGGCTAGCAGTGTGAGAATGGTGACCGATGCTCCGCGAGGTGCGTACATCCCGGTCTCCCACTCACTGATCGTCTGCTGCCGAATACCAATTTCTCGGGAGAGCGCAGTTTGTGAAAGTCCAAGGTGGGTACGCAGAGCACGGATGTTATCTGCCTGCCACTTGAAGTCGGTTGGAGGTGCTTGTCTTGTCAACATGTTTAGCAAGCTACGCCGGTTTTTTTATCGAGCCCTAGCGTTTTTTTTACGCATTTGCCGATTTTTACGAATTTTTAATCATTCGTTTCGTAACCGTTAATCAACAACACGCTATCGACTAGCGTTCGGGAACCACCGGATTACGGCATGTTCGAATTGTCTGATTGGCTAGAGAATCGATCCCGAAGCACGGCTTGGTCGTCGAACCGGTTATTCGAACGTGAGCATCTGTTCGAAGTGGTCGGCATCTTCAAATGGGCCGACGATAGAAAGAACAAGATTCTCGGATTTGATCACCCGGTTCGCAGCTCGCTTGATGTCTTCCATGGTTACTGCGGCGATTTTGGCGAGAACTTCGTCAACGGTATCGACTTTGTTCTTAAGGAGTTCCTGAATACCCAGGAAGCTCGATACGGCTCGGCTTTCTTCCATGCGAAGCATCATTCGACCCTTGGTGAGTTCGAGTGCTTGCTTCCATTCGGCTTCGGTTACGCCATCGCGTATCTTGCTGAGTTCGTTAAGGATGACCGGGATGGCTTCATCGACACGTGCGGGGTCGATTCCCGATTCAACAACGAACGCTCCGCAGTCGCTAAAGAAGTGCGCACCGCTGTGGATGTCGTAGGCAAGCCCGCGTTGTTCGCGAACTTCTTCAAATAGGCGGCTGCTCATGGTTTCGCCCAAGATCACCGACATGATCGAAAGTGCGTGCCGGTCGGGATCGTCGCTAGAGAGTCCTGCCATGCCGAACGCAATGTGGGCCTGTTCGGTTGGACGGTGTTCCAATGCAACCCGTTTTGTGACGGGTTTAGGTTCGTGTGGGTACATTGGGAGAATCTCGCCGTCGTGAAGTCCTCCGAGTAGTTCTGTAAGTTGCGCTACTACATCAGCGTGTTCGATATTTCCGGCAACCGCGATCACGGTGTTGGAACCTACGTACTGGGTTTCGAGATATTCGAGCATCTGTTCGCGTGTAATTGCGCCTACTGATTCGACTGAGCCAGCGATATCACGCCCCATTGGCTGATCTGGCCAGAGTAGGTCATCGAGGAGCATCGATACTCGTGCACCCGGTGAATCGTACGAAGCACGAATTTCTTCGTAGACAACCTGTTTTTCTTTGACGATGTCTTCATCTTTGAAGAATGAGTTCAGCGTCATGTCGGAAAGCAAGTCGATACTTTCTCGATAATTTGGCTGCGCTACTCGGCAGTAGTAACCCGTTACTTCTCTATCGGTAAACGCATTGAGCATTCCACCGACGCCTTCGACTACTTCGGAGATCTGTCGAGGTGTAGGGCGTTCGGGAGTTCCTTTAAAGAGCATGTGCTCGAAAAGGTGTGAAGCTCCTGCGAGTTCAGGTGTTTCGTACCGTGAGCCTGCTCCGAATAGGAACATGATGCTTACGGCGTTGGTGTGACGGATAGTGCTGGTGAGAATCCTGAGGCCGTTGGGGAGAACTGTTCGATCGAACGAATTAGTAACGAGCGGCTGAGTTTCAGATGTGGCCAAGTGGGATTGCTGACTTTCCGTAATTTTTTCTAGTGCGTAAGAAAAAGCACCGGAATCAAGCGTAGATGTGGGGAAGACGCGGGTCAAACTTCCTTTTTTGTCGACTTACGGAGAGCGGATGAGTCGATATTCGTTCGTGATGCGTATCGAGTAGTAGAAATCTTGCAGCGCGAGCATCGTTCACACCGATAGAATTCCTCTTCATGCGTGAAGCTCAGAGTGCCGATCAAACCGAATCTTCGAACGCGAGCCTTGGCGTAATTTCGCCAGCGGACGGTTCGAGGCAGGGATCGGACTTCATAATCAACAATCTTCCATCAGACCAATTATCTGATGGTTCTGGTTCCCGACGTTTTACTTTCTTAGGGTCTGGGAATTCGACGCGCTATGCATTGGCGTTGATTTTGCTTGTTGCAGTTGTGCTTCGTATTTACGGAATCAACTGGGATCAAGGTGGGCTGTTTCATCCCGATGAAAGAGCGTTTCTGTCGCAGGTGTACAACCTTCAATTTCCTGAAGGTGATGAGTGGTCGAAGCTGACCGATCCTCAAGCCAGTACGTTAAATCCCGGATCGTTCAACTGGGGCAGCTTGCCTCATTACGCGCTCAAGGCCGTTCAGTACGCGGTGGCTCCGTATAAGTGGATGAGCATGTTCGATCTGCGGTACGCGGGTCGTGCGCTTTCTGCTATTTCTGATTTAGCGACGATATTTCTAATATTTCAAATTGGTCGATCTGTATTTAGCGCGCGAGTTGGTTTACTTGCCGCGTTGCTTTCTGCATTTGCGGTGCAGCAGATTCAGTTAAGCCACTTCTTTGCTGTAGACACGTTCATGACGACGTTCATCGTCGGGACCATCTACTACTCGATACGAATAGCCGAGCATGGTCGTAAGCGAGATTCGGTTTTGGCGGGCGTGATGTTCGCGTTTGCAGTCGCCACGAAATTCTCGGTGCTGCCGTTGGCTGTTGCGCTGATTCTGGCGCACCTGATTTATGCGACATCTCGCAAGGGTGATCGGTACGAGTCAGATGGAATCGGCTCTGGTTCAGCGGCTTCGCGACAGTGGACCGCCTACCAAAACATAGTGCTGATGGGAGTTGTAGCGCTGGCTGTTTTGATAGTGGTGCAGCCGTACATGTTCCTCGATTTCAAAACGTACATCGACAACATATCTACGCAAGGGCAAATGGTTCGCCGAGAAGTCGATTTCCCGTTCACTCGGCAGTATGACTCGACACCTAAGTACATCTATCAAATGGTTCAGCTGGGTACTTGGGGGTTGGGTCCGGTACTAGGCATAACGGTTTGGCTTGGGCTGCTGGGGGCTTTAATAGCCGGGGTGTTGGCACAGCGCAAAGCTGATCTTGTGATTCTGGCTTGGGTGCTGCCGTACTTGCTGATTACGGGTTGGTTCGACGTCAAGTTCATGCGGTACATGATGCCGATCACGCCGTTCCTGATTTTGTATGGGGCGAGAATGCTTTGGTGGTCGTTCGAGGTTATTAAGTCGCTTCAGCCGAACAGACGATGGCTTCAAGCGTTGCCTATCGCTTTGGTGCTTATATTCACGGTTCACTATTCTCTTTCGTTCATGAACGTCTACTCAGGTCAGCATCCGCTGAACGACGTTTCAAGCTGGCTTCGTGAGAACGCTACTCCGGGTGAGCAGGTGGTTCAGGAACACTGGGAAGAGGGCATTCCGAATGTGATCGGCTTGCGGATGCATGATCGTGCCGAGCTATATAACGACGAGCACCCGCAGAAGTTTGATCAGCTGACAGAGCTGTTGTCGGGCTCCAACTATTTTGTTCTGCTGAGCAACCGCTTGTACGCGACGATTCCTCGATTGCCAGAGCGATATCCGATCACGTCGACTTTCTACGAAAAAATGTTCTCGGGCGAACTCGGGTACGAGTTGGCGTATTCGGGAAGTCGGTATGTCGGCGGACTGGGAGTTGACTACTACGAAGATCCGTTCGCACGGCTTGATTTCGGTGCTCCTGAGGGATTCGAAAAGCCTTCCGACGGGTTCTTCAACGCTGGCTTTGGTTGGGCTGACGAAAGCTTCTCGGTGTATGAGCATCCGCAGACGTTTGTTTTCCGAAATGTTGAGGGCTATTCGACTCAGAGGTTGATGCTTGAGATTGGCGCTCTGGGTCCGGGAACTAGCGGGTTCCCTCCCCCGCATGTCGGGCTACTACTTTCCGAGGAGAGTGCTGAAGATCAGCAATCGGGTGGAACATGGAGCGATATTACGTTCCTACGATGGATGCCCGATTGGCTAACTCCTGTTGTTTGGTACGCGGCGGCTCAGATGTTTGCGTTGGTAGTTTTGCCAATCGCATTTGTTGTCTTTAGGCCGTGGCCAGATCGTGGATATCTGTTTGCCAAGCCGCTGGGCTTGCTGTTGGTAGCGACTACCACTTGGCTGCTGGTTAGCGTGAACGTAATTCAGTTCAGGTTCTTTGCGGTGCTTCTGGCGCTGGCGTTACTTGCTGCAATTTCATATTTAACGATGCGAGCGACTGGTAGCGATCTTGTAGATCATCTTCGTGCGAACAAGCGCCGAATCATCCGGATGGAAGTCCTGTTGATAGTTGGATACGTGGCGTTCCTGTTGATCCGAGCAGCAAACCCCGATCTGTGGCACCCGTGGAAGGGTGGCGAGAAGCCGATGGACTTCGCGTATTTGAACGCGGTAGTGAAGTCATCGACCATTCCGCCTTACGACCCGTGGTACGCCGGTGGTTACTTGAACTACTACTACTTTGGGCAGTTCTTGATCGCCACGCTGATTCGATTTACTGGAATCGTCCCATCAGTCGCTTACAACTTGGCTGTACCGCTTTTGTTCATGCTGACAATCGGAGGCGTGTATTCGATAGTCAGCGGCTTGGCTGAACTCACACTTCGTGCACGTCGCATTCCTGCATGGTCACGAAAATCTCCTGTGTACGCCGGATTAGCGGCGGTGTTGATGGTGGCCGTATTCGGGAATATCGATGGTCTTTTACAGGTGCTCGAAGGTGTATCTCGAAAATTCTTCCAAGAACAACAATTTGGATTCTTCGACTTTTGGCGTAGTTCGAGAATGATGGCTCCGGGGTCACCTGGAAATGAGATCACCGAATTCCCATTCTTCACGTTCCTGTTCGCTGATCTGCATGCCCATTTGATAGCGATTCCAATTGCGATTACGGCTCTGGCAGCGACTATCGCAGCATATTTACGTATTGGAAGAAAGCGACCACTGCTGGAATCGCTGGCGGGTCTATTTGTACTTGGGGTGCTGGTTGGTTCGCTTCGTACGATCAACGCTTGGGATTTTCCGACTCAGCTACTGTTGGCCGGAGGTTTTTTGGTTGGTGGCCAGCTACTTTCCTCGAGTCGCAGCGTCATTGAGCGACTAGTTGTTGGCGTGATTAGTTCGGTGTTCGTTCTGGTAGTTGGGCACATCGTTTACCTGCCGTTCCATTCCAACTTCGAACTTTTCAACAACGGTGTTTTGAAGAGCCAATTCACGACTGAATTGTGGCGATACATCGTTATTCATTCGTTGTTCTTGCTATCGATACTAAGTTGGCTCGTGTTTATGTGGCGAGAGCGACTTACTGACGCTTTGGCGAGCGTGACGAACGCCCCTATGCCGGGTTCGGGAATTCTTGGTTGGACCTGGCATGTGCTGGTGGTGATGGTTGCTGCAGCGGTAGCGACGTTGGCTCTTACCGGATTCGCAACGATCGCTTTCACGGTGATCGTTGGGTCGTCGGTGGCTGGTGCCGGAGTTGTTGCCTACCGTACGAGCGTTCCCGGTGCGAGATATTCACTGGTGGCGGTTGGAATGGTGGCGATGGCTATGGCCCTCGCTGCGGGCGTCGATATGTTCACCGTCAAAGACGATATCGGTCGGATGAACACCGTGTTCAAGTTCTACTTGCAGGCGTGGGTATTGCTTGCAATGGCTTCGGCGTACTTCCTTTGGTACTTGGGCGACGCTGGAAAGCTTTCACTTAGCAACGTGCGTGCATCACGTGGGGTTTGGTTGGGTTTGCTGGCGGTGCTGGTGATAGGTGTGATGGTTTATCCGGTTCTGGGCACGCGTGATCGAAACTCCGAGCGATTTGAATTCAGTGGTCTGGCTCTCGATGGAATGGCCTATATGGAAACGGTCACCTACGTCGATCACGAAGGTCCGCTAACTCTCAAATACGATTTCGACGCTATCGACTGGATGCAACTAAATATCAAAGGTTCGCCAGTGATCGTCGAGGGTTTGAGCGACCAGTATCGCTGGGGCAACCGAGTTTCGATTTACACGGGCTTGCCATCGGTGATCGGTTGGGACTGGCATCAGAGGCAGCAACGTGTTGGATACGCACGAACGGTTACTGAGCGACGTATCGAGGTCGATAGGTTCTTCCATTCGACAATACGCATCACGGCGAGAGGACTTCTCGATAAGTACAACGTTAAGTACGTCTACGTTGGTGAGATGGAGCGAGCGAAGTATCCAGCGGCAGGACTCGAGAAGTTCGAGAAGATGGATATCGATGGCTTAGTGCAGGTTTATCCAACCGAGGAAATGATCGCCGACGGGCTTGATACGCCAGTGGTTATCTACGAGTACACGCCCAACAGGTAAGTGGCTGGGTGTTGTTTTCGCAGCCGCATTCCCTCGTCCCGATTGGAGCGATAGCGGAACAGAGGGATCCCGGGCGGCGGCATTATCCAGATGATTGAAACTGGGCGAGTGCAAACGTTCTTCTCGAGGAATTGCAGCTTCCACATCGACTGAGGTCTCTCCACTCCGCTATCGTTGCGGTCGAGAAGAAGGTGTGGTGTTTATGTTTCTGAACTATCAGTTAACGAAAAAGTCCTCTCCCGGGAGGAGAGGACTTCTGATGTGCAGTTTCGCCTAATCGGCGTCTTCGGGAACGATGAGACCGTAGTGCTCATCGTGCCTTCGGTAAACGACGTTTATGTCGTCGGTTTCCTTGTTACGGAACACGTAGAAGTTGTGACCGAGAAGTTCCATTTGGGCCGCAGCATCTTCTACCGTCTCAGATGCCATAGCGTGACGCTTGGTTCGGACTAGCTGTCCGTGTTCGAGAGTCGTGATACCGCTATCGTCGACTTCGCTGACTGACTCTTGGGCGAGTTGTTCAGCGATAGCCATTCCAAGGCCACCCTCGGTCGAACGACGGTTCTTATCGGAGTAGCGATTCTTGTAGCGGCTGATTTGGCGAGTGACCGTATCGGAAACATGGTCGACGGCGGTGTAAGGCGAATCGCCTCGCATCTCACCTCGAATAACGCCTCGGTTCAATCTGATAGTTACTTCAGCGATGAACCGTTCGTCTTCCTTCTGGGTCTGCTCTTTACGTATTTGCAGGTATACAGGCACCGGATCACGGAATCTTCGATCAAGGATGCTGAGTCGTTTTTCTGCATACGTCTTGATCGCGTCTGTAAGAGTCGTGTTGTTGGCGGTGATAGTAAGTTCCACGTGTCCCCCAATTCGAACCCGGATATTGCTTTCTTACCGGAACCCAGCCCGGTACTTCGCTATTCTAGTGCGGTCTTACACCTTGTGGGGCGTTTCGGCAGGTTTTCGCCATGAAATTTTGTACTAATACCGCAATTGATTACCGTTCTTCGACAAATTACCACTAGCGCTCTAAATCTCGTGTTTCCGCAGTCGTGTGTGCATTGCGGAAAAGACGGTTCGCTGCTGTGCGACCTGTGCATTAGGGATTCGACCGCCGTATCGAAGGATGTATGTCGAAAGTGCGCGGAGCCGTTGGCTAAACCGGGTACTTGCACACGCTGCGTGATCGACGGTTCGTCTCTTGACCGTCTTTATGGTTCGTTCTTGTACGAAACGCCCGTCGGTACAGCGGTGAGGGCGTTCAAGTTCGACGATGTTCGTGCGTTGGCTGGTGTGTTGGGCGGAATGTTCAACGTTGAATCTATGAATCGAAGTGAGGCAGATTTGATACTGCCGGTGCCGATGCATAAATCTCGTTTGCGATCTCGCGGGTACAACCAATCGGAAATTTTGGGTCGGAAGCTATCTCGTCGAATGGGGCTTGAGTTTCATAGCGATGTATTGATTCGAGCAGAAAATACCGTTCCTCAATCGGAACAACCTACGGCAGCCGCTCGAAAAACTGCGATACAGGGAGCTTTTTCTGTAGATACTCGGCATGAATCAGTAGTTTTGGGCAAGAGGGTTTTGCTGGTCGATGATGTGTTCACTACAGGGAGCACTGTTCAGGCCGCGGCAAGCGTTCTAAAGGCGGCAGGGGCAAGCTGGGTTGGTGCGGCTGTATTGACCGTTCAGCCGATTGAATCGTTGAAATAAACTGATGAATTATTTTCCAGATATGACTAGATACGAAATGAGCAATGAATGCCCGAGCTAAAGGCTGTGCTGTTCGATATGTACGGCACGCTCGCAGGATTTGATCCTCCGAGAGAGCAGATTCAATCTCAGGCTGTTGCGCGATTCGGGCTATCGGTGACCACCGGGGGGATCGACGCTGGCTATCACATGGCCGATGAATTTATGACTAGCCAGAACGCTACAAAGCCAGTTCGAACGATGAACGGAAACGAGCAGTGGGCGTTTTTCGCTCGGTTTGAGCAACTTGTACTGCAGGGTGCTGGGCATGAAGTAGATCTGGCTTTAGCTGGCGAGATATGGGCGGAAGTTCGCAAGCAGGAATATCGAATCGCACTGTTTCCTGATGTGATCGAAGGACTTGATCGGCTTCGAGAATTGGGATTTATTGTTGGTGTCGTTTCGAACATGAATTCGGGAAGCCAGCGACTGCTCGACGATATGGGGCTTACGGGTCACGTCGACTTTGCGGTTACTTCGGGTGAGACCGGTGTCGAGAAGCCTGATGGGCGAATATTCGAAGCGGGTTTGGTGAAGGCTGGAGTATCGGCGGGTGAAGCCGCTTTCGTGGGCGATCAGTTGGAATCGGATATTTTTGGCTCGGAGGCGGCGGGTTTGCGACCTATCTTGATCGATCGTTACAACGGTCATCCGGGCTATGAAAAGCACCCTCGAACGACTGATATGGCTTCAACAATTGCCTTAATTGGTGAGATGCGGTCGAAATAGTCGGTATCATCTTCGCCGAAGCGTATTTGTTGCCTGTGAATCTTCTAACCAGCCCAAAGTTCAAGAGCTAAAGAATTAAATAATGAAAATCGAACGAGTTGAATCGATACTTGCTGGCAATAGCCAGATCGTCAGGATATTCACCGACAACGGTCTAGTTGGCGTAGGACAGTCGGCTTGCTGGGGTTATCTCGAAGCGACTGATCAAGTGGTGAAGAAATTCGCTGACTATCTCGTTGGCAAAGACCCTCTAGATATCGAACACCACTGGCAGTACATGTACCGAATGGGGCCTTTCCGTGGTTCCGTGCTTTCTGGCGCAGTGAGCGCGGTCGACATCGCTCTTTGGGACATCAAAGGCAAAGCGCTCGAAGCTCCTGTTTGGCAGTTGTTGGGTGGCAAGGTTCGCAACAAGATTCGATTGCATTTGCTGATGGGTGGAGTTCGTCCTGACGCTGCGGATCAGGGAACTACTTCTCAGGGATTGATGTTGAATTCGAAGGAAGCTGTTGAAGATGGTTTCACGGCTATCAAGACCGACCCGCTTCCTGACGGCTTTCAGTCGATGACGCTTCCTCGTCTGATTCATGACACTCGTGAGAATGTTGCAGCGATGCGTGAGGGTGCGGGTCTCGATTGCGACATCATTCTCGAAATGCACCGCAAGCTAACGCCGATGGTTGCTATTGCGCTTGCTGAACAGCTGGTTGAATTCCAGCCCATGTTCTACGAAGACCCTGTGCAGATCGACTCGATCAAGTCGCAGTCAGAAGTTGCTCAGCGAACCACGCTTCCAGTAGCTAACGGCGAACGAATGCACTCTATTTGGGAATTCCGAGAAATGTTTGAACTTGGCGGAAGTCAGTATGCACGTCCTGATCTTGGACTTGCTGGTGGTGTAACTGCCGTAAAGAAGATCGCCGCTATTGCTGAATCGTGGCATTCAGCTGTTGTGACTCACAACTTCTTGGGACCAGTGTTGACCGCTGCGGCTTGCAGCCTTGATGCATCAATTCCGAACTTCCTTACGCAGGAATACTCGAAGGAAGACGAGCAGCCATTCAACGCTATGTTCAATTCGTCTTGGCAGCGTGAGGGTGGATACATTCCGGTTCCAGATGCTCCGGGAATCGGTATCGATCTTGAAGTCGAAGGCTTCCAGTCGCAGGCGTACGAGCCACGTAACTTGCAAGTCATCCCAATGCGAGAAGACGGATCAGTCGGCTACTCCGTGTAAGTGCCAGTGGGCACCTTTTTGTTTAGGACGGGTTGTTTTCGTTGAGCGTTGAGTCAGTAGAAAAAATATCGCTTCGGTTGCAGGCGGCGATTTATCGCGAGTCGGTTGCGTTGGTTGAGGCTGATGTCGTTTCAGCTGCTGATATCGACAAAGTGATCAAAAATTCGATTGGTCGGCGTTGGGCAGTTGGTGGTCCATTCGAGATATGGGAGCAGATCGGTTGGGATCTGGTTCAGGTGATTGCTGGCGAGTTGTTCGGCGACATTTCGGTAGCGACTTCGGCTGCTGAAGTTTCTCCCCAAGGTTCGAACGAAGGCGATTACTTAGCCGACGGTGATGGCGGGTCAGAATCAAAATTCCATACCGTTTCTGTTATCGGCGCGGGGCTGCTTGGGCATGGAATTGCTCTGGAATTGGCTACGCACGGCAAACAAGTTTTTCTGAACGATATTTCTGAGGAATTGCTGACCGATGCGATGGCTAGAGCTCGTGTGGGCTTGGTTGCTTTGGCATCTGTAGGGCGAATTGCTGAGAGCGATATCGAGACAGCTCTTTCTCGTATTTCGACTTCGACGGATCTAGGCGAATCTGTGAAATCTGCCGAT
Source organism: Chloroflexota bacterium (assembly GCA_018650845.1). Lineage (GTDB taxonomy): Bacteria > Chloroflexota > Dehalococcoidia > Lucifugimonadales > Lucifugimonadaceae > Lucifugimonas. The sequence goes on along the minus strand of JABIFF010000024.1, from coordinate 80,126 downwards.
CTCGTAATCGAGGCTGCGTCGGAAAATCTCGAACTCAAGAAGAAGATATTTGCCGATATCGCTAAGCATGCACCCGACCATACGATTCTCGCTTCGAACAGTTCGACGTTCGTGCCAAGCGCCTATGGATCGGTTACCAATCGTTCATCGAACGTAGTTGGGATTCATTACTTCAACCCTCCGCATTTACTGCCGGGAATAGAGATCATCACTGGACCTGAAACGTCAGAAGAAGTAGTCGATTTGGTCAAACGCGAGTACGAAGCTATCGGCAAGAAACCCGCCGTTGTTCGCGCTGAAATTCAGGGATTTGTTAGCAACCGATTGCAGGTTGCTTTGCTGCGAGAGGCGATGTCGATAGTCGAGAGTGGCGAAGCTGCTTCATCCGAGATTGACGAATTGGTTCGTAGTGGATTTGGTCCTGAGTTTGCTCGATCAGGAGTGTTTGGATCGATTGCGAGCGGTGATTCTTCAACATCACACACTGTTCTAGTTGACCAATTCAAGAACCTCAACAACGAGCGTTCTCTCCCGAAAATTCTCCTCGACAAAATTGAGTCAGGCAATCTTGGCGTGAAGGCCGGCAAGGGCTTTTACGAATGGACGCCCGAATCGACCGAGGCGTGGCGAGCCAATATGGCCAATTCATTGCTCCACATGGGCTAATTTTGGCTACTCGCGACTAGTAGCGCGCGGGTACATAGCGCGGTAATCTCCGGAGATACGTTTTTTCAACTGGAGTGAATCTTGCCAGACGCCTCGACCAATCCGCATCGCCTACCCTCGTTCGTTGTGCCTTCGCACTACCGAATATCTCTTGAGCCGAACCTCGACGAAGCCACCTTTTCAGGTAGCGTCGAGATCGAAGTAGAAGTTGGTCAGGCTACCGACAACATTCAGATCAACTCCGCCGATCTTCAGATTTCATCTGCGATGGTACGAGACGCAATCGGTGGCGAGACAACTGCTTCTGGCGTTGAGCACGACGAAAAAATGGAACGGGCGACACTGAGTTTCGACTCGGAGCTGAAGTCGGGTCCGTACACAATCGTTGCTGAATTCACAGGGATCCTCAACGACCAACTTCACGGTTTCTACCGTTCAGTGTTCACTGACGACGATGGTGTCGAGCACACAATTGCTACGACTCAGTTCGAAAGCACACACGCTCGCCGAGCATTCCCATGTTTCGACGAACCTGCGTTCAAGGCATCGTACGGTGTGACACTTGTGGTTCCCGAAGATCAGTTCGCTGTATCGAACGGTCCTGATATTTCTACTACCGATCTTGGCGACGGTCGCAAGTCGATTCTGTTCGAAGACACAATGGTTATGTCGACCTATTTGGTCGCATTCATCGTTGGCCCATTCGAGGCTACCGAACCTGTTGACGTCGACGGCGTTCCGCTGCGAATCGTCCACCCAATCGGCAAAGGCCACCTCACCGACTACTCGCTAGAAGCTGGTGCATTTGCGCTGAAGTTCTTCTCGAAGTACTACGGAATTCCGTACCCGGGTCAGAAGCTCGACATGGTTGCTGTGCCTGACTTTGCGTTTGGCGCAATGGAAAACCTTGGCTGTATTACCTACCGAGAAGTTCTGCTTCTCGTCGATAAGTCACGTTCGACCGAGCCTGAACTGCTTCGTGTGGCCGACGTTATCGCTCACGAAATCGCACACATGTGGTTTGGTGACCTCGTGACGATGGAGTGGTGGAACGGTATTTGGCTGAACGAGGCTTTCGCAACGTTCATGGCAACAATGTGTTCCGACAATTTTAATGCTGACTGGGGACGCTGGAACCAGTTCAGTCTCGAACGTTCAATGGCGTTCGACGTCGACTCACTCGCAAACACACGTCCTATTGAAATCGAAGTGAACTCACCTGTCGATGCCGAGGGCATGTTCGATCTGCTCACCTACGAAAAGGGTGGATCGGTTCTTCGAATGCTTGAGCAGTACTTGGGCGAAGAAGAATTTAAAGACGGAATTTCGTACTACCTGAACAAGCACAAGTACGGAAACACCGAAACCAACGACCTGTGGGACGCGATTGAGCACGTAACTCAGCAGCCGGCACGTCGAATCATGGATTCGTGGATATTCCAGAAGGGCTACCCACTGGTAAGCGCTTCGATTTCAGAAGACGGCTCGACCATTTCGCTTTCGCAGGATCGATTCTTGTACACCGAGGGCGAAGTTGCCGACACGACGATCTGGTCAGTTCCAGTCGTTTTGAAAGTAGGAACTTCATCAGGTGTTGAGGAAGTTCGATACCTCCTCGAAGAGAAGTCGGCAGAGATAAAACTAGATTCTCCTGCTGATTGGGCGACTGACAACGCAGGCGGAAGCGGATTCTTCCGAGCCCGCTATTCAGCCGACATGCTGAAGTCGCTTTCGAGCACCATGTTCGAAAATCTTTCACCGATTGAACGGTACGGACTTGTTGACGACACTTGGTCGTCGGTAATGGCGGGTCGTACATCTGCAACCGACTTCTTGGACTTCGCACGAAGCTTCCAATCTGAGACTGATCTCGACGTTTGGACAGTTCTTTCGGGCTGCTTAGCTGGACTCGACAAGCTGGTCGAAGGCGAAGCGAAGCTGCAGTACAAGGCTGCGATTCGTGATTTGGCTCAGCCTGCACTCGACCGACTCGGTTGGGAGCCTTCCGATAGCGATTCGTCACGTGATCTCGAACTACGTGGCCTATTCATCCGGTTGCTGGCAAACGTCGGTGACGACGATCTTGCGATCAAGAATGCTGGCGATTTGCACGATTCTTACTTGGTCGACGCTGGTTCAGTTGAGCCGAACGTCGCTGCTGCCGCTACTGGTGTTGTTGCTTCGAAGGGCGATTCTGCTCAGTACGAAGTCTTCTTGGACAAGTACCACAACCCAACGACTCCTCAGGAAGAACGACGCTATCAGTCGGCACTTTCGGCGTTCTCGGGCGAGGCTGAGATGGATCGAACTTTGGCGATGAGTTTGGATGGAACCGTTCGAACTCAGGATGCTCCGTACCTGCTTGCTGTTTGCATGCGAAACAAGGAACAGGGCTACCGTGCGTGGGAGTTTGTGAAGTCGAACTGGGACAAGATCAACAAGGACTTCCCTTCTAACTCGATCGTTCGAATGCTCTCTGGTGTGACTTCATTGAGCAAGCCGGAACAGGCTGCTGATGTGATTGCGTTCTTTGACGATCACGAGGTTCCACAGGGTCAGCTAACGCTTCAGCAGACGCTAGAGAAGCTTCGTGTGAACGTTGCATTGCGTGAGCGTGAGAGCGGTTCGTTTAGCGATAGTTTGACGAGTTAGTTCCTTCTCCTCGGGGAGCAGGCTTTCAATATTGTCATTCTGAACTTGATTCAGAATCGCTGACAAAATGTTGATGTCTAACTCGTCAGGCGAGGTTGATGCTCGAGGAATCGGGTGTTGTTTCGTTTTGGATACCGATTCTGAATCAAGTTCAGGATGACAATGTTGCTTGTGAGTTGTTAGTGACTGGGTTGGCGATATCACCCTCACCCCAACCCTCTCCCACTGGGAGAGGGGCTTAGTTTTAGGCGATTGAACGAAAATGTCTGTGGTCCAATACACAAAATCTCTTCCCGTAGTTGCTGAACCGGATGTTCTGGTTTGCGGTACGGGGTTGGCTGGTATTGGTGCGGCTGTGGGGGCTGCTCGCAATGGCGCTTCGGTGATGGCTGTGGATCGGATGGGATTTGCTGGTGGGTTCTTTACGAACATCATCGGGTCGGCATTCGACGGGTTTGTTTACGAAGAGACTGGTAAGCCGGTAGTTGGCGGACTGGTGTTTGAGATGCTCGAACGCATGGGCGTTGTTGAGCCGGGACAGGCTCCGAATCTTGTTTACAACGTGAACGGTGATTTCACTGAAGTCGAAAAGCACCCCGACCGTGTGATTCCTCGCACCGATCCCGAACTTTTTAAAAAGGCTTCGGACGATGTGTTGATTGAGTCGGGTGTGACGCCACTTTTTCATACGCAAGTCTCCGACGTAATCATGGACGGGTCGCGGGTCGACACTGTGATTGCGAGCAACAAAGACGGTCTGGTAGCGATCAAGCCGAAGAACGTTATCGATGCCACTGGTGATGCCGACGTCGCGGCTTGGGCGGGTGCGCCGTATGAGGTTGCAGAGTCGCTGCAGCCGATGAGTCTTCACTTTCGAATAGGGTTTGTTGAACTCACATTCGAGCTGCGTCGCAAATGTGCGGCTGTTTTAGAGAAGGCTCGGGCTGCGGGCAAGATCGGTCTCTATGGCGGTCCGTGGCCAGCGACTTTCTCGGGTAGAGATATTTATTTCAACGTGATTCGCACACCCGGTAACGCAACGAACCCTAACGACTGGACCAATGCCGAAATTCAGGGTCGGCGTGACGCATGGACGATGTTCGAGCTCTGGAAAGAGGCATTGCCTGAGTTCAAAGACGCTTATTTCTTCACAAGTGGTCCGACTGCAGGTTCGCGTGAGTCGAGAAGAATCGTTGGTGACTACATGCTGACTGGGGACGACATTCGAACTGCGAAACGTCAGGACGATGTGGTTGTTTTGGGTGCATGGCGAATAGATCGACACCCTGAAGACGCTGCTGGGTATCACGATCAGCCTGTAGTGCCCCCTTACGACATTTCCTATCGAACACTGCTTCCTCAGGGAGTAGAAAATCTTTGGGTCGCGGGGCGTTGCCACTCAGCTACTTCCGAGGCTTTGGCATCGAGCCGAGTCACTGCCAATTCGATGGGCATGGGGCAAGCTGCGGGCGTCGCAGCGGCGATGGCGTCGGCCAGTGGGGCGGATAGTCGTGGCGTGTCGATCAGTGAGCTACAGGATCGATTGACTGCGGCAGATGTAATACTTGATCCCGCTTCTGCAATGCAGGGTCTATAGTCGAAAATTATTCGTGAGAGGAATGACGGTTGGCAGCTAACGGAAACGGCGATAACAACGGCTCAGAGGATCGCGCTTGGGGAAAGGCTGAGCTGAAGTTGCCAGCGTTGCCTCCGGTGATATTTTTCGTTCCGGTATTTATCGGTCTACTGTTCCATATGTTTATCTGGCGTATGGAGATAATTGGCGGAACTACCGGAGTTGTTATCGGCGTGATTCTTGCCGTTATTGGTGTGTTGGTGATTTACTGGGCGTGGAAGACTTTGGCGGCTCACGATGAGCACCCTGAGCCGGGAGTTCCGACCGAAACGCTTGTGACTACTGGCCCATTCAAGCGCACTCGAAACCCTATTTACTCTGGGTTTCTGTTGATCGCTGCTGGGATGGCGATTGCACTGAACGCAATGGCGATGTTGATAGCTGTGTTCTTCGGCGTAGCTTTTCTCACGGCGTTGGTTATTCGACGTGAAGAGGCGTACCTCGAACGTGAGTTCGGTGAGATTTACACGAAGTGGGAGAATCGCACGGGGCGTTGGTTGTAGCGGTTGTGAGGTTGCGCATATTTGCACTTGGAGCATGTGGAGTTACGAGGAAGAAAATGGATGAGCAGACAACTGGAAGAGTCGTTGGACTGATGATCGGCCTGGTGTTCATCGTTGTAGGAAGTCTGACCGCAAAATATCCATTTCGATTCTTGCAATGGTCAGGAAACATCCGTCGAGGGAACAAGCATTCTCCAATTCCGCCGAATGATGATAAGACTAGTTTTTTAGGAATAGGTTCGTACAAGACCTCCTACTATCCTGAATTTTCGCCAAACAATATTTTGGCGACACGAGTTGTCGGTTGGGCGCTGTCCATAGTTGGCTTGATAGCCATCGGATTCGTTTCAGCCTTGTTGATTTTCTAGATCAATTACTCAACCGTTGCCGTTTTAGGCCAGAGCTTGTTTGAGATGCCGGTGCTTGGCATTGCTATGGCGGTTGCGGCTATTAGTGCCATGCCGAGGCTGATCCACATGGCGAGATCGTAGTTGCCATTGGTGTCGTAGATTTTGCCAGCGAGCCACACTGCGCTCGATGCTCCGAACGGCATGACCATGAACATGGTGCCGTAGATCGTGCCAAGTCGACGAAGCCCAAATTCGTCCGAAGTTACCGTGCCTGTAAGTGAAATCACGGAAGTCCACGAGCTTCCAATAATTACGACTCCGAGAATCGCTAGCGGCAGGCTGGTTGCCATCAGAAGAACTGCGTAGCCGACTGCCCTCATGCCGTACGAGAGAGCTAAGAAAGGTCGACGTCCGAACCTATCGGCGAGATACCCGAAGCTCAAACCACCGGCGAGTCCGGCTATTCCAACGGTCGCAAGCGCGCCCGCACCTTGCACAGCTGTTGCGCCAAAGTCAGTCGTGTAAGCGACGAAGTGGGCATTCACGAAGCCCATTGTGTAGCCTCATATGAAGAAGCCAATCGTGAGTCGCCAGAAGAGTCCGGTTCGGCACGCCTGCCCTAGTGACATTCCAACGTTGGGATCGGCAGAACCTTTGCTGAAATCTACTTCGTCAGAGTCTTCGCCCTCAATGTATCCATCGGCGTGCTGGCCTGGGGAGGGTCTGCTTTTTATTAGGAAAAATACGAGCGGCAGTATCAGCACGATCAGGATCGCACCGAGGATCATGTAACCCTCTCGCCAACCGATGTAGGCGACTGCTATCGCTGCAGTTGGTACGAGTGCAGTTTCACCGGCAGCCGAGCCGGTTCCGGCGATCGACATTGCGAGTCCACGTCGTTTGGTGAACCACGCTCCGATGATTTTCGCCACGGCTCCGGGCGATGCGATGGTGAAGCCGACTCCCATGACGATGAACGTTACATAGACCTGCCAGAGTTCTTGCACCTGCGACATTGCGAAGAGCGCCAACCCGCCGATTAGCACTCCGATTGAGGCGATGATCTTGGGATCATATTTATCGGCGAGTAGGCCTGCTACCGGGCGTAGTGCTCCGGTGGCTAACCCGGCGATGGCGAGTGCCCCAGCGAGTGAGCCGCGGCTCCAGTCGAATTCTTCAGTGACTGGTTTTAGAAATACTCCGAACGAGAAGCGTGAACCGGCGCCACCGAACAGCATGAGTGCGGTGCCGAGTACGACTATCCAGCCGTAGTGAATATTTCGAATTTTAGAGATTATTGCCAGTTACCGAACGTGGGCGTGAGGGTGTGTGGCGAATACCCGCCACGAAGACGGGCGCAGGATATCTGATCCCCGCGTGCATAGGTGGTGTGTTTTCGTCGGCGTTGTGAAAAAATTCAGTGTCGGACTAATTTGCTTCCGAACAATTTGTACAAAAGAGAAATTGATTGCCCGAGATCACCATCGCAGACTCAATGAAATTTATGGAGGATGCGCTCGTAAAAGTTGGCTCCTCCACGGAAAACGCTTCTCAGATCGCTGAAGTTATTATCGATAGCGAACTTCGAGGTAGCCCTGATCACGGGTTGTACTTTTTCAAGCTGGTTATTGATTGGCATCAGAACGGGACGATAAAGCCTGATCCCGATACCGAAATAGTCAAAGATTCAGCAATCGCCACGATTATTGAAGGTGACGGCGGTTGCGGTGTGGTTGGTATGAATATCGCCGTGGAAAAGAGCATTGCGAAGGCCAAGACTATTGGGATGGCGGGAGGAAGCGTAAGAAATTCAGGCAACGTGATTGCACTTGCACCTTACGTTCAGCGTGCTGCCGAGGAAGGTCTAATAGCTTTTGCTTGCAGCGCTTTTCGACATCCGATAATTCCTCCAACCGGTGGCTTGCAAGGCAAGTTCGGCACTAACCCAATTGCGTACGCAGCTCCGGCTGGAAAATATGCGCCGTACATTCTCGATATGGCGACTAGTTCGATTGCTGCTGCCAAAGTTTGGGAAGCCGCCACGAACGGCGAGACGATCCCTGCGGGCTTCGTTGAGAAGGCTGATGGATCACCACTCACGAATGCTACGGATTACGAACTTGGCTCAAGCATGATTTTGCCGATGGCAGGTGCACGTGGCTATGGTCTTGCGTTGATGTCAGACATCTTTGGAAACGTATTGGCCGGTTCGGATTGGGGGCACTTCATTTGGTTGCTAAATCCCGGTGAATTCCGACCTGCAGACGAATTTTCGGAAGCGATGGATGTTGAGCTGGATCGCGTTAAGAGCGGAAAGAAGAAGCCGGGAGTAGACGAGATTTATTACCCGGGCGAGCGAAGCCAAAGAAGAATGGCAAAGCTTCGAAGCGAAGGCATTGTTCCGTTGGGCGATACAGCGTGGCAGGCGATGGAAGTGATTAGCGAGCGACTTGGTGTGAAGATGCCGTCGTCGATCAGCTGACCAGCGGAGTATCCAATTCTCCGCACCGCTCGCCACCGAAGGTCCCTCCGCTCCGCTATCGCTACGGTCGGGACGAGGAAAAATGTCTCTGGAGTGCAAACAAAAAAAGGGGATGGCCTAAGCCATCCCCTTTTCTATTAATCTCTTGCGAGTTCGCAGGAACTACTTAGAAGCAGCTGTGCAAACGGTGTCGATGATCAACTGCGCTACAACGTATGGGTCTACGTTGGCGTTTGGTCGTCGGTCTTCGATGTAACCCTTGCCGGCCTTTTCAACCTGCCAAGGAATTCGAATTGAAGCTCCACGGTCAGATACGCCGAATGAGAATTCGTCGAATCGCTGGGTCTCGTGAGCACCAGTGAGTCGTAGCTCTACGCCAGGGCCGTAGTTCGCAATGTGGAGTTCTGGCTTGCCGGGAGCACCGAGTGCTTCGGCAGCTGCAACACAAGCGTCGAATGACTCTCGCATAGCGATAGTCGAGAAGTTTGTGTGGCAACCTGCGCCGTTCCAGTCACCTGCAACAGGCTTAGGATCGAGCGTTGCTGAAATAGGCATGCCCTTAGGACCGAGGTAGTCTTCTGCGATTCGGTAGAGCAACCATCGAGCGAGCCACATTTCGTCACCGATTAGTGGTGCGGCTACTGGGCCGATCTGGAATTCCCATTGTCCTGGCATAACTTCAGCGTTGATACCTGAAATGTGGAGTCCGGCTTCGATACAAGCTTCGAGGTGAGCGTTTACAACTTCACGGCCGAAGATTTCGTCGGAACCAACACCACAGTAGTAGCCGCCCTGAGGTGCAGGGAAGCCGTTGTCTGGCCAGCCGAGAGGGGAGTTGCCTTCGAAGAAGGTGTATTCCTGCTCAAGACCAAACCATGTGTCCATATCGCCGAACTGTTCAGCTGAAGCTGCAGCCTTTGCACGAGTGTTGGATGGGTGCGGAGTCATGTCGGTGAGCAATGTCTCACACATAACGAGCTTGTTCGCACCACCGCGAATCGGGTCGTTTACTACGAGAACCGGGTTAAGCACGACGTCAGATTGGTCACCAGCTGCCTGGTTCGTTGAAGATCCGTCGAATCCCCAGATTCCTGGCTCTTTACCATCGGCAAGCACCTGTGCTTTTGATCGCAACTTGGCGGTCGGCTCGGTGCCGTCAATCCAAATATATTCGGCTATGTAGACCATCGTTGTATTTCCTCGTGCTTCTTTCCTGATATCGGCACCGTGATCGTCGTATCAGTATGCGTTGTGTGATCCGGCGATCTTTTTTTTTCCGCAGGGAGCATTTTACTTGCGAACTGCGTTCTCGGATAGCTGGTTGAACACTGCAACCGAACGACCGCAATCTAAATTAGCTGAAACGTGTTTCAAAGGTGTTTCAACTTTAGTCATATTCCCGAATTGTTTGGAAATATGACGGAATTCTCATAATCGAATTCGACTGCGGGCAAGTATGCCCACATAATCGTGGCATGAATCAAGAACATTTCGATCTGTTCAGCGGATCTCCCGAAGACGTTTCTGCGTGGCATCGAGCCAATTCTCCGGAACAGTTGGACCTGGCTGGCGCCGATTTTTCGGGTCGTGATCTGGCAGGAAGAGATTTCACCAGGGCGAATCTCGAACGGGCGAACTTTAGCGGTGCGAATCTGGACGAGGCGGTTTTCTCAGAGGCGAGTTTGCGTCGAGCGAATTTGAACGGAGCTTCGATGAAGAAAGCGACGCTTTACCGAACGAATTGCACAGGATCGGACATATCGAACGTCGATCTTGCGGGTGCAAATATGTATCGATGTGTGTTGAGGGAAGCGACTATCACCGGTGCGAATTTTAAGACCGCTGCGATATTCAAAGTGGCGTGGCCTGAGGGTGTTGACGTCCGGGCGCACGGGTAGGGGCGTTGGTCGCTGTCGTCATCGAATGACTTGGGGCCTCTCTGCAATATACCTTCCCTCTAACTCCCTCCCGAAGGAGAGAGAATCGGAGAAGTGCCTACCCAGCCAAGCCGCCGGTTACTCGCATTAGGGTTTCTTGCACTAGTAGTTCGTGGTCGAGTGTGCGGAGTGGTTCTGATTCGCCCTTGATGTTGCGAACTAGCTCAGCGAATGTATCGACATAGCGTTCTCGATGTTCGATCTTGACGATGTTGATGCCCTTTTTGTACTCGCCTTGATCTTCTTCGAGCGTGAGCTTGACGGTATCGGCTGGTTCGAATGGCTCCATGATTGCGGTGCCTTTTGTGCCGTATACCTCGAACCGTCGCGCCATAGGTCGTGCTTCCATCGCTGAAATATCGACGGTCGCCAAGGCGTTGCCGTATTCCAGTACACCGAGGGTGTTGTCCATTACGCCTTGTGTTTCAGATGCTGCGTTCTGGAAGAAGTGCGTGACTTTGTTGGGGCGACCAAGTAGCCATACGACTTGGTCGAGCATGTGACCGCCTAGGTCGTACATGATGCCGCCTTTGAAGTGTGCGTAAGCGTCTCGACCGGTCTGCATGCCTTCCGGACTTATTTCTGGAACGTTGGTCGACATGTGAGCACGAACTTGGAAGATGTGACCCAAAAAGCCTGAGCGTGCCCAGTTGGCGATGCGCTCGAAGCCGTCGTGCTTTCGGAACATGTAGCCCATTTGAATCATCGTGCCTTGCGTGCGTGCGATTTCTACGATGTTCTCGAATCGGTTGTAGTCGTTGCCAGCGGGTTTGTCGTAGAAGACGTGTTTTCCAGCTGAGACGATCTCTTCGGTGAACGCGAGGCTTTCTTTGTTTGATCCTTCAGAAGCGACGCAATCAACTGTTGGGTCGTCGAGGAATTCGTAAGGATCGTCGACAAATTCGACTTTGCCCCACGATTGGTTGGCGTCGTTTTCGATTTGTTGACGGCGTACTTCGTCCGGTTCGTAGACTCCAACGACTTCGACTTCCGGGTGATCAAGCATGATCTGGAGAACGCCTTCTGCGTGACCGTGTTTCGTTCCGTACTGGGCCATTCGCAGTTTGTCGGTCATTGGTTGGGGTTCTCCGAAGTTTTTTATTTACTCGTGGTTACGAGGCGAGCGCACGTCGTCTTTAGGTGCCGCCGCAGTTTACGCCGCGTGAGTATCCGGTCGCTAGCTGAATCGTGAGTGTTCTGGTGTTTCAGGCACTGCGAGCTGCGTTAATGAAAGCTCTAATTCGATCGGGGTCTTTCACGCCGTCGGTTTCGACACCGCTTGCTACATCGACTCCCCAAGGTGAGAGCTGCTTGATCGCGGCCTGAACGTTTTCTGGATTGAGTCCACCAGCGAGGAATACGTCCTGTCGATCAACAATGCCTTCGGCTGTCGCCCAATCGAAAGATGTGCCTGATCCGCCCTGTGCCGATTTCACACCGCTGTCGAGAATTATTCCGTGACCAGCATCCAGCAAAGGGTCGATGATTTTCGTAAGGCCAGACTGTGTCGAATCTTCCTTAACGAAAATCATTTTGATGATTGGAAGTTCGATTTTTGAGATGTAGTCGGCATCTTCGCTTCCACATAGCTGAAGAGAGTCTAGTCCTGAATTTCGTGCCGTTTCGTTCACAAATTCGGGGTCTTGATCGCGGAATAGCCCAACAAGGTTTGGGCGATTGAGAGTTTTGATGCCCGACCTGTAGTCAGCAATGATCTGCTCGCCGTCTTCAGGTTGAATTTGTCGACGTACGCCTTCGATGAAGTTGAATCCGAGGTGGCTTGCTCCGGCATCCGATGCGACTATCGCTGCATCGGCGCTACGCAGTCCGCAAATTTTGACTTGGATGTTCTCTGCAGCCATTTTGTTACCCGACTTCGACTGCAGCCATCGCCTCGGCGAGTTCGCTTACATCGGTTCCGGCTTTCATCAAAGATTCGCCAACCAGCACAGCTTTTGCACCGGCGTAGCCCATGCGTTCAACGTCGCCAGAGTTTTTCATCCCGCTTTCGGCGACCTTGATTCGGTCGTCTGGGATTTTCTTTGCGAGCGTCTCGAAAACTGACAGCGAAGTTTGGAGTGTCTTCAAATTTCGATTGTTGATTCCGACGACGTGAGGTTCGACTTCAGTGAGGGCTATGTCGAGTTCAGGTTCGTCGAATACTTCCACGAGCACGTCCATGCCCATCGATGTTGAGAGGGTGAATAGATCGGCGTATTGCTTTGGGTCGAGGCAGGCGATGATAAGCAGGATGCAATCGGCACCGGCGGCTCGGGCTTCGTGGATCTGGTATTCGTCGACGATGAAGTCTTTTCTCAGCACAGGTACGCGCGAAGCTCGAGCGATGACCGATACCGCTGCGAGATCTTCGATTGATCCTGAGAAGTAATCTTGTTCAGTTAGAACAGAAATCGCAGTTGCACCCGCGTCGCAGTAGAGACCGGCTCTGTGGGCTGGATCTAGATTGGGATCGAGTGATCCTGCCGAAGGAGATGAACGCTTCATTTCGGCTATTAGCGAAATCCCGCTTTTGGACGCGATTGTTCGCTGCAGCGAAAGGGGAACGCTGGCGTTTTCGGCGATCAAACGCATTTCTGATTCAGGGCGTTTTTTCTTCGCCTGTTCGATGGTGACTATTCGTTTTTCGACGATTTCACCGAGTATGCCTGGTATTTCGATCACGACTGTGCCTGACTTACTTTTATCAACGAATTGAGCTTGGCCTGAGCTGCGCCGGAGTCGATGGAATCTTGTGCCATCGCGGCGGCTTCCTGGAACGCAACGGCTTTTCCTGCTGCCATTAAAGCAGCGGCAGAGTTGAGCACGACAACGTTTCGGCGTGAGGTTTCTGGAGCAACGGGAGGGTTATGTCCGCTTCCGGCACCAGCAAAAATATCTTTGATGATTTGAGCAGATTCCTCGGTTGATTCGACCACAAGGTGATCTCGTTTGCCTTCTTGCAATCCGAAATCGGCAGGTCGAGTGCGTCGGCGCTTCAAGCCGTCCTTGTTCACTTGGTAGAGGAGAGTGTGACCTTCGATATCGATTTCGTCGGCGCTTGATTCAGCGTTTACGACGAACGAGTATTCAGTGCCAAGAAGTTCGAGTGCTTTGGCTATTTTCTCAGCGAATGCTGCATCGGAAACTCCGATCACCTGACGTTTTACTCCGGCAGGATTCGTGAGTGGTCCGAGAAAGTTGAAGATTGTTCGAATGCCGAGCTGTGGTCGAAGTGGTCCGGCGAATTTCATCGCAGGGTGGAACGCTTGGGCGAACATGAACCCAACTTCAGATTCGGTGAAGCAGTTTTTGACGCCTTCGGGATCGAGCGCAATGTTGACTCCGAGGGCTTCCAATACGTCAGCACTGCCGGTCGATCCGGACATTGCACGATTACCGTGCTTGGCGACCGGAACACCGGCTCCGGCGACTACGAAAGCCGATGCGGTTGAGATGTTGAACCAGTCGAGTCCGCTGCCGCCAGTTCCGCATGTGTCGATCATGTCGACGTCGGTGTCTACGTGCAGCGAGACTTCGCGCATTATGGTCGCCATGCCTGCGATTTCGTTCGGAGTTTCGCCCTTCATTCGTAGAGCGGTGAGGAACGCACCGAACTGAGCCGGGGTTGCTTCGCCGGTCATTATTTCGCGCATGACGTCGGCTGCCTGATCTTGTTCAAGATCAGTACCTTCAACGACGGTCTGTATTGCCTTCTGGATGTTCATTTGTTTTAACTTCAGCGTGGTTTGTTTGTGCCTGAATTGGTTGATTGGTGAGATTGGCTCTGTTGGCTTTTGGTTCAGTTACTTACTGGCGATGGTTTATCGAGAAAGTTCTGGAGTAGTTCTTTGCCCGCTTCAGTCATGATCGATTCGGGATGGAACTGCACGCCTTCGACGTCGAGCTCTTTGTGCCTGATGCCCATGATGATGCCGTTTTCGGTGTTGGCGGTAATTTCAAATGTGTCAGGTATGGTGTCCTGCTCGATGGCCAGCGAGTGATATCGAACAGCCTCGAACGGCTGAGGCAATCCGGCGAACACACCTTTGCCGGTGTGTTGAATCGGAGATGTCTTGCCGTGTCGAATTTCGCCAGCGCCTTTGACCACTCCGCCAAAAGCCTGAGCGATGCATTGGTGGCCCAAGCAAACGCCTAGCACCGGAATTTTTCCTGCGAAGTGTTTAATTACATCGACCGAAATTCCTGCATTGTCTGGAGTTGAAGGTCCGGGGGAGACCACTACTCGTTCGGGATTCAAGGCGGCGAGTTCTTCGATGGTCGCTTTGTCGTTGCGGACCACCTCGACCTCGGCTCCGAGTTCAGAAAGGTACTGGAAGAGGTTGTATGTAAAGCTGTCGTAGTTATCGATTAGTAAAAGCATTGGATTAGTCGCTAATTAGCTGCATTGTCGCAGGTTGAGGTAAGTCGGATGAAGATTTTTCGTCGCTTCGCCAATGTTGGTTTTCGTTCTTTTCGTATCGGGATTCAGCTCGGGCGATTGCCAGCAACGGGGCTTTCGCCTTTTGGAGTGATTCGAGATTTTCGGCTTGGGGATCGGAGTCGAACACGATTCCGGCTCCGCCTTGAACGTGGGCTGTGCTGTTACGTAGAACTATCGATCGAATAATGGTTCCGGTATCGACATCACCGTTTTGTCCGAACCAGCCGATACCACCGCAGTAGGGTCCACGACCTTCGGGTTCGAGTTCGGCGATTAGCTGGAGAGATCGGATTTTCGGTGCGCCAGAGAGGGTTCCGATTGGGAATCCTGCTTGGAAGGCGTCGATGCCGTCATGATCATCTGATAGTTCGCCCTCGACCCGTGACACAAGGTGCATCACGTGCGAGTAGCGTTCGATGTGCTTTAGCGATTTCACTTGCACTGTGCCGGGTTTGCTGACTCGGCCTAGATCGTTGCGGGCGAGATCGACGAGCATCACGTGTTCAGCAGATTCCTTTTCGTTTGAGAGTAGGTCGGCTTCGTTTTGAAGATCTTCTTCTGCGGTGATTCCGCGAGGACGTGTGCCAGCGATTGGATGGACAGAAGCTTTGTTGTTGGTTGAGCGGAGAAGTAGTTCGGGAGATGCACCAATGAGCTGCATGTCGCCGAGATCGAGCATGTACATGTACGGCGACGGGTTAATTTTCGATAGCTGTTCGTAGATGTCGAGCGGGTCGGCCGTCGTTTGTTTTTCGACTCGCTGGCCGAGGACGACTTGGATTAGCTCGCCTTCGATGATGGCTTCACGTGCTTTGCGAACCATCGACGGGAAGTGGGAATTATTTGCGATGGACGTTAGGTCGATTGCTTCGGATTTTTTTGAACTTGAATCATCGAGTGGCGACTTTGCGTCAAGTAATCTGCAGATTCGTTCGATGCGCTGCGAAGCTGAATTGAACTCGTTTGTGCTTTTGGTGAAAACGACTATGTGAAGCTGGTCGAGATCGTGGTCGAATACGAGTAGTTCGGTCGGAATTGCCATAGCCGAGACTGGTGAGTTCGTTGGATCGGCTGGCAAATCGCCAACGGTTGGTTCGAAGTGTTTTACCGCTTCGTACGCCATGAATCCGAACGCACCAGTAATGAGTGTTGGTAGTTCGGCAATTGGCGAAACTGTTCGTGATTCGAACTGTGAACGGAGAGCTTCTACCGGGCTGGTGTCACCAAGAGCTTCATTTGTTCCGGTGCGAACTACGGTCTCAACTGCTGGGCATACAAACGAGTATCGAGATGCACCTTCTTCAGGTGACTCCGATTCGAATATGAACGACGGCTGATCAGCGTTTCGAAGAATTCTCAGAGCGTCGATTGGTCGTGATTCGACTGAATTTACGACGCCATGAACTGGCACAACATCGAAATTTTCGAATGTGCTCACGAATTCTTCTTTGGTGCCTTTGACGATCAGGCTAGACACCTGACGACTCCTCAGCATGGTCGATGGCTCGCATCAGAGCGCCCATCTTGTGAAGGGTTTCTTCGTACTCAGTCTGAGTGTCCGAGTCGGCAACAATTCCGCCACCGGCCTGCAGGTAGGCAACTCCGTCTTTCATGATCATGGTTCGCAGCGAAATTGCTGTGTCCATGTTGCCAGTGAAGCTGAAGTATCCGACTGCTCCCGAGTAAGGTCCACGTTTGTCGGGCTCTAGCTCTGCGATCAACTGCATCGCACGAACCTTTGGGGCGCCTGAAACTGTTCCGGCTGGGAACGCAGCTTTCATGGCGTCGAACATGTCGTATTTTTCCGATAGATCGCCCGTAACGTGCGACACGATGTGCATCACGTGCGAGTATTTTTCAATCTCGAAACTTTGCTCAACGTTTACGCTGCCAGGGTTGGATACTCGACCGACGTCGTTACGTCCTAGGTCGAGAAGCATTACGTGTTCAGCGACTTCTTTTTCGTCGTTGATGAGTTCGTTTTCTAGCTCATCGTCGTGTTCCGGAGTTGTGCCACGGGGGCGTGTTCCGGCGATGGGGTGAACCGCCATCTTGCCGTCGATCACCTGAGTTAGAAGCTCTGGTGAAGCGCCAACGATTTCGAAACCATCGAGTTCTAGGAAGAACATGTATGGCGAAGGGTTGATAGCTCGAAGCGAACGGTACATATCGAACGGTTTTACCGGCGTTCGACGTGCGAGTCGCTGCGAGAATACGACCTGAATTACTTCGCCATCTTGAATCGCCTGTTTGCACTTGTCGATCGCCTCGCCGTAGTACTCACGAGTCATGTTCGGAATGTACGGTTGCCCAGTGATTTCTCCGCCTTCGATTGGCGATTGGTCGGGATGACCTACCGAGCTGTAATCGAGATTGGGGTCACGTGAAGTGAAGCCAGATGGCGGCAGGAAGTTGCGCCGTGCGCCGGATGTCGGAACAGGTTTGTCGAGTCGGGCGATTACCTCTTCGATCTTCGCTGTTGCTCGTTCGTACGAAGCTTCA
Source organism: Chloroflexota bacterium (assembly GCA_018650845.1). GTDB lineage: Bacteria > Chloroflexota > Dehalococcoidia > Lucifugimonadales > Lucifugimonadaceae > Lucifugimonas. The sequence goes on along the minus strand of JABIFF010000024.1, from coordinate 62,957 downwards.
GCATCGCCGTTGTTTATAGCTGCGTGTGCGACTACGAAAATGGTGTGGCGCACGTGATCGAAGATGAGAATCGAGTCGGTGAGCATGAAGACTGCTTCGGGTACGTCCAGGCCGGACTTTTCGTCCGAAATTGGCGGTACTGACGGCTCGAAGTAGCGAATCGTGTCGTAGGCGAGATAGCCAACTGCTCCACCGTGGAACTTTGGAAGTCCCTCTACGTTTGCGTAGCTGACTTTCTCCATGCGTTTGCGCAGAAGTTCGAGTGGATCGACTTCGCCTAAATCTGTTCCAGCACCTGTTGTGAATATTTCAGATGGCTCGGTTCCGAGCATGCTGTAGCGCGCTAGATTCTCGCCGCCTTCGACTGATTCGAAGAGGAACGAGTGCTTGCCGGTTGCTGTTTTTAGGTAGGCAGAAACGGGAGTTTCTAGATCGGCACTGATTTCGCGATAGACCGGAATCAGATTGTGGTCTGAAGCGAGGTTTTTGAAGGTTGAGAGATCGGGTGTGTAGTTAGGCATGATTTTTAGTTCTTGGTTTATGAAGTCGAATTACTAGTGTCGGAATTCAGCTTCGCCAGGAAGTGCCAATGGCTATTAAGTTTTTGATTCGGGTAATCATGGGAATAGTCGTGAATTGAAATTACGGTTCTATAGAAAACGTGACTCAGTCACTACTTCCAGTTTTTGGTGTAGCTGGAGATGCGCATTGCATCTCGAACTTGTTCCATGGTTTCGGCGGCGACTTCTCGCATTCGGCCTACACCGCTCATGATTGCTTCCTCTACGAGGTTCATGTTCGCTTCGTAGTAGGCACGTTTTTCTCGAATAGGGTCGAGGAAGGTGTTAATCGCTTCCGCTAGAGCCATTTTCACTTCAACGTCGCCAACAGTTCCCTTACGGTAGCGAGCTTTGAACTCGTCGACCTGTTCGGTGTTCGGGTTGAACGCATCGTGGTACTGAAATACGGGATTGCCTTCGACAGTGCCGGGAGTGTCGGCCCGAACACGATTGGGATCGGTGTACATGCCACGGATTTTCTTTGTGACAGTCTTTTCATCGTCGGACAGCATGATTACGTTGCCCTTCGACTTGCTCATTTTGCCTTGCCCGTCGGTTCCCGAAAGTCGCGGGACCTTCCCCATCAGCGAGTCGGCTTCTGGGAACACTGGCTTGAACATTCGGTTGAATTTTCGAGCAACTTCACGAGTCATTTCGATGTGCGGTAGCTGGTCGTCGCCAACCGGAACCAAGTGAGCCTGTGGCAGCAGAATGTCGGCTACCTGACTCATTGGGTAGTTGAAGAAGCCCACTGTGCGCTGTTCGACCGAGAGATCGTCGAGTTCGCCTTTTAGCGTTGGGTTGCGTTCGAGCATGCCGAGTGGCGTGATGAAGCTGAGCAACATTGTGAGTTCAGCGAACTCAGGAACGTAGCTCTGTACAACGAAAGAAGATTTTTCGGGGTCGAGACCAACTGCTAGCCAGTCGAGAGTGACCTGCAGTACGGAATCTCTGATGAGATCGATTTCGTGGAAGTGGTCGCCAAGCGCCTGGTAATCGGCGATCAGGAAGTAGCAGTCGTACTGATCCTGCAGGTCGATCCAGTTGTGGAGCGCACCAACGTAGTGACCCAAGTGGAGTGCTCCGGTGGGTCGGATGCCGGTGAGGATTCGTTTCTTAGTAGGCGCTGCCATGATGTCGGTCGACTCTCGATTTAGTTACTTGTGTAGTGATCGAGGTTTTGGCTTCCTAATTTCGGGCATAAAAAAACCTCACTCCCAATTGAAATAATTTTCAAGGGGCGAGGTATGTATCCCGCGGTGCCACCCTTATTACCGCTGCACGTTTCGTGAAGCAGTATCTCTGTCGGACACACGATCAAGGCTATCTAAGATCGTAGGCCCTGGGCTCTGATAACGGTGCCCACTCCGTCGGAAGGTACTCGTACTTGTAGGTACTTTAGCTTCGAAGCTCACGGGTCCATTCGGTTCCGGTCGTGATATCGGGCTTCCAGCTTGCCCCGATTCTCTTTGATCCGTAACGAAACTTACTAGTCCCGATCAACGCCAATATGAAATTCGAACTATCTTCAAGACTAGCCCGCGAAGGGGTGCGGAGTCAATTTTAGTTGGGAATTGAATAGGAAATACGTTTAGGTGAGTGCATCCAAAGGCAGAAAATATAAATTGAGAGAATTCGATGGAACAAATCGAAACCCTAGTGCGTCTTAGCTATAACAGGCAACCGAATTTGGCTCCTGATCAAAACAAGATTCACGGCGATTCTCGCTACGAAGATGAAGAAGAAGAGATAGACGGAAACAAAATGTTTAGCGGAACACAACATAAATGGCTCGTACTGGTTGCTATCGCAGCCCTCGCAGCGTTCGTTATTGCGTGCGGCACAGATGAGACCAAGCTTGTTTCGGATAACGGCGGAGTTGGTGCACAGCCAACTCAGCCAGTGGGTGAAGACCCTACAGAGGGCGACCCTCCAGCAACGGATCTCGGCTATGAAGTGGTTGAGAAGCTTGCTCCTATCGAGAGCGTGCAGATTCTAGTTCTCGAATCATACCCAGAACAGTTTGTTGTTCAGGTGATTTCGGGACTCCCTAGTGGATGTGCGACTTTTGATCGTGCAGATGTAGTTCGTGAAGGAACCGATGTTCACATTTCTGTGTACAACATGGTGCCTGCGCCAGATCAGATGATCGCCTGCACGGCGATCTACGGAATTCACGATGAGAACGTTGGTCTCGGAAGCGACTTCGAACGCGGCACGACTTACAGCGTGTACGTGAACGATCAGCCTGCGACTACGTTCACAACTGGATCATCGCCAGTTGATGGCATTCCGCCAATCGGCGCACCGGATTTTGCTATTGAAGCTGCTCCGGTTGAAGCTATCGAACTGATCATTGGTGAAGACAGCCGTGGACAGGTGATCTACTACGCAAACGTGATTATTGGACTTTCAAACGGCTGCAAAGAGGCAGTTGAGCCGAACGTGCTTCAGTCGAGTAGAACAGTGTTCGATGTTTACCCAGTGGTCAAAGTGCCAACAGGTGACGTTGCTTGCACCGATGACTACCGATTAGAGCCTGTCGAAGTTACGTTTGGTGCTGTTGGTGAAGAGTTGAATGCTTGCGCTGTTTACACAGTGAACGCTGGCGAAGAATCGGTAACTTTCCAGGCGATTGCGCCTAACGTTCGATGTGCCGACCCTGATACGGCTACTCCAACACCTGCTCCGTTCCCACCTGCTGGTGGCGGAAGCATTATTTCAGATGCTCTGGCACTCGAGCTTTCATTGAAGGGCGCCGGTGCTGATGTGGTGAACGGTGGACAGAGTGGTGACTCTTCATTCTTCAACGTAGATCCTAGCGTTCTGAAAGTGAACGGGTTCAGAGTTGAGCTTTTTGAGTTCGCACCGGGTAGTGCAGCTGCAGATGCCGCAAAGACAGTTTCAGCTGATGGAACATCGTTTGAATCGGCCGATGGTGTGGCAACGAGCTTGATGTGGATTGCTCCACCTCACTGGTACTCGTACGGTAACTCGATCATTCTGTACGTCGGTCTTGACGACGAGATCATCGATCTCTTGGGATCGATTGCGACTCAGTTCGCAGGCAACGGATACGAAGAGACTGTTGAAGTAGACGAGGATGTTGCTGAATCCACTACAAAGCTCGCCACGATCTACGCTTCGAGCATCGCTTCGACTCGATCGATCCCTGCGCAGCACTTGGTCGGAATCACAATTTCTCTCGGCGGAAGCTGCGAGACTTTCAAGTCGATCGACTGGACTGTTGAAGGTCGCGAGGTTCATGTCGAAGTGCTAACTCAGGTTCCTACCGCTCCTGTGCCTTGCACGTTGGCGATCATCTACGAAGATCAGTCGATCAACATAGGTTCCGATTTCGAATCGGGCGTTGAGTACGACGTGATCGTCAATGGTGAACGACAGGGAACGTTTATCGGCGGCTAGTCGCTGCTTGAGAACGGTCTGATATATCGGCAGGAAACTGCCAATAGAAACGCCCTACCTATTGATCCGCTGCGCCCGGTGGATTGAACAGGTAGGGCGTTTCGCGTTCGTCGATATTTGGTTGGGTGGCACTGTTGCCTTACGTGCGTTCTTCTGCGAGCCTTCTGCGCATTCGATTTTTCGGTAGTTCGCTCTACCGTTCGTTCAGCAGAAGGAAATTCTAAATGCCAACTAAGCAGACTTCTCCGTACGGTTCGTGGGAATCTCCTATTTCCGCTGATTTGATAACTCAGGGCGGTCTTCGTCTGGGCGAGGTTCGTGTTGATGGCGAAGATGTTTACTGGCATGAGGGTCGACCCGAAGAAGCCGGCCGGTACGTCATTGTGAAGCGTTCTGCCGATGGCTCAACCACCGACGTGAATCCTGCGCCATACAACGCTCGAAACGCTGTTCACGAGTACGGTGGAAGTGCGTATGCAGTGCGTGACGGAGCTGTTTATTTCGCGAACTGGGATGACCAGCGGATTTACAAGGCTTCTGCTTCCGGAGCGGGCCAGCCAGAAGCGATTACTGACGAGCCAGCTATCGAGCGAGGCGTTCGATTCGCCGATTTGAGATTGACCAGCGATTCGAAATGGATTCTGGCAGTAAGCGAAACGCATCACGAAGATCGCGAAGCCGATAACGCAATCGTTGTTGTGCCTACGGACGGCTCAGGCGATGTTCAGGTGTTGGCAAGCGGTCACGATTTTTACTCGTCGCCTCGGCAAAATCCTGCCGGTGACAAGATCTGCTGGCTGTCTTGGGATCACCCCAACATGCCATGGGACGGTTGCGAACTTTGGATTGCCGATTTTGATTCAGCCACTGGTTCTGTGAGCAATGAACAGAAGATTACTGGCGGAACCGATACCAGCATTGTTCAGCCAGATTGGGCACCAGCCAATAGTGGTCAGGACGACACGCTTGTCTTCATCACTGACGAATCGGGTTGGTGGAACCTGACCAAGTGGTCGGCTGGCAAAATCACACCACTGCTCGCCGAGGAAAAAGACCACGGAGGTCCGGCGTGGGCGTTTGGGTTCAGCACGTATTCGTTCTTGGAAGATGGTGCTGTGCTGCTGAAAGGCACAAAGAACGGCAAGGGCGCATTCAGAATGGTGACGCTGCATGCTCGAGAGGTCGCTGAGACCGTTGTGCCGCACACATCGATTGCTGAAGTAAACGTGATCGGTGAGCAGGTTGTATACATTGGAGCTTCACCGACATCAGCTGCCGAAATCGTAGTTGCGGCTCTCGGAAACGGAGCGACCACGACTCTGAAATCGTCGAGTGATATCGAACTCGATGACGCATATCTCTCGGTTCCAGAAGCAATCACGTTTCCTTCGACCGATGATGGCGAAGCGCATGCGTTCTATTACGCCCCTACGAATCCCGAGTTCGAATCGTCGGGTGACGAAAAACCGCCTCTATTGGTTATCAGCCATGGTGGCCCGACCAGCGCAACGAGTTCAGCTTTGAGCTTGCCAGTGCAGTTTTGGACGAGTCGTGGGTTTGCTGTTGTGGATGTGAACTATCGTGGCTCAACAGGTCACGGCAAGGCGTTCAGAGACGCTTTGAAAGGCAACTGGGGCGTGTACGACACCGACGACTGTATTGCAGCGGCCGACTATCTGGTTGGTAGAGGTCAGGCCGATACGAATCGTCTTGCGATCAAGGGTGGTTCGGCGGGTGGATATACGACCATCAACGCTCTTACTTTCGAGGATCGCTTCGCGGTTGGTGCGACCTACTACGGAATCGCCGATTTGAGCGTGTTCATTGGTGACACGCACAAATACGAGTCACGCTATATGGATACTTTGATTGGTCCGTACCCGGAGGCGAAGCAGCTGTATCACGATCGATCGGCGATTAACTTCATGGATCGGTTGTCGTGTCCGATGATCATTTTGCAGGGACTCGAAGATAAGATCGTTCCGCCCTCTCAGGCCGAAATTATGGCTGGTGCACTTCGGGATAAGGGATTGCCGTTTGCGCTGATGATGTTCGAGGGAGAGCAGCATGGGTTCCGGCAGTCGAAAAATATTAAGGCTTCGCTTGAGGGGGAGCTGTACTTTTACGGTCGTGTGATGGGATTCTCGCCCGCTGGCGATCTACCGGGTGTCGAAATCGAGAACGAATCAGCACTCTAGGATCCCGTTGGTTACTTTTGAACGGGCTGGTCACCTAAGAAAAATTCTTTGGTGAAAATCATTAGGAAATATATGGCAGAGCAAACGAACGAACCTGAGTCGATACTCGTAATTACACCGCATCCCGATGATTCAGAATCGGCTTCTGGCGGCACGATTGCGAAGTGGTGTGCCGAGGGCAAGAAGGTAGTGTTGGTCGTTTGCACCAACGGTGACAAGGGCACCAGTGATCGTTCGGTGAAGCCTGCCGACTTAGCGGCAACTCGTGAAGCTGAAACGCTGAATGCTGCGAAGGCTTATGGGCTGGCTGATGTTGTGTTTCTGCGAATGAAAGATCAGGGACTTGAGGACAATGACGAGTTTCGAGAGAAGCTTGTTCGTCAGATTCGTATTCACAAGCCTCGCTTGCTTCTGACTATTGATCCAAATCGACCTTATATCCGTCACCGTGATCATTCGATGACGGGTCGTGTGGCGTTGGATGCAGTGTTCCCGTACGCACGAGATCACGTTGCGTATCCGGAGCATCTTGAAGAGGGTATTGAGCCTCACAAGGTTGAAGAGGTTTGGTTATTCAGGCCCGAGCAGCCGAACATTCACGTGGATGTGACTGAACATTTTGAAACGCGGCAGAACGCACTTCATTCGCATGTGAGCCAGGTGGGCGAACGAAGCGATGAACGCGACGAGCGTTCACGCAAGCGTCTTGCCGAGACTGGCAAGAAGTACGACGTAGAACTAGCCGAGCAGTTTATGCAGATAAAGATCGGGTACTAGGGACCTAATCGATTTCAGACAGTCAGTTTTAGGTTTGTGTTGAAAGATATCTATGGACTTCGTTGCTATCGATGTAGAAACGGCGAACTCGGCAAGAGCTTCGATCTGTCAGATAGGCGTGGCACGTTACGCTGGCGGGGTGCTCACGGACGAGTGGGTCTCGTACATCGATCCGGAAGGTGAGTTCGGGGTCTGGCAAGTTGGCGTTCACGGTATTCAGGCTTCAACAGTCGAAGGATCGCCAATCTATTCAGATGTGGTCGATAAGCTATACACGTTTCTCGATGATTCGATTGTTGTGAGCCATTCGCCATTCGATCAGCAGGCAATCACAAAATCGGCTGTTCGCTATGGGGTTCGACCACCTCGGGCGCAATGGGTCGATTCAATAGTTGTCGCAAAGCGAACATGGCCCGAGCACATGAACCGAGGCTACAAGCTGGACCAGTTGTGCGATCAGCTTGATTACGAATTTGAACATCACGACGCGCTTGAAGATGCCAAAGCAGCGGGGCATATAGCCATTTCAGCTGTGAAGTACAGTGGCAACAGTCTGAGTAAATGGATCAGCGGCTCACGGGCGTAGAAATATGCTCCGCTAGGCGCCACAATCCGCCCGAACTACCCGGCGCCTTCGCCGCCGTCGATTGGTAGCTCTACTCCGTTGATGAAATTGGAGTTTTCCGATGCTAGGTACAGCACTGTGTCGGCAACTTCTTCTGGCTCGGCGAATCGTCCCGTAGGAATTTTTGCAAGCTTGGCGTCACGTCGTGGGCTTGGTGGCCAAGCGTTGTCGCCCATTGGAGTCATAGTGACTGTAGGAGCGACACTATTGGTCTGGATGTTGTGAGGTCCGAACTCCACTGCCATCGACTGCGTGAGCAACTGAAGTGCGCCTTTGGACGCACTGTAAACGCTGCCAGTTGGGAACGCCCGGATCGCTGCACGTGAAGTCACGTTTACGATCTTGCCTTTCTTTTTCGCAATCATGCTTGGTGCGAAAATTTGAGTCAGCAAGAACGGTGCGAGCACGTTCACATTGATGATCGTGTGGAAGTTATCGAGGGTGGTTTCCAGGATCGGCTGCGGAATCGTGACTCCGGCATTGTTCACGAGAATGTCGATGTGCCCGAACTCTGCAAGAGCCGCATTTCCAACTGCTTTCACTTCGTCGGCGTCGGCCATTTCAGCAGTTTTCGTCCAAACCTTTACACCGGATTTGCGAGCGTTCTCAGCGGTTTGTTCGAGTTCTTGTTCGTTCCGTGCCGTGAGAGCTAGATCGCACCCGGCTGCAGCGAACAGTTCAGCGATCGATACGCCGATGCCTTTTGATGCGCCACTAACGAAGGCGACTTTGCCTTTGAGCGAAATGTTTGGGTTTTGGGTTGTCATGTGGTTCGGTTCCTGCTGGTGTGGTGCGTAAGTTTGCCTGAGATTATTTGCCGGTGACTTCGCTCAGGAACCAGAAAAAGCTCTCTTTGCGTTGAGTGTTGATGGTCCAGTTGATAGGCGGGTTTTGGTAGCCGACTTCGTAGTCGCCGTAGGCAGCTGCGCCTCCGGCACCTGGCCCGGGATCGAAGTAACCCCAACCGGCTCGTTGTTCTAACGCAGCAGCGAAGTTGTTGTCGCCATTTTCGAAGTCAAAGTGATCGTCTTCGTTGAAGAATATTGGCTGGCCTCGGAACGATTCAGACGCTCTTGTATCGATCACGCGTTTCGTCAATTGAGGCGTGTCATGCATCCCGTTGCCGTGCAGGAGGATGTAGTCGGAAGCGGCAATAACGGCATCGGTTGGAACCATACGACGAGTGAAGCTGGTGCTGATGAGCAGCCGTTTGCCATCGACTTCAATTGCAGCAGCACGTTCGATTAGTTCGTGCACCCGTGGCGGGCAGAGTATTTCGTGCTCGTAGCGCGGCACATCGGCTTCGTTATTTATTTCGATCAGGACGTTTGTGTATCCCTGATTTAGTACCCAGCGAGTTGCGTTATCGACCGCAGCTTTCACGGCATTTTCGTCAGCGAGGCGTTCGTCTTGTCCGAAGTAGAAGTAGCCGAGGCATATGACCATTCCGAGATTGTCGGCGGCTTCAATGATTCTTGCTGTGCGGTCCATGAAGGCCGGTTTGAGTTCGCCTGAAGCTGTGAATGCACCAGAAATCCACGGCTGAGATTCGACATTTGGCACGCCTTCCCAAATTTGTTCATCGGTAGCATCTGGGTGAACCGCATGAATTCGCTGGCGAAGATCGGCAAGACCCTCTTCGTCAGATCGGTAGTAGCCGAGAGGCGATGCGCCTTGCAGGTTGATATCGATGCAGTCGAGACCTTTCGACTGATAGATCGGCAGCATGTCGATTAGTTCGTCGGTGTTGCGATCGGCTCGCCAGCGGTCGTTTTCGGCGTATGCCCAAAGGTGACGGGTGAATTCGTTTTCGTCGTCCCACATAGCGTTTGCCATGCGGCTGTTGAGCATCAGACCTTCGATTGAGTTCCCTCTAAACGAACGTCCCTCATGTGTTGGAACGCCGTTGATGAGGAAATTTTCACCTTCGATAGCGACTGCGGTTTTGGGCGTGAATGATGAATTTGGCATTTGTTATTGCTTGAGCGAACTAGGTTTTTGGCGACCACGCGTTGGCGTTGTCGATTCGACGTTGGATTGACGGGTGAGAGTGGAAAATGAATTCGACTACCGCATTTGGTTTCTTTTGTGAAAGATTCTGATCACCGAGTTTGTCCATTGCAGAGATGAATTCGTCACGCATTCCAGTGAGATTGAGTGCATAGAGATCGGCGGCGGTTTCCGCTTTGCGTGATAACCAGTTTGAGATTGGCAGTGCGACGAGCGAAACTCCCGCACCGACGATGAGAACGAGTGGAAGCCCGGCGATATCGTCGATTCCTCGTAGGCCGAGTGAGTCGATCCATGCTGTGAGCGCCATGTCGATAACGAAGAAGCTGACAAAAATTAGCACGGTCGAAACTGCGAGCATTTTCCAAACGTCCCATCGAACGTGGTGCCCAAGTTCGTGAGCCATCACGACTTCGATTTCTTCTATGGAATTTGACTCGATCAGCGTGTCGGAGATGATGATTCGTCTAGTACGACCCCACCCCGTGACTGCGGCGTTCGCTTTGGATGTTTTATCGCCAAGGTGCCAAACGTAGATGCCTTGCACGTGCGTGCCAATCGTATCGGCGAGGGCGAACAGTCGGTCCTTTAGTTCGCCTTCGGGGATTGGCTCGAATTTGTAGAAGAGCGGGAGCAGCAACACTGGCACGAGTGCCATCAGGATGATGACCAGTATGGTTGCTGCTATTGCAGCCCAGAGCCACCAGAGTTCGGGTTGTGATCGGAGTAGCCAGTACATTCCTGATATTAAAGCTACGAGCAATACCGACTGCAGCAGTGTTCCTTTTAGCCAATCGAACAGCCAGCTTGTGATGTTGACCTTGCTGAGTCCGAATTTCTTTTCGACTATGAACCCCGAATAGACCTCGAACGGGAATTCGATTATCTGGAGTCCAATACCGGTGACGAGCAGATAGATGACTACTACTACGGCGGCGATTCCCGACCAGCCTTCGGCAAGATTTCTGATCGCTTCTGAACCGCCAGCGAGTAGGAACACGAGAGGTGCGACTACGTTCAGCGCCATCGAAACGATCGAAAACGTCAACTTGATTCGTTGGTAGCTACGAGCTTGCACGGGGTCGACAGGCTTTGTCGGCACGGTGGCTTTGGGTTCGTTCGGCTCTAGATTTTCGTTTTCGGCAGTGGTCATGGTGCGTGGCGGCTAGGAAACGACTGCGATCTTCTTGTTTTCGATTAGGTCGAAGTCTATATCGGCTCCGAGTCCAGGTTTGTTGAACGTATGCACGTTGCCTTGGGAATCGATTTCGATATCGTTTTCGAGTCCGTATTTTTGCGCACCGTTTGGCAGTAGTACTTCGAAGAATTCGCAATTTTTCATCGCCATGATGGCATGAAGGTTTGCGACGTTGTTGAGCGAGTTACCGCCGTGATGAACTTCGTAATTCATGTGGAACGATTCGGCGAGATGGGCCGTTTTCATAATGCCTGTGATGCCGCCCTTTACCGCGACATCGCCACGGAGATAGTCGGTTGCCTTCGACGTTATCCATGGTGCGTATGCGGTGAAGTTGCCGAGTGTTTGCTCGGTTGCCATGAGCGGAATGTGGAGCTGTTGCTTTAGCTTCGTGTAGTTGTAAATATCGTCGTCGGCGAGAGGGTCTTCGTACCAGTAGTAGTCAAGATCCTGAATCGCACGGCCAACTCGGATCGCCTGGGGGTAGTCGTACGCCCATGTGGAATCAAGCATGAGGGTGTGATCGGGTCCGACGGCTTCACGAATTTGTCGGCAGCATTCAATATCGAGTTGAGGGTCTGTTGGCGGGTGGATTTTGTATGCGGTCCAGCCTTCGCTCTTCATCTTTGCGGCTTCTTCGGCGTAGACCTCAGGCTGCTGATAAACGACCGATGATGCGTAGGCACGGACGCTGGATCGGTAGGTGCCGAGTAGTTGGTGGATTGGCATGTTGGCGACTTTGCCAGCAATGTCCCAGAGGGCGATGTCACACGCGCCAACTGTTCGAATGCCAGATTTTCGAACGAGCTGGGTCAGGGTTTGAAACAGACGTTCGCGGTCGAGTGGGTTTTGACCGACTAGCACTGGTTTCAGGTATTTGATTAGCGAGCTTGTATCGAGGCTGGCGGGCTGGCTTGATGTGCCCAGAAAGGCATGGCCATCGATTCCTTCATCGGTTGAAATGGTTACAAGACCAAGATCCGACTCGCCACGGATCTTCCCAGAAAGCGGACTGTAGTTCGTAGTGGGGATGTTCTCCCATTTGAACAGCGTGACGGTTACATCGGTGATTTTCATATTGCTCTCGTTATGGCTCCGGGCGTCGTCGAACGACTTGGTCGCGCGTCGCAGTCTACCCTTCTCCTAACCTCTTCCCGAAGGAAGAGGGACTTGTGGATTCCGATTGGCGATTTAGAAAAACGGTTGTGTATCGGACGATGTTTCTACTACTAGGACTTCGCCTTTTGTGAATCTTTCTAGGACTGCTTCGTCGATTTCGATTCCTAATCCGGGTGTTGTTGGCACTTCTACTCGGCTGTTCTTTTGAGTGAAGAACGGCTCGGTTAGGTTTTCGCGTACAGGGTGAGGTGTCTGATCGAACTCAAGCACCGATTCGTTTTGGTACGGAATGTTTGTTTGGCCAATTTGACCTATTGGCTGTAGCGCCAGCGAATGAAGTGCCGCCGCAAAGCTAATTCCTGTGCCCCAGAAATGCGGGTTAAATTTGATTCCGAACGCTTGTGCCATCAGTCCTACACGGTGCATCTCGGAAGGTCCGCCTACTCCGCAGATGTCGGGCTGAACGATGTCGAACGTGCGTTCGGCGAATCGAGGCGCAAATTCCCAGCGGGTAGAAAGGCTTTCGCCACCTGAAATAGGAATGGGTGACTTGTCTTGAACCATCTTGTTCGCAATGAAATCTCTAGACGCACACGGCTCTTCGAACCATGTGATGTCCTGATCGGCGACCATGTTGGCAAATGTTAGTGCGCTTGAAGGATCGTACGATTCGTTGGCGTCGAACATCAAACGCACATCAGGTCCGATAGCTTCCCGCGTTGCTCGGATGCGGTCGGCATCTTCTTTAAGCGAGAGCGCCCCGACCTTCATCTTCATGCCACCGAAGCCCTGTTCAACGTAGCCGGCCGCTTCGTCGAGGTGTGGCTGCAGTGCGTAGTTGTCGACGTAGTAGAGCCCTGTGGCGTATACGGCGATCGAATCGTGAAGTCTGCCACCCATAACTTCAGCAACAGGCTTTCCAGTGGATTTGCCAACGATGTCGTGGAGGGCGGTGTCGATAGCGCTAGCGGCCATCACCGCGGCACCTGCGTACATGTGGCTCTGGAAAGTGGCACGGTGAATTTTGTGCCAGATTTGCGAGATGTTAGCTGGGTCTTCGCCAATAGCTGAGCGCGCTACTGAGGCGATGGCTGCAATTGAATCTTGCGATCCATAAGTTTCGCCCCAGCCGATTACTCCGTCGTCGGTGAAAACTTTGAGTACTACGACGCTGCGGGTGTTGGTCCAGCGCTGCGACCATCCAAACGGCTCATCGAGTTCAGCTTCAACGAATCGTACTTCTATTCGATCGATTTTCATTTTTTGTTTATGAGGCTTTCTTTTTGAAAATTTTGGAATCGATGTTCACTGAAGGCACAAACCAATAGAGAGTGTGCCACTGGCACCTAAGTGCGCTGCGACCAATCCTTGTCGAGCTGTTCGAATCGGCTTTTGAGTTCTTCTATTACCGATTCTGGGATTGGTAGATCGTTGTCGATCTGCTTGATATTGGTCGCCATGTGCGATGGGTTTGTTGTGCCTACTATGGCAACGTTGGCGTTAGGATCGCCGAGTGTGTATCCGAGTGCGGTAAGAATTCCGTCGGCTGGTTCGTCGGTGATTTCACCGAGGGCTCTTATCGCTTTGGCACGGATCAAATATGGCGTGTTGTACCGACCTGCATCGTCGATTCCAGCCTCGGGTCGAGACTTGCCCCAGACACCACCAGCGATAGGTCGCTTGATGATCGTTCCCATGCCCTGTGCCGTGGCTTTCTCAAGGAGCCCAGAAGTTCGTGCGCGCTGTTCAACTAGGTTGTAGCTGGTTTGTAGAGTTGCAAACAGCCCTGAATCGACGGCCCAGTGTGCGGCTTCGTTATCGCCTGAGTAACCGAAGAATCGAGTCTTTCCGGCTTTCTGGGCGTCCTGAAGCGCACGAATTACATCACCACGTTCTAAAACATCGATTCCACAGGAGTGGAGCTGAACGAGGTCGACGTGATCGGTTTGGAGCAGTCGCAAGCTGCGGTCGATAGCTTCGGAAACCGCCTGGTATGTCCATTCTTCGCCGTCTGCGCCAAGAGCGATGTGCCCGGCTTTGGTTGCTAGGAAGTAGTCGTCTCGACGTTCGGCAACTGCTTTTCCTGTGAGAAGTTCGGATATTCCGTAGCAGGCTGAAGTGTCGAGGAAGTTGATGCCGCTATCGAGAGCGGTATTCAGCATCTTCGTTGCTTGATCTTGATCAGAGACTGATAGCTGTGAGCCAATTTCTGAAAGACCGACTCCGAGTCGGCTGACATTAAATCCTGTTTTTCCGAACGGCACGGTCTGCATATAAGAAAGTTCCAAAAGCTAAGTAACGAGTACTGGTGATATTTGCGCCCGAAGCTTACTACTTGAAGATGGAGGTAGAGAACGTAGCGAACTATTTTTGAGCAAAAAAAGACCCGTGCCGAAGCACGGGTCAATTAATTCAATAGCGGCTAGCTTACGAAGCTTTACCAATCTTGAACATTTTTGTGCTGCAAACCGGGCATGTGCCCTGAGTTGCGGGGCGACCGTTCTTCATAGTGATCTGCTCTGCGTTCTGCATCTCACGCTTGGTCTTACACTTCATGCAGTAGGCTTCCATATTGGACCCCCCCGATAATTCGGATATTAGTTGTACCGCTTGAGATTGTGCGCATCGTGCGTCACTGCGGTAGATCGTTGATCGTGGCTCGACCCTACTACACATTTTTGAACTTGTCGCTAGTTCAGAAGGGCAAGATGCGAGTCGATGGCAGTAACCGCCGTTCACTCAAGAAGGGGTAGATGATGGAATCGTAACGGTTCAGGTGGAGATTGTTACGAATATCGTAGTAAATATCCGGTAACGTGTGGGATTACGTTCATTTGTGTGATTTTGGAAATTCATGCTCGAAATCCGCTTAAATCCACTATGGAGACCTAGATTGGCTGTTTCCCAACTGATGTTGAGATTGCGATGAGTTTGCGACAAATGCCGGTAATCTCATATTAATCGACTATAATTTCGAGTCGAAAATCACCGTGGAAGTGCTCTCTAGATTGCAATCGCCGCGGTTCACCATCATTTATGTCAGGTTAGTGTCGTTGCCAAAAACTGAAGGTACCCAGACAGGCGAAACTGTAGAGGAACTGAAACTCGCAGCCGTCGCAGCGTTAGATTCAGCAGATTCGAACGATCAGCTTGAGGCGTGGCGAGTCGACTTTATGGGCCGCAAGGGCCGCCTAACCGGGCTTTTGCGTGGACTTGGCTCGCTCGAGATCGACGAACGCAAAGTTGTTGGTGCGGCCGCAAACCGCCTACGTGGTGAACTTGAATCATTATTTGAAGAGCGAGTGAACCAGTCGAAGTCGTCTCAGGCTCCGGTGGGGTCAATCGACATTACGTTGCCCGGGCGGAAACCGTCGCATGGGGGGCTTCACCCTTCGACGCAGATGATTCGGGAGATCACACAGGCGTTCAACGAGATGGGATTCCAGACGATTGAGGGTCCTGAGGTTGAGCTTGAGAAGTACAACTTCGACATGCTCAACATTCCAGCGGATCACCCGGCGCGTGACCAGTGGGACACGATTTGGGTAGATGACGATACGCACAATGATGTTCTTCTAAGGACGCATACGTCGCCCATGCAGGCGCGCACAATGGAAACGAATGATCCGCCGATTAGGGTGATTGTTCCCGGCAAGTGCTACCGATACGAATCGACCGACGCTACTCACGAGTGGCACTTCAATCAGGTCGAGGGATTGGCTGTGGATGAGGGCATTACGTTCGCCGACTTAAAAGGAACGTTGTACGAATTTGCACGTCGAATATTTGGTCCTTCTATGAAGGTCCGATTCCGTTGCGACTTCTTCCCATTTGTTGAGCCGGGCGTTGATATGTCTATCGAATGGCAGGGCAACTGGCTCGAAATCATGGGGGCTGGAATGGTGCACCCAAAGGTTCTCGAAAACGCTGGTTACGATTCGACGAAGTACACGGGTTTCGCTTTCGGAATGGGGCCTGAGCGAATTTCTATGTTGCGAAATGAAATTACTGACATCCGTCATTTCTTCTCGAACGATCTGCGGTTCCTAACTCAGTTTTAGAAGCGGCGAATGCGCCGTCAATTGTTCGAGATCGAAAATCGATCTTTCAAATTCCATTTCACCTGTAATACCCACGCCATAAATCTGGCACCAGTATTCCGATAAACGAGAAAATAGCATGAAGGTTCCTGTTTCCTGGCTGAGTGAGTACGTAGACATCAATATGAGTCTCGACGATCTCGCACATCGCCTAACTATGGGCGGCAACGAGGTCGAAGACATCGAGCGCACTGGCTGGATCGACAACGTGTTAGTTGGTCACGTTAAGGCGGTTGCGCAGCATCCTGATGCTGATCGACTTCGTTTGGTTACTGTTGATCACGGCAATGGCGAAGCGGAAGTTGTTTGCGGCGCTCCGAACGTGGCTGAAGGTCAGAAGATTGCATACGCATCGATTGGTGCTGTGCTTCAGGACGCTTACGCCGAGGAACCCGGTAAGACTAAGAAGCTAAAGCGATCGAAGATTCGCGGAGTCGTTTCTGAAGGAATGGTTTGCTCCGTTAGGGAGCTCGGCATTGGCGACGATCACGACGGTATTTTGGTTCTTGATGACGACTTAGCGATTGGCACGCCAATTGGTGAAGTACTTGGCGAATCTGTTATTGATATTGAGCTGACACCTAATCGTCCTGATTGCTTGGGCATTGTGGGTGTGGCTCGTGATGTATCGGCAATCACAGGCAACCCGCTGAAGCAGCCTGACGTTAGCTTTGAGGCGACGGGGCCGGATGTGAACACGTTGGCTTCAGTTGAGATCGCCGATCCTGACCTGTGTCTTCGCTATACAGCTTCGGTGATTCAAGGCGTAAAAATTGGCCCTTCACCCAAGTGGCTGCAAGATAGGTTGATCGCACTTGGCGAGCGACCTATCAACAACTTGGTCGACATTACAAACTTTGTGATGTTCGAACTCGGACAGCCATTGCACGCGTTCGACTACGACAAGGTGGTCGATCACAAGATTATTGTTCGACGTGCGGCGGCTGGCGAAAAGCTGACAACGCTCGATGACAAGGAACGCAAACTCGAGTCTGAGATGTTGGTGATCGCAGATCCTGAACGCAGCATTGGGCTTGCGGGTGTCATGGGTGGAGCAAACTCTGAGATTTCTGAATCTACGAATACGGTTCTGCTTGAATCGGCTACGTTCCACGGTGTGAACAATCGCAAGACTGCTCGTGGGCTTGAGCTAGGTAGTCAGGCGACTTTGCGGTTTGAGAAGAGCCTTCGCACAGGACTAAGTGAAGTTGGGCTTCGACGAGCTACTAAGCTGATTCTTGAGATTGCTGGTGGTGAAGCTGCTTCGGGGATCATCGATGTTTACCCGAGCAAGGGGCAAGAGCAGGAAAGCGTTCGCTTGGATCGAGATCACATTGTTCGAGTGCTTGGTGTTGAGTTCGAATCGAACCTAATCGAAACAACACTTGGAAATCTTGGATTTGAACTGAAATCAGACGCAGATGGCTGGGATGTGAGCATTCCTTACTGGCGCCCTGATGTTTCGATTCCTGAAGACATTATTGAAGAAGTAGCTCGAATCGTTGGGTACGACAATATTCCGACAACCACGCTTTCGGGTCGCCCTCCTCAGTGGCAGCCGCAGCCTGAGATGGACTTGCGTATTCGAGTGAGCGATTCGCTGGCTCAAGCCGGGATGCGAGAGATGATTTCGTATGCGGCTACAACGGCAGATGGCGAAGATCGTGTGAACTTGCCGAGCGAAACCGCATCGGCACTGAAGCTACGCAATCCTATTACGGCTGATTTTGCCGTGATGCGACGAACGCTTCGTGAAGCGATTCTTGAGACTGTTGCTCGCAATTCTCGAACTTGGCGAGGCCCGATTGCGTTGTTCGAAGCAGGTCGTGTATTCCTCGATTATGGCGAAGGACTTCCGGAAGAACGACAGATGGTTGCAGGGGCGTTTGCAGGCCCGAGAAACGATTTGCATTGGGACGAGTCGAGTGATGCATCAGATTTCTACGACGCCAAAGGTGCTGTCGAAGCGGTGCTAGCTGATATTGGAATCGAGCCTGAATTTGAAGTTGGCGAAGATGCCACATTTGCTGCAGGGCGAACAGCCATCATCAAGGTGAAGGCTGCAAATCATGCTGTGATCGGTGTGGTTGGTGAAGTTTCTGGCGAAGTGTTCTCTCGATTCGATGCGGAAGTCGAGACGGTCGCCATGTTCGAGCTTGATCTCGCTGCGATTTTGAAAGTTCTTGAAACCGCCAAAGGCGTTGGATCAAGTAAGTTCGAAGATTTTCCTCGTGTTCCAGCTTCACATCGAGATCTTTCATTGATCGTCGATACCGGCGTAACTGCTGGGCAGATCACCGATATCGCAAATCGGAACCGAATCGTTTCCGCTGCGACAGTGTTTGATCTGTTCGAAGGTAAGGGCGTTCCCGATGGCAAGAAGGCTGTCGCAGTTCGGCTCGTTTACCAGTCGCCAAACAAGACACTTACTGCCGACCAGATTGGCAAAATCGAAGGTCAGATTCTGAAACAGCTATCCAAGGAACTTGGTGCTGAACTTCGAGCTCAATAACGACAGGCTTTCGGCGAACTAAATTGGCAAAGAAACCTCACGAACACCACGATCGACCACATCGTCACCACTACGACGCAGAGATGCTCAGCGTAGAGGAGGCACGCGAACGGATACTTTCGTACTTCGCAACACTGCCCGTTGAAGCCATTCCGTTAGTCGATTCTCTCGGCCAAGTGTTGGCTGAAGATGTTGTTGCAACGTTCGACATTCCGCCGTTGGCGAATTCAGCGATGGACGGTTACGCCGTGCTTTCCTCAGACACCAAAGGTGCGTCAAAGGAATCGCCGGTTGAACTAACAGTGACGGGTGTTGTGGCAGCCGGACAGCTTCCTGACCACGCTTTGAAGCCTGGTACTGCTATTCGCATAATGACGGGCGCTCCGGTGCCTGAGAACGCCGACGCTGTTGTGCCGTTTGAAGACACTGACGAGCTAGAGCGTCGTGCTGCTGGTGGTTCGTCCGAAGCGATAAACATTCATCTAGAAACTGAAACTTACGACAATGTTCGTGGTGCTGGTGAGGATGTTGAATCGGGCGAGACTGTTTTGCAAAGCGGTCAAATTTTGCGTGCCGGCGAGATTGGCGTTATTGCTTCGCTTGGTCATTCCAGCGTGAACGCTGTTCGTAGGCCTGTAGTGGCGATTGTTTCCACCGGCGATGAACTGCTACAGCCGGGTGATGCTTTCGAACCCGGCAAGATTTACAACTCGAACGCTTACAGCATTGCTTCGATGGTGAGTCACTACGGTGGTGTTCCGAAGATCATGGGCATCGCTCGAGACACTATCGAATCGCTAGAGGCGGCACTTGAACATGCGATGGATGCCGATTTAGTTGTTACTTCGGCTGGTGTATCCAAGGGCGACTACGACGTCGTGAAGGACGTTTTATCTTCTAAGGGCGAGATTGCTTTGTGGTCGGTACGTATGCGACCGGCTAAGCCTCTGGCGTTTGGCGTGCTTGAACGTGAGGACGGCACGAAGGTTCCACATTTGGGTTTGCCCGGTAATCCGGTGAGTGCGATGGTGGCTTTCGAGCAGTTTGGACGATCGGCTATTCGTTTGATGATGGGTAAGCCAAACGTCGCTAAACCTTCTGTTGAGGCGATTATGGATGACCCAATTCGCAATCACGACGGTCGCCGGGTGTATGCACGAGTGCATGTTTATAAGGACGATTCGGGCAAATATCGTGCTAAATCAACTGGAAATCAGAGTTCAGGCGTACTGAGTTCTATGGCTCAGGCAAATGGATTAGCCATCTGCCCCGATGACATTGGTATGATTGATGTAGGCGAAATTGCAAGAGTCGAATTACTCGACTGGCCAGACGATATTTTCTAGAATTTTTTTACTGAGTTTTCACGCGCCGTTTCTCGCCTAGGCAAACGTAGATATTTATATGACTAACCAGACAGAACAAACAGAGCAGACCGAAGCACCGGCTCCAGAGCCAGTGGAAGAACCGAAGTACCAGATCGACACGAAGGCGTTCGATACTTCAGGTCGTTCATTCGGATACGCCGTTTACACACGGCTTTCAGCAAGCGGTAAGGCCGTAATTGACGACGGTAAGACAGCTGGCGGGTTTGGTCCTGCTGCTGAGTACATGAAGGTGATGTCGAACATCTGCTCCAAGGAGCCAGATTTTCTTCTTCCGGGTACTCCGATTACCGAGGCAGTGTTCAAGCTTCTTCTCGCTAACACCAACAAGGCGATGACTCTCGACGAAATTCAGTCGGGTCTCACGACTGCTTGGGCGAGTGTGATTTACTTGAAGAATCTTTCAGACGATGTTCTTCGACGAATGCTCGATCAGGAAAATGACTACTTCATCAAGCGTGCAGTGATTCGACGTCGCCGAAGCCGAAGCTAGTTTCTCTTTAGAGATTTTTGTAAAAGCGCCTCTGCCGATTTCGGCAGGGGCGTTTTTGTTTTGGTTGAGTGCGGGACGTTGCACGCGTCCCTCCGCGTTGGTCGGGACTCGTTGAGAGATTGTTCAATTCGGCTGTCGTCCTTCGAGAGCCTCAGGATGACACTTTTCTGATTGTGACCAGTCGTTGTAGGGGACTTGGACTACTTCGAAGGCGGTGGGGGTGGTCGGCGGCGCCGGCCGGGGGAGGATTTGCGTTCTTCGGCGGCGAACCATCGGAAGAATAGAACGGTCATAGTTGCCAGATACACGAAGTTGCCGGGGATCCACATGAACAATCCGCCTGTTCGTTGATCTTCCATGGTCGACCATGTGAAGTGCCCTGGCTGATCAATATAGAAGTCGTAGAGCACCGACTTGGTGAGCGTGATGATCGCTGCTAGTAAAGCGGTTGGTGTTACCGCCAGAAGCAGATAGACGATTCGTCGAGGGTAGTTGAGCTGCGTGCGAATAGGTGGAGGTCCGACGATTGGCCACCAGAAGAGAATCGCAGTTGTGAACATTGTGAAGTGCATGAACAGATGCACCCACTCGTTTTCCAACGACCCGTTGTAAGCCTGCGGTATGTGCCATCCGTAAAGCGTGCCTATGAAGAGCGGGAGGGCGACTACAGGTTTGGTGAGGAGTGTCAGGACTCTGACAACGATTCCTGAGCCTGTGAGGGCAGTTCCGGCTCCGATGCGTAGAGGTCGAGGCAGTGCCCAGATGTACGCCGGCATTGGTCGGGCGACTAAGAGCAGTGGAGCTGCGAACATCGCTATGACGATGTGCTGCGCCATGTGCGCTGCAAAGAGTTCGCCCGAGTAGTAGTCGAGAGGTCCTGCAAGTGCGATTGCTAACAGTGCGAATGCCGAGAAGCTGGCTGCGACCTTCAACCAAAAATTTTGGTCGCTATCAGATCGAGCTGCTAGCCGAATGGTTCCGATAGTGTAGGCAGCTGCGAGCAGTAGGAAAATTACTGCAGGTGGGGATGTGAAATCCCAAGCCGAGACGAACTCGCCAAAGCTATCGATAAGGTTGGGGGCTGAACCGCCGTCCATGGCGTCGAATCATTTCAATGACTGGCGGATTGCTTCGAGCAAAATTACCAGCTTGTACGGGTCGACGTGTTAAGTCAGACCCGGGTGACAATTACCTGTATCTTCGCTGGAGGTTGGCCAGATATCCGTGATGGCCTGTATCAGAGGAGTGCTGTTAGAACAGCGGCTTCTGATGTGCGTGCTCAGCTACGAACAGGATGATAGTGAAAATTAGTATTCCAATTATCATCGCCGACGCGAAGAAGTACGTAAACATCCGATGATCGAATCGTAGATGCATGAAGTACGCAACAACTCCGACGAATTTTGCGACCGACAGGATCAGAAGGATTGGGATGTACCATCCACCGAGTCCTTCGACCGTGAACAGCCAGACTTCGAGCAGTGTTACTACTGCGAGAAGGAATCCTACGAGCCAGTAGAATCCTGCACCGGCGTGTGAAACGCCGCCGTGGGTGAGTGTTTGCCACAAGTTTCCGAACCAAGCACCACCGATTGGACCTTCGTGTGGAGGGTTCAATTCGTTGCTAGGGCCGTGTGGAAGGTTCCACCAGCCGTTGCCATCGTGATGTGTAAGTTTCTGCCAGAGATTGGCCATTATGAGCTCCTGCGCCTATCCCGTGTTATCAGTGAAGAATCGTCGGTCCAACCCCAGGAGGCGGACCGTCGGTGGCTGAAATCAAGTAAATGACTGTGAAAATTACGATCCAGACAATGTCGACAAAGTGCCAGTAAAGACCAGCGATTTCGAGATCGAGTGCATTGTCTTTTCGAAGAGCACCGGTGTGTGAACCGTATGCCATGAATGCCATCCAAGCGACACCGATGGTTACGTGAGCACCGTGGATGCCTGTGAGGATGAAGAACGTAGTTCCGAAGATGTTCGTTCGAGGAGTTAGACCCTCGTGAGCGAATTCTCGGAATTCATAGAACTGGAATCCCATGAAAATCGCACCAAGGACTACGACTACCAGAATCCAAATAGTTCCTTTGTTCTTCTGGCCTTCCTTCACATAGTGAAGTCCGAGAACCATAGCGAGTGAGCTCATCAACAAGACGAAGGTCGATACCGACGTCAACGGAATGTCGAGAATCTCAGACGGGTATGGCCCGACGAGGCTCTTCCCTCGGTATACGAGGTAGGTTGCGATAAATGCTCCGAAGAACATCACATCGGAACCCAAGAAAGCCCACATCATGAGCTTTCTGCTGTTCAAACCAGTAGAAGTATTTTCTACTGGTTCGTGGTGTTCTGTTGCTGCGGCCTGTGTCACGTTCGTTTGTTCCTTAGTGGGAAGTGAACTGAGATAGTTGAATTTGCTTACTTATTCGGGATCGTTGACGGGTTCCATCGACCATCCGAGGAGACCCCAGAGGATGAACGGAACGCCGGCGCCGACGACGTAAGTGTTTGTTATGAATCCGGCACCGAGAATTGCGATACCGACTGACAAGATGAACGGGTAGTACGACATGTCGGGCAGGTGAATAGCACCGTGTCCGTGGTCGTCTGAACCACCGGATACAACCGGTAGAGCTTCTTCTACTTCATCGTCAAGCTGTGCCCCCGAAGGAACTGCCTGATCGTGATCATCGTGGTAGTACTCGGAAATAGTTTCTGGGTACTTCTTGAACCAGAAGTCGTCTCGGTACTGAACCTGAGGGATCACATCGAAGTCGTGTACTGGTGGAGGCGATGAAGTTGCCCATTCCAGTGTTCGACCGTCCCATGGGTCGTCGCCCGCCATCACCTTGTTCATCTTCGAGTAGAAGACGTTGAAGATGAATACGAGAATACCTATTCCGAGTATTAGGCCACCGATAGAGGCAGCAAGGTTTGAACCTTCCCAGCCCATGTTCTCGGCGTATGTGTAGATACGTCGTGGCATGCCGTCCATTCCGAGCCAGTGCATCGGAGCGAACTGCAGGTTGAATCCGATCATCATCAGCGCCCAGTTGGCGATACCGAGTTTCTCGTTGAGGAAGTATCCGGTGAATTTAGGCCACCAGAAGTAGATTCCAGAGAAGATACCCAGAAGCGCTCCACCCACGAGAACGTAGTGGAAGTGAGCAACGATGAAGTACGTGTCTTGCTGCTGTGCATCGGTCGGTGGAGAGGCGTGCATGACACCACTAAGACCACCGATCGTGAACATCGCAATAAACGATATCGAGAACAGCATTGGCGTGTTGAGCCGGATATTACCGCCCCATAGTGTGCCAAGCCAGTTGAATATTTTCACACCCGTCGGCACCGCGATCAGCATCGTCGATATCGAGAACGCAGTGTTAGCTGCTGGTCCGAGTCCGACAGTGAACATGTGGTGGCTCCAAACGAACCAGCCCATGAATGCGATTACAGCTCCGGCGAATACTACGAAGGGGTAACCGAAGAGTGGCTTGCGAGCGAATGTCGGAAGCACTTCGGAAACGATACCCATCGCAGGGAGAATCAGAATGTAGACCTCAGGGTGACCGAACAGCCAGAAGATGTGTTGCCACATGACTGGGTCTCCACCTCCGAGGGAGTTGAAGAAGTGTGTGCCGTAAACACGGTCGGTCATGAGCTGGATACCTGCAACAGCCAGAACTGGCATTGCGAGTACGATCAGAACCGAAGTGATCAGGGTCATCCACGTGAAGATCGGAATCTTGAACATGTCCATGCCAGGAGCACGCATGTTCAGGATGGTGACAATGAAGTTCAAACCGGCTGCGATAGAAGCAACACCAAGAACGTTCAAACCAACTACCCAGTACGTCATACCGAGTCCGGGGTTGAAGGTAGTACCTGAGTTAGGTGCGTAACCGAACCAACCACCGTTTGGTGCATCGCCGGTTACCCAACTGAAGTTGATCAGAATTGAACCGAACAAGAAAATCCAGAAGCTAAGAGCGTTTAGGCGTGGGAACGCAACGTCTCTTGCTCCAATTTGTAACGGTATGAGCCAGTTAAAGAACGCCGCCGATAACGGCATGATGACAAGGAACACCATTGTTGTTCCGTGCATTGTGAACAACTGGTTGAACGCTTCAGGACCGATGAGGTCGTTCTCAGCGGAAGCCAACTGGGCTCGCATCAGCAGAGCTTCTAGACCACCAACGAGGAACCAAATGAACGAGACGATCCCGTACATAGTTCCGATTCGCTTGTGATCGACTGTGCCGATCCAGCTCCAAATTCCCGTAGCCGATTTAGGCCGTGGAAACGCTTGTGGAAATTTCAGTGATTTTGTTGTCACTAGGTGTGAGCTCCGCTGCTAGACGATTCAACTCGCCTGTACAGGTGGTTTCCGTTACTTGAGTGTCTTTAGATAGGTGACGAGTGCTTCGATTGATTCAGTTCCGAGGTGGCCCATTTCAGGCATCACAGCAGGGAATCCATCGACTATGTACGATCCGGGATCAGTGAGTGATTCCTTGAGGTACATAGTGGCGTCCATGCCATCAACTCGTGAACCGGCTCGGTCGCCTACTCCAGCGAGTCCTGGACCAACAACAGTGTTGTCACCGGTTGAGTGACAGCTTGTGCAGTTGGCTGCGAATACATCGGCGCCGTCAACATCTCCGCCTGCGTCAGCTACAGCGCCTGCTGGTGCAGAGCCTGGCTTGAGCGAGAGCAGATATGTGGCAATGTCAGAAACTTCAGCAGGGCTGAGCTTGGCAGTGCCATCGGCAGTGTCATATACGGCTGCATGCTTCTGCATACGTGTGCCGATTTTGATCGATGAAGGATCGGTGATCCACTGTTCAAGAGATGCTTGGTTGAGGTCTTTCAGACCAGCACCAATTGTTGTGTGCTGACCAAAGTTAGTCAGGTTTGGAGCAGAAACGATTCCAGAGTTTTCAATATCTGAGATCCAACCGTTCCAGCGAGCCTGCTGCGAAGTGACTTCACGAGCGTAGGAGCCCGGTGATGTCGTGTCGCTCGAGTGACATGAGGAACAGTTTGCAGCGAACAAGTTCTTACCTGATGCTTCTGGCGATCCTGCAACTGGAGCATCGGGTGCTGTGTGCATTCCGGTGATCCAAGCTTGGAAATCTTCTTCGGTGTGAACGATTACTCGGAAGCGCATGTGAGCGTGGGCAATTCCACAGAACTCGGCACACTGACCGTAGTACTCGCCTACTTCGTCACCAATCATCCACATGTAGTTGTCGTTTAGTGGAACCATATCGACCTTACCGGCGATTTTTGGAACCCAGAAACTGTGGATAACGTCTTGAGATTCTAGTTTGAACGCAACTGGGCGGTTAACCGGAATGTGAAGTTCGTTAGATGTGACTACTTCGTGGTTTGGGTATCGGAATTCGAACCACCACTGGTGACCGATTGCTTCGACGTTCAGGACTTCGCCTTGGTCGTCGGGAACACCGTTCTGCTGTTCCCAGATACCGGTGAGGGTTGGGACAGCGATGACTGCAAGAATCAGTACTGGAATGATTGTCCAGGTGATTTCAAGCCGGTCGTTACCGTGAGTCTGGTGCGGAAGTTTGTCCGAATCAGACCGTCGTCGGTAACGAACCGAGATGTAGATGATTGCGCCTTCAACAAGGATGAAGACGACGGCAGCGATCCAGAAAATAAAGTTGAACAGGTCGGCCTGATCTTTGGCAATCGGTCCGGCGGTGCCGAAAGTCGATTGATTATTTTCTGGTGTACACGCTGCCAGGAGGGCAATCGCCATCGGTACTAAAAGAAACAGTGCCGGGCGAAGTGGGAAGGAAAGCTTTGAGACTCGGTGCATCTGGGAGCTGTACGTATCGTGCTGGGTATTAATTTATTTATCACAAAAAAATCACCGACAACATAAATCGGCGATGTAGCGTTAAAAGCTTGGAAAGCGTAACACCCGAGAATTATCGTCGCAACGGTCAATAAATCCCGAATAACTGACCTTTTTGGTTCACTTCGATTCCCCGGCACCTGTTGGTAGGGGTTAGGTTTGTGCTTATGACAAAGAAATTACTTGTAGCGACACGTAACTCTGGCAAGGTTCGCGAGTTCTCACGAATGCTCTCAGGCGTGGGTTTTGAGGTCGTTGGACTGGACGATTTGGGTATCGATCTCGAAGTAGAAGAGACCGGTTCTACTTTCGAAGAAAACGCTGTTTTAAAAGCACGCGCATATGCCGAAGCTTCTGGGGAACTGACTCTCGCTGATGATTCTGGCCTGGTGGTTGATGCGTTAAATGGTGAACCCGGCGTGTTGTCGGCTCGCTACGGTGGTGATGGCCTCGATGACGAAGGTCGGGTGCAGTTGGTGCTCGACAAAATGGAGCATCTACCGGGTTGGGAACGTACGGCTAAGTTTGTTGCTGTGCTGGCGCTTGTTGGAGACGATGTTCCGAGTGGACTGGCCACCAGTGAGGGTGTTCTAGAGGGTGCGATCATGCATCAGCCGATTGGCGAGAACGGTTTTGGCTACGATCCGGTGTTCTGGTTGGCGTCGCAGGCAAAGACTACCGCGCAGCTTTCAGGCGAAGAGAAGGATGCGATCAGTCATAGGGGTGCGGCTCTGCGTGGACTGACCGATACGTTGGCATCACTGGCGTAATCGCTATTTCTGGCACTGGTGAATCCTCATCTATTTATTCAGGTGATTCAGGAAATCGATCAACTCTGGCAGTAGTATTGAAGTAGGCGATCTGAAACGTTGTGTTCAAGGTTGCCGCCAAGTTTTCATGTCACAAAAATCTGAGTTCCCTTCCCTTAAAGGGATTACCGACAAACTGAACCGCCCGGTTCGAGATTTACGAATCTCGGTTACCGACCGGTGTAATTTCCGCTGCACGTACTGCATGCCAGCGGAAATTTTTGGTGAGCGTTACGAATTTTTGCCTCGCCCGCATATCCTCACATTTGAAGAAATCGAGCGTTTGGCAAGGATTTTCGCTTCAGCTGGTGTTTCTAAACTGAGAATTACTGGTGGCGAGCCGCTTGTACGTGCGAATCTGCCTGAGTTGATATCGAGTCTGTCTAAGATCGACGGCATCGACGATATCGCTCTGACGACTAATGGTTACCTGCTGGCGAAGAATGCACAGGCATTAAAGGCCGCAGGCCTGAACCGTCTTACGATTTCTCTAGATTCGATCGATGAAGATATCTTTAAGAAGATGTCGGGTAGGCCTCAAGGTCCTGCGAATACGCTTGAGGGAATCAAGGTTGCAACTGAGCTTGGATTTGATCCGATCAAGATCAATGTTGTTGTGCAGCGAGGTGTGAATGATCACACGCTTGTAGATACCGCTCGGTATTTCCGTGGAACTGGGGCGATTGTTCGTTTCATTGAGTTCATGGATGTTGGAACTAAGAACGGTTGGGATCTTTCGCAGGTTGTTACTTCTAAGGAAGTAATCGACATGATTGGCGAAGAGTTCCCGCTTGAACCGGTTGATGCGAACTACTCGGGCGAGGTGGCCAGTCGCTATCGATATGTCGATGGCGAGGGCGAGATCGGTGTTATCTCGTCTGTTAGCGAGCCGTTCTGCGGTAATTGCACGCGGGCTAGGCTTTCGACCGATGGCAAGCTTGTTACGTGTCTGTTCGCTTCTGGTGGCACCGACTTTAAAGAGGCAATTCGATCGGGCTCTACTGACGACGAACTCGCTGCTATGGTTGCCAAGGTTTGGACCGGCAGAGCTGATCGCTATTCGGAACTTCGTTCTAGCGACACCGAATTCAAAACTGGTAGTTCCGAAGATAAAGTCGAGATGTATTACATCGGTGGCTGATCGGGCCGACTGATCGGTAGCGCAGGATTTTCTGCCACGTTATTGGAGAATACTTTGCCTATTTGGCAGTTCATCGTAGTTGTAGTTCACGTCTTCTCCGCGATCATTTGGATCGGTGGGGCAATATTTCTAGCACTGGTGATGGTTCCGGTGGCTCGTGGCATGGAGCCGCCAGCTATGGGGCTTATTTTTCTACGCCGTGCGGCGCTTCGATTCCGCGGTATTGCTTGGGTACTTCTGGGCCTGCTGGTGGTTTCGGGTCTTGCGGCTCTGGAGAGTCGGGGTATCGGCTTTGATCGGTTCACCGAAGATGGTTTCTGGTCAACTGAGATCGGAACTGCACTTGGCGTGAAAATCGTCTTAGTGGGTATTTTGCTCGTGATGAGCGGTGTTCACGATTTCATTCTTGGCCCACGACTTGCCGAGGCAATGCAGCTGATTCCACGTGGTGAGCGACCACCTGCTGCTTTAGTTTCTTCTCGCAAGCGATTGATCATGCTTGCGAGGTTGAACATGGTGATTGCGATTGTCGTCGCTATTCTTGGCCTGATGCTTGTTCGCGGAGTGCCGAGCTAGGCGTTTTTCGAACGGGCGAGCCATTCGTGGTCGAGCATCGAATAGATTTCTAGATCTAGGTATTCGTTATTAACGAAGCCGCCCTCTCGCATTGTTCCTTCGTGTTTGAAGCCGAGCCGTTCGGGGATTCCGCGTGAAGGCAGATTCGTTGTAGCTGCTCGAATCGTAACTCGGTGCATGCCGACTTCAACGAAGAGCATGGTGATGACTGCTTCGACGGAGCGCGTCATGATTCCCTTCCCTTGAAGATCTTGCCGTAGCCAGTAGCCGACTTCGATGACGTTGTCTCTGTTCGGAATTCCGAATCCAACAGTTCCTGCTAGTTCACCGTTGTATTCGACGACGTAGCCGCGCGAGCCATCGAAGTTGTCCGCCTCTAGTCTTCGAGCGGTATATAGACGGGTGTAGTCGTCTTTCGTTTTGTAAGCGGCCATCCATGGAAGGTACGCACCCAAATAGTCACGGCCTGCAAGAAACGCGTTCCACATGGAGTCGTAGTCGCTATCGACGTGTTGTCGTAGCAATATGTCGTTATCGACTCGTATTTCCGTGGCTGGAAGGGCACGTGCCGGTGCTTTGGGCGGCCAGTTGTCGGCGAATGCTGCGTAGATCGCCATATCTTGAAAAACGCCGTTATTGATGTTTTCTTGCTGCAGTATCGCTTCACGGCGAATTCCGAGTCGTTCAGGAATTGCTGCGCTTGCTGTGTTGTCGATAGCGGTAACGATTTCAACCCTGTTGAAGTTAAGTTCAGTGAACGCCCAATTTAGAACTGCTCGTGCGCTATCGGTGATTATTCCTTTTCCTGTGAAATCTTGGTCGATCCAGTAGCCAATTGAGCCAGTGCGGGAAGGTCGGTGCATGCCGTGGATGTCGATCTTGCCGACTAGCTCACCTTCGAATTCGATCATCCACCAGTAGCGTTCGTGGTGTTTGGATGGTTCGAGATCGGCTGCCATAACTTTTCGACGTTCGTCGGCGGTGTTTGGAGGTACGAAGCTGTGGAACCATGGATCGAGTAGAGAATGATTCTTCGCTACGAGTGCCATGAATATTTCGGTGTCGTCGAGATCAGCTGGGCGAAGCGTTAGCTGATCAGATACGACTAGAGTGGGCGTGTCGGCGGTGCTGAGTTCTTCGTGAATGCTAGATTTCTCAGGCAAAAGCTCATCCTTCGTGTGGTCAAGACTGTGCCAGATTGTGGGTCAAGAGTATCTTTGATGCAATGGCTAACAATAATGACAACACTGTTTATGCGTTCTCCGATGGTTCGGCGATTGGAAATCCGGGCCCTGGAGGCTATGGGACTGTTCTCAAGTACGGCGATAACGTAAAAGAGTTCAGTCAGGGTTTCAAGCACACGACGAACAATCGTATGGAGTTGCTTGGAGCGATAACGGCACTCGACGCTCTTAAGGGGCGACAACGCGTTGTTCTGACGACAGATTCTCAATATGTAATTAACGGAATTGAGAAGGGATGGGCTAAGAAGTGGCAGGCCAACGGGTGGATGCGTAACAAGAATGAAAAAGCTCTGAACCCCGATATGTGGCAACGGCTGCTTGATGCTTGCTCGCGTCACGATGTAAGTTTCGAGTGGATCCGTGGGCATACGGGTCACGCTGAGAACGAACGGTGCGATGAGTTGGCGAACGGTGCAGCCCGTGGCTCTGCTTCGGGTCAGATTGTTGACGAAGAATTTATGAAGTTGAACGGGTAGTTATAAATGTCAGATTCAACAGATGCTTCAGGCGGTCTCAGTCACATCGATGATTCGGGTAAGGCTCGGATGGTTGATGTTGGTTCGAAGGATGTGACTGAGCGAGTTGCTACGGCTGGCTGCGAGATTCACATGCAGCAGTCGACTCTCAATCTGATTCGTTCGGGCGGGTTCGATAAAGGCGATGTTCTTGGCGTTGCACGAATTGCTGGGGTGATGGCCGGAAAGAAGACTTCTGATCTCATTCCGCTATGTCACCCATTAGCGCTCAACCAGATCACTATCGACTTTGGTGATCTTGAGAATGGCGTTGGTCTGACTGTCACCAGCATGGCTCGAACTTCAGGCAAGACTGGTGTCGAGATGGAAGCTTTGACTGCTGCGAGTCTTGCAGCTCTCACGGTTTACGACATGTGCAAAGCCGTTGACCGCGCTATGCGAATCGAACGGCTTCGACTGCTCAGCAAGAGTGGTGGCAAGAGCGGTAATTTCGTCGCTGAGTAGCACTCTGGCGATTAATTACCCCGCGTAGTGAGCCAGTATTTCGTTGACCCGACATAGAGCCGTGGTTAGCATGAATGATTGCAGTTGTTGATTTCGGTCTTCGATTGCATCGAATGGCACGGCGATGTAGCTCAGCCGGTTAGAGCGCGCGCTTCATAAGCGTGAGGTCGTAGGTTCAAGTCCCACCATCGCTACCATTCATTAAGCCGTTATTCCTGAAGTCGGCGAGTACAATTGAATCTTCGGGCGATTAGCTCAGTTGGTTAGAGCACCTGCCTTACAAGCAGGGGGTCGTAGGTTCGAATCCTACATCGCCCACCATTCAGATTTTGTATCTGAAACCTCGTGCCGGGGTGGCGAAATGGCAGACGCGCTACGTTCAGGACGTAGTGCCCGTAAGGGCGTGCGAGTTCGACTCTCGCCCTCGGCACCATATTTGTGTTTATTGAAGTAAAATTCAGTACGTGGATTAGTCCACACTTTGTGCGCTTGTAGCTCAGCTGGATAGAGCGCAGCCCTGCGAAGGCTGAGGTCGTGGGTTCGAATCCCGCCAAGCGCGCCATATTCTCTCTTGGCGCCCCTTGATATTTGGTATTTTGGGGCGCTATTGATGCCAGTGACATCCCCGTCATTCCGCATCGCCGGAAAATATGACTGATCGTTCGTGGCGCTCGCCGTGTAGAATCGGCGCTCGCGATAAACGAAGGTCATATTTCGACAATTGAAGAACTGGTTGATGATGAGTCCGGTGACGGGCATTTGAAACCGCTTAGACGTTACTCACGTAGCTATGGGCGGGCAGATGGATCATTTACCAGCGTGTTTGGGCGATTAGCTCAGTTGGTTAGAGCACCTGCCTTACAAGCAGGGGGTCGTAGGTTCGAATCCTACATCGCCCACCAAACTTTTCGATTGTTCGATGAATCGGCCTCCACACTAAAACCATCTAATGGTTGGGCTGATCGGATCTGAATTCAGATCGAGCACGGCAGACAGGGAGACATCATTGACTCTTACGGCTGATTCAAAAACGCTTGCTAATTCGCTGATAGAAAATGTCAGCAAGGTAATTGTTGGCAAAAGCGAAACCGTAGAGCTCGTGCTTGTTGCGTTAATTTGCAACGGCCATGTTCTTATCGAAGATGTTCCGGGCGTTGGTAAAACGATGCTCGTTCGTTCGATTGCAACTTCAACAGGTTGTGATTATCGACGAATGCAGTTCACTCCTGACTTGCTTCCGAGTGACGTTACCGGTGCTTCGGTGTTCAACCAGAAGACGGGGAATTTCGAGTTCCGTCCTGGCCCGATCATGGCGCAAATTGTTCTCGCAGACGAGATCAACCGTGCGACCCCTAAGACGCAGTCGGCATTGCTAGAGGCGATGGGTGAGCAGCAGGTGACCGTTGAGGGCGTTACCCGTGCATTGCCTTCGCCATTCATGGTTCTCGCTACTCAGAACCCTATTGAGTACGAAGGCACATTCCCACTTCCTGAAGCGCAGCTGGATCGATTCTTCATGCGTATTTCTTTGGGTTACCCAGATGCTGAGCAGGAAGAGGCGATTATGGATCGTCGAGAGCACATCGACCCTATCGATGAGTTGAAGCCGGTTTGCACACCGGAAGATATTGCGAAACTTCAGGCTGAGGCTGATGACGTGTACATCGATACTCTGGTGAAGCAGTACATTGTTGAAATTGCGAACGCCACACGTCTTCATCCCGAAGCTGCGCTTGGTGTTTCGCCACGAGCTTCGATCAATTTGATGAAGGGCGGCAAGGCTTACGCCCTGCTGAACGAGCGCGACTACGTTGTGCCAGATGACATCAAAGCGATTGCGGCTTCGACTCTTGCGCACCGTGTGTTGTTAACGCCTTCGGCAAGAATGCGTGAGGTCACTCAAGAAACGGTCATCGCCGATGTGCTGAATCAGGTTTCAGTTCCGGGCGCTAGCGTTCGAAGAACTTAGTTCTCCACCCTTCTCTCCTCTGTCACGCTGGGCGAACTTTTAGATCGTTCCGGTATCAGGAGTTATTAGTCGGGACTTATGCTCCGTTCTTTCAGGTCAACGAATAATCAGGCCGGTACTCCGCCAACTTCGCAAGTAAGTGGGCGTCGTCGTCGTGCGGGCCGACGCCTTAGGAAGAATCCGATCCTGTACGGAATTCTTGTCGTTATGGTGATCGAATTCCTGACTGGGATGGCTACTGGTTTCGACCTTTCAGTTCGCCTTTACTATGCCCTTGGAATATTGCTGATTGCTGGTTGGCTTTGGGCGAAGAGCAGTTCGGAACAGATGATTGCGGAGGTTGAACGGCCGAAAGGTCCGTACACCGTTGGCGATTCGATTTCAGAAACCGTAATTCTGCGGAATAAGGGTGGAACTCCGAAGGCTTGGGTTGAGGTTGAGGATAGAACCGATTTGCCAGGAGTCAGTTTCAAGAAGGTTGCGAGTCTTGGACTGATGGTTGCGTTCGATCGTCTTGAGATGTCGGGTCGTGTCACACGGCGTGGTGAGTACACGGTTGGTCCGCTTGTTGCTCGAACGTCCGATCCGTTCAGCATGTTTCCTCAAGAGGTTGTATTTGGCGGACAGGAATCGGTTCTTGTTTATCCGAAAATTCTCGACATTCCAGATTTTGCCTCGCCTTCTATTCACCTTGTTGGTGACAACTCTCGAAGACAGCGTGCTCGTGTGCTTAGTACCGATGTTGCGTCAGTTCGCGAATATGAGGCAGGTGATGCGCTTGGACGAATTCACTGGCTTTCGACTGCACGCACTGGCGAGTTGATGGTGAAACAGTTCGATCAAGGGTCGTCGAGTGATATGTGGGTGCTGTTCGATCAGCACGCCGATTCGATGGCTGAGATCGACGAGGATTCAACCGACGAAGTTGGGGCTACTGTCGCGGCGTCGGTAATTGATCGCTATAGCAAAGGATTCTTGCCTGTTGGATATGCGGCACACGGGAGTAAGTCACTTATTGCAGCTCCTGATCGATCGGCCCATCAGCGAGAACAGATCATGCGTCACATCGCGGCGAGTAAGCCAGTAGGCGATGTGACTCTTCTTGAGACGCTTTCCGAGTTGGAACGTGAGCTTGGGCAAAATACTTCACTAGTTGTGATTACGTCGGCGGGCGATGGTTCGTGGGTCGATGCCTTGGGTGGGCTTGTTAGGCGCGGTGTTCGAGTTAGCACGGTGTTGATAAATCGTGGATCGTACGGTGGTGAGTCGAACGGTGATGCGTTGGATCATCTGGTTGCGACAGGTGTTTCGGCATATCCGTTGGCTCGTGGTGATTCAATCGCTTCGGCGTTGCTCAATTCGGTTGGTGGTGAGTTCGATGGTCTGCGACAGGCGTCGGCTCGTGCTCATGCTGAAGCTTTGGGATTGGCTCCTTCCTCTACCGAGGAGTTAGAGGAGTTGAATTCTGGGACAGAGTCGGAGCCAGCTTCGGTGGATGAACAATGAGAATCAGCACCAGCACTGAGTTTCTAAACAACGTTCCCGGTCCCCCTTCTGAGGAAGAGCGCGCACTACCGGTGGGCAGATTCGAATCCCTTACCGAGAACGTGTCGAACATTTCGCGAATTGCACCTACACACGACTGGGTGAGCTTATCGATCTTGATTTGGATGATGGCGAACGTCGGATGGTCGGTTCAGCTGGCTGGATGGGGCGATCTGCCTTCCATCATTCCAACTTTGCTTCTTGGAACTATTGCTGCGTTTATCATTTCGAAACTCAACTTCAGTTGGTATTTGACGCTCATCTACGCTCTGGGTCTTGGGTTCTTCGTCGTGCTGTGGCAAGGAACGGCACAGGCTAGTGGCGGTGATCCCATCGCTAAGGCAGTCGATGGATTTGGTAGGTTCTCGTCTTGGATTACGACCGCTCAATCGGGTGGTATCAGCACTGATACTGTGCCGTTTGCTTTGATGTTTATGACGGCATCTTGGATAGTTGGATACGGTGTAACTTATCTCACGTTCAGGTTCCGATCTCCGTGGTTGCCGACCGTGCTTCTGTCGTTGGTAATTCTTACCAATCTGAGCTATCGCCACGGCGAACATGAACACACATTCTTCCTGTTCCTCGTTGGCGGTATTGCGCTATTCGCACATCTCACAACAGTGAAACGAATCGAGCGATGGCGAGGTCAAGGAATCGAGTATTCGAGGCACCTTGCGTGGTCGACTGTACAAGATGGGCTTCTGTTTGCTCTGCCAATTGTTCTGTTGAGCGCTTTGTTGCCGATTTGGGAGCCGAGATCTGAAGAGGTTCACGATACTTGGGACATCTTCCGAGCTCCGTTCTACGCTCTTCAAGAGCCGGCAAACAGGTTGCTCGCAGGTATCGATGGTCCGGGTGGAAGCGAGTTGTTCGGGAGCCCATCACAGACGATGGCGTTTGGCGGAGCTATCGACCTCAGCGATGAGCCGTTGATGTGGATCAGATCGAAGTACATTCTTCCTTATGCAGGTCGTGTTTATCAGCAGTACAGCTCGCAGGGCTGGTTGACGGATCCGAACACAAAGGTTGAGGCAGCTCCACGCTCAGCCCTGACTCTTGCACCTACTGAGCTCGAACGAGAACGTATTTCACAGGTGTATGTTCCTTTGGTGGATACGACTACGGTTGTTCCGGTGGGAGCTGTTTATTCGGTGGATAGAGAAGCGATGGTTCAGGTGTTGAATCCGATCGAGTGGCGAGTGCCACTTTCAGGATCGGTTTCTGGGATCAGCGAGCTTCCTGCCGATTTGAGAGATTTAGCGTTTGCCGTTCGATTTGCTTTGGGCGATCTTGTACCGATTGACTCGTTCCAATCAACGCGGCTTCGAAACCAAAACCTTGCTGAACCAGAACTAGTGGAAGAGGTTTTAGCGGGTCTCAGGGCGGCCGACGCTGTTGGCGAAGAGCAGATTATTACGAGGACCGTGGTTGCTGAGGATGGCACAGAGCAGAAGTTCGAGACGGTACTGCTGCCGTTGAGCACAGAATCTCGACAGGTGGAGTGGAATCAGATTTCCGTTGATGTAGCTGTCAGCTCGCAGTCAGGACTGGCTACTCGACTGGAAATCGAGCGGGCGTCTCCGATTCAGCAGGTTGGAGTCCAGCTTTCGGACGAGATTTCCAAAGAAGACACGTTCTCGATCCAGACATTTGTTTCGTTGGCTACTGACGACCAGTTGAATGATGCTGGAAGTGGTTATCCGACATGGGTGACCGATAGATACTTGCAGCTTCCAAATTCGTTACCTGAGGAAGTCGGATTATTGGCTTCTCAGATTGTTCGCGATGCAGGAGCCGAAACCCCGTTTGAAAAGGCGGAGGCGATAAAGTCGTTTTTGAAGAGACAGGAATATTCGCTAGAAATTCAGGGGCCTGAATTCGGGGTCGACGGAATTTTCTACTTCTTATTCCAAACTCAAGATGAACCTTGTTCAAGCGTAGATCCTGATTGCGACACCGCCAAAATCAAGGGCTATAGTCAGTACTTCGGATCGTCTGGAGCGGTTCTGCTTCGTTCAGTTGGAGTGCCAGCGAGATTTGTCGCAGGATGGGGTTCCGGAGAGTACGTTCCTGAAGCCGGATTGTTCCTAATTAGGGATGAAGATCGACACGGGTGGACGCAGGTTTACTTCCCTGAATACGGTTGGATCGACTACGAAATGACGCCCGGAGGTCAGACGATCGAGCGTGGTCGATTGGCACCGTCTATCACCGGGGGCGATCCGTTTGCTGCAGGTGCGATTGGATCGGCTGAAGACGATCCAAACTTCATCCAAGATATTGCGGATCTTGAACGACTCGCTCGTGAATCACGCGAGGCTGATGGCGAATTCCCGGAAACGGATGATGGCGCTGCTGCCGATGAGTTTGAATTCCCATGGCGTCCGTTTGCATGGTTTGGTGGTTTGGTTGGAGTGGTCGTAGCCCTGATGGGTATATGGAAGCTAAGCCTTCGCGGAATGGATGCGCCGACTCGAGCTTATGCTCGGATGAATCGTGTCGCATCAGTGATGGGCATTAAGAGGCAGGCGAACGAGACGGCGTTGGAGTTTGCTCAGATACTGGGTGAGCGAGCGGTGGCAGCTAGTGATCCTGCTAATTTCATAGCGCTTGAATTCCAGCGTCAGGTTTATGCCGGTGCTGCTGATAGTAGTGACGCCGAAGGCGAACGTTCGAAAGAACTTGATCGAGCTTGGCGCAAAGTTGCGCGGGCGTTGATTGCGTATCGCATCAGGCAGATCGGTGGGATTGGTCCTGAACTTGGTGAAGGCAGAGGTACGTAGTTTGGCTAAGAAAGACAAATATCAAAGGTTGACTTACGACGTGTTCGATACGGACATGGGATGGGTTGCGATTGTTGGCAGCGATCACGGTATCGTTCGAGCCAGCTTGCCTGAAGATACACCTGAAACTGCGCTCGATTACGTCCAGCCCGAAGTGAACACGGCTGAACACGCTCCTGCTGAATATGTTGACGCTCGCGCATTGATTTCTGCTTATTGCGCTGGCGAGCCGATTGATCTTGCTGACATTCCGATAGATACGAGATCGGCTACTCCGTTTTTCAGGAAGGCGTGGGATGCGTGTCGAACTATTCCTGCTGGCGAGACTCGAAGTTACGGTTGGTTGGCTGAGCAGGCAGGAAATATAAAGGCAGCACGTGGTGCTGGTCAGGCGATGGCTCGAAATAGGCTTGCATTGTTGGTTCCGTGTCACCGTGTCATTAGTTCGAGCGGAGCATTGCACGGGTTTGGTGGCGCCGGTTTGCCGCTGAAGTCGCGCTTACTAGCGATGGAAACCGATCGTTAGGTTTACCGAAGATCGTCAGCTTCAGGCTGTTCGGGGTCTTCTTCATTTTCGGGGTTTTCGTCTTCGGCGACGTACGAATCGAGAATCGACTGAGCTAGCTCGACGTCTGCTTTGAGTACCATCAGCCGCACTGGGAATACCGAAACGCCCATAAACCCAACGGCGTCACCTGGTTGCAACCTGCATTCGATTCCGGCGGCTCTGATTAGGCCACACCATGATTCGGCGATGAGCTGATCGGGTGCGGTTGTGAGTACTTCCCAATTCACGACACCGCTCCTTTTGCTTGAATGGTTGGCGATGAATTCGATATGGCTAGATGGCAGCGGATCGAACAGAGCCGCTCCCGAGCAGTTCGTGCAGGCGACCAGTGAGTCGTGCGCCAGATTGAACTTTGAATGGCATATCGAGTCGAACGATTTTTCCACCGGTTTCGATTTCGAGGATCGCTGAATCGGAGCCAGCGAACTCTACGAACAGTCGCATGATGTCTTCGAGTCGGTACTTGTCGTCGGCAGCATCGCCAGTTTCTTTGACTCGTACAAGCACAGGACCGCCACTCGCCATATCTGGATCGAGAGCTGTGTCGTTCGGAGCGGCGGATTCGGTTGTCAGTGGAGTTTCCTCAATGATCGGTTCAACAATTTGTTCAACCGGTGTTTTGTAAGTAGGGGTAGGTGATGTGTTTATCGGTGCTGCGTCGTTTGTATTCGACGGTGTTGTTTCGCTTGGACCACGTTCGCGTTTCATGTGTTGCACAGGATCGTTCAACACTGGCTTCGGTTCGCTTTGTTCGTTGAATCCGGCACGTACTACTGGTGCGGGTTCGTTGAGTTTCGCTTCAGCTTCCGATTCGGCCTGTCCTTCGGCTTTGAGCTGATATTCGCCCGCAGTTTCGACCGAGAGTGAAACTCTGCCAAAGCGTTCGCGAACTTCGCCTGAAACAGAAACGAAGTTGCCGTTCTCCCACAGTGTGGGGTTCTGTTCGAGAATATTTGGCCAAACAACCATTTCGATATCGCCGTCGAGCAGCGTTAGGTTGAGCGAGAGGAAGTTATCGCCACGTTTTGTGGTGAGTTCGCGTACGCCGTTCACCTGGCCGAGCGCTGCGCGTTTTTGTCCTGACATATCGGGTGAAATATCGGCGGCAAACACGACGATGTTGTCGGGCTGTTGTCGCATTTCACGAGTGAATGGACTCTGTGTTAGCTCGACGCCAAGTAGATCTCTCTCCCAGATGACACGTTCTTGATCGGTGGTGTCGTCTGAACTGACTATTTCGAT
The DNA here is from genome assembly GCA_018650845.1 of Chloroflexota bacterium. Lineage (GTDB taxonomy): Bacteria > Chloroflexota > Dehalococcoidia > Lucifugimonadales > Lucifugimonadaceae > Lucifugimonas. The sequence goes on along the minus strand of JABIFF010000024.1, from coordinate 23,810 downwards.
TTCGACCATCGGGGCAGGGACTGATTCGCCCAGCATGTCGAACATGGAAGTCTGACCTGAGTCACGAAGCTTGGTCTGACGTTGGATGGCGGCGATGATTCGATCTACAGATTCGAGTAGGTTTCCGCGCCCGCCGAATTCGTCGAATGCGCCAACTCGTATCAAGCTTTCCAGCGTTCGCCGGTTGAGCGATTTTGAATCTACTCTGCGGACGATGTCTTCGATGTCTTTGAACTGTCCTGCAGCTTCGCGAAGCTCGACAATTGGGTCGATTGCTCCTGCTCCAACGTTCTTTACGGCCGCCATGCCGAATCGAATAGCGTCGTTGCCATCGGAATCGCGTTCGATAGTGAAACCGGAACGTGAGTAGTTGATGCTTGGTGGCTTCACTCCGATGTTGAGACGTGATGCTTCACGAATCGCCAGTCCCACTTTTTCAGGATTGCCTGAAGCGGAATCGAGAACAGCGGCGATGTACTCGGTTGGGTAGTTGGCTTTGAAATATGCAGTCCAGTACGCAATGTATGCATACGACACTGCGTGAGCTTTGTTGAATCCGTACCCAGCGAACGGTTCCATCAGTTTGAATACGGTGTCGGCCTGTTCTTGGGTGTAGCCCTTTTCCAGAGCACCTTTGCTGAACTTTTCGTGCTCGGCCTTCATGACCGATGCCTTTTTCTTACCCATAGCCTTGCGCAAGATATCGGCTTCACCAAGCGTGTAACCACCGAACGCTTGGGCGATCAGCATTACCTGGTCTTGGTAGACCAGAACACCGTAGGTTGGTTCGAGTAGCTCTCGAAGGTCTTCGTGCGGATAAGTGATTTCAGCACGACCGTGCTTCGCATCGATAAACGTGCCGATGTGTTCCATCGGGCCGGGGCGGTAAAGGGCGATCATCGCCGCAAGGTCATTGATCGTTGTTGGCTTGAGCAATTTGATGTTCTTGCGCATGCCATCGGATTCGAGCTGGAATACGCCGAGGGTGTCGCCCTCTCCGAGAATGTGGAACGCTTTTGCATCGTCTACCGGAACGTCATACACACCCATGTGTTCGCCAGTGGTTTCAGCGATTAGCTTCACACACTGGTCAAGAATCGAGAGGTTGGCTAGCCCGAGGAAATCCATCTTGAGCAGGCCGACGTCGGCGACGGGGTTCATCGAGTATTGCGTTACCGGGCTCGATCCTTCATCACCGCTCTTTGGGCGTTGGAGTGGGACGTATTCGGTAAGCGGCTTTTCGGAAATGACGACGGCTGCGGCGTGAGTACCTGAACTACGCACAGAACCTTCGAGCTTCTGCGCCATCTCTATGAGGTCACGGGCATCTTTGTTGCGGCTGATTTCAGTCCGCATTTCGGCAGATTCTGCGATCGCATCTTTCAACTTGATGTTGAGTGTGAGCGGGACCATCTTTGCGAGCTTGTCGCTGAGATCGAGCGGGAGTGCAAGCGCACGTGCGGTGTCACGAATTGCTGCTTTGGCGCCGAGCGTTCCGAATGTCACGATTTGGGCGACGTGATCGCTGCCGTAGTGATCGACGCAGTATTTAATGACCTCCGCACGACGGTCGTCGGCGAAGTCCATATCGATATCAGGCATCTCGCGACGTTCGATGTTCAGGAATCGTTCGAAGAACAGGTCGGCTTCAACCGGGTCGATCTGAGTTACTTCGAGACAGTAAAGAACCAAGCTTGCGGCTGCTGATCCACGTACTGCAGAGAGGATTCCGCGTTCGTTTACGAAGTTGAAGATGTCCCAACAGACTAGGAAGTAGTCAGCGAATTTCGTTTCTTCGATGATGCCTAGTTCGTAGTCGAGGCGTTCTAGTACTTCTTCACTAGGTTTGTTGTCGAATCGCTTTTTCAGACCCTCGTGACAAAGCTCCTTCAAGTAATCCATTGAAGGCTTGTTTTGTGGAGTTGAGTATCGAGGTACGAGGGTTTGTCCGAATTCGAGATCGAGTTCGCAAGATTCGGCGATCTTCAGCGTGTTCGCCAAAGCTTCTGGAAGATGTGACCATTCGGCGAACATTTCTTCGGCACTGCGGAGGTAGTACGAGGTGTCTTCCATGTGCAGACGCTTTGGGTCTTTCACATTGGAGTTGGTCTGAATACAGGTGAGGATGTCCTGAGCTTCAGAATCTTCGCGACGTACGTAGTGAGAGTCGTTCGTTACAACCATCGGCAAGCCGGTTTGGTTGCTGAGCTGGATGATGGCTTCGTTGATCTCGGCCTGCTCAGGAACGTGCTCGTGCATCATCATTTCGAGGTAGTAACGGTCTTGGAAGACGTTGCCGTACCACTCGAGAGTTTCGTTGGCGGCGTCCATATCGCCGTTTTTGATGTAGCGAGCTAATTCGCCAGAAGGACATCCGGAGAGAACGATTAACCCTTCCGAATACTTCTCAAGGATTTCTCGATCCATTCGAGGGCGGTAGTAGAAGCCTTCGATGTGTGAAGCAGTCACTAGCTTCATTAGGTTCTGATAACCGACTCGGTTCTGAGCCAGTAGTGTCATGTGGAACGGGAAGCGTTTTTGGGGATTTCGTTCATCCCGAGCGCCATCTGCTACGTAGCCTTCAACACCGATGATTGGCTTGATGCCAGCGTTGGTTGCCGATTGATATAAGCCGATTGCGCCGTGAAGATTTCCGTGGTCGGTGAGGGCAATAGCGGGTTGCCCAAGTTCTACCGCCCTGTTGACCATATCGTCTAATCTGCTGAACCCATCGAGCAGTGAATACTCGGAGTGGTTATGGAGGTGGACGAACTGGTCGGTCACAGGCAGATATTTCTCGGAAATTGAGGGTGGAAAAGTGCGGCCATGGGAGCATAGCGTTCCCTAAAGAACGAGTCGACCCCAGAAAAGGTTTTACGACCCCAAGATAGCGCATTTTGGGTGTGAGTTTGGTTTTCGTGTCAGATTATTCAGGCGTAATTGTTTGGGAATATTGGCTGACGAAAATGGAACATATTGCTCAAATCAGTCGTCTTGATTGTGAAGGGCTTATTTACGGGCGAGTGATAGAGTCGATTTATACCGATCTTCACAATTGATTGATAGTAATAATCGTTTGAGTGTCGGTGAGTTTCGGTAGGCAGCCGCAGGAGACAATTTGACTTCAAAAACCATTGGTGGTGGCCAGAAAATACTCGTAGTTGATGATGAGCACATGTCTGATCTCATGCGCTCAGTATTACGGCGTCTCGAAACAGACGGTTTTAAGCCGGTTGTTGTCGCACCAGAAGGTCCGCACGTGACTGGCGATGATTACGAGGCACAGACGTTGTTTGCAATGGAGACTGAACGACCTTCGGCAGTTTTGCTGGACGTTCGGTTTGGTGAGTACGATTCGGATCGCTTCAAGGGACTTTCAATTCTCAAGAAAATCGCCGAACGTGACAATGCTATGCCGGTGCTGATGTTTACTCAGTACACGCAAGGTCCGTACCGAGATACGGCAGTGAGTGCGAGCTTGAGTGTTAGTGCTTCAGTCGATTTCATCGACAAACTGGCTAGCCCTGAAGAAGTGGTTTTGCGCTTGCGCAGGCTGATTGGTAGTGCGCCTGAAACTATCAAGATAGGGTCGTTGTTCGAGTTGGATGCTGCTAATGCTGCGGTTTATGCCATCGCTGACGGTCGGCGTGAATTGATCAGAGAGATTCAGGGCATGAAGCTTGAAATTTTGAATGAATTGGCTTCAGCGATGTATAGATCTGAGGGTGAGTTGGTGCCGTTTTCTCGACTTGAACGTTTCTCCGAGGGTGAAGACTCTCGTGCTTCGTTGCGGGTGAGAATTAGAGAGCTGAAAGTTTCGCTCGGTAAGGCCGTTTCGAGAGAATTTGGCGCAAACGAGCTAATTATCAACGTACGAAATCGTGGTTATCGCTTAGTCAACCCGGGCGACTAGGCAAATTTTTGAACGAGTGGATGCAATTTAGGATTCTTGCTGCTTGAGCTATCAAACGCTAAAGATTCTGAAATATCTGGGATTGGCAGTGGCTGTAATTGGGCTGCTGTTTATTTTGCTTTCGCCGTTAATTGGCGAATCGGTTTCTTCGGGAACGCTGTGGTACATCGAGCCAGTTGCGTATGTCGGTGCTGGAATTTTCGTTCTTGGCGCTTTGATTGCGTTCGGGATCATGCAGTACGTAGCGAGTCGACCAAACGTGGTTCCTGATGATCGATCATGGAGCCAAGTAACTCAGGATTATTTCGATACGTTTGCCCATGACATGGGCCGCCCTCTTCGTCGAATTCTCGGTAAACAGCGAGAAGCTCGTGCTCTCCTAAATGAGACGGGCGAAGTTACGCCCCACATGGTGGCGGAGTTGCTGGACGAGATTGAAAATCAGGCGCCAAACTTCAGATTGATGATTGAGAACGTTAGGGTTCTAGTTGATCTTGAAGACGAGAGTGCAGCTCTGGCAGTTGAGCCTGTCGATGCGGCAGCGATTGTTCGCAATGTTTCAGATCGATACACGCCAATAGCGCGTGAGCGTGGGTTGGAGCTTGTTTGGTGGTGTGAGCCAAGCGAATTCGGCCTTGTCTATGGCGATGGTTCGGCGCTTGATCATGTGATTACGAACTTGGTGGACAACGCAACGAAATTTGCTGAAGGTCATGTCGAGATAAGACTCACACGTTCTGAAGATTCGTTCTTGGTGCGGGTGTGGGACGATGGGAACGGTATTTCGGAATCTCATTTGGCTCACGTGTTCGATCGAGGGTGGACTCCAGAGCTTTCGGCTCGAAGCGAGAAGCAGAGTTCTGGTTTGGGACTGTTCATCGCGAGTTCGCTTACCGAACGATGCGGCGGTGAACTTCTAGTCGAATCGCAACAGGCCAATGGTTCTTCATCTGGCGAGCATTCGACGACGTTCACTCTTTCATTGCCTCTCGACAATAGGCAATCAGCGGTCAAATGATGGCGGCAATGATGAGTCGATCGCCGTTGCGAAAAGTTCGCGTAATTCGCTTGAATTCGACGATGTTGATTTTCGGCTTATTGCTAATTCTCGCCTCTGGTTGTGTTGAGAGTCGAGCTAGATATACGCCAGTTCCTTCTACGCCTGTGCCTACAGCTACTCCGGAGCCGACGCCGACTGCGACTGCTGTTCCACCTTCGCCGACTCCGTCTCCTACCGAAGTTCCTGCTACTCCTAGCCCAACAGCGGCGCCTATAGAAGTTGTCGACACGACGGTGGAGCCGACTTCTTCATCGGGTACGTTCAATCTGGCGCTGAATTTCGAGGGGATAGGAGATGAAAGTATTGTCTACAGCGACACCGTACTGCTGCGGGGACTCACTTCGGCTGATGCGATTGTCAGTGTGAATGATGTGATTGTTGAAGTGCAATCTGACGGAACTTTTGAACTGACACTGGTGTTGCAACCAGGCGGGAATTTTGTAGACGTAGTTGCCAGTAATTTGGATGGCAGCGAGATTTATTCATCGTTAGCGATTATTTCGATTCCACCGGATGATGCAGCATGATTTCATTACTCCGCATAGTGGCCACACCGTTTGTTGGGTCAAGAAGTAGTAACAAAGGCGTAACTACGATTGGTGCAGAATTTATAGGTCGAAGGCAACCTGAATCGACTCCCCCTACGCACCGTATGTTTACGTCGTCTGAAAACTTAGCTGTCCAATTTTTGCGTACACGCGCGGCTGTCATTATGGCGCTGGCATTGATGTTGTTCGCTTTTGGGGTTGGTACGGCTGGCACCGCCAGCGCTGAAGTTCGTTCTGCCGATATTGAAGCTGTATTTGGCACGGCATTTGAAGTTCGCGCCCCTAACGCTATCGTTGTGGCTTCCAACTCCGGTCTTGTCACTCTGAATTTCAACTCAGAATCTGAATTGAAGATTGGATCTAACAAGGCAACTGTTGGCGAAGTCGAAGAAGGCGATAGGGTTATATCGACAGCTACCCGTAATGCTGACGATGAGCTTGTGGCGCTGAGAGCTTTAGTGAGGGTTGCCAATACCCAGCCAGTTACCAAGCATCTTGTTGGTGTAGTGACGGGTCAATCGGAAGATGGACTATCTATCCAAACACGCAACGCTGGAGTGGTAGATGTACTGATTCCGGCCGGTATCGATGCGCCTTCGATAGGCGATGGCATAACTATGGTTGCGCGTCTTGATCGCAGTAGCGGAATTTTCACTGCAGTCGGATTTGAACTGACTAGCAAGACAGTCGAGCGTATCCAGCAGGCCCAAGACAGTGCTGCTGATAAGGCTGAATCCGCACGATTAGCAGAGATAGCGATTGTTGCACGAAGCCAGCACTTATCGGCTTTGGACGATGCGGCAAGAGCGTTGAAACGTGTGGTCGATTCGGGGCGTGCTGATCAATCAGTGCTCGATCAGGCCGCTGCGCAATTTGAAGAGATTCAGAAACGTTTCCGTGAGCTAAAAGGTATATACGAGGCCACAGCTCGAACTCGTGGCGAGGTACAGCCTCGACTGAAAATTTCAGGCGGGCTGGTCGACGAGATCGGGTTGGCAAAGTTCACGATAGTTCCAAAGGGAGAACAGGATGCTAATCCGTTCTCAGTGGACTTCACTTACGATCCAGAGGAAACAAAAGTCGTTCTTCCACGTGATCTTCTGCTTGAAATTTCAAGAGACGCAAAGAATCCGCAGTTGCTAAGCGATGTTCGCCGTTTGATCGATCCGGGTAGTGAATTAGATGTTCAGTATTCGATCGATGGCGATGTTCGAACTGCCAACGAAATCCGAGTGCGTCAACCTCGGTTGGTTGAAGAGCTAGAGGCTGTTCTCGAGCACGAATCTCTTAGAGCGTTCAATGGAGTAATTACTCTTGTAGAGCTCGACGATTCACTTGAGGATGCCCTTGGAATTGTTATCGCAGCGAACGAGAAAATTGGCGTGAAAGTTACCGCCAAGGTAACGGACCAAACGGAAATTACACTCAATGGTCGGTCGGGGTCGATATCGAGTCTAGGCGCCGGTCAGGTTGTCGATATCCAGTTTGAATCGTCTGACGATGGGGCTATCTCAGATATCACTGGCAGTGATGTGACGCTGCGTGCATTGGCTATTCGGGCTAGGTCTTCGGCTCCTGCCACGGAAGATCATATTTCTGGAATTGTTGAGTCCATCGAAATTGATGTTCCAGCGATAACTATTCGACCTACGGATGGCGCATTGATCCGACTGATTGTTGGTGCTGATGTGCCTGTGGTGCGGAATGGCGATCAGGTTGATTTCGAAGATGTGAAGGTTGGGGATCTGGTTGTTGATGCCACACGATCTGATTCTGAGTCGGAAGATTTAACTCGGCTTGTAGTTGTCGCTCGAAAGAATGTGAAATTCTCTGGAACGGTAACCGGAATTGGTCGAGCGCCCGAAAGATTGCAAGTGACTGGTGACAATGGTCAGTCGCTGAACATTCTCGTAACCGACGATACATGGGTGATCGTTGACGAACGCAGGGTCAAGTTTGGTGCCGTGATCGCCGGTATGAATATCGTGAGTGGTGTGTATTCAGTTGCTGGAAGAAATGGGGCTTTCTACAACGTAGCGACGGTTATTTCGATCGAGTCGCCAAAAGTAGGTCGAGCTTCGGGAATTATTACCCAGGTGAATGTCGTTGAAGGTAGGTTGACGGTTGTTTCAGGCAGATCGAACAACACGCAGTTCATCAAGCTGAAAATGCCAGAAACACCGCTTGGCGATAATTTGCTAAAGGACGGTCTTCCGATCAGATCGTTGCTAGAAATCGAGCGTGGTGATCGTGTCGATTTCGTGTTCTACGTTCTGGAGACTGGCGTGATCGAAAAGCTTTCGGTTGTTTCAGATAATTTCATTCAGTCACGTGGAACGTTGCTGAAGGTTTCGGATAACGACCGATTCATTAGAGCCGAGCTTGCAGATGGCCGGAAGTTCGAACTGTGGGTGGGACCTGGAACAACAATGCATCTCAATGGTCGTCGAATTCAAAGCTTGGGCCAAGTGAGCGAGTTGATCGATTCAGCTTGGTATCGGGCACAGCCTTACAGCGCGCTAATTCCAGAAGTACTGTTTATTCGCGATTCGATTGATTCGGATCAGGGTGTGATTATTTCGATCAAATTCCAGATCAAGATCGGAGCCGATGAAGTCGACGACAGTAGCGAGAATCAAGCACCTACTGTTCAGTTGTCGATTTCTGGCGTGATCGAAGCCATTGACGGGAATCGCTGGGTGATAAACGGTCGTGTGTTCACCGTTACCGACGATACAAATATTCGCGGTGGAGATCCTGAGGTTGGCGAAGTAGTTGTTGCGGTGTTGGTGAGTAGGCCGGGTGGAGCGTTCACGGCTCGTTCGATTTCAGTTTCGAGCCGTTCTAGGCGCTAGAAATTTTCGCCTGATTCGAGGTTTCTCTAGCTTAGCTAGGAGATTCGAAGCGATTACGGTCTCGATAGTTTTTTCGTGTTAGCCGGCGAGCTTGCGCGGCTACACGACTCGCTGGTTCGAGTCCCATAGCAAGCGGTATCGAAATCACGAGCATCACGGCGAGAGTCGTGAACCCGAGTCGGTAGCTGCCTTCGATATCACGTATGAGTCCTACAAGTGCAGGACCTGCAGCCCCGAACAGGGCGTTTACCGAGCTGGTTAGTCCGACTATAGATCCATAGCTCGCTCGTCCAAAGTAATCGCCAAGAATAGATAGTCTCAGCGGTATGGACGAACCGAATCCGAGACCAAAGAAAACTACGAACAGCGGAAGTGGCCACAGTCCGAGATTCACGCCAAGTACTTCTGCATTAATTCCGGCGAGTCCGGCCACACCAATCGTTTGCATAATCATCGCTATGGTCAGCATTTTTCGTTTGTCGTATTTGTCGCCGAGTACTGCTATGCCTGCACGACCTCCTAGATCACCAATTGCGACGGCTCCTGCAGCTGAAGCCGCTAGGGCCGCGGTCATGCCGTACTCAAGGAGCGCAGCGAAGTGGAAGAGGTTGGTGGAGCTAACTAGTTGTCCGAGGCTTGTAACGATTGCCAGTTGCCAGAAGAAGCGAAGCTTGATCGCCTGACGCATCGTGATGGCATGCTCTCGTGCTGTAGCGAGGCGGCCCGACTTGCTGCCATCTGAGCTGTCATCGACTTCGACACCGCCGTCAGGGAGCATGCCGTGGTCTTCTGGGCGTTTTCGCATTACGAGCGTCGCAGGGAATCCGATGAGCCAGAAACCTATACCGCACGCCATCAAAACTTCACGCCAACCGAAAGTGTCGATTGAGGTTACGAGGATCGGCAGTGTTAGTCCGCCAACGGCTGAAAATGACATCAGTGTGGCGAGGGCTCTTGCTCGTTTTCTAACGAACCAGTTGGCAACCGTGACTACGAATACGATGAATGTTCCGAACGACATTCCGAGCGTTAGCAGCCCAATGGCAACATAGAATTGCCAGAGAGATTGCATCTGGCTCATAAATATGAAGCCACTGCCGGTGAGTAATACGCCGAACGCCATTGCCTTGCGTGGGCCGTATTTGTCGAGAAGCACCCCGACGAATGGTGAGATCATTCCGCTCTCACCGCGCTGGAGAGATATTGCGGCTCCGGTGACGCCTCTACTCCAGCCGAAAGTTTCTAGGATGGGCGGAACGAACGCCTGAAATCCTCGCCAGAATATTGCCGATGTGTACCACTGGACTATTCCGCCCGCTCCGACGATCCACCAACCGTAGAAGGGTTGTTTGAAGGATTTCATCGGGATATTTCAGGACAGGAATTTAGTTCGTACATTCTTATCGGTCTGCGTTCGGGAGTCGCCGTTCAGGATTCGTGCATGATAGTCCTGCTTCGGGATACTTCTGCACTTGCGAAGGGCAGTTAAGTGTTTTTATTGAACTTTGTGGTCGCTGGATCGACGATGATGAGTGCATCCGTATAGGGTTACAGCACGTTTTACTATTGATTCGATAACTTCACGAAAGTCGTCTGAAATTTGCGCGGTTCGATAAAACTTTTCACGGTGCTTGGCATCCCTGTCGACATTAATGCGACATGGCTAATCGCGGTTGCGATCATTACTTGGTCGCTTTCGACTGCTGCCTATCCATCTTTCTTCGGGTCGTGGTCGACCATGCAGTATTGGACGGCTGGACTGCTCACGACTTTGCTGTTGTTCGCTTCGGTTCTAGCGCATGAACTTGGGCATTCGATAGTGGCTTTGGCTCAGGGGTTAAAAGTTAATGGGATAACGTTGTTGCTGTTTGGTGGGGTGTCGAAGATTCAGGGCAAAGCTTCTCGGCCACGTAACGAGTTTCTAATCGCATTTGCCGGACCAGCGGTTTCGTTGGTGATCGGTGTTGTGCTTGTTGGATGGTGGATCAAATTTGGTCCGATCTACGAGGACGATGTGAAGCTGTACCACGGAGTTCTTTTCTTTACGGGCTGGATGAATTTGCTCGTGGCAGGATTCAACCTGCTGCCTGGGTATCCGATGGATGGCGGGCGAGTGCTTCGTTCAGCAGTTTGGGGATTCACTGGCGATACAAAACGCGCTACTCGAGTTGCGTATATCGTTGGAAAGTTCGTCTTCTACGCGTTGATTGGTTGGGGTGCTTGGCAAATTCTGAGCGGTGACATTGCTGGCGGAATTTGGATCGCGATGATCGGATATTTCTTGATGACGTCGGCGCGCAGTGAAATTGCTGGCGAGCAGGCGAAGCAGTTGGAGGAATCTGATCTTGAGTCGATAGACCACTTGGGATTCAGTGTTGGTGTGGCAACTAGATCGATGCCGCCAATGATCGAGAGTAGCTGGTCTATTGAGCAGATGACGCATCAGGGATTGCCTGAGGATCCGCTGACTTCGATGCCGGTCGGGAGGCAGGGTGAACTGATCGGATTTGTCCTACGCCGAGATCTTGATCAGGTGCCGATAGAACATAAAGGCCAAATATCTGTCGGTGAGCTTATGAATCCCGACAGCCTACGAGTGATTTCGACAAACGAGTCGTTCCGAGACGCATTGCGTTCGATGGATCGTAATCGATTGAATCAGCTTGTCGTTATGGACGCTGACTACGTGGTGGGAATCATCACGAGAGAAGATATCGTTCGGGCGTTACTTGAGTTCAAAACTCAGGGTATGCATGCTGAGCCGATGGATAGAGATACGTCGGCCGACTAGAGCTGACTAGCTATGTGATATCGACTCTGGCAGCCAGATAGCGAACGAAGTTCCGCCACCTAGGCCATCTTCAACCCATACTTTTCCATGATGAAGTTCGACTATCTGCCTACAAGCCCCATGCCCGTTCCAGGGACGTCTGGGTTATCGAGTTGACTGTATGGCTCGAAAACACGATCTCGTTCGTCGTGAGGGATGCCAGGGCCTTCGTCAGTGACTGTGATTCGTAGGTCTTGCTCGTCGACCCAAATATCGAGAGAGATATTCGTGTTCGCAGGCGAGTACTTGCTTGCGTTGGTGAGCAGGTTCATGATCGCTTGCCTGAGTAGTTCTCGATCAGCAGTAGCGAACTGGTGCTCATCGGGAGCGGTTACTGAAATCTTGTGATCCTGACCATTTGCAATTGGCTCGAACGATGTGGCGAGATCGCTGGCCAATTCAGAAATCTGGAATTTTGCCGGTTTGGATTCGAACGTTCCAGCTTCCATTTTCGAGATGTTCAGGAAGTCGTTCACCAGTAGCGTGAGACGATCGGCATTTTGCTGAACGACGTTGATTCGTTCGATCTGATCGGGATGCAGATTTCCACGGTCGTTCATGCCAAGTAGATCGGCGAGAGCGACCACTGTGGTCAGCGGCGATTTCATTTCGTGCGATAGCGAAACAATGAACTTGGTTGCTCGGTCTTGTTCATCTTTGAGGCTGATCAAAGCGGCTTCGGCTCTTGCAGCACTCACCCGATCCGTGATGTCGGAAACAACTACGGTTGCAGAGCTGGTTTCACCGTTGTGATCGAGATTTGGCTCCATCCAAGCGTCGAGAATGGTTCCAAACACCTCGATTTCAATTCTGCCCGAGTGGCCTTTGAGGGCTCGGCTAAGTGAATCTTCAAGTCCTTCGATTTTTCGAGAGTACGAGATGAAATCCCTACCAAGAAGACGTTCTGGAACAAGCTTGAGCCCCTCGATGCCTCGACCTGCAACGTCTTTTACGATGCCGTCTTGGCCGACGGTCAGTACAAGCACCGAAGCGTTGTTGAGTATGGCTTCTAGGTTAGGGCCGAGCTGTTCAAGGACGATCTGTGCCGAACCTTTGCCTTCGCTCGGAGTGATTTCTCGTTGGTTCGCGCGTTCAAGTGAAATTTCTAGTTCGGATGCGATGGTTGCAACCATTTTCTTCTCAAGCGAACCGAATCCGGCTGGGGTTCGAGAAGCGCACATGAACATCGTAGTGACGACACCGTTGAGTCGGAGGGGTGCACATATTGCCGACCTGAGACCAGCACGGTACATCCATCTTCCGGCTGCACGTTGGCCCGGAGCAGCTGATTCGAGATCGATGGTTACTGGGCTCGAAACAGCCAGTGTCGAAGGAATCAGGAGTGAACGCCGAGAAACTCGTACGCCGGGTTCGAGTTCGGGAACGTTTAGTCCGTCTGTAATCTCAGTCGTCGAGTGATCGTTTTCGTGGTCGACGCTGCCGAAGTAAATCCAGTCGGCATCGAACAGATTACGAATGAGCGATGCGATGCGAGGATTGCTAGTTGGGTTGTCAGATTTTTCAGCCCGGATTTGCTCGGTAACTCGGCGAAGCATTTCGAGCTTGTTCAGCGTCGTCTCAGATTGTTCGAGGTGCCTTAGAGTTGCAACAACGTGGGAGCAGGCTGCGATGATTTCTTTGATCTGAGCGAAATCGGCGTTGTCGAAACCTGATTCATCGCGAGTGGCTTCCACATACCCAATTGTTCGATCTGCTGTTTTGATTGCAGTGCGTATTGCTGAATATCGCTGGGATTCAGGATGCTCCGAATCGATCTCGTCCAAACGTTCGATTTCTTCTGGAGCTATCCATGCCATGTCAGAAAGATCGTCGGAAGGTTCTGTATCGAATCCTAAATTCGCCCTGCCTGACTCATCATCGATAAAGCCGACCTGAACGCGTGTGGCGCCGGTGCGGTTGGTGATTTGAGTTGCGATGACTCCGCAGGCAGAAACAAGCTCGGTTGCTGAAGCAATAGATTCTAAATATTCAGGCGCAGCGACCACGGTTTCGTGGCGAGATACGGCTTCTACTGGTGCAGAACTGCCACCAACAAAGGCTGCGGTTAAGGCAGGTACGAATCGATTTGCGACTGCGACCGATTCGTGTGTGTACGCGGCGAATCGAGTCGATCCGAGAACCACAACGGTTTGGGTTGAGCTGATTACGGGAATGGCGAGAACGGACTCAATGCCAACCGATTTCCAAGTGAGTTCAGGCGATTGTCGTGCGCCATTGTCGTTTTGGTGATTCGTGTTGGCGAGTGCTACAGAAAATTCAGCAGCTCGTGCCTCGATAGGTCGGGCGTTGGACGATATGTCACGATCCGCTGATGCGCTTGGCACGGTGAAGTTGTGGCTTTGGTTCAGGCTCACAGCTTCACTGGTCACGAACTTGTCGTCTGCTTGAACACGAATAGCGATTACGTCGAATTCGAAGAATTGCCTCAGTTGATCGGCGATCTTGGAGAGGAGCGATTTCGGTTCGTTTGTATTGTTGCTAGAGGAAGAATCAGTATTTTTTGATCGAGCGATTAGTCGCGAGGCAGCGAGTTGGGATTCGCCTCGTTCTGCCACGTTTAGGGCGTTTGATCGCGATGCTGAAAGGCTCAGCATGCTGACGATCATTTTTGCTTTGTCGATTTGTGAATCGTCGAAACCAACGGGCTTTTCTGAAAGTGCGACGATCATGCCTGCAGCGCCGGTGACGCCAGGAATTGCGATTGCAAGTGCCGAACGATATTCAGATGTTGCACCCATTGCAGAGATTGCTGTGAACTCGGCGGGGTCGACATCGACGGCGATGAGTGGTGAGTTGATATCTACTGGTGAGAGCCAGTTTGGCAGCCAGATTTCGGAGTCGAGAGCGGCGCTTTCGATTCCTGAGATCGCCCGAATGGCTTTGCCGCCGAAGGCATCGATGTAATCGATGATCATTACGGCATCGACGTCTAGCTCGGTGCGAAGGGTTCTCGCTGCATTTCTCTGAAATACGGAGGTGGAATTGTTTGTTGCGCCGAGAGTAGATAGTTCCGCAAGGGTGAGTGAGTTGCGGGGTGAGAGCCTGTCTTGGCTAGATGCGAGTACGTCGCCCTGATCTGAGTGAGAGGACGTTACGCCAGTCGCAGTTTCTTGGTCTGCGCCGGTTGCCGTTGAAGGCTGATCGGTTTTGTGATGCTGGCTACTGCTCACAGCGAAAAAACGGATTCTCTCTAGTTGGGGTTGCTCGATACGCTGCACTTGTGGATAGTGCGACTAGATCACCGTACACGGAACCGGTATTTCAACAGCCAGAAGTTTTTGTACGAGTTTGTGGGAACTACGCGTGTGGAGCGCTGTGCGATAAGCCTTGTCTAGAGGTCGACTATTGCTCGTCGGTGAGTGCCGGTTCCAACTACGATTTCGCCGTATTTTGTCTCGACTTTGAATCGGAGCTTTTTACCGTCAATGTCGATTAGCGTTGCCGTAGTTTCGACGGTTTCACCGGCTGGAGTTGGGGCGATGTGTTTTACATCGACGTGGAAGCCAACCGATGCTTCAACATGTCCCTGCACAGCTTCTACGCAGGCGAGTTCCATTTCCATGATCATCGCCGGGCTTGAGAGCACCGAGTGCTCTGGCTTGCCGGTTGGGCTGTACAACTTGGAGCCCTCGACGACGAGTGATCGTGTCGCCGAGAGTCCGGTTGGAACTGCTGTCATCGGTCGCTGTGCCTGATTTCTGTGGCTCGCCTAAAGAGCGATGATGCCGTATCCGGCGTCGACAGGAATAATCGACCCGGTGATGCCAGATGACATATCGCTTAGTAGGAACAAAGCGGTGTCGGCAACTTCCTTGTGGTTGATATTTCGGTTGAGCGGAGAGCGCTCGCGGTGTGCACGAGTCATGTCACGGAATCCGGGAATGCTTCGAGCAGCAAGAGTCGGAAGTGGTCCGGCTGAAATTGCGTTCACTCGAATATTGCTTGGTCCGAATTCAACAGCAAGCTGTCGGGCTTCATTTTCGAGTGCTGCTTTTGCCGTGCCCATGATGTTGTAGCCGGGGTAAACACGCTGCGAAGCATCGAACGTTAGCGTGATGGCTGATCCACCAGATTCGCCAAATAAAGGAGCTGCTTTACCGACAACTGGCATGAGCGTGTAGGCGCTGGTTTCGAGTGCGGTTCGGAAGCCTTGCAGGTTGGTTGCGGAGAAGTCTCCTCCAAGGTCATCTCGTTCTGCGTAGGCGATGCAGTGGACAACGAAATCGATCTCGCCCCACTCTTCTTTGATGCGGTCGTAAACGCCCTGAACCTGTTCATCGTTGGTGGCGTCGCATTCGAGCAGGATCGGGTTATCGAGTCCTGCAGTTGCTTTTTCAACAGGCTCTTTTAATCGTTCATTTAGGTATGTGAACGCTAGTTCGGCTCCGGCTTCGGCGAGTCGCTCGGAGATCGCCCATGCGATGCTGCGTTGGTTTGCAACGCCCCAAATGACGCCACGTTTTCCTTTGAGATCGATCGATACTGCCATTGCTGTAGTTAGCCTTCCGCTTGAGTAGCCGGTTTTTTTCGAATGAACCAAATGTAACAGGCGAAGACGGCAAACTGGTGTATGAACGATTCGATGTGATTCTGAACTTGATTCAGAATCACATTCAACGGGTTGGCATTCTCTATCTGTAGGTGAGTCGGACGATCGATCACTTTGGCTACCGATTCTGAATCGAGTTCAGAATGACAGTGTGCTTATTTACTTTCTCGTCTCGACCGAAGCGGAGAGATGGCGTTCGAAATGATTCGATCACGATCCCTCCGCTCTGGTCGGGAAGAGGTTCATCGTCGGTTGAGACGATAGTTATTTGCTTACCAGTTGGTGTGTGATCCGTCTCCGCGGTGTGGGTGCGGAGCTTCCCAGAACTTGAACGGCTCCGTGAGTTTGCTTTCGTCCACTTCGACACCAAGACCAGGTCGGTCGTTGACGACGTAGCCGCTGCCGTTGAATTCGACCTGTTCGGTGAATACGCTGCGGTCGGGATCGTTAGCACGTTCCATGTTGACTTCGAGCCATGCAAAGTTTGGTACCGCTGCTGCCAGGTGAACCGATGCTGCTGTGCAGATAGGTCCGAGTGGGTTGTGCGGCATGAGATCGATGTAGTGAGCTTCTGCCCATCCTGCGACCTTCATTGATTCGGTGAATCCACCAACGTTGCAGATATCGACTCGTGCGTACTGAGTGATGCCGCGTTCGATGTAAGGCAGGAACTGCCACTTCGATGCGAACTCTTCACCGATAGCGAACGGAACGTCGGTTAGCTTGCGAAGTGCTTCGTAGGCTTCTGGCGATTCGTCACGGATCGGCTCTTCGAGGAAGTCGAGTGTGTGAGAAGGCATCATCTGGCAGAAGCTTGCTGTTTCTGCTGGTGACAATCGGTGGTGATAGTCGACTCCGAGAATCGCCTGATTTCCAAGTGCTTCACGGGTTTTGATTAGCCATTCAGCCGAGTTAGCGATTGATTCGCGTGGCTCGAATAGTCCACCGCTCTGGATATCCATGTTGTCGTAGGAAAGTCGGAAGGCGTTGATTCCGGCGCCCATGAATTCTTTTGCCTGTTCGATCATGTCGGGGCCGTAAGGTCCGGCAGTTGTTGCGAACACGGGAACGGTGTGTCGGTGCTTGCCGCCGAGTAGTTCGTAAACAGGTACGCCGAGCTTCTTGCCGACGATGTCGTGTAAGGCAAGATCGATGGCTGAGATGGCAGCTGTGAGGGTTCGTCCGCCCTCAAAGTATTGGCTGCGGTACATCTCTTGCCAGAGTCCGCCACGGCTCATGGGGTCTCGGCCGATTAGGAATTCACGGTAGTGTTCCATGATTCCTTTTACGCCGAGTTCACGACCGGAGAATCCGGATTCGCCCCAACCGTATATGCCTTCGTCGGTTTCTATTTTTACGAGCATCTGGTTTCGTCGACCGACCCAGACTGCGTATGGTTTTACATCTGTAATTTTCATGCGTGATTAGCTCCGGGCGTCACTGGCGTGACTTGGTCGCTCGCTGCAATCTACCCATCCCATAGCCCCTTCCCAAAGGAAGGGGAACCGAAGCGATTGTTTGCTTCAGAGGCGATATGTGCAGTTGTGCGTATCCGGAAATCTCCTTTTGACTAACCTCTTCTCGAAGGAAGAGGGATTGTTGTTGCCTAGTTGCTAATTAGTATTAATTGATTGGCTGTGTTTATGAATTGGTGAGTGATCCGTCTTTGCGGCGTAGTGGACTGCCGGTTGAGAATTTGAATGGTTCGGATAGCGATGCTTCATCGACTTCGACACCGAGTCCCGGTCGATCGAGAACCGTTACTTTTCCAGGAACTATTTCAGGCTGAACTGGGAATATTTCTTTGTCGTAGAAGCCGTTGCTTTCACCAGCAGATTCACGTATTTCTAGCCATGATAGGTTTCCGGATGCCATCGACATGTGTGCTGTCGCAGCTACACATATTGGTCCGAGCGGATTGTGCGGCATGAGATCAATGTAATGAGCTTCTGCCCAGCCAACGACTTTCATGGCTTCGGTAAGGCCACCGATGTTGCAGACATCGATTCGTGCGTACTGAGTGATGCCGCGTTCGATATAAGGGAGGAACTGCCACTTCGAGGCGAACTCTTCACCAATAGCGAACGGCACAGTGACCATCTTGCGGAGCGCTTCGTAGGCTTCTGGCGTTTCGTCACGGATCGGCTCTTCGAGGAAATCGAGAGTGTGATTCGGCATCATCTGGCAGAACGAAGCGGTTTCAGCGACAGAGAGACGATGGTGGAAGTCGTATCCGATTACGGGTCGAGTTCCGAGAACTTCTCTTGCTTTGATCAAGCCTTCAGCAGTAAGAGCGATGGCTTCACGTGGCTCATACTCGCGGTTATTTTCGCTTAGAGCCTGACGATGTAGTCGGAAGCAATCGAACCCCTCAGCGATCATAGCCTGAGCAGTGTCGATCATTTCTTCTGGGGTGTCGCCGATTCCTGTGGCGAACGTCGGAACGTAGTTTCGTTGTTTGCCGCCAAGCAGTTCGTATACAGGCACGCCAAGTTTTTTACCGACGATGTCATGCAGTGCAATATCGATTGCGGAAATTGCCGCTGTTAGAGTTCGTCCGCCTTCAAAATACTGACTGCGGTACATCTCTTGCCAGAGCGCTCCACGTGCCATTGGGTCTTTGCCAACAAGAAATTCTCGATAGTGTTCAACAATTCCTTTTACGCCAAGTTCGCGACCCGAAAGTCCGGATTCGCCCCAACCGTAGATGCCTTCGTTGGTTTCAACCTTGACGAGCATCTGGTTTCTGAAGCCGACCCAAACTGGATAAGCGATTACGTCTGTTATATGCATTTGCGTGAATTGCGTAAATTGGTCCGGGCGTCATCGGATGACTTGGGACCCGCTGCAATCTACCCTTCCTCTAACTCCTTCCCGAAGGAAGGAGGACTTGTTGTTGGCGGTTGATTCTTACCAGTTGGTGTGTGATCCGTCGTTTCGTTTGAGGTGTGGCATCTCTGACCACTGGAATGGCTCGGTGAGGGCTGCTTCATCGACTTCAACACCGAGTCCGGGTTTGTCGAGCACAGTCACCTTGCCCGGTACCACTTCAGGTTGAACTGGGAAGACTTCCTTCGAGTAGAAGCCGTTGTCTTCGCCAGCGGATTCACGAATTTCGAGCCATGAGAAGTTTGCTGCAGCCATTCCCATGTGTGCGGTCGCAGCAACACAGATTGGTCCGAGCGGATTGTGCGGCATTAGATCGATGTAGTGCGCTTCCGACCAACCGACGACTTTCATTGCCTCGGTGATTCCGCCGACGTTGCAGATATCGACTCGAATGTAGTTGGCGAGTCCTTTTTCGATATAAGGAAGGAACTGCCACTTCGATGCGAACTCCTCACCAAGTGCGAACGGCATGTTCGTCATTGTGCGAAGCACTTCGTATGCTTCGGGCGTTTCGTCCCGGATAGGTTCTTCAAGGAAGTCGAGGGTGTGTTCGGGCATCATTTGGCAGAACGAGGCTGTTTCGGCGACGGATAGCCGGTGGTGGAAGTCGTAACCAATTACGGGTCGAAGTCCCAGAACTTCTCGCGCTTTGATCAGACCTTCGGCAGCGTTTGCAATAGCTTCGCGTGGTTCGAAGATTCCTTCAGATTCCTTTTCGTAACCGCGATGCAGGCGGAAGCAGTCGAAGCCTTCGGCGATCATCTTCTGAGCGATGTCGACCATTTCTTCGGGTGAGTTGCCGCCGCCAGTTGCGAATGTAGGAACATAGTTGCGGTGCTTGCCGCCGAGTAGTTCGTATACGGGTACGCCGAGCTTTTTGCCGACGATATCGTAAAGAGCTATATCAATTGCCGAAATTGCTGCGGTTAGCGTTCGACCACCCTCGAAGTACTGGCTACGATACATTTCTTGCCAGAGAGCACCGCGCTGCATTGGGTCGCGCCCAATCAGGAAC
Organism: Chloroflexota bacterium; assembly: GCA_018650845.1. Taxonomy (GTDB): domain Bacteria; phylum Chloroflexota; class Dehalococcoidia; order Lucifugimonadales; family Lucifugimonadaceae; genus Lucifugimonas. Next base: position 4,130 of record JABIFF010000024.1, on the reverse strand, counting down.
TCTCGGTAGTGCTCTACGATTCCTTTGACGCCGATTTCTCGGCTTGAAAGCCCAGATTCTCCCCAGCCGTATATGCCTTCATCTGTTTCCACTTTGACCAACATTTGGTTTCGTGTGCCAACCCATACTGGGAATGGCTTGATGTCGGTAATTCGCATTTATGAAGGACTTTCGTTTCGAGTGATTGCACCGGCTAGTAAAAATGATTGCCGGAGAAGATTCCTCCCGTTGAGCATCGGTGTCAAGGGCGGCGAGCGTGTCATGCGCTACAGCGTGGGCGATCTAAAGTCGCTTGCTGAGTCAGATACTGAACGCATTTCGACACCTGCAGAGGTTCACGAAACCTCCGGCGGCAGATCAGATCGCTGGGCGGTGGTGGTGTTCGACGATACTTATCACTCGATGGATTACGTGATCTGGGCGTTGATAAAGACTCTTCCTGAGATGTCGACCACCGAAGCTACGTTGATCATGCTGGAAGCTCACAACACTGGTAAGGGCGTCGTTACGTTGTGCGGTAAAGAGCAGGCGCTGAAGTATAGAGATGCACTGCGAGTGCTTCAGCTTGGGTGTGATGTGCAGCCTGGCTGGTAGCTCGAACGTCGATCCCGGTTCTTAACTCTTCTCACGTGCCGCTCCTCGCTGTTTGTTGGCTCAATTTCGTGACCCTGTTTTCTGCCTTCAGGTGTTGGAAGAGTGTGGAGCAATCTCAATGAGATGCCGAGGCACGGGCAAACTTCCACAGGCGTTCGCGTGGCTGCCCACATTGGTAGTGAACCCATCGGAGCGGTTGGGCGATTCCATGAGGGCAGTAGGTGGATTGGGTAGGTGATAACTATTGATATATGGCCTTTGCACCGGACTGCCAATTGACGGATCGGCGGTGGGTTGGCCACTTTATTTACACGCCTACCGGAGTTATTAGATATGAGAATCCCGGGAGCGGTTGAGGAGCCAGGCTATATGTTTAGAACAGACCCCCGAGAAACGTCACAGCGCGGTATTACCGGGCTTGAGACAGCGATCATTTTGATCGCCTTTGTCGTCGTTGCATCGGTATTTGCATTTACCGTGTTATCGACAGGTATTTTCGCTTCAGAGAGGTCGAAAGAGACCATATTTGCTGGAATTCAAGAGACTAAGAGTTCTCTTGAGCCACGTGGTGCGGTTGTTGCTTATAAGGCAGACCGTGGTGGCACTGACACTATCTACAAAGTGTCGTTCATCGTTTCGAACGCTGTTGGTGGCGAACCAGTCGACCTGACTGCTCCTTACACAGCTAATGGAGCAGCTACAGATCCCGATTTCGTGAGCGGTGCTGAGTACAAGACTGTCGTCTCGTACAACGACCAGAACCAGTTCATGGGTGATGTTCCTTGGACTGTTGACTGGCTAGGAACTAACAACGGTGACAACCTGCTTGAAACGGGTGAGAAGGCTGAGATTAGTGTTTGGCTTTTGATTCGTGACACAACAGAGTTGATCACTTCTAGCTCGGCTACTGAGTATTGGACTGCCGATTCAAACGGTGCGAACGGTATTCTTTCGAGCGGTACGATTCTTGATAAGAACGATAAGTTCTCGCTTACTTTGAGCCCGCCAGATGGAGCTACGTTGAACGTTGAGCGAAGCCTTCCGTCTCGACTCGATGCTGTCATGGATTTGAAGTAAAAAATGTGATGCGGCTTGGAGGCTAAATGAGGAATCCGCCCCGATTCTAATTTCTGGCCCCGGTCTTCAGGTCTTCTTATAAATAGCCCGCTCTCAGCCCCGAGAGCGGGCTATTTTTTTAGGTTTTCTTGTTAGTCACGCTCGTTACTTGCGTAACTCGGCTTTGCGTCGCAATCTCCCACCCTCTAACTCCCTCCCACTCTGGGAGGGAGGATAAAAACCTCCGCTCAACCGGCATATTTTGTAGCTAGAGCGATCAGTCCCCCTTCCTTCGGGAAGGGGCTACGGGATGGGTAGATTGCAGCGGCGACCAAGTCGTTCGACGACGCCCGGAGCTAATCAAACTTAAACAAAACGGGCGCAGCCATTGGCTGCACCCGTTTAGATTTCGGTTGGTAGTTTGGTGAAACTACAAACGCTGGCTTACCAGCGTTCTCGACGTCCGCCGCCGCCACCGCCGCCGCCGCCACGGTATCCACCGCCGCCGCCGCCGCCGCCGCCACGAGGAGCCTGGTCGCGTGCTTCGTTTACTACGATTGGTCGACCATCAAGCTCAGCGCCGTTCATTTCTGAAATAGCGTTCTGAGTTACACCTTCTTCAGTGAAGGTTACAAAACCGAAACCGCGTGACCTGCCGGTCTCACGGTCGCTGATTACCTGTGCTTCTTCGATCTCACCGAATCGCTCGAAAGCAGTTCGGAGACCAGACGAGTCTGTCGCCCAAGCCAGGCTACCAACAAATAACTTCTTACCCATAAATCAAGCCTCGTACGTGGGAATCCCATCGAATGCTCATTGTTGAACATATCCAGTACCGTTACATACGGTTATCGTCCCACGATCTCGTTTCTCATTCTGCTTAAACGTCCGTCACGAAACGTAATCTCGTTGATACAGTCGCGAGCCGAACCAGCTGAATGCGGGCTTAACAGTAAAGGTTTCAACGGGGAAATGGGGTATTTATTCAGATTGCACATCGTAAACGTACGGTGAAAATAGAGTGAAAAATACCAGTTTTCGTTCTAATTCGTGACATTGTGAGACATATATGCGGATTTGGAATTTGTATTAATTCTTTATATCTCTGAACTGCTGGTAACGAGATTTCGTATTTACTTGCGGAGAGGCGAATCGGTGTTTAGTGTTCACTCGTCGCGCTTTTATAGTTGATGTAGGCGGGCTAGTTCTGACAGTGCCGCTCAGTGCGTTTGGTCTCCTGCCAGCCGTAGCTAATCCGATCTGTATGCGCCGACTCCAGGTAATTCGCTTGGATGTATTTCCAAGAACAAGGACTTTATATTTCGATGCAAGACCCCAAAGATATTCAAGACATTAAGCGACCTTCCAAAGAGTTGATCGCAAAGTTGTACGAGCACGTTAGTTCGGCAACAGCAGCTGGTGACCTCAACAAGCTGGGTGTTTCAAACTGCTTCATTCCAGGACCTAACCCATACACTCCCGGCAAGAAGATTGTTGGGCCGGCTGCAACTTTGCAGTTCATGCCTAAACGTGACGATGTTTACAAAGACGGTGAGTACACCGACCCTGAACTTCAGCTTCACCGGCATGCACTTTATGGCACGAAGGATGGCGACGTTATTGTTGTCGATGCACGTGGCAGCATGACTAGTGGTGTGTTCGGCAACATGATGCTGACTTACTTCCAGGGTGCTGGCGGTATCGGTGTGGTTGTCGATGGTTGCATTCGTGACTACCCAGAAGCTCCTGAGGGCTTGGGGCTGTGGTTGAAGGGTGTTACACCTAACTTCCACACTCAGACTGAAATATTCCCTTATGCAGTGAACGTTCCTATCGCAGTTGGTGGCACGTACGTTGCTCCTGGCGACATCATCATTGCCGACGATGACGGTGTGGTTGTTGTTCCGATTCACCTGGCTGAAGAACTTGCTGAAGCCGGTGAAGTTCACGCTGAGTGGGAAGAGTTCAGTCGACAGAAGCTGGAACAGGGCGGAGATCTACGTCTCTACTACCCACTTTCTGACGAGGCTCGACCTGAGTACGAAGAGTGGAAAAAGGCAAACGGCAAGTAGGCGCAATAGCCACGTTTATTTGGCGATGAAAATAGTTTGATGAGAAGCCCACTGGAGAGATCTGGTGGGCTTCTTTATTTGACGCTGAAGCTATCCCAAATAGTCATCCTGAGGTTCTAGATGGGCTACAAGTGAAGCTACCCAGAAATCAAGCATGTTGGATCGAAGTGATGTTCAATCGCAAGACGCGCAAAGGCCCCGAAATATATCGGGGCCTTTGCGGGAGTTCTGAGTGGTACCCCTGGCGTGAATCGAACACGCGGCACATGGTTTAGGAAACCATTGCTCTATCCACTGAGCTACAGGGGCATGAGTTCTATTCTAAGTAGAGATTGCAGTTATTGGCAGGATGAACTTGAAGTTGAAGTGGTGATTTGTAAACACTTTGCAAGCGCCACCTGTTTACGG
>JABIFF010000013.1 GCA_018650845.1 Chloroflexota bacterium | reverse complement strand
GACTACACAAGTACAGTGAAATCGACGAAAACTCGGAGCGAATTCCTGGCCTTATGCACAACGTTCTCGGTGGATACGCACTGAGCGATGTAAACATCGTTGCAGCGTTTGACGTGGACAAGGAAAAGGTCGGCAAGGATTTATCCGAAGCCCTAGTTTCCAAGAACAACAACGCCATTCAGTTCTTTGACGTTCCAAACATGGGCGTGAAGGTCGACCGTGGCATGACTCACGACGGAATCGGTGAGTTCCTTGAAGACCTTGTTGAGGTAAACCACGACCCCTCAACTCCAGGTGGCGAGACTGCCGACGTCGTTGGCATCTTGCGAGATCGTGAAGTTGACGTAATGATCAACTATCTCCCGGTTGGCTCTGAGCAGGCAACAAAGTGGTACGTCGAGCAGGCACTTGCCGCAGGTGTGGGATTCGTAAACTGCATTCCGGTATTTATCGCTCGAGAAGCCTATTGGCAGAAGCGATTCGCTGACCGCGGTATACCTATCGTTGGTGACGACATTAAGTCTCAGGTTGGTGCGACCATCGTTCACCGAGTACTTGCTCGATTGTTCGAAGACCGTGGTGTTCGACTCGACAAGACCTACCAGTTGAACTTCGGTGGAAACACGGACTTCTACAACATGCTTGAGCGATCACGCCTGACATCGAAGAAGATTTCGAAGACAAATGCAGTTCAGTCGCAGCTCGAAAAAGAGCTTCCTACTGACGACGTGCACATCGGCCCATCCGACCATGTCCCTTGGCTGGAAGACCGCAAGTGGGCATATATTCGACTCGAAGGTACTTCATGGGGCGACCAGCCACTCAACATTGAGTTGAAACTTGAAGTTGAAGACAGTCCGAACTCCGCTGGTGTGGCAATCGACGCTATCCGAAGCGCCAAGATCGCAATGGATAAAGGTATTAGCGGAGCTATCGAGCCTGCTTCTGCCTACTTCATGAAGTCTCCTCCAGTGCAGATGCGTGACGACGATGCCCGTGTTCTCGTTGAGAGCTTTGCAGATGGTAACGACCCAGAAGCGTTGCCTTCAGCTGAATAGGCTTTCGTTCTAGAACGAACCTAAAGAACTACATAGTGCCGCTGGAAAACCAATATGATTGCGTCATATTGGCCCAGCGGCACTTTTAGTTTTGGCAGTATTTTGCTTAGGAACTCATACCTGAGTTAGTTAGAACCAGTAGGGATAGGGGGATAACGAATGCGAATTGCTCAAGTATCGCCTTATGACTTTGCGCACCCCGGTGGCGTTCAACGTCACATCGCCTCTCTAAGTCGTGAACTCCAAGACCGTGGTCACGAAGTTTCGATACTCGCACCATGCACCCGCGACGAACCCGCTGTTGATATTGGCGATGTCGATCTACGAACCTTTGGCCGTTCAGTACCAGTGCCAACCGCCGGTTCCATTGCCCGTATTTCATTCTCGGTCTGGCACGAGTGGCGCCTGAAAACGATGCTCGAGAACGAGAAATTCGACATCGTCCACATTCACGAACCTCTGATGCCGATGTTCGCGCTCACCGCATCTCGATTCTCGCCATCGACCACTATCGGTACGTTCCACGCCTTTAACGAAGGTCGAGGGCGTGGGTACATGTTTTGGAAGAAAGTTCTGAACCGTGGAGCGATAAGGCTGAACGGCCGAATTGCAGTTTCCGAACCCGCCAAACAGTTCGCCAATCGATATTTCAAAGGCGACTACACCGTTATTCCAAACGGCCTCGATGTAGATCGTTTCTCGAATCCCGTTGCTCGACCATCGATTCTCAAAGAGGATGCGATGAACATGGTGTTCGTAGGCAGAGTGAACGAACCTCGAAAAGGACTTCGCTACGCACTCGGTGCCTATTCACTTCTCAAATGGCAGTATCCAAAACTTCGACTGATAGTCGTGGGCGCCGGTGTTCCCGATCGAGAATCATACCGAATCATGGGTGAACGTTCGCTCGATGATGTTGTGTTCACAGGTCCAGTTTCTGACGAGGAACTCCCCGGCTACTATCAGAACGCCGATATCTTCCTCGCCCCAAATACAGGCAAAGAGAGTTTTGGGTTCATCATCATCGAAGCGATGTCGGCTACAACCCCGATTGTCGCCTCCAATATTCCAGGGTTCGCTTCGGTAATGACCGATGGTAAAGAGGGGCTAATGTTTGAGCCCAAAAACGAAGCGGCGATGGCTGATGCGATCAAACGTCTCATAGAGAATCCGGCGCTTAGAGCACAGCTTGCCGTCGACGGTAGGGCAACGGTAAACCAGTATCGCTGGGGCCACGTCGCCGATTCTGTATTGAACTATTACAACGAGGTTCGGGAACAACAACCTGTGCCGCCAGCAAAATATCAGGGCTGGTAAATACTTGCCGGATCTTCAAACTCTCCGCTACGGCCTACGTGGTGCGGTAACCAAATGGTTCGAAAAGCCAGCAGTTTCGTTGCTGGTCGCACTCAAAATATCGCCCGATATGGCGACCGTTATCGGAATGCTGATAGCGCTTGTAGCTGCGTATTACGTAAGTCAGGGCGATTTCGTTTTGGGCGGGATTCTTGTTCTCGTTGGCGCGGTGTTTGATCTGCTCGATGGTGGTATCGCTCGGGCAACGAACAGTGTGAGCAAGCGGGGCGCACTCACCGATTCCGTATTCGATCGAATCTCTGAACTGGCGTTGCTCACCGGATTGGGTATGTACTACACCTCGGGAGTCGACGCCGATCAAACCGGAGTGCTCCTGGCATTCGCAGCAGTTGGTGGCTCTTTGATGGTTAGCTACGTTCGGGCAAGAGCCGAAGGGTTGGGCGCCAAAGGCACGGCAGGCTTCCTTACTCGCCCTGAGAGAATCGTGGTGACTGTTGCCGGACTTGTTCTCGGGTATCCAATGGCAGTTCTGTGGATTCTCGGTATCGGAACACCACTGAGTGCAGCATGGCGATTTATCGATGCTTGGCGAGCAATCGAAACTGATTAGCCCTCAAAGTGCATCCTTTCTACCCTGTTTTGGCGTAAAACGATTGGTACAGCAAATTTTAAAAGCTTCGCCATTTGCAAGATAAGAAATTTTTCCAGTTGCCCGCATCCTACCCACAGATATTTACAAGCAAGATACGAATCTTCGTTATCGCGGCTCTCGTGCTGTTCGCGTTCGGGCTCATATCGTCCGCATCGCCTGCACACGCCCAGAGTGGCGAGACGATCATCGTCAACTCATCGAGTGTTGAATCGCAGTTCCCTGAAGGAATGACATTCACTCTTGATGTCGAATCCGATCTACGTATCGAGGATGTTCGAGTTACATTCGAAATTGGCGATCGAGGCACGACTCAATACGCGTATCTTGAACTCGATCAAACTACTCGGCCGCTAGTAAACGGCGAACTGTTCCATCGCACAAACAGTCGTGATCGGTACATCCCGCCCGGAACGTCAATCAAATACTGGTTCGAGATTACCGCTGACAATGGTGAATCACTAATCACCGAACCCGAACACTTCCGATTCGATGACGCTCGTTACGAATGGGAAGAAGTCACGCTAGGACCTGTCACGATTCTCTATCACGGGCCTGTTCGCACTCGAGCCGAGCGCCTCGCCGAAGCGGCTATCGAATCGCTCGAAATAATGGGACCTGTAACCGGCGCCGATACGGAAACTCCAATCGTTATGACGTTGTACAACAACAACGCCGAGATGATCGAAGCCGTCGTTGCTCGAAGTCTGGCGACAAGTCGAGAACTGATCACAGAGGGCCAAGCGTTCGATTCTGAGAGTGTCGTGCTTGTGCTGGCAGGTCGTTCGGATATCGGAACAGCCACTCACGAGATGACACACATCCTCGTCGCACGTGCCGCCAATTCGAGCGGTGCCGTGCCACTCTGGCTCAACGAGGGTTTGGCTGAATTCGGCAACCTCGACCAAACGGTCTCTTATGAACGATTTTTAGAGTGGGCAGAAGGTACCGACCGACTTATTCCTTTGAAAGGGCTGCGTTCGTTCCCGGGTGACCCTAATTTGACACTTGTTGCCTACGGGCAGGGTCGTAGTGCTGTTAAGTACATGATTGACGAGTACGGCGAAGGCAAAATGGCCGAACTGCTCGCCACTCTCGGCACCGGAATCGGTATCGATGGGGCATTGGAAGTGGTTTATGGCTTCGGTATCGACGGACTCGAAAATCTGTGGCGAGAGAGTATCGGTGCTGAACCTTATGTCGAAGCCACACCGGGACCAACGCCAACTGTGGTTGCTGAGCCAACACCTGAATACAAGCTACTAACATCTCCGCCTGAATCGAGTAATTCTGATTCAGAGGATGTAGCTAACGAAGATCCTGATTTGCCTGAACCGACGGTTGCACCTCTATCGGTTGATGAAGAGATCGAACCCGCACTCGATGAGAACATCGCTGATCTTGCCGTCGAAGGCGAGGAAGAAACATCCAGCGGAACGTGCTCAGCGCCTGTTGCAGGCTCTGTAGACGGCACATCGGGTGCTTGGCTGCTCGTTGTTGTAGGTCTCGCCGCTGGCGGACGCTACCGGGCCCGCAAGAATCGCTAGAGCAGCATGCTCGTGCTCAGGCGTGATTACGCCGCGTGAGCTTGGGCTTCGGCTGAGTCGATTCCACGTGGTGGAAGCGGCTCGTTTTCGTTCTTGAGATCTGTGTTGCTCAGGTCGTGGATTTGGAACTTGAACGAAGTACCAACTCCGACCTTGCTGTCCATTTCGATCTGACCACCGTGGATCTCAACAATACCCTTTGCGATCACCAAGCCAAGACCGGTTCCCTCGATAGACCGGTTTTCCTCGGTATCGACACGATAGAACGCTGTGAACATCTCTTTCTGATTCTCTTCAGAGATACCAAAACCTTCGTCTCGGACTTCGAATTCAAGATGATCGCCAGCCGAAGTCACGTTCAACCAAACCCGCTTAGATTCAGGTGAATATTTTGAAGCGTTGCTCAACAAGTTCGTTAGAACCTGAGCTACACGGTTCTTGTCAGCATAAATAAGGTGCTCGGAACCCTGCATATCCACGTGTAACGTCTGCTGTTTTGCTTCATAGATTGGTACAAAACTCTCGGCAAGATCGTTGACCGTTTCAACCATGTCGAACTCAGACGGCTCAAGTGCCAGATTACCCATATCCATTCGAGATACATCGAGAAGATCCTGAATCAACACGTTCAATCGGCGACCGTTTCGGTCGATGATGTCGAGTTGTCGGAGGTTCTTCTCCGTCAGGTTGTCGTCCTTGTTTCGCTTCAGCAAGCTTGCAAATGCCAGCATGCTTGTGAGCGGAGTTCGAAGTTCGTGCGACACCGTCGACAAGAACTGAATTTTTGCTTCGTTGAGTCGTTGTAGCTCAGTGTTCTCGGCGTCGAGTACGAGCTTCGTCTCGTGCGCTTCTGCCAACTCCATAGCCTGAACAAACTGGCGTGAGTTGTTGATGGCGTTCACGATCTGTCCACCGATTCGCTCAGCAAGCGATAGCTCTTCGCCCCTGTACGCACTGACACGCCGTGATTCGAGAATTAGCGTGCCAATTACCTTGCCACGAGCGATAAACGGAACTGCCATCATCGAGTTCAGACCCATGCTTACGCTGGCCTCTCGCATGTGATGCAGTGGCTTGCGACCTGGACTGTCGTTCATTCCAAGCGTGATACCCGAGTGGTACTCGAACACTGGCTGAAGTGGCGACGAATCGATAGGTGCCATCGCTCCTCGTTCCCAACCGGGAACGGTGATTCCGTAGACATACGTGTATTCAAATGTTTCGCCTTCTTCATCGGCGAGTGCGATAGAAATTCGGTCGGCTGGAAGAAGTGCACGTACCTGTTCGGCACATCGTTCAAATACAGTTTCGATATCCAGCGTTGAGCTAACTACTCGACCTAGCTCAGCAAGAGCCGATCGTTCGCTAGCTTCTTTTCGCGCAGCGGCATAGAGGCTGGCGTTTCGAGCAGCAACCGCTGCCTGTCCTGCAGCCGTCTTGATAAATTCTGCATCTTCGTCCAAGAAGCCCGATCCAACGAGCTTACGTCCGCCAGCAAGCACTCCAACAAGGTTTCCGGCGGCGATCATTGGAACAATCATGCGAACTTCGAGCTGTTCGAACAGCTTTACTTCAACTTCATCATCTGTCGCATGTTCTGTAGTTTCAGTAGTGGGATCGAACGTCAGCATCTCGCCGAATCGTTTCATCTTTGAAATTGCCGATCCTGTGGTAGATAGCTCGAAGTGCGGAGCAGCATCACGAGTGTCTGCAACAGAAATAAACGACTTGCCATCGTGAGAAGGCAAAAGAACTGCAACCCAGTCGGATTGAGCAGCCTCACGCACTGTAGTAACGATTCCCTCGGCGACAGTAGGGAAGTCGGTAATGTCTTTGGTCAACTCGTTGAGTCGTGAGAGAGCAGAGATACGATCGTGCTGCTCACGGTAGAACGCCTTGTCGACGAGTGCCTGAACACGTTGCATCACTGGCTGAACCATCACACCCACGATCAGCACAGCTCCGCCACCAAACAGCAGCGCTGCAATCGCACTGAGGTCACGAGTGACTAGAAGAACGACGCCAATACAAATTCCGTAAACGGCGAACAGGAACGAACTCACTGCGCTGTATGCCAGTCCACGACGGAGCATCAGGCGAAGGTTCATCATCTTGTAGCGAGTTACACCAAACGTGGTGAGAGCAATGAAGAAAATATTTCCGACCACGCCAAGCGGGTAGACGTTTAATCCCAGCGATGGGAAGAAGTCAGTAGTAGCACCTGCAACCGATGCCATGACACCAAGTTTCAGAAGTAGAAGCTGTTGTCGTCGTTGCTCCGATGTTTCAGTTTTCGAAGCTCGCTGCAATCGAACGAGTGAAATCAGAACTGCAGGGTACGAAGCGAGTAGTACAAGTGGGAAGCCCCAACCAAGTTCGGGAGCGAATCCGTAGAACTTTTCGACCATTCCAGTCGCCGTAAAACCGCCAAACGAAAGTACAGCCGAAATAATTCCAACTGCGTAGAAGGCGTAAAGGATTGGGTTTCCGCTCTTGGAACGGGTGTACCGCAGCACGAAGTGCAGGAAGAAAATACTGCTGAACGGAATTACAGCGAGAGCCCAGATTTCACGGGTGTAGGCGACCGATGCATCAGGGAACGCATCTCGCATTGCGAAGATGGTGATGCCCCATGCTGCCATCGCCATCAGGAACAACGTGAACAGTCTGTTCAGTCGGTCTGTGGGATCTGAAAAAAGCACAAGCACTCCCAAGAACGCACTAATGGCGAACTGCACAAACGGGAGGGCTATGTAAATTTCGTTCATAAATTCCGGTCGGTTAGCTAAGTAATTTGCAATCTACGCCGTAAGCGCGAGAGCACGGTCAAGAGCGACGAGTCTTCCGACAATTTCGTCATTAGGGTTCATTCGTGGTGGGCGACTGCCTACCAACGAAGCACCCTGCCTAAGTTTCATATCAGTAAATGCGTCAAACGTACCCGGAGATAGAACCGTGACGTTCAATGGGCATATTCCAAGCATCGTTTCGAGATCTGAATAGAGTGGGTCGCAATCTTTCAGTGAACGATGCAGTGTTGGCACCAGTCGACCCGCCTCGTACGGATTCGATAGTTCTAGATACATATGAAGTTCTGGGACGATGCCTTCGACTTCTCGTCGAATCGTCCAATCACGAATTGGCAGTTCAGCATTTGAAATCGCCTTCCAAATCGTGCTCTCATCGACTCGAGTGAAACCACCTATGTCGATTCGTTCGTCAGCTCGGCCCACGAATAGGAATTCGTTTCCGTAGCCAACGTGAGCGCTGGTGAATTGAACGATGTGACCTAATCGGTATCGAGCAAACGGCATGCCGAAGAAGCTGGTTGCCACCACTTCGTACGATTTGCCAGGCTCGACTTCGTCAAGCAAGCATGTTCGCGGCTGGTAGTTCGGGTCGATTCGTTCGTTTTCTAGTTCAGATTCAGGAATGAATTCGTAGAAACATGTGTGCGGATTTAATGCCAATCCGCCGTATTCCCTGAACTGCACACCCATGGCGCCAATTTCAGTTGAAGCGTAAAGCTCGAACGGAGGTCGACCCCAAGCATCAGAGATCTGATCGCTGTAGAAACGGGTGTCCAAACCCCAACCGACAATCGATTTGGGTTCCCAAAGGTCTTTTGGCTTCATCGTGTGCTGAGTGAACGTGCTTTTGAGCTTCGCACCTGCAAGTCGGAATGCGCCTTTGGCGTTTACCTTCTTGATGAGGCCACTTGATCCGCCAGTTTTTACCGCTGAAGGATCGAATCGTTCTGCGACACGTTTTAGAACCGATGTCATAGAGATCAAAATATCGACACGGTCGTTCAGAGCATTGGCGAATCCTTCTGAGATTCGTTGCTTGAACTCCATGTCTTCACCAGGTTCGAGAGGTATAAGCGGTTTGAAACCGTACTTCTGTGCCAACTCAAATCCAACGTGACCCGCCAAGTATGGTCGGGGCGGAATGTTGAACAGTGCTCGGTCGCCGTAATTAATATTTGCCGACTTACCGTCGGTAGATGCAGCGAGACCGATCGAAGCTACAACTGAATCGGCGAGGTGATCAAGAGCTTGGCGATTAAACGGAGCCCACTTCGAGTTCCCTGCGCCGAACTGTGTGTATGCCCATGTATCAGACGAGTTCGGATCGTTCGGGTTGAGATGAGTAGAGTAATCATCCCAAGTGCTTAGGCGCACTCGAGCTCGGAAATCATCTATTGAAGTGAAATCTGTGCCGCCTGCGGAAAGCTGTGCCATCGCAGGGTTGTTCGACATCGCACCGAACTGTTCTCGTAGCGAGTTAGATTGCACTTGGGCAAACTGATCCCCTGAGTAATCGAGAAACTTCCAGAGATTTCGCCAATCAATTGCCGTCATATAGTGCGAGTCCAACCAATCCAACCACCCCGTGCGGGTAGTTCCTGTAACAGTCGAATATTTCTCGACCGTTCACCTAGAAATTACTAGGTCCTGAATGGGCTGTGACCGTCTTTGCTTCTTTACCAGCTAACGAACGATTGCATCGAAGTTTTATTAGGTGTGGAAACGGTGAAGGTCACTGCTTCCCACTACTTCATCGCAAGTACGCCTCCAACGACATAGGTGAACCCCCTATCGGGCTGGTACTAAAGGGTCAAATAGCGTGAACCGTGTAGAGTAAATCGGGCTTTTCGCCTAATCTCCGCAGGTACTAACGGCCATCCGCTCTACTTGTTTACGACACGAGCTTGCTCGAGAAGTCCTTCGAGCGTTCCGCCCAAAATGGCCTTCTTATCGGCTTCACTAACGAAATCGCAGTGTGTGCGAAATGCCTCGATTGCCTGCAGGTGAGTCATCGACTTTTTGACCACTGGGAAGTCTGATCCCCACACCATGTTCGTACCGAACGCCTCGTAACACTCTTCGTACACCCACCGAGTGTCGTTATAAGGGAAGTTCCACGTCTTATCCGTTAAGTAGTGGAATCCTGAGAGTTTTAGGTACGCGTTCGGAAGCTTGCTTGTTTCTATGACGTTCTCGACGTTCGCACGTGCGTCATCGCCATGCGCACGCAATCCCGACATGTGATGGAACAGGAAGTTTAGGTTTGGATGACGCTCAACAGCTTTTCGTAGTTCGTTCTGATGATGGGGTCCCATAGCGATGCTCGCTAGAAGGCCAAGCTGTTCGGCTGTGCCTAGAAAATCGATGCCATCAGGCGAATTGAACCAACTACCGTCATCTTCACCCGCAACGTAATGAGTAAACGCAGTCATTGGCCATCGTTCAGCAGCCTGTTCAAGCCGTTTAGCAGCACCCGATGTGTGATACGTGTCCGACCACATTGAATCGACATCTGCGAACTGTTCTAGTCGATCGGGGTACTTGTTCAGGGCAGCAGCAACGTAGTCGTTGTTGTCGAAATTCTGAAATATCTGTGCGCAGACAATCGTCGCCCGATCGACACCGTTGGTATCCATCTGATGAATAAGTTGTTCAACCGATCCATGGTTTTCAGGATCTGGAACACCGGGTAAGTAGGGCCAGTAAGCCCAAGAGTGGCAATGTGAATCAATAATCATTAGGCAACATCGTGAATCATTTTCGAACGGCGCGCCAGTCATTCTTGCCAAGATTTTATTGAACTGGAAGCAATTTTCAGTGTGTAACCGAGGCGTCACACCCGCGCAACATTTCGGAAACACCTAGGCCATAGATTTCAAATTGAGTTCTGCTTAACAGCTTATTTGGGGAGAGAAATCTAATGGATTCTGGATCAGTAGCGTGGATGCTAATGGCATCTGCCCTCGTGCTGTTTATGACTCCTGGCCTAGCATTCTTCTATGGCGGACTAGTCCGCGGTAAGAACGTAGTCAGCACAGTGATGTACAGCTTTGTATCAATGGGTGTCGTCAGTATAGTTTGGGTTCTATGGGGTTATAGCCTCGCTTTCGGAGAAGGTGGCGCGTTCATTGGTAACTTCGATTTCGTCGGATTCAAAGACGTGTCGAGCGACCCTGAAGAT
>JABIFF010000018.1 GCA_018650845.1 Chloroflexota bacterium | reverse complement strand
TTGGCAGACCGGCTGTCTGTGCTGATAACCATTACGATGCCGTGTCTACACCACCGAAACATCGCGGTTTGTACGGGCTTCAACCCGTGAATCTACCTAAAGATTCACACCCAAGCCGGGTACGTCAGGGTGCCTATTGGCCGCGGGAGGGCACTCGCATGCTGAGAACGATTCCTTCTCAGAACCAAGTGTATAAAAAGGGTCTAAATCCAACGTGGCCGCAAAAACACCATGATTTCGGGATCAGGCAAACGGACTTAACGAAAAACACCGCCTGAGTGAATGCACTCAGGCGGTGTTGTCTGCTTACGAAAGCTGGTTTAGGCCACAAGCGAAACTGCATATGTGACTAAACCGAACAAGCAACTTGCTTACCTGCCGAAGAACGACTTGCGTGACTCGTAGTTCGACTTAACGTCGATCAACACTGTCTTGCCTTCATCGTTCAGCTGTCGTGCCTGAAGAATCGCTGGGCCAAGTTCTTCTGGCTTTGAAACCTCAAGTCCAACTCCGCCCATACCTTCAGTGATCTTGGCGTAGTTACCTGTCATCGCGGAAACGTTGTAGTTCTCACGAGCTGTTGGGAATCCGCCTGGATATGTAGCCATTCCACCGTTGTTCAATAGAACAGTGGTGATAGGTAGCCCCATTTGAGCGGCTGCTGCGGTGTCGGTACCCGACATGCCCCAAGCACCGTCTCCCATGTAGTTCAGGCAGAACTTGCTTGGATCAGCAAGCTTTGCACCGATCATCAGAGGGATGCCGAAGCCGAGGTGAGTTGTCTTACCCCAACCGATGTAGCTGTTAGGCGTTGTAGCTGTGTAGAACGGCACCATACAGTCACGAGGACCACCAGCATCGTGAGTAACGACACTGTTCTCGTGATCGAGATTCTTGTTGATCTCGTTAATAACCCGGTAAGGGTTCAATGGAGCTTCGTTCGAATTGAGAATTGGAGACCATTCAGCCATCCACTTCTCTTTAACAGTAGCGATGTGAGAAGCAACACCTGTGTCGCGTCCGCCTTCGCCAATCTGAGCCTTCACTTCTTCGATCATGGCTGCGAGGGTGAGTTTTGCATCACCAATCAGGCCGATGTCAGAAGGGGTTCCCTTGTTAATGTCATCTGGGTTGATCGTGTTGTGAATAACCGATTTCTTGCCAGCAGGAACTTTTCGTGTGTAGTTGTTCTGCGAAAGGCTCGTGCCAATTCCGATTACAACATCACTTTCATTGATCCATTCGAATGCTGGTCCTGTAGTTGCACCACTACCAGCACCAAGCGAAAGAGGAAGTCGTTCATCGTACGACGACTTACCTTCCATAGTGGTGAACACCGGAATATCGGTCAGCGCAGCGAACGCAGCGAGTTCAGGCGATGCCTGAGCCATGAGTACACCGGCACCTGCCCATATCATTGGGCGATCGGCTGCAAGTAGAGTCTTTACTGCATCCTGAATATCTGTCTTTGAAGGAACAGACTTGCTAGCAGTAGGCGACTGGTAGTTCAGAGCGTCTGCTGGAACTTCCATTGCGCAAACGTCGAGAGTCATCTCAACGACTACTGGCCCGCCGTTACCGTTCCTGAGGGCAGAGAAAGCACGTCGCATCACATCTTTGATCTGCGAAGGAGTGTCGATCGTCTGTACCGATTTGGTCACGCCGCCCCAGTTATCTCGAGCTGAGAAGTTAGGTCGGACGTGGCGTTGTTCGATTGGGTACCCGCCTGGAAGCACTAGGATCGGGACGTTGTCGCCGAAGGCCTGTGACAGGCCACCCATGGAGTTTTCAGCACCAGCTGCGTGCTGCATGGCTACTACACCGAACTTGTTTCCGTTGTTCATTCGGCTGTAACCGTCGGCCGCCATGATGGCGCCTCGTTCGTGCCTGAACATCACAGGCCGAATGCCTTGCTTCGCAGCTTCTTCAATAAGCGCGTTGCTCGGGAAGCAAGTCATTTCGTTGACGCCCTCTTGCTTAAGGATCTGGGCGATGAACTCTGTTCCGTTCATTCAATAATCTCCGTATATACCCCGATGAGTTCCGGACTTATTCGAGACTGGGTATCGGGCTTAACCTCGTAACTACGTTGTCCGGGGCGTGGAGATTCTAGTCCTATCGACGTTGGACTACAAAACCTTGTGTAATGAATTTGCATGAACATCGGGTGCTAAAGGTGGGTAAAAAGATAATTGAAACTACGAAGTTGAACTGGAATGCGCCAAGTGGTTCGAATTTTGTACGGATGTGTACCCAGACGAACATACGGAAACTACCAACCGGGTATATCGGATTAGCGATGTTGAAGGAGTGTGGCGTTACCTACGGGATTGAAGAGGGCAGCAGCGACTATTAAGGAATAACGAACAGTTTCGATTAGTTACATCAGCAAGCCGGAGAATCATAGCCAATGCTTAACTACAAACCGATTTCAGTAGACCGAGCCCGAGTGCAGTATTTTCAGGCAATAGAAGCAGTTCGTGCCGCTGAGAACAATATCGATCGGGATAGGGCTAAATCTGGTCAGCGCAAAGCGACTCAGGTTCTACAGCACGCTCAGCGAATGGAACGTACCAAGAAAGACCAGCAGGCACGTGCAAAGCAGCGTCGTCGCGTCGACTGGAACGTCGCTGTTTTCTAAGCAGTGTCCATACGTAATTCAAAAGGTCAGTTGGTTCAACTGGCCTTTTTTGTTGCTCGAAAATAGTCTCAGCACAGCCAACAGGATGTGTGATCGCCGACGATAGGGCGTACTATGCTCCCCGTAACAAAACCGCTTGTTCTTTTATCCGCGAATACTCCAAGGGAGCCTGACTATGGGTGCCACGACTGGCCCACTGTCTGAAGAGCTGTTAGCTCAGCTTAGGAAGATCGACACTCCAACCATCGCCAATGCACTTGAGTTGATGGACATAATGCCTCGTACCGAAGGTTTTATGAGACCTGAAATCAAATCTCAGTCTCCAGTAACCGAAACTTATGTTGGTTACGCCGTGACCGGTGTTATTTCAGCAAGGCAAAAATCGCCTCGGGCGCTTGAACGAAGTGACTACTATCAGGCAATCCTAGATATCCCGTCGCCTCGGATGATCGTATTCCACGATCTTGATTACCCAGCAACAATCGGATCCTACTGGGGAGAAATCCAGGGCAACATCGCTCTTGGACTCGATTGTGTGGGTGTTGTAACAGACGGTGGTGTGCGAGACCTCAAAGAAGCCGAAGAGATGGGATTCCCGTTCTGGGCTAAAGAAGTTCTCGTTTCACACGGTTACGTACACGGCGTGGCATACAACGTGCCAGTTGACGTGGGCGGGGTCTACGTTGAGCCAGGTGCTTTGATCGCAGCCGATCTTCACGGTGCGATTATGATTCCTCTCGACGCAGCAGAGCGAATACCGGCAGCAGCTGAAGCACTCGCTAACCAGGAAGACGCTGTTATCAGCGTTGCGCAGTCTGGAAATGTAACTGTCGATACGTTGGCAGAAGCATGGGCTGAATCTGCACGACGCGGTGCGAAGTCGAGCTACTAGTTCCGTTTCGCTTAGTAAAAGCAAATAGAAAGGCCGGGTTTAGTGCCCGGTCTTTCTATTTAACGCTCTCGTTTAACCAAATAGTTCGATTAAACGAGTTAACAATGATGTCGTTTCATTTGAGACACTTTAATCACTGCTCCCCAACCTTTTGATTTCGTGGATTACTCTTTCTAAATGATCGTTGTTGAAAATCTGACTAAAACGTTTGGCGGCCGAGACTTACTCTCGACCGTCTCGTTCACTGTGTCTTCCCACGAAAAAGTTGGCGTAGTAGGCGCAAATGGGGCAGGGAAGACCACTCTCCTCAAGATGATCGCTGGCGACGAACCATCAAGTGCGGGTCAGGTGAACATCTCTGAAGGCGAGATGGCGTACCTCCATCAGGAATCTGATGTCGAGCTGGAACGCACACTCGGCGAAGAGATGTGGACTGCGCTTCCCGAAGTGAACACTCTTCGACACCGAATCGAAGAAATTGAAGAATCATTGATTCTCGAAGACGGCGATGCCGCAGATTTGGTCGCAGAACTTGATTCTGCACACGACCGATTCAGGGTTCTTGGTGGGAATGGCGTCGATTCGTCTATTGCACGAGTAACAACTGGTCTCGGATTTTCAACCAAAGACATCGAGAAGCCGTGTGGCGATTTTTCGGGTGGTTGGAGAATGCGTATTTCTCTGGCAAAGATCCTGATTCGTCGTGAGGCGCACTTGCTACTCGACGAGCCTACGAACCACTTGGACATGGTTTCCAAGAGTTGGCTTGCCCAAGAACTGGCGGGTTACCCGGGCGCCGTATTGATGGTGACTCATGATCAAGACTTTCTGGAAAAAGTTGCGACTCGTATTCTGGACGTAGAGCACGGTCGAGTGCAGTCGTATCCGGGAACATTCACCGAGTATCAGCAGGCAAAGGTCACGCGACAAGCTCAACTTAATGTGCAGGCCGATCGACAAGAACGAGAGATATCTCGACAAGAAGATTTCATTGATCGATTCCGCTCAAAGGCCACGAAGGCTCGACAGGTGCAGAGTCGAATCAAGGCGCTAGACAAAATGGACCGCGTCGAGAGAATGACCGGATCGAAGTCGACCAAGTTCCAGATCAAATCGTCGGGCAGAGTCGAACGTGTCGTTCTAGAGGCAAATTCCATATCGCACGACTGGGAAGATTCTCCGGCTCTACTGGATGTATCACTCGCAGTAGAACGTGGGCAGAAAGTCGCTCTCATTGGGCACAACGGTGGCGGAAAAAGCACGCTGCTACGGATTCTTGCTGGTGAAGTAACGCCGTCTGAAGGCGACGTGAACTGGTCTGAACGTTCGAACCGCGGCTACTACGCTCAGCATCAGGATGAATCGCTCAACCTCGATTCGACAGTACTCGAATCTGTTCGTGAGTCTGCAATGGATCAACCGGATGGCGCACTGCGTGGAATTCTTGGACGATTCTTATTTTCATCAGATGATGTTTATAAGTCGATCAGAATGTTGTCGGGCGGCGAGAAAAGTCGAGTCGCACTCGCCAAATTCTTAGTTCAGCCGAACAACGTTCTTCTACTCGATGAACCTACGAACCACTTAGACGCTGCTACTCGTGAAGAGCTACTGGGCGCGTTGAGCGATTATGACGGCACAATTATCTGTGCCAGCCATGATCCCGCTATCGTCGAAGAAATTGCGTCGCACGTATACACCGTGCAGCAGGGCGAGATTTCGCTCTCTGAAGTTCACGCCCAGTAAACGTTCGGCAAGCCGAACGCCTACTTCTTGACCGATTCGACTGGATTAACGGTCACTCGATGTAGTGGTACATCACCGGTATTGATGAACTGGTGTCGAATTCCGCCGGGTACAAGAACTGCATCTCCGGTTTTAACCGGATATTCCTTACCTCCACAGACGAGGATGCCTGCACCTTCGGTGATGAACGCCTGATGCTCCCATTCGTGAACGTGATCAGGACTCGATTCGCCCGGACCATGTTTCACGTAAAGCATTACGTACGACGAAACACCGTCGCCAGGGCCAAGTAAGGGATTGGAGCTGTCCTGCTCATTGCGAATTACGGGTTCCACTCGATTTACCTCAGTACAAATTGGTGTTTGTTACATGAGATCGAGATACTACTCAACGAACAACTCGAATGCATCCCGCTAAGGCCTAGAGTTAGGCGAGTTCAGCAGCCGACTTGTTGTGAGCGAAGAAGTGGAACACGGATGAAACAATCACTGGTTCAGGTGATTCTGGCAGCATTGATGCGCCGGGTGTTTTCACTATCGCCCGGTTGTAGAGACAGAACGCCAGAGTAGCGGTGACCCGGCCGTTGATCTCAGAATCTGAATTGACTCCAAGCTTGAGAAATGTCATTCCAACGTGATTGTTGATCGTGCGAAGGCTCAGTCCTAGCTGGCTTGCGATCTGTTTGTTGGAGAATCCTTTGGCGACGTTTCCAAGAATCTCTCGCTCACGACTTGTTAAGTTTGGAATACGTTCTGCAGTCTGAATCAACCTGTTGTGTTGTTCGTTTGAAACCAAAGCCTCCAATTCTTCATTTATGCCCATTTGAAGATTAAGAACGCTTTTCAACAACTCTTCTGAATCAATTCGATCCGTGCGTTTCAGAGTTGCGCAATCGGCAGAAGTCGAAGTGTTCAACGCAATTGAATTCTCAGATTCGAATCTGACACTGCTGATCGCCAGAATTTTTGAGCTTGGCGCGGCATCCGCCACAAGCTGGATCAGGCGAGGAAGTTCGTTTCGAACGTCCCGACTGGTTTCTGCGGCCAACACGATTACGTCAGCTTTTGGATTGATGAGAGAAACGTCAGAAGTCGCATCATCCAGTTCGGCACCTTCGAACGAAAGAACTTTCGCTCCCCGAGATTTTAGAAGATGTTCTATCCCCAGTTGCTCCAACTCATCGGGCACGACGACTTGTACTTGGATTGATGAACCCTCGGGCTTGAGGTAGTCACGACTAGTCGTGGGAGGGAGCTTTTTGGGGTTGTTGTCGAATAGTTCTCGCATATGAGCGTTTTCGATCATCCATCGTTTGAAATTAGCGCGCTTCGTGCCTTGATAGATACAACTATGGAATCATACTCAGAATGATTCGTTTGTAGCTGCTCGTAACTTCGGCGGTGTTGCTTCGTAATTCATTGTGATTACACGGTTCGCCAGAACGGCTTCCGCTTTCGCATGTTTTCTAGAACGGATTCGTCCCACGGCTCCATCTCGTTTCCATCAGGCTGAGGTGTTCTGCCACTCCAGCCGATTCGCTTATGTACCCGTTCATCTTTGTAGTAGACGATGTAGCTAATAGTCAGTAGCGAATCGAATAGTTCGGGAGAGTCCGATTCGAACGCCCGTGTTGCGTCATCTTGTTCTGCACCTGTCAGCGATGCAAAGTCAGGATTGGCTGTTGCAAACGCCTCCATGGCGTTGACGAAAATTTTCTGGAATCGAGCCTGCTGTCCTGAGAGTCGAACGATTTCGCCGGTGAGTTCCATCTGACCAGCCGATGGCAGGTCGTCAACGGCAGGTATCAGGCGGTCGAGAATTGCAGCAAGTAGATTTTTGTCGATGTTGATATTTGATGTATTTGTGGTCATCGGACTATCCCTTCAAGTCCTGTCGATTAGAAACGATGTAATCGGCGGTTCGTAACGCCAGTGCCTGAATAGTTGGGGTCGGATTCACCGCAGCCCCTGTGACGAACACACTGCCATCGACGATGAATAGATTGTCGACATCGTGAGCTTGCCCCCATTTGTCTACAACCGACTTTTCGGGATCGTCTCCCATGCGAGCAGTTCCCATCAAGTGCCAGCCTGATTGCCGCATCATCGGATCGACGTGAATGTCGTCGGCTCCGGCCGCTTCAAGAACTTTCTTAGCGTTTTCGATGGCGTGATCTAGTTGATCGCGTGAGTTCTTACTGAGCGTGTAGTTGAGACGGGGAGCGGGTATGCCGTCAGAATCGGTGAGTTCAGGATCGAGATCGACAGTGTTGTGCTCTTCGGGCAAATCTTCACCGATAACTGCCATTCCCATCACGCTGCCGAGACGTTTCTCTAGCTCTTCGTGGTGACCATCTCCCCACGGAATAGGATCACGGAAGCCGCCTTTGGCGATCCATGCCGGTCCTAAGCTGCGCTGGAATTGATATGTGTATCCTCGAACGAATCCTCGGCTTTTGTCGGTCTCGTAGAACTCTTGGCTCAAGCCGATATTGCCGAGTGGACCCTGCCACGAATCGAGTTTCTCGGGGAAGACACCAGAGATCATCGCGAACGGGTGGAACATTAGATTTTTGCCAACAAGACCGCTGGTGTTGGCGAGTCCGTCTGGGTGCGCATCGGATTTCGAGTTCAACATGAGGCGCGGTGTGCCGATTCCGTTAGCAGCCATAATCACTGCACGGGCGCTCTGATGCTGTTCCTTGCCTTTGGAATCGATGTAATCAGCTCCGGTTGCTCGACCTTGTTCATCGGTAGTAACACGTCGAACTCTGGCTCCGGTCTCGATAGTTGCTCCGCTTCTCAACGCACGAGGCCAATAGGTGAGATCGGTGCTTGATTTGGCTCGCTGGTAGCATCCCATGTGATTGTGCCCACAAAAGTTGCAAGCATCTCGACCTTCGCCATATCGCTGTGAATTCACATAGCTATCGGAAGGCCACCAGTGCCAGCCGAGCTTCTCGAAGCCGCTGATGAGCTTACGTCCGTCTTTTCCAAGAGGGAGTGGCGGCATCTGTCGAGGACTTCGAGGCGGGTTGGCGGGATCACCATTAATTCCGGAACAACCCATCACTTCGTCATTGAGGTCATAAAACTCTTCAAGCTCGTCGTAGGTGATTGGCCAATCATCAGCGACACCATCGAGAGTCTTTACTCGGAAGTCTGAAGGGTGGAACCGTGGCGTGTGTGCCGTCCAGAGAATCGTGCTTCCGCCTACTCCGTTGAACATCACAGGCGTGACAGGAGAATTCTTATCGTTGACCGGGTAGTCCTCATCAAGTTGGCGCTTATTGGGATCCGGCGACCAGTTCGTCAGCATTTCGAACTCATAGTCCTTGGAAGCCGAAGCGTACTTTGAAGGATCTTGCCAGTAGCCCTGTTCAAGACATTTCACCTTGAACCCAGCCTCTGCAAGCCAAGCTGTAGCTGCTCCGCCGGATGCTCCGGCACCGATCACTAAGATGTCGACTGTTTCTTCAGCTTGTTCAAGTTGAGCGTTCTGGGTTGTCATACAGACCTTCTGAATAAGCATTCACTCGCTGTGTGTAGCTGGTGAACGGCTGACGATGAGATTCACTTGGGCGCAGTGTACGCGTGGATAGCTCTATATAAAACGCCTCAAACATCGCCACAACATCGAACGAGAGTTGTATGATTTGCCGGCTTTGGACTAACCAAACAGGAGAATCAATTGAGCGGCAACATCAAAGTCACCGATGTGAAAATCGTCAACCTTCGTACAGTCAAACACGTTGGCAAGATCGAACCAGCGTGGAGTCCGGGGCGACAGATGTCATTCGACATCGGTGGTGGTTCCTACACCGAGGTTCACACCGACGCCGGTATTACTGGAATCGGACCGGGCATGAGCCCGCTCCTTCTGGATGGCGTAACAGAATATTTGGTTGGCCGCAGCGCATTCGCTGTTGAAGATCACGCAGCAGCTTTGAACTACTACGTGCAGAACATGCACTATCAAGGCATAGCGGGCGTCGACATGGCGCTGTGGGACATTATCGGTAAAGCCGCCGACATGCCCCTCTATAAGCTCTGGGGTGGCGAGAAAGAAAAGATCATCCCGTACGCAAGCATGGTCGTTCTTTCGACTCCTGAGGAACGAGCAGAACAGGCTCGTTCGTTGCAGGAAGAAGGCTGGCAAGCAATGAAGCTTCGCCTGCACAATGAGACGATGGCCGACGACATTAAGATCGTCGAAGCTGTTCGTGATGCTGTCGGCGACGATTTCACCATCATGGTCGACGCTAACCAGGCTCAGAGTAGTGGTACGTGGCAGCCGGGCGTGATGTGGAACTTCAAACGGGCGTATGACACTGCCTTGGAGCTACAGGAACTTGGTGTGTACTGGCTTGAGGAACCTCTGGCTCGATACAACTTTGAAGGCCTCTCCGAACTAAGTGCGAAGGTTGAGATGCGTATCGCCGGTGGTGAAAACAACCCTGGTCTCCACGAGTTCGTTCAGATGTGTGAGATGGACACGTACAAGATGCTCCAACCCGAGAGCATGGTGATGAACGGTATGACCAACCTGCGCAAGGTTGGAGTTCTCGCCGAACTTCACAATAAGGAACTTGTGCCTCACCACGGCGGCGGAAATATCGGTGTTATTGCTCACCAGCACCTAGTAGCGTCGTGGCGACATGCCCCGTTCATGGAATTGCTGCACGACCCACCAATTGGTCACTACAAGAACAAGTTCTCGATGTTCACCAATGCTCCTGAAGTGGATTCAGATGGCTTCATGCCGCTTCCAACAGGACCTGGAATCGGACTCGAGATCGATCCTGATCTAATCATCAACGACTAATCACTTCTTATTCTCTTAGGAAATATTTACATGGCTAACGACCAATTCGCCTTTATCGGCACATATACCCGGCTTGGTAGCGAGGGTGTTTACACACTTCGCTTGAACGGCGAAACGGGTGAACTAACTCAGCTTTCGGTCGCGACCGGACTCGAGAATCCTTCATTCGTAGCGCTCGACCCTTCGGGCGATCACCTTTACGCAGTTTCCGAATCGAGTGGCTTTAACGGATCTGGTGGAATTACAGCGTTCAACGTGAACCGTACGACCGGCGAACTAACCCAGATCAACCAGCAATCGACAGGTGGTCCCGGCCCTTGTCACTTGATGATCGATGAGACTGATTCAGTGGCGATTGTCACTAACTACTCAGGCGGAAGCGTTTCGATACATCCGCTGGCGGTCGATGGATCTGTTGGCGAGCATTCCGACTTCGTACAGCACGTTGGTTCATCGGTGAATCAACAGCGACAGCAGGAAGCTCACGCTCACTCGGTGAATATTGATAACGCCAACAAGCGCGCATATGTTTGCGATCTAGGTAAGGACCAAGTTCTTACTTATGACGTGGACATCGCCAACGGCAAGTTGTCTCTCGCTTCAACTGTCGACGAAGCACCTGGAGAAGGCCCTCGCCACTTCACGTTCCACCCTTCAGGGAAGTACGTGTACGTGAACAATGAACTGGGTAACACCATCACGGTTTACGATCTTGGCAGCGATGGGTCACTCAGCCCCAAGCAGACAGAATCCACGATTCCTGACGGATGGGACGGTGTTACGCACACAGCTGATATCCACGTTTCTCCTGATGGCGCTTTCGTTTACGTTTCTAACCGAGGACACGACTCGATTGCTATCTTCTCGATCGATCAGTCGACAGGTAATGTCACCGCTGTTGGTCACGAATCGACACAGGGTGAGACACCTCGAAACTTTGCCATCACCCCAGATGGAAAGTTCTTGCTCGCCGAGAATCAAGACTCGGATTCAATCGTTTCGTTCAAGCGCGAGAGCGATGGAACGCTGACGCCAACAGGATCGACTATCAAGGTGCCTGCCCCGGTTTGCCTGCAATTTCTTGCAGCTGACTAGTAGGTAACGTAACTCTCCACCTGAGTATCACTCTAGAAATCACAAGGTAAATACGATTTGAAGATCACTGATGTAAAAGTGTTTCGAATGGCTACGCCAGTTCACAAAACCGCTGGCACGAATTGGCTATTTGTTCGGATCGATACCGATGCTGGTATTTCAGGCTGGGGAGAAGGATCTCTTCAGTACAAGGACGCAGCGCTAGAAGCTGAAATTCTCGACTTTGGAAAATTCCTCGAAGGAAAAGACCCTCGAAGAATTGATTGGATTTGGACTTCGCTTTACCGGCGCGTAACTTGGGCGGGTGGCCCAGTTTCGATGTCGGCAATAGCTGCAATCGATCTCGCACTTTGGGACATCAAGGCAAAATCGCTTGATGTTCCGGTTTGGGAACTTGCTGGCGGAATGCATCGTGAAAAGGTTCGTGTGTATGCCAATGGCTGGTTCGAAGACCTAACTGAACCCGTTCCCGGCGTACCGGCTGAATCGGTCGCTCGTCAGGCTTCTCCTGAGCTTCACGCCGAAGCTGCTCTGAAGCTGAA
Organism: Chloroflexota bacterium; assembly: GCA_018650845.1. GTDB lineage: Bacteria > Chloroflexota > Dehalococcoidia > Lucifugimonadales > Lucifugimonadaceae > Lucifugimonas. The sequence continues at coordinate 61,985 of JABIFF010000018.1, read as the reverse complement.
GGAAGAAGGATGGACAGCGCTCAAGTTCTACCCGTTTGGCGGACCGCAGACAACGACTCCGGCACAGATCAGTCATGGAATTGAACTAGTGCGAGCTGTTCGCGACGCGGTTGGCCCAGATATGGAAATTGGAATCGACGTTCGGGCTCGGTTAAATCCGTGGAGCGCTGGACGAGCTGCACAGCAGTTGGAGCAGTTCAACATTGCGTGGATGGAAGAGCCGATCCTTTACGATAATATCGACGCCATGGCCGAGTTCGCTCGCTCTGTAAACGTTCCGGTGTCGACTGGTGAGCAGCTTTACAACCGCTGGGAGTTCAGGCCTCTTCTCGAAACGAACACGGTGAGGATGATTCAGCCTGACATTTGTCACTGTGGTGGTTTCACAGAAATTCGCAAGATTGCCGATATGGCCGAAGCCTACTTCGTGCCTGTCGCACCTCACAACTCGAACGGTCCGTTATCCACGCTGGCGAGTCTGCATCTCCAAATGAGTATTCCGAACTCGTTCATGCAGGAGATATTCGTATCGTTCTTTGATCGATATCAGGACGTGCTTACAAATCCGATCGACATCACTGACGGATTCGCCACGGTGCCAGACGGACCAGGTTGGGGTGCTGACATCGATCTTGAGCAGCTGGCAAAGTACCCGCCAACCGATTTCGTGCAGGTTCAAGACGAACCGTATCTGGATTTCTAATAGCGATATCAAGCGCACAGAATCCCCGATATTGTCATTCTGAACTAGATTCAGAATCATGGTCACACCGGAGACAATCGTCGTTCCCGAGCGGGCCTAGACGAGGCGGCTTTGCACGATCACAGCGGTTGGAAACTATTCTGAATCAAGTTCAGAATGACAATTGCGCCGTCCGTATCCCTAATGCTTAACGACGGCGACGCAATGTGAACTAGCCCAAGCTACTCCACTATCGCTTGCCGTTCAGTCTCGACTTCCTCGAACCACGTTTCTAGCTCGGCGAGCATCTTGCTGGCCATCGCAGGATTGGCAGCGCTCACGTTGTTCGTTTCGCCGGGATCTACGGAGAGATCGTAAAGCTCAGGCGTCGGTGGCTCGGGGATGATCTTTTTGGGCTCCGGCCAGTTGAACTTTTCGGTGATGTTCTCGGGGTGGTACTTGTACTCGATATCTTTTTCGATGTAGTCGTCTGCCAACTGCTTATCGGCATCGGACGCATACGGGATGTCGAGGGCAGGGCGCACCAATTTCCAGTCGCCATGACGCATCGCAGCGTTCGTGACGCCTATAGGTGTATCGCCGTTCCACTGCCAGAATCGACGAGGCTGCTCCTGCGGAGAATCGCCTTTGAGGACAGACCCCACGTCGTGACCATCCACTGGTTTTTCACCCACGTGCGATGAACCGGTGAGCGAGAGCAGGGTAGGCAACCAGTCGGTGAAACAGATCTGATCGCTAATCTCAACGTTCTGTGGCAATCCGTTTGCCCACCGAGCGATCATTGGCACACGAATTCCACCTTCGTAAACCGATCCCTTCGCTCCGGCAAAACCGTTGTTATATCGAGTTCCATCTAGTGAAACGCCGTCAGGAACCTGATCGTAGCGGTGACCGAAAGCCGGACCGTTGTCGCTTGTGAACATCAGCAGCGTGTCGTCTTCAATTCCAGCAGCTCGCAGCGTCTCACGAACCTTGGCGATACCACGATCCATCACTTCGATCATCGCGTAAATCAGAGCTATTCCGTGCTCAAATCCTGCATCTACGTATCTCTGGGTGACCTCTTCAGGGGCTTGCAATGGAGAGTGTGGCGCGTTCCACGTAATCATTAGGAAGAAAGGTTCGGCTTGATGACGATTGATAAAACTTGCAGCTTCGTCGGCTAGCACATCGGTTAGATACCGACCATCAGATTTTTCGAGCACGCCGTTGCGGTCGAGATTCCACTTGTAGTAGTCGGCCCAGCCGCCCCTAAAACCTGCGAATTCGTCGAAGCCGCGGGCGTTCGGGTGAAATCGTGGGTCAAGAGCACCGTTGTGCCATTTGCCAACCATTCCGGTTGCGTAGCCAGCTGATTTGAACGAATCGGCGATAGTTGCTTCATCCAGTGCAATCCGGTCGTTCCCCAGCACTTCCTGAGGCGTGACTGCCCCCGTGCGAATCGGATACCTGCCAGTTAGCAATGCGGCTCGGGAAGGTGAACACACAGCCGATCCGGCGTAGTGCTGGGTTAGTCGAATCCCTTGAGATGCGAGTTCGTCGAGGGCTGGTGTGTGAACCCTGCCTTCTGAGTAGAGACCAAAATCTCCGTAGCCCATGTCGTCGGCGACCATCAGTACGATATTTGGTCCGCTCAAAGGAATCTCACTTTCTTTCTTGGTTTCGTGACTGGCTAAGGCGGTCGCGCCAAGCGAGCGAATCACGAATATACCGAGCAATGTAGCAACATCCCTGCGAGAGCACGTCGCCGCACATGTCGAATTTCGGTGCCAGCGAGTATTGTGATCACCATAAATTCTTGGGCAGCGTTCAAATGAGAAGACTTGGTGATGTATGGCGATGGAAACGAAACGACTTGGCAAGACCGATCTTGAAGTGGGACGTCTCGGAATCGGACTCTCTGAGGTTGGTTTCAATTTGGAAATTGCGGATGTCGATCAAGCCCGCCAAGTTATCAATCAGGCGCTCGATAGCGGCGTCAATTTCCTCGATACCGCTGCTTGCTACGGCATCAGCGAAGAACTGCTCGGAATCGTGGCTTCTGAGCGGCGCGACGAGTTCGTTCTCGCAACAAAAGCTGGCCACTATCTTCCAAGAGGCGAAGGCGAAGATTGGACTTACGAACTGATCATTTCGTCGATCGACCGTTCGCTGGAACTGATGAAGACCGATCACGTCGATCTCGTTCAGCTTCACTCTTGCACCGTCGAAGTACTTGAACGCGGTGACGTGATTCGTGCGCTTCAGGACGCCAAAGCTGCCGGTAAAACTCGGTTTGTTGGCTACAGCGGAGACAACGAGAACGCTAAATGGGCTGTAACCAGCGGATTGTTCGACACGCTACAAACCAGCTTTAACCTCGTTGATCAGTCAGCTCGAACGAATTTGTTCGCCGATGTTGAAGCCAAAGATATGGGCCTGATAATCAAACGACCAATCGGCAATGCCGTATGGGGAGCTGATGCCGATCCTGTTCCATATCAGCACATTCCTGAATACGCCGCCGAATATTTCAGGCGTGCAGGTGTGATGAGTGATGAAGGCCCGTTGACCGATAATCCGAACGATCGAATCAGGCTGGCGCTCGGATTCACATTCGCTCACCCGGAGGTCGATGTGACAATTGTTGGAACACAGCAGCCTCGTCACATGAAGTCGAATCTTGAGATGGTCGCTCAACTTCTTGGAGTATCTGATGCCACGGTGGCAGATCTTCACGCTCGATGGGACAAACTGTCGTCAGGTTGGGAGCAACGGGGCTAGCTTCAACAGGCTTTTACTGCCTACAATAGTTAGCTGTTCGCAGTGAGCGACCGACCTTAAACGGGGGAGTGGCGAAATGGCAGACGCGCATGCCTTAGGAGCATGTGCCTTAACAGGCGTGTGGGTTCGACTCCCACCTTCCCCACCATTTCATTTATAGGTCGTCGACACGCTACACTCGCGACGCTTTTACGTTACCGTTGCTTTCCGCAACGACGTTCGCATTCACTAATCGATAAAGCCGAAGAAGAAACATGCCAAAAATCCTCGTAACTCGCCGAACATTTTCAGAGGCCGCACAGGCACTACGTGCAAGCGGAGCGGAAGTAGTGATTTGGGAAGATGCGGATGCTCCTTCTCAGGACGATTTGATCGCCGCTGTCGCCGATGTTGACGGTCTGTACGCTCACATCACTAATCAGGTAACTGCTGAAGTGATGGACGCTGCACCAAATTTGAAAGTTATCGCTGAGTTTGGTGTTGGCTACGACAACATTGATATTGCTGCGGCGAACGAGCGTGGAATCGCTGTTTGCAACACTCCTGGAATTCTTTCTGAGAGCACAGCCGACGAGGCGTTTGCGTTGTTGGCTTCTATGGCTCGACGCACAAACGATCTGCCAGCGATGGTGAAGCGTGGTGAATGGGGAGATTTCGACCCACTTGGATATCTTGCAACCGATATTCATCACAAGACGTTGGGAATCGTCGGCATGGGCAACATCGGATCCGAGATGGCAAAACGTGCTGCTGGATTCAACATGAACGTTTTGTACTTCAACCGAAACAAACGTGATGAAGAATTCGGTGCAACGTACGTCGATTCGCTAGAAGAGATTCTCGAACGATCTGACTACGTTTCTTTGCACAATCCGCTGACGCCTGAAACGACGAACATGATGAGCACTGAACAGTTCAAGCTCATGAAGAAGTCGGCTATTTTGATCAACACAACTCGTGGACCTGTTGTCGATCAGGACGCCCTTTACGAAGCATTGAAGTCGGGCGAAATCGCTGGAGCTGCCCTAGACGTAACCGTTCCCGAGCCGATTCCTGCTGACCACCCGCTGCTTACCCTCGACAACTGCCTCATCATGCCGCACGTAGCGAGCGCCACAGGCGATACTCGTATGAAGATGGCAATGATGAGTGTGGAAAACGTTCTCGCCGGTGTTGCGGGCGACTGGCCCCCTTACTGCGTGAACCAGGCAGAGATCGCAGGCAACGCTCGAATCAAGAGCTAGCCAATAGTCGGAAATAGTCAATAAAAAAACGCCCCGACGGAATAATTCCGTTGGGGCGTTTTCGTTTGTCCTAAGTTCGAAAATTAATCGTCGAAGAATCCGGCGTGCTCTTCACTGAGATATCGCTTCGCTTCTTCTGCTCGGAACGTGATTCCGAGCCCGGGAGCGTCAGGCACGGTGATGTGACTGTCGGTTACTTTAAGTGCTTCGCTGCCTTCGAAAATGTCGTACCACCAATCGGGGCTTACCAAAGGCAACTCGAAAGCGAGGAAGTTATCTGGCATGGCAGCCGATACCTGCGTCAGAGCTGCGACTCCGATAATTCCATCCGCCGTTCCGTGCGGAGCCATCTGGATGTTGTGAAGATCGGCGAACTCGCAAATCCACTTCAGCTCGGAAATTCCGCCAACATCCATCGGGTCGGGACCAACAACGTCAACTGCGTGTTGCTCGATCAAATCCTTGAAGCCGTGCCGTAGATACACCTGTTCTCCGGTGTGAATTGGAGTCGACGTGTAGGGAGTCACCTGTAGGAAATACTCTGGGTGAACATATGGCGTGTAGTCGCCGGTGATTGTGTCTTCCAACCACATGAGGTGATATGGCTCAAGTGCTTTTGCCAAACGCAAAGTGTCTGATGCGGTCATTCCTGGCCCGCAGTCAAGAGCGAGTCCAACATCAGGACCAAGCACTTCTTTCATCGCAATCACAGAATCAACGGTGATGTTGAATCCCTTTTCGGTCATCACGCCGCGGTTCCCATATTTCTCGTCGGCGATGTACTCCCCGTAGTGGAAATCAGGCATGTCTTTGAGAGTTGGCGATCCGTGGAATGCGACACCCTGCTTGACGATCGAAAAGTTCTGGGGCAGCTCCTTCATGTACTTCGCTGAAGCTGCGAAATCTTCAGGTTGGTATCCGGCGACTGGTTTGCGGTAACCGCCGTTGTATACCTGTACTTTGTCTCGGATCTTTCCGCCCATCAGCTTGTATATGGGGGCGCCAAGCGCTTTTCCGGCGATGTCCCAAAGGGCGATTTCGATCGCACTGACACCTGATCCCCATGGCTTGAAACCACCGGTGCGCCTGATTCTGAGAAGCACACGCTCTACGTCGGTCGGATCGAGTCCCACGATCATGTTCTTGTAATACTCGATCTGTGGACCGAAGAACGGCTCGTTACGCGACCGCTCGGCACCACCGATTCCGTCGATCCCCTCGTCGGTAGTAATCCGAATAACGGGATTTTCTCCGATGACGGCGTACTTAATATCAGTGATCTTCATCTCAACTCCGAGGTCCTAGCCAATGTAGATATTTTCTGCAGCGGCATTCTACGCTCGAATCATTCGAGAGGTCTGATTGTTCTCAAATGATTCGAGCGAGCCAGCTATCTAATCGTCGAAGAAGTCTGAGTCTTCTTCCCTGAGGTACTTCTTCGCCTCTTCAGGGATGAAGCTGATGCCGAGTCCCGGTGCATCGTTCACATCAATGTGACTATCTGTAACACCGAACTTATCGGAGCCTTCGAGAATGTCGTACCACCATTCGGGCTTGCCAGTTGGAAGCTCGAATGCGATGTAGTTCTCTGGCAATACAGCGGCAAGCTGCACATGAGCCGCAAGACCAATCAGGCCATCGACAGTTCCGTGCGGTGCGAACAAGATTCCGTGAAGATCGGCGTATTCAGCGATGAACTTCATTTCCTGCAAGCCACCAACGTCAGCAGGGTCAGGTCCCAGTACGTTTACAGCGTTTCGTTCGATCAGTTCCACAAAGTTCTGACGCAAGTAAATCTGCTCGCCAGTGTGAATATTGGTCGATGTGTATGGCGTGACCTGCGTGTACAGATCGGCGAGGACGTACGGCGTGTAGTCCCCCGTAAGCATGTCTTCGAGCCACATCACGTTCGTGCCTTCAACTTCTTTGGCAAGTTTCAAGGCATCAGGAACAGTGAATCCAGGACCGCAATCAAGCGCTAGGCCAACGTCATCGCCCAGAACGTCGAGCATTGCTTCGACGCACTTGATCATGTGCTTGAATCCCTTTGGGGTCATCAAGCCGCGGTTGGGGTGTCGACCGCCCAGACCGGTAGAAGGCGTGCCGTAGTAGAAGTCGGGAACTTCGGTGGCCATATCGCCGTGGAATGCAATTCCCTGTTTGATGATCGAGAAGTTTTCAGGGCTGTCCTTCATCTTCTGCATTACTTCGGCGTAGTGTTCAGGCTCTTTCCCGTTCATCTTGAATCGAACATTGCCGTTGTAGACCTGAACCTTGTCTCGAATCTTGCCACCGAGCAGCTTGTAGATCGGCAAGTTGGCAGCTTTACCGGCGATGTCCCACAGTGCAAATTCGATTGCGCTGACGGCAGCTCCCCATGGCTTGAACGAGCCCATGCGACGTATGCCGAGCATTACACGTTCAACGTCCGTCGGGTCTTTACCGACAATCATGTCTCGGTAGAACTCGATCATAGGCTTGAGGTACGGCTTGGCTAATTCAGCGGCGCCGATGCCTTCGATACCTTCGTCGGTTGTGATGCGCACCACCGGGTGATTCCCGATGATTGCGACTTTCATGCCAGTAATTTTCATTTCAGCTCCGTGTGCTGCTCAGCAGCTGTTCGTCTAGTGCGGATGAGATTCTAGTCGTCGAAGAAGTCAGAGTCTTCTTCACGTAGGTACTTTTTGGCTTCTTCAGGGATGAACGTCACGCCGAGTCCTATCGTTTCAGGCACCTCGATATGGCTGTCAACTACTGGGAATTGCGCACCGCCAGCCATGATGTCGCTCCACCATTCAGGTCTTGCCTGAGGGAGTTCGAACGCAATGAAGTTGTCAGGCAGAGCAGCAGCAAGGTGAGTTTGTGCAGCGAGTCCTATAAGCCCACCGAAAATTCCGTGCGGAGCGAACTGGATGCCATGAAGATCAGCATACTCGGCGATGAACTTCATCTCGGCTAGCCCACCAACGTCCATTGGGTCGGGTCCAAGCACGTTTACAGCGTTGCGTTCAATTAGTTCGACGAAATTCTGGCGCAGGTATATCTGCTCTCCGGTATGAATTGGCGTCGATGTGTAAGGCGTGACCTGCGTATAGAGATCGGCGAGTACGTAGGGATTGAAGTCGCCGGTAATAGCGTCTTCGAGCCACATGATGTTCGATCCCTCAAGTTCTTTCGCAAGCTTGAGAGTATCGGGAACAGTCATGCCGGGGCCGCAGTCGAGCGCTAAACCAACATCGTCACCAAGCACATCGAGCATCGCTTCGATGCACTTGAGCATGTACTTGAAACCTTTAGGCGTAATCGCTCCACGATTTGGATGACCTGGATGACGATCGACGAACACGGGTTCACCATAGTAAAAATCGTCGAAATCGCGCTCCATTTTTCCGTGGAACGAAACGGCTTGTTTGATGATCGAAAAGTTGAAGGGGTGATCCTTCATCTTCTGCATGTTTTCGGCGTAGTGCTCGGGTTCGTTGCCTTCGCGCGGATAGCGGACCACCCCGTTGTAGACCTGAACTTCGTCTCGAACTTTGCCGCCAAGTAGTTTGTAAACGGGAAGTCCCGCTGCTTTACCCGCAATGTCCCATAGCGCCATTTCGATTGCGCTTACGCCAGTACCCCATGGCTTAAAAGCCCCCATACGACGAATGCCAAGCATCACTCGCTCAACATCCGTGGGGTCTCTGCCTATGATCATGTCCCTGTAGAACTCGATCATCGGCTTTAGATAAGGCTTGCTTGGCTGTCCCGCACCAACGCCGTCAATTCCTTCATCAGTTGTGATTCGAACAACAGGAGCATTGCCGATGATGGCTACTTTTAGGTCTGTGATTCTCATAGTTTGCGGAGGTCCTTAGTCATCGAAGAATCCAGCGTCCTCTTCCCGAAGGTATTTTCCCCCTTCTTCAGGGATGAATGTCAGCCCAAGACCTGGAGTGTCTGGAACATCGATGTGACTGTCGGTAACAGCGAACTGTTCGCCGCCTTCCATGATGTCTAGCCACCAAGCTGGATCCGCTGTAGGAAGTTCGAATGCTATGAAATTTTCTGGCAGGACTGCAGCCATGTGAGTCTGAGCAGCAAGACCAATCAAGCCGTTGAACGTTCCGTGCGGTGCAAACAAAATACCGTGTAGGTCGGCGTATTCAGCGATGAACTTCATTTCGGCGATTCCGCCAACGTCTGCGACATCAGGTCCAAGTACGTTCACTGCGTTTCGTTCGATCAGATCAACACAATTCTGTCGAAGGTAAAGCTGCTCTCCCGTGTGAATTGGAGTTGATGTGTACGGGGTGATTTGGGTGTACTGATCGGCCAATTCGTACGGGTGATAGTTTCCGATCACCATGTCTTCGAGCCACATGATGTTGGATCCCTCAAGCTCTTTCGCCAGTTTCAAGGCGTCTGGAACAGTCATGCCCGGACCACAATCCAAAGCAAGCCCGACGTCATCGCCAAGAACGTCCTGCATCGCCTCGATACAGGCGAGCAAGTACTTGAATCCCTTTGGCGTTATCGTGCCGCGATTTGGATAACGTCGGTTCTGTACTGCCGTCCCAAAATGGAAATCATCCATATACCGGTGCATGCCACCGTGAAACGACACCGGCTGCTTGATGATCGAGAAGTTGTAAGGGTGATCCTTCATTACCTGCATATCGGCAGCGAAATGCTCGGGTTCATTTCCTTCGCGTTTAAAGCGAACGTTCCCGTTGTAGACCTGAACCTTGTCTCGGATTTTTCCGCCCAGTAACTTGTACGACGGAACTCCGGCCGCTTTGCCGGCAATGTCCCAGAGTGCCATCTCTATAGCACTGACCGCCGTTCCCCACGGCTTGAACGAACCCATGCGACGTATGCCGAGCATGACGCGTTCTACGTCGGTTGGGTCTTTGCCGATGATCAAGTCCCGGTAGAACTCGATCATCGGCTTGAGGTACGGCTTGAAAGTTTCACCAGCGCCAACGCCATCGATTCCCTCGTCAGTTGTGACTCGGACAATAGGGGCGTCGCCAATGATTGCGACTTTCAGGTCGGTGATTTTCATTCTCGGCGGTAATCCTTAGTCGTCGAAGAAACCAGCGTCCTCTTCACGAAGGTATTTTTTGCCTTCTTCAGGGATGAAGGTTAGTCCCAGACCCGGTGTGTCTGGCACATCGATGTGACTGTCGGTTACTTTGAACTGTTCGCCACCTTCCATAATGTCGAGCCACCATAGTGGGTCTGGCTGAGGAAGTTCGAACGCTATGTAGTTGTCTGGCAATACCGCAGCCATGTGAGTTTGTGCGGCAAGACCAATTAGACCGTCGAACGTACCGTGCGGTGCGAATAGGATGCCGTGAAGATCAGCGTATTCGGCAATGAACTTCATCTCGGCAATACCACCGACGTCTGCGACGTCAGGACCCAACACGTTCACAGCGTTTCGTTCAATTAGTTCTACGAAGTTCTGACGCAGGTAAATCTGTTCACCAGTGTGAATCGGAGTTGACGTGTACGGCGTGACCTGTGTGTACAGATCGGCAAGAACGAACGGAGAGTAGTCACCAGTAATCATGTCTTCGAGCCACATGATGTTCGAGCCTTCAAGCTCTTTCGCCAACTTTAAGGCATCCGGCACAGTCATTCCTGGGCCACAGTCCAAAGCAAGCCCAACTTCATCGCCACATACGTCGAGCATCGCCTCGATGCGTGACACAAGGTATTTAAAGCCTTTGGCAGTTATCGTGCCACGGTTTGGGTAACGCGTTGTAGTTGTTGGAGTGCCGTAGTAGAAATCGGGAACGTTCTGCATACCGCCATGGAACGAAACCGCTTGCTTGATGATCGAGAAGTTGTATGGGTGATCGATCATCTTCTGCATGTTCCGGGCGTAGGCATCTGGGCTGCGGTCGTCACCCTCCATTTCATACCGAACGTTTCCGTTGTAAACCTGAACCTTGTCTCGAATCTTTCCGCCAAGAAGTTTGTACACAGGCAAGTTCGCAGCTTTACCCGCAATGTCCCACAGAGCCATTTCGATCGCACTAACGGCGGCACCCCAGGGTTTGAACGAGCCCATACGGCGAATGCCGAGCATTACTCGTTCGACATCCGTTGGGTCCTTGCCGATAACCATGTCCCTGTAGAACTCGATCATTGGCTTCAGGTAGGGCTTCCAGTATTCGGCAGCACCGACACCGTCGATTCCTTCATCAGTTGTGAGCCGAACGATAGGTGCATCGCCGATGACTGCGACTTTAAGATCCGTGATTTTCATTGGTTACTCCGGGTGACAGTCGCATTGCGCGACGATGGCAGAAAAATACGTTCGAAATTCTATGCCCGCCCCTTGGCGATGGCACTGAAAAACATGTGAATCTCGTCGAAATGTGCAAATTGATATAAATTCCACCAAATATGCGGGAACCTTTTCCGATAACCCGTGTCTTGAACTTGTGAGGGCTGCAATCAGGTAGCAGTCCTTATAGCCAAATCGGTTATTAGCTCTCAAGGGCTGGAAACTTGAACGAACAAAGGGAACAACTGGTGTTAGGCAGATCCATAAGGCTCTGTCAGGAAGGCAACCGCGATGAATTCAAAGCCATCGTTGATGCCTACTCCCAGCGTTTGTACCGAATTGCGTGGTTGATCACCCGCGATCACGGACTCGCTGAAGACGCCACCCAAGAATCGTTCATAAGGGCATGGCAGCAAATCCGTTCCCTCTCCGAACCTTGGAAGCTAACCGCATGGCTCACGAGGATCCTCATCAATTACCTGAAGAATCAACGGCGCCGCAACACGGTGCCAACAGCGAAGATCGAGGCTGCTGTGAACGTTGCCGACCCTGCACGGGCTGATCAACAGACACTGGCCGCCGAAACCGCATCGGAAATGTCACTGGTTATCGCCGGATTACCGGCCGACCAGAGAACAGTACTAGTGCTCAGGTACTTCGAAGAACTCTCTCTTGAAGAGATAGTCGAAGCAACCGGCTGGCGACTTGGAACGGTCAAGTCACGCATTCATCGTGCTTTGCGTCATGCAAGGCGGCAGATGGAACGACTTGGTCCGAACCCCTTGCTTCAGTCACGAGTTGAAGAGGAGGCTACTGGTGGATAAATCACCCATGAACGATCAGCAGATCGAGCATCTCATCCAGAGCTCGCTATTCAACGACTCAGCACAAGTATCACCTAACAGTGGGACTTTCTTCGCAATTCAGGATCGACTTGGAGAACAGAAAGGACCGGGCATGCGACAGCGTGTTGCCGATTCTCTCGAAAATTTCTCTGAAGCGATTTGGAGGATCATCCCCGTGTCTAAGCAAAGAATGGCGCAAGCACTTGTGCTCGTAGCGATAGCAGTAGTGGTTGGAAGTTTCGTAGCGTTCGCAGGATCGGATGACGCAGTCGACTCAGGTTCGGCGGCGGAGGCGACGGCTACGACAGAACCGATAACTGAACCGGCTGTTCCAGAAGCAACTCCGATTGCCAAGATTATTGTTCCTAACGATCTAACACCGTTTGAAGAGCTAGAGGGAAGCATGATGTGGGGTGAATGGGCTGGAAACAATTTCGTATTGCCCGAAAACTCGGTAATACAACCAGATTTCGCTCATTTGCCTTACGGTTCATCAATTGAAAAACAAAACTTCATGCTCGAGAAACTGCTGAAAGATTTTGCTTTCGGCAGTAGTCGTATGCAACTTCTGATCTACGCTCCGGGAGTCGACCCGCTTGCCGACAGCTCCCCGTTCGACATCGATTATGAAGTTGACCCGGGCGGTAACACAGCCGGCTCCTGGACACTATCAGCCAACGATCCCGAAGTGATCATCGCTGAAGAAATCGCTTTCTGTGACGACGGTCGCGGGATTTATCTCCAACATTCAGAGAAGCCTGTGGAAGTGGGGGAGACCTTCGCATGGGATGTTGAAGCGAGGCCGGAAGACCCGCCGGGTGATTTCCACCTGATTATGACTGCGGAACTAGATTCCCCAATTACACATGACGGTCCCGACCCAAAGAGGTTGGATGCTCAATTCACGATTACGGAAGTTGGTGTCTTCACGACCAAAATCGAGGAGGCTGACACAACGGTGGTAGGAATGTTCAGCATAGACCCTGCGGTGATTGCCATGTGCAAGAACTAGGCAACTGAGCCGAACTGAATAGTCGTCGACACAAAAGCTCCCGGGCCATCCGAATACCCGGGAGTTTTTGGTTTTAAGCGGGATGTACTGTTTGTTATTGCGAGGAGTCCGGCGACGTGGCAATCAGTGAATAACGGCTGGACTGTCCGATTCAGCCTAGCGCGACCTCACCCCAGATCCCTCGGCTGCACTCGGGAAATCAGCTGTAGACCGTCGGTAATGTCGTCCGCCGCAAAACTCATCCAAAACAGGGGAACCTTTTCGGGATTCTTCCGTCTGGTCTTAGTGAGAAACACAAATCGTTGTGATTCTCTATGCTGAAACTGGAAACGCATGAAGCGTTCGAATGGTTGGTCTGGCGGCATGGACGACGGCACAAAGAACCTAATACTGAATAGAGCTGTGAGGCTCTGTCAGCAAGGCAACCGCAACGAGTTCAACTCGATTGTGGATCTTTTCGACCGCCGACTCTATGGAACCGCTCTTCTCATTACCGGCGACCCCGGTCATGCAGAAGACGCTACACAAGAGACGTTCGTCAGAGCATGGACTCGTATTAAGTCACTAAGTGACCCTTCAAAGTTGCAGGCGTGGCTGATGCGAATTCTCTTCAACTATTTGAAAGACCAAAAACGGAAGAAGTACGTGCCGCAAGTTGGAATGGAGGCCGCAATGTCGGTCGAAGATCAAACTGGTGGAGCTGACCGCCGAACCCTAAACCGTGAATCGTCGGCTGAGATTTTCTCTGTGATGTCGACACTGCCTGAGGACCAACGAACGGTTCTCGCATTGCGGTATTACGAAGAACTGTCGCTCGACGAAATCGTCGAAGTAACCGGTTGGCGACTTGGGACAGTTAAGTCTCGAATCTTCCGTGGTCTGCGTAACTCGAAGAAAAGACTGGAAGAACCGACCCATTTGAGATTGGTCGGCGAACCAAGTAAACCAGGCAAGGAAGGGGTGGGCTGATGGACAAGCAAAACATGTCTGATCAACAGGCCGAAAACCAATTCCAAGAGTTGATGACTGATTTCAAAGATCAGCAATCGCCTCGACGTGGCACGTTCTTCGCAATCCAGGATCGGCTAAATGAACAGGATGGACCGAGTTTGCGCACGCGACTCTCGGGCATATCCGAATTAGCCCTCTGGAGGTTCATACCCGTGTCTAAGCAAAGAATGGCGCAAGCGCTTGTGCTTGTAGCGATAGCAGTAGTAGTTGGAAGTTACGTGGCGTTTGCCGGTTCGGACGAGTCAGCAGATTCAGGATCGGCGGCAGAGGCGACGGCTACGACAGAACCGACAACTGAACCGGCGGTTCCAGAAGCAACACCGATTGCGAAGCTGACGGTGCCGGGTGAACTGACCCCGTTCGAGGACTTGAATGCGTTCGCTATGTGGGATACGTGGGTTGGGGACTCAATGAGATTACGCGAAGGTATAAGATCTGCCCCCGGGTTCCTCCCTCACAGTGCATCTGACGAATTGGTCGCTTCTACTCTTCAGACGCAACTCAGGGATATCGCGTTCGGCAGACTCCGCATGTTGCTCCTGATCTACGCTCCGGGTTTCGATCCATTGATCGATGGTTCCCCATTCATTCATGATTTCGACTCTGCTCCGGGTGGGAACACTCCTGGATCTTGGGCGCTGTCCGCCGACGACCCCAATGTAATCATCGTTGAAGAGTTTGCGTTCTGCGATGACGGTCGCGGCGTTTACTTGCAACACTCGGAGAAACCGGTAGAAGTTGGCGAGACGTTCGCTTGGGACCTCTACACAACAGTTGACGATCCGCTAGGTGACTTCCACCTCGTGCTGACCGCCGAAGCAGATTCACCAATCACGCATGACGGTCCAGACCCTAAAAAGCTTGATCTCAAATTGACCACGGAAAACTTCGTTGTCACTGCAGATCTTGGAGTGAAACTTGTCGGTATGTTCGCAAAAGACGACGCTGTAATCGAAATGTGCAGGAACTAGGAAGCTAAATAGAACTGAATAGTCGTCGACACAAAAACTCCCGGGCCATTCCGAATACCCGGGAGTTTTTGGTTTAAGGGCGTCGTTTGGGTTTCGTTGTGAGTGGTGTGGGAATAAGATTCGTCGCATTGAGCATGAAAGAGGGGATTGATCCTCTCTAATACGATCTAACGGAGATGAAATGAAAGTAGCGACCTGGCGCGGCGGCACTGAAATAACGATCGATGAAGTTCCTATGCCTAAGGCAGGACCGAGCGAGTTGGTGATGAAGGTTCTTTCATCAGGAATATGTGGAACTGATATTCACAAGACACAGGGATTATTCCCTGCCACTCCGCCCGACATTCTGGGTCACGAGTTCGTTGGTCCCGTTATCGAAGTCGGAGAGGGCGTCGACGAATCGCTTATCGGCAAAGTCATCGGCTGCACGCTGAACCCTGCCTGTGGCGAATGTCAGGGCTGTCTCACATGGTCAGCGATGCACTGTGAACGCAACAAGCGCTACTCAGGTGGATTTGCAGAATACGTTCTAGTCGATCACCGTCAAGCACACATCGTTCCAGACGGACTCGACCACGAAACCGCTTCGATGGCAGAACCGCTTGCATGCGTAATCTCGACGTTCAACATGATCGACGTCGAAGAAGGCTGTGACGCTCTTGTCGTTGGTGGTGGACTCCTCGGACTCCTAACCGTTGGTCTTCTGAAGCTACGCGGCGCAAAAAACATCATCCTTTCGGAACCCAATGCGGAACGACTCGCTATGGGTGAACAGTTCGGTGCCAACTATCTCAACGATCCGACGAAAGACGATCTAGCCGAACTGGTTAATAAAGTGACCGGCGGCTATGGCGTCAAAATCGGTGCAGAAGCAGTCGGCGTTCCGGCTTTGGTAGGTAACGTTTCGAAGATGATTCGCCCACGTGGAAATCTGGTCTTGGTTGGCGTTTCGCCTCAGGGATCAGCATTGCCGGTCGATCTCTACGACCTTCACTACAAAGAGATCACCATGAGCGGTGCGTTCGGTGCTGGTGATGCGTTCGGTGAGGCTCTAGAAACACTTCCAAAGCTAAACCTTGAAGGCGTTGTGAGCGGTCGATTCCCGCTTGAGGAAACTTCCAAGGCATTGGAGATTTCGGCAAAGGGTGGCGGTGTGAAGTACATGATCGCCCCGCACGACTAATTCGTATCTAATTCAAACAATGCTGGCGCATCGACGAATACAGCGGTATTCTGCGCTCGCTCGCAATAAACGGCTGGTTCATAACAAAGCGCCTTCGAACGGTGTTTTAGAGGAAAAACATGGCAAAACTCTCAGGTGGAGAAGCTCTCATCAAATCTTTGGTTCGTGAGGGCGTCGAAGTGATTTTCGGCTTGCCTGGCGTGCAGATGTACGGCATCGTCGCCGCACTTCGAGATGAACCCAGCATCAAATTTGTTGTTACTCGCAACGAAACATCTACTACCTACATGGCGGACGGTTACGCCCGAACCACCGGTAGGCCCGGCGTTGCGATGGTTGTACCCGGACCTGGAATTTACAACGCAGGTGGCGGACTTTCGACTGCGTTCTCTCGCTCGTCACCGGTTGTGCTAATTGCAGGCCAGATTCCTCGAGACGGTATTGGTAAGAACTTTGGCGGACTTCACGAAGTGAACGACCAGAAGGAAATCACCAATCCTGTAACCAAGTGGCAGAAGCAGGTTCTTCGTCCCCACGAGGTTCCTGAAAGTATTCACGAAGCGTTTAGGCAGGCACAGTCGGATCGACCTTCGCCAGTTCACTTCGAACTCCCACCAGAGACGATGGTCGAACGAGAAGAAGTAGAACTTCTTGAGCCAGCAAAGATCGAACGCAAAGTTCCTGTTGATTCAGTGATCGAACAGGCTGCGAAAGAGATCGCAGCGGCTCGTAAGCCAGTTATCTACGCTGGTGGTGGTGTTGCTCGATCCGATGCTGAAGCCGAACTTATTGCGTTCGCAGAAGCTCACCAAATCGCCGTTCTGACTTCAGCTGGTGGTAAAGGCACGATGTCGGAACGACACGCTCTCGCCTTGGGAGGATCGCTTGGCCCAACGGGTCAATTGAAGGACTACATCGAGGATGCCGACGTTGTTATCGGTATTGGAACTCGTTTCTCGATGCGAAATCAGGCAGCTGCTGAAGCTCGACTTGTTCACATCGATGCCGATCCTGAAATGATCGGCCATGTTCACGAAAATTCACTCGGCGTGATCGGCGACGTAAAAGCCACTCTGCCAAAACTCCAGGCTGCAATTGCAGCTGCTGGTGGTGGTAAATGGGACTCTCCGGCTCCGGAAGTTGCTCGAATTCAAGATGCGCTGACCAACAGTGAAGAAGAACTGAACCAGCCTCAGGAAGATTACATTCGAGCACTTCAAGAAGGCGCTCCTGATGATGCGATCATGATCTTCGGTATGACGCAGCTCGGATATTACTCACGACCACGCTGGATTACTGAGAACCCGAAGTCGTACATCGATTCCGGTTACTCGGGAAACCTCGGTTTCGCATTCCCGACTGCATTGGGTGCGAAGGTTGGTAATCCCGACAAGCCAGTGATTTGTGTTTCTGGTGATGGCGGATTTATGTACAACTCGTCGGAGATTTCTACGGCTGTGAAGTACGGAATCAATCTCGTAACGGTTATCTACAACGATGGTCACTACGGAAACGTAGCTCGTGACATGGATGACGATTTCGGTGGAACTTACGAAACTGATTTCGTGAACCCCGACTTTGTAAAACTTGCCGAGGCTTACGGAGCGGTTGGTCTTCGAGCGAAGGATCCGTACGACGTGAAGAACGTTATCCCGAAGGCGCTGGCAATGAACAAACCAGTGTTTATCGACGTACCGGTAAATCGTGTGCCACGACCAAAGCAGTGGTCAGCCCGAGCACCGTGGACGACTCCGCAGGACGGGTTGCTGGATTAGGGTTTTGGTTGCGTGAAATATAAAAGGGTGAGCATTTTTGCTCACCCTTTTATATTAAGAACGTCACCCTGAACTTGATTCAGGGTATCGAACGAGTCGAACCAATCTTCAGCGATATCTTTCCAAGCTGGATTAGTCTTAACGATCAAAGCATCTTTCCAATCTCTTCGCCCGTTTATGATCTGCTTTTCTCTAGCTATAGCGATGCGAATATCGTCCGATTCTTCGAACCAAACTAACCGACTGATATTGAATCGAGACGTGTGGATACCGCCTGATCCATACCGGTGCTGCCACACGCGTCTCTGGAGATCGGATGTGACTCCGATGTATATCGCTTTGCTGTGATTGGAAAGAATGTAGACGTACGAGCGATTCTTGCTAGACATGGCGTTTCGATATCCTGAATCAAGTTCAGGATGACGTAGGAAAGCAGACGGCTTGTCAGTTTATTAAACAGGTTGTACGAACTCGAAACTTCAGTGTCGGATTCTCAAAACTTTTACCCAGCCCCACCCTCGTGTGGGCGTAGTGCTGCCTCGATGGCGAAGTTGGCTGGGGTGTCTACGCATAGTTCCTTGCCCATCTCGACTACTCGTGCGTTGAGTAGTCCGATTTCTATCGGGTTGCCCGCGATCAAATCGTGCCCCATAGATCCGATGATGAACGGCTCACGACCTTGAGTCGCTTTCAGAGTTGAAGAAACCAATTCGTCCGAAATGGCCACACCTTTAGCACGTGCCACCGCGGCTACTTCAGAAAGCACCTGCCGATACATTGCGGTTGTAGTCTCTTGAGCGAAGATATCGCCAATAGGCTTGCGTGTGAGAGCAGTCATTCCGCTGAGCGCACATATGAACGTGAACTTCATCCAAAGAGCCATTTCGATATTGTCGTCGGCTTCCGCAGCCAAACCTGCAGAAACACATCGTTCAACGAGCGCTGTAACCCGATCAGATGGCCCTCCGCCAAGTTCACCAATCACCAGCGAGCCTGGACCTCCGTTCTGACTCACAACACCCGGCTCGGAAATCAATGCCGATACTGTGGCAGTGGAACCAAGAACATGCTCGGCTCCGAAAGCGGCCGACAACTGAGGCTCGCTGTCGATTCCGTTTTGTGTGGAAATGATCAACGTGCCTTCGCCGACCATGCCACCTGATGCCATCGCTTCGATAGCGGCGTCGGTTCCCCAACTTTTCACAGCGAAAATAACGAGATCGACTCGGTCGATTGACGACATATCGTCGGTAGCAGAACACTCAACCACGAAATCGCCAAGCAAAACGGAGTTCAGTTGTAATCCGCTTTTGTTGATCGCTTCGAGATGCGGACCTCTGGCGATCATCGTTACATCTGCACCGGCTCTAGCGAGCGCTCCGCCGTAGTAGGCACCAGTGCCGCCAGCACCTACAACTGCCACTCTGAACGTATCGTTGCTCAACAAATTCACCTTCAGCCCTATCAGTATTGGAATCAGATTCAGGCGCCAATCTTAGGGCAGTCGCAGCCACTAGTGAACAGCTATCATCTGCCACATGCTTCAACTTCTCATTCATAACGCCAAAATAATTGATGGAACAGGTTCGCCCTGGTTCCGAGGATCAGTGCTTGTCGATGACAACACGATCACGATCAAACGGGGTGAAATTGATCTCGATCGATATGAATCGACCCGTGTGATCGACGCACAAGACAAAGTAGTTTGTCCCGGCTTTGTTGATCTCCACTCACACGCTGGCCTAACAATTCTCGGTGAACCTCATCACGATCCCAAGGTTCGACAAGGCGTGACTACCGAGTTGGTTGGAATCGACGGCATTTCGCACGCTCCGTTCAAGACCCGTGACGAACTTGAACGGTACATCTGGATGGATGCAGGGTTGAACTGGTATCCGCCTGAGCCAGATTGGCTTACTACTCAGGAGCTGTTGAACAAGTACGACGGCACGGTGGCGATTAACATCGCCTATATTCTTGGCAATTCGCCAGTACGAATCTGGGCGACAGGGTGGAATGACAAGCCTGCGACCGAAGCCGAGATCGCGAATATGAAAGCGGTAATCAGGGAGTCGATGGAGGAGGGTGCTTGGGGGCTTTCGACCGGACTCGACTACCCTCCGGGCGCTTACGCTTCCACCGAAGAATTGATTGCTTTATCTGAGCAAACCGCAGCCATGGGCGGTTTTTATCACACCCACACTCGTGCCTCGCTGAAGTCAAAAGGCACGTACGCACCGTGGGAAGAGGCGGTTGAGATAGGTCGAAAGTCAGGTATACCTATTCATCTGACGCACTTCCGGCAGCCCAAGCAAGGCGAGGGTTCTCACAACGGCTATTTAGGTCTTGTCGAAGATGCGCGTGCTGAAGGAGTCGACGTTACCTTCGATTGCTACACGTACCCGTATTCGGGAACTTCGGTCACCATTCAGTTGCCGTTCTGGGCTAAAGACGGTGGACCTGAACGAATAATGGCGGCACTTACTGATCCTGAGGATCGTAAAAAGATGAAGCGGGATATGAATTCTCGTTCCGATATCCAAGAGATATGGCGGGAACGCTGGCTACATAACTTCCGCCAGCCTCAGAACGAAAAATACGACGGTAAATCGATTTCACACATCGCTGAAATGCGCGAACAAGATCCGGCGGATGCGTTGTTCGATCTACTGCTGGAAGAACGACTCGGTATCAGCGAAGTTGGTACAGGAACCAATGCGCACACTCTGCCCGAATTTGTTTCGCATCCGTACGGAATGATCGCATCAGACGCTATTTTGTTCGGCGAGTATCCGAATCCACGAACTTACGGATGTTTCCCGGTGGTTCTCGCTGAATTTGTTCGTGCTGAAAAACATCTGAAGTTGCCTGAAGCGATTCGCAAGATGACATCGTTCCCTGCACAGCGCCTTGGGCTAACTGATCGGGGTGTGTTGCGAGATGGCTTCCGAGCCGACATCGTAATTTTCGATCCCGACACTGTTCGTACTGATGCTACGAAGGATGATCCGAAGCACTATCCGGTCGGTATCGACTATGTGATCGTGAACGGTGAAGTTGTGATCGAGCATGGAATGAATACCGGAGCGACACCGGGGCAGGCGTTGCGTCGAGGTCACTAGCTACGTTCGATATTGCTGGTCTCTTAATGTTTTCTTGATGATTAGCTGGTTCACCAGCGATAAACTCTCCAGCAATGTCGATTTACAGAGATATTTACACAGGGTTGGGCGTGGGCGCTGTCGCAGCGATCATTGCTGTTCTTGTATCGCTTCCGTTGGAATCTCCCGATGACATCGTGTTCAACGCTGCTTCGATTGGTTTCGGGGCGCTAGGACTTGGTGCATTGTCTGGATTTCTCTGGCATACAGCGGAGACAACGCATCGATTTCAACGTAAACACGTGTATCTAGGTGGTTCCATCGGGCTGCTTGTAGCGGCACTTGCGATCGCTGTGGCAGCAATATTTCAGTTCGACGATCCACTGGCATTCACGATCCCACTCGCTTTGATATCAGCAGTCATTCCAATTGTTGGAACGCCTATAGCTGCGTCTAACGATAGGTTTGGAATCTGGATCAACGGTATTCTCGTAATAGTTGCCGTGGCACTAAGTCTTTTGTTGGCAGGGCAGGGCGATCAGGAATCTGGCTCGCTTTCACTGCCACCAGCACCTTGAACTTGGGAACTCCATAAATAATTTGTACGGGCTGGATATGAAATTTCGAACAAACGGATATTTATTGATCGCGCTAATCTCCGCATTGGCGGTTCTCAGTGTCGCTTGCGGAAATTCAGATGAACCGGCTGCGGAGACGACACCACCGCCAGCGACACCGCCAACAACTACGCCGTCGACATCTGAAATCGTGACCAACGACACGCCTGTTCCCGGTTCTACCGATGGAGCTTTCGAAGTCAGTGAAGGCTCAGAAGCGACGTTCACGGTTAACGAAAAGCTTTCTCGACTGCCGTTGCCAAACGATGCTGTCATGCGAACCGGCGATATAACCGGTGATATCGACCTCTCGGCTGAAACTGCCGAGTTGGTTATCAATCTCCATGCTCTGGAAAGTGATGACACTCGCCGAGATCGTTACATACGAGATCGACTTTTCCCTACGCAGTCGACCGCCACAATCAGTGTTGCCGACTTCCCTGATATCCCCGAAATATTCGCATCCGGCGAAGCGTTCACATCGACAGTGATTGGCAAAGTGAACGTGAACGGCACCGATGCTGATGTGGAGTTCACGATCGAGTCACGGCTTGATCCCGATCGCCTATTGGTACTCGTGAAAGGCGATTTCACTTGGGACGACTTCGACATGACCGCACCGACCAGTAACTTCTTCGTTGTGAAGGATGAAGTACACGTTGAAGTGCTGATTTCGGCGATTCCGAAGTAGGTTAGCGTCGAACTTCACCGTAACTCGGTAGTTTCAACGCAAGGAATTTCGACATTTTGCGACTACTATTGAATATATGTCGCAAGATCAAGTTAGAAATTTCTGCATCATCGCCCACATCGATCATGGCAAGTCGACCCTCGCCGACCGCCTGATCGAACTCACTGGTGCTGTGTCAGAACGGAAAATGACCTCTCAGCACCTCGATACGATGGAGCTGGAGCAGGAGCGCGGCATCACGATCAAAGCTCAGGCCGTTCGGTTGCAGTACACCAACGGTGAAGGCGCCGAATTTCAGCTGAACCTGATCGACACTCCCGGGCACGTCGATTTCTCCTATGAAGTGTCACGTTCACTCGCCGCTTGTGAGGGCGCAGTGCTTCTTGTCG
The DNA here is from genome assembly GCA_018650845.1 of Chloroflexota bacterium. Taxonomy (GTDB): domain Bacteria; phylum Chloroflexota; class Dehalococcoidia; order Lucifugimonadales; family Lucifugimonadaceae; genus Lucifugimonas. The sequence goes on along the minus strand of JABIFF010000018.1, from coordinate 39,391 downwards.
ACGCAACCCAAGGCATTCAAGCGCAGACCATCGCTAACGTTTACCTTGCGCTAGAGAATGATCTCGAGATCATTCCAGTCATCAACAAACTCGATATGCCGGCGGCACAGCCGGAGCGAGTTCTCACCGAGTTAGAGCAGACGTTCGGCTTCAGCGAAGATGAAGTACTGAAAATCTCAGCTAAAACCGGTGACGGTGTGGATGCGCTTCTCGAGCAGATTGTTAGCCGTATCGAACCACCGACTGGCGACGTTGACGATCAATTCCGAGCACTAATTTTCGATTCCAAATACGATCAGTTCAAAGGCGTGATTGCGTACGTTCGTGCGATGCACGGATCGCTGAAAAGCACCGACCGTGTGCGCTTGATGGGAACTGAAACCGAAGCTGAAGTTTTGGAAACCGGCTTCTTCAGCCCGGTACTCGAGAAAACGACTGGTTTAAAAACCGGTGAAGTCGGATATGTAGCAACTGGATTAAAAGACGTCAAAGCAGTGCGTGTCGGTGACACCATGACCGTCGCAACCGAGCCTGCCTCAGAGGCGTTGCCGGGTTATGCTGCTCAAAGTCCGATGGTCTTCACAGGGATATTCCCAACTGAAGGCGAAGACTATCCCGAGTTGCGGGACGCACTCGAGAAGCTACAGCTCAATGACGCAGCGTTGGTGTTTGAGCCAGAATCTTCTGCGGCGCTGGGCTTCGGCTATCGCTGTGGATTTCTTGGATTGCTCCACATGGATATCGTCCAAGAACGACTAGAGCGTGAGTACAACCTCGGCCTAATCGCAACGGCGCCAAGCGTTAGTTATCAGGTACTGCTAAAAACCGGCGACATTATTACTGTCGACAACCCGTCGAAGCTGCCAGAGAACCACGCCTATGATTCGATTCTAGAACCATGGGTCAATATCACCATCGTCACCCCAGCGCGCTATATCGGCGCCATCATGGAATTGGTTACGACCAAACGTGGCGAGTATAAAAAGATGGAATATCTCGAGTCGGTAGCACAAGACGATTCCGATTCAGCTAGCGCTGCATCCCGTGACGCTCGCGTGATGCTTGAGTACGATATTCCGCTCTCTGAGATTCTCGTCGACTTCCACGACAAACTGAAGTCCGGTACTCAAGGCTACGCGTCGATGGACTACTCGATGATCGACAATCGTGTTGCCGATCTGGTCAAACTTGATGTACTCGTGAATCACGAGCCAGTCGATGCGCTATCGATGATCACTCACCGCGACGAAGCCGCTTCATACGGTCGTTCGCTCACGTCGAAACTAAAGGATCTCATTCCACGGCAAATGTTTGCTGTGCCTATTCAGGCCGCAATCGGTGGAAAGATCGTAGCCCGAACGAACGTTAAAGCCCTTCGGAAGAACGTTCTCGCCAAGTGTTACGGCGGTGACGTTACTCGTAAGCGAAAACTGCTAGAACAGCAGAAAAAGGGTAAGAAGCGTCGAATGAAGATGGTCGGGTCGATCGAAGTGCCTCAAGAGGCATTTATGGCAGTGCTTTCGCTCGACTAGCGATATTGTCTATCGACTAACGAGTGGGTCGCGCTCAGAATGACGGGCGCATGACGACTTCTAGTTCCGCAACATCCAAATTTTCGCGCCCGCGTGGCCCCTTGGCCGCGTTCGCATTCCCGCGGTTCCGGAGAGTGTTTCTGGCTTCGGTCATATTCTCGCTCGGTAACTGGGGTGAACGACTCGCCACAGGATGGGTGGTTCTGAATGAAACGGAATCGGTATTCCTCGCCGCAGCGTCATTCGCTGTACGGCAGGCACCCCAGTTAATCTTTGCCCCAATAGGCGGTGCGATATCTGATCGATTTTCGCGAGGCAAAATTATGCTTGCCACCGGGGTGTACAAAGCAATCGTGTTGGCGGGATTAGCACTTGTTGCCTTGAACGGACTTGAACCGCTTTGGCTGCTGTTCGTGATCCTCGCTTTTTCAGGTGTGGGACATTCGTTCGAAATACCGTCTGTTCAAGGAATGGTGACCGGATCAGTCCCTCGTAATATCCGGATGAACGCCGTAGCTGTGCAATCGACCGGAATGCGAGCTGTCGGTGCATTGGGAGCACTCGCAGCCGGATTCGCAATCAGCTTGATGGGGGTTCCGGCAACCTTTTTGGCTTCAGGAATTGCATTCGCACTGGGCGGATTTCTGGCGCTGCTTGCTAACCGAGGTTTGAAGGCGAAGGTAGCTGGAACTACCACTTCAATTGTCAGAGACATCCTCGATGGCCTGCGACTGATGAAAACGTTACCGATAGTTCGGATGATATTGATCACGGCTGTGATGGTAGAGATCTTTGGATTTGCCTACGGAGCTGTGATGCCTGCAGTGGCGAAGGAAGTCTTGAATGTTGACGAAAAAGGACTCGGCACGCTCACGATGATGGCCGGGTTTGGATCGATGTTCGGCACTTTGTTTTTGATGTTGTTGGGCAATTTCCAGCGTAAAGGACTGCTATTGATGGCAATCGCAATCGCTTACGGGGTGTTCCTCGCTACGTTCTCTGCTTTCGGGTCTTATGCAATCGCACTCGTACTGATCATGGGAGTGGGAGCATCTGCCGCAGCTTTCGATGCGATGCAGTGGACTCTATTGCAGTTGAACGTTCCTGACGAAATGCGAGGTCGAGCGGTGGGAGCGTGGGTATTTGCTATCGGCTTCGGCTGGATCGGGCATCTTGGTCTTGGAGCCGTAGGAGAGCTGGTCGGGGTTCAGTGGGCACTTGCCGCGGCCGGATTAGTTGTGATCGCTACAGGGCTGATCGCAATGGCTGTCTCACCATCACTTCGCCGAATTTGACCCGCCGCTAATTAGCCTCGCAGGGCCTGGTTCACGATTTCAGCTAATTCCGGATCCTGCTTAGCGACATGAATCGCAGCCTGAAGCATGCCGCCGGGATTTCCGGTGTCGGCATGGAATCCACTGATTTCCCTAGCGTGAATTGGACTGTTGCCCAGCAATGAAGCTATTGCGTCGGTGATCTGAACTTCACCGCCGGCACCCGCGTGTTCTTCAGCCAGATAGTCGAATACGGCGTTATTGAGAATGTATCGGGCGACGATTGCCAAGTTACTCGGAGCGTCTTTCAAGGCAGGCTTCTCAACAAGAGCATCGACTTCGTGAACACCATCGCCCTTGGAACTCCCGCCAACGACACCCTTCGTGTGGATGATCTCGTCGGCAGTCTCGGTTACGGCTAATACTGAGCCACCGTGTTCTCGATACACCTGCATCAATTGCTCAGTGGCGGAAACATCATTGATTATTACGTCGTCAGGGAAGATCGTTACGAACGATTCGCCATCGCAAAACTCTCGAGCCTGCAAGATAGCGTGACCTGGTCCCTTCGGGTCGTGCTGATAAACAGTCGTTACGTTCACCAATGAAGCGATTTCGAGCTGTTTTTCCAGCAGTTCATCACGGCCTCGTGATCGTAATTCTCGTTCCAGGACTTCTTGATTGCCAAAGTAGTCGGCGACAGATTCCATTCCTGGCGACATCACGATTGCAACGTCAGTCACACCTGCCTCGGCAGCTTCTCGAACTGCGTATTCGATAACCGGGACGTTCAGCACTGGAAGCAATGGTTTTGGAACTGTGCGAGTGGCTGGGAGAAACCTCGTTCCCAGTCCGCCGACCGGAATTACTGCTTTGGTGATTGCTGGCATATCGCCAGATTGATTGGACGTTTGTGAAGGCATGTCGAGATTCTAACGGGAATCGACGCTGTATTCGTGTCGTATTTCAGCGACTATTCGATGACTCGGTAGTACGATTAACTTGATCGTGCTAGGTGGGGCAGTAGCGGTGCCCTGTACTCGCAATCCGCTATAGCGAGACTGAATGCCCTGTCGAGACTGTTCGCTTTTGACCTCTAAAGTCAGTATTTAGACGTTGATAGCCTGGTCCCGCGCGGCGAGGCCTCGTGAACTCCGTCAGGACCGGAAGGTAGCAGCGGTAAGCGAACCACCTCGGGTGCCGTGGGAATGCCGGGCTAGAGTCGGTATTGCCTTCTATGTTTTAAGCAGCTGGCGACACGGGGATGCACGGTCATATTTTCTTTCTGCTAACTTTCCTTCGGAACTGATTCGATAGGTTTAGCACGCACAAAATCCGGGTTGGATTAGCCCATGTCCCCACAACGGCTGGGTCAGCACTTTCTAGAAGATAGATCGGTAATCGATGCGATTATCGAAGCTGCTGATTTGCGACCTGAAGACACCGTCGTTGAAGTTGGTCCCGGCCGAGGCGCACTCACTTCCGATCTGGTTGAACGAGCTGGTCGAGTGTTGCTGCTTGAGTTCGATGAAGATCTCGCCGACCGACTAGCGTTCAAGTACGAATCGAACCACAACGTTCGCGTTCTGAACGTAGACGCACGTGATTTTGGTTCTGATCTCGATCCTTGGCTTGTCGACAGCGACTACAAAGTTGTTGCGAATCTTCCTTATTACGCTGCCAATCCGATCACTCGGAATTTTCTGGAGTCGACTCGTAAGCCGACTTCGATGGTGATTATGGTGCAGCGTGAAGTTGCCAACGACATGGCAGCGAAACCGGGCGATATGAGCTTGCTTTCGCTGGCGGTTCAGATTTACTCAACCGCCGAGCATGTTGTGAACGCCCCGCCTGAATGCTTTAACCCGCCACCGAAAGTCCATTCGTCAGTAATCAAACTCGTTCCAACCAACGAGACTCGGATCACTTTTGAATCAGCTGATGATTTTTTCAAGCTGGCGCGCTGTGGGTTTAAGAGTCCTCGAAAGCAACTGCACAATTCGTTGTCGGATGGTCTTTTCATCCCACTCGATGATGCTCGGGCGCTAGTTGAAGAAACAGGCTTCGAGACTTCTCGACGCCCTTCAACGTTATCTTTGGGCGATTGGCAGATTTTGTACGATGTGTGGGTGAAAGCTGGGCGACCTCTGCAAGTTCAGGGCTCAGTTCGTCGTAAACGCCAGAAAAACCGTCAAGAAAAGTCTCAATGACTAGCGCAGTATCGATAACCGAAAAAGCATTCGCCAAAGTGAATCTCACGTTGGAGATTCTTGGTAAACGTCGCGACGGCTACCACAATCTCGCATCTGTGATGCAGACCGTTGATTTGTACGACACGCTTGAGTTTTCCGAAGCAGACGACGTGTTGGTCACCTGCGATGACGATGAGATCACGCCTGAGATCAATCTCGCAACGAAAGCGGCACAAGCACTTCAACGCAAGACTGGTGTGTCGCTTGGTGCGAATATTTCAATCAAGAAAAACATCCCTGTATCGGCTGGAATGGGCGGCGGATCGACCGACGCAGCAGCTGCGCTTCGAGGGTTGAACAAACTCTGGAAGCTTGGCCTTTCGCTGGATGAACTTACCGAGCTGGCTGCTGATGTCGGATCCGACGTGCCGTTTCTCGTCAGCGGAGGCACATCACTTGTGCAGGGCAGGGGAGAAGAAGTAACCCCGATTAGTCCGGCAAAAATCCCGAAATTCCTGATTCTCACTCCTGAAATTAATCTTGAGAATCACACTGCGAAAACGGCATCTGTTTTCTCGCACGTGAACGAATCGATGTTTACCAGAGGAAGCCTCACACACAAGCTGGCTGCACGAATCAGGGCTGGCGGAGACTGTCCTCCGGAATTCTTCTTCAACCAATTCGGAATTCTTGCTGAGCGGTTATTTCCGGGATGGGATGTCGAACGCGATAGTCTGATGACGCTTGGTGCTCGTGATGTGATGTTGTGCGGCGCTGGTCCTTCAATGTTCACTGTGCCGCCATCCAAAGAACTCGGAACCGCCTGGCACTTATTACTCACCACAGTGCAAGGAAAACGAGCGTTCTTAGTCGACCCATCACCGGCCATACTCACCGAGGCGGGGTCCTAATTGGAAGAACCTCTGCGAACTGTGATCGCCGGAATGATCGGCGGTGCGCTAATGGGAATGGTGTTCGTCACGCATCTTGCGTTGCTGCTGGTCTATAGCCCGCCACGTGCGCTACGAGAACGTGCTGCGGAATCGACTGTTGCTAATTTGATAACCATGGCAGCTCTTGTAACGTTCTTGGGTTGGAACGTGTTGGCGATCATGATGGCGTTTGCCGCTCAAGCGCTGTTGTCAGGCGATGGCACTCAGCTATCGATAGCTCCAAGTCCTATCTACTTATTCGTGGTGCTGTTCGTAGTTTTGTTCATATCGATTCCAGCGTTCATTTTCTTCCGTGACAGAAAACAGCACCTGCTCGGAGAAATTCTGGTGTTCTTGGGAATATTCGGATTTCTAATACCGAATCTCGTTGTTGCCATACAGCGCTCGAACATCTAGCTGGTTCGCTCTGACATTGGCGCGCAGATGGGGCTAAACTTGCCGAACTTATTTGCTGGGATTAGTTATTCCGCAAATGTCGAAATAAAGTTCGGTAAGAAAAGGTCAAGAGACAAAAATGTCCACGCGATTCGCCAATCGGTTCGAAGGAAAAGTAGCACTCCTAACGGGTTCGGCTGCCACCAACAAAGATGAGCTAATGGGCTTTGGTGGGGCAACCGTGTGGCGATTCCTCGAAGAGGGTGGCAAGGGCGTTGTCATCACTGACGTTCAAGACGAAGTCGGTGAACGTTCTGCCCAGCAACTTCGAGACGCTGGTCACGACGCTATTTACATGCACTTGGATGTGACCGAAGAAGACGAGTGGACTTCAGTTGTTGATGCCACGATGAAGCATTTTGGTCGCCTTGACGTGCTGGTAAATATAGCTGGAATTCTCGACCCGAAATCCATACTCGATATCGAACCTGCAGTATGGAAAAAGACGATGGAAATCAGCACCGTTGGAATTTTCCTCGGCACACGTGCTGTCGCAGAACCGATGGAGAAATCTGGCGGCGGTTCCATCATCAACCTTGCGTCGATGGCAGCCAAGCAAGGTTCAGGATCGTACGGCTCTGCCTACTCGTTCTCACGAGGCGGAATGTTGAACTTCTCGATGTCGGCGGCGTTGCAGTTGTCGGGTATGGGTATTCGTGTGAACACGATCATGCCGGGTTGGGTTCACACTCCGTTTACCGACTATTTGTACAGCGACCCTGTGCAGAGCAAGTTCCGCACAGATCGAGTTCCGCTCGGACGCTGGGGCAAGCCTGAAGATATTGCAGGTGGAATTCTGTTCCTTGCGTCAGATGACGCCTCTTACATGACCGGAGCCGAACTCCTCATGGACGGAGGAGTCAGCGCCGGTTCAGTACGACCTGCGAATCCAAAAGGCGACGACTAGCGCCCTAGTGCGTGTGCGTTGTGCCGTCGGAGTGGGTGTGCGGCATCTTCTTGTTCACTGACCCGATAGCGTCGGTGAAGACTTTCTTGATCGTGGCGTGACGTTCGGCATCGGCTCGAGTCGCTAGATTGTCTAGCCACTCAACTCCACCTTCCATCGTCGTGATGAGGTACTGGCCAAGCGCTGCATCGAACACATCAGTCTGTCCTGCCTTCACGTACACGGCCGATGTATGAGCTGCGAAGTTCACCGGCCATACGTGCCATGCAACGTGTGTGCTCACGGCACGAGCGGCAATCCAACCACTTCCGGGCAGATCGATAGCTTCGTCTATAGCTAGCAACTTGGAACCCTCATCCGAAGTGGCCTGTGCGATCACTTTGCCGTTGAACACGATTTCAAGCTTGTTGATAGGCATTGCGCAGGTTGCAGTAGCCGTTACATGAACTGAACCGCCAGATTCAGGCAGCTTTAGTTCATCGCCGGGTCGCAAGCCTTCTACGGTGAAGTCCATCAGTGGACCACTCGTTGTGTAGGTCCGGCCTGCACGGACGGCGTCGCTCCATGTTTCGTGTGAAAGTTCGTTGTCACCGATGTAGGCGTAGGTTCGAACTCCGCCGACTGGCATTCCTGCCGACATTTTGTCGGTGCCGCCTACAGCTGGAACACGGTATCCACAGCTCATTAGGCGATACCATTCGTGAACAGCGAAAGTGTCCATGCTTGGTACGTGGAAGTCTCGAATCTCTAGCCCATCGACTTTTCCAAGCACTACTTCAGCAATCACCTCTGAGTGAGGGAATGGGAAGTGAGGAACAATCGCAAGTCCGCCTTTTTCCTGGGCTTCGTCTGCCCATTCGCTCATGGCACGGACTGTTGGATCGCCGATGTAACCTTCGGTAGGGCCACTGGTCGACATTGGGAAGATAGGCGAGCCTGTCGCTCCCATGAGACTGATGTGTCCCATGAAGTGCTGTCGATTCTCACTACCGACCCACACGATCGTTTCTTCCGAAGATGAACCCGACACTTCGCCAGTTATATCGCCGACGTTTGTGTAGAGATCGCCCCACTGGGCGGCGAGCAAGTTGATGATGTTTATATCTTCGGCAGCCGCCTCAAGGTGGGCTGTTTCAGGGGTTAGGAAGTGGGTGTGAGTGTCGGCAGTGACCCATCCCGACTTACGCAGATTTGAATTACGGTCGAGCGTAATTTCTAGCTCACGTTGGCCGGGCTTGATGTTGATTTTCTGTCGAATCGGCTCAAATTCGAAACCTTTGGAAACTTCGACATAGACATCGCCGACAGGTAGTTCGCCCTGGAACGTGCCGTCGATGTAGGCATAAGGCGTGTCGCCCAGTAGCAGGTCGGCGCCATAGTCCTCGAACCAGTTGTCGTTCACTTCGTGAGTGTGACCGTACGGCGGGAAATATCGACCGTCGGGAGAGCGGAAGTGAACGCGAGCAGCGGTTGGATTACCGGTGCTGGAATCGATGATTTTTCCGTGCACCCACGTTCGTTCTGAGGTTAGAACTCGTGCGCTCACCGTGCCATCGGCACTTTTTGCTTCTCCGGAGTCGAGCAAAGATCGAACATCTATATCTTGTCCATCGACCGACAACGTTGCATCGCTCGATGCCGTTAGGTCGATAGAGGCTGTTGTCTTTGGATCTACCGCAGATTCGCCCCAGCCACGCACCGGATTGTTTATCCAGGCATCGCCATCAAAGTTTTGAATATCCTGCTGTCGGGCGATCACGCCTAGATCAACCGCTACGTCGATTTCTTCAGCCGATTTACCACTAGATTCGATCTGAATAGTTTCGAGCGGCTCGTGCCTAAGTGGATTCTCCTGACCATCGAACACCGTTATGGCGCCAATAGCGAAAGAAGTCGCACCTTTAGCTTCGATTCTCAGTGATGCCACTTTCTTCGAGGAATCAGGCAACTCGAGAGCGTAGATGGTCCAAGAAGAAGGCGGATTTGATCGGCCTGCATGATCGAGCTTCGCTGGAGTTCTTCCGTCTGCCGGTGCATCACCAACCATCACACCTGTTTGCCATCGACCCCATGCGTTATTTGGGTAAGGGCCGCGTTTAGGAAGGCTACTTATTCCTTGGTGCTGGCGTGATGCAAAACCACTTTGCATACGAGTTTGTACTTGGTTGATTTCAAAGCGCCTGCGAATCGACTGTCGGTGCTCAGAACCATCTTCGTAAACAACCACGTAGTCAGCGATATGTTCGCCCGGCGCTGTCACGACAGGGTTCAGATAGTCAGAAGACTGGCCGGCGACAGTTGTAGAAGCTTTTTCGTCGCAAAAATGGGCGAATGTCAGGTGCGATCCGGAAGCGTTGATTTCAACGGTGATTTCGCTGTTATTTTCCAGAACCAGCAGATTACTGCCTTCAGAAACGATATCGAACGGAACACCCCAGAAGGATTGACTGCCTGTTGGCAACTGAGAAACAGCGTTGGCAGTCTTGCCGGTCCAGTGCAGCGCATCGGTGCGAGCAGCGTTGAGGTTGGCTGATAGGGAGATGGGGGTGAACTTCGACATCGAGATTGGTCCGGTAGAACAGTGGGTTACTTGATCGAGCGAATGATGCGCTAGTCGGTTAAAGCAAACAAGCCCCAGAATATTGCTCTGGGGCTTGTTCAGTTCTGTCTATTTAGCGAATCGTGCTAGCTGGCTGCGTTTACGGCTGCCTGCACGTCACTTATCGATGGTAGATCAGATGGGACATCCGATAACCACTTCCAAGAGATATTTCCATCGGTGCCAATTACGAATACCGACCGTCGGGCGGTTGTGTAACCGTCCATACCAGCAAAGTCAGGCCAAACAACATCGTAGTCGGCGATTGTCGACTGCTTGTAATCGCTGAGCAGTGGGAATGGAAGATTGTTCGCATCACGGAAAGCACCGTTGGCGAATCGTCCATCGATCGACACGCCGATGACTTCAGCATCTACTGCCGAAAAATCCGCTAGTGCGTCTCGAAAGCTGCAGAGTTCTTCAGCGCAAACGCCACTGAATGCTGCTGGGAAGAACGCAATGACGGTCTTCTTGCCTGCAAAGCTGCTTGAATTGAATTCGTTGCCGTCGGTGTCCAACAGATTGAATGCTGGTGCCGTGGTTCCTACTTCGCCGGACATGTAAAACTCCTATTTATGCGTAATAACAAATAAATTGCTAGCAAGATTATGCCAGCTACCTAGCTAGAAGGACATAGCCACCTTGATGACTCCATCTTGTCGCTGTCGGTACATTTCAAAGGTTTCCTGAGCGTCTTCAAACTTCGCGTCGTGCGTTTTGAGTACGCCGGGATCGATCCATCCTCGTTCTTTGAGGGCAACAATGTCACGAATTTCTTGAATAGGTTCGTTAGTTGCGGCAATTACCGTGGCATTCATTTGAATGTTCTTGCTCATCCACTTGCGGTGATCAAACGAAACAGTAGTTGGATCGACTAGGCTGAACGAAATGATTTGCCCCTGCTCACGAACGAGATCGAGAGCTATTCCAAGCCCCTCAGGGTTGCCGCTGGCATCAACCACGACGTCGAACATTTCACCACCGGTGATTTCGGTCGATGCTTCGACAGTGTTCTCGTTGGAAGCATTGATGGTGTGAGTAGCGCCTAGCTCTGAAGATTTTCGGCAGCGATACTCTTCCAAATCGATACCGACGATCTGCTGTGCACCTTGGCGTTCAGCAATCATCGTGAACGTAAGACCAATTCCACCCTGACCGATCACCGCTATTTTACGGCCCATCGGGTTGCCCCACTTGCGTGCTGAATAGAGGGCTGTGCCGGAGTGTTGACACATAACCCATTCAGAAAGATCACCCCATTCAGGAAGTTTGATCAAACGGTCGGCCGTCTGAACAACCTGTTCCTGCATTCCTGCTACTTCCCGTGGAACAACGATCACTCGCTGACCTTCGGCATAGTCTGGATCACGACTGTCGACCACGACACCTGCGCATTCGTGCATTGGTGCACCGGGAACGAACGGGTAATCCTCTTCGGGGAGTTCAGCGTCGTATTCGAGGTATATGTCACTTCCGCAGATCGATAGTGATTCGAGCTTGACCTGAACTTCACCTGCTTCTAATGGGCCTGGCTCAGGGACATCTAAGAATTCGATTTTTCGACGGGCTACTACTCTGGCTGCTTTCAATTCGTTCCTCTTATCACGTTGAACTCTGGGATCACTGGACGGTTATCTGAACCCGAATGGCGATTTTCGGGCGAATTCTAACCTGACCCGGCGTATACTCGGCGACCGTTCGACCCTATTTTTAGACAAGTACGATCAAGGCAGCTGCTAGACGTGAAGATCACACATATTGAAACAGTACGAGTAAGTGACCCTGCCGATGTCATCTGGGTTCGGGTTCACACTGATACCGGTCTGATCGGCCTTGGTGAAACTTGGTACGCATCGAAAACTGTCGAATCGGCGGTTCACGATCACTTTGCGCCTTTGATCGTGGGAAGAGACCCGTTCGCCATTGAGCGACACTGGCTGAATATGTTCCGACTGTCGGATCACGCTGGCTATGGCGGTGCTGAGCTACGGGCGATCTCAGCGATAGATATGGCTCTGTGGGATATCAAAGGCCAAGCTGCTGGCGTGCCTGTGTACGAGCTGCTCGGTGGAGCCGTCCGTAAAAAGATCCGTGTGTACGCAACCGGTGCACCATTCGAAGGATGCGGCGATCTAGCCAAAGAACTGATCGACGATGGTATTACTGCCATGAAGATGGGACCAACGATTACTGTTGCCACGCCGTCGGAAGGTCAGTATCTAGCTCCTAAAGAACTTGATCACGTTCTAAAACCGTTCCGTGACGTGCGTGATGCAGTTGGTGGCGATATCAAAATCGCTAACGATGGTCACGGCAAATGGGCGTTGCCGGTTGCCATACAAATTGCGAAAGAAATGGAACCGCTCGACATCATGTGGCAGGAAGATCTCATGCCACTTCTGAACCCTGAGGCGCTACGACAACTCCAAGATTCAACAAGTACTCCGGTATGTATTTCTGAACGATTGCTCACTCGTTGGCAACTGCGTGAATTTATCGAAAACGGTGCTGCCCAGATCGTAATGCCTGATCTTATTTGGACAGGTGGTATTAGCGAGACACACCGAATTGCGGTGATGGCGTCGGCTCACCAAGTACCGGTCGCTCCGCACGACGCTACGGGGCCAGTGAACATTTTCGCTTGTGCACACATTTGCATGAATTCTCCGAACGCAATGATCATGGAACATGTCAGGCCGTATCTCTACGGTTGGTACGGAGAATTTGTCGATCCGTTGCCACCTATCGAACACGGTTGGCTGCATGCGCCTCAGAACCCCGGCATCGGAACTCGATTACGACCTGAAGTATTTGATCGACCCGACATCATGCTGCGAGTTAGCGATGAGTCGGTCATGATCATGGGAATGAACGACGAGGGCTGGAGCGGCGCCGACAACTTCTCGAAAGAGATGTGGCGAGAGATGGAAGAGATCACTGATTTCCGAGCACAAGGTTCGCCCATCTCTGAGCGTCTAACAACTGGTGACGGTGATTCGCCGACCGCAGGACCAGGCGGTGGAATTGCCACGTGGTTCAAAGACGATGAGGAAGGTGACCAGCAATGATCATCTCCAAAATCGAGACCATCCGAGTTGGCCAATTCCCGGATCTCATCTTTGTGCAGATTCACACTGATACCGGCGTGATTGGGCTTGGTGAGACCTGGTACGGCGCTTCGACCGTCGAAGCCGCTATCCACGATCATTTCGGTCCGCTCCTAATCGGACGTGAACCCGCTGAGATCGAACGCCATTGGCAGACCATGTTCCGGCTTTCAGATCACGCTGGATATGGCGGAGCGGAACTTCGAGCAATATCAGCGATCGATGTTGCTTTGTGGGATATCAAAGGCCAAGTTCTTCAAATGCCGATCTTCGAGATAATCGGAGGAGGCACAAGGCACCGCATCAAGGTTTACAACACGCTTGGTGTGTATGGCAATATCACTGACGGATACGACGTGTGGACGAAACCAGTCGAGGTCGCTCAACGCCTACTTGATCAGGGCATCACCGGAATGAAGATGTCGCCGACAGATTTCATAGCTCGTGAATCCGACGGGCAAGTCTTGTATCAAGACGATCTTGATTGGGCGCTTCGTCCACTTAGGGAAATTCGAGACAAACTGGGCATGGAGATCGAGGTCGCCAACGACGCTCACGCCAAATGGAATCTTCCTAGCGCATTGCGAATAGTCCGCGAGATGGAACCACTGCGCCCAATGTGGCACGAAGAGCTGATTTCGCCCCTCAACGAAGACGCGCACGTTCGTTTGCAAGATGCCACAACGACGCCTATCGCAGCTGCTGAAAGACTGATGACGCGATACCAGCACCGACGATTTATCGAATCACCGGCAGCACGCATATCGATGCCTGATCTCACTTGGACAGGCGGCATTTCTGAAGTGAAGAAAATAGCGATTCTCGCGTCAGCGCATCAGATGCCGATAGCTCCACACGACTGTGTCGGGCCAGTAAACATGTTCGCGTGCGCTCATATCGCAATGGCAACTCCGAACGTGATGATCATGGAGTACAACCGTGCGATGCATCTTGGCTGGTACCGAGATTTCATCGAACCTGATTTTGAAATCAAGGATGGTTACCTGATGGCTCCGACAGAGCCGGGGTTAGGTACGCACCTTAAGAGTTCAGTGATGGAACGATCCGATGTCACTGTTCGCACGAGTAATGAACGTGCGGAAGGCTGGCTCATGTCGAGCAAGCGATATACCTATCCTCCGCCTGAACTTCAAGAAGAATTCATCAACAGTAATGATCGGCGCAAAGCTGGCGCCGATTCTGTTTACTACGACTAATCGACCAATCACCGCTACCGTCCACAGCTGAACTAGAAACAAAAGAGAACAATCCGAATGTCTGACAATTCAAACAAGAAACGAATTATCTTTATTGGAGCCGGTGCGGTTGGTTCTTATCTGGGTGGATGGCTCTCCCACACCGGTCACGATGTGACACTCGTCGATCTTTGGGACGAGCAGGTTGAGACAATTCGAAGCGACGGATTACAGGTAGAAGGTCCACACGACACGTTCGTCGCTCATCCAACGATGTTTCACCTTCATGAAAACGAATTGCTTGCTCGTGAAGAGCAGTTCGATATTGGATTTGTCGCCGTAAAAGCCTACGACACAGCATGGGCAGCAACGTTCATCAACAAGTTTGTAAAACCCGAGGGCTACATCGTTTCTTCTCAGAACACTTGGACCGATCCTGCAATTGCTGAGGCTGTTGGCGCAGAACGCGCGGTTGGCCTGGTGATGTCGAGCATTTCAGTAGCTATGTGGGAAGCCGGCAAGGTTGAACGACCCGGTGATACCCGACGTCGCGATCACGGTCACATCGTTTTCAGGGCAGGGAACCACGATGGCAGCGAAACCACTCGATTACATGAACTAATCGAAATACTCGATCCTGTTGACGGCGGAAAGATCACTACAAATTTGTGGGGCGAACGCTGGGCGAAGCTGGGTCAGAACTCGATGGGCAACCCTGTCGCTGCTTCGAGCGGCATGGGTATGGCAGATCTGAACAAGCACGCCCGGGGCAGAGAACTGCAAATTCGACTTGCGCAGGAAGTGGCTTCTGTCGGTCTTGCACTCGGGCATGATGTCGAAAACTTCGGTGGCAAGTCGGCTCAGGAGTGGGCGGATGCGTCACGTGGCGATGTTTATGAATTGCTCGACGGCGAACTTGCTGAAAAATCCTCTGGTGCCAACTGGCGACCTTCGATGGCGCAAGACGTTGTAAAAGGTAGGCCAACTGAGATTTACCAGATGAACGGTTTTGTTTGCCAGCAGGGTGCGAGTGTTGGCATCGACACTCCGGTCAACGCTGCAATGGCTGATGTAATTCGAGCTATTGACGCCAAAGAAATCGAATCCGGGTTCGACAATGTCGAACGTGTGCTGAAGTCCGCCGGATATTAATCAGCCACAACACAGGCGAAATCCGTCTGGAATCCCGTCGCAAAATGAAGGGATTCCGATAGAGTCTGTGTCACGATTCTAACTGCTCCACAATCCCGCTTGCATGCTCGCTGAGAACTCAATTATTTGTCTGGAATTCACGAAGACACACTCATAGCGCTTGACCTTGAAACGACAGGTGTGAACGCCAAATCTGATCACATTATCGAGGTCGGTGCCGTTAAATTTCAGGGCGGAGAGCAAGTCGATACTCTGAGCTTGCTTGTGAACCCTCAGCGAAAACTTTCGAGTTTTATCGTTGGGCTAACGGGGATTACCCAATCGGATGTCGATTCTGCTCCGGATTGGGAAGACGTGAAATCGGAGGTCGCTGATTTCATCGCTGGTGTGCCGATTATCGGACACAACGTTGGATTCGACGCATCGTTCTTGCGATCACATGGCGTGAAGCCAGATGGCTTGTACGACACCATGTCGATGGCGGAGATCGCCCTTCCAGCAGGCCCTGAGTACAGCCTTGGACGCTTGTCGCAGCGATTCGGGTTTCTGCACGACAATCCTCACCGGGCGCTCTCTGACGCACTCGCAACCCGGGACTTATTTCTTCATCTTCTAGGCATCATCGAAAAATTCGATCGATCTGTTATCGAGCAGATCAAACTGCTTGGTGAAAAGGCGAATACGCCCTTAGGTGCGCTCGCCAGACGAATTATCGATGGCGACGATTCGCCGTTACTTCCGACCAGCGACAGTCTCACTGGCATCGATCCAAAAGAGCTATCGCAACGACTTCGTTCATCTTCGAAAATCCCGTCTGTAGAACCGCACAAATACGACCAGGATGAGAAAGATTCTCAAAAGGTTGAAGATTCGGTTGATGAGATTTTTGGCGAGGGTGGATCGCTTGAAAAATCACTCGACGGATTTGAATCACGCCCGGAGCAGGTAGAGATGGCCAAAGCGGTGGCGAACGCTATCGAAGAAGGCGAACATCTCATCGTTGAGGCGGGGACTGGTGTTGGTAAATCACTCGCATATCTGATTCCGTCAGTTCTGTTCGCAATTCGTTCTGGCAAGAAAGTGGTCATATCGACGAATACGATCAATCTTCAAGAACAGCTCATCGGCAAAGATGTTGAGATTACCTCGGGTGCGCTTGAGGAATATGGAGAGAAATCAGATCGTATGCGGGCTGCCCAGCTGAAAGGGCGAGCCAACTACGTTTGTTTCAAGCGTTGGCAAAACGCAGTTCTGTCGACCGATCCAAACGATATCGAATCAAAAATCCTTTCAAAAATTCTTGTTTGGTTGCGTGAGACAGAAACCGGCGACAGAAGCGAGTTGGCACTTGGCCGACTAACACCGCTGTTCGGTCGATTTTCCGCTCAAGGTGCGATCATGTGCCCCTCGAACGAAGGTCCGTGCTTCTTGAGGAAAGCTCGAAATCAGGCGAATGCTTCGAACGTTGTTGTAATCAACCATGCGTTACTGATGTCAGATATCGCCATGGGTGGTGGCTTGCTGCCTGACCACGACGTGTTGATTGTTGACGAAGCACATCACCTCGAATCGGCAGCAACGACTCACTTGGGCTTTTCAGTGAATCAGTTCCAGCTTGAGAACGAGCTACGACAACTAACTGGAAATCGCGGTCATTTGGCAAAACTCGCAGCAACCATTTCAAAGGGCGTCGTAAACGCACTTGATGCATCGACAAACATTGCCGCCCAAGCAACCGAAGCTGTTGAGGCTGCAATTCAAAATGCATCAGTGATGTTCGATCTCGCTGCCGAAATTGCTGCGAGTGCTGCTCGTGGATCGCAACAGCAATCGGAAATTCGCCTTACCAACGGTGTGCGTACCCAACCAATATGGAGTGATCTTGAGATCGCTTGGGAGAACGCTAACGCCCGGTTGTTAGAAGTTGCAGCACATATCGGCGAACTATGTGAGCAAGCGTCTGCAACGAAAGACAGTTCTGCCGAAGGTCTCGTGCTTGATGCGTACGCCGTGAAGGACTCTGTTGAGGCGGCGGTTACGTCGCTCAGGCAGGCGATCCCCGAACCCGAAGACGACAGCGTCTACTGGCTTCGAGCGCAATCGGGCAATCGAGGCACCAACATCAACGGTGCTCCGCTCGACGTATCGAAAAAGCTGAATCAGGCGCTATTCGAAGGTGATCGGTCGGTAATTCTCACAGGGGCGACTATTGCCTATGAGAAGAGTTTTGAGCGATATCGTAATTCCATCGGGCTTGAGACCGGGAACGATCTGGTTCTAGGTTCGCCGTACGATTACAAGAAGAACACGCTCATCGCTGTTCCCGAAGATATGCCAGCGCCGGGCGATCCTGGATTCGCTAATGCAACTGCCGATGTTTTGATCGACATAGCGAAATCGAGTGCTGGGCGTGTACTTGTCCTCTTCACCTCGATTTCTGCACTCGATAATGCACGTAAAGCGATTTCTTCGGTACTTGGACGCGAGGGAATTCGAGTTATTGCTCAAGGTGCTGATGGCTCGCCAGCAAGAATCATGCGAATGCTTGCGGAAGATGGCCCAACTATAGCGTTGGGAACAAGTAGCCTCTGGGAAGGTGTTGACCTTCAGGGAGCTTCACTCGACGCACTGGTGATGGCTCGATTGCCGTTCCCGGTTCCATCTGACCCAATTGTTGCGGCTCGAAGCGAACAATTCGAAGATGGGTTTGGTGAGTACAGCATTCCTGAAGCAGTTCAGCGTTTCCGGCAGGGGTTTGGTCGCCTTATTCGGTCGCGGACTGATCGCGGGGTATTCGTGATTCTCGATAACCGAATCGTGACCAAGAGCTACGGAGTGAAATTCCAGCGTTCCCTACCGAGATGTACGGTTCGCCGAGTTAGCACGGAACGCCTCTTCCCATTGTTGGAGAGCTGGCGTGATGGGACTTTTGAGTGACAACTTCTGAAAACAGCACAACTACGGTGAAATCAGTATTTTTACCAGTCGGCTATGTCGACATTGAAGCAACGCTCGACGGTGGTCAGGCGTTTCGATGGTGGCCGGAAGAAACCGGTGGTTACCGGGGTGTTGTTGGTCGTCGTGTTGTGAATGTCGACGAAATCGACGGTGGGGTAACGATTACTCCCGTCGATGGCAAAGGGATTGATGGTCTTCAGCATTCGATGCTCGAGTACTTGGGACATGATCAGGATCTTGAAGGATTTCGAACTCGGTTTGCTGATGATCCGTGCTTAGGTCCCGCTCTAAGAGGATATTCAGGACTACGAGTGTTGCGGCAGGATCCGTGGGAGAGCCTGTTCAGCTTTATCACCTCAAGCACTTCGAACATCCCTCGTATCAAACTTAACGTCGGCAATGCCGCCGAACATCTCGGATATTCAGTAGGTCCCGAAGCACGAGATGTGACATTCCCTGAACCTGAAGTTGTAGCTGAAGCTGGCGAACAGTTTCTTCGCGATTTAGGGTTTGGATTCCGGGCGAAATATCTAGTACCTGCCGCTGAAGCAGTCGCATCAGGGCAGCTTCGGCTCTCGGATTTGCGTGAAGCGTCGTACGCAGAGGCACGCGAGGCTTTGGTCGCGCTGCATGGTGTGGGCGAGAAGGTAGCTGATTGTGTATTGGCCTTCGCTCTCGACAAGCCTGAGTCGTTCATCGTAGATCGCCACATCTTGAGAGCTTTGCACAAGTGGTACGACCTGCCTGAAAAGGCATCCCTTACCTACGCTGCTGATTGGGCACGTGACTTCTTTGGAAATCACGCTGCATTGGCAAACCAGTACATGTTCCACAGGGAACGCTTGGCACGTCGAGCGTCTGAATGGGGCGGCACGCACGTTGAACGAGCGCTGCCTGAAGACGAAAACTAATTCGTTAGGAAGCCGGGTAACCGACTTTTAGCCAGTTCCAATTCTTCATCTTTGGTTTTGACTTGACCATCGAGTTTGGCGCGTCTGATAACTTCGATTAGTTTGCCCATTACTGGGCCTTCTGGAATACCGGCGTCAATCAGATCAGCACCAGTCGTATCTGGTTTTACGAACTGAAGTTTTTCAAGATATTGATTTAGACGGTCTCGACGCGGGAGTGGTGGTCCTGCTTCAACGTAAGCTCGAATTGAGGCTGTTGGAACAGGCTTCAAAATCTCCACGACTTCGCTCGGAAGAATGTCACTCTTATCGAGCACGGCAACATGCTTGGCGAGTTCAGCGTTACCGACGATCGACTCACCCCAGTTTGCAGGCCCTTGGAATCGATTGACGACCTGAGCAGCTTCATCCTCGTTCATCCCGAATGTCAGCAGGGCCAGTAGATCGGTTTGGTCGGAGGGAACTGAATCATTTTCTGCCATCTCTTCCAACACCAGCAGGGCTTTTGAGCCGATTCGTAAGCCCGGTGAAATCGCCGCTAGCAAACCAATTTCTTCTGACGTTCGAAGTAACTCGACCAATCCCGGTTCGGTGAGCATGAGCTCAAATTCGTTCCTCACCCGTGTGCCGCTAAGAATATCGATATTGGCCAGTGACTTTTCGATGAGTGACTTCGTGCGAGCGTCTAGCGAGAAACTTAGTCGAATCGAGTAACGCACCGCTCTGAAAATTCGAGTTGGATCATCAACGAAACTGCCATCGTGCAGCACCTTGATTCGCTTTCGCATGATGTCGCCGAAACCATTAGCCGGGTCAACAAGATTTCCCCAGTCGGTCGCAGAAAGAGAAACAGCCATGGCATTAACGCTGAAATCGCGGCGTTTGAGATCGTCATCAATCGTGCCAACAGTGACATCCGGAAGGGCAGCAGGCTCTGTATATGTCTCTGATCGAGCGGTTACAACATCGACTGACGGCATTCCTATCGTCATTTTCTCAGAGTCAATCTTGAAGGTTTGGAACTGAGATTCGATTGGTGACCGAGCGCCAAGACGTGAAGCCAGAGCCAAAGAGAATGCTGCCGCGTCGCCAACTACAGATAGATCGATATCGCCTGGTTCGCGGTCGAGAATCAGATCACGAACAACGCCACCAACCACGTAAACGCCATCAACATCTTCCAGTTCACTTGAAATATCCCGGCATATGTTGAATACGCGCTGATACTCGGCGGAAGATTTGGAAGTTAGTAGTTGGGCTAAGTTGGGCATTTACAATCAGAATATCCAGAAAACCAAATACTAAGTGTAAAAACCGAATCTTTGCCCGAATGATTTGATGTGGTGTTGCTAGACTTTGACCGAACCGCGAGGGATTAGAGAAAGATTTTCTACTGCGATGCAAACTGACACGCCAGTAAAGATAGATGTGTTCATCGACTACACCTGACCATGGGTGCGACAGGCCGGCATTTGGCTGGCCCAGGTGAAAGAAGAACTTGGGGATGATCTTGAGATCAACTGGCGTAGTTTCGCGCTCGAGCAAGTCAACTCCAAAGAAGGCGATGACTGGAAAGCGTGGGAGCAAGACGCCGACTATGTGAGCAGAGGGCTTTGGCCATTGCGCGGTGGTATCGCTGCACGGGCACAGGGAACCGACGCCCATAACGATTTCATGGAAAAGATTCTCCACGCTAAGCACGTCGACCGTGAAGATGTACGAACTCGTGAGTCAGTTCTAGAGATAGCGGCGAATGCTAATCTCGATATCGACAAGTTCACTGATGTCATGGATTCTCCGGAATCATTGGCACAAATCGGCACTGATCATGAGGAAGCTCTTACTCATGGAGTCTTTGGAACGCCGACCTTCGTATTCGAAGATGGAACTGCAGCGTTTTTAAAAATGTTCACTCCGCCTGAAAATGAAGCAATGAGTGCGTTCAAAGATTTCATGGGAATTGCAAGTAGCCGAAAATATTTTGGCGAACTAAAACGACCGCAGCCACCATGGCCGCGCAATGCTCGAGACTAAACACACTTGCCGACAACTCCACTCGATATAGATCAGCTAGAGGCGGTAGAACACGCTCTTGGCGTCAAATTTGGCGACAAGAGCGTTCTTGTTCTCGCGTTGACTCATCAATCGTTCGTCAACGAGCATCCTGATCTCCCACCGGTTTCTAACGAACGGTTGGAATTTTTGGGTGACTCGATTGTCGGCATGGTAGTGGCTGATCGTATGTACTTAGGCGCCCCAGACTTGCCCGAAGGCGATCTCACCGTTCGTCGTTCGCAAGTAGTGCGCCGCGAAACGCTCGCTGCTGCTGCCCGCACTATCGGGCTCGGGCAATGGCTTGTTATGGGGAAAGGCGAAGCGGCGGCCGGAGGCGACAATAGATCATCGAATCTCGCCGATACGTTCGAAGCTGTCGTAGGCGCTGTTTATATCGACCGTGGGTACGAAGAGACGTTTGCTTTTGTGAATCACTGGCTCGGCGAACATGTAGACGAAGCACTACGTACGGAAACGAAGAAAGATCCGAAATCGCTACTGCAAGAGTATTTGCAAGGGAACGGCAGCAAGCCACCTCGATACAAACTCGTCGCTGAATCGGGCGAACCGAGTGATCTAATATTTACTATGGAAGTTGTAATCGACGAATCTTCAGTTGCTTCGGGTGCAGGGTCACGAAAAGTTGATGCTGAACGCGAAGCCGCCAGAAAAGCGCTAGAAATACTTCAATCGAAAGCTCAGTCCGAGTAACGGACGTAGAAAGAGGAACCGGCTCTGTTCGGCGTATTTAAAAAGAAAGAGAAAACGACTGAGAGTTCTGAAAAGACTAGCTCAGCATGGCGAGGTCGACTTGGCGGCATTTTTCGTCGTTCCAGCATCGATGATGACTTCTGGGACGAACTGGAAGAAGCACTCGTGATTTCCGACGTCGGGGTTAACACCACGATGGCGCTGATCGATGATCTCCGAGACATCGTCAAAAACGAGTCGTTGAAAGAGCCTGATCAAGTTCGTGTACGCATGCGAGGCCTGATCGCTGAGATGCTTACAGATTCATCTGATTTCGATGCGATTCCCGATAACGAACCTGTAGTTCTACTTGTAGTGGGTGTGAACGGTGCTGGAAAGACAACGTCGATCGCAAAGCTGGTGGATGTAGCGAAATCTGAAGGCCAAAACGTGATGCTCGCAGCAGCCGACACGTTCCGCGCCGGTGCTATCGAACAGATCAACATATGGGGCGAACGTCTTGGCGTTCCTGTTATCTCGCAGCAGGCCGGAAGTGACCCCGGAGCTGTGGCGTTTGATGCGCTGAACGCGGCCCGTGCACGTGATGTCGATCTTTTGATTATCGACACCGCTGGACGACTTCACACGACTCACAACTTGATGGAAGAGCTCCGTAAAGTCCGTGGAATCGTAGAAAAGAACGGAACTGGCTTCACCGAACGAATCTTGTTGGTGATCGACGGAACTACTGGTCAAAACGGCCTGATGCAGGCTAA
This sequence comes from Chloroflexota bacterium, assembly GCA_018650845.1. Taxonomy (GTDB): domain Bacteria; phylum Chloroflexota; class Dehalococcoidia; order Lucifugimonadales; family Lucifugimonadaceae; genus Lucifugimonas. The sequence continues at coordinate 16,654 of JABIFF010000018.1, read as the reverse complement.
GTCGTTTACCGAAGCGGTAGATTGCAACGGAGTATTCCTAACGAAGCTCGACGGAACTGCAAAGGGCGGAGTTGCTCTGGCCATTGCAGGTGAACTCGGTCTGCCGATCTGGTTCATCGGAACCGGAGAGAAATCAGCTGATATGTCAGCATTCGACGCCGAGGCATTCGCCGACGCTCTGCTTCCTGAACCAACCTCCTAGGACGGGGTAACCGAACGTCAGCGCTATCGAACACCAATGCTGCAAGCAATCGCAACACTACTAACGGTCGAGCTCATTGGACTCGTCGCGTTCCCGATTGTTGCTCGTGCATTCCCAGTTCTTGCCGATCGTGGATGGGCGATATCTAAACCGATAGGCATGTTGCTGATAGCAACTGTCGTCTGGCTGGCTTCGTACACCCAGCTGGTTCCCAATTCGCCGATCACATGGTGGGTAGCACTCGCTCTGCTAGCGGTTGCGAGTATTTGGATACTGCGGACTGACTATCAGCTACTAAAGCGCACGTTCGTGCGTCGATGGCGAATAATCCTCACGATCGAACTGATCTTCATATTGTTCTTCGTGATGTTCCTGTCGATGCGTGCGTTCGATCCTGCAGCCTCAGGCACTGAGAAGCCGATGGATTTGATGATGCTCACCGCCGTAACAGGCGCAGAGCATGCTCCACCGCAGGATCTCTGGCTGGCTGGCGAACCGATCGCCTATTACTACTTCGGCTACTGGATATACGGCGGTGTGAACGCAATGGCTGGCACCGTTCCGGCTGTTGCCTTCAACGTTGGTATCGCCCTTGTCGCAGGGTTGGCCGCTTCGATTGCAGCATCGTTTGTTGTTACTTTGGCGCGGCGTGATGGTGTTCGGACGAAAACATCACTACTAGCTGGTGTGGCGTCGGCGATCCTCCTACTGATTACATCGAATCTCTCAGGTTTGTGGACGATTCTGGATATAACCAAAGCGGCTCCACTTTGGCTCCTCAATTGGTATCGAGGCAGTGACTACGATCGTATCGACGAGATCGTCACGTGGCGTCCTGATGATTTCTGGTGGTGGTGGAAGAGTTCACGGATCACCAATTCGTTCGGTGAGTTTGGTGACGAGCTCGATTTCACCATTCAGGAATACCCGTTCTTCAGCATCCTGCTGGGAGATTTCCATCCGCACCTGATGTCGATTCCGTTCGTGCTCACCGGGATAACTGTTCTCGTCGCGTTATTTATTGCGAATCGATCAATTTCATTTTCGGCGCTACGCAGGAACATACCCGCAGCGATCATCGTGGCAGTCGTGATAGGTGCTTCAGGATTCATTAATTTCTGGGACGTTGGATTACTGCTGCTGCTATCGAGTGGTCTCGTGATTGCTGGTTGGATATCGACTCGTCAGACCGGATTTAGATCGTTACTGCGAGCCGGACTTCCTCTGGCAGTATTGTGGATTGTAGGCATATTGGTCTTTTCGCCGTTCTACTTCGGAACAGCTGAAAGCCAGGTTCAATGGCCACCGTTGGCTCCTGTGAAATACGGAACTCGTCCAATTCACCTGATATCGATCTGGATTCTGCTGTTGGGACTCGCAGTGCCAACTTTGGTTTTCTTAACGAATCGATACGTCTGTGTAGTAGTCAGATATTTCAGAGACGACAACCAGATTCCACAGTCGGAACGTCATCTGATTTGGCGCCCCGCCTGGATCACAGCATTGATTCTTACGTTGGTGCCATGGGCGATCTGGGTTGTAACTCATCTCGCATTCAACGAAAAATCTCAAATACTCGATATATTCACTAGGATTCCCACTACAGGATTGCTAGCAACGGTTTCGACCATCGGAATAGCGGTTGTGCTAACCCGAGCTCGACGTGGAGCCGACGATGGTGCTCAGTTCGTATTGATACTAGGAACGCTAGCGATATACCTGATCTTTGCCGCAGAATTGTTCTTTGTGCACGATCTGTTTGGCAACCGAATGAACACCGTTTTCAAGTTCTACTACCAAGCATGGATCGTGCTCTCGGTCGTCGCTGGCTACGGAGCAATCGTCTGGCAGCGGCATCATTCGTTGCTCAAAGGCCGAATGTTGCTACTCAGTAGAACCGCTCTCGGGCTTCTCGCCGTAGTAGTTATAAGTTCGATCTATTTCCCGGTCGCTGCGGCAGTTTCAAAGACCACGGCATCGGGATTAGGCCCCGAACTAAATAGCTTGAGCTTCCTCGAACGCAGTGATTCAGACGAGTTGAATGTAATTTCTGATATCAACGCCGTTGCCACGAAAGATGACGTGTTGGTCGAAGCTGTGGGCGGTAGTTATACCGATTTCGCTCGGATATCCGAAGCCTCAGGTGTTCCTGCGGTTATCGGATGGGTGTTCCATGAAACCCAGTGGCATGGCAGTGATGAATTGTTTGCCGACCGTGAAAATGATGTGCGAGATATTTATACAACTGAAGATAGTGCTGAATTGAAGCGATTAACTAGCAAATATGGGCTCACGATGGTGGTCGTCGGACCACGGGAAAGGTCAACCTACGGCAACATTGACCTCGCAATGTTCGATACGCTTGGTGACCGCATAATCGAGCACGGGAAGTACACCGTGTTCAGCATCGATAACTAATACTTGACCACAGATAATCCATATACCGATTCGATAGCGCCCTCGACGTCTGCTGCTGGACGTTGGATTGATGGTGCTTGGGTTACAGGCGACGCAGCGAATGTCGAGGTTTCTCGACCGAGCACTACCGAAGTTCGCAAAGACGATTCAGATCCTAAAAAAGGATTCTCGGTACCGTTCCGAATCGAATTTTCGATTTACACCGCGTTAGTTCTCGTGGCACTAGCAATGCGTTTGTACGATCTTGGCGGACGGGCAGTGCACCACGACGAAAGTTTGCATGGGTACTTCGCCTATCAACTGTTCAACGGCGGTGGATATGACCACAACCCGTTGATGCACGGAATGTTCCTGTTCTATTCGGTAGCGACATCTTTCTTTCTAGTTGGTGACAGCGATTACGCACTTCGGCTTCCGATGGCATTGTTCGGTGTCGGTCTGGTTTTAGTTCCACTCCTACTGAAACCTCGTATAGGTCAATTCGGAGCACTGATAGCCGCAGTATTGCTCGCGTTCTCGCCTTCGATGCTCTACTACAGCCGATTCGCTCGTAATGACATATTTATGGCTGTGTTCACACTCGCTCTTGTTGGAGTGATGTGGCGATACATCGACGAACGAAAAAATCGATGGCTGTACTTGGCGGCAGCATTGGTTGCGTTGGGATTCACAACGAAAGAAACCCAGTACATCGTTATTGCTCTATTAGGCGCATTTCTGTTCACTCAGGTTTGGCGAGAAATTCGAGATTGGCTCTACGCTCGACGCACTCTCGATGAGTTCACTCCTGAAGCCTCATTCTTAGTGCTGCTCGCGACGATGACCCTGCCACTCTTGGCAGCTGGTATCGCAATATTCCAAAACATGCTCGGCGTAACACTTGCCGCTGAAGACGGCACTCCGGGAGTCGCTACCGGTAGCCCGGTTGGTGCAGGCTGGAACGTTGCTATAGCAGTAAGCGCAGCGTTCTTAGCGGCATCATTGGCGATTGGCTGGTACTGGAACAGAAAAGTGTTCCTACTGGCGTTCGCCGTGTTTGCTGGAGTGTTCGCAATGGTATTTGCGAACTTTGGATCGAACCCTGCAGGTATAGGCAGTGGTGCGTGGCAATCGCTTGGCTACTGGCTGGCTCAGCAGGACGTCGCTCGTGGTAATCAACCTTGGTATTACTACTTCACTATCGGAGCTATCTACGAGTTTCTGCCGTTTGTAGTCGCACTTTCTGCGGGGCTCTACTACAGCTTCAAATCAGGTTTGAAACCGTGGTTACTCTTGCTGCTCGCTGGCATTGGAATGGCGATACTTGCCGATAGTTCGATTAGCTTCGAACGCGGATTGATAAAAGGCTCAGAACACGATGTGCTGACCTACGTTGGGCAACTCGCATTGATTGTTGTGTTCGGCTCATTCATTGCTCTTCCGTTCACGCTAAAGATTTCAAAATTCAATAAATTCCTGTTCTTCTGGACGATTGGTACGTTCATCGCCTACACAGAGGCCGGCGAAAAGATGCCGTGGCTACTTGTGAACGTGGTTCTTCCGGCGATCATCCTCGCTGCGTACACAATCAACGACATCGTCATGTCGATCGATTGGAAGAAGGCTTGGAGGAACAAGGCTGGGCTCGCGATTATCGGCGTGCCTGTTTTCTTCATCATGATTTGGAAGATCGCCATGCACGATCTTGGCGAGGGCACACGACAGTTCGCCTCTGCTTGGGCGATTCTGGCGATTCTTGGAATTCTATTACTGGGGCTTCAGGTTCTAGGAAGCAAAATCGGGCGTTCACAGGCCCTCGGCATCGTTGGACTGATAACCGTGGTGATCATGTTCGGATTCACTTTCCGTGCCGGCTGGGTCGCATCATTTGAGAACGGTGACGTTCCGAAAGAGATGCTCGTCTACACCCAGACCGCTCCTGATATTCATAATCTTGTCGAAGAGATCGAACGAGCCGCTGAACTGACCGGTGATAGATACGACATCAAAGTTGCTATCGATATTCGTGACGCCTATTCGTGGCCGTGGCAGTGGTACTTGAGACGCTATAACGAGGTCTCGTTTAGAGACCACACCAGCGATGAAATCGAAGTCGGCGAAGAGAGGGTTATCGCTGTCATCAATGAGAACAACAACGCTAAAGCGATCACGACAATGCCTGACGGATTTTCCGAGGGACGCAAACTGGTTCACCGTTGGTGGTTCCCTGAGCGATACCGAGATGTAACAGTTGGTACTGTGATTGACACGCTGAAGGATCGTGATCGATGGGCTGGAACGGTAGACTATTTCCTCTACCGTGAATTATCGAACCCCTTGGGCACGATCGATTCGTACGTTTATTTTTCAGACCTGATACCGCTTTCTCCCGCAAAGTAGAACGTTCATGCGTTCCGTTTTGCAAGGACATCGATAACTTCACATGTTTTTTGGCAACAAGGCCTTTTGGCTAGGTGCGATTGGTAGTGCTGCATTCCTTGCAGTATTCGTCGTACTGTTTGTCGATTTCGACACCATCGGTGATGTGCTCGCAAACGCCAATTACGCGTACGTAGCTCCGTCGCTAGTTTTCTATTTCATCGCCGTTTGGTTCCGTTCGGCACGCTGGAAATTCTTACTACGACCCCTCATTGGAAAGCCGCAGAAGAGCATCTACTCCGTAGTTGTGGTCGGCTACATGGCAAACAACTTGATTCCGGTCAGAATCGGTGAAGTTGTTAGGTCGTACTACCTGAGCCTTCGAGAATCATGCTCAGCTCCTGCAGCTTTTGGAACTGTCGCCGTGGAACGAGCCACAGATGTCCTCGCTCTACTGTTCTTCTTCGCAGCTGCCGGACTGATGGGAACCGTTGGCGTAGAGCGTGCGGTTGGCGATATCTCTTCCGACATCCCTGGAGGAGCGACTGTACTGGCTCTCGTGGCGTTGCTTCCGTTCGTTGGAGTGTTCTCGGTCGTGCTGGTAATTTCTACCGCTAGTACGAATACCGTCCTTGGCTGGCTCGACCGGATGATGTTCATGGTCGGCAAAAATCTTCGCACCCGTCTATTGGGAATTGCTGAACGATTGCTCGAAGGACTAACCGTTGTTAGCTCGCCAGTCGACCTTGCCAAAGTATTTGCTTGGTCGTTGCCTGTATGGGCTGCCGAGGCTGTGATGTACTACCTCATCGCCATCGGCTTTGACCTTCGCCCTATATTCGATTCTCAGATGGAATTCATCGCAGCTATATTGGTATTCACATCGGCTGCAAACCTTGCCGGTGTACTTCCTTCAACGGCTGGCAGTTGGGGGCCGTTCGATTTCTTTGGTGCAGCAGCACTCGTGGCGCTTGGCGTCGGCCAGGAAGTTGCTGCAGCGTATGCGCTAACAGTCCACGTAGCGCTCTGGGTTCCGCCAACGGTAGTCGGTGGAATCATTCTAATATTGGATGGAAATTCACTTTCGGGATTGATGAAGGGTGCGAAAGCAAACGATCAATCGATAGCCGGGGCAGGAGATAGTTCGTCAGCATGAAGATCGGAATTATTGGTGCAGGAATAGCGGGACTCGCCGCGGCTTATGATCTTTCTAAAAAGGGTCACAAAGTTGTTGTTTACGAAGCTGCTCATTTCATAGGCGGCCAGGCTTCAACTATCCCGGTTGGCGGAAGTCCATTGGAGCGTGGCTATCACCACCTCTTCACCAATGACAAAGCTATTCTCGATCTGATGGACGATCTGGGTATCGGCGACGCCATGAAGTGGTATCCATCCCGAGTGGGTACATACACATCAGGCAAGGTTTACAAGACCACTACTGCTCTTGATCTACTTCGCTTCGGCGCAATCCCGTTCTTAGATCGAATCAAACTTGGCTTATTTGCACTTAAGGTTGGGCGAATCAAGGATTGGCGCAACCTCGAGAACGAGACAGCCGATTACTGGTTGCGAGAACGTCTCGGAGGTAAGGCCTACGAGAAGGTTTGGGCACCGTTGCTCAAGGGCAAGTTCGGCCGTTATTTCGATCAAATCGGAATGCCGTGGTTCTGGTCGAAAATCCAAACACGATTCGCCTCTCGGCAGGGAATCCGCGGTCGCGAGATGCTCGGTTACCCCGATGGCAGCTTTGACACGATCCTCGACAAGCTAAAAGCCGCTATCGAAGCGAATGATGGCGAAATTCATATCTCGACTCCGGTCGAAAAGGTTGAAGTCGTCGATGGCGTCGCAAAGGCGCTCGTAGCTAAATCACCTTCTGGCGAGCAGATACGAGAAGAATTCGACACTGTATTGTCGACAGTTCCATCGTTTTCATTCCCAGATATGGTTGACCTTCCAGACGATTACAAGAAACGCCTCACCGATGTTCACTATCTCGCTGCCGTAGTCGTAGTTCTTGAACTTACACAGCCGCTGACGAGCTTCTACTGGATGAACATTGCTGATTCAGATGTTCCGTTCCTTGGCCTGATCGAGCATACAAACATGCTGCCCAAAGAGTGGTACAACGGGAAGAATATTCTCTATCTGACGAACTACCTCGATCGAACTGACGATGTGTACAAAATGTCGGAAGATGAACTTCTCGATTTGTACCTTCCTCATCTGAGCAAGTTCAACCCTGATTTCGATCGTTCGTGGATCAAGAAAGTTCACTACAACGCTCTCAGCGCTGCTCAGCCAATTATTGGTACGAACTATTCGAAGGCGATTCCCGATCACCGTACTCCGGTGAAGAAGCTGTATCTGGCGAACACAACTCAAATTTATCCTGAAGATCGAGGTACTAACTACTCGATCAAAATGGGGCGTGAACTCGCTGAAACGATCATTAACGACGAACAACAAAATTGGTCGAACTGGAAGTAAACTTCCGCAACTGCTCGTAAATTGATAATGACTAGGGACTGGAATAACTGAACTATGGGACATCTCGACGGACAAGTAGCAATCATCACCGGTGCAGGCACGGGTATTGGCCGTGAAGCGGCACTGATGTTCGCCGACGAGGGTGCCAAGCTCGTTATCACTGGTCGACGCATCGAGCCACTCAACGAGGTGGTCGCACTGATCGAAGCCAAGGGCGGTTCGGCAGTAGCGAAGTCAGTCGATATGGAAGACAGCAACGCTGCTGCGGCGCTCGGTGAGTGGGTTCTATCTGAATTTGGCCAGGTTGACGTTCTAGTCAACAACGCCGGTCACAGCTCACGTGTTCGTTCGATCCAATACGTTGGTGTCGAAGAATGGGAAAGCGTGTTCAAGGTCAACGTCGAAGGCGTGTATCGACTCACGCAATCTGTTGTTGGCTCGATGGTTGAACGTGGCGTTGGAACTGTAATCACAACTTCATCGATGGCAGCTCTGCAACCGGGACTTCTCGGTGGTGCTGCTTATTCTGCTGCAAAGGCAGCATCGTTCAATTTGATGCGCGGAATCAACGCTGAACTGAACGCTAAGGGAATTCGTGCGTGCACCGTTCTACCTGCTGAAGTCGATACGCCGATTCTTAATGGCCGTCCTCATAATCCAGATGCAGAAGCAAGGGCAACCATGATGATGCCTGAGGACGTAGCTGCTGCAATATTGCTGTGCGCTACGTTGCCGGGACGTACTGTGATCGAACAGATCGTCATGTCGCCAGTTCAGCCTCGAGACCGGTCGATCGACATGGAAGTTGCTGCTAAGGCCGGATCGCCAAACGAGTAGCCCGTTTTAGCCGTTGCTGGAGAAATATTCCAGCATCGGTGCGAAGTAATGATCTTGCCATCCCGACTGGTAACTCTCAGCTTGATCCTTTGGAATATTCCAGTGAGTCAAAGTGAGCAGGGTGCCAGTCGGTATTTCTTTAAGCACGATTTCTATCGATGAATCTGGATCAGTGTCATCGAATTCGCTAGTTCGCCACGTCTGCAATATTCGCTGGCCATCGTCAATCTCAAGATTGATTCCGTTGATGTAGCCATCGTGGGCTGTAAAAATTCCTGCGATTTCAGTTGAAGCGGTTGCTGGAGATTGCGTCATCGCCGAATGCCGGTCGCTATCCAGCCACGCATTGAAAACTACCTGAGGCGATGCGGGGAGTTCGGTTGTGACTGTAAATCGTTTCATAATCTCGTTCGCAGCTTAGTGCGTTCACAGAGATTAACGTGTTTTTTGCTGAGAAACCATATCTGGGTCTACACCAGTCCACGATTCTCGATATTGCACACGACGTTCACCGCGATCTCCCACGACTTCAAAGACTGGTGATTCGTGACCACCCCAGTGGAAGTGGTTGCCAGGTTCGTCGGTTACTTCGATTGTTATGTCCGAGCGATCGAATACGTCTCTTCGCAGTCGAGTACCAAGACCGGGACCCTCAGGAGCGAGCATGTAGCCGTCGACAACTTTGATGTTGGTCTCAAGCACCTTTTCGTACCAACCGCCTTTTCCATAGAAAGCTCGGCAAGATTCCATGAGGAATACGTTTGGTGCGTTCATCGAGATGTGTGCGCAAGCGAATACGTTCACGGGGCCAGTCATGTCGTGGGGAGCTACAGGGCGTTGTTCGGCTTCCGCCATAGTGCAAATCTTTTTGGTTTCGGTAATTCCGCCGGTCCAAATAAGATCGGGCATCACGACTTCGGCTGCTCCAGCCCGAAGATATTCCCTGAATTGATACTTGCTAATTAGTCGTTCAGATACGCAAATTGGTGCTTCAATCTCGTCAGCCAAACGTAGGTGACTTTCAACGTTGGTGGGCTGAATTAGCTCTTCCTGCCACATCATGTCAAGATGATCCATTGCCTTGCCGATCTTGATGGCTGAGTTCAAATTCCATCGGCCGTGGCCGTCATTGGCGACTTCAAGCTGGTCACCAACGGCGGCTCGAATATCTTCAACAGGTTTTATTAAAAGCTTCATATCCTCATTAGAGATATGAGTGCCGCGGTTGATATCGGCGAACTGATCGGTGAATGCCCACTTCATGGCGGTTATACCGTCGTCTACGAGGCTTTTAGCTAACGTGCCAGCATCGACAATCGCCATCTCCATATCTTTATTGTCGCCGTACTGGCCGGTCGTGTTGTAGGTACGAACTTTGTCTCGACAGGCACCACCCAGCATGTTGTAGATCGGTTGCCCTGCGACTTGACCCGCAATGTCCCATAAAGCGATATCTATAGCTGATATTGCTCGTGCCTCAGCGCCGGCATAACCGTATGCGTTCGCCATATCGAACATGTCACGCCAGTGCCGCTCGATCGCTAGAGGGTCTTTGCCGATAAGCATTGGGGCGAACATCTCGTGAACACAGCCAGCGACGGCTCGAGGCCCAAAGAACGTTTCGCCTAGCCCCACATGACCTGAATCAGTTTTCACCTGAACCCAGATTATTGCCGGAAATTCTTCTATCTGAATCGTTTCTATTGAGGCAATCTTCACGTTGACACTCCATTGGCTGGTGACGGAATCGATCGAATCGCCGTATTCTAAGCGGCATAACCAAGAAATGAAGGGGATTCGAGTTGGCGAAGAGCATCACAGAGCGACTGAGCGATTGCTACACGGGCGCTGTTTACGACGTTATGCGAGAGATGGGGCACCCCGACTGCGTGCTTCCGCATGACATTCGCCCACTAGACGACACGCAGACTCTGGCTGGTCCGATTTGGACTTGCAGCGGTCGAATCGACGAGAATCTTTCCGACGACGGCTCATTGATGAGCTGGACCGGATTGCTGAGTAAAGCACCTGGTGGTTCAGTGCTTGTTTGCCAGCCAAACGACTCCACGATTGCTCACATGGGAGAGCTCTCGGCCGAAACCCTGAATCATCGCGGCGTGCTTGGGTATGTCGTCGATGGTGGAAATCGAGATTCCGATTTCATCAAGAAACTCGGATGGCCAGTGTATTTCCGGTACTACACGCCTAAAGACGTAGTAGGGAAGTGGGCTGTCGAATCGATGGCTGAACCAATCGTCATTGGCGATGTCGAGATAACGACGGGAGACTGGATTTTGGCCGATATCGATGGCGTTGTGGTGATTCCCCAGTCGATGATCGAGAAAGTTCTCGATAAGACTGAGGAAATCATGTCGACTGAAAGCGAGCTCCGCACGATGATATTGAACGGTATGGACCCGCAAGAAGCGTATAAAAAGTACCGACTATTCTAAGTCTGAAATATTCACAACTTTTTCGTTGTCTGGCCAATTGGGCTCTGCTAGGATTGTGATTCGATTCTCGAAGTCGAATATTCCCCTTTTTCGTTGAGGTTAAGTTGACTACTGCTGAGACAGAGCAGAGCTCGAAATTACGCGAACAGATCAGGCAAGTGCTGAATGCTCAGGCACAGCCTACGATCACAGTCCTTTCATCGCTTATAGCGGTGCAGGATTCTATTCATTACCTTCCAGACGAAGCCATTAAAGAAACGGCTACGTTCTGCGGTTCCACCATCAACGAAGTGTGGAGCGTTGCATCGTTCTACACGAACTTCCGGTTCACAAAACCCGGCGACAAGACGCTCGACGTCTGTTGGGGACCTTCGTGTCACCTTGTTGGAGCACAGCAAATCCTCGATTCAGTGCATGCAGCACTCGAGATCAAAGAAGAGGGTGAAAGCCCTGATGGCAAAGTGACTTTGAAGTACAACACCTGCCTAGGCGCATGCGCTCAGGGTCCGGTGATTGCGATCAACCACCATCTAATCGGTAAACAGACACCGGAGTCAGCTGCGAAAATCGCACGTGAACTTCGTGGTCAAAGCAGCTAGTCGATTCGATAGTCGATCAGGAACACCAGAGGACCAGATACCCGATGTCAACGCCGTTCGAAGATCTTCAAGCACGCGCAGCAAAACGCTGGAGCGAGCTAACTGAAGGTGAAAGCGCTTGGATCCGTGTTGGCGGTGGTACGTCAGGCCAAGCCGCCGGTGCCGACGCCGTACTGGAGGCTTTCAAGAGCTCTGTTGAATCGACCGGTGTAAACGCTAACGTATCTATGGTTAGCGCTATGGGTTTGATGTACCTCGAACCTCAGGTCGACATTCTCATGCCGAACGGCGCACGTGTTTACTACGGAAACGTAGAACCAGAAGAAGCCAAGGCGATTGTCGAGCAGCATGTGAAAGAGGGCAAACCTCTTACCGAACGTGCATTTGCATACTCAGGTGGCGATGGAACTGGCGTGGGCAACCTGCCTGAGCTCCAGAGCATGCCAATGGTTTCGCTTCAACAGCGGATTGCTACTCGAAACTTTGGTGACACTGACCCGCACGATCTACTTCAGTACGTTGCAAACGGTGGATACACAGCCCTTAACCGTGCGCTGACAGAAATGACTCCTGCTGAGATCGTCGATGAAGTGAAGGCCGCTGGTCTTCGTGGTCGCGGTGGTGCAGCGTTCCCGGCTGGTGTGAAATGGAGTTTCTTAGCTCCTTCAGACGCTCCGGTGAAATATGTTCTTTGTAACTGTGAAGAGGGCGACCCCGGCGCATTCAACGATAAGGGGATCATCGAGAACGATCCTCACACACTCGTTGAAGGGCTGATCATTAACGGTTACGCCACTCGTTCTACTCACGGGTACATTTTTATTCGTACCGGTCACGAGTTGCCGATCGAGTCGGCTCGCAAGGCAATTGCAGCAGCTTATGAAGCTGGGCTACTCGGTAAAAACATTCTCGGCACCGACTTCTCGTTCGACATGGAAGTTTCCCTCACTGGTGACTCATATGTCGCTGGTGAAGAAACTGCTCTCATGGAAGCGATTGAAGGTAAACGATCGACCCCTCGATTCAAGCCTCCATTCCCGGCTGCAGCTGGTCTTTGGCAAAAGCCAACAAATATCAACAACGTAAAGACACTCGCTTACGTTCCTGAAATCGTTCGCAACGGATCTGATTGGTTCAAGAGCATCGGAACGGAAACCACGTCCGGCACAGCGATTGTTTGCCTTTCAGGTCACATCACCTACCCAGGCATGTACGAAGTGCCGATGGGTATGACTATTCGAGAAGTGCTCGAAAAAGTCGGTGGTGGTGTTTCTGTTGGTGAACGAATCAAGGTTCTTCAGGCTGGTGGGCCTCTCAACGGTCTACTAGGTGAAGATGCGTTCGACACCATGATCGACTTCGACGCTATGTCGGCAGCTGGAGCATCTATTGGTTCCGGTGGAATCATCGTAGGAAACGAAACGGTTAACGTTGTCGACCTACTTCGATCACTTATTGCATTCAACCAATTCGAATCTTGTGGAAAATGCTTCCCTTGCCGACTTGGTAACACTCATATGCTCGAGATTCTGGACCGTATGTGCCAGAACAAAGCCAAATCAGCCGATCTCGCTCTACTTGAACGAGTTGGCACAAGCATGAAGGCTGGTTCGCTTTGCGGACACGGTCAGCTTGGATTCAACCCGATCGCATCTGCTCTGAAGTACTTTGGAGATGAGATCAAATCTTGCTTAGCTGGAGAAATTGCCCCCGGTGGCGTCTTCGGTGATGGCACGATGATTCTTCCTACTCGTACTCGTCCTTAGCTTCTTTTTGGGGCGTCGAGAGACGCCCACACGTTCGGAGATTTTTGCATGGCCGATGGAACCCCCTTCAAGATCGATGGTCGCGACGTAGTCGCAAAACGTGGCCAGACGATTCTGCAGGCAGCAATGGATCAGGATATTTACATCCCGTACCTTTGCTACTACCCGAAGATGAAGCCTCAAGGCTCGTGTCGGGCTTGCATGGTTGAAGTTGAAGCGAACGGTCGGAAGATGATGGTCGCTTCTTGCACCACTCCTCCGATGCCTGAAGCCGAAGTAACCACGAACAGCGAAGAGGTTCAGGGACTTCGACGAAACGTAGTCGAACTCCTAATGAGTGAGCACCCACACGGTTGTCTTACTTGCCACAGAATCGAACTTTGTGGTCCGCAAGATATTTGTCAGCGACACGTGACGGTTACCGACCGTTGCACTATTTGCCCTAAGAACGAGCGATGTGAGCTCAAAGACACGGTACGTGCGGTTGAACTCGACCTTCGTACACCTTTGAACTATCACCGCCGCGATCTGCCGATCCACTCGGATGATCCGTTCTACGATCGTGACTACAACCTGTGTATCGTCTGCTCACGTTGTGTGCGTGTTTGTGACGAAGTACGTTTCGACACTGCACTCACTCTGACATCACGTTCAGGTGTGGCTCTTGTTGGAACAGCTCATGGCACATCGTTGCTTGAATCAGGATGCGAATTCTGTGGAGCATGTGTCGATGTTTGCCCAACCGGTTCGCTTACCGAGCGTAACTACAAGTGGGAGAAGGCTGTCAGCGAAGTAGCAACTGTCTGCACGAACTGTCCTGTCGGTTGTCAGATGATTGCTGAAGTGAACAATTTCGGCAAAGTAGTTCGGTTCAAGGCTGACCTTGCCGGAGCTGCTAACAACGGACAGGCCTGCATGACAGGCAAGTTCGGATATGAGTACACGAACGACACTTCTCGCTTGAAGCGACCTTACATCCGTGAGGGTGGAATTCTTCGCAAGGCAAGCTGGGACGAAGTGCTTGAGAAGATCAAGGCAGGTCTTGGTGGTCGTGCAGCTGAAGAACTTGCAGTTATTACATCGCCACGTGGATCTAACGAAGATCAGTACGTGGCAGCCAAATTTGCAAAATCAGTACTGAAAACAGCGAACGTTGATTCAGCGCTGAACTTCGACAACGCAATGTTGTCTCGCTTGGAACAGCGCTTAGGCGCTGGAGCTGCAACGAACCCAATTTGGGATCTTGAGAACTCGAAGAGCCTGCTCGTTGTTGCCGGTAACCCGACTGAGGAACAGAACGTTCTTGCAGTTCCTGCCAAGAAGGCCGTTCGAGAAGGCGCCAAGCTTGTAGTGATCGATTCACGAGAAACTGAGCTGACTCGATACGCCACAGAATGGCTTCGACCAAAGCCGGGTTCTGAAGCTCTTCTGATTGCTGGAATCAGCCGAGTTATTCTCGACGAAGCTCTTGAAGACAAAGAATTCGTTGGTTCACGTCTTGATCAGGCTGAAGAACTGAAACAGTCGCTCTGGACATTTGATCTTGCGAAGGTTTCACGAGACACCGGTATCGAAGACTCCCAGATTCGACGAGCAGCCCGAATATTTGCAGAAAGCGATGCCGGAGCAATATTGCTAGGTGACGATGGCCTAAGCGCTAGCGCTGCCGCACAGGTTGTCGATGCATCTGTCGATCTTGCTGCAATTACAGGCAACATCGGAAAAGCATCTGGCGGAATATTCCCGCTGTACCAGGGTGCAAACACACTTGGTGCCCGAGACATGGGAGCTACTCCCGGTGAGAACGGTCGGGATATCGCAGCGATGATCGCCGGTATGTCTTCTGGCGACGTGAAAGCGGCGTTGGTCATGGCCGACGGTGTTTCGGGTTACTCCCCGAATCTGCAGACGCTGCCGTCAGCGCTTGAGAAGCTCGACTTCTTGGTCGTATCAGCTGCGCTTGATTCTGAAATCACTCATCACGCTGATGTTGTTCTGCCGGCCGCTACTTATGCTGAGCAGAACTCGACTGTCACAAACGTTGAGCGTCGAGTGCAGTTGCTTCGTGTAACTGCTGAACCTAAGCACGAAGAAAAGACTGGCTGGGAAACCGTGGCTGCTATTGCCAATGCAATGGGCGGCTCTGGCTTCGACTACGCAACTTCTTCAGATGTGTTCACCGAAATTGCACAGGAAGTATCTAACTACAGTGGATTGAACTACGAACGACTACAGTCGGGCGGTGTTCAGTGGCCGGTTGATTCCTCGATTTTGTTCTCGGATGAAGGTTCGAAAGTAACTGTTGTAGCTTTGAGCTACGACGAACTGGCAAATTCGACCGAAAGCACATCGTTGAAGTTCGCTCCGGGGCGTGTTCTTAGCCAGCCAGAACGTGATGTAATTGTCCGAAAACCGGCCGACATGAACTATGTCGACCGTGAGCAGTTCGTTCAGGTTCACCCTGATGACGCAAAATCAGCTGGACTAAACGAGGGCGACATCATTCAGGTCAAAACTGATGATGGCCATGTGCTTGCACGCGGTAAGGCTGTATTTGAATCTCCTCAGGTGGGACTCGTGGGCGCTACGACTTTGTTTGGTGAGTTGGCAACCAAAATGCATGAGTTGGACGTTCCAGATTGGACGCCTCAGATGCCAGGTTTGGGGTATTCAACGGTTACACTAGAATCTGCACCAGTTGAGCAAGAAGCTGGCGCAGCGGCCGACTAAAGCCGCAAAATTGTGTGCATAATGCAGATTCGTTGCATCCTTTTTGCAACAACCTGTATCTAATATCTCGAAGGCTGCCACGAAAGCAGCTTTCTCAATCGGCTATGATGTGCTGGTTGTAGAGTGAACAATCGCTAAAGGGACGAAAGTAAATGGCAAAACCGCAGGATGTAAACGACGCCGAATTCACGGCCGAAGTTATCGACTCAGATATTCCAGTACTTGTCGATTTTTGGGCAGAATGGTGCGGTCCCTGCAAAATGATCGCTCCGGTTGTTGAAGAATTGGCCGGTGAGTACGACGGCAAGGCTAAGTTTGTAAAGTTGAACGTCGACTTCAACCCGCAGACTTCAGCTAAGTACGGCGTGCGCAGCATTCCTACTCTGTTGATCTTCAAGGGTGGAGCCCCAGTTGGTCAGGTAGTTGGAGCTGTTCCAAAGAGCGTGTTGCAGGCACGACTCGAAGACGCAATGACTGTCTAAGAGATTTCTGAAAAGAAAAAGACCCCGCCAGATTTACGCTGACGGGGTCTTTTTTTGTTCGTTGTTTGGGAGGATAGGCGAATGCGTGCAGAACGAATGTCATTCTGAACTAGATTCAGAATCATGTTCAACTGCTAGAAATTTGGCTTGTTTGAGCACAGATTCCCGCAAACTCGCGGTAATCTTGCTGAGTTCCCGTTCCAACGGCAACAAATCAGTGGGGGAGTGGATGGGTCCCGGTGGGCCTCACGGACTTCAACTCCGCTGGCGTGCGTCCTTCGGCGTGCGCGGAGGGTTCGACTCCCTTGCACTCCCGCCA
>JABIFF010000004.1 GCA_018650845.1 Chloroflexota bacterium | reverse complement strand
ACTGTCCCCTCAGGGAAATTGTCATTCCAAATAACATTTGACTTTGGAATTGCTGGGAGATAGTGTGAGCAGTGTTCCGGCTTGGAATGACCATTTCCCAGTTCAAATGACCCTTCAAGAACAAACATCAACTGTTCCCCCATATGTCCCGTACCGGACATTCCAAACATTTTTGGAATTCCTTCTTGATGAGGGCATTCCAGGACGTATCGACAAAACAGTTTGGGGCCCGAGGTTCTCAGGTAGCTCTGGAACCCAATTAATGACCGCTTTGACGGTTCTTACCCTTGTCGATGCGGACGGTCACCCTTCAAACGAATTGGAAGATTTGGTCCACGCTGAGGGGGATACTCGGCGGGCTTTGCTGCGCAGGATTCTTGAACGTTTCTACATCCCTGTGTTCGATCTAGATTTGGCTCGGGCAAGCAAAGGTCAATTCCACGAAGCGTTCAGATCGTTTGGCACAAAAGAAGGCGTGCTGACGAAATGTGAGGCGTTCTTTATCCGTGCCGCACAGGCAGCAGGTATCGAACTTTCGAAGCGCATTCTTGTTGGCCGACACGGCTCTAGCAAGGCGCGGGCAACCGTAGCTCCGGCACGCCAAAAACCGGCAACACCTCCGGCTGTAAACGCTGAGAAAGTACTTGCACAAGCGCCTGTTGAAATGATGGTTCAAGGCGGCTCGCTGAAGCTCGAATTGGCCGATAGAATTCTTGCAAAATATCCAGACTTCGACCCGGCTTGGGATCCTGACGTTCAGGCAAAATGGCTGGAGGGAATGACCCGTCTATACGAGGGTTTATCGGTGACTCCGGTAGACCGTGATGGCGGGTCGGACGAGGCGTCGTAAGCGCCTGTCTGCAAGCTGTAGCGGGACGGTTATATCGTCTCTGGATAGACTCGGTATTCGACGAGATTTAGCGTTCGACCGTCGGGAGTAATCTTGTCGTATTCATCTTCTATTTCACCGCCTAGGGCTTCAGGTATTCGCCGACTGGCTGCGTTCGCTCTATCGACCGGATAACTCAAATAATCGCAATCAATTTCGCTAGCGGCCCAGTCGCACAAAGCCTCAATAGCTTCAAGTCCCAGACCCTGTCGGTGGAAGCTCTTGGCAATCCAAATACCGAGTTCAGGTGTGCGGGTTTGTGGCTTATGAAGTCCGATGCATCCGACAAACTTGTCGGGCTTTTCTCGGAGCACTGCGGCCAGCTGAAGGTTCGTATTGTTACCCAGACCTTCAAGCGAGTCAGCGATGAATGGTGCGACATCCATCGTTGATCGAGCTGCGGGCGGGTACATGTATCGGGTGATATCGTCGGTGAATTCACGCGCAATCGGCCTTAGATCAACAAGGTCGATAGGCCGAAGAACAAGTCGCTCGGTGACGATCTTAACGTCAAGTAGTTGGATGTCTCGACGTAGTCCCATTTTGAGTCTGGACTAGGCTGGTTCGACGAGAGTGAGGCGATCGCCAGCTGCGCTACTGCCGAGCTGAACGACTCTAATTGCCGCATCGACAGCCTTCTTGCCTTTCGGGGCAACAGCTTTGAACATGGCTTCGGTTTCGGGGTGGCAAGTAAGGAAAATTATCTGGAACCTCTCCGAGAGATCCATGATGACCTTGCACGCCGCCTTGGCTCGCTCAGGGTCAAAGTTCACCAATATATCGTCGAGCACGACTGGCATCGGCTCAGCGTTCTTGGCGTACTCCTCGATTAGAGCAAAGCGCATGGCGAGGAATAGCTGCTCGGCAGTACCCCGGCTGAGTTCGTTGGCTCGCTTGGTGTGACCTTCGCCCTCAACGACTTCGAGGTCTTGGTCTTTCTCACCGATTACAGCCCGCACGCTGGTGTAGCGCCCGAGAGTGAGATCGTTCAAGTACTTGGAAGCAGACAGCATTAGTGCTGGCTGGCGTTCCTGCTGGAACTCTTCGCGTGTTCGTTCAAATACGTCACGGGCGATCATCAACACTGCCCAGCGTTGTGCGTCGCGGTTGATCTTCTCTTCGAGCATGTTGATTTTCGAGTGAAGCTCTAGAGCCTGACCAGACTTTTCGTATTCGGCGCGTTGTCGGCGCAGGTTGCCTTGTTCTTCGTGTAGTCCATCGACTATCTCGCGTAGGCGTTTCTCTTCGTCCTGAAGCTGCTGAAGGCGGGCGACCGCTTCTTCATTGGGAGTCGATGTGAGATCGTCTCGGTACGTCTGACCATCATCGTTGCTGAGCAGTGGATTGTTTTCCAGTAGCTCTGCGAGTTTGCGTTCTAGCTCACGGCGTTCATTCACTTGAATCGCGAGTGCTTTGAACTCTTCGTGATCGTATGTTTCGCCCTTTTCGAGCAGCGAGCCGATCTTCGAATCCAATTCCGACATTCGCCCTTCGAGCGTTTCGAACTCCGTCGTCCAGATGTCCATCTCAGCGGCGATCTGCGATTGGCGAACGACAGCTTCGTCGTGCGCTTTCAACCGAATCGAAAGATCTTCGAGTGCTTGTGTCCCTTGCTGTGACGGCGCTTCTGGCAAACTCGCAGCTTCGAGAATTTCCGATAATCGGAAGTCAATTTCACCCGCGGTGTCTGACATCTGAGACACGCGCATTCGAAGGCTTGCAGTTGTTCGCTGCTGGCTCTTGAGTGTTCGTATGCTCGCCATGACGTTTGCTGCTTGGGCCGGATCGAGATCGATACGGAGTTCAGATCGTTCTAGAAGCATTTGCCATCGGTTTTGAACATCAGCAAGTGTGTTTGCGCTTAGGGCGAGTGCGCTGTGCGCTTCCGTGAGTCGTGTATCGATAGTGGCGAGGCGAGCGGCTGCGGTTTCGAACTCTCTCGAAACAAATTCAAATCTACGGCGTAGATCAAGTGATCGATCCAGCTCGCCAGCTTTCTCTTCTACATCGCGAATCGATGGAGTGTTGCTGATACTGAACTCGCCAGCGATTTCGGATATTTCTTTGTTGACTGTATCGAGTCGTTCTTGAATTTCTTCGACTTGAGCGTTGGCGACGTCTTTGGCTTCACTTATAGCTGGCTTGCGGATTTTAATTTTGAATCCACCAGCTGCCCTCGCACGAGAAATCAGCATGAACCCTGCGACCATTCCGAGGAAGCCTGCAAGGCCGCCCGAAAGTTCGGCGTTCATGTAGCTCCACGCCATCGAAGCGATTCCGACGATGATGACGGTTATTGGTAGGAGGATCGAACCTACAAATCCGCCGATGTCCTCTGTTTCGGTCTGCGCAAGTGCATCTGCAAGATTCTTCTGGCCGTCATTCATTTCAGAACGAATTGATCCAGCATCAGCGATTGCTGCGCGGAGTCTCGAAAGTCGATCCCGCTTATTTTCTAGGTCAGCCGAATTTTCTTTAGGAACATCCGCTAAGGCATCACGAGCACCAGCTAGCTGGAGCGCGTCGTCGGCCATCGTTTCGCGATCTTCAGTTCGTGATTGAACGGTGAGTTCAGCTTCTTGATATTTGCGACGGGCAGTCGTCAACTCCCGCCCGGCGGATTCCAGATTCGACTGAAGGTCAAGCGGAGTTTCGAACTTGCTGACTGCGCTCTCTGACCAACCGAGTACGGCAAGATCCTGATCGAGCTGTGCCTGTTCGTTGTCGAGTTCTTGTTCGATTGTCGGCAGATCGGTTACAGCCTTCGTGTAGTAGGCCGTTTCCATCAGCAGTTTGCGAATTTCATCACCCTGCTCGATAAATGGTTCGACTACGCCAACCGACTCTGATTCAGATTTGCGTTCCTGCTGTCGTAGTTCGCCTTCGTCCATCTGTTCCTGAAGCGTCGTCTTTTGCTCAACAAGATTATCTAGTTGCTGAAGTCCGTCTTCTGGAATCGTGTCGATCTCGGGAGCTTCTGAAATCTGTCGTTCGATCTCGGTTTTTCGCTCCCACGGGCTTCGTAACCTAACGAGCGTGTGCTGGCGTTCGATGCCAGATCGCATGTCTTCGAGTTCCGCAGTCTGGGAATCGATATTCTCGAGTAGCTGCTCAAGAGTATTCGAAAGCTGTGCGTATTCGTCACTGCCTCGTCGCGTCTCTTCGAGTTTGGCTCGAAGATCGGTGAGACTCTTCATATTCTTCGACATCGCACCGGCTCGACCCGTGGCACTTCGAAGCTTGTGCAATTCTGCATCTAGTTCAGAACGAGCGTCAGTGAGCGATACGTTTGCAAGCCCAAGACCGACCGAGTAAATCTTGTCTCGAATTTGGTTCGAGTTGAGCGAAGACATCGCCTGGAGTTCGCTGAGTGAGATCGAGAACACATTTGTGTATAGCTCAACATCGATTCCACCGAGCAACGATTGCAACATGTCATTGCTGCCTGTCGCATCACCTGTGATCGATACTTCACCACGCTGCTTGCCATCTCGTCGGTGAATGTTGAAATTGGTATCCGACGATGTAACGAGTGATACTGCCCCAGAACCTGCTTCTGGCCTGAAATGGTTATAAAGGAAGAGTTCACGTATCGGCGCTCGGTCAGATTTCGTCGTGTAGCCGAATAACGTTGAGCGCAAGAACGCTCGGATGGCAGATTTACCGGCTTCGTTGGGTCCGTGTAGAAGAGTAAGTCGACCTGATACGTCGTTGAACTCGTGATCGGCGAACGGGCCGAAGTTTTCTATATTAATTCCTGTTAGTCGCATGCTATTTGCTCTGCTCCAACAGTTCAGCTAAGTACCAGCGAGCCTCTTCAGCCCATGCAGAGACCTGTTCGTCACTCGGCTTCTCGAGTCCGTTTCGACGACCGGTGTAGACGTCTGACACGACTTCAGTTAGACGATCGATCTCATCTGACTCGATAGACGAAAGTAGGGCACGTTTGAGAGTGGCTCCTAGGAAATCATCCTGCTTAGCTCGTGATTCGATATCGATAGTCGGTCGAGTCGAATCGGTAATTCGCTCTACCCATACCCATGGCGATCCGCCAGCGTTCCACGCAGCTCGTACAGAATCCAATAAATCGTCGACAGCACCAGATGCTGCCAACTGTTCGTGGAGCGGGCCGCGTCCGACTAGAGTGAGCCGGCAAACGACATCACGATCTTCAGCTTGAACGCTGAGATTATCGGTCGCCTGTCTGATCGCCGAATCGAGGCTGTCGATTGTCTCAATATTAGAAATATCTACTTCGCCACGTTCCCATCGAACAACATCGAGGGCGGCGAACTCGCTTCGTGAAGCACCTGAAGAGTCAACATCTACTACCAATGCCCCTCGGGCGCCGGTTTCGTTTGGATGTCGACCCTGCGTGTTGCCTGGGTAGGCAATCACTGGTGCAGCTCGTTTGAGTGTCTGGCGAGTGTGCACGTGACCTAACGCCCAGTAGTCGATTCCTGATTCAGAAAGGTCTTCAACTGTGCACGGCGCGTAGTTCGGGTGGGCGCTGTTGGCTCCTACGTTAGCGTGAAGGAGTCCGATGGCGAACAGATTGCCAGATTCAGGCGGAGTGAACTGTGTTGCAAGGTTGTCGGTCACCTCGCGAGTTGGGTAGCTCATTCCCTGAATAGCGGCGACGATCTCGCCGTTCTTCTCGAAATTCTTCCATTCGGGAGTTGCACCGAAGATGTGCACGCCTTCTGGCCATGAGATTGACGACTGCCAACCATCGAGTGGATCGTGATTGCCGTGAACAACGAAAGATTGAATTCCGGCTTCGGCGAGTTTGGAAAGTCCGTCTCGGAAGCGCAACTGCGCACGAACTGAGCGATCGGCGCCATCGTATACGTCACCAGCGATTACGAGGAAGTCGGCTTTTTGGTTAATGCAAAGATCGACCAAGTTCTGAAAGGCTTCAAAAGTTGCCTCTCGTAAACGGGTCGCTACTCGATTATCGGCGTCACCGACACCCGCAAAGGGTGAATCGATGTGAAGATCTGCCGCATGTACAAAGCGGAAAGAGTCCATATCGCTGCGCTAACTCACTGATAGGCCGGTTTCATGCAAATGGGTGGTGATCAGCGGGTTCGAATTCCCGATGAATGCAAGATCAGCCTGTCTCTACGTTCAGTCTAGCTTAGTAGCTGTTGTTCATTCGAGAGGGCTGTCACGTACAAGATACGTGGGGGTCAGCACGCGAGTACAGAACCGTTCGTAACGTAGTTTGGCGGTGTTATTAGGCTTTGATACCGATGTAGATGCCCCGCCCAGTTAGCCCTTCTGCGAGATGTTCTATCTGCAAACCTGCCTTTTTGAACGCATTTAGGTACTCGTCGTGAGTGAACCAGCCCATTTCGTGGGTTTCGGTTACTTTGCTGATGCCGTTCGAATTACCGATCAGATATTCGAGAACGAGTCGACCGCGTTCGACCGGTTCACTGACCATCATTCGCGTTATAACGAATTCATCGGTTTTGTAGGTTTCAGAGTCGATATTCCCAACTAGCCACGCTTCTGGTGTAAGCCACGGCTCTACTAGAAGCATTCCGCCGGAATTTAGGTGCTTCGCCATGTTGGCGATCGCTTGCTCCATGCGTTCGACCGTTTTTGTGTAGCCGACAGACGAAAAGAGGCAGGTGACAGCATCGAATTTGATGCCAAGATCGAAGTCGCACATGTCGCCGACGTGCAGAGGCAGGTTCGGAACTCGTTCTGCGGCGATTGCGAGCATTTCGGGGTCTAGCTCGACACCTGTGCAATCGAACTGTCTGCTGAGATGTTCAAGATGATTTCCGGTTCCGCAGGCAACATCAAGAAGCGTTTTGGCGTTCGATACATGCTCGTGAACGAGCTTTGAGACGAGTTCGCTCTCGCCTTCGTAATCCTTGTACGAGTAGACGGCGTCGTAGTGTTTGGCAGTCTTTGTGAACATGAGAGTGAGGTTAGATTGTTTCGTGATCGATAAGAATGCTTACTTATGGTCACGAAACAAGGCTAATTTAGCCTACGAACAGATCTAGAACGTTTCCGAAGCCTGATCCATCTAATCGGTACATCTCTGTGTATCCGCATTTTGTGCAGGACACGGTCTGGTACTTCTGATTCTGAAGATTGAAAAGTCGGCTGATGCCTGATCCAGTCGTTCGGATTTCACCGGCCTTAAACGTTGTTGTATGGCATTTTTCACACGAGTACTGACGTTGTTCCATGTGGGTTCTCAAGATAGTGCTGCTGCTGAGTAGAAGTGCACATCGTACATTGTCACGCTGGATGCATCTTTAGCTTGTCGAAGGGTTGATTAAGTATTTCGTTCAATTGCGCTCCAATGCGATAGAAAGATCCAGAAAACTTCGGTGTCGCCTAAATTTCCTTACGTACAAAAAGAGCCGTCCCTTTCGGAACGGCTCTTCTTAAATTGCTTTGTAAAGCAAAGGCTATTTAGAAGCCCATGTCTCCACCAGGAGCGCCGCCACCAGGCATTGGAGGCATCATTGGCTCGTCCTTCTCGCTGATCAGAGCCTCAGTTGTGAGGATCATTCCAGCTACGGAAACAGCGTTTTCAACTGCTGCACGAGTTACCTTGGCAGGGTCAACGATTCCCATCGTTACCATGTCGCCGTACTCGCCCTTGTGAGCGTCGAAACCGAAGTTCTTGTCTTTGTTCTCAGAAACCTTCGCAAGAATCACAGCGCCTTCGTAACCAGAGTTGGCTGCGATGACCTTGATTGGAGCAATGAGAGATTTTCGAAGAACATTGATACCGGTCTGCTCGTCAGCGTTGTCAGACTTTACTTTTGAAAGTCCTGCAGCAGCTCGGATGAGAACAGTTCCACCGCCGGGAACGATTCCTTCTTCAACAGCAGCACGGGTAGCCGAAAGGGCATCTTCCATGCGCTGCTTCTTCTCTTTCATCTCAATTTCGGTGGCTGCACCGACTTTGAGGATGGCAACACCACCGGACAGCTTGGCGAGTCGCTCTTGGAGCTTCTCACGGTCGTAATCGGATGAAGTGTCGGAAATCTGTGCTTCGATCTCGGCCTTGCGACCCTTGAGAGCATCAGCAGAACCATCACCGTCAACAAACGTGGTCTCGTCCTTAGAAACGACGACCTGCTTGCACTTGCCGAGGTCATCGAGAGTAACCGTGTCGAGCTTGCGACCGATTTCTTCAGAGATAACCGTGCCACCAGTGAGGATAGCGATGTCTTCGAGCATTGCCTTTCGGCGGTCACCGAAGCCAGGAGCCTTTACGGCTGCAACATTCAATGTGCCACGAAGCTTGTTCACAACGAGAGTAGCGAGAGCCTCGCCCTCAACGTCTTCTGCAATAACAAGAACGTTCTTGTTAGTCTGCAGAACCTTCTCAAGAACAGGGAGAAGGTCGGAAATTGCAGAAATCTTCTGCGAAGTGATCAGAATGTAAGGATCGTTAAGAACGGCTTCCTGTTTTTCTGAGTTGTTCACAAAGTAAGGAGAGAGGTAACCACGGTCGATCTGCATTCCCTCAACGAACTCGGTCTCGTATGAAAGAGACTTCGACTCGTCAACGGTAATAACACCGTCTTTACCAACCTTGTCCATAACATCGGAAATGAGCGTGCCCATCTCGTCGTCGTGGGAAGAAAGGATTGCAACGCTTTCGATCTGTTCCTTTGAGTCAACAGGAGTTGACTGTCCAGCGATCGACTTGCGGATGGAAGACATAGCGATTTCCATGCCGCGCTTGAGTGCCATTGGGTCGGCGCCTGCTGCAACGTTCTTGAAGCCTTCAGCAATGATTGCCTGAGCGAGAACAGTTGAAGTAGTCGTGCCATCACCAGCATCATCGTTAGTCTTCTTTGAGACTTCCTTCAGAAGCTGTGCGCCCATGTTTGCAAACGGATCTTCGAGGTCGATCTCCTTGGCGATGGTTACACCGTCAGAGTTGACTTGCGGAGGGCCGAATTTCTTGTCGACGATAACGTTTCGACCGCGTGGGCCGAGAGTCGACTTAAGTGTGTCGGCGAGAGTGTCGATGCCTTCTTTAAGGCGTGCTCGAGCGTCGTCACCGAACTTTAGATCTTTAGCTGCCATTACTTATAAATCTCCAGATTGAGATGATTAGTTCGTGATGAACTATCCAACGATTGCGAGGATGTCGCTCTCTCGAACGATTAGGTAGTCAACTCCGCCTTCTGAGTACTCGGTACCTGCGTACTTCGAGTAGATGACGGT
>JABIFF010000015.1 GCA_018650845.1 Chloroflexota bacterium | reverse complement strand
TGTCTCGTGCTGATGTTCCTGACGTCGTGTTTGAGGCATAAGTCCCATACACCGTGGCAGCAGATGTTCGACCCGCAACAGCCGTTGAAGGCTCTGTGGTCAAACCGGATGCTTTGTTGGTGACATACACCTTGCCGTCCGCTGCTGCACTGGCGGAGTGAGAGAGGCCTACAACAGCTACCGCAACCAACGCAATAAGCGTAAGTCCGGATAGCAATTTAACTGATAGCTTCACAGCTTCAGTCCCCCTTGCATCCGCGTTATCACCCACAACAATGGCAGAAGGCTAAAAGAAAATTCTTCCGCCATTGCCAGGTGGTATGAAACCCGGAGATCTCCATACTTGTACCTCCCGCAAATGCGGAAGGGTTGCCGGTTCCATTAATTCTGTCCAGTCCAATTACCAGCCAACCGGCGCGCGCGGTAACGGACTTCGGGACAAACCAAGATGATTTAATCACCGTAGTGAATACGATGTCAACCCATTCGGTATAGACCCTTCGACGATTTATACGAATCTTTATGGTTTACACGCATCCGTTACCGGATACGCCCATAAGAGCGATACAAACCTGTTCTCACGAACTATAAAGAGCCTATTGAACGAGAGTCAACGAGTCCCGTAACAATATAAAGCCAGTTTGCGTTACCAAAGAATTACATCTAAACAGTGTGATACTTCGGATATACGCAAACTGGCTTTGGTTGAACTAGACCTTTTCAGGCTTGGTGATCGATCCCAAGAACTCTTCGTTCGTCTGGGTTCGAGACATTCGTTCGAGGATTCGCTCTGCTGCTTCAGTTGGGCTGTTCGAGTCTTGGCCGATGATTCCCATCATGCGGCGAAGTAGCCAAACCTGCTTGAGAGTCGCATCGTCCTGAAGTAGTTCCTCGTGACGAGTACCACTACGTTCGATGTCGATTGCTGGCCACAGTCGGCGTTCAGCCATTCTGCGGTCGAGATGCAATTCCATGTTGCCGGTACCTTTGAACTCTTCATAAATGAGATCGTCCAAACGTGAACCGGTGTCGATCAAGGCTGTTGCGATGATCGTAAGGCTGCCTGCCTCTTCACAGTTACGTGCTGCACCAAAGAAGTGCTTAGGTGGGTACAGGGCGTTAGGGTCCATACCACCAGAAAGGGTCTTACCACTCGAAGGAACGGAAAGGTTGTACGCACGTGCGAGCCTGGTAAGGCTGTCGAGCAGTACTACTACGTTCTCGCCACTTTCAACTAGGCGGCGCGCTCTGTCGAGGGCTACCTCTGCTGTGCGGCAGTGATCTTCAATTGGCTCGTCGAAGGTAGAACTGAATACCTCACCTTTAATGGTGCGGCGCATGTCAGTTACTTCTTCTGGTCGTTCACCAATCAGTGAAACGATGATGTAAATCTCGGGATGGTTCTCGGTGATACCAGCAGCAATCTGCTTAAGGAGCATCGTCTTACCGGCTTTAGGCGGCGCAACGATGAGTGCTCGTTGGCCCTTGCCGACCGGGGCAACCATGTCGATCATTCGGGTAGACATCTGCTTAGGAGTTGTCTCGAGTTTGATCTGGTCGTTCGGGTACACAGAAGTGAACTGGTCGAACTTGGGTCGCTTAGCTGCCGATTCAGGGTCGTAGCCGTTTACCAGCTCTACCAGAATAAGCCCAAAGTACTTTTCGCCTTCGGTAGGTGGTCGAACCTGCCCAGCAACCATGTCGCCCTGGCGAAGTCCGAATCGTCGAACCTGGCTCTGCGATACATAAATATCTTCTGTACCACCGCGTTTGCCTGGTGTGCGGAGGAAGCCGTAGCCGTCTCCTAGAAGATCGAGAATGCCAGCGCCCACTAGTTGATCGGTAGTTTCTGCAACGCTTGCAAGAACTTCCAGTACTAGTTCGGTTCGCTGAGTCGGAACTCGCTTGATGCCTTTGTCGATGGCCATCTGGCGTAGTTCGTCGTTCGTTTTGGCACCCAGGTTTCCCAAATCGGGTAGCGTGCTCTCGTCTACCTCGAAATTATCTTGCGGCAGCCCGGTTGGGCGTCCACCACCGCCACCACGTGGGCGACGTCGACCTGATCGGCGGCGATTGCCACCGCGAGAACGGGATTGGGTTGGGGTAGTCAGCTTAGGTTCCTCCTGCTGGTATCCGGACGAAGTGCTGAGCTTGGTTTAAGCAACGCTAGTCAAAATCGACCAACGATATGCGTTACCAGTTCAGCGAATGTTCTTAAGGAAAAATGAAGTAAGTGGTGAAGACTGTCTGAATATGGGAGACACCGAGCCAATTAGTAAGCAGGTGTCGACGAGTCTAAGTTTTGGTTGCGTCTAGAGCGGTGGGTCGTTCAGCCGTATAGCTTTTAGCAGGCTGGCGATGTCGCTCGCATGAGCGGGTATCTAAGTTCCTGTAAAGGGAAAGCCCGGAAGCGGTAATAAGGCATTACAGCAGAGAGGGCGGAGATAAAGTGTGGGCGAAGATCCAGAAGTGGTTCATTCGCTCGCGTTTTTCAATGATATCAAACCTCTGGGCAACAATTCCAGTGTTTGAGTTTGAAAGTCCGTTCCAGCGTACCTGCCGAACTACTCTTCTTCCTCAAATAGGTCATGCTGTCCGCCCTCGCGTAGGGTGAATCTCGCCATTCGGATGAACTCTCTAAATAGAGGGTGAGGGCGTTCTGGCCTTGATCCGAACTCTGGATGGAATTGGCTTCCAACCATGAACGGGTGCCCGTAAACCTCGGTTACTTCTACCAACGATCCGTCTGGCGATGTGCCTGAAGCAATCAGTCCGGCTTCTTCAAGCTGAACCCTGTACTCGTTGTTAAATTCGTAACGATGACGATGACGCTCATCGACCGTCTCCTGGTCGTACGCCTCGCGAACCTTCGTCCCTTCCTTGAGGAGGCACGGGTATACGCCGAGTCGCATGGTGCCACCAGTTGAGTGCAGCTCTTCCTGACCTTCCATGAAGGCGATTACAGGGTTTGCGGCATCTGGGTCGATCTCAAGAGAAGTGGCGTCAGTGATTCCTAGTTCGTTGCGGGCGTACTCGACCACCATGATCTGCATACCTAGGCACAAACCAAGATATGGAATGTTCGAGTGTCGAGCGTAGTTCGCCGCAGCAATCATGCCCTCAAGCCCGCGTTCGCCGAATCCTCCGGGAACGATGATTCCTCGAGCCGATCCAAGAAGTTGTTCAGCTCCGTGCTTTTCAATATCTTCGGCAGCCACCCACTGGATGTTTACTTTTCGATCGTTGTGCAAGCCTGCGTGGTGCAATGCTTCGACAACTGAAAGGTATGAATCTTGCAGCTCGACGTATTTACCAACAAGTGCGATATCTATCTGTTCGTGCTCTTCTTCATCGACCCTGACAATTGCTCGCCATGAATCTAAATCGGGCTTACGTACAGGAAGATCTAATCCTTTGGTAAGGATATCGCCAAGCCCTTCAGCTTCGAGGTGAAGCGGAACTTCGTACACGCTCGAAAGTGTTGGCAATGAAATAACGGCTTCGGCTTCAACGTCGCAGTACAGAGCAATCTTTCGACGCTCATCTTCGCCAGTTTCCTGATCCGCCCTGCAAAGAATGGCGTCGGGTTGAACTCCCATTCCTCTTAATGTGTTCACGCTGTGCTGCGTTGGCTTCGTCTTAAGCTCGCCGCTAGTTCCTAAATAAGGGAGGAGGGTGACGTGTATGTAGAAGGTGTCTTGCTGTCCAACCGTGTTTCTGACTTGTCGAATGGCTTCGATGAATGGCTGGCCTTCGATGTCACCAACGGTTCCGCCAACCTCAACCACCACTACATCGGCCTGCGAAATCTCCGCGAGCCGCAGGACACGCTCTTTAATAAGGTTAGTAACGTGCGGGACAGTCTGAATCGTGCCGCCAAGATATTGCCCGGCGCGTTCGTTGGCGATTACTTCTGAATAAATCTGACCAGCTGTGACGTTCGAATGCTCAGTAAGCTCGACGTCGATGAATCGCTCGTAATGACCAAGGTCGAGGTCGGTCTCGCTGCCGTCGACAGTGACAAACACTTCGCCGTGCTGGTAGGGCGACATAGTGCCGGGGTCGACATTCAAGTAGGGGTCGAGTTTCAGGACCGAAACGGTCATTCCTCGGCTCTTTAGCATTCGACCAATCGAAGCGACGGCAATTCCCTTGCCCAGAGAACTAACCACACCACCCGTAACAAAAATAAACTTGCTCAATTGCCGGCTCCGCCCGCTTGAATGTTAGCGGATATGCATACCGCCGATGTGCCAGCCAACAAAAAAGGCCTATTTGAGGGGAAGTGCGACCGCCTGTCGATGCAGGTGAAAATTAATACCGATGTAGGTATTTGGTTAAGGCGGCTCTTTGCAGAGATTGCACACATCCTCGGATAGGGATACGGACGCTAAAGCTGCGACAACAAATTAGCCCTACACGGGACTCGATTCTAGGCAACCAGAATCAAAGGTGTCAAACAGCACAGACCCGCTTTCCATGCGTTTCATTCAACCCTCACCCTTTAACGCGCTGCTACACTCGATCACTCGTTACGTTCAATGCACTGATTGATTGCGACGTTTGATGAGAAGAATCAACTCGCTCTGCCAATTAAAATATTCGGAAAAAAATGGATCCACTTACTCCAAAAGATGTAGAACACATTGCCCAGCTGGCGTACATCAAACTCTCTGATGAAGAGTCAGAGAACATGCGTGTACAGCTCACTAATATTCTTGGCCACTTCGCATCGCTTTCAAATGTCGATACCGATGGTGTCGAGGCGACAGGCCACACTACCGATTCAAACACGGTGATGCGCAAAGACGAGCCGCAGCCGCCTCTCGACCGAGACGACGTTCTGAAGAATGCTCCTGATCGTGATGGCGAATTCGTTCGAGTGCGCCCCGTTCTCGAATAGCCCCCTCGCCACGCCTCCCATTAAGCGAACCACCCGATAAATCAGAAATTTCGAATGACCACTCAGTCAGCTAACTCCGATCTTTACTTTTCAACCGCACGAGAACTTCGAGCTAAATTCGACGCACGAGAAATCTCGTCGGTCGAAGCGACCCGAGCAATGCTCGATCGAATCTCAAATCTTGAGCCAAGTCTCAACTCGTTCATCACGGTAACTGCCGAACGAGCAATCGCCGATGCCGAAATGGCAGATCAGCGACTTCGAGGCACGGGCCAAGAGCCGACAGCCCTGACGGGCATACCGATCATGGTCAAAGACAACTTTTCTACTAAAGATGTCGAAACCACGGCTGCATCGAATATTTTGAAGGGTTACATCCCTCCTTACGACGGCACGGCCGTTAGCAATCTCAAAGAAGCCGGAGCCGTAATTCTCGGTAAGGGCAACCTCGACGAGTTCGCTATGGGGTCTTCAAACGAGACTTCCGCTTTCGGACCCGTTCACAACCCGTGGGATACCGATCGTGTTCCGGGTGGCAGTTCTGGTGGAGCCGGCGCAGCTGTTGCTGCTGGTGAATGCTTTATCGCTTTCGGATCAGACACCGGTGGGAGTATCAGGCAGCCTGCATCGCTTTGTGGCGTTGTTGGGATGAAACCTACATACGGTCTAGTAAGTCGATTTGGATTACTTGCATTCGGATCTTCACTCGATCAAATTGGCCCGCTCACACGAAGCGTTGCCGACTGCGCCGACGCACTAAATGTTGTTTCTAGCCATGACCACCGTGATTCAACGAGCGTGGCTGCGCCATTCAACGATTTCGCAAAAGACATCGATGGCGGTGTCGCTGGAATGAACATCGGTGTGCCGAAGGAATACCTCGTCGATGGAATTGAGCCGGGGGTTCGTGCGGCTTTCGAAAAATCTCTCGAAACACTCGAAGGTCTTGGCGCGAACATCAGTGAAACTTCACTGCCACTCACTGATCATGCCCTAGCGGTCTACTACATCATCGCTCCTTCGGAAGCATCGGCGAACTTGTCTAGGTACGATGGCGTGAAATACGGGCTGGGTTCGCTCGATGCAAAAACATCAGCTCAAGCAACCGAAGCTGCCCGAGGCGAAGGCTTTGGCGACGAAGTAAAACGACGAATCTTCCTCGGAACGTACGCCCTTTCAGCCGGTTACTACGATGCCTACTACAAGAAGGCTCAGCAGGTTCGTACTCTCATTAGGAGAGAGTTCACTGACGCTTTCTTGAAGTTCGATGCTCTGGTCACTCCCACATCACCGGGAACAGCTTTCAAAATCGGTGACAAAACGGACGACCCGTTCCAGATGTACATGAACGACATCTGCACGATTCCGGTGAATATTGCAGGCTTGCCTTCGATCTCGGTTCCGGGTGGAATGTCGGATGGGCTTCCGGTCGGATTGCAGTTCATTGGTCCTCAGTTTGGTGACACTACGGTAATACGAGCCGCAGCAGCATACGAGCGTGCAACTAACTGGCACCAAAACCACCCGCTCATTTGAACTACAAAAACGTGACCAAACAGAATTCTCTCTTCCGGCTTGGATTAGTTTCACTTGCCGTGATGATCTTTGCTGTTGTCGGTTGTTCGACAACAGAAGTCGAACCAACCCCTTACGACCGCGATATTTTTACTCCAGTAGCTGGGCCGCCGCCTTTCCCAATGATTTTCGAAGGAAAATTTACGGTAGATGGCGAACCCGGTCCTGCTGATTCCACGATCTACGCCGAGTTCATTCACGGTGGCTCCCCAAGATCGACTACATTCGAAGGTGAGTACGTCCAAGTGATACTTGGGCCGGTGAGCACTGACGATATTGAACATGGCATTATCAGCTTCTATCTCGGAACCCGAGACGGCGATCATGTGAAAGCCGAAGAGACGTGGGAGTGGGGCACTGTTGGTAAGCCAACAAATCAGGTGCTCGATCTAACCTTCCCTAGGCTTCCCGAAAGTTAAGCTGTAGCCAACTTACCAAGCATCGGAACCCAGTATCGGAGACATGAGCAATGATCAGATCGCTAGATGGCAAGACACCAGTTATCGACCCAACAGCGTTCGTTTCCGAAACTGCCTATCTTGTTGGTGATGTAGAAGTGGGCCCACGTTCCAGCATCTGGCCGGGTGTAGTGATTCGAGCCGATTCAGGCAAAATCAAGATCGGCACCGGAACGAATATTCAAGACAACTCGGTGCTGCACGCCGATGATGATGCTGAGATTGGCGACAACGTAACGATTGGCCACGGAGTCATCTGTCACGCTCGAACTATCGGTGACGGCAGTTTGCTTGGAAACAACAGCACGTTGAACGACGGCGTTGTGATCGGCAAGAATTCGCTCGTGGCAGCCGGAAGCGTCCTCAACGAAAACAAAGTCTATGAGGACAACGCTCTGATTCGCGGAACACCCGGTAAAGCTCTAGGCACCGTCAAAGAACGACACACAGAGCTAATGTTGCGGGCGGCTGCTTCTTACGTGAATCGAATTTCGCGTTATACCGATGCAGGGCTGGGGCACACGGGGCAGCCAGCGACGTAGAGCTTGCCTAACAGGGCATGACTACATTCGTTCTGGTGAGCTCATTCCCATTAGGGTAAGTGTGCGGCTCAAAGCTACCTTTGCGGCTTCAACAAGCTGGAGTCGTGCACGAGAAATCTCAAGTTCGCCTTCTTCTGACGAAACTACACGGCAATCCTCGTAGAACCGCTGCAACGATCGTGAAAGATCCATCGCGTAGTGTGGCAAGTGGTGCGGCTCGAGTCGTTCGGCTGCACGTTCTACAACCGCTGGAAGCTCAATGATCTTTCTAATGAGTTCCAACTCACGATTGTGAGTCAGTAGTGAAAGATCGGCAGTCTCGTGCGTAATCTTTCGCTCGATTGCCGTTCGTAGAATCGACGCCATACGAGCATGACCGTACTGAACGTAATAAACTGGGTTTTCAGATGACTGAGTCTTGGCGAGTCCGAGGTCGAACTCCATGTGAGATTCAGGAGATCGGCTCAAGAATGTAAAGCGGCAAGCGTCGGCGCCAACCTCTTCGAGAAGTTCCTCAACTGTCACCATCACGTTGTTTCGCTTGCTGAACTTCAGCGATTCGCCTTCGTTTTTGAAATTAACGATCTGGTTCAGAATGATCGTCAAGCGATCTGGATCGAGACCAAACGCCTGCAACAAAGCTTTCATGCGAGCGACGTGACCATGGTGGTCGGCACCCCACACGTTGATAACTCGGTCGAATTTTCGTTTGAGAAATTTCTCGTGGTGATAAGCGATGTCTGTGCCGAAGTACGTTGGCCCACCGTCGTCACTACGGATAACTACAGTGTCTTCTTCAAGACCAAGCTTCGTGGCAGCGAACCACTTCGCACCTTCACGCTCAATGATGAGATCGGCATCTTCGAGATAGTTCAGTACCTCGTCGAATCGTCCTGACGTAAGTAAATCGCTCTCGTGGAACCACTGGTCGTAGGAAACGCCTAGTTTGCCAAGCACTCCACGAATTTCGTCCAGAGTTCGCTTTAGCGATTCAGGAGCCAGATCGGCAATGGCTTCCGATTTCTCTTTCGAAACCGCACCATTACCGAGATCTTTTAGTAAATCTGAGGCTAAGTCCTGAAGGTACTCGCCTGGGTACGCAGGGTCAGGTAGAGGCACGTCGTGCCCAGCCGCCTGCATGTAACGAGAGTAAAGCGTGTCGTAGAAGACCCGCATCTGGTTTCCTGCATCGTTCACGTAGTACTCGCGTTGAACCTCGTATCCGGCTGCCGCAAGAACGTTTGCGAGACTGCTACCGATTACGGCTCCACGAGCGTGCCCGACGTGCAATGGCCCTGTTGGGTTCACGCTTACAAATTCGACCTGAACGCTTTGGCCAGCTCCAGTCGTTACCGATCCAAAGTTGTCGCCAGCTGATCGCACAACGTCGATTTGCGCCTGCAGCCATGTCGTCGACAAAGTGAAATTGACGAATCCGGGGGCAGCGTGAGTAACGGCACCGACGATCTCATTCTCAGGCATAGCCTCGGCGATAGCTTCAGCGATTTGAATCGGAGCCATCCGCATTGAGCGGGCAAGTGCAAGTGGCAAGCTAGTACTGAAGTCGCCATGCTCAGCGAGCTTAGGCCGTTCAATTTTGATATCTACATCGCCAGCGGCGGGTAGAGAGCCTGATGCCTGAGCAGATTCAAGCGCTTCTGAAACGAGTGTTGCCAGTGTGTCGGTGATTTGCATAGACCGTTCAGATTAGCACGTTCCATATGTTGCGGGTCTATACTGCCGTGCAACTGAAAAAACAGTTTTTGAGAATCCTGCAAATGCCAACAACTAACGACCCGCAACATTTCGTCGATCAAGCAAAACAGAATGGACTTGTGATATCGGTTACCGATGCCGAAGATCTCGACGGGTTCTTGCCCGCTGTGGATGGCGCATACGCAGCGATCCGTGAGATCGACACAGCCGGATTCGAACCTGCCGCCATATTCGTTCCAACGCCATCAAAAAAAGAAGCTGACTAGCTGTGGCGTCCACTTCAAATACATCTGATCTCACCTACATGTCGGTGGCAGAGATCGCTCCACTGATCAAAAACGGCGAACTTTCTCCTGTCGATCTAGTTCAGTCGTCACTCGCTCGAATCGCACAACTCGAACCGGCACTTAACGCCTTTCTAGATGTATGGGACGAATCGGCTACCGCCGCGGCTCTAGCTGCCGAGACTGAAATATCGGCTGGCAAATACAAGGGGCCGCTTCATGGGCTTCCAGTAGGCCTGAAAGATTTGATCGACTACGCTGGCACACCAACTACCGGCGGATCGGCCGTGCTGGCAGACAATATCGCTACAACGGATGCGACCGTAGTTACAAAGCTGCGAGATTCGGGCGCCATATTCATGGGCAAGCTGAACCTGGTCGAATTCGCGTTCGGTACGACGGGTCTCAACGCTCATACTGGCGACGTTGCGAACCCGTGGGGCACCGAACGAATTACGGCAGGATCAAGTTCAGGATCGGCAGCTGCGGTGGCCGCTGGAATGATTCCGATTGCGCTTGGAACCGATACTGGCGGATCTGTGAGAATGCCAGCTTCGCTATGTGGCATCGCCGGGCTAAAACCCACTTACGGCCGAGTATCGCGTGCGGGAGTGCTCGATTTATCTTGGAGCATGGATCACGTTGGCCCTATGACTCGCACCACAGAAGATTGCGCCCTGCTGATGAACGTGATGGCCGGGCATGATCCGCGTGATCCCGCATCTTCGAACGCCGAAATTCCTGATTTCACAACTGATTTGTTTAAAGGACTTGCCGGTCTGAAAATCGGTGTGCCAACCGACTATTTCTTCGACGACACCGTCGATTCCGAAGTAAAAGCATCGGTTCGAACAGCCATCGAACTCCTATCTGCCAACGGTGCGGAGATCGTCGAGTTATCCATGCCGTGGGTAAACAAGGCCAGGGCGATCAATTTCGGTGTGATCTTGCCAGAGGCAGTCTCGATCCACGAGAAAATGATTTCTGAGCACGCCGATTTGTACACACCCGCCGTTCGCAGTCGAATTCAATCAGGCTTCAACGTATCGGGTATCGACTATGTACGGGCAAAACGAGCGCGGGAATGGTTCAACCATCAAATGGCAGAATCGATGAAGCAGGTCGATGTGCTTATCACGCCATCAGTGCCGATCTCGACTCCAACAATCGCCGAATGCACTCCTTCACCGGGCAATCCCGGGCAGGGAACCGAGCTTCCGAGGTTCACTGGGGTGTTTGACGTAACTGGGCAACCCTCACACTCGATACCGTGCGGATTCACTGAAAACGGGATGCCGATTGGAATGATGATCACAGGTCATCCTTTCGACGAAGCAACGGTTCTTCGAGTCGGACACGCATATGAGCAACTCACCAACTGGCACCAGCGGCCTCCAACGGATATTCCTGAAGCAAATTGACCTCTGAATACACACCACGTTCAAAGCGGAATCTAGATCGACGTATTAAGCGAAAGTCGACGCTAACTCAGCGCGGTTTTGCGTGCTTGGCGTTCGACCGGCCAAAAGACGGTGTGAACGTTGGTCATTCACTACGGGCTGCTCTCGCCTTCAGCGCTCGAATGGTGATTCTGGCTGAGAAGGACAAGGAAATAAATGTAAGGAAGCTTTCGACCGATCCCGGTCGAGCCTATCGTCATGTGCCGATTCTGGAGGTGAACGATATTTTCGATGCCATGCCGAACGATTGCACACCCATTGCTGTCGAGCTAACTGACGATGCCATCGATCTAGCAACATTCGTTCATCCCGAGCGAGCGTGCTACATATTTGGTCCTGAAAACGGCTCAGTGGCTCCCGAAATTCTTGATAAGTGCGAATTCGTCGTAAAAATCCCAACCACGATGTCGTTGAATCTAGGAATGACAGTCAACATCGTCATGTATGACCGCCTCGCTAAATCGACTAGGAATCGCGAAGTTTGAGCGATTCAGAACCGGAAACCACCGTTCAAGAGGGCGCAAACGAATCAGATGATTCGAGTAATTCATCTGACCCCTCTGGCAAACCCGCCAAGAAGAAACGATTCTTCGGGTGGAACATCGTTGCCGCTTCGGCTGTGATGAACGGTCTCGGTGGTTCGGTTCACTGGCAAGGGTTCACGGTATTTTTTATACCGATCTCGCAAAGTCTTGGACTCTCAGCCGCCCAAACGGCTATTCCTTTTTCTCTATCGAGAGTTGAGAACGGTCTGGTAGGACCAATTACCGGCTGGCTGATCGATCGCTACGGCGTCCGGCGGCTCATGTTCATCGGCACTCCTCTAGTTGGCATCGGGTACATTCTGTTGTCGCAAACCAGTACGTTCTTTTCGTTCTTACTGGTCTATATATTCGTGATATCGCTTGGTGCTTCGACAAGCTTCATGCAAGCGACGACCACTGCGCTGAACACATGGTTCTCGCGTCGGCGCGGCATGGTTATGTCGATCAACAGTGCGGCGTTCCGTCTCGGCGGGGCATTCATGGTTCCGCTACTTTCCGTCGCTGTGTTGCGATGGGGGTGGGAGACCGCAGCTCTGTGGGTTGGAATTGGAATGCTGGTGTTCATCACACCGCTTGCGATATTTTTCAAGCGCTCGCCGGAATCGATTGGCGTTGGACCCGACGGCGATCCCGTCAAAGTCGATCTGAAACAACTCGATGTCGAACATGGTGAAATTCCAGATAGTGACGACGACTGGACTGCGAAGGATGCTATTCGTACTCGTGCGTTTTGGACTCTCGCAGCAGGGACCGTTCTAAGGATGTCGGTGCACGGCACGATATTTGTCCACTTCGTTCCGATTCTCGTGTGGAAAGGCGAAACTCAGCAGATGGGAGCCAATCTGATTGGGTTGCTGGCCCTTGTGTCGGTTCCGCTCATTTTGTTCTTCGGCTGGTTCAGCGACAAGGTAGGGCGACCTAAGTTGCTGTTTGGTTGTTATATCTCTGCTGCGAGTGCTCTTGCATTGCTCAACGTCGTCGATGGAACGTGGCCAATTTTCGTAGCGTTGATTTTGTTTACTGGAACCGAAATCGGATCGGGATTGAACTGGGCTTTGGTTGGCGATCTGTTCGGAAGAAAACGCTTCGGAACTATTCGAGGATTGCTCTCGCCAATCTACAACGTTGCATTGTTTTCAATGCCGATCACCGCAGGCTGGGTGTACGACGAAACCGGATCGTACGAAATCGTTCTGTGGGTAGGGGCGGGACTAATGATCGCAGCAGCGTTGGTCTTCCTGTCTATTAGAAAACCGGTGCACTAGTGCGGTGTGTTATTGAATCTAGCGTTGGCTGAGAGACAAAAAAAGACCCACGATATTCGTGAGTCTTTTTATTCAACAATATGTGGTCGGGGCGACAGGATTTGAACCTATGACCTCTGCACCCCCAGTGCAGTGCGCTACCGGACTGCGCCACGCCCCGATGACCCAAAGATAACATTAGAGTGCTCCAAATGGTCTGCATTATGGGTCGATCTGCTAATCGAAAATGCGGGTATACCGAACGAGCCAGTTGATACAATTCGTGACTGCGAATGCGAGCTGCAACGCTCAAGCTGCCAAACCAGCTCAGATTCGCCGGTACACAAAAATGGCTAACAACGAATCAACAACCTCGAACATGCGAACACTCTTAGGCGATGCCGAAGAGTTGAATTCGCGCGTTGAGCAGATCGTGAGGCGACTTTGACCTCACTGAACTCCAGCGCAACGTCGATTCGTTAGAAAAAGAAGCTACCGAACCGGGTTTCTGGGACAACCCAGAGCACGCTCAATCCCGAATGCGAAAACTTTCCGCAGTACGTGGCGAGCTTGAAACTTGGACGAATCTTTCCAGCGAAGTCGCCAGCACAGTCGAACTATTCGGGCTAGCTGTCGATGAAGGCGATGATGCACTTGGTGCTCAGCTCGCCACAGATTTGAAGAAATTTACTAAATCGGTCGAAAGGCTCGAATTCGAACTGCAACTAAGCGGCGAATACGATTCACGTTCGGCAATTCTGTACGTAAAGCAGGGCGCCGGCGGGGTCGATGCTCAAGACTGGGCCGAAATCCTCGTTCGTATGTACACCCGCTGGGCTGAACGCCGCGGATTCGCCGCTGACGTTCTCGACCTCACCCCCGGTGATGAAGCCGGGGTGAAGAGCGCAACGATCAAGATCGACGGCAAATATGCCTACGGTTATCTTCGATCAGAACGTGGCGTACACCGTCTTGTCAGGCTTTCGCCATTTGATGCCGATCACCGTCGACACACCAGCTTCGCACTCGTCGAAGTGCTCCCTGAGGCCGATGCCGCCGAAGAAGTGACTATCAACCCTGATGATCTACGGATCGACGTGTTCCGTGCCAGCGGTAACGGTGGCCAAAACGTTCAGAAGAACTCGACTGCTATTCGACTAACTCACCTGCCATCCAAACTCGTTGTGGCAGTTCAGAACGAACGATCGCAGGCTCAAAACCGAGAAGTCGCAATGAAAATTCTTCTCTCTCGGCTTGTTGATCTAGATATGCAGAAGAAAGCGGAAGAACGAGCCGCTCTCAAAGGTGAACATGTGTCGGCCGAATTTGGCAGGCAGGTTCGCAGCTATGTTCAGCATCCTTACCAGATGGTCAAGGATCACCGAACGGATTTCCAAACCCCCGATGCTCAGGGAGTTTTGGATGGCGATCTCGACGATCTGTTGAAGTCGTACCTCAGCTCGCAGATGGAATCTGCTTCAACGACGGCGGAACCGAGCAAATGAATATATGACGAAAGAAAACCTAACTAGTTCGCATTGCATCTGAATGGTCGAGGCAATAAGCCAAAACCAAAGTCGCAATGAAACCGTAATAAGCACATAACAACCCCGAACAGTCGAATCTTAAGTGACCGTTCGTCAAACAGAGACAACAAGTTGAATTCAGGATCTAGATTGATGCGAAAAATGATCATCGGCATGGCTCTTAGCCTTGTCGTAGTAGCTGCAGTTGCTTGCAGCGGTGGTGACGGTTCTCCTACCGAGGCTGCAGCACCACCAACATCGACTCCACCTTCAGCAAGAGCCACTCAACCGGCGATTGCTCCAGACTTGCAGGATGATGAAAAAGCCGATGCTTCGGCTGGCGATTCAGGCCCTACGCAGGGTGGTGTTTTCAATACGCTGTGGAGCGACCCGCCGACTCTCGACCCGCACCTCGTAACTGACGGAACCTCTTACGGAATCGTCATCGAAGTGTTCTCAGGTCTGGTCCGACTCGGTGCTGACACAACGAACCCGTTCGAACCCGATCTTGCTGAGTCATGGTCGGTTCTTGAAGGCGGAACTGTTTACGAGTTCAAACTCCGAAACGGACTCACCTTCTCCAACGGCGATCCGGTTACTGCTCAAGACTTCAAATGGTCGTTTGAGCGAGCCGCTCACCCTGACACCGCATCGACAGTTGCCGAAGAGTTCTTGGGCGATATCGTTGGTATTCAGGATATCGTCGATGGCAACGCAACATCTGCTGAAGGAATTGAAGTTGTTGACGAGCGAACGCTCCGTCTCACTATCGACGCTCCTAAGGCGTATTTCATCGCCAAGCTCACTTACCCAACAGCGTTCGTTCTCAACAAGAACAACGTTGAATCACTCGGTCGAAACTGGGTCGACGAACCTGTAAGCACAGGTCCGTTCACTCTCAAGGAATACCGAATTGGTCAGCGAATTCGACTTGCTCGAAACGATAATTTCTGGGACCGTGCTGCATACCTCGACGAAGTTGTGTTCAACCTCGCCGGTGGTGTTGCAATGGCAATGTACGAGAACGACGAAATCGACGTCACTGGCGTTGGTCTAGCCGACCTCGAACGTGTTCAGGACCCTACTGAGGAACTGAACGCTGACCTCGTCGAAGTTCCGCCTAACTTTGCTGTTTCGTACGTTGGCTTCAACATCGATGAAGCTCCGTTCGACGATGCGAACTTCCGACAGGCGCTAAACCACGCAGTCGACAAGCAGTTGATCGCCGATCAGGTGTTCTCGAACCTCGTGAAGCCTGCGTACGGAATTATTCCTCCTGGATTCCCCGGATTCTCAGCTGATATTCAGGGACTCGAATTCGATCCTGAACTCGCTCAGGATCTGCTGAACCAGTCGGCATACGCTGATGCCAGCACTCGACCTCGAATCGTTCTTACGGTTCCTGGTACTGGTGGATCGCCGGGTCTGACAACTGAAGTAGTTGCCGACATGTGGCGACAAAACCTCGGTATTGAAATTGAGATTCAGCAGGTTGAATGGGCAACGTACATTCAGGACCTTCACCGTGGGCGTCTTCAGGCATGGAGTGGCTTGTCATGGCAGGCTGACTATCCAGACCCTCAGACGTTCATCGACGTGCTATTCCGATCGAGCAGCGCTATCAACTACGGTGGATACGCTAACTCTCAGGTCGACGAGTACGTTGTGAACGCTCAGACCGAGCAGGACGCCACGAAGCGTGTTCAGTACTACAACGACGCTGAACAGATCGTTGTATCGGAAGCCGCATGGCTGCCGCTCTGGTGGGGTGTCGATTCAAAGGCACTCGTGAAGCCATGGGTGCAGGACTACGCCTTCTCATCGCTGACTATCGCAAAATTCAAGGATGTTTGGCTCGATAAGTAGTGCTAACACTAAGTAAGTAACAAGATTGCCCCGGCAAAATACGACGTATGTAATATGTCGTTACCCGATCTAACCGTCGGGAGCCGGGGCAGTTTTTTATTTGCTGCCAATCGCTCCTTGATTGATCTGGGCAGCGCCCAGTTTCGAGCAAACGCTCATCCACCACTAGTAATCACCCAGTGATATTCACGCAGAGAGGACTGTAACCGCACATGCTGGCATACATTGTCCGACGTCTGCTGTGGACACCCGTTCTGCTGGCGTTGGCTGCTTTCTTCGTGTTCATCATGGGCACCTGGGCACCGGGTGATCCTGCCGAACTCAGGCTGGGTAACCGAGCGACCCCCGACAACATCAAACGTGAACGTGAACGTATGGGGTTGAACGACCCAATACCAGTCAGGTACTTCAATTACGTTGGTGGCGTACTGAAAGGCGATTTCGGCGACAGCTATCACTATCAGGGTAGGTCAGTTCTTGAAATAGTCAGACCACGTCTATGGGTCTCAATGCAGCTGAACATCGCTGCCCTGATCGTCGCTGTTTCCATCGGGCTACCACTCGGTTTCTATGCC
The DNA here is from genome assembly GCA_018650845.1 of Chloroflexota bacterium. Taxonomy (GTDB): domain Bacteria; phylum Chloroflexota; class Dehalococcoidia; order Lucifugimonadales; family Lucifugimonadaceae; genus Lucifugimonas. Next base: position 7,923 of record JABIFF010000015.1, on the reverse strand, counting down.
GCCAAAAAGCAAGGAACGGCACGTGATCCGGCAATCGTTATCTCGATGCTTGTTCTCTACGCAATGCCAGTGTTCTTTACCGCGCCATTTTTAATACTGTTCTTCGCTGTAAAACTTCATTGGGTTCCCGCTTCTGGGTGGGGTGGATTCTTTTCGCTCCAAATCATCCTGCCCGCGCTAACCATCGGAATCCCGGGAGCCGCGGTTTTTGTGCGATTCATGCGAGCAAGCACGCTCGATGTGATCGGCCAAGAATACGTGCGCACAGCCCATGCCAAAGGTATGTCGAACTTCGTGGTCAACTATCGGCACGTTGCCCGTAACGCACTTCTACCGGTCGTGACAATCATGGGATTCACGATGGCTGGAATGTTCGGTGGATCGCTGATTGTTGAACTTATCTACGGAATACCGGGCGCAGGCCGACTTTCACTCGATGCCATATTCCAGCGCGACTTCCCCGTTCTAACGGCATTCGTACTCTTAGGAGCCGGAATGCTGGTGTTCGCAAATTTGATAATCGATATCGCCTACACAATCATCGATCCTCGAATAAGGCTGCAGTAGTCAAATGACAAACAGTCAAAAATTCGAAAGATCCGAAAACCGAAGTCCTATGCTCAAGGATTTGCCACCTGACGGAGGTCAGTTTAAAACCCGCGGGCATTGGCGAAAGATCTGGGCGAATTTCCGCAGGCGACGTCTGGCGTTCGTCAGCCTGATTATTATTTCGTTCATATATCTGCTCGGGATTTTTGCTCCAGTAATTCAGACCCACGATTATCAGGAAACGAACCTGCGAGAAACTCAGCAGGGACCAAGTGCAGACCACTGGTTTGGAACTGATCGTGCTGGGCGAGATCTTTACACGAGGGTCGTTTGGGGCATACAGACGACTGTGATCATCACTGTCACATCGTTTGCGACAGGTAGCCTGTTATTGGGCGTGTCGATCGGTCTTGCCGCCGGGTACTTCAGGGGCTGGACTGACGCCATCATCATGCGAGTTGGTGAGGTGGTTTCTGCCTTCCCAGATATATTGCTAATCATCTTGCTGGCGGCGACTCTCAGACCGAGATTCGTTCAGTTCGCGAGAGATATTGAAGACTCGACGGGGATGACGGGACTGGTCAGCTCTGGAATCGTTGACTATGTAGTGATCGGCGTCGCGCTGCTGCCGCTCAGTTGGTTCGGAATGATGCGACTAGTACGTGGTCAGGTCCTAGTTCTACGAGAAGCCGAATACGTTCAGGCTGCTCGAGCAATGGGAACATCCACTCCGCGAATTTTGTACAGACACATCCTGCCGAACGTCGTAAGCCCGATCATCGTTTCAGTCAGTTTTGGAATTGGTGCGATTGCACTTTCTGAAGTGATTTTGAGCTTCTTCGGTCTGGGTGTTCAGCCGCCACGACCAAGTCTTGGCGTAATGATCGGTGAGGTCACTGCCCGTGGTGGTGCCAGTGTTTCGGTGCTGCGAGATCACCCCGAGCAATTGCTTGCACCGATCATCGTTGTGTGGCTGCTTATCTTCAGCTGGAACATCGTTGGTGACGCACTCAACGACGTCCTAAACCCACGAGCACGCTAACCACCAGTGGGTGGCTTTTCTGAGCGTCGGGCGATTGTTCTGGCGCGTCGTTGGTGGTTACTGCCGAATCTTCAAATTCGTGCTTCAGGCACGTCATTTCCTAACCCCGTCAGAAAACCGTGTACCGCCCTCACCGTGTAGCTACACGGTTACGTGGCCGTTCTCGTATTGAACTTGAGCCAACTTCGCCGTTACACGGTAGTGTGTCGCCTCTCAAACAGTCTTTACCGCTTCCGTGTAAACCGTACCGAGTAGCTCTACACGGTCGAATTGCTTGGGAGATGTTTAGTAAAAATCACCAAGCAGCACTCGCCCGAATGCTTTGGAGCGAATGGCGAACAAGCGCTTCCAACGGTGCTACTATGGCTCGATTCGCCGAACCCGCGCGAAGCGTTATGTGTTTTGGAGCATCCCTAGATGAGTTACTTTAAGTCCCGAAGATCCGCAGTAGTCGCCAAAAACGGCTCGGTGGCAACAAGCCAACCGCTAGCCGCTCAAGCCGGGTTACAGATTATGCGAGACGGCGGAAACGCTATCGATGCAGCCGTCGCAACCGCAGCCGTTCTCAACGTTGTTGAGCCAATGTCTACTGGTATCGGTGGCGATATGTTCGCCCTCATCTGGGACAAGAACGAACGCAAAGTTGTTTCGCTAAACGGATCAGGTCGGCAGGCCGCCGCAGCAAACGTTGCCGATGTTCGAAAAGCCGGTTTCGAATCGATTCAGAACAACGGTGAAGGCAGCCACTTTGCAGTAAGCGTTCCTGGCACTGTTCATGGCTGGGAGACTGCTCTCAATCAGTACGGTCGAATGACTCTTCGTGAAGTGCTCAAGCCGGCTATCGACTACGCACTGAACGGCTTCCCTGTTTCGGAAGTGATTGCTCACTTCTGGAGTTCGGAAGACACAATCACCAAGTTGAACCACCGACCATCAGGCAGGGAATTGCTTCCTGGCTCAGCAGCAAATGGTGGCCCTAAGTACGGCGAAATCGTAAAGCTCCCAGAGCTCGGCCGAACTCTGCAAGCCATTGCTGAAGGCGGAAGCGAAGCGTTCTACAAAGGTGAGATCGCAAAGAAGACCGCAGATTTCATTCAGAAAGAGGGCGGTTGGCTTACTGAGAAGGACCTCGCCAATCACCACTCCGACTGGGATGAGGCAATTAGCACGAACTACCGTGGTGTAGATATTTGGGAATGCCCACCAAACGGACAGGGCATCGCGGCGCTTATCGCTTTGAACCTCGCCGAGGGTTATGACATTGGATCGATGGGTGCGCAATCGGCAGATCGATATCACTACCTGATCGAATCGATGCGACACGGCTACGCTGACGCATTCCAGTACGTTGCCGACCCTCGTGTTGCTGAAGTTCCGATTGAGCCATTACTCAGCAAGGATTATGCAAACCGACGTCGAGCTGGCATTTCTGGTGTTCAGGCCGATCCCAATGTTTCTTACGGCGACCCAATGGGCGGCGCCGACACCGTTTACCTGACGGTGGTTGATGGTGAAGGCACAGCGATTTCGTTCATCAACAGTCTGTTCAACGGATTCGGCACAGGTCTTGTGGTTCCTGGCACCGGAATGGCGCTTCAGAACCGTGGATCACTGTTCTCGTTCGATCCTAACCACCCGAACTACCTCGAAGGAAACAAGCGACCGTTCCAGACGATCATCCCTGCGATGGCGACTAAGGACGACGAGATGTGGCTGAGCTTCGGTGTTATGGGCGGATACATGCAGCCACAGGGTCACCTGCAGGTCGCATCGAACATGATCGACTACGGCATGGACTCGCAGGAAGCACTCGATGCTCCTCGATTCAAGATCGAAGTTGAAGGCAATCAGGATGTGATGGTCGAAGAAGACCTCTCACCTGACGTGGTCAAGGAACTTGAGAAGCGCGGACACAAGGTGAACGTTGTTTCCGGTTACGACCGAGCAAACTTCGGTGGTGGTCAGGTAATTTCTCGTGACCCTGAGACTGGCGTTCTCATAGCAGGATCAGAGCCTCGTAAAGACGGCTCAGCTGTCGGGTACTAACTCCCTCGTTCAATTGAACAATTGAAAGGCCGCTGGCACTTTTGTGTCGGCGGCTTTTTTGTTTTGCGAAGCGCTAGCCACGTTAGTCATTGATCGAATAATTGGGATGATTTAGTATTATTTAGGAATAATTGGGAATCACACAGACTAATAGTGAACATGCGGGAACTGATATGAGCCTGAGCGTTAGAGATGTTGCAGTTCGACTCAACGTAAGCGAGAAGACAGTTTATAAATGGTTGAAGACCGGACTTATTCCCGCGAGCCGCATCGGCAAATCGTGGATGATCACTGAGGAATCGGTGCAGTCTCTGATTGAACCGACGCTGAGCACTCCTGCGGTTACTTCAGCCAATTACAGCCCCACAGCTATCGCACCGACACGAGCCGATTCTTCCGCTGTGCCCGCTGCCAATAATGCACAGGGGCAAGACGCCGAGTACCTGACCCGATTCACGAACGTGCTCACGGGCGCCGTTAGCCAGGGTGTTCAAGCAGTATTGGGACCACGTGCTTCAGATCCTGCGACTTCGGCAACAATCGCTTCTGCGCTTGGGAATGCATCCGATGAGGTGCTATTGCAGGGGATTGGTCTGCGTGAATTCTTCGGCGATAGAGGTCACACGGCGATTCTCAAACAGATGGCAGCGGAAGATCGTGCAGTCCAAATTCGAGCCATTTTGGTGAACCCTGTCAGCGAATTTGCTCGGGCAAGAGCCGTTGCCGAAGATGGTGCACAGTTCGAAGATGAAGATCGCTTCAAGGCAGGGCCTTTGTACAACGATAGTTGGCGGAGCTTGAACGTGATTGCGGCGATGAAGAAGGATGCGGAGTCACGTTCTCACTTCGGAATCGACGTTCGATTTGTCGATCACTGGCCTTCTGTTTATCTTGTAATGACACCTGAATCTACGTTCGTTGAGACGTATCAGTTTGGCAAGCCTGATGCGGCAGTTGACGGTAGTTCGATTGACGGCCTGGTACCCATGTTCCAATTCCAATCAAACAGCTCCTACGCCACGATCCTAAGGCAGCACTTCGACTACATATGGTCGGGCGCCAACCCCCACGTAAAGACGCATTCCTTGGCCGATATCGCAGCAGCCATGCAGGTGGATGTGTAGAGGGCGTTCTTTTCGGTCGGAGAGCGGGCGTGTGTTCAGGACGCAATGACATAGCCGAACCCCGTTAGTTCCGGAACTATACGGAACTAATCGCTCCCTCTTGGCGAAATAGTTCCTAATAACTCCTCAGGGCAAGTCCTACTCTTACCTGCGTTAACAGAACACGCGAGCGCCGTAAGCAAACTGCACACGGACGTCTCGCTGTTCAAATATTAGAAAAAAATCTGGAGGCTCGATCTTGGGCAAAATCAACGTAGCGATCATCGGTGCAGGTAACTGTGCATCGTCGCTAGTTCAGGGACTACACAAGTACAGCGAAATCGATGAAGGCTCGGAGCGAATTCCCGGTCTAATGCACAACGTTCTCGGTGGATACGCACTGAGCGATGTAAACATTGTTGCTGCATTCGATGTCGACAAGGAAAAGGTCGGAAAAGACCTCTCCGAAGCACTCGTTTCCAAGAACAACAATGCTATTCAGTTCTTCGACGTTCCAAACATGGGCGTGAAGGTCGACCGTGGCATGACTCACGACGGAATCGGTGAGTACCTCGAAGACCTCGTTGAAGTGAACCACGACCCAAACACTCCAGGTGGCGAGACTGCTGATGTTGTTGGCATTCTCCGAGACCGTGAAGTTGACGTAATGATCAACTACCTCCCAGTTGGTTCCGAGCAGGCAACCAAGTGGTACGTTGAGCAGGCTCTTGCCGCTGGCGTAGCGTTCGTAAACTGCATCCCAGTGTTCATCGCTCGGGAAGCTTACTGGCAGAAGCGATTCGTCGACCGCGGTATCCCTATCGTTGGTGATGACATCAAGTCGCAGGTCGGCGCAACTATCGTTCACCGAGTACTCGCCCGATTGTTTGAAGACCGTGGCGTTCGACTCGACAAGACCTACCAGTTGAACTTCGGTGGAAACACTGACTTCTACAACATGCTTGAGCGATCACGCTTGAAGTCGAAGAAAATTTCTAAGACCAACGCCGTTCAGTCCCAGCTCGAAAAAGAGCTTCCTACTGACGATGTTCACATCGGACCTTCCGACCACGTCCCATGGCTAGAAGACCGCAAGTGGGCATACATTCGCCTCGAAGGCACATCATGGGGTGACCAGCCTCTCAACGTTGAGCTGAAGCTCGAAGTTGAAGACTCTCCTAACTCTGCCGGCGTAGCTATCGACGCTATCCGCAGTGCCAAGATTGCAATGGACAAGGGTGTTAGCGGAGCTATCGAGCCTGCTTCTGCCTACTTCATGAAGTCTCCTCCGGTTCAGATGCGTGACGACGATGCTCGTGTGGCAGTTATGGGCTTTGCAGAAGGTAACGACCCAAAAGCGTTGGGCTCTGCTGATTAGGCTGTCGTTCTAGAACGAACATTAAGCGCTAGTACGTGTCGCTGGAAAACCAATATGATTAGGTCATATTGGACTAGCGGCACTTTTGGTTAACGGTTTAGCAATTAACTCAGAAAGCCGAGCGCGTATGTATGAGTACTGTCGGGGGTTTTTGATTGCGGATTGCTCAAGTATCTCCATACGACTTTGCTCATTCCGGCGGAGTACAGCGGCACATGGCTTCTCTAAGCCGTGGACTGCAAGATCGAGGACATGAAGTATCGATCCTCGCACCTTGTACTCGCGATGAACCCGCTGTAGACGTAGGCGATGTTGACCTTCGAACATTCGGCAGATCTGTTGCCGTCCCAACGGCAGGTTCGGGAGCCCGAATCTCGGTTTCGGTGTGGCATGAGTGGCGCCTAAAAACGATGCTCGAAAACGAAAATTTTGACATCGTCCACATTCACGAGCCACTTATGCCGATGTTCGCCATCACAGCGTCACGCTTTTCACCCTCAACGACTATCGGTACTTTCCACGCCTTTAACGAAGGTATTGGTCGTGGCTATATGTTCTGGAAGAAGGTTTTGAATCGAGGAGCAATTCGCCTCAACGGTCGAATCGCAGTTTCCGAACCTGCGAAACAATTCGCAAATCGATACTTTGAAGGCGATTACCGGGTCATTCCCAATGGGCTTGATGTCGAAAGATTTTCAAGGCCGGCTCCAAAACCATCGATACTCCGTGACGATGCGATTAATCTCGTATTTGTCGGTAGAGTCAATGAACCACGGAAAGGTCTTCGCTACGCACTCGGTGCTTATTCGCTACTGAAATGGCAGTATCCAAAGCTTCGACTCGTAGTAGTCGGGGCAGGCGTTCCTGATCGGGAGTCGTACCGAATTATGGGCGAGCGATCTCTCGATGACGTGATATTCACTGGACCAGTCACTGACAAGGAACTTCCCGGTTACTACCAGAACGCAGACATATTTTTAGCACCCAATACTGGTAAAGAGAGTTTCGGATTCATCATCATTGAAGCAATGTCGGCTTCGACTCCGATAGTTGCATCAGACATTGCAGGATTCGCCTCGGTTATGACCGACGGCAGAGAAGGGCTTATGGTTCCGCCAAAAGACGAAGCAGCTCTTGCGAGGGGCATCGAACGGCTTATAAAAAATCCAAGTTTACGTGCTCAATTTGGGGTAGACGGCAGGGCAACAGCTCATCAATATCGATGGACAGAGGTCGCAGATTCAGTGATCAACTATTACGATGAAGTAATGGAAAACCAACACGTGCCACCAGCGAAATATCAGGGCTGGTAATTTTTTGCACGATCTTCAATCTCTCAGATACGGTCTTCGCGGTGCGGTGACTAACTGGTTCGAGCGGCCAGCAGTTTCGATTCTTGTAGCACTCAAAGTCTCCCCCGACGCCGCTACAGCGATCGGACTGATGATTGCTCTTATCGCCGCTTACTTCACGAGTCAGGGCGACTTCCTCATTGGTGGAATCCTAGTTCTTGTCGGCGCAACTTTCGATTTACTTGATGGCGGAATTGCACGCGCAACTGGCAGAGTGAGCAAGCGAGGGGCATTGACCGACTCTGTGTTCGACAGAGTGTCGGAAATCGCCCTATTGGTTGGACTCGGCATGTACTACACATCAGGAAAAGACGATAGCCAAACTGCAGTTCTTCTCGCATTTATAGCCGTTGGCGGTTCGTTGATGGTCAGCTATGTGCGTGCACGGGCAGAGGGGCTCGGTGCGAAAGGGACGGCCGGATTCCTTACCCGTCCCGAGCGAATCGTTATCAC
>JABIFF010000005.1 GCA_018650845.1 Chloroflexota bacterium | reverse complement strand
CTGTTGGCTGGTAAGGCTATGGAAGCTTTGGGTCGAAACCCTGAGGCTACCGGTCCTGTTCAGCAGAACATGATTCTTGCCCTTGCGTTCGCAGAAGCTATCGCTATTTATGCGTTGGTTGTTGCGATCATCATCCTATTCGTTTAGTCAAACGGACTCCGTGTGACTTGCCTGAGCGGGAGTTTTCTCTCACTCGGCAGTCGCTAGCGGGCCGGTAAGGAACGAATATGGAAGCGCTTGGAATAACACTTCAGCAGTTGCTAACTCAGTTAGTTAGCTTCCTGATCCTGTTTTTCCTGTTGTACAAGCTGGCGTACGGCCCAATTATGGGCATGCTCGACAGTCGTGCACTGAAAATCAAGGAAAGTCTGGAAGCAGCTGAGACAGCACGTCTTGAAGCAGCATCTTCAGCCGAACGAGTGGAAGCGGAAATCGCTAACGCCCGTGTAGAAGGCCAGAAGATTGTCGCTGAGGCACGTGATGCAGCTTCGAAGCTTCGTGATCAAGAGCAGGATCGTGCACGAGAAGAAGTCGAGACTATGCTCGAACGTGCAAGGACTGAAATCGGTCGCGAGAAGGATGCCGCAGTGGAAGAAGTTCGCAAGGAATTTGCGGGCCTCGCTATCACGGCAGCTGAACGAATCGTTGAAGGATCACTTGATGCAAAGTCTCACTCCGGCCTTATAGACAAGGTTTTGGAAGAAGGACTTAGCGAGAGGAAGAACTAGAGCACTCCTAATAGGGGGCTCTGACTAGCAATGGCAACCGGACGAAGATACGCACAGGCAGCTTTCGAGCTGGCTAAAGAAAAGAAAAACCTCGACACATGGTCGGAAGATCTAGCGCGTGCAGCGGTAGTTCTTGGCGATTCAGATGTATTGGGCTTTCTTGATGCGCCGCAGGTTACAGACAGCGTAAAGCTGGATGGAATCGGCAAGCTGATGTCGGATGTGGACGTGCTAGTACGAAACACGGTGAACCTAATGACGGTGAACCGTGACATCACTAAATTTGCGGATATGCACCGCATCTTTAGCGATATGGCCGACGCACACAACGGTATCGCAAGAGCCGAAGTGACGACGGCAGTTCCATTAGAAGACGCCCAGCGTGCCCAAGTGGCCGCAGGGATTGCCAAACTAGTGGGGCGTAGTGAAGTTGAAATAACTGAGAGCGTTGATCCAGAGATCATTGGTGGGGTCGTGGCGAAAGTCGGCGACCGCTTGATCGATGGCAGCACACGCACTCAGTTACGAGCGATGCGAGATTCATTGGCCGAGCGGCCAGTCGATTAAGGCGTTTATAGAACCCGCAAGGGACGAACGAACGGCCGATCGATCAGGCCAGTAGAGCAACAAGACGGGTTTACCCGGAGAGAGAGTCCGATGGCAGTACGAGGTCAGGACATAGCTTCTGTTATCAAGAAGCAAATTGAAGATTTCGGTGGCGACATCACACAGGTGGATGTCGGAACCGTTGTAGAAGCCGCAGACGGTACAGCTCAGATTCACGGTCTCTCAGGAGTCCGTTACTCAGAGCTGCTCCAGTTCCCCGGCGATATTTTTGGACTAGCGCTGAACCTCAACGAGGACAGTGTTGGTGCGGTGATTCTCGGTGACTACCTTCAAATCAAAGAAGGTGACGAGGTTCGCAGCACTGGTCGAATTATTGAAGTTCCAGTTGGTGAGGCTATGTTGGGTCGAGTTGTCGACTCACTTGGTGTCCCGATCGACGGCAAGGGCGCAATCGCTACTACCGAGTCATACCCGGTCGAGAAGATCGCACCTGGTGTTGGAGCTCGGCAGGGTGTTGACCAGCCAGTGCAGTTCGGTCTGAAGATCGTTGATGCGATGGTTCCGGTTGGCCGAGGACAGCGAGAGCTTGTCATTGGTGACCGTGCTACTGGTAAGACTTCGGTCTGTATCGACGCACTCATCAACCAGAAGGACAGCGGAATCATTGGTGTTTACGTGGCTATTGGCCAGCGTGCATCGAAGGTTGCGCAGGTAGTAACCCGTTTGGAAGAAAACGGCGCTCTCGACAACACAGTTGTTGTGACTGCTAACGCTTCCGACCCGGCTGCTATGCAGTATCTCGCTCCCTACACGGGTTGTGCGATTGCTGAATTTTTCATGGCTCAGGGTAAAGACGTACTGATCGTTTACGACGATCTTACGAAGCACGCCTGGGCTTACCGACAGATGTCACTTTTGCTTCGACGCCCTCCGGGACGTGAGGCATACCCTGGTGACGTTTTCTACCTCCACTCACGTTTGCTTGAACGGGCTGCTCGCCTAAACAAGGAAGCCGGTGGTGGTTCGATCACAGCTTTGCCGATCATTGAGACGCAGGCTGGTGACGTTTCGGCTTACGTTCCTACTAACGTTATTTCGATTACCGACGGTCAGCTCTTCCTAGAGCCTGACTTGTTCAACTCTGGTGTTCGACCAGCTGTGAACTCGGGTATTTCAGTAACACGTGTGGGTTCTTCAGCTCAGTTGAAGGGTATGAAGTCTGTTTCTAGCTCATTGAAGGCTGAAATGGCTCAGTACGCCGCACTCGTTACGTTTGCTCAGTTCGGTACTGACGACCTTGATGCCGTCACCCGACGACAGCTGGAACGTGGTGCTCGATTCACTGAACTGCTGAAGCAGGACGAGAACTCACCACTATCAGTCGAAGCACAGACAGCTGTTCTGTACATCGCTGACAAGGGTGCGCTCGAAGATGTTGCAGTTCCTGACGTTCGTGCATGGGAAGCACAGTGGCACGACTACGCTGCCGCAAACATCCCTGACGTTCTGAAGTCGATTGCAGACTCTGGCGAATTGAGTGACGACGACAAGTCAAAACTCGATGAAGCAGTAACTGCTTTCAAACAGACAGTTAGCCTCTAAAGAAGACAAGAATTGCCGAGTACCAAGGACTATAGAGACCGAATTCGTTCAGTCTCGAACACAGCGAAAGTCACAGGCGCAATGCAGATGATTGCAGCGTCGAAGATGAACCGTGCCCAGAATATGGTGCAGGCGGGACGTCCGTACGCTGATCGCATCCGTGACGTGCTCGGTGATCTTGCAGCTCTCGCAGCTAAAGATGAAGACGCACCAACCGTTGACCTTCTGAAGGTTCGACCGGTGAAGAAAACTCTCGTACTTCTCGTTACCCCTGATCGTGGTCTTGCCGGTGCGCTTGTTGGAAACCTCCAACGTGCTGCAGGTAGGTTCATTCAGGAAACCGATGGCGAAGTTTCTGTAGTGGCTGTTGGGCGCAAGGGCGAGAAATTCGTCACTCGAACCGGGCAGGATCTTCTTGCTACGTTCTCGGTGCCGGATCGACCGACTCTGGATGACACGATCGCTGTTGGGCGAATGCTCGTTGACGAGTACGGCTCAGAACGAGTTGATCGTGTTGTTTTGATATATGCAAAGTTCATCAATACTGCCGTGCAGGAAGTAACTGCACGACAGCTTCTACCAGTCGAACCCGCTCAGCGCGATGACGACGACGTAGAGAAGTTGGAAGAGCTTGACTACATTTACGAGCCGAGCATCAATGACGTGCTCGAATCACTCGTACCGCGATACATCGAAACGCAGGTGTATCACGGAATTCTCGAAGCGTTTGCCAGTGAACATTCTGCCCGCATGATTGCGATGCAGAACGCCACAGACAACGCTAACGAGATTGTCGAGGGTCTGACTCTCGACTTGAACAAAGCAAGGCAGGAATCGATTACTGCCGAGCTTCTCGACATCGTGGGTGGCGTGGCCGCCTTGGAAGGCTAGTAGCAATAACGGCCGTCCATCGGGCGGGAATCGCATAGACCAGGAGAGCCTCAGTAATGGCTAAGGGTAGTAAGGGCAAAGTAGTACAGGTAATTGGAACCGTCGTTGACGTCGAGTTTCAGGCTGACGAACTGCCAGTAATTTATTCAGCTATCGAACTCGAAAACGAGGGCGAAAAGCTAGTGCTCGAAGTAGAGCAGCACGTTGGTAACAGCTGGGCACGATGTCTGGCACTCGGTGCAACCGAGGGTCTGGCTCGAGGCACAGAAGTAATTGACTCAGGTGCGCCAGTGATGGTTCCAGTGGGACAGAATTCACTTGGCCGACTGATGAACGTGCTTGGTGACCCTATCGACGGTGGCGAAGATTTCGCCGAAGACGCCGAACGATGGGCAATTCACCGTAAGGCTCCATCATTTGACGAGCAGTCGGGTACAACCGACGTTCTTGAGAGTGGAATCAAGGTCATCGACCTCATGACTCCGTTCGCCAAGGGTGGAAAGATCGGCCTATACGGCGGTGCTGGTGTTGGTAAGACAGTTGTCATCACCGAGCTCATTCGAAACATCGCACAGGAGCACTCCGGTGTATCCGTGTTCGCTGGTGTGGGTGAGCGATCCCGTGAAGGTAACGACCTCTGGCACGAAATGATCGACTACGGTGTTATGCAATCGACAGCTCTCGTGTTCGGTCAAATGAACGAACCACCAGGAACTCGAGCACGAATCGCCCTAACGGGTCTGACGATGGCCGAGTACTTCCGTGACGAAGAGAAGCGAGACGTGCTGCTTTTCGTTGACAACATTTACCGATACATTCTTGCCGGAATGGAAGTATCAGCACTTCTCGGTCGAATGCCTTCAGCTGTGGGTTACCAGCCAACTCTCGGTACCGAGATTGGTGACCTTCAGGAACGTATTACAACGACTAAAGATGGTTCGATTACATCCTTCCAGGCTGTATACGTACCGGCTGACGACTACACCGACCCGGGAATTGTCACAACATTCGGTCACTTGGACGCTAACGTGTCGCTCGACCGTGCGCTTGCTGCACAGTTCCTCTTCCCGGCTGTTGACCCTCTGGCGTCTAACTCTCGAATTCTTGAACCAGCCATTGTTGGTGAAGAGCACTACGAAGTTGCGCAGGGTGTTCAGCGAGTACTGCAGCGTTACAAGGACCTGCAGGACGTTATCGCTATTCTTGGTATCGAAGAACTATCTGAAGAAGACCAGGTTACTGTTGGCCGTGCACACCGCATCCAGCGTTACCTAACTCAGCCGTTCTTCGTTGGTGAAGTGTTCACTGGTATTCCAGGACAGTACGTTCCTGTTGCCGAGACTGTTCGAGGATTCAAAGAAATTCTCGAAGGTAAGCACGACGAACTACCGGTTCAGGCGTTCTACATGGTTGGAACAATCGATCAGGCTGTTGAGAAGGGTAAGAAGATGTTGGAGGAAGCCTCAGCCGCTAGCTAAGCGAGCTGTTTAGGTTTCTAGAGGACATCAATTAGTTATGGCCAAACTTCAGTTAGCAGTTGTAACCGCCGAAGGCGAAAGCTTTTCAGGCGAAGTCGACACGGTCGTTGCACCGGGCGGACTCGGTGAATTCACCGTGCTGCCTTCGCACGCTCGTATGATTTCGACGCTTGCACCTGGTGTACTTCGTTTCGATCAGGGCGGCGATTCTGTTTCGCTGGCAATGAGTGGCGGTTTCTTGGAAGTTTCTGACAACCGAGTAACTGTTCTTGCAGATGCTGCTGAACAGGACGACGCGATTGACCTTGAGCGTGCAGAAGCTGCTCTTGCTCGAGCGCAGGAACGTATCGCTTCGACTGAATCAGAAGTTGATCTTGAACGTGCAATGGCTTCAATGCGCCGTGCTCGTGTTCGAGTAAACCTCGGACGTCGACGTCGAGAACGTGGCCTGAGCTAAGGGTGAGATTGAAAATTGTGAATGAAAAAGCCCCGGAGATTGCTCCGGGGCTTTTTGTTTTAACTGTTCGAAATCTGATTCAGCTGGAATATATCGACTTCCCGAGTGCATCCGAGGGATCTTGTGAATGGTGACTACTGTCGACTCAGTAACGTACGTGGCAATGGTGATCGACATGCCCCATCGATAGCAATACTGAATCAAGTTCAGCATGACATTGTTGGTGATCTTCATTAGTAGTCGATGCCGGGAATTGCAACGAACCATACGGATTCGCACGCGAAAAGACCCGGCCAGCTAGAGGACCGGGTCTATTTCTCGACATGCTGGAGCATGACCTACTTCAGCGAGTCAGCAATTCACGAATCGTCTACCCGAACGGAATCAGTTCTTGCCGTATGGCGTTGAGAACCGCTTCCGTGCGATTGCCGGCGCCCATCTTTCGCATAATGTTTGCGACGTGACGAGCCACGGTGTTGTGGCTAATGCCAAGTTCGCTTGCCATCTGCTTGTTGCTGTATCCGGCCGCGATTAGCCGGGCCACCTCTAGCTCACGCTCACTTAGTTGAGTGTTTCGCACGGGTGGCGCAGTATGCCTGAAGACGATTGCTGGTCGATACGCAGGACCAGCGGCTGGGTATGTATATGTAGCTTTCAATTTCGGACCTCGAGAACTAGGGCTTTTGGCTGATTTTGTTTCTGAGCCGTAGCGCACACTCGTGAGAGTGGCATATTCGAGAGGGTTTACGAATTGATTCGTAGAGCGCGCTGCTACAGCTGGACGTGATGCACCGATTCGGTGACAGTCCTGCCGGAGAATGAGATCTCTTGACGCGCTTCTTGTCGTTGCTAGTCGACGTGCCGTTTAGGTTTGATTACCAGCTTGGCAGAAGGTGCGCTCGATATTAGATACGAGCGGATTTATATACCGGTAGGACTATTACTTGGTCGGGGCGACCATAATTGCGGACTTTGGTAGTGAATTGAAGATTCTCATCTTTTCGATCTAATCCTTTCTTAGAGGGGTTGGGAAATGAACCGGATTCGTAGGTCTTCCGGGCACAGCAACATAACCTAGCATAACCCCTAAGCAGCGTGACTAACAAATATTGGTTACTTGAATGGTGGTAAGCACGAAGAAAGTTGGCGGTTGGTAACGATCGATGACTGCCGAGCAGGTTGCTCGTCGCACGGCTCGTTAAATATTCGTGGGAGCTAGTTCGTAAATGTCATCCTGAGGATCTCGAAGGACGACAGCCGGCGGGCGAAATTATTCTTGTTAGTCATGATTCACCTGCAGTGGGGAGAAAGATCCTGAAATAAATTCAGGATGACATTTGGTGGTGAACGGAAGATCAGTCCTCCCCGGATATGGGGAGTTAGAGGGGGAGACTGCGACGCTGTGACCAAGTCATCCGATGCGCCCAGAGCTAACGCACTGCAGCGAGAGCCGAGTCGTACGATGACGAGCGCGACTAACGAGTACGCCTACTTGATGTAGTAGGTCATCGACTGCAGCGACAACACGGGGTCGATGCCTCTCACGGTCACGCCTTCTGGAACCTGTGGCGAGAGCGGGGCGTAGTTGAGAATAGATTTGATTCCAGCCTCAACAAGAGCATCGATCACTTCTTGGGCATGATCAATAGGGACGGTGACGATACCGATCTTAATGTCGTGATCAATTACGGATTGCGAAAGCTGCGAGATCGATTCGACTTGAAGACCTGAAATCGTTTGACCTACGATTTCATCACTGGCATCGAATGCAGCGAGGATGTTGAATCCTTCAGGAGCAAACCCTGGGTACGACACAACAGCTCGTCCAAGTCGCCCCATTCCAATCACTGCGGCGTTCCATGTGCGATCGAGCCCAAGAATCGTACGCAGCTTTTCTTCGAGCATTGAAATGTTGTAGCCGCGACCCTGTTTGCCGAATCGTCCGAAGTACGAGAGATCTTTACGAATCTGAGCCGGAGTCATCTGCAGGCGAGTGCCGAGCTGCTCGGAAGAAATCACTTCTTCGCCAGCGCTCGAAAACTGGGTTAAAACTCTGACATAAAGAGGAAGTCGTTGGATAACGACTTCGGGGACGACTGATTCGGGCAGTGAATTGTCAGAATTGTTGTTGTTGATTGCCATCTGGAGCGCAGTTCAGAATCTATCGGATTAATTACGACTGTGTGCTTTGTATCACAAAGTCTCGAAATTGGCACGTGCACTGCATATTCGGCTATGTATGCTGTTGGTAGGGAATTCGGTGTAATTAGGACAATATTGATGAATATGCGAGAGATTGGACGAGTTGCTGGCATCTTGGGTGCAGCGCTGACGTTTTTCGTCGGCATCATCAACATCGTGCTCGGCCTGGACAGTTCCAGTCCGGATCAGGGTGGTGGCTCGCTTATCGTAAGAGGCGCTATGTTGATCGGGTTATCAGGAATGGCTGGCTATGCCGCTTCGATAGCGAGTAGAAGGCCACAGCAGGCGACTCTTCACTTCACGGTGGTTGCGATATTAGGGAGCATCGTTGCTCTACGCAGTTTCTGGATAGCCGCCGTGGTTTTGCTGATCGCAGCTTTCGTAATCTATTCGAACCGCAGGTCGTAGCCTGAGGCGATGATTGGGGCATCTGATGTGCGTACGCACCTGACCGTAGTTCAGGCAAGACTGACATTGGCATATGGCGATAGATCCTGAAAATGAATTCAGGATGACAGGGCTGGTTATTGTCGGCGTAGGTGGAACTGACAGTCCTCCCCCGGATAGGGGGAGCTAGAGGGGGAGACTGCGACGCAGAGCCGAGTCGTCCGACGACGAGCGCGACTAACGAGACTGCAGCTACGCGACCAAGTCGTCCGATGACGCCCGGAGCTAAACGACACTGCAGTTACTTCGTACTGCATCGATATCCTGAATCAAGTTCAGGATGACGGTTGATTGTTGTTTGCGGGGGCGCCAGTTTAATTGGCCCTAAATCAGTCCTCCCCCGGATAGGGGGAGCTAGAGGGGGAGACTACGCGACCAAGTCGTCCGACGACGCCCAGAGCTAAACGAGACTCCGACGACGAGCGCGACTAACGAAAAAGCGACTTAAAAGAAAAGACCCCGGTAGTGGGGACCGGGGTCTTAAGAGAACTTCGCTGTTTTATGCAGCTTCGATCGTAGCCGGTGTCTTTGTTTCAGACATGGCTCGACGTGCAGACTCTTTAGAGTCGACAGTGAATGAACACTGCAAGCATGACAGGCTTTTGCTGTCCGGGAATACCACAAGCTCAATATCGCCTTGGCACTTCGGGCAAGCTTTCAAGTAAAGCACTTTACTTTCCTTCTTTGTTTCGTCCCCGCCAAAATTGGTCGGAGCGTTCAGTAAATAGAGGTCCCGATCACGGTTACGAATCCTGTAACAGAATTCACTCCGTAAAACGAGCCGGCGCAGATACTACTACGAAAAATCTCCGCATACAAGAGATTTGGGTCAGATTTCGTAAACATTTGGTTAACACGCCGTGAGCGACATGTGAGTCAATGACGAATTCGACACATAAAGTTTACACGACCCGTATCAACTATTACAATACTATTCGTGTTATTTAGATTGACTCGTGTACATGATTCGTTCGTAAAACCGGCGTATTACAGGAAATTCGAGTCTTTGATCAATTGTTAAAGGAATTATCGTGACGCAAAACTTCGGTCGTCCGCCACGTGACCCAGATGAGTCAGTTAAGCAAGATCTTGCATGGTCGCGCTCCGATAATTTGAACCGTATGCTGGCCGAGCTATTCGAAATCGCAGCATCCGGCGACGAAAACCGGCGCGTGCCAATGGCACGTCCTGAACCCGCTGGCGAACAACGTTCTCGGCAGAGGCGAACGTCACCCAATCGAATCTCTGGTGTTTACGTAATCAGTGTGGCTGCGCGATTGGCCGATATGCATCCTCAGACGTTGCGTAAGTACGACAAAGAGGGATTGGTTCGACCGCAACGTTCAGAGGGCAGTAGACGGCTCTATTCCGATTCAGACGTTGAACGATTGCGCGTAATTCGTCGCCTCGCAGATGAGTTGGGGTTGAACTTGAATGGGGTTAGCTTAGTGCTCGATTTGGTGAGATCATTAACGGATATCGTTTCACTTCTGGAGAGTAGTCCTGAAGTCTCAGATACACGGGCCGCGAGGGTAGCGGCAGACGAGCTTCGGCAGATACTCTCGTATGTTGGCGCTGTTTAATCGAACTGCTCGCGCCAAAATTTCATTATTTATTGATAGGTCATTAGAAAACGTTGTCAGAAACAGAAGACAAAAACGCACAGGATGAAGCTGCGGATTCAGAACAGGTTGCGGATTCCGACGCACAAGATCAGCCACTCGAGTTCACTGAAGAAGCGAACGACGAACTTGCTGAAGCTTTGCGTGAAAAGGATCAGTTCAAGCGATTGGCGCAGCGTGCCCAGGCCGACTTGGTTAACTACCGGCGTCGGATTGAGGGTGAACAGGAATCGTCACGTCTACGAAATCAGCAACGAGTAGTTCTGAAGTTCGCCGATGTGATCGATCAACTCGACGTTGCGATGAATTCCGAAGGTATAGAAACCGCTGATGCGGGCTGGCTCGAAGGAATCACAGCGATCCAGAAGAATTTCGTAAACGCTCTAACCTCTGAAGGTTTTGAGCGATTTGAGTGTGTTGGTGAACAGTTTGATCCTCGAAAGCACGAAGCGTTGCTGTCGAGTCCAACTGCCGATCACGAGCCGAATACCGTAATTACGGAACTTCGACCCGGTTATATGCGAAATGACGAAGTAGTTCGACCAGCGCAGGTCCAGATAGCGGTAGAACCGCCCGAGGACAGCTAAATCGAACATAAATGCGTAGCTCCGGGCGTCATCGAATGACTTGGTCGCTGAGCTGCAATCTACCCAACCCCTAATTCTTGCCTTCGGCGTTTGGCCCGAAGGAAGCGGAACCAGTCACGAAGAATCTAACTAACTAGTACTTACATCGAACTACGGTCACCAAGTAACGGTGAACCGGAAACCTAAAAGGAAAACTGAAAAAGCAATGGCAAAGGTTATTGGAATCGATCTCGGCACCACGAACTCCGCAATGGCGGTCATGGAAGCTGGTGAACCCGTTATCGTCGAGAACGCTGAAGGTCGACGCACAACCCCATCGGTAGTTGCGTTCAACTCGAAGACCGACGAACGATTCGTTGGTGAACTGGCTCGTCGTCAGGCGATTACGAATCCCGAAAATACTGTTTACTCTGCTAAGCGATTCATCGGTCGACGATTCGACGATGCTGCGGTTCAGGCCGATGTAAAGGGCGTTTCGTTCAAACTCGGTGAACTCGATGGCGGTGACGCTGGAATCGTCCTAGACGGCAAAACAAGTCCACCCGCTGAAGTTTCGGCGATGGTTCTTCGCAAGCTGAAGGAAGATGCCGAGGCAAAACTCGGTGAAAAGGTAGACCAAGCTGTAATTACAGTTCCTGCCTACTTTAACGACGGTCAGCGTGAGGCGACGAAAATCGCCGGTCAGATCGCTGGACTCGAAGTTCTTCGCATCATCAACGAACCAACCGCAGCAGCACTTGCTTACGGTCTCGATAAAGAGGGTGAGCGAACTATCGCTGTATACGACCTTGGTGGTGGAACGTTCGACGTAACGATTCTTCAGCTTGGTGAAGGTGTGTTCGAGGTAAAGAGCACCAACGGTGACACCCACCTTGGTGGTGACGACTTCGACCTGAATCTCGTCGACTACCTTGCCGAAGAGTTCAAGAAGGAAAACCTGATCGACCTTCGTGACGATGTATCTGCTCACCAGCGACTACGTGTAGAAGCTGAACGAGCCAAAATTGAACTTTCTTCAGTTGCATCAACCGAGATCAACTTGCCGTTCATCTCTGCTGATGCTTCGGGACCAAAGCACCTTCAGTCGACTCTAACCCGAGCCAAGCTTGAGGAGCTAACAGCTGCTCTAATCACCCGAACGTCAGGACCTACGAAGTCAGCTCTCAAAGACGCTGGTGTTGGACCGGGCGAAATCGACGAAGTAGTTCTCGTTGGTGGAATGACTCGAATGCCAGCTGTGATCGACATGGTCACAAAGTTGTTCGGTAAAGAGCCAAACCGCACTATCAACCCCGACGAAGTTGTTGCGGTTGGCGCAGCGATTCAGGCCGGTGTGTTGCAGGGCGATGTAAAAGACGTTCTGCTTCTCGATGTGACTCCTCTTTCAGTGGGTATCGAAACTCTTGGTGGAGTTCGAACTGCGCTGATCGAACGAAACACAACGATTCCAACATCTAAGACGGAAACGTTCACTACGGCTGCTGATAACCAGTCGAGTGTTGAAATTCACATCGTTCAAGGCGAGCGTGAGATGGCCGGCGACAACACGTCAATCGGTCGTTTCAACCTCGATGGCATCTTGCCTGCTCCTCGCGGAGTACCTCAGGTTGCAGTTACTTTCGATATCGATGCCGACGGAATCCTCAAGGTTTCTGCCAAAGACAACGGTACCGGCAAGGAGCAGCACATCACGATTACCGGTCGTTCAGGAATGGATGACGCCGAGGTAGATCGTCTTGTGAAGGAAGCTGAAGAAAACGCCGAGGCCGACAAGGCGAAGCGTGAGGGCGTCGAAACCCGTAACGCAGGCGAAAGCGCTGTGTTCCAGGCTGAAAAGATCATCAAGGACGATGGCGACAAGATTCCCGACGACATCAAGAGCGATGTCGAAGCGAAGGTTGAAGCTGTCAAAGAAACGCTAGCTGATGAAGCTGGTGACACGACGGTGATTGCTGCTGCCACTGAAGAACTTCAGACCGCTCTGCAGGCTGTGGGTCAGGCAGTTTACGAAGCTAACCAGGCGGCTGGTGGCGAAGAAGCTACCGTTGAGGGTGGCGATCAGGCCACTGATGACGATGCTGCCGATGACGCCGGCGACAGTGATGACGATGACGAGGATACCGTTGAAGGCGAATTCCGAGAGGTTTAGTCTTCACTGGCTCGTTTGAGTAAATGAAATTCTAAGAGACCCCGTCAGCAATGGCGGGGTCTTTTGCGTTATGCGGGCATTTGGGTAAGCAAGGCGAAATCCTAGACGCTGTCATTCTGAACTTGATTCAGAATGACAGCGTCGAAGCGATATACCCGCCATCGGAATTGATACCCTCCAGCGATCATGACCCAAGCAGTATTTATCGGTATCGACGTCGGCACCTCATCAATCAAGGTTGCAGCTGTCGATCCAGTAGGCAAATTGCTAGCTGTTGCCAGCAGCCCGATGTCGGTTGACGTAAAACGCCCCGGCTGGAGCGAACAGCGACCAGAAGACTGGTGGGCGGGAACATGTTCAGCGATCAAGCAAGCACTAAGCGAAATCGACTCCCCAGAAGTACGTGGAGTTGGTTTATCGGGCCAGATGCACTCGCTCGTGCCACTCGATAGTCAACGACAGGTAGTGCGACCGGCAATCCTATGGAACGACGTCAGATCGAGTGCTGAAGCTGCTTATGTTCGTGAAACCGTTGGCAACGAATCACTACGCCGACTCGCAGGGAACCCGTCTCTTGAGGGATTTACCGTCACCAAGCTGCTATGGATGAAAAACA
This sequence comes from Chloroflexota bacterium, assembly GCA_018650845.1. Classification (GTDB taxonomy): domain Bacteria; phylum Chloroflexota; class Dehalococcoidia; order Lucifugimonadales; family Lucifugimonadaceae; genus Lucifugimonas. Next base: position 64,164 of record JABIFF010000005.1, on the reverse strand, counting down.
ATGAACCGGATCTGTTCGCCCAGATATCGCACATGCTCTTGGCGAAGGATTACATCAGGTATCGACTAACAGGCGAGCTGGGCAGCGAACCGTCTGATGCCTCGGCTACTTTGTTGTTCGACATCGTGAACAGCCGATGGTCGGACGAAATGTGCGGCCTGCTCAATGTGAATTCAGAATTGCTGCCACCAATCATCGAATCGGCTCAAATTGCGGGTGGCGTTACGAAATCAGCCGCGATAGCGACCGGTTTAGCAGAAGGCGTTCCGGTTGTTGGTGGCGGGGCCGACAACGCTTGTGCTGCGATAGGAGCCGGCGTGGTTTCCGCTGGGGATGCACTGTTTTCTGTAGGCACGTCGGGAACCGTAGTGGCTCCAACCACTTTGCCGGTTACGGATCCTGAGATGCGGATTCACTCAATGCGCCACGCAACTCCCGACACTTGGTATTTGATGGGTGTGGTGCTTTCGGCTGGTGCAGCACTCGACTGGTGGCGGAAATCGTCGGGCGACGCTACGTTCGATGATTTGGTTGCTGAAGCCGCTATGACTTCTGCGGGATCTGGCGGCGTCACTTTCTTGCCGTATCTAACCGGAGAACGAACACCTCACGCCGATGCCAATGCTCGTGGAGTGTTCTTCGGCATGCACGGCGGAACCACGCGAGGGCACATGACTCGTGCGGTGATGGAAGGTGTGTCGTTCGCCCTACGAGATTCGTTGGAACTCATGACAGCTCTTGATGTTCATCCTGATGAAGCTGTTGCAGTAGGAGGAGGGGCTAGCAGCGCAGTATGGCTCCAGATGCTCAGCGACGTTGCTAACTTGCCGCTACGCACGGTTGGGCCGTCAGAAGGCGCTCCGCTGGGAGCAGCAATGCTTGCGGCAGTCGGAGCTAGCGAGTTCGGTGGCGTGGTTGACGCTGGTAAGGCGTGGTTAACGGATTTGAAATCGGTGACGCCTGATGCGGCAGTGCGTGATGTCTACGACGACGCCTACGGCCGGTATCGACATTTGTATCCAGCGCTGCGAGGAATGTTCGCCGAGGGTGGAGAGTAGGGGCTAGCGATATTGTCATTCTGAACTTGATTCAGAATCAGTAGCCGAAGCGGGGTTGTTGATCTACTCAGTGTCGATCAATCTTGCTGGAGTCGGCCATTCATCGTCCGCCGACCGTGATACTGAATCAAGTTCAGCATGACAGTGTCGATTATGGAGTCGTAAGTCGGTCGGTCTCAGCCTTTCTTCATGACGAGATGATCGAACTGTTAAATTCCGAATTTTGGGAATACCAACGACTGAATCTCTTTCAACGTCTTGGTGTTAAAACTTTGGATTTCGCTTAGATAGCGATCTTCACTCGGGTCGGGTGCTGTATCGGCGAAATTCGTTAGATGTTCAAGCGATCGGAACTCAGCCGGCACCTGATCAGGCAGCTCATGATTTGCCATCGTTGCCAATGCCATTGTCCACGATCTCGCCACAGCCGATAAATCGTAGCCACCACCGCCAACTGCCACCCACTTGCCAACTTCTGCGGCCAGCACGCTGAGCTTCTGCACTGCCAGATTAAAACCTTGAGTAGTCAGCGCCAGATGGGTAAGCGGATCTTGAAAGTGCGTATCGATTCCAAGCTGAGTGAACAGTACGTCTGGCTTGAAAGCTCGAACCAACGGTGGGATCACCTCGTCGAACGCTTTGTGCCATTCATCGTCCTGGGTATATGGCGCCAGCGGAACATTCACGGAATATCCCGTGCCGTCGCCTGAACCTATTTCCTGAACATAACCGGTGCCTGGGAACAGCCATTGACCTGATTCGTGAATCGAAATTGTGAGTACCTGATCAGAATCGTAGTGGCCCATTTGCACGCCGTCGCCATGATGGCAGTCGATATCGATGTAGGCGACTCGTAGTCCAGCTTTGACCATAGCGTTCATTGCGATTACGGCGTCGTTGAACACTCCAAACCCAGCTGCGCCTCGGGGCATCGCATGGTGATGAACTCCGCCAGCGGGAGCGAAGGCGATATCTGCTTTGCCTGAAGTTACTAGTTCGCTTGCTGTGAGCGTCGACCCAACACATAGCGCGGTCGTTTCGTACATTCCTTTTCGCACTGGATTGTCCGATGTGCCGAGACCGAACTCGCCCATGCTGGGAGCGATGGCTCCACCAGAAATCGCCTCAACTATCGAGACGTAGTCAGAGTCGTGACTTGTTTCTATTTCAGCTTTCGAAGCGATGCGTGGCGAAGGCGAATCGACATTCGGCAACCCAAACAATCCCGAAGCCTTCATCAACTCGTGCATGTGATGCAAGCGAATTGGTCGCAGCGGGTGTTCGGGCGAAAGTTGGTACTGCGATAGCTCGCCGGTGTAGACGAAAGCGGTTCTGGGATTTTGCCAGTTGGTAGTCACGCTATGATTTCGTTCGATAGAAGGCCAAGCGCTAGGATTTGCGCTTCGGCATTCTACGTCGAGATGTGAACAGCCATACCCCCACTATTACCGATAACCCGATAACAATTCCGGCAACTGCCCAGTTGGGATTTTGTTTTTCTTCGAAGATCGACGGATCAAACACGGGTGTGTTTTCAGGTGTAACTGTTGGCAATGAAGAGGGTGCTGTTGTGGTCGTAGCTTGCGGCTGGCTAGACGAGTTACCGCTCGCTGCGTCGGCAGCCGCTTCGTAGTCGATCAACGGTACGCGGGTGTTGTCGGCTTGGTCGACACTAGATTCCACTGGCTCAACTGTTGCCACAGGAATCGGAAGGGCATCAGCCCCAAATAGCGCTCGCCAGTCGTTTTCAGCTTCATATAACGGCTTGTCGAAAATTATTTCGAAGGCGTCTTCAACCGCACGCCCTTTGTTCAGTTGGTCCAGAAAATCAGCCATCGTCGCGTGACTGTATTCCTCGACCAAATATCCAACGAATGCTCCGGCCTGTGGATAGAAGATGAACACATCGCTGCGCTGACCGGGAATCGTTTGCATGTGGTTGAGCGAAAGAAGCTCATCGGGGCGAACGCTGTCACGCAGTCGGTTATTCGATTGCTCGCTTGATCCCGATTCGAGGAACCGAGATAGACCCTCGTTCAGCCACGACGGTATGCCGCCTAAGAACGACGAGGAAACCGCCTCGTGCGTATAAAGATGAGCAAGCTCGTGAGTGAATGTTGTGGAGTTCATCTGCCCCTGCACGAACAGTCGATACTCGGGCTGGGCGAATCCGGCGAACAAGAATTGATCGGTTGCGGTCTTGCTCACCGGTGGGAACGATGGTGTTGCATCCTGAATGTTCGGGAAGACTATCGCCTTGAAATTCGGCGGATCGGTCACGCCGAGAGTTGCTTCGAGCGTAGGGATGCGGTGGTCGATTTTTTCGATTAGGTCGTCGACGCTCGAACGAGCAACCCCGTAGTAGACGATCGTGTAGCCGTTGCCTTTGACTCGCTCCCAATCGTAAGCGGGGTCGAGATATTCGATCGGCTCGGGCGAGATTACAGAGGCAGTTTCGCCGGTGGAATCAGTGATTTCTATCTCGATGTCGAATTCAGCGCCGGGAGGGTAGTAGGAACCCGGCCCGGTCAGAATCTCAAAGGATACTTCTAGTACGTTCGTGCCTGTGCTGCTTGGCGAAAATTGAGGGTACGAGTACGACCATATTGTCGAACCGCCGCGTGCACGAAACAGCGTTCGCACCGCCTGGATTTGGTCAGCATCAATTCCCGCATCGACAATGGCTGTGATTGCGATCTTTTCGCCGTAGTCGATCTCAACCTTCTGACTCATTACCGAAAGTGCGAGATCTGATTCCGCCCGGGCGACAGTTAACGATTGCGAGCTAATGGTGATGAACGCGATCAGGCTGATGATCATAATCAACGCGCTCGCGACTATTCGGTTGTGGCTCAAACGAGATTGGGACACGAAGTAGAAAATTCCTTATCTACAAAGATATACGCCGTTAGGAACCAACTGGTCTTCGGGGCGATCACCAATTTCGATCCTCATGGTCAATATTCATTGGAACTGCCATAACCCCGCCCACTCGGTTAACCTTGTCGGCAACATTTCTACTTCGGTTAGAAGAGTGTGGTTATGAGAACTACTCAGACACCCCGCTCGCAAGTTCAGCGAAAGCGAAAAATGCGTTACTACCAGTACCTCCAGAACGGCACCAAGCACGTCGGCGTTGAAGACGACGCAGGGCAGGTGACCGACCTCACCGCTCTCAACTCTCAGATCGGCTCGACTCTAGATCTATTCAAAACCGCCTCGATCACGGGTTCTGATATCGATTCAGTCACCCGCGGAATTCTCGCTGCCAACAAAGGTGCAGCTACGACTTCCGCCGCCGAAATGCTCGAAGGCGCAAAACCTGGTTGCCACGGCGTAACCCTGCTGCCACCGGTCGACGCTCCCGAAGTTTGGGCGTTTGGCGTTACTTACATGGATTCGATGCGAGAACGACAGGCCGAGAGTGGATCGCCCGACGTTTACGCCAAGGTCTACGACGCAGATCGACCTGAGTCATTTTTCAAAGCAACTCTCGATCGATTGCAGTCACCGTTCGACGAAGTGGGTATTCGCGGCGACTCAGGCTGGGACGTTCCCGAGCCTGAGCTGGCTTTCGTAACCTACGGCGGCAAGATTGTTGGTTACACCTGCGGTAACGACATGAGCAGTCGAACTATCGAAGGTGAAAACCCGTTGTATCTTCCACAGGCGAAGGTCTACGACAAATCAGCTTCGCTTGGCCCGGCTCTCGTTTCTAAAGAATCGATTGGCGATGCCCAAAAGCTTTCCGTCACTCTCACTATCGACCGAGACGGCAAAGAAGCGTTTAGAGGCGAAGCAAACACTGCTGATATGAAGCGTGATTGCGAATATCTTGTTGGCTGGCTGGTTCGACACAACTCGATTCCAGACGGAACTTCGGTGATGACCGGAACTGGCACTATCCCGCCACCAGAATTCACTCTGCAAGCTGGCGATGTCGTGAACATCACTATCGACAAGATCGGAACCTTAACCAACACGGTTGTTGTTGTTTAGGAACTCGTTCATCAAACGAATTGGCGGGTTGGCGATTCTGTCGCTGGCCGCCACAGCTGTTTTCATTGTTGGCTGCGGAGATGGCGGTATTGGCGCGTCTCCAAAACCAACGTTGGCGCCGACTAGTATTCAACCGACTTGGATTCGGATAACGGTTACTCCGCAACCAACTGAAACTCCGACTCCAACGCCTACGCCAACTCCGACGATATCGCCAGCGGATATCGATTATGGGCCGCCAGAATTTCCTCTCGATTTGGATCCTGAACTCGTTGAAGAGCGGCCGGAAGACGAACTGGTTTTCAAGGGATGGACTCGGTTTTTGAACAACACCGCGATCGTTCGGCGACAGGGAGAACCACCGCTTCATCTCTGCACCAACGGCGTGATCATGACCGCAAACGGTCCTCACAGCGATCTTCAGAACTGGCGAGTCGAACGATCCCCAGCGTTATCGTTTCTCGATTGGGGGACTATAGCGGTGCGAGTCGACATAGTCGGCGGTACGTGGGCCGGTCGTGAGTGGACACCGTTCACATTGGTCAGGCGGGTTGGCAAGGTATTTCTTACGAACAATCCGAACCCGGCAGAGGCAGATATAACTCGAAGCGATATCTGCTTGCAGAGCTTGCAATAGTTCTAGCTTGGTCATTTTCTAGCTGAAAAGCACGTTTTGCGACGATGGCTTAAAATGCCCCCGAATTGATCGATATCTTCATCTTCAAAGAGGTGATTCGTATGCGGCGTTCTGGGCTGGTTCTTGTAATTCTCTCTATAACAACCACTGCGTTCGCTGCTTGTGCAAGCGACAGCGCAGGTGAATCTGTGGGCGAAGCTGCCGCTGCTCCAAGCGCTACCTCGGCTGTCGTCCCAACCTTCACCAGGGTTACCGTCACGCCTGTTCCGATAGATACACCAGTGCCTACATCGACTCCTGAGCCTGTCGTAAGCAAGATCACCGACGAGCAACTAGCCGATCCCATATTCCCTGATTGGCTCGACCCTGAGCTAAACGACGAGCAACCCGAAGACGAAGTTGTTTTTGAAGGTTGGCGTGAGTTCCTGACGAACACCGTTATGGAATACGTCGATCCATCGGGAGCAACACAGTCGGTAAATTTCTGCGATGACGGAGTGGTGTTCAACACCGATGGAACGGTCAACTCCGAAGTGACTTGGGGGGCAACGCGAACTGCCTCGATGTCATCTCGCCAATGGGGCAAGATCGCTATGACTGCGACGTTCCTGCTGGGCGAGAATCAAGGACGTACATTCACGTTCTTTGTCGTGTCTCGTGAAGATGGAAAAGTTATGCAGACGGGCTGGGGTCCTCCCGTCGAAATGAAGATCACTCGCAGCACAACGTGTTTGGAAATGTTCCCGCCTGATAATTCTGAAGCCGCTGTTCACATGACTGGTGATGCAGAAGTCGAAACGATTCGGGAGTTCCCTTCTTCAATCGATCCTGCGTCTGTCACCGAACAACCGACTGATGAAGCGATTTTGGCAGGATGGACGGCGTATGTGACTGATGGACTGGTATACCCCGAAGGCTACCCCCAGTGGGGCCAGCACTTTTGTGCAGACGGTTCATTCTGGTGGCCGACAAGCGACGCCGAGACGTTTGAGTCGGGAGAAAGTGTTTGGGAAGTGAAGCGTAATCCGGCTATATCGTCGTCCGAATGGCAGACGGTGCGCGTCGGATTTCTTGATCTTTCGAGAGAGGACGGCATGACCGTTAGGAAACGTGAAAGAGAATCGACTGTTATGCATGTGACTACCAGTCAGCTTTGTCTCGATCGAATCGGGTGAACCGAAACTTTGGATGATCGAGTCCACGCCATTACGCGAATATGACTCACCCGCGCCATTGAGTCTCATCGCCCTCGTCTCAAAATAGAACCTGCCGAGAGGTCGTTCTCAGCGTAAACTACTGCACCTTACGTTCCGGTGTGCGTATCGGAGAATCAATTGGCGATAGAGAGTCAGACCAGAGTGACAGAATCATCTTCATCAGCGGATGTAGCGTCCGTACAACAGCTTGCGACCGAAATTCGTGAGTCGGTTCAACGAGTAATTGTCGGTAAATCCGAAACAATCGATATCGCAGTTCTCGCACTGTTATGTCGAGGTCACGTGCTTCTCGAAGACGTACCGGGTACGGGTAAAACGACGCTGGCAAAAGCGTTAGCTGCTTCTCTCGATTGTCAGTTTGGTCGTATTCAGTTCACACCGGACCTAGTTCCCGGCGATGTACTCGGCGTGAACTTCTATAACGCCTCAAAGGGCGAATTCGAATTCCGAGAAGGTCCTGTTTTCTCTCAGATTCTTCTCGCCGACGAAATCAACCGAGCAACCCCACGAACGCAATCCGCACTGCTCGAAGCGATGCAAGAACGCCAGGCTTCTATCGACGGAATAACTACGCCACTTCCAGAGCCGTTCATGGTGATGGCGACTCTCAACCCTGTCGAGATGGAAGGTACGTTCCCACTGCCAGAAGCGCAGCTCGACCGATTCATGGTGCGTGCTTCGCTTGGCTATCCCGACCGTAATGAAGAATCCTCAATGCTTGATCGATTCCGTGCTGGTGAAAATCCCGACGCCATCAAGCCTTCAGCAACTGCTGAACAACTGATTGCTGCCCGTGTTGCCGTCGACAGCGTGACAGTCAACGACACTGTTCGCGACTATCTCCTCGACATCATCGAAGGCACTCGAAACAGCAGTGCATTGCGACTCGGAGCCAGCCCTCGTGCGTCGCTTGCTCTTCAGCACGCAGCGCAAGGTTGGGCAGCTATAAACGGACGTTCATACGTACTGCCAGACGATGTGAAATATCTTGCTGTTCCGGTGCTTGCTCACCGGCTGCTCGCGGAAACCACAACACAGCTGCGAGGACAGGCTACCGCCCAAATCGTTGGCGACATCGTTGAGGCGACCACAGTTCCGATCGAGCGAGAATAGATGGCGATGTACGGCACTTGGATGGCACGAGGTCTTGAGGCCAAGTACCGTCGGCCCGCGCTACTGGCATCTCGTGCGACCTCGCTGAATCCACTCGGCGAGATATTTGTGCTTCTGTTGATAATCGTAGTTATCGTCGGAGCAGTCGCACATGAACCTCTGATAGCGGCAGTTGGTGCGCTGGCATTTGTAATCGCCATCGCTTCTCGAATCTGGGCTGCGTTGTCGCTCGAAGAGATCACTATTGATCGAACCGCATCTGTCGATCACGCCTTTCAAGATGACGAGATCGAAATTACGTTCACGATCGAAAATCGCAAGCCGCTTCCCGTGCCGTGGCTCGAGATCAACGAATATGTTCCGCGTGGCCTACTAATCGAAGGGCAACGAGCAGTCGAACAGGCATATCTAGGTGGAGCCGAAATACAGGCTTCGACATCTCTAGGCGGTTACGAACGGATCAAGGTCAAGCGCAAAGTTACAGCGCTGGCTCGCGGCACATATCGCCTTGGGAAGACTCGATTGAGAAGTGGCGATTTATTCGGCCTATACCCGGCTGAAGCCATGCTCGACCACACGCCGTGGTCGATTTATGTTTACCCAACCATCAAAGCTATCCCCGGATTCATGCTGCCGGCTCGAAGGCCTATCGGTGATTCGCTATCGCGTGATCGCCTATGGGACGATCCTTCTCGACCGGCGGGTGTGCGAGAGTACCGACCGGGCGATCCGATCAAACGAATCGATTGGAAAACGACGGCGCGCCGTGGCGATATGTTTGTGCGGCAGTTCGACCCGAGCGTTTCCGAACATGCTGTGATCTTTGCCGAAGCGGTGACGACGAGCGTGCCGTGGGAGGGCTATCGTTCCGACGTACTTGAGGGATCGATGACAGCGGCTGCTTCTTTGGCGAACCACGCTTTGGATCTCGGCTACAACGTCGGGCTAATTACCAACGGTGTTAGCTCGGTGAGCGCCTCGCGTTCGGTTGTGTTACCCGGAACCGGGCCCAGCCAGCTAACGATGCTGCTTGAGTCATTGGCGATGGTTCATCCGATCGGAGTGCGTACTTTAGACGAACTGGCACGCAGCCGCCGTGGAGCCATCCCACCCGGAGCGACGTTGATTCACGTTGGTGGTATTTATCACCCGAGAACGATGGCATATCTGCTCGGACTAAAACGAATCGGCCACCCCGTAATTCTGTTCCATACTGGTCGAGAAGATCCGCCTGACTATCCCGACTTTGAAGTACGAGACGGCCGGTCGATGTTCCTCGACGATTCAAATATTTCAGGTCCGATAGATTTTCAGCGCCCGTCTACGATCGCCAGTGAATGGGATGAACTTCCTGTTTCCGCGGGCGACTCAAAACAGGGTGACCGCTAATGCGTAGCTACGCGATCGTTTCATACGCCTCACTGGTCATTGTCGAGAGCGTCTGGTGGTTCGTTGCACTCGCCATCCTAGCCGGAATGGTCGGGCTAGGCGGATCGCCGTTGCCGTGGTTGGCGGTGCTGATGCTTTTCAGCGTTGGAGTGGGAACCTCATGGCTGTTCGGCGGCATGAAACGTGATCCGACGACGCTCGCTATTTATCAGGCATTCGTAGCGTTGTTGGCCGTCTATTTAGCGATGGCTACCGTAACGGTGACCGATCCGTGGACGTTCAAGATAGCGTGGCCAGTCGATACGTTCGGTGGCACTTACGGCGCTGAAGGAGTCGCAGACGTACTTATCGGCGTAATCGCTGCGGCGTGGATTTGGTATAGGGCTCAAGGGATTCTTGTTGAAGGCGGCGTGGCGAATAGGCTGAGTCGTGCTTTCAAAATTGGGACTGGTTTAATCGCTGTCGGATTGCTGATTGAATTTAGTGCGATCCGTTCTGATATCGGTATTTCGCCGTTGCTACTGCCGTTTTTCGGAGCTGCGTTGATCGGAATGGCAGCGTCGAGACTGCCGCAAACGAAAGACAAAGGGCAGGCTCGCTGGCCGTTGGTGATCGGCGTAACTGTTGGTGGACTGCTTGGCATCGGAGCCATTGGCGGCATGTTGACAGGTCGATACGGCGACATAGGTGTTCGGGGCGCTATCAACGTTTGGGCTGCTTTCATCGATGCGCTGTTGTGGGTTCTGCGATATCCAATCGAATGGATAATGACTGCGCTCTGGAATCTAATTCTCTGGATAAAAGAACGATTCGTTGAGGAAGAAGACGAAATCGAACAAGAGGCTCCCGGCCAACTATCTGAAGATATGGTCAACCCGGCAATGGAGCGTGCCGAGCAAGCGTCAGATTTTGCAGTTGGAGCACTCAGGTGGCCGTTGTCACTGTTGTTGATCGTCGTGTTGTTCTTCGTACTTGTATTTGCCTACAGGAAGTTTGCGACTCGGGTCTCTAAAGACGATGACACTGATCGAGAATCGATTCGCGGCGATGCCGATGCCACCGCTGACATGATGAAGCTGCTTTCTGGACTTGTCCCAAGCTGGATGAAGGGCGGAAAGAAGCGTTCTCTATGGAAGTGGCCTGAGGGCGATCGTGGCGTAGCCGAGGCTTTCTTACTGTATTTCGACACGCTCACACACGCGATTAAACGCGGAATGATATTTGATCCGAAGTCCACACCAAACGAGCGTGTTTCAGCTTTGGCGGTGTTCCTGCCCGGAGCGCCAATCGAAACCGTGACGAACAGATTCAATGCCGCCTGCTACGGTGCTCAACCTGCCGATCTCGACGAGATCGAAAAGTTGCGAGACGCCATCGAGGTCGCAGCCAAAAAGCCGAAACCGGGCGACGACGATTAAATCGTTCCGGGTCAGTTTCGAGTTAGCACCAGAAGCCAGCGTTAGCCTTTGTGGCTAACCGGTTCTGGAAGCGTGATAACTCGCAGCAAGTTCGTTGTTCCCGGTACTCCAATTGGAAGTCCGACAACTGCAACGATCACATCGCCTTCTTTGGCTATCTTCGTCTGAAGTGCTAGATCTGAAGCGGCGGCGAACATATCTTGAATATCGCTATGTTCTTCAACCACAACAGGGATCACTCCCCAGCGGAGAGCAAGCTTGGCACCTGCGCCGATATCTGGCGTGAGAGCAAGCAGGGGCGTTACGGGCCTGTATGCGGCCACACGACCTGCTGTGCTGCCTGAGGCGGTGAATGCGACGATTGCTTTGGCGTTCAGACTTGCTGCTGCCACGGCTGCGCCGTCGGCAATTGCATCATCGACGGCGAGTCCGCCCTTGGAGGCAGCTGTACGTCTGCGGCCTGCCAGTTTTGGATATTCCAGATAACGTTCTGCGCGCTTGGAAATTTTTGTCATTGCCTGAACAGCGCGGAACGGGTGCTTTCCTACCGATGTCTCGGCGGAAAGCATGATTGCGTCGGTTCCATCCCGAACAGCGTTGTAGACATCGGTGACTTCAGCGCGAGTAGGTGATGGCGATTCGATCATCGATTCCATCATCTGCGTGGCAGTGATTACCGGCTTGCCGATTTCGTTAGCCATGCGGATGATCTGTTTTTGGACAGATGGCACTCGTTCGAATGGAAGCTCGACACCAAGATCACCACGGGCGACCATCACAGCATCTGATTTTTCAAGAATATCGCTGAGATTATCGACAGCCTGCTGAATCTCGATTTTCGCCACTAGCTGAGGCGTGACTCCGCCGTCAGAAAGGTGCTTACGAACGCGCTCTACGTCGCCACCATCTCGGACGTACGAAAGCCCTACGTAGTCGATATCAGATGAAATAACCCAGCTAAGGGCATCTTCTGTCTCAGGAGTGAAATAGTCGACAGTTGTCGTGTTTCCGGGAGCAGTAACAGCCTTATTTGGCTTCATAACACCGCCCATTGTTACTCGGCAGTGAATCTCTTCTTCATCGATTTCTTCTACGCGAAGTTCAATAGAGCCTTCATCAATAAGAACTGGTGCACCCTTCTTGATATCGGAGTGAAGCCCTAGCGGCCAAACATTGGCGCGTTCAGAGGTTCCGTCGCAGGGAGTGCGTTGGAGGATGAAGTGCTGACCAGTCGAAAGTGTGATTTCTGGCTGCGCCATTTCGCCGACGCGGTACTTCGGACCAGGCAGGTCGGCTAGGATGCCGACAGCGACTCCCATTTCTTCGGCGGCTTGCCTTAGAATCTGAACATAGTGATTATGGTGCTCAGAATTTCCGTGGCTGAGATTTAATCTGCCAACCGACATACCCGCACGAATTAGCCGTTTGATCCGAGATAGAGTCCCTGTTGCAGGGCCAATAGTGCAAACAATGCGTGTGCGCGCTCGGCTCTTAAGGAACGGCGGAAGTAAATAAGAACTGTCGGTATCGGCCAATCGAATCTCCAAATATTGGATAGGGAAGTACTACTTCATCATAAAACGGTGTATCGAGGATACACATTTCCGATGACAGGTTGGCCTGTTTTTGGGGTGAGGATAGCCCATGCGGATTTGACACCGAAACTCATAGGACTAGTATTCAATAGAACCCCCCGGCAACTTTCCGCCATTTTCGGACCTCAGGATCACTACGTGACAATCGCACAATCTCTCCTTTCCCTTCAAGATACTGACCAGGCTCTAGCTCTGAAACGTCGTGAATATAGGGAGGTTGAGAAAGAGCTTAGCTCTGAAGGTGGACTTCCTGAGCTGAGGGACACCTGCGAGAAGACCCGAGTTCGGGAATTAGAAGCCAAGGTTGAAACCGCCCGGCTTGAATCCGATCTAGCGACACTGAAAGAACAGGTCGCAGAACTGGAATCCCGACTTTATGGTGGCGCAATCACCAATGTTCGAGAGCTCACGGCTATCGAGACCGAACACTCGGCAGCCCGACGAAACCTAGCGCAGATTGAAGAATCGATTGCTCCGGCTGAAGTAGCTGCAGAGCACGCTCGTCAGCAGTTCGAAGATTTGACCAAAGAACTCAGCGATCGAGAAAAGACCTGGGAGACTCGGCAGGTAGAGCTCCGGTCGGAAAAGGCTAAGCGTGGAACAGCATTCAACGAAATGCTTGAAACCCGCAACGCCGAAGCATCGCAGATTCCTGAAGAAGACCTCGCTCGATACACACGCTTGTTCCGATCTAACCGAGGTATCGCAGTTGTACGTGTCGACCGTGGCGTTTGCCAGGGTTGTGCAGTTCGACTCCCTGTTGGTGAGCTGACTCGACTTCGAGCGGCTGACGGCCCTATTCCCTGCAGCTGTGGCAGGGCTCTCCTGACAGAACAATAATTGCGGGCAGTCGGATTCCATAGCGAACCCGCCCAAAGTCAAAGTAAGAACGCGTCCCTGAATCATGATGACGAAAGTCAAAATGATGGGGACGTTTTTGATTCTGGTGATCGTCTTAGTCCGCGCGCAGAAATCGAACTTTACTGCCAGCGAAATTCTCACCAGCTAGTCAACTGGTTCGAGCCCAGCGAAGATGAGCAAGTCAACGATTTCGATGCAAGGCACGATCGTTATCGCCAAATGATCGCGTCGTTCAAAGGCGCAAACGCTCGTTTAGCGCTGGTGATCGTTCCTGACGCATCGCATTTAGCTGAAGATATCGAAACGCTTGTTACTCGACTGCTTGAGCTAGAACGACTCGGAACCGAAGTTCGGTGCACGGATCCGAATCGACCTGATGCCCTTCAGAGCGGCGAAGAGCTACTTGGGCTAGGTGGAAGATCACCACAACGCCAGGCGCGTATTCGAGACGCCATTGTTGCCAAAGCATCACGTGGTGAAGTGTTGGGGCGAACCCCGTTCGGTTATGAAGCTGGCACTGACGGCTTGCTGAAACCGGCTGAGGGCGAATCTGAAATCGTTCGCGAAATATTTGAAACTTATGCCGGCCCCTGGCACGCTGAAAATTCGAAACCACTCGGTGGTCCCGGACTACGGGCTATTGCTCGTTCGCTAAACGATCGTGGGCTTTTGACTCGTACAGGTCGGCCATGGTCGGCATTGGCTGTTTCTGGCATTCTCAAAAATCGGACTTATCTGGGCACGTACACACGCTACGGCGTTCGAATCGCCGGTAGCCACGAACCGCTAATCGATCGAGAAATATTTAATCGGGCCGACGCCGTAACGAAAACTCGCAAACCGGTTCGTCGACGAGCCACCGAGCCACCATACCTGCTCGGAGGAATCGCACGCTGCGATCTTTGCGGAAGAGGTCTTTCAGGTCTGACGCGACGTCGTGCATGGAAGCGCGTCGACGGGACCTCTGCTTCCAAGTCGTACCGCTACTACGAATGTCCGTCACGTGACGCACGCAACGAACGGGAAGTCGGCGTATCTCGGCATTCGTCTTGGCACGCAGATGAACTTGAAAAGGCTGTAATTGAGCAGGTTCAGCGGTGGGGACTTCGCATCAAGAAAAAACTGCGACCTGTGGTTGGCGATACTCTGGCAGAAGAGATTTCAGAGGCAGAGCGCGAGTTCAGTAGGGCAGTTAGATCGGTAGCTTCCGCGTACGGCACACTGAACGATCTGGCCGCGCCGTTAGAACGGCTCGAACAGGCACGAGCTAGCATTGGCTCCGAAAATGTCGAACCGGTTGATGTCGAGAAACTTCTCACTGAAATTCAAGGCACCGATGTTGCGCTTGCGAAAGCTGCAGCATCGTCATTGCTTGAACGTGTGATCACAGGCGAAGACAGCGTCGAAGTAATTCCGCGAACCTAACGGGATCGTTTAAGAATCCTTTTCGGAATTTTTGCATCTGATGTGTATAACGACTTGCTAACTTGTTGTTATCAACTTACTATTAGTAAGTGCAATTATTCTGATGTACGAATCGCTACTTCTTAGCCTTCTAAGTGCTGGCTAAGTGCTGGAGAAAATCATGCCCGCCGTAACAGTCGACAATATTCTTGCTTTAGATCGTGTAGCGCTCCCTGCTGCCGGCGGAGTAGTTCGACCCGTTGTGACTATCACTACCGCTCCTTCTGGATTTGAAGGCGAAGGCTTTCCAGTGCGACGTGGGTTCGCTGGAATTCCTCAACAGCACCTCGATCCGTTCATCATGTTGGATCAGATGGGCGAAAACGAATGGCGCGCTGGCGAGGCGAAGGGCACTCCGTGGCATCCGCACCGTGGATTCGAAACGGTCACCTACATGATCGAGGGCGAATTCAAGCACCGTGATTCCGAAGGTGGCGGTGGAGTTATTAGCGATGGCGACACGCAGTGGATGACTGCTGGCGCCGGAATACTGCATATAGAAGTGCCAACTGAAGAGATCGTTGTCAGCGGTGGAACTATTCATGGGACCCAGCTGTGGGTGAACCTGCCTCGTGACAAGAAGTGGGCAAAGCCGCGTTATCAGGATATTTCTCGTACGAATTTGTCTCTACTTAGTTCAGATGACGGCGGTGCGCTAATTCGTGTGATCGCCGGATCGCTCGATGGCCATGATGGTCCCGGTATCACCTACTCACCGATCACTTATGTTCACGCCACGGTGAGTCCCGGTGCACAGGTGGAACTACCGTGGAATCCTGAGTACAACGCACTTGCTTACGTGCTTGCTGGAAACGGAACAGTTGGACCAAATCGTAATCCGATTCATCTTGGTCAGACGGCAGTGTTCGGTACGGGCGATTCTCTGGTTTTCTCTGCCGATGAAGAGCAGGACAGTAAGTCTCCCGATCTGGAAATACTTCTGCTTGGTGGACAGCCAATTCGTGAGCCGGTCGCTTGGTACGGTCCGTTTGTGATGAACACTCAGGAAGAGCTTCAGCAGGCGTTTGCCGATTATCAGGCTGGCAAGCTAGGCGTAATTCCGCCTGACGTAATTCCGCACACGTCTTAGTGTTAGTCGCGACGTTGATCGCGCTCGCCGTCGAACACTCGGCTCTCGCTGCAATCTCCCCCTCTAACTCCCCCCGTCCGGGGGAGGATTTGTCAGCTCCGGGCGTCGTCGGACGGCTTGGTCGCGGGTCACAGTCTGGCGTTAGTCGCGCTCGTCGTAGGACGACTCGGCTCAAGCTGCAATCTCGTGATGGCTCTGGCGTCATAGGATGACTTGTCGCTATCTGCAATCTACCCTCTCCCTAGCCTCTCCCGAAGGAGAGGGGACAGGCACAAACCCAACCACGCTCAACCGCGTCATCCTGAACTTGATTCAGGATCTCGATGCAGTACGCAGTACCTGCACAGATTACTGCCACACGACCACTTTCGCTCACGAAATAACTACGAGTATTCCTGTTACCTCATCACCAAATTCACGATGATGTAGTTGTGAGTCAGTGAGAGTTACATGCTTGGTGCTAAGCGTGAAACCGACAAGCAACTGAGCGTGTAATCCGTGGGTTGGTCGCAATAACCAAAGCCCACATATGTGGAAGCGCGTTGTTCAATCGGGTTTGGCCCGGTCGATAGGAGTTGCAGTGATGACGGCACAGTTCATCTTCGATTTTCGAGATACAAGCATCGTTGGTCCCGAAGTGCTTGGTGGTAAAGGCTTCGGTCTTTCGAAGATGACTCAGATAGGCATACCTGTCCCTCCCGGATTTGTCGTTTCGACCGACGCCTGCAAGGTCTACTACGAACAGGGCAGCAGGCTCTCCAGCGAGTTCTGGCAATCTTTCAACAGCCAGCTGAACGAACTTGAAAAGCAAACCGATAAGCAATTCGGTGGCACAACCGATCCACTTCTAGTTTCTGTTCGTTCCGGCGCACCCATTTCTATGCCGGGAATGATGGACACGATTCTCAATATTGGCTTGAACGACCTGTCAGTCGAAGCGCTGGCCCTCGCTTCGGAGAATCGACATTTCGCCTTCGATTCTTACCGCCGACTCGTTCAAATGTACGGCGAAGTAGTTGAAGGAATCGACAAACGAGCCTACGACGATGTGCTCCAACTTGCCTTAAAAGACGAACGAGTTGAGAGTCCGATGGCACTTAGCGAATCAGGTCTTGAAGCACTTGTAGGCAGTTTCAAAAAGGTCTTTGAAGCTGGCGTTGGAAAACCGTTCCCGCAAGATCCTTACGAGCAGGTTCACCGCTGTGTAATGGCAGTGTTCGAATCGTGGCATGGCAAACGAGCGCAGACCTACCGTGAAATGCAAAGCATCCCGAACACTTTGGGAACAGCCGTAAACGTTCAAGCGATGGTGTTCGGAAACCTTGGCGAACAATCGGGAACCGGTGTGTGCTTCACTCGAAATCCCTCTACTGGCGACGCCAAGCTCTACGGTGAATTCTTGCAATCGGCACAGGGCGAAGATGTGGTTGCAGGCATTCGCACGCCCGAACCGGTTACGGCGATGGCAAAAATATTCCCTGACGCCTATCTCGATCTACTAAAGCACACGCAAACGCTCGAAAAGTACAACCGTGACATGCAGGATATCGAGTTCACCATTCAGCAAAATGAACTGTTTATTCTTCAAACTCGAAACGGCAAGCGAACTGCTCAAGCCGGCGTGAAGATGGCAGTCGATATGGCGGGAGAAGGTCTGATTTCAGAGGACGAAGCGATCATGCGAGTCGATCCTTCAGATCTGACCCAGTTGCTTCTTCCTCAGCTTCCTGCTGACCATGGAATGGATGTAGTCGCAACAGGGCTGAGTGCATCGCCTGGGGCAGCTGTGGGCTTCATCACTCTCGACGCCGATATCGCTGAGCAACGAGCGCAAAAGGGCGAGCACGTCATTCTGGTTCGACCCGAAACTTCACCAGACGATATTCACGGGTTTATCGCTGCTCAGGGAATTCTCACCGCAAAGGGCGGTCTAACGTCACATGCCGCCGTCGTGGCGAGGGGCATGGGTAAGCCGTGTATCACCGGGTGTGAGGGGTTGGATGTCGACCTCGAAGCGAGGCATATTTCGATATTCGGCGTGATCTACGACGAGGGCACGCTGATAACAATCGATGGCACGACGGGATCGGTGATCATCGGCGAACCCGATCTTGTCGCAGCTTCCAACGAAGGCGAGCTCGATACGTTGCTGAGTTGGGCCGATTCGAAACGTCGCCTAAAAGTAATGGCGAATGCCGATACTCCAACAGACGCACGGAACGCCAAGCGATTCGGCGCTGAGGGAATCGGATTGTGCCGAACCGAGCACATGTTCTTTGGCGAAGATCGATTGCCGAAGATGCAAACGATGATTCTTGCCAACAATGTTGAATCACGAGCCGAAGCACTCGAAGAGCTACTGCCGATTCAAACAGAAGATTTTTACGGAATATTCAACGAACTTGGCACAAGCCCGGTGATTATTCGATTACTCGATCCACCGCTTCACGAGTTCTTGCCAGACAAATCGGAGGCAACGTCATCGGAAATCGCTCGCCGGATCGACGAACTCAGCGAGACGAATCCTATGCTGGGCATGCGGGGTTGCAGGCTTGGCTTGGTTTACCCCGAGATTTATGAAATGCAGGTGCGAGCTATCGCCGATGCTTCGGCAAAGGTCTACTTGGAATCCGGAATCTGGCCCCGGGCACAGATCATGATGCCGATGGTCGGCTTCATTTCCGAAATGGTTAAGCTCAGGAAGAACGTTCAGGCGATTCTCGACGAACGGACCGTTTCTGATGTGCCGATCGGCATGATGATCGAATTGCCTAGAACGTGTGTTGTCGCCGATGAAATGACCGAGGCTGCCGACTTCTTCAGCTTCGGAACAAACGACCTCACGCAAACGACTTTGGGATTCTCTCGTGACGACGCCGAGAACGCGTTCATGGGCAAGTACACCGAAGAAGGCATTTTGGTGAGCAATCCGTTTGAAACTCTTGACGTTTCTGGAGTTGGGAAGTTGATCAACATGGCGGTTGAATCGGTTGAATCTAGCGGTCACCACATGAGCTTTGGCGCCTGTGGCGAGCATGGTGGCGATCCTGCTTCGATCGAATTCTTCCACGCTGCAGGTCTCGATTATGTTTCCTGCTCACCGTTCAGAATTCCAATCGCCAGACTTGCAGCAGCGCAGGCGGCGCTTTCGGTCTAGTGTGCAGGCGGCACGTTCGTTCAAGCGAGCCACGTCATTCTGAACTCGATTCAGAATCAGTAGCCAAAGCGGAATTCCGTAGCCGACCGAGAGTCGAATACTGTTTTCAACTTCAATATATGATCGTGCTCGCACGTGATACTGAATCAAGTTCAGCATGACAGCGTTGGGCATTAAATCGGCTTGCCTGTGCAATAGGGTCGGGAATTGTTGGCTGCTTGTGACACAACGAGTAAAGTGTCGTTCGACGATACCTACCGCAACTCAGTCTCATCGGAGCCGACCGAACTTATGCCACTACTGCTGAACGGATTTACAGATCACACGATCAACACTGGTGAAATCGAAATTGGCTACTCGGTCGGACCCAACAACGGCCCAACGCTGCTTCTACTCCACGGAGTAACAAGCCGGCGTGATGGCTTCTTGCGGGTGATAGACGAGTTGCTAAATGACTACCACGTGATCACGATGGATCAGCGTGGGCATGGGTTCTCCGGTCACGCTTCAGGCGCCTACGAGCGTGAAGATCACGCACGTGACATTCGCTACGTGATGGAAAACGTGTGCAAGGAACCGACCATCGTCTGGGGGCACTCGATGGGTGGCGGCAATACCGTCGCCATGGCGAATAATCCGCCATCGAACCTGAAGGCTGTCGTGCTTGAAGACCCGGCAGTATTTGGTCGAGTTCGTCCAGCGCGTGCCAATAGCAGTCCAACCATGAGCGGCTTCCAGCTTCACTTAAATTTCATTGAAGCTGGAATGTCTATTGAGGAGATGGCTCCTAAATTGCAGGAAGCAACTCCGAACCAGCCAGAGTATTTTTCTAAGTGGAAGGCTGAGTGCTTGTTGCAGATGGACGCCGACATTCTGCGTGGAGTGGTGGGAGGAACGTATAAAGGCTTCGACGATCCTGCTGCGATGCTGGCAAACATTCAGGTACCGGTAATCCTGCTTCAAGCTGATCCAGACGCTGGCGGAATTCTGCCTGACGATTACTTGGCTGGAATTCTTCCAAACAGCGATTCGTTCACTTCGCAGAAAATCGTTGGAGCAGGGCACAACATCAATCGTGAGTACCCTGAGAAAATGCTGCCGGTCGTCTTGCCGTGGTTGGCGGCGCACGCGTAAGCTCCGACGAGAAATGTTTTCACAGTCACTGTCATTCTGAACTCGATTCAGAATCAGTAGCCGAAGTGGGGACTACTGTCGACTCAGCTTTGAGCAGACTTGCCTTGATCAACGAGTTGTCGCGTCTCGAACGTAATACTGAATCAAGTTCAGCATGACATTTTGCGGACCAACAATCTGATTTCCCGAGTGGCAGCCGAGGGATCTGGTGGGGTGGTGGTTTAGTGGCAGCTTTTACCATTGAAGCAGGGAGCTTGCCCAAGTCGAAAATTTGTTCAGCGTCGCACGTAATACTGAATCAAGTTCAGCATGACATCGTCGAAGGTTGCTGCCAGTTGCCTGTCGTCCTTCGAGAACCTCAGGATGACACTGTTCGGGATACCGCCTGCCGTTCGAAACCTTGTACCCTTAAAAATGTCGCGAGGAGGACGGACGGTCGCCGCTGCGTTTAGGCGTAGGGGAGGAAAGTCCGAGCACCTCATGAATCAGAGTGCCTGCTAACGGCAGGGCGGGGCGACCCGACAGAAAGTGCAACAGAAAGAAAACCGCCGGACCGTCGAGAAATCGGCGCATCGGTAAGGCTGAAAGGGTGCGGTAAGAGCGCACCGCCCGGATGGCGACATGCGGGGCAAGGTAAACCTCACTCGGTGCAAGACCAAATAGGGAAGTGATGACCGGATTCGGGTAGCTTCCGGGTTGGTTGCTTGAGCCTGCGAGCAATTGCAGGCCTAGATGGATGACCGTCACTGGTGAGGCTCTTCCTCATCAGTACAGGACTCGGCTTATAGTCTGCCTCGCGGCAAGACTCACGTGAATAGCCCCCGGCAAAACCGGGGGCTTTTCTTTTTAATTCTGATTCACTAAGCCGAGCGCTTCGACAAGGCAAGTTCGCAGACATTGTTGACGAATTCTTCGTTAAATCCGTGCCAGCCATACCCGAACATCTTCGTTTGAATTACGACGGAGCTCTCATATATCCCCCACTGGACAGATCCTTCCAGCTCAGATTCAAAATTAATTCCGTCGAATACTGAGACGTGCTTGCCCCAGAATTCCTTGCCATAACAAAAGATGTATTCCGGCTTAGGGCTGGACTCCGAATAGTCGTTCCGCAGTAGCTGCAGCCGCGAATCCTGGACGGTTTCTAAATACTCGTTTGGTGTACCAAGTAGGTTTTCGTAGGGCCATTCGCTTATTGCTTTTTTAGGCATCGGAAGCACCTCGGTGAGAAATGTTTCACCGCCCGGTCGACCTAGGTACCTTGACTGATAATCCCTTGTGGACTCGAGATCCCACCAATCACGATTGCCGTTTATACGACCCACTATGGCGGACATGATCCGCCAGGTTGGTACTGACTTCCTCATATTGTGCGATTTGAAGTTTTCGTGTGACTTTGCCAGATCCTCAAACCGACTAAACTTGTCGGCTCTGATCTGGAGTTCCTCGTTGCTGGGAACTCCGCCTTCCTCCATCCCGACGAACCAAAACTTGGCGCTTGGAATTCCATATCCTCGGAAATTCGAAATACGCTCAATTTGTTCGGGAGTAAGGTCGTACAAAGAAGTCTGCCCACGTTCCTAGATCGAAAACTCCACGTTCAACGTATCGGCCATCTTTTTGAAGTATTCGACTGTGTGGCGAGGGAGCGGAACTCCGGATTCTTTGCGTTTGGTTACGTATCCAGCATCTGGGTAGCCGGGGTACATTACGTCGCCTGCGGCTTCGGGTGAAGGCTCTTGAGCGCGGAACGCTCGGAGCATTTCGTCCATGTCGGTCTTGAACTCGTCGGCAGGTCGGAACCCATCGATTCGAGTCGCCTGGAAGTAGTGACAGAAACGTCCGCCCTTAGGGTTGTCCATCATCAAACCCGAAAGTCGTTCACCCGGCAGAACTCCACCAAGCACATCAGCCATCACGCCGATTCCAGTGCCCTTGTGAGCGCCGGTATCGTACTTGCCACCAAGCGGAGGCTGACCAATCGCTTCGCTTCGCTTTGAAATGTCGGTTACAGGTTTGCCATTGGCGTCCTGCGCCCATCCCTCAGGAATATCGACCCCAAACGCCTGAGCGATCGAAACCTTGCCGTATGAAGTCATCGACGAAGCCATGTCGATAACGAACGGAGGTTCTTCGCCAGCCGGAGCAGCGAACGCCATTGGGTTCGTACCCATCCACGGGTACCGAGCGTTCATTGGAATGATCACACGACCGCCACCCGACGACATCGTGTAGCCGATCATGTCGTGCTTCAGGGCGAGTCGAGCATAGTAGCCAGCTGCTCCGTAGTGCGAAGAATTTTTCACAGCCACGGAAGCCATACCTGTGGTCTTTGCCTTCTCGATAGCCAGTTCCATCGCCTTCACGCTGGCGATCATCGCCATGCCTCTGTCGGCGTCGATAACGGCAGTTCCCGGCGTTTCGTAAGTGACCTGAACGTTAGGCGTTGGGTTGATGTAGCCGTTCATTAGTCCAGTGAGATAGTGCAGATCGAGGTTGTAGCAAACGCCGTGAGTGTCGATTCCGTTCATGTCGGCATCGACCAACACGTCAGCACAAAGACGAGCTTCGCCGTCTGGCATTCCAGCGGCTGTGAACAGGTTCGTAATGAACTCGACCAACGGTGCCTGCTGAACGTAAGTAGGATCTGGGACGTGCTTAAGCTTCTCGAGAACCATTTTCTGAAACTGAACTTTCTATTTGGTGCGTTTGGGAATGCCGAGTGCACTCGTGATTTCTGATGTGGCGAATATTACTAGCACTCGGCAGCTTTGGTGATTGGCGCGCCCCTGTTGTTGAACGGATTCTTGTGTCAAAGTAGTGCGCGACAGGCGTGGGACGCATACATGGGCGCTTGCAGACGCTTTTCAGGAGATTCGATTCGATGGCAGATACGGCAGACATCGTTGTTGTTGGCGGTGGTGTTCACGGCGCTTCAACCGCGTGGCATTTGGCAAAGCGTGGCGCAGGGAAGATTGTCCTAATCGAAAAAGACGGCATCGCTTCGGGAGCTTCCGGCTGGTCGAGTGCGATTGTCCGAATGCACTACACGCTCGAATCGCTGGTGAAGGTCACGATGTACGGTCGTGAGATGTACGGCGACTGGGAGAATATTGTCGGTGTTGGCGAAAGCGGATTTCGCAAGACTGGATTCCTAATTCTGTTCCCTGAAGACGAGCTTGGGCATGGTCGTGAAGTAGTCGAAATGCAGCAAAGGCTTGGCATTGACGCTCGGTACATATCAGTCGATGAAGTTGGCGAAATTGAACCACGACTGGTCCGTGACGATGTAGCAGCAGGAGCCTGGGAACCCAATTCGGGGCACGCTGATGGATCGACGGTAGCGAATTCGTTCATCGCTGCAGCGCGTGAACTTGGTGTCGATGTTCGCGTCGGGCCTGAAGTGCTTAGAGTCACTTCTGAAGGCAGAAAAGTTACCGGCGTAGAAACTTCTGAGGGCGTGATTTCTGCCGATACCGTAATTGTCGAAGCTGGATTCCGAACAAGTGCGTTATTGGCACCACATGGCGTTGAACTACCGATCACCCCGGTGCGACACGCCATCGCTGTGGTCGAACGAACGCCCGACTTTGGTGATATTCATCCTGTAGTTTCCGATCGAGTCTCAAAGGCTTACTACCGACCTGAACGTGGAACGCTGGCGTTGCTTGGCGAACACGATCCTATGCGTGGGCCTATCGATGACGAAGTCGAAGCTGCAAAGGCGCCAATCTTGGATGAAGAGGTTAGCCTGATGGAACGATTTGCAAATCGCTTCCCGGGTCAGGAACTGGCTTCAAAAATGCAGGGTTACACGGGTGTGTACGACTGCTCACCCGACTTCCATCCGGCATTCGGCAAGGTGCAAGCATTGGACGGTTTATTTGTCGGTGCAGGCTTCAGTGGTCATGGATTCAAGCTAAGCCCCGGCACAGGCAAGATCATGAGCGATCTTGTTGTTGACGGCTCGACAGACATGATCGATGTTCACCCGTTCCGAATCGAGCGGTTCGCTGAGAACGATTTGCTGCTCGATGGCAAAGGCGAAGTGAATCGTTCGATGGGTTAGTTGAACAGCGGGTTCGAGCCGCCGAATGCGTCGATAGCAGCGCCTGTGATCGACGAACTAGTGTCACCGGCAAGGAACAGCGCCACATCGGCGATTTCTTTTGGCTCCATCAGCTTGGGGTCTTCCGATCGGCCAGCGGTGTTGAACACTTGGCGGAATCCTTCGGTATCAGTACCGGCAGGGCAGATGGCATTCACCATAATCCCATGTTCGTAGACTTCGGCAGCTAATGTTTCTGTGAAGCTAATCAAACCGGCTTTGGTGACTCTATATGCCCCCCGGCCGTATCCACCTTTTCGCCCGCCAATAGACGAAATGTTGATGATCTTGCCACTTCCACGTTCGATCATTCCCGATAGAAGTTTTTGGGTGATTAAGAACGATCCTGTGAGGTTCACGTTCAAGATGTCACGCCAAAGGTCGGCGTCGAGATCAACGATAGGGATTCTGTCTTGAATGATCCCTGCGTTGTTCACGAGGATGTCGACACCACCGAATTCATTTTTCGCAGCTTCCACGAGAAGATCGATTTCGGATTCCACTCCAAGATCGGCCGTAACGCCGAGTGCGTTGCTTCCACGTGCGCTGATCGTCGCTGTTACGTCGGTGATCTCGTCCTGATTCCTGCCAGTGGCGACAACGTTCGCCCCTGCTTCGCCAAAAGCGATTGCGATAGCTTTACCGATGCCTTTGGATGCGCCGGTTACGAGTGCTGTTTTTCCTTTGAGTGATGTCATGCCAAAGATGTTACCCGCAAAGAGTTCGCAATGACTGAATAGCCGGTTCATACTGGATGACAGAATTTTT
Organism: Chloroflexota bacterium; assembly: GCA_018650845.1. Classification (GTDB taxonomy): domain Bacteria; phylum Chloroflexota; class Dehalococcoidia; order Lucifugimonadales; family Lucifugimonadaceae; genus Lucifugimonas. The sequence continues at coordinate 39,156 of JABIFF010000005.1, read as the reverse complement.
TTATCGGCATCCTAAACATGCCGCATTCAAGACGGAGAATCGAATGGCAGAGAAGGTAGTTGTTACAGGCGGATCGGGTAGGGCTGGTGAATACATCATCGCCGAGTTCGCAGCAGCTGGATACGACGTATACAACGTCGATTCGGTACCGCCACGACCCGGTTCTCCTTCTAACTCTGCTCAGTGGTGGGACGTCGATGTAACCAACTTCGGTGAAGTGGTTAACGCACTAACCGGTGCCGACGCTGTTGTGCACATGGCTGCTATTCCTGCGCCTAACAAGGATGCTGAGCACAAGCTGTTCCGCATCAACATGCTTTCCAACTGGAACGTTCTCGAAGCAGCCGAAATTCACGGCATCGAGCGTATTTGCATGGCTTCGTCGATCAACGCTGTTGGTGCTGGTTGGGGCCAAAAGGTGTACACACCTGAGTACTACCCAGTCGATGAAAACCACTCGACTCGGGTTGAAGATGCCTATTCCCAGTCAAAATGGCTTGGTGAAGAGATGGCATCGGCGTTTGTTCGACGTCGTGAGGGCAAGGTTCAGATCGCCAACATGCGATTCCACGCACTGTGGGACCCTGCTCACGGAAAATCTCACCTTGAATCTGGTGACAAGACTTCCGTCACTGGTCGAGCCGCCGGCGGATTCTGGAGCTGGGTGGGTCGACACGACGCAGCCCGAGCTTGCCGTTTGACCATTGAGAAGGAATTTGGCGGAGCCGAAGCTTTCTTCATCAACGCAACCGACACAGTGCTCGATATTCCGACGATGGATGCGATCAAACAGGTTCACCCTGACGTGAAACTTCGTGAGCCAATCGAAGGATTCCGAAGTCCTTTATCGGTAACTAAGGCCGAGAAACTCCTTGGATGGGTTCCGGTTGAGTCGTGGCGTGAGGGCACGCTTCGAGATCCAGAGCCAAACGATGTTGAGCCACAGCCATACCAGGCGCAGTGGACCAGGTAGCGGTGGCTACGTTTTCTGAGAGATTGGGTATTGTTGGCTGAGTCGAGGCGATGAGGCTTCAGCTCGACTTTGACTTCTTGGAACGCGCGAGCGCCCACGTTGTCATTCTGAACTGCATCCTGAGCTCCGTCGAAGGGTTGATTCAGAATCAGTAGCCACTATAGTTATGAATAACGACTCAGTTGGGGTTCGCCCTGCCTGAGTCGTTTCGCGTTTGTCGATGAGTGCGCGTCCCCACCCCAGATCCCTCGACTCCGATGACTTCGCTCGGGAAATCAGATTTCGACAGCGGGTGATTCCTCCCTCACCCCAGCCCTCTCCTGCTAGGAGAGGGAGCTTTAATGCCGAACGTTAACTCGTCACGCCGCCATCGACCGGAACTGCCTGACCGGTTACGTAGCTGGCGGAATCGGAACATAAGAACGACACGACTTGGCCAACCTCGGAAGGCTCGCCGTATCGATTCATCGGCACCCACGACTCCATCTTCGCCCGTGTCGCAGGATCGCCACCTCGGTCGAGTCCGTGCATCATCGTGGTATCGATCACACCGGGACAAACAGCGTTCACTCGAATGCCCTTGCGAGCGTAGTCACGCGCCGCAGCCCTCGTGAGTCCGATCACTCCGTGCTTGCTCGCTGTGTACGCGGGTTGCCGACCCGTTCCGCCGTTCAGCCCCATGTACGAAGAATCGTTGACGATAGCGCCGCCTCCGTTCTCGATCATGTAGCCGATTTCGTACTTCATGCTCAAGAAAGCGCCTTTGAGGTTCACATTGATGATGGCGTCGAAGTCGTCATCTTCAACTTCGTGAAGATGACCGTTTGGTTCGAGGATTCCAGCGTTATTGAACGCCGCATTTAGGCCGCCATAAGTAGAAACGGCGTGCTGAACCGCACGTTCAACCTGAGCGCCATTAGAAACATCAGTAACGGCATAAGTAGCCGTGCCGCCAGCCGCCTCGATCATCGACACCGTCTCAGCAAGATCAGCTTCTCGTCGTGCTGCAACAACAACCTTCGCTCCGTGACCAGCCATAACTATCGCTGTATCACGACCAATGCCTGAACTGGCTCCGGTAATCAGTGCGATTTTGTTCTCAAGAAGGGCGGGCATTCGGAACGTACCTTTAGTTGCTTTTTGTTACTTGGGTGGGTGGTTCGGATGTTGTGCAACACGTAGCATACGTCGTCGGGCCAATGAGATGCCCGTATTTGTAATTCCAATGACTATCGAACTACGTTCAGTAACAGACAGCAATTTCACCGAATGGCGCAAAGCCGTTCGGCACGGATTCGGGCAGCATGTGCACCCGGACGACATTGCACGCCTGCGAAACGACAGGGCAGAGCTCGACCGATTAGTCGCAGCTGTCGATACTTCATCGGATCGAATTGTTGGCACCGGTGGTGCTGATTCCTACTCGCTGACCGTCCCCGGCGGAGCTAGCGTGCCGATGGCTGGCGTGGCTTATATGACGACGTCGGTTACACATCAGAGGCAAGGTGCGTTCTCGCGCATGATGGCTCAGATTCACGACGAAGCACGTGAACGTGGCGACATCGTGAGCGGACTCTGGGCTTCTCAGTCGCATCTCTACAGTCGATTCGACTACGGGCTTGCCGTGAATTCCTACGATTGGGAAATCGATCCTAGCTTCGGTGCGTTCTCGCACTCGCCGGTTGATCCTTCAAACGAATCGGCCGCTAGTGTTTACTTTGTCGACGCCGACGAAGCTGCCGCAATGCTGCCCGGAATATATGACCAAATGCACCAGCAGACCATCGGTTCAGTGAACCGTAACGAAGGTCGCTGGCGTTACGAACTGTTCGATGAAGAACGTGTGCGTGGCGGCGGAAGTGAACTGTTCTTCGCCATCTGCCAGGAAGCCGGAGAACAGACTGGCTACGTCGCGTACCGAATGCATCGAATCGGCGATTCCGACATGGGCACGCTCGAAGTCGTTGAGCAGGTTTCGGTTACCGATACTGCCCACGCAACGATGTGGCGATTCATTTTGAATTTTGATCTTGTTGGCAAGGTCACCGCTGTGAATCGTCCTTCCGACGATCCGCTGTGGTGGATGCTTTCCGACCCACGTCGTTTGAATCGCAAGTCGCACGACGCTCTGTGGGTTCGACTTCTTGATATTCCTAAGGCTCTTGAAGCTCGAACTTACAACGCTGATGGCCGGCTGAAAATCGGGCTTGTTTCCGAGTCGCAGCCAGCTGTGGCGGGTACTTACGTGCTCGATATAGACGACTCACAGGCGTCGGTGAAGAAGACTACCGACAAGCCTGATGTGGTTATGACTCCGGCTGACTTATCTGCGATTTATCTCGGAGGAATGACTCCGGGACCGCTAGTTGAAGCCGGGCGAATCGACGCGATTACGACCGGTTCAGTCGCCAAGCTTCATGGCATGTTTTCAACCGATTCATCACCGTGGTGTGCGCACTACTTCTAGGCAATAGGATTCTCAGCGAACACACCATGACTATCGAATACCGACAATTTACCGAGGCTGAGAGGCGTAGGTTCTGGATTTCGCTAGACCGAGGATTTGGCGGACACTACGAGCCGAGTGAAGCTGAGTATCGGCTTGATCGGCAAACCTTCACACCTGAGATGTCGATGGCGGCGTTCGACGGCGAAGAAGTTGTTGGCACCTCCGGTGCGATCGCCTTCGAAAGCGCTGTTCCCGGTGGAGAAATTATCAAGAATGCCGGTGTGACCGCAGTAACAGTTGCAACCACTCATCGTCGACGTGGCATCCTCACCAACATGATGGAACATCTGTTGCGACAGGAACGCGACAAGGGCCAACCAGTTGCTTCCCTGTGGGCATCGGAAAGTGCGATTTACGGTCGCTTTGGCTACGGAATGTCGATTCAGCACGAAAATTTCAAAATCGACACTCGCAAGGCAGTTATCAAGAACTCCCCAGAAATTCCTGGCAAAACTCGGTATGTCAGCCCTGAAGAAGCCCGGAAAGTGTTCCCTGAAGCATGGGAAGCAGCAGTGAATTCACACTCTGGTATTCCTAGAAAAAACGACCTGAGTTGGGATCGATGGGCGCTCGGTCTTAGCGGTGGTGGTGATTGGGGCAAGCCCTGGCTTGTCGTGTACGAAGAAGATGGGCATGCTCTCGGTTACGCACACTATTTGGTAAAAGAATTGCATGTGTTTGGCGAGCAGGTTCATGGTTTGCTCAACGCCGACATGGTTGTTCACAGCAACGCTGCGTCGCATGCCGCACTATGGAATCACCTGCTGAACGTAGATTTATACGACACGCTCAGCACGTGGCGTTCGCCGGTGGATGATGCTTTGCCCTGGATGCTTGAAGACCAGCGACAGCTTGAGCGAAAGCCGTACGACGGAGTTTGGTATCGGCTCTTGGACGTTGCCGAGGCTCTTTCAGCTCGGACATATATGGCTGAAGGCAGTTTGGTGTTCGAGGTGGAAGATTCGTTCATCCCCGAGTGGGGTGGTCGATTCGAGCTAACTGGTGGTCCTGATGGCGCAACGTGTGTGCCGACAACGAAGGCGGCAGATATTACTCTTCCGACGGCTACGCTTTCGACGATTTATCTTGGTGGCGCGAAGCTGGCTGAGCTTGAAAGAGCAGGTCGAGTCGAAGAAAACACCGACGGTTCTATCGCATTGGCAGACGCTATGTTTGCCGCCGAACGGGCGCCCTGGTGCCCACTAATGTTCTAGGTGGCAAAGCCACGTTTTCTGCGGCATGGGCGAAAATCACTGATTCGAGAGAATTGTGCCGCTGCACTCGTTTAGCTCCGAGCGTCGTCGACGACTTGGTCGCGCGGCGGCATCTCGTTAGTCGCGCTCGTCGTCGAACGACTCGGCTGTCTCTGCAGTCTCCCCCTCTAGCTCCCCCTGTCCGGGGGAGGATTGGTTAATTCCCGCCTGCTACAACCAACCCCGTCATCCTGAACTCGATTCAGGATCTCGAAGCAGCACGAAGTAGCTGTCCTCGATCAAATCGTAGGCACAGCATTGATCATCACCGCCAATATCACCAGAAATTCAGACACAAAATTTCCGAAACAGGCCATTCGCATCTAGAATGCAGTTAGCTAACCGTGTGGCAATCGGGAGAACTAATGTCTAACTTCACACCTGCACATCTTGGAAAATGGGAATCGCTGTTCAACGATCTGGTTGATGGCGAAGGATCCGCGCTCACTGAAGAGGGCACATGGATGCTCGGCGACAAGCCGGGACTGGTGTGCGTGTTCGAAGACGACGAACCGCTTTACATTGAAGCCGCTGCCAACATTTCAAAAACGCTTCAGTGCTACATCAAAGGCGGCTCCGAGTGCGACTTCCGAACAATGGTCGGGCAAGTCGAAATGGGCGCTTCACCAAAGAACGCTGCCCAGCGCGCCAAGTCCGGACCTCTCGCACTTCGAATCTCTAAGCGAGTCGAAAAGTTTCGCTATCGAGTCGCCCCGGCGCCCGCTAAGACCATGAACCAGCTCGCCGATGCTTTCAACGTAGTAGCCGACACACGCTACGCAGGCCCCAGCGCTCTGGCTAATCGAGCACTAGACGCCCTGCCGAGCTAGCGCTGCCTGTAGCTCCATTCGAAGTCGAAGCGCTCTCTCGAATAACGATGTACACAAACGTTTAACAGCAAAACCCGCCATACGCATGACATGTATGACGGGTTTGATTCCCGGTGGTCAACCGGGAGGCACTGAAACGCTGAGTCTGGGTAATCGTTGCTAGACGACGCGGTCGAACAAGCTGACTGACTCATTCAGCGTGTCTTCCTCTGATGATTAGCTAAGGCGTGGAGCGATTTCATCGATGATTTGCACGTAAGCATCGACTGAAAATTCTTTTTCGACCACTCGTTGATTCGTTCCGTCTGAAATCAGAATGGAGTCGAACCCGAGTCCGGCCAGTTCCATGCCGTTTCGCTGCCACGCAAAATCACTGATATTCGAATCGAAGAAAGCCTCTCGAACGACACGACTGCCATCAAGCCCCGATTCATTAGCGAATCGCGTAATGGTGTCTCGTGTTGCGGATTGTGATTCGACCTGGAATCCCGTAATCATCCGGTTCAAAAATCTGATCGCCGACTCAGCGTCGTGCTTCATGGCGGCAGTGAAAGCGAGGGCCGCAACCCATGTTGTTTTCACTCCTGTTTTTGCGATGAAATCAGAATCGATCGAAGTTTTGGAGCTATCGGCTACCCCGTCGATCCATTCAACGATAGATTCGTCATCGAATCCTTGCTCTTCGATCCACTGACTTACGTTTCGTGCCATTCCACCCATTTTGTAATCGATGCGTAACCGGTTGCCGTACCGGATTTGAAGTTCCGAGAGTACGGACTGGAAAGCCGCTGACCACGGGCTGAAGGGGTCAGCATAGTGAGTGATTGTGACCTCGGTAACTTGTTCAGCGTCATTTGATGGCACTGATGCTGGTCGGATTGATTCTGTTGTTGTGTGTGTGTTGATTGCGATAACCATGTCGATCGGTCCTATTCACCTGATTTGCGTGACCGGTGGATTTGACCGGTATGCAAACTACTGTCGGCTATCGAACGGCGCGCCACATCGCTAGATATAAGAATCTTTATTTCTTGACGATTAAGGCGGGCAGAGGAACTGCGTACTTATAAATGAGTACGCCTGAATACGAAACAGATCAGGCTTCGGTTATTCCGTGATGGTTAGCGAATGTCGCAGCTTCTGTGCGATTCGCACTCCCGGTTTTTCCGAGAATATTGGCGACGTGTTTTGCCGCAGTGGTTTGAGCGATGACGAGCTGTTCGGCAATCTGTTGATTCGTTCGACCGGCAGCGACGAGGCGGAGTACCTCGATTTCGCGATCGGTGAGACCTACCGGGTTTTGCGGCGGTGCTGAATCGGATTCGGTAGATTCAATAATCCCGTTCAAGCTATTCAGATTATTTTCGACAGCCGACATGCCAAGTCCGTCTATCTCTTCTAGCCCAGCTGCCACGATCGCTGTGGCACGAGAGCGGTCCGCAGATTCATCTGACTGAAGTAGCCGTTCGGCGAAGTCGTGAGCTATCCATGCGTATTCGAGCTTGTATCCAGATATCTTGCTCGTTTTGAGCCCTGTTTCGAAATGCTCATCAAACTGCTGATTCATTCCTGCTGTGTGGGCAAGTAATCCTAGAAGTCGTTGAGAACTGAACTGGAAATGAAATTCAGCGAACATGCCTGGCAAGTTTCGCAGTGCTTCGTAGTGAGTCGCTGCTTCTTTGGAATCACTGGTTATCGCTGCGTTTAGTCCGACGGAAATTCGAGAGTAGATTTCGATGTGTTGCGTTATTTTTGGGGCGTTTAGGATTTCACTTCCTAAGTCGCTTGCGAAAGCTGAAACTTCTTGATTTCTTGTTACCCAGCCTGCCAATGCCAAAAATACTGCATGCGACGATTTTTGAAATAAATTAGGTGCAGTGCGCCCAGCGTTCTGCGCAGTCGTAATTCTGTCTTGCAAATTGGAATCTTTGCCGATATTCCAAGCTCCGATTCCAACAAATAAACGAACGACCCTGTCTGTTGGATATTGAGAGTCGATTAGATCGCCAAGCTGGTCGATTTCGTCGCGGGCACCTTGCCCGTAAGCAACGTGGTACCTGTTCCACGCTCCCCCAATTACTGAGCCAGTTCGTTGTTCAATAGAACGTTCCGCTTCGGCGTGATGACGTGCTTTCTCTGCGTTTCCAATGCCCTCATATGCCGCCGATGAGATGAAGTGGGCATACATTTCAATTAACGGAAAATTATGTTCTGAAGATAGATCGATGGCTTGCCTTGCGATATCGAGAGCCGACTGGGTGTCACCCTCGGAAAGAGCACTCATGCTCAACTCCGCAAGCGTGCCGGTCTCAAGCTGCCGATCGCCGTTTTTCTGTGCGATTACCAGAGCGCTCGCCAGTGATCGTTCAGCCTTTTCGGAATCTTCCTCTTCATATCGGGCTGCTGCGCCGAACAAATTGAGTAGAGTCCCTGCTTCTGAAGATTCTGGCTCGGCAAGTTCTAGAGCACGTGAGAATACTGGCATGGTGTTGTAGAGCCAGAACGGGATGAACCCTCTGGATCGCACAGCTACAGCTACCGCTGCATCGGCATCACCTAGCTGATCGAACAGATGGAATGCCTCAGCAACTTTGTCCCAACCCCGCTGAATATCTGGGTAGGTAAGCGTTTGAAGCTCTACCTTGCCCAGTCCGAACAATATCCGTGCGTTCGTCTCTGACGGAGTTTCACTCCCCAAAGATTCGTAGGCGACTTTGAACTTTGTTTCTGCGTCCGACCAAGCATATGAATTGAGAGCCTGCTCAGCCGAAAGAAGGGCGTAAGTTGCCGTTACGTCAGAACCTAAAATTGTCTCGGCTTCTTGAGCATGGTGGAGCAATTCCGAGTAGTGCTCGTGAATGTGATCGGCATAAAGCTCTTCGATTGACCCAACAATTTGGGCGTGGAGCTGCAAACGTCGTCCGGTAGTCAGTTCTTCGTTCAGAGTTTGCTGAATTAGCGCGTGCGCAAATTCGTAGCGACCGCTTTCGCCATGCACCTCTCGGATAACAACTGCTGCATCGGCAATTTCCAGTAGGTGCAGAAGGTCTTCTGTCGAGAATTCAGGATTGATCTTGGAAAGCAGATCGAAATTAAATTCTCTGCCCACAACAGATGCCGTTCGGAGAACCTGATTACATTTTTCTGAAAGGCGGTTTAGGCGAATGCCGATAGCTTCGCGTACGCCTTCGGGTACACGAAATTCGATAGTGTTGACTATTCCATTTTTATCGACGGAATTGCGAGATAAATCTCTAGCAACTTCGCCTGCGAAAAACGGGTTGCCTTCTGTTCTTTCGTGAATCTCAACTGCCAATTCGGGCGATAGTTTTATTCCACCAACCGATTCAACAAGCTCCTGAACTTCGTCTCGGTTCAGGCCCCTAACAGTTATGCGCTGGAAACTGCGATTACGAGCCAGAGACGCGATCTTGTCCGACAGAGGGTGCCGGCGAGAGAGTTCCATGTCTCGATAACCGCCGACGATCAACACGGGGCTAGAGCCTATATTTTGTGCAAAGAACTCGAGTAGATCCAAAGAGGATTGATCTGCCCAGTGCAGATCATCGAGGATAACGACGACGGGTTGTGATTCGGACAGCTCTCTTAGAAAAGAAGTGATCGAATCGAACAGATTAAATCGGGCCTGAGAACCCTCTAGTTGAGGCGCTGTTTCTGTGCCGGGGAACATTCGTACAACTTCAGGGACGATCTCTGACACAGAGTCCACCCTTGATTCAAGAGCCGAAATAACCGCTTGTGTTGGAGACGTTAGAACTGATCTGAGCGCTTGAATCCATGGCCAGTAGGGCGGAGTGCTATCACCTTCGTAACAGGTCCCTCTTATTACGAGAGCAGCCTGTTTCGTGGCTAATAGTTCGAGCTCCTCGAGCAGGCGAGTTTTACCGATTCCTGGTTCGCCGCCAAGCATCACGATGCCGCCTCTGCCATCGGAGGCACTGTTGAAGGCTGAGCTTAGATTTGAAAGCTCCTCAACACGACCCACGTGCTGATTATTGTCGGCTTTTGGCGGCAAAGTGTAACCCTGATGATGCTCTGGAAATTGGCCTGCATGATAAGCGACCCCCAATGCCAAGTGTGAACACTAGCGAGATGCTTGAGCCGACAGAGTTCGTTTATCTGGCCATTAAAAAGCGAAAGGGGCAGGAATAAATCCTGCCCCTTCCTAGTTACCAGGTTGAGCCATATCACTGTCAGGTGGGAATAAGCTCGATCCGTTCATACTAATTGTTCAGCGACACTTACGAACGAATTAGAGATTCTCGTACTTGTCGCAGAAAACACGGATTTGCCGTTAGTCGTCGGCCATTACTGCGGTTTCTTCACGCTGAGTCTCTGCAGATTCTCGATACATCCCACCGTTTCGGTAGCGTGTCCGCGCTGCCGGGTGGTGTCGCAAGAACGGCGGAATCGCCATTGATGCAGGATCATCGAGTGCCTGTCGAGCAACCGCTTCAGCTTCTTCCTCAATTTCACCAGCAACCGGGAATCCGGTGGCGATGATAGTGAGTTTTACTTCATTCTCCATCTTCGGGTCGGTAACCGTACCGAAGATGATGTTGGCGTCGGGGTGAACGGTCGAAGCGATCACCTCTGAAGCACGCTGGACTTCGTCTAGCGTCAAATCTGTGCCACCGGTGATGTTGAAGATCACACCTTTGGCTCCGGCAATTTCAACTTCCAGTAGAGGCGAGTTGATCGCTTCTTCTGCAGCTTCGATCGCACGGTTTTCGCCTGAGCCCTTACCGATAGCCATCCATGCAGGACCGGCGTTGTCCATAACTGCACGAACGTCGGCGAAGTCGAGGTTGATTTCACCGGGTACAAGAATCAATTCAGCGATCGACTGGATGCCCTGTCGAAGAACATCGTCAGCCAGCTTGAACGCACGATCCATCGTGAGCTGTTCATCTGAAATAGCGAGGAGGCGATCGTTAGGAATAACGATTAGGGTGTCGACTTCTTTGCGAAGCAGCTCAATGCCTTCGAGTGCTTTCTTCTTGCGAACGGCACCTTCAAATGCGAAAGGCTTTGTTACGACACCAACTGTGAGTGCGCCGAGATCTTTTGCGACTTCAGCTACAACAGGAGCTCCACCAGTTCCCGTTCCACCACCCATACCTGCTGCAACGAATACGAGGTCAGCGCCCTTGAGCACTTCCTTGATTTCGTCGCGGTCTTCTTCGTGACACTGTCGACCCTTAGAAGGGTCTCCACCAACACCAAGACCTCGAGCAGTCGAGTCACCAACACGTAGTCGTACAGGAACCGAAGCAGCATCTAATGCCTGCGAATCGGTATTTACAGAAATATATTCAACTTCCGGTACTCGTTCTCGGTACATACGGTTGACGGCGTTCTGTCCACCACCACCAACACCAACTACTTTGATGTTTGCGGTACCAACAGAACCTTCTGGGATAGGAGTGTTGTGATCAGGCATTTTCGTTCGATCTCCCCGGCATTGCAGGCGGGCTTTGAAGGCTGTGAGGCCTTTTCGTAAGTTCTTTGCTGCAGGCGGTTACGCAGCAGATGTTCAAACCTTACCCAGACCACAACCTGTGTTTCCTAGAAGATTTTGTGCGCGATTTGAGATGTTTCCCCATTTTCGCTGGCTTTGAAAATCAAATTGCGCACACTATTGGTCAGGTCTACACTCATGGGACTTTCCCAACGGCTTCCTTAATAGGCGGGTCTTGAGCGGAAGCATTGGGTCATCAATCGAACGAATTCGATCTCAGGAGATTTAACGAATGAACGGTTACGAGGCGATTGCAAAAATACTGAAGCAAGAAGGCGTCGAATGGATGGCTTGCTTCCCAGCAAACCCACTCATTGAAGCAGTCGCCAAAGAAGGCATTAAGCCTTTCGTGTTCCGTCAGGAACGTGGCGGGATTATGGCCGCCGACGGATTCTCTCGAATGATGGCTACTCAAGGCAAGTTTGGCGTATTCGCCTGCCAAGGTGGACCCGGAATTGAAAATGCATTCGGTGGAATCGCTCAGGCATCTTCCGAGGGTGTTCCAATCATCTTCCTTCCAGACGGACCCGGTACCAATGTAACCCCGGTAGCTCCTAACTTCTCAGGTCCCGACAACTTCCGACTGATCACCAAGTGGGCACAGTCGATCACCAGTGCAGACCGCATCCCCGCACAGATGCGCCAGGCTCTTTCGATTATGAAGAACGGTCGACCCGGACCCGTGTTGCTGGAAATGCAGCGCGACATCATGGGCAACGAGGTTTCAAGCCTTGATGATTTCCGATCACCGAAGCGATATGTAGCAGCTCCTGACAAATCTGATTTGCGGGCTGCATTGAAGAAGCTGCTCTCCGCCAAGAAACCTGTTATCTATGCTGGTCAGGGAGTGCTCTACGCTGGTGCTTCAGCCAAGCTAACCGAGCTTGCCGAACTCACACAGATTCCTATCATCACCTCAATGCCGGGCAAGTCGGCCATCGACGAACGACACCCGCTGTCTCTCGGTGCTGCAAACAAGACTGCGCCTAAGGGTGTATGGGAATGGCTCAAGTCGAGCGACGTACTGTTCGCCATCGGTGCCAGTCTCACGAAGACTAACTTCGGAATCAACATTCCTGCTGGCAAAACCCTGATTCACTCAACTGTGAATTCTGAAGATATCGACAAGGAATACACCACCGATATCGGTCTTGTTGGTGACGCTATGAAGACGCTCTGCATGCTTGTAGACGAAGTGAAGGCTGAGATTGGTGAAGAAGGTCGCAAGTCAGATACTTCGACCCGAGAAGCTGTTGCTGAAGTCAAGAAAGAGTGGATGAACGACTGGGCTGAACTGCTCAATTCGAACATGGATCCGATTAACCCTTACCGACTCGTCAACGAGATGAACAAGGCAGTCGACCATGAGACGACTATCGTTACTCACGATGCTGGGCACCCCCGTGACCAGATCATGCCGTTCTACACCGCCACCGTTCCGCACAGCTATATCGGCTGGGGCAAGAGCACTCACCTCGGATACGGTATCCCCTTGATGATCGGTGCCAAAATCGCTAACCCTGATAAGTTCTGTGTGAATTTCATGGGTGACGCTGCGTTCGGTATGTCGGGTCTCGATTTGGAGACTTCGACCCGAATCGGTGCGCCTATCACTACTGTTCTGCTTAACAACGGAACGATGGGTGGCTACAACCGGGCATTGCCTACTGCGATGGAAGAGTACAACGCAGGAAATATGTACGGCGATTACGCTGGAATTTCTGAAGACCTCGGCGGTGTTGGTATCAAGATCACCGACCCTTCAGAAATCGGTGGAGCTTTGACTAAGGCTCGTCAGATCAACGAAGATGAGGGCAAGCACGTTCTGCTGGACGTAAAGACGCAGCAGTGGTTAGAGTTCTCGGAATACAAGGACTAGTCCCGCAACCGAAATAGATCTTTGAAGGGGCGGTCGTAAGATCGCCCTTTCTTGTAGAACCGAAAGAGCACAATGAAATATAAGTACGAGCCAAATTCCGAAAACGAAGATAAAGACGAGGAGCCTCGTCGCAAGTACGCAAGCCAAAAAACAACTCTTGGTATTAGTCAGAATATCGTTGCAGCACTGGCGTACTTGATCGGCTGGGTGACTGGAATCGCCTTCCTGATAATCGAAAAAGAAAATAGCTTTGTTCGATTCCACGCTATGCAAGCTATCGCCGTATTCGTCCCGCTGTCGATCGCTTCAGTCATCCTTGGTTTTATTCCGATCATCGGTGCGCTTCTGTCGGTTCTGCTTGGAATTCTTGGCGTGTTTCTATGGCTCTTCCTTATGTTTCAGGCGTTTATTGGAATGCGATTCAAAATTCCGTACGCTGGCGACTTCGCCGAAAGGCAACTGCGGGATATGGATGAGAACTAGTCGTTTGCCTGTCGTAAATCTGTGAGCGAACTGTCCCATGACTAGTCTCTAGCCGTTCTAGTCGCCAATCGCCCTGAACCCTTCCTGAGATTCCTGCATCTGACTGTGTATGTTGGGCTGGACGGAGCCATACGTACGAATATCAACTACGTTTGCAAGGGGCTAAAAATGACGACCGCAGAACCACAACACTACGACGAAGTGCTACCGAATCCCGGATTTGAAATCACGCCCGGTACTACAGCTGTAGTGATCACCGATCCTCAGATCGATTTCCTATCGGAAGATGGCGTTACTTGGGGTATCGTCGGCCCAAGTGTCGAAAAGAACGGCACAGTCGCGAATCTGAAGAAGCTCATCGAGGCTGCTCAGGCTTCAAACACCCCCGTGTTCGTTTCACCGCACTACTACTACCCAACAGATCACGGCTGGAAGTTCGAAGGTGCTGTCGAGACGATGATGCACGCCATCAACATGTTCGACCGTAAAGGGCCTTTGAATGTCGACGGATTCGATGGCTCAGGAGCCGATTGGGAAGAGTCGCTCAAACCGCTTATCGAAAAAGATGGCGTTGTAGTTTCAAGCCCGCACAAGGTCTACGGGCCGAAGACTAACGATCTTTCTTTGCAACTTCGCAAGCACGGCATTAACAAAGTGATTCTCGGCGGCATGTCGGCGAATCTCTGTGTCGAAGCTCATATGCGTGACTTGATCGAAGATGGCTTTGAGGTTGCTATTGCAAAGGACGCTACCGCAGGTGCTGTTCTTCCGAAGGGCGATGCTTACGAAGCAGCCCTGCTGAACTTCCGCATGATCGCAAGCTCAGTTCAGACCACCGATGAGTGGGTCGGGCAGCTTCAAGGCTAAATTCTTAGCTTTCGGACGGTTCAAGTAGCGGGTATTTTCCATAATATGGGAGGTGCCCGTTACTTTTTAAACGAAAACAACACCCGATCGCATGCTTCATCGACAGCTACTTGTGCAGCATCGAAAATTCCGATTAGTTCGTTGAATGCGTGCGCCATGCCCGGGTATTGGGTGTAAGTGACATCAATCCCGGCGGCTCGTAAAGCTTCGGCGTAATCGATTGCTTCGTCGACAAGCGGGTCGAATTCAGCGGTGATGATCGTGGCATCAGGAAGTCCTGCCAACGACTCGGCGCGTATCGGCGAAGCGTATGGAGTGTGCCCGTTCGATTCGCCATCGGGCCCCAAATACTGCTTCCAGAAAAATCGCATGCTGTCTTGGGTTAAGGCGAACGAATCACCGTGCGTCTCGTATGAAGCTCGGTCGAAGCTGTAGTCGATCACTGGGCAGAACAGCACCTGATGCTTGATCTTCGGACCACTCTTGTCCCGCGCCATCTGAGCGACTGCGGCGGTCAGATTCCCACCAGCTGAAGTTCCCGCCAAAGCTATGTTCGAAGCATCGATTCCAAGTTCGTCAGCGTGTTCTACTGCCCACAATAATCCCGCGTAGCAATCTTCTGGCGCACCCGGAAATCGAGTCTCGGGTGCAAGTCGATAATCGACCGATACGACGACTGCGTTCAGCTGATTGCACATTCGTCTAGACGACGGATCTTCGTGGTCGAGATCGCCAATTAGCCATCCGCCGCCGTGAAAAAGCATCAGCAACGGGTGAGGACCTTCCGAGTCGGGTCGATATATCCGAATCGGAAGATCGCCAGCTGGACCCGGAATCGTGCGATCTGTTATCTCACCAACCGGTTCGAGATCAGAAGGTATCGCCGCTCGCCAAATGCGAGAGTTCTCACGAGCTTGCGCTGGCGACACTTCGCTATTGGGAGCGAGCTTCAAGGCTACTCGTTTGTCTCGAAACGCTATTACTTGGGGATGAAACGGCATGGTGGTTTTCTAACGTGATTCAGAAGAAAAATTACTTGGCGAACGACTTTAGGATGCCTGCCGAAGCTTCATCGCACGCCTTTACAGCATCGTCGATTAGGCCGAACGATCCGTTGAAACCGTGCGTCATGCCCGGGTACTCGGTGTAAGTCACATCGTTGCCAGCTGCCTTAAGAGCAGCTGCGTAATCGGCGGCTTCATCAAGCAGCGGGTCGTATTGAGCGGCGATCACTGTGGCGTCAGCGAGTCCCGAAAGATCTTCGGCTCGAATCACAGATGCGTAAGGATGAAGTGGGTCTCCGTCTGGACCAATGTACTGATCCCAGAACCAGATCATGCCTTCACGAGTAAGTCCGTAGCCTTCAGCGTTTTCTATAACCGATGATCGCTCAAAATCATGGTCGATCACAGGGCAGAACAACACCTGATGCTTAATGACCGGTCCGCCACGGTCTCGTGTCATAAGCGCTACGGCAGCCGACAGATTGCCACCGGCTGATGTTCCGGCAACCGCCAGATTTGAAGCATCGACGCCCAGTTCTTCAGCATGCTCGACTGCCCAAACGGTTGCTGCGTAGCAATCTTCCGGTGCGCCCGGAAATCGCACTTCGGGAGCCATTCGGTAGTCGACAGAGACGAGTACAGCGTCCACACGATTCACGAGTCCCCGTGACATGGAGTCTTCGCTATCGACATCACCGATAACCCAGCCGCCACCGTGGAACAGCATAATCAGCGGGTGCGGCCCTTCGGTTGTTGGTCGGTAAATGCGAATAAGAATTTCACCACCCGGACCCGGAATGGTGCGTTCGGTAATTTCGCCTACAGGTTCCTGATCGGCGGGAATCGAAGCCTTGCCGGCGCGTGCGTTAGCGCGCGCCACGTCTGGGGTTACATCTCGGTTGTCGGGGAAGCCAAGTGCTGCTCGGCGATCCATCAGTTCTTTGACTTGCGGGTGAAGTGGCATTGGGTTCTCCGTCTAGGCGTTCTGGTGAGCTTGCTGAAGTTGTTCTGATTATGTGAACGGGTCGATTTCAGATTTGATGGCAGAAATTTATCAGAGTAGCGATGGCATGGTTGCTGATCGGCACATAAAGTTACGGTCATGTCAGAACCAAGTGGCACATATTCGAGCTTCGACCAAATCCTCTCAGCTGTGCAGGCAGCGAAGAGCGCACGGCCTGATTCGCCAGTGCTTGTCGGAATCGATGGTGGTGGCGGTTCGGGCAAATCGACGTTATCGAGAAACCTTGCCGCCGGACTAGATGATTGCACGCTGATCCACCTAGATGATTTCGCCGATTGGAACGACGAATCCAACTGGCAGCTAAGCACTTTCGCCGAGCGTGCCTTGAACCCTCTAATGGCCGGGCTAACTTCAAAGCACCAACGCTACGACTGGCCAACCGATACTTTGGGCGACTGGTTTGAAATTCCGCCAAAAGGCATAGCGATCGTTGAAGGCGTGACGGCGCTGCGCCGGGATTTACGTGACTACTGGCAGGTGGCTGTTTGGGTCGATTGCCCACGTGATTTACGTCTTGAACGTGGAGTGGCGCGTGATGGCGAAGCGATTCGTGCGAAGTGGGTCGAAGAGTGGATGCCCGGCGAAGACGAATACTTCCAGAACGAGCAGCCTCGTGAGCACGCTGGTTTTCTCTTCGACGGCGCAAGCTCAAACTCTAGCCAAAAACCAACCGGTGCCTAGTTCGCTTTTCGCAGTTCGGGAGAACGCCAGAAGGCGAGCAGGCCCCACAGCACCCACAGTGCCGCAGCGGTGTGAAGAGCGACTGCTGGGCTATAGGTATCGGCGAGTATGCCGCCGAGCATGAATCCGAATCCCATCAGCATTGCGCCCGACATCGCCAAACCCATCACTCGGCCGCGCATCTCGTCGTCGACCATCGTTTGCAGCAGTGTGAAGATCGATGTGAACCAAACTGCGCTGGCGAGTCCTGAAATAAACAGCGCCACGAGAGAAATCGCAAAACTTCCGGAAATCGCAAAAAGCGAATATGAACCTGCCACAACGATTGTCGAAAGGGTCACCATCATTCCTTTTCGAGGCAAATCTCCAATGCCGAATATGACCACCGCACCGATCAGTGAACCGGCTCCAGTAGCGGCGATCATCACGCCAAATCCGGTAGAGCCAACGCCCAGAACATCGCGAGCGTAGATCGGGATAAGCGGCTGGACGACTCCCCAGTAGATGGCTCCGGTCAGCGTGAACATCAGCCATTTGATACGGGATGTGTTCATCGAATATTTCAGCCCTTCGCCCATCTGGGTAAATGCCGACGACCAACCTGCACTCTCGGTCGATTCTTTGGCAGCTCCCCCCGGCACACCCAAGAACCCGGCGTAGGCGAACACATAAATTCCCGCTGTGAGCCAGAACATTGCGGCGTTTCCGTAGTTGGCTATTAGCAAACCGCCAACGGCAGGACCAATCATCGTTCCAAGATTCGAAATGGAGTTATTGACCGAAATAGCACTGACCATACGTTTGCGACCCACGATATCCATGACGATCGTTTGCGACGAGGGATTGCTCAGTGCGAATGCAACGCCGAGCAGCAAGCCGGTAATCAGTAGGTGCCAAACCTCGACACCTCCCGAGCCGACAAGAAAAGCGACTCCAAAGGAAATAATCATCACGAAAAATCGCCCACGTAAAGCCACAGTTCGTTTGTTGAGCCTGTCGGCAAGAACACCGCCGACAGGCGATAGCAGCAGCAACGCCATCGATGGCATGGCGTTCACTAGCCCGACCATGAAAGCTGAATCGGTTAGTTCCAGAACCAGCCACGCCTGGCCCATGTTGCGCATCTGGAAGCCCATGAACATGGCGCCGTTTGCCATGACCAACCATGAGAATCCTGGCGAGCTAAAAACGGCCGCGCTTAGCTTGAACTTTTCAACCGCACTGATCTTTTTAGGTTCAGCGGGTTGATCGTCAGAGGTTTGGGATTGTTGAGTTGCTTCTGCCGCTTCGTCGACCATGCACGTCTCATCACACAAGGTGGTTAAATATGCGAAAAAGAATAGCAGTCAGATTACCTACTGCCGCGCAATTACCGCACAGTTCGATCTCCCTTGCGAGGCTGAATCCCCTTAGAATGCGTCTGGTGATATTTTTGAGGGTGCCTAAGCACCACTCACGGCAAAGCTAGTCCCGACGAGAGAAGCATGAAGACCACTGGATTCCGAACACTGGTGCTGGGTACTCCCTGGCGAAATCTGACCTACTGCATTATCGAAACTGATGAGGGAATCATTGGAGTCGGTGAAGCCCGTGTTCTCGGAAAGACTCACACGGTCATCGAGTACCTCAAGGACGCACAGCGCCACTTCATTGGCCACGATCCGTTCGACATCGAAGCTCTTTACCGCCGAATGACACTGCTCGACTTTGGTAAGCCGGGCGAAGTTGTTTACACAGGCCTTGCGCTTGTTGAACTCGCGTTCTGGGACATCATCGGTAAGAAGACTGGTCAGCCGGTCTACAAGCTTCTTGGTGGTCAGGTCAAAGAGAAGATTCCTGCCTACGCAAATGGCTGGTACACCGTCGAACGAACGCCTGAAGCATTCGCTGAAGCGGCACGAAAAGTGGTCGACCGCGGATACCGTGGCATGAAGTTCGATCCGTTTGGAAATGGCGACATGGAGCTCGAGCGACACGAGTTCTTCCGATCACTAGATTTGATTGAAGCCGTTGCGAACGTCGCTGGAACTCGTGCGCAAATTATGATCGAAATGCACGGTCGATTCGCACCAGTGCAAGCTCGTGAAATCGCACGACATATCGAAAAGTACAACATCGGTTGGATCGAAGAACCGGTACGCCCCGGTGACACCCCAGCACTGCAATCAGTACGGCAGCACACATCATTGCCGATCGCTACGGGCGAACGACTTTACGGCGCTCCAGAGTTCAGAGAAATTTGGGGATCGCAGAACGTAGACGTTTTGCAGACCGACATTACGCAGTCGGGTGGAATCTTCGAAACGAAGAAAATCGCTTCGACAGCCGAGACCTACTCGATCATGGTCGCACCGCACAACGTTGGTGGAATCGTGTCGACAATGGCTGCACTGCACCTGTGTCTCACGCTGCGTAACGCAAAGATTCTTGAGCACTTCAACGATTTTGCCGATCCGCATGTGAAGAAGGCCGGAACTGGCTACCCAGAAGTGGTCGATGGCTACTTCCCTGTGCCAGACAAGCCCGGCTGGGGCATCGAGCTAGATGAAGACTTCATCAAGGCGAACCCACCGAACTACACATCAGCCGGCGTCATTGCCGACCCCGGACTGAACATGTTCGAAAATGCCAACTGGGCAAAGCGTGGTCAGGACGACTAAACGTCATCGGTCCTGTGCAAATTTGATTTCAAAGTCCTCACCCAATTAGGGAGAGGACTTTTTAGTTAACTCCGGAATAGAGTCGCAAGAGTTCAGCATGACAGCGCGTTCGCGACCTTGCCCACACCCGCTCGCGCGCCTAAACTTTCGCCATCTTTCTATTTCGTAGATTTATATGAGGAAAAGCATGGCGAAGATACTGACACAGGATCAGATCGATACTTACAACCGAGACGGCTACATCGCTGTTCGAGAGGTATACACACCGGCTGAAGTTCGTGAGCTCCAAGAAGTCACCGACGAGTTTGTTGAGAAGTCGCGAGAGGTTTCTGCCCACACCGAAGTCTTCGATATCGATATCAAGGCTGGTCACTCTGCTGACAACCCAAAACTTCGACGAATCAAGAACCCGCACCTGCATCACGACGCCTACAACCGTGCGATGCGAAACCCCAAGCTGCTCGACATTCTTGAGCAGCTGATTGGTTCCGACATTCGCCACCACCACACCAAGCTCAACAACAAGGCACCGGGTGGTGGAGCGCAGGTCGAATGGCACACCGACTGGGGCTTCTACCCTGCGACTAACGACGACATTCTTGAGGTTGGAGTTGCTATCGACGCCATGACGGTCGAAAACGGCTGCCTGATGGTCATGCCCGGATCCCACAAGGGGCCTGCCTACGATCATCACGAAGATGGTGTGTTCGTTGGGGCGGTTCAGATGTCGGATGTCGACATGGACACCGCTGGACAAATTCTGCTGAACGAAGGCGATATTTCTCTTCACCACGTTCGAGCGCTTCACGGCTCCGAGCCAAACATGTCGGCAAACGCACGTCGATTGTTGCTCATGGGCTACTCCGCAGCCGACGCATTCCCAATTGGCGGATTCGGTGACTGGGAGAAGTGGCAAGCAGACATGCTCCGGGGAGAAGGCACAAACGTTCCTCGATTCAACGGCGCGCCGGTTCGAGTCGCAGAGCCAAAGCCTGCTGATAAAGGATCGATTTTCGAGATTCAGGAAGAGCTGAGCAAGACTCACTTCGAGGAAGTAAAACCTACTTGATCGCTTGCCAGGATTCTGAGAAATGGATCTTGGGTTTGGTTTTGATAATTCGATGACCCGGGGGTAGTAGATGCGAGTTTCGGCTGGCGATTTAGAGTTCGACTGGATTGGCGATTGGGCGAGCTTGCCTGCGGCGTCTTCTGTTCCGCGCGGTTGGGCTCACCACGGAATGGCTTTCTCGAATGAAGGCGAGATAGTCACGTTTCACCCCACCGAATCTCTGGTTGTGATCCTCACGACTGAGGGCGAGTTGGTCCGGTCATTCGAAATTCCAGTGATCGAAGCGCATGGACTGACCCTTTCGACTCTTGGATTTACGCAGTCGATATGGATCGCTGATAACGGTCGTAAGCGACATCCCGATCATGAATATGAGTACCTGCCTGATCCGCTTCAAGGCAAAGTTGTGCGGGTTTCGTTGGCCGGGTTGGTCGAGATGGAATTGTTCGAGCCGGCTGTGCCTGGCTTGCAGGGAGGACTGTTTTCGCCGACCAGCGTTATCGCCTTCGATGAACATCTTGGCGGCAACGGCGATATCTGGGTTGCCGATGGATATGGCAAGAGCTTGGTTCATCGCTACAACCAGAACGGTGAGTACCTGCGATCGATAGACGGTTCGCGTGGAGCAGGTCGTTTCGATTGTCCGCATTCGCTGTGGATCGATACTCGCTCGGGCACGCCCGAACTGCTTGTCGCCGACAGGGCGAACGGCAGGGTGCAGGTGTTCGATATGGAAGGCGATTACATTCGTACCATTGGCGCTGACTATTTTGATCGCCCAACGGTATTTGCCAATTACGGAGAGAATTTGCTGGTGGGCGAATTGAACGCTCGAATCACGGTGGTTGGTCCGAACGACGAACTCGTTGGCTATATCGGCGATAACACTCCGGTTTCTGAAGAACCTGCGTGGCCGAATGAACCTGACTCTGCCGGTATTCCGCAGCGAACATCTCGCTTGGTTGAAGGACTGTTCAACAGTCCGCACGGCGTCACTTCGGATGATGCAGGAAACATCTACGTCACCGAATGGCTAATCGGCGGCCGCTACACGAAACTGACGTTGGTTGATTAGGGTTTGTGAAAGTCCTCTCCCGGGGGAGAGGATTTAGGTGAGGGTGGAATCGCTAATTTGAATCTCATCATCGAATCTCACAGATATTCTTCCATCCGCTAGATGAAATATCACCGATATGCCCACTGACCGCTCTGAACCGACACTCCCAAATCTCATATGCCGCTCGGCGCCTGTCGAAGAAGTCTCGGCCCGCCTGAACGTGCCCGGAGTCGATATCGATGAAGTCGATTTCAAGGGTTGGTCGGGTCTCCACTGGGCGCTGGTTCGAGAAATCCCAGAAGTGATCAAGCTAATGCTCGATTCCGGAGCCGGCCCTAATTTTCCAACCGGCACAGGCCGACTCCCCCTCAACATCGCAATGAGAAGCGGGCAGGGCGATGCTGTGAAGATGCTTCTAAAAGCTGGAGCCGATTCGGAAGCCGCCGATTCCGACGGCAAAACACCCCACATGGTCGGCATAGCCGGAAAATATCCGGAGCTAGTGAAACTGTTGACGGAATGGAGTGGGGCTAGGTGAGTGCTGCCCAAAAGTCCTTTCCATTTGCGAGAAGTGTCCGCGACCCTGCCTCAGATCCTTCGACTCCGATGACTCCGCTCAAGAAATCTGATTTGCGCTGAAATCACTCACAACCGAATGTCGTTAAATAGAAGAGCGGACTGACGAATCTGTCCGCTCTTCTCGATCTCTCAGAAAACGCATTCAGCCACCGTCTAAGATCTCTCCGCTCCGCTACCGCTTCGGTCGAGACGAGGGGTATGTGTTGCCTACGCCCAATCGCCGTAGACGGGGTATTGGCTGGCGATGATTTCTATGTAGGCGGGTTTGTTCGCTCGGTTGGCGGTGAAGGCTCGTTCGAGCGCAGCCGAAACTTCACCTGGCTCGGTGACCTTTTCCGTTTGCCAACCGATGTGCTCGATAGCGGCCGTCATATTGATCACATCATCGCCCGATACATCGAACGTGTAGGGATCGTGACCCTCACCCCAGAATCCCGGACCGTAGCCCGAGAAGCCACCGTTGTTGACGTGGACGATCGTGATGCCCATTTCCAAGCGGGTAAGCACTTCCAGATTGCCAAGCATGTAGCTAAGCGCCGCATCACCGATCACGGCGACACACTGGCGGTCGGGATAAGCGAGCTTCGCACCGACCACAGCCGGGAAGCTGTAGCCAAGCGACGAAACGTTACCCCAACCGAGGAAACCTCGTGGAATTAGCGTTTCGTACGCTGTGCTTAACTGATCACGAGTGTTCCCTGATTCGTGAGTAACAAACGAATTATTGCGATCGAGAACCTTCATTAGATCGCCGTAAATTCGGTACGGATTAATCGGTGTAGCGTCCGATTCCATTACTTCGTGGAACTGCGCCATCGCACTGTCTTTGATTTCCTTCACGGAAGCTGTGACATCGGCTCGACTGGAACCGCCGTTTAGCGAAGCCGTAAGCGACCCAAGCGTCGATTTTGCGTCGCCGATCACAGCGTGGTGAGTCGGGTACATTCGGTTGATGTCATATTCATCGATGTTGCACTGAATAATCTTCTTGTTAGCCGCATCGGGAATGCCGTGACCAAACCTGCCCGGCGATATCGATGCTCCGACCGCAAACACGAGGTCGGCATCGTTCATGAATTTCAGAACGTGATCACCACGGGTTCCGACCGAAAGAGGATGGTTCTCCGGGAACGCACCTTTTGCCTTTAACGTTGTAATAACTGGCAAGTTGGCCTTCTCGGCGAATGCCTTTAGCTCGTCAGTGGCGTTGGAGTACAAAACACCTTCACCAACGAACAAAATCGGACTTTTTGCAGCATTGAGTTCGTCGACAGCGATTTGAATATCTTCAGGGTCAGGGAGTGACTTCCAGCCCTTTGGTGAACGGTACGGGTCGGCTGTTTCGTCGTAGGTAGCGGCTGCGTTCGGAATGCCGAGAACCACTGGCCCAGGTCGACCGGATCGGAGCATGGTGAACGCTCGACGCAGAAATTCGGGAGTGCGTTCTGGCTTGTCGATATACCCGTACCACTTCGAAACGCCGCGCAAGCTGGCATCCTGATCGAACCGAGTGTTCTGGCTTGATCCGGCTGGCACCGCATCGACTATGCAAAGCACTGGCGATCCGTCTTCGTATGCCTGCGCTATCCCTGAGTAGGCAACCTGCTCACCTGCTGCGTTGATACCGCCAGAGAATGTACACACGCCAATCTTGTTGCCGTTGTTGACTCGGGAATACGCATCAGCAACGCTCACGGCGTAGCGGTCGTCTCGCATCATGAGGAGTTTTAGGCCTTCTCGACCGAACGAGTTGTTGACCTTGCTGACCGGGAAGGTGGATACCCACGGAACGCCTTCTTGCTTGAGGATTCGTGCGATTCCGGTGGCGACGTCGATGGTCATGCGATTTCTCCGAATTATTTTTCTGGTGCGTTTGCGGATACCTCGTACCGGCGGGAGTTTACGCCTAAATAGGCTCATGTCCAGCATCGCCCATCCTCACGAGATGCTCAGGCATTTTCGGCTTCCGCTCTAAAGGTGCGAGCTAAGGTTTTGGAGAACCCCCTACAAAGCATTGTTCCGTCGGGGGGGATTTACGGCGGTGAGTTGGGCTGTCCCGCAGCAATCCCACTCCGTGTGGTCGTTTGTATTTAGTGCTTTTCACGAGATCAGACCACAACGCAGTCGGCGGAATCGTGGAGACTTTATGTCTGAAAAATACGATGTCGCAATCATCGGTGGTGGAGTAGTCGGGAGTGCAATCGCACGTGAACTGAGTCGATACGATCTCAGGATCACCGTGCTCGAACGAGCTGCTGACGTAGCTCGTGGAACAAGCGGCAAAAACAGTGGTGTTGTTCACACTGGCATTAACGTTCCATTCGGATCGGTGAAAGCGAAATTCAACGTCGCTGGCGCCAAGATGTTCGAACAGTATTGTGCCGACCTAGACGTTCCCTTCAAGCGTGTCGGCAAGGTAATTGTTGCTCTAGGCGAAGCTGAAGTTCCCGATCTTGAGGGACTAAAAGCCAAGGGCGATGCCAACGAAGTCCCTGATCTCGAAATCATCGACCGCGCCACGCTCAAAAAGATGGAACCGAACATCGAAGGCGCAGGGGCACTAAACGTTCCAACCGCTGCCATCGCGTGTCCTTACTCGCTGACAATCGCATTGGCGGAATCTGCTACTGCCGGCGGCGTAGATATAAAACTCGATTCGCCAGTTACCAGCATCAAAGGCACTGAAGGTGCATTCGAAATTGAGACCCCAAACGAGACGATCAGTGCGGGATTGATCGTCAACTCAGCCGGTCTCAACTCCGACAAGATTGCTCGAATGACCGGCGTTCATCGCTGGCGTGTTTGGCCTTGTCGAGGTGAGTACGTAATTCTCGATAAGCGAGTTGGTGGGCTCATCAACAGCATGGTTTACCCGGTTCCACCAAAGGGTGGCGCAGGACTCGGCATTCACATCACTCCAACGACTGATGGCAACATCCTCCTCGGTCCATCTGCCGACTATACGAATGATGGTGACGACGTTCGGACTACTTCAAAGATTCGTCGACAGCTTCTTAAGGAAGCCGCTGAATTCTTGCCAGGGCTATCGCCTCGTGATGTGATCACCGCCTATTCCGGCATGCGACCCAAACTCGTGACTTCAAAAGAAGGTGGATTCGGCGACTTTGTTGTGGAAGAAGTCGAAGAGGCACCGGGTGTGATGCAGCTAGTTGGTATCGAGTCTCCAGGGCTTACAGCCGCTCCTGCAATTGCCGAACATGTTTCTAGTTGGGTGCGTGAACGTATCCCCGCAGGCGAAAGTTCTAACTTCCAGAAGACGTGGTCTTCGGTGCACCGCACAAGGGAAGAAACTCTTTCAACTGTCGATCGCTTGATCAACGAAGACCCCGGTTACGGCGAAGTGGTTTGTCGCTGCGAAATGGTGACCAAGACTGAAATCGTCGACGCCATCAACAACAAGCTAGATGCGACTTCTCTCAATGCAATCAAGTACCGGTCACGGGCGACGATGGGACGATGTCAGGGTGGTTTCTGCGGCCCTCGAATTGTCGATCTGCTGCTCGAGAACGGTAAATCTCCTGAAGATATAACTCTCAATGGTGGCGATTCGTGGCTGTTCCTCGGAACGACTGAAGATCTCCGAGCCGAGAGCAAAGCGAAGAGAGCCAAAGAGAAAGCTGGGGCGAAGTAATGGTGACAGCATCTAGCGCTCCCGAAATTGCCGACGTCGCTGTCATCGGCGGAGGTCCTGCCGGGCTTGCTGCTGCTGCAGAGGCCAAAGGCGCTGGCGCAAAACGCGTAATTCTTCTCGAACGTGATGATCGTGTCGGCGGCATTTTGAACCAACAGGTTCACGATGGCTTCGGAACGAAAGTGTTCAAAGAGGCGTTAACAGGCCCTGAATATGCTGCGATTTACGAAGACCGCGTAAATGAACGTGGGGTCGAAACGTGGCTCAAAACTACGGTTACCGATTTGACGGATGATCGCCTGATCACCGTTCGGAACGAAAAGGGTATTCAAACGATTCAAGCTGGTGCGGTGATTATCTCCACCGGCTGTCGTGAGCGAACTCGTGGCGCTATCGGAACTGCTGGAACTCGACCTGCTGGTGTCTACACTGCCGGGTCGGTCCAGAACTATATGAACGTTCGCAACTTGGCCGTTGGCAGAAAAGTTGTGATTTTAGGTTCCGGCGATATCGGGCTGATTATGGCTCGACGACTCACGCTCGAAGGGGCTGAAGTTGTCTGCGTGGCTGAGATTCTCCCCCAGCCAAGTGGAATCGCCGGAAACTTAGTTCGATGTCTGGAAGATTTCGATATTCCGCTTTATCTCAGCACTACGGTTGCCGAGATTCACGGCAAGGAACGTGTCACTGGGGTGACTCTTGCCGAAGTCGGACCAAAGATGGGCGAGATAAAAGGCACAAGGCGATTCGTCGAGTGCGACACGCTGCTTCTATCGGTTGGCCTAATTCCAGAGACAGAACTTGCTGTTGGCGTGGGTGTCGAGATGAGCCGAGCTACAAACGGCGCGGTTGTCGATGATTCATTCCGAACTTCCATTCCGGGAATCTTCTCTTGTGGAAACGTGCTTCAAGTGCACGACGTAGTCGACTTCGCCACTCTCGAATCTGAGAAGGCTGGCGTGGCGGCGGCGCAGTGGGCGATGACTGGTCAACTCCCCGAGCCGAAGATCACGATGAAAGCGGGAGAGGGATTGCGATACGTTCTTCCAGCAACGATCAGTGGTGAAGACGCTGTCGATTTCACTATGCGTCCATGGAAGGAAGAGCACGACAAATCGGTCGTGTTCAAGAGCGGCGGTGAAGTGCTCAGGCGCTTGAAGATGCCGCACATGGAACCGGCGGGAATGATTCGGGTACGAGTTGGTAAAGGGCGCTTCAAAAACGTCATAGATAACGAAATCACAGCGGAGATAGAAGATTGAATTCCACCATCGTATGTATCGTCTGCCCGGTGAGCTGCCCGGTTGACGTGGAGTGGACAAAAGAAGACGGCGTAACCGGGGTGAAGAATCACCTCTGCAAGCTGGCGAACGACTATGTCGCCTCCGAGCTTTTCGACCCACGTCGAACGGTCACAACCTCTATGCCTGTTGATGGTGGCGATTGGCCGCTAGTGAGCGTGCGAACCAACCCTCCTATTCCAAAAGCCATGATGCTTGAGGCTATGGACGAAATTACTGGCGTTCGAGTGCAAGCTCCAATCAAGGTTGGCGATGTGTTGATTGCCGACGTGCTCGGAACCGGTTGCGATGTTGTCGCTACCCGAAATGTAAAGAGCGCCTAGTTCGCGAGTGGGTTGTGGAGAAGGAGAGCGGTGTGATGTTGAATAAAATACTGGTGCCTTTGGATGGGTCGCAGTTAGCGGAAATGGCACTGCCCATCGCTGTATCTCTCGCCGATAAATCGAGCACAACGTTGTGCCTTGTTACAGTCGCAAGCGGCAAGCCCGGCGATTTGGTTTACGACGACTCAGAGCTCTATCTCGAGGAAGTATCGTCATCACTCAAACATAGTGGCTACGGTGCATGCTTTCACGTTGGAACTGGTGCTGCTGCCGATGCCATCGTGCAGCATGCCGAAGATGAACATGTCGAACTAATCGTGATGACCACTCGTGGTCGTTCTGGTATTGCCAGAGGACTTCTCGGTAGTGTTACCGATGCCGTCATCTCCGAGGTTTCGGTTCCTGTCTATGTCGTCCGTTCCGATAACGTGCAACGCATTGAAGGGCACACCGAGCCAAACTCGAGCGTCATCGTCCCGTTGGATGGCTCGGAACTTGCAGAGACTGCGCTTGAGAGTGCGATTTCGTTCGCTCAATCAGCTTTGACACCGATCTACTTGTTGCGGGTGATTGATGAACAGGCGACTTCAGAGGAACGAGATGTGGCAGGTGCCTATCTTGAGCGACTTTCCGAACGATTGGCGAAACGCAAAGTTCTGGCAATTCCTGAACTAATGACCGGGCATCCCGGAGAATCAATCATTCGATCAATGAATCGACGTCCGGGTAGTGTGGTTGTTCTGACCACACGTGGTGCTGGTGGTCTGACTCGCTGGATGCGTAGAAGTGTTGCCGACTGGCTGGTTCATCGAGCTCCCGGACCTATCGTGGTTGTTTCGCCTCGACAACAGGCTCTGCTTGGCTCGAGTATTCACTAAACTCAGGGCATGAGCTCTGTTCCCGACAAAGCCCGTTATTCCGATGATGGTCGATATCGATATCTACTGACGCGTGAGTTCGGTGGCTCATCGACCTGCGTGTTCGTGATGTTGAATCCTTCGACAGCCGATGCTGATCACGATGATCCGACGATCAAACGCTGCATTGGGTTTGCGAAGCGTGAAGGATTTGGTCGGCTTGAAATCGTGAATCTATTCGGATTTATGGCTACCGAACCTGCGCTGCTTTTTGCTTCTGCTGATCCTGTTGGCGATGACAACGATGCTGAGGTTGGCTTGGCTTTGTCACGTGCCAAAACCGTGATCATCGCTTGGGGTAATCATGGCGCGGCTGATAGCGAACGATCTGCTGTGGTGTTGGATTTAGTCGCTGGTTCAGGCAAGCCGGTCAAGTGTTTCGGTTTGACGGCAGCAGGGCACCCAAAACATCCGCTGTATTTGCCAGCAGATGTTGAATTAGTGCCGTTTACGTAATCGAGTCACACACAAAATTAAGTGGTGGCTGCGAATTTGATCAGCTTATGGGTATTGTCACAAAACGGCTTGTTTCGTGAGGCTCCACATCGACACAGGGCTGCTCTATCGCCTTCGAGGACCGTGTCGCCTTTAACGTCGACGATTTCGACTTCACCTCTGATTCTCAAAGGCCCATTGCGCCAT
This sequence comes from Chloroflexota bacterium, assembly GCA_018650845.1. GTDB lineage: Bacteria > Chloroflexota > Dehalococcoidia > Lucifugimonadales > Lucifugimonadaceae > Lucifugimonas. Next base: position 9,911 of record JABIFF010000005.1, on the reverse strand, counting down.
GCTCTTACTGTTGGTTCAGCTGGTTCCGGCTCGATCTTGGCCGATTGTTGATCTTCAAGTTCGTACCGCAGCGCACCGCTTGGGCAGTTGCGGACCGTATCGACGACTTTCTGTATGTCGGCGCTCTCCAAATTGATCCACGGTCGTGATCGTAGATCGAACGTTTCGGGCATGAGCTTGAGGCACTCGGCAACATGGATACATACCGATGCATCGAAGCTGACTTTGATTCCGTCACCTGTGTATTCGCGTCGTCTCGAAACTGGTTTTGGACTGAGAAATTCTTCTTCCGTTTGCCCGCTCTCCGCACCAAAGTCAGATGACTTATGCGAGTTATCACAAAACGGCTTTTTGTTTGACATGCCGCATCGGCAAAGGCGTGCTTTGCCGCGCGTTTCGATCTCGATTCGACGTGCGTCGATTAGCTGAATTTGGCCCTCAACGAGAAGTGGCCCATCTTCCGTCTCTGTGATTTTTACTTTTGCCATTTCGACTCCATCGTCCGCCACTCGGTTCATCCTAAGTTGATGGTAGCGAAGCTGACCCAACTCGTCATTCTGAACTTGGTTCAGGATTTGCCCGTTCAGCCGTTCGGGTATGGTCCCTACATCGAGTGATCTGTCTCCTTCGAGAACCTCAGGATGCCACTTTTTATAAGGTCGTTATTGCGAACGGGGGTAACGCTTTAGTGCTCGTTCTAGCTCCAACCCCTAACCCCAATCCCTTGAATGGAAATCTGGAACCGACTCCGGGATAGGCTTGATCGTTTCGACGACGATGTTCATTGTGCCTTCGCGTCGAGATACTGTGCCGGTGGCGAGGAGCAGCGATTCTTTGATCTGTAGCTTGAACCGTTCGTACATCGCTGGCCAGATGATCAAAGGCGAATGACCAAACTCATCTTCAAGCGTGATGAAGACTGTCTTGCCATTTGGTTTTTGTCGCCTGATCACAAGACCCGCCACTGAAATTCGATCACCATTCGCATAATTTCGAACCTCTTCGCTGCGTATCACTGTCGAAGGCAAGTGCGGCCTGATCTTCGACATCAAGTGGCCCTGCGGATACACGCCGGTCGCCGAGTACTCGCCGATCATGCGATCCCAGCCCGATTCGTTCGGTAGTGCCACTACGTCTTGCTCTACAGGCATCTCGAACGCCAACTGACGTGAGCCATCTTTCTTCTCGCCACGTGGGCGATAGCGCAGGCCTGATTCCCAGCGAAGATGCCTACGGTCGGCGACCGTCGGTGGCTCACGATCAAGATCGGCGATTTCGTCGAACTGATCTAGCGCACCAGCCGCCGATAGGTGATCGAGAATTTCCTGCTGAACTCCGGTTCGAGACATGAAATTCGCCAGAGATACAAACTCTCCAGCTTTAGCCCGCTCTTCGATAATCGGCGCGGCTGTAGCGGTTCGAAGTTTCGCCACGTGAGTGAATCCCATACGCAGCGCGCCGTTCTCAATCACAGCCTTTTCACCGCTTAGATTTATGTCGGGACCCAGTACTTTGACCCCGTGCCGAACCGCATCCTCTTTTAGCGTTTCAAGGTTGTAAAAACCCATCGGCTGGTTGTTGAAGAGCCCCACGAAAAATTCGAGTGGCCAGTAGTGCTTAAGCCACGACATTTGGTATGCCGTTACGCCAAAGGCAAAGGCGTGTGCTTCTGGAAATTGGTACATGCCGTGGAATTTTCCAAAAACGCGTTCGGCGGCATCGGGTGGGACACCTTTCGCTAGCGCACCGGTGATGAACTTGTCTTTCCAAACCGCTATGTGTCGCTCGTTATTTCGCCGAGTGAACGCACGACGCATTTGGTCGCCTTCGACCGCACTCATGCCAGCTACGTGCATCGCCAGTTCGCCAAGTTGGTCCTGGTAAAGCGGCACGCCATACGTACGTCCCAAAGCCGCTTCTTCAAGCGGATGATCGTACTTCCAGTCGGGATCTTTACCCATGTGACGCCTTATTAGAAGCGTCACGCCATCGTTCACACCAACGCCCGGTCGAACTGCTCCGACTTCCCATGCCATTTCCGTCAGGTTACGCGGCCGTAGACGGGTTACGGTCTGCATTTGGGCCGCTGATTCGATCTGGAAAACACCGATCGTATCGGCGTTGTGAATATCGGTGTAAACGGCGTGATCTTCGAAGTCGATGCGAGAAATATCGACTCTTTCTTCAGTCTGTTTTCTTATGAGTTCTAGCGCTTCCGATAACTGTGAAAGTGCGCCAAGCGCAAGAAAATCTATCTTCACGAAACCAGCGTCTTCGGAGGCATTTTTGTCCCACTGACAGATGTATCGACCGTCGATGGCGCTGCGCTGAAGGGGTACGGTTTCCGATAGAGGCCGTGCCGAGAGGATCATTCCGCCGGGGTGTTGTGCGAGGTATTTTGGAAAGTGGTTTAACTGCTGTGCGAGTTCGATGAGCATCTGCCACACGGGCGCGTCGACTCGATCTCGAAACTCAGGAAGCTCTGCCATTTCTTTTGCTAAAGCCGGAATGGAACTGTGCCCATCGAGCCGTTTGTTGAGTCGGCCCAGATCGTCTTCAGCTATGCCCAGAGCCTTGCCCAAATCACGCACTGCACCACGAATTCGGTAGGTCGAAATCATGCCTGTGAGCACGGCGCGTTCGTAGCCCCAGCGTTCGTGAATTCGCAGGATTAGTTCAGCGCGGATTTCACGTGGAAAGTCGAGATCGATATCGGGTGGAGATAGTTTTTCGCCATCAGTGGTTTCGGGTAAAAACCTATCCAGCCTTAGCCCGAATTTGAGCGGGTCGATGTGCGATAACCCGGTTAGATAACCGATCAGCAACGCCACTGACGATCCACGACCTCGACCCGGTGGATTCTCTTCGATTGGCAGTCCCGGTTCGACTAGTCCGAGATCTTCTTGCACCTCACGGGCGATTCGGATGATGTCGTAGTACTGCAGCATAAAGCCGACAAGACCGTGCTTTTCCAGCAGATCGAATTCTTTGTCGAGTCGAGCTGTTACTTCTGGCGTGAGGCTGCCGTACCGCCGCACCGCTGCTTCATCGCAGATCTTCCTCAGGTACGTCGATTCAGTGTGCCCGGGTGGTAAGAATTCGTAGGACGGAAAGTCGTAAATAGCATCGGAAGTCAGATCGAACTGGCACCTGTCGGCAATTTTGACGGTGTTCGATATTGCCTCAGGATGCTCGCTGAAAAGAACACTCATTTCTTCAGGTGATTTCAGAAAGAACTGATCGTTGGGTCGACGTTCTCGGTGGCTCGCTTCGAGCGACTTGTTGTGCTTGATCGCAACCAGCGAATCGTTGAGTCGGTGCCTATCCCGAACGTGGTAGTGAGCGTTGTTGGTGGCAACGATTCCTACACCTAAATCGCCAGCGATCGCCGCCATATGTCGATTGCGCTGAACATCGCCCATGACGAGATTTTGCTGCAACTCAAGAAAGAAATTTTCTTTCCCAAAGATTTTTATGTACTTGCTGGCGGCACGCTGGGCTGAATCGATATCACCAGCTGATGCCAGCTTGGAAATCTCTCCTCGTCGACAGCCCGACAGGCAAATAACACCTTCTGAATGTTCAGCGAGTAGGGCAGGATCGAGATGTGGATCGTTACGCTCTTGGGCATCGATGTGCGCACGCGTGGTGAGTAGCGATATGTTTCGGTAGCCAGCGGTGTTTTCTGCGAGAAGGGTTATGTGCGGGCGTTCGGCCGGTTCGTGTTCTGTGCCGGTTGGTTCATCAACCCCGTGAGCCAGAGTGATTTCAATGCCGATGACCGGTTTGATACCAAGTTCTTTGGCAGCTTGGGCGAATTCCATAACGCCGCTGACGTTATCGTGATCGGTGATAGCGAGGGCGTGAAGCCCTAGCTGCTTGGCGGTGAGCAGTAAATCCCAAGTCTCCGATGCTCCCTCTTGGAACGAGTAGTTGCTGTGAGCATGAAGCTCTGCGTAGTGTGCCGTTGGCCCGTTCTCTGCGGCAGGGTTACGGGTGGCTGAATCGACAGTGTCGAGCCGCTGGTCGCGTTCAGTTCCACGTGTTTTTAGTAGTTCGGCGTGTTCATCGTTGAGCACTCCTGTGATGCCACGCCCACCACTGATCCAGCCATCATGTGCAGGATTGTCGCTTTGATCTGACGTCCGATTTGGCGCTGGATCTGGCGAAGAAGCCTCTTTCGATTTGAAAGTTGCTTGTCGCCGCCGAGATTTTGTTTCGTAGCGCGGGTCGGTAGTCCCTGCAGTTTCGGACGTTCGACCGGGTGACCCAACAACTTCTTTCGCTGGTAGGGCTTTTTCTATTTCTGAGAACTTGTCCATCGAGCCATTTCTACTCGCTCAGTGTCGTGCTTGCGTATGCAAGGTTTTCTCGCCAGCGCGTGCGTTGCCCACGTGCGCGAGGCTAGGACTGCACAGGATGCCTTACTGGCTCATGATCTCCCAACGTTAATGTCGTATGTCACGGCAGTCTGTACTGCGAGTAATTTGCCGTAAATCGATATTTTGAATTGTGAAATGCTATATAGGAATATTCGGCTAATCGAGAGTAAATCTTCGCTATAAATCTTTGCTCTGCAAATGATATGCTGGGCTGATTATTTACAAAATGCGTAAATGTAATCACGTGAAGATGTGTTGCTGGTGCTAAAACCGCTGTGAGTAAATTCACGGTGGTAGTTGGAGATTCCGCAAATTTCACCTGCAAGAGCCAAAAAACATTTAGCGCTGACTCGTAATCGATATTCGGGCGCTGATTTATCGACAACCATCACGCCAGAATGCGGACCTCACGACGTGGTAGTCGCTCCCAGATTCGTAGGGCTGTGCGGGACTGATATTCAGGTGTATCGCAGAGGGCAAGATGCCGTTGCGAATATATTGGGCCACGAGGGAGTTGGAATAGTTGTTGCGGTAGGTGAATCAGTTAGCAGCTGGAAGCAGGGTGATGCTGTTGTATTCAATCCCGTAAACCCGGTTAACCCTGACGAAATATTGGGGCTTAGTTACGACGGCTTGCTTCAGAGTCGAGTGCTGATTCAAGATGCCGAATCGGTTCCATGGCTAATTCATCGAATTTCGCATCGAATGCTGAAGCCTATCGGCACTATGATCGTGCCTGTTGCCACCGCTATATATTCAGCGAGGCTCGCCAGCACCGTAAGGGATTCGCTGGGAGTACGGCGTGCAGTTGTAGTTGGTGACGGTCCTGTTGCGCTGATTAATTCGATTGTTTTTCGACTTTCCGGTTACCGTTCGGTATTGATGATTCATGGCTCATCACCTCGGTATCGTTGGGCTGTAGACCATGGCTATTTTGAAACTTCCGATGTGATTTCTAGAACGAGTTCGGTTGCCGACACTGTTGTTGGAAATCTTGGCGGTATTGGCCCGGAAGCGGTAGTTGTTTGTACCTCTGCTGAAGCTGTCGAGCAGTCAGCGCTAGATGCTCTGGCCTATCTCAAGCCGGGCGGGTTGATCAATTTCGTCTCTGCTTCGAATCCATCGGTTATTTCTTTGCCTGGGGGCGATGTGAATCTTTCAGAACTTCAACGTCGTAACAACAGTGGTGTTCCGAACGCAGGAGCATTTCAAGAGTTTGTTTTATCCACGGGGAAGTCTGTGAAAATGTCTGGCCAGCGAGGAATCTCATTGACAGATTTGCAAGCCAGTATTGAACTGCTATCAGGAAACCCTCAGCCGTTCAAAAGCTTGATAACTGATGTTGTTGAGATTGATAAAGCTGTTCCGTTCATCGAAAGCTGTGTCGATTGGGCGCTAGGGCGTAGAAGCGGTTCGCGCCCTATGAAAGCTGTAATTGAGCTCAACAAAGATGTTTTTTAGTGATACGCCGTATTTAATTTCTATGTAGTGTCGGTTGTGCACCGGTATAGATTCGCTAGTGCGTGTTGTGTGGGCATGGATGTGCAGGCTTTTTAGCAACACTCATCTAGCCCTGTATCTGTACCTCGTCTCGGAATTTTCGTAGATTTCTTTGGAGCTCGATTGACCAACCATCAGGATGCTAAGACCGCTGAAAGCGACCCATTTCAGTTAGTCAGCCACGATACGTCTGGCCGATTCATTGCCGTTGAAGGGATGAACGGTTGCGGTGCTAGCACGATCGTACGCAAGATGTGCCGTGAGCTTGAATCTGATGGCTACGATGTACTTCGTGTAAAACTGCCGTCTGATCGCCTTAAACGATCTTCAATGTTTCAGGTTTTTCATAGGCAGAATCGTCGTTCTGAAATCGACCCTCTGGCATATGAAGTCGCCTATATGGCCGATAAATTACACACTAGCCACAACATTATTCTTCCCGCGCTAGAGCAGGGCAAAATTGTTGTTGCCGATCGCTATCTTTTGTCTTCCATCGGTGCTCTTTTGATTAGAGCTCCTGAATTGGCAACGATCGTGAAAGATGCGATACACAACCGCCCTTGGTTTAGAGATCTTGCTGAAACGCTGGTCAAGCCCGATGTTTCGATCCACCTAACGGCTGATGCGGAAGTTGCTGTCGATAGATTTCTGCGATTAGAAAATAATCGTGCTTTTGATATTGAATCAAACGCTTATCAGCAGTTGCTTGATGAAGGTGCAGAAGTCGCTCGGGTAAATGGGATGCACTCGTTCGATACGACAGTCGATAGTGTCAGCCGGACCTTCGCTAAGATCAAGCCTCACTTGGATGAAGTGCTGGTCTGGTAATTGCGCTTTAGCAGTTGTTATCCGGCCTGTCGGAACCAGCTGTTAGCGATTAGATCGAGGTAGACGGTTATCTGCTGTCCACTTTCGAGTCGTAGCACGTAGTAGAGCCTGGCGATTTCTTCTTCTGGTCCTCGCCACCACTCGTCGTTCACCTTCCACAGGTTCTCAATTTCTGCGACCTTCATCCACTTTCCGTCGGAAAGCAAAGTGCGCTGAGGTTTGCTCTGTTCCCTCGCTCTTGAAGAGCGTGGGTTGGTTCGGCGTCTGTTGGCGGTGCGTCGAGCACGCGGCGAGTCGATAGCTGGTGGAGCTTGTATCGAAGTCGGATTGCCGTTCGAATCAGTTCGGACATGAACGACCCGTGGGGCGTTTAGCGGCTTGATGCCGCCTGAATGTGTGGTGCTTGGTGTAGGCATGTTTTTTTCTTAGTCGCGCTCGTCGTCGAACGACTCGGCTTCGCAGCGCAGTCTCCCCCTTTAACTCCCCCTGTCCGGGGGAGAACCGGTCTTAGCCAACTTTTGCTGTCTCCTCTTCTTCACCACCACCACCACTGCTTAGTTGGACCAGCGCGTACCTGCGTTCAGGAATTCTCGACCACGGTTCTAGCTCTCGCACTTGGTAGATCGGCGGTGCTACTCGCAAGCGCGATCGAAGCTGGCTAATCGTCTCCTGTAGATCGGTATCTCGTTTAACCTCTTTCCACATCGATTCCTGCCGACCCGCCTCGCCAGTGATGCCCGAAAGCGTTATTCGCATATCTTCGAGAGGCCCCGGAATTTCGGCCATGTCGAGCTTCGACTTGATCGCAAACAGCGCCTGGTTTTTGTTTCCCGCTGGATCTTTAAACGAAACTCGCATGGTCCACGGAGCATGCTGGAAAACTTGCGACTGGAGATTTGTCTGCCGGGCAAAACGTCGTGAAAGTTGGGATCGTCCGTATGCCCGACCAAGCAAGCTTTCGATAGCTGGAACGATAGTTGCCATGCTCACTGTGGGGTCTGGAAAATCGAGATGCTCTGAAACACCAAGAACGCTTCGCTTTGGCATTAGCGGACGGTTATCGATACCGTTCGCCAAATCCCACGCCGTTCCCCCTGCTTGCCCGAACTGCGCCTCCATAGGTCCTCGTGGAATATCGGCAATGTGGCCCATCGTCGTTAGCCCAAAAGCATGGAGCCTTTTAACGAGTGAGTAGGGGACTGGGAGTGAATCGACCGGGAACTGGTCGAGGAATCGACCCGGTTCGCCCGTTACTTTTCGACCGCTGTTGACCCGGCTCAGTAGCGATGCTGCGTACGCCAGCCACTTGTTATCGCCAACGCCGATACGCAGGTCGAAACCATCGACAGCACCTGCAAGTAGTCGCACGACGTGTGCGTCATCTCCGTAGAGACTTTCGAGTCCCCAGATACCCACGTAAGCAAGACCCGGAGCCGCTGCCTCGATATCGGGTACGAGCTGTTCCAGATTCTCGATGATTTCATCGAAGACTAGGGCGTAGAGCGGAGTGTCGGCTTCGATGATCAACACGCCCCGATGGCGTGACGTTGCTTCTGTGAGAGGCATTCCCGGCATCACGTCGGTTAGGTCCGGCGATGCTGCGAGAACGACCCGGGCAGAAAGCGAATTTTTTGCTGCGGCTTTCGATGCTGCTGTACCCGATGTGCCAACTGCTGCAGTTAGCTCTTCAGCAAGATCTAGCGCCTTGCCAGCCACGATCGCTGATCGATCGTGAAGTTCTGGCTTTCGCATGATCTCAACCTGCCACGGGAAATTAGGAATCCGCAAACACGCAAGCATCTTGGATGCGCTTTCTGAGAGATCGCGTGTTGCTGGTTTGGTTGACGACTGGGGCTTCTGGGTGATGGCGTTTCGAGGTGCTGTGGGTTGGGAATTCACAGTCGGAACTGGTGCTTTGATTTTGGTTATGGCTCGTCTCATAGATGGCGCGTTACGTGATGGAGGGTGAAGGCCGTAAACCCGACCTGAAAATCAATCAACGCCAGCCTGATAAGCAGGGCTTAGCGCTGCAAGCGAGACGGGGCTTAGTCCGCCAAATTCAACAGTCGACCCAACTTTTGGACTGTTTGCAGTTCTCGTGTTTGAGAAGCAAATATCGACTGGAAGACCAATAATAGAACATCTGTTCTAAAAAGCAATAGCTTATGGCGTTAGTCGCGATCGTTACTCACGTAACTCAACTCCGAGCTGCAATCTCGTTTAGCTCCGGGCGTCACTGACGTGACTTGGTCGCAGCGGCAATCTGGCGTTAGTCGCGCTCGTCGTCGAACGACTCGGCTTACGCTGCAGTCTCCCCCTCTAACTCCCCCTATCCGGGGGAGAACTTGTTTCAAGCTGCTCAAGTTGCTATTGGTCAATATGAACAACCAGTCCTCCTTCCTTCGGGAAGGAGTTAGAGGATGGGTAGATTGCCGCGGCGACCAAGTCACGTCAGTGATGCCCGGAGCTAAACCCGCGACTAACGCAAAAGCAAAGGCCCGAGCTTTGCGCCCGGGCCATGCTTTCGGAGGTGCTAGCAAGCCAAAGGTCAGGTGGCTTTACGCACGCTTATGCACTCTTTCGTGCATTCAGCAAAATCGCAGCAACCGCAGAGGCAGCTACCGCACCTGCTATGAACTTTTTCATTGCCATATAACTGTCCTCCGTTTTTATTAATCCCTGAAATAGCGATAGGGATAACTGGTGTTTGTTTTCTGCGATCTAATTATTGGATGCGCAACATTACAAAACGGTTACAACAGCCTTAGAGTTTGCTGTGAGTACCAGCGGCACGTTTTCTGGTGCCAGAGGCACATTTCCTGAGAGATCGAGAGTGTTTGCCTTGCATGTGCGATGAAGCTTCGGTGAAATCCCAAAAATAAAAAAGCGCCCATTTCCGAAGAAGTAGGCGCCTTTTATTGCGTACGAATGAAGCGGTTCGAGAGAACCCGAAAGCTTAGAGCCCTGGCTTCAAAACCATGTTCAGCACAACTAGAAACAAAAGTAGAAGATCGAGCCTAGAGATGAGATTCAGCCGGCCAAGTGCTGATTTCGCCTCTCCAGAATCCACACCGTGCTCCCTGACAGCAGCGAGAGCTTTCTTTATGGACGGAGCTATTAGTAGTGCACCACCGAAGAAAGTAAGAACGAAGCCTGTAAGCCCAAGTTGAACAAACAGAGCGTCGTATCCCCAACCCGCTT
>JABIFF010000006.1 GCA_018650845.1 Chloroflexota bacterium | reverse complement strand
CCGGGGTGGAACTGACTCAAGTCATGTGCTCAAGATGAGCTAGGCGCGAGTTTGGTGGGCCCTGTGGGGATCGAACCCACGACCTGCGGATTAAAAGTCCGATGCTCTACCGCTGAGCTAAAGGCCCTTCAAACTCGGCTATCAAGGTTACGACACGATTGGCTGAATAGGGAGTGCATATTTACACCACTTCTGAGTTTGATTGAATAAATCTAGCTGTTAGAGGCTTCATTACACCGGGCAACGCTCGTTGACTCACCTCAATCCCAACCGCCGAAGATCCCTCCACAGGAGTCGGGATGTCCAACACAAACCTTCTCCACTCGCGCTAGTATGTCGCCCATCACAACTGACTATGTTCACGTCATCCAGAGAACGACGTGATTTCGGAGGCCCCAGTGACTACAGCAGACACGACTACAGACGCAACGACCCGCAAATACGATTTACTCCTTAAAGGCGGGCGAGTTATCGACCCCGCTAACAACATCGATGGTCAATTCGATGTTGCGACGTCGGGCGGGCATATCGCCTTAGTCGATAAAGACATCTCCCCTGCCCTCGCACGAACTGTCGCCGATGTTTCGGGAATGGTTGTCACGCCGGGTCTGGTCGATCTTCACGCTCACTTCTACGGCTATTTCGGCGCCATCTTCCCCGATGCGCACTGCTTGCCTGAAGGCACGACTACGGCTGTCGATGCTGGCGGTGCAGGTCACCTAACGTTCGACGATTTCAACGAGCAGGTCATTGCACCTGCCACCACCAATGTGTTCGCACTTCTAAATATCGCCGGCGAAGGAATGGTCGGTGAACCCGAGCAAGATCTCGATGGCATGGATGCCGAACTCACGGCCATGAAAATAGCTCAGCGCCCCGATTTGATCGTCGGTGTGAAAGTAGCCCACTACATGGGACCAGGCTGGGAACCGCTTGATCGTGGTATTCAGGCAGCTGAAGACACCGGCGTGTACCTGATGGTCGACCAGTCACCAATTCACACTCGTCCTATGGGCGAGATGATGCTGGAGCACTTACGCCCCGGCGATATGGTGACCCATTGCTATGCCCTCTCAAAGCCAATGACAGACGTCGACGACAAAGTGAAACCAGCATTCTTTGAAGCTCGCGAACGTGGTGTTCAGTTTGATGTTGGACACGGTGCTGGCAGCTTCTCATTCCGCATCGCAAAGGCCGCTATCGAGCAGGGATTCATCCCAGACACGGTTTCTACTGACATGCACCGCGCCAGCATCATGGTGAATCAGGCGACGATGCCAGAGACGATGACGAAGCTACTCGCATTGGGAATGGAACTGCCGGATATCGTGAAGCGATCGACGTGGGATCCAGCAGTGGCCATTGGTCACCCTGAGCTCGGTAATCTGGGGCAAACCCAGCCTGCCGATATCGCAGTGCTGAATATCACAGAAGGTGAGTTTGGCTTGGTCGATAACGGAACAGGAAACCGGGTTTACAAAGCCGACAAGCGAATCGTGTGCGAGATGACGGTCAAGAGTGGGCAGGTTGTGTGGGATAAAAACGGCATGTCACGTGACGATTGGTCCAGCACTCCGCCAACAAACCCTGCGCTTTAATCCGTCATCAACCCAAGGAATTTCACTCGAATGGCTAACTCAAAATATGATGTGATCGTGATCGGTGCTGGCTCAGCCGGGGCAGCACTCGCAACTCGATTGTCGGAAGACGCGTCTCGCACCGTTCTTCTGATCGAAGCCGGACCCGACTACGCCAACTTTGACGAACTGCCTGACGAAATTCGGCAGGGGCACGCTACTGGTACCGACATGGCGGTTGATCCTTCCGGAGTTCACAACTGGGCGTTCACCGGTAAGGCAACTCCTCTGAACACCGAGATGCCTGTTCCTCGTGGAAAAATCACCGGCGGAACGAGCGCGATCAACGGGCAGGTGTACCTACGAGCCATCCCAGAAGATTTCGACATGTGGGTGGCGGATGGCAACGACGAGTGGTCGTACGACAAGTCGCTGCCATTTATGAACAAACTCGAGAACGATCTCGATATCACCAACCAGTACCACGGTAACGATGGGCCTATCGTAATTCGACGGTATCAGCCTGACGAATTAGTAGATGACCAAGCCGCTTTCATCAATGCAGTCACCGATGCTGGATACGCACGAACTGACGATCACAATCACCCTGCTTCAAGCGGTGTCGGTCCTTTACCGTTGAACAATCCCGACGGCATACGTTGGAGCACGGCTTTGGGCTATCTGACGATGGCGCGTGATCGATCGAACTTCACGCTCAGTGCCGATAGCCACACGACCCGTGTGCTTATCGAAAATAAAAAAGCCGTTGGCATTGAATTCGAAAAGAACGGGAAACTTCAGCAGGCATACGCCGAAGAGGTAGTTCTTAGTGCGGGGCCAATTGGGTCTCCACATTTGCTCATGCTTTCGGGATTGGGTCGTAAAGAGCAATTGGAAGCCGCCGGTGTGGAAGTTATCGCCGATATGCGAGGCGTTGGCCAAAACTTGCGAGACCACCCATCTGTTGCTGTTCGATGGCACGCTGAAGACGATTTCCCTATGCCAGATGTTGAAACTGGGCCACAAAAAACTGCGTTGCGATACACAGCTAAAGATTCCGAACTACGCAACGATATGATCGCTGTGATGAGGTGGAATTCGCCGTTGCGAGAATTCATGATGAGTGCTGGTCTGTATCTAGCGAAAGCAGCGGGTGAAATCCGGCTGGTTTCCAACGATTCGCACCAGCAGCCAGAACTCGATTATCACTTGCTCGACCATCCGTACGATTTAGAGCGCATGAGGGCGGGTGTTCGAATGCAAATCGAACTCGGCAAGCACTCGGCGTACAAAGGAATATTGAAGGAAGTGAAAGATCCGCTTCCTGAGGATTTGGAATCGGACGAGACACTGGACAAGTGGCTACTTAGCCGGGCTCAGACGATGCACCACATTTCGTGCACGGCGCGAATGGGTGCGGCTGACGATCCGATGGCGGTGACAAATCAGTACGGACAGGTTCACGGTATCGAGGGCCTACGAATCGCCGATCTATCGATCATGCCTGATTGCCCAAGAGCCAATACCAACTCGCCAGCAATGATGATTGGTGAACGTATAGCCGACTTCATGAGTCGGTAGTGGCTACTGTGCTTTTCTACCGCCTGTCATCCTGAATTCATTCTCAGGATTTAGGGTTAGTGGCGTAATTCAATAACGGTGTTGTCATTCTGAACTTGATTCAGAATCACTTGCGAAAGAATCTATTGTTCTTGCTGATCGCTACTGCCGAACACGAGAACCCATCTGTAGTAACGATTCACTACCAGTTGAAAATAATTCTGAATCAAGTTCAGAATGACAATGGAACGACGGCCTAGTATCAGCTACTAGCTAAAAAGTTGAAATTCGGTAATGGGCCAATAAACTGCCCACGCTCGACCAACCAGTGAATCGGCATCAACAAATCCCCAGTTGCGAGAATCGACTGACACTCGTCGGTTGTCGCCAAGCACGAAATACTCGCCCGGCGGTACCTGCACCGGATAATCATCGTTGCGTCGAGCCGTCGTTACCTCGACCCAATCAGTTCGTTCACCGTTGACGTAAACAGCGTTGCCATCAAGATCGATCCAGTCTCCCGGAACTCCGATGATGCGTTTTACGAAGTCGGTATCTGAGCCGGTTGGCGGGTGAAATACGACAATATCGCCGCGCTTCGGCCCACCAAATAAATATTCATCGGCACCGAACAGACTGAGCGGCGACTGCGTGTATACGAAGCGGTTCACCAGCAGGCGCTCATCTTGAATCAGAGTCGGTTCCATCGACGAGCCTTCGATCAGGAAGCTCTGAGTCGTTCCTTGCAGCACAAGAAAAATCACCACAGCAGTGATGATCGTCTCGGCAGTATCTCGAAGCGCTGATCGCATTAAATATCTCTAAGCCCGTAGGCCGTTTCAGGAACGAAAATTCGCTCTATTACGAATATAACAAGCCCATGCCCAGTTCCACGTAATCGCCAAGTAACGTTTCGATCAGTGTGTGCCGATTAGATGGGGTGCGAGTACGATGGCACAGCAGGCACGCAACGATCCAAATTGACTAATTTCGACGAACAGCGACTAATTCAACTTACCCGCGATGGCGACTACGACGCGTTTAACCGTCTAGTAGTCGAGTACCAAGACGCGGTATTCGCGGTCGTCCTGCGCACAGTGAGGAATCGAGCCGCTGCCGAAGACATCACTCAAGATGCCTTTATTTCTGCCTTTCGCAAAATCTCAAGTTATCGTGGCGGCATATTCCGAGCGTGGCTGTTCCGCATAGCCAAAAACGCATCGCTGGATTATTTGCGAAAGATCGCCCGTCGTCCCGAATCTTCGATCGACGAAGATATCGTCTATTTTTCTGAAACGGTCAAAGACGACACCCAAGATCCTCTCGCCGATGCCCTAAATGCCGAACTTGCCCGGCTCATCGAACATTGCATGGGGGGGCTTTCCGACGATCATCGATTCGCGATGGTGATGATCGATGTCGAGGGCTACCAGTACGACGAAGCAGCCGATTCGATAGGCGTTTCGATCGGCACTGTGAAATCTCGATTAAACCGTGCCAGAGCACGAATGCGCGACTGTGTTCAACAGGATCCGGAACTTTTACCGGCCTCAATGCGTCTATAAGACAAGGAGAAATTTTTAAGAGTGGTATTTAGGGTTCTAAATCGGCTGATCGGCCGTACAGACCAGAGTGATATCGGCGTAGACACAGTGAATGCGTACGTTGATGGGAACGCGTCGAACGACGAAATCAAAATCGTCGAAGAGATGATGCGTGAGAATCCCGCGCTCGAAAAAGACCTTTCTACTCAGCAGGCACTGCGATCGGTGCTGGGCCGAATCGAAAAGGTTGAAGCACCACGCTCATTTGCGATAACGCCTGAGATGGTTGCGGCAGCTGAGGGATCGGAATCTGGGCTTAGCCGACTCGCAGAACTATTTGCTCCTCAGAGAAAGCTAGCACTTGCTCCGGCGATTATTGCTGGAATCGCTGCGTTGAGTGTCGCGCTGCTGACTATTGGCGATATTTCCGGTGTAGTTGAGCAATCTGAGGCTCGACGTTATGAAACAAATTCTGCGGCAGCCATCGCCGAATCTTCCGATGACTCAGGTGCAATGGGTGCTCCTGGTCAACCAGGTAATCCGGGAGCGGCAGGTGCGCCGGGCGAACCAGCTAGCTCCGACGATGGCAGTGCTATGGCAACAGTCGTAGTCGCCGCAAAGGGCGACACGGTGGTGACGAAAATGGACTCTCCAGCTGCTACTGCTGCGCCTGCGATGGCAGCAGGTGGCTCAGCTCCAGAACCAGAAATGATCGTTGAAGCAGAAGCACCCGAAGCTCCGAGTTCAGACCCAGAAGATAGAGCGTTTGGTTCATTCACGGCTGAACCTCCCAGCCTTGCAGCCGAAGCTCCGCTTGAAGGAACGGCGGATGAATTTGTCGATACCGCCGAACAGGCTGTTCAAGACGAAGATGCCATCGACGAAATCGAGCTGGCAAAATCTATCGATCGATCTGATTCGATTGGCGGAGCCGACGCCGGTTCTGACGCCGGCTCTGACGGTGGTGCGACTACACTCGAAGAACAACCAGGCCTCGCATACGGCCAAGAGACTTCTCCACAGTTGCAATCGCCGACGTCCGACGACGGAATATCGCTTCCACTCTGGCAGCTTCAGGTCGCCCTTGCAGCCCTCGCTCTCGCAGCGATAGGCGCTTGGGCAGGACTCCGCCGAGCTCGCGGCGAGTAGCCTTCTCGAATCCCGTTCGCATTGCCCGTTCGCAGCGTAACAATCTCTTAATATCTTGTTAACACATGAACATTATTTCATGTATTACTATTCATGTATTCAATTACATGATTCCTGATTCACGTATCGGCGAGACGCTTGGCTGAAGCTTCTACAACATGGACATTCCTCACGAACCACTCGCACGTGTTGTATTCAATTTGGAAAAGCCCAGACATTCGTGTTCGTGAAATCGGTGCACTTGTGGGGATTACCGAACGCACCGTGCTGAACATAATTCGCGAATTGACTGACGCTGGTTTCATACAGGTCACCAAAAATGGCCGAGAAAACCAGTACTCAGTTACAGCCGATGTGCAGCTTCGCCACCCGCTAGAAGAACACCGCTCAGTTACCGATTTGCTCGAGATGCTCTCGAAACGAGATGATGATGTCACCTCGTAACGACAATCAGAAATATCCCTCGGGAACAGCGCTGATTTCGCCTGGCCGTCAGGCACTGATGTCAGCAATAGCCCCAGAATTTCTTAGCCTTGAAATAGTTACAGGCCCCATAGTCATGCGCCAATGTCCGCGGATGGCAACTTCAACCCCTGGTAATAGACCGTCCTAACTATCGAACTTGTGATTCTTCATCGCTAGTTTCGATAGCACACACCCTCAATTTCAATTTTTTCTGTGTCGATGAACAAATGCGCTTGCGCGTTCGTTGATACACGAGGACTCGTGCGTTGGATATTCCAATTTGGTTCTGGATAGGTTTCGGTGCGTTCCTAGTAGGAATGCTGGCTCTGGATCTCGGTGTGTTTCACCGCAAAGCAAAAGTTATTGCTCCAAAAGAAGCTCTCATTTGGAGTGGTGTTTGGTTCAGTATTTCGATGGCATTCGCGGCACTAGTGTTCATATGGCACGGTTCACAGGCAGGTACAGAGTTCCTGACTGGCTACATGATTGAATGGTCGCTATCGATCGACAATGTGTTCGTATTCGTGCTTATTTTTGGCTTCTTCAAAGTCCCTGCTGCGTATCAGTACAGGGTGCTTTTCTGGGGCGTACTAAGCGCTCTGATTATGCGCGGAGTCCTAATTGGTGCGGGGGCAGCTCTTCTTGCTAACTTTCACTGGATCATCTTCATATTCGGTGGATTCTTGATCTTCAGTGGAGCACGAATAGCGTTTCACGACGAATCAAAAGCCGACCCCACCAGGAACCCTATGGTCAGAATCTTCAGACGATTCGTGCCTACCGCTACTGAATACGATGGGCAGAAGTTTTTCACTCGTAAGAACGGCAAATGGTTGGCCACTCCCCTGCTGACAGTGTTGATCGCTATCGAGGCGACTGATCTTGCCTTCGCCATCGATTCAATCCCAGCAATATTCGCTATCACCGATGAGCCATTTATCGTCTTCACGGCGAACGCACTAGCAATCCTTGGTCTGCGATCGTTGTACTTTGCACTGGCCGGAGTCATTCACAAATTTGTATTCCTCAAATACGGACTTTCGCTGGTACTAGTTTTTGTTGGAGCAAAAATGCTCGCAAGCGACGTTTACCACATGCCGGCATCACTCTCTTTGGGTGTCGTTATTTCGATATTGGGAATCACCGTTGTGGCATCGCTATTCAAAGTGAACCACGACGAAATCCCAGATACAGCTAAAATCGATGAGCCAAACAAGCCCATCGAATCACCTTCTAGAAACGGCGTTTCTGCCGGAATGGAGAATCACTGATGACTCTGAATGCCAATGAACATGGCACTGATTCGAATCGCATAGATCAGCCTGTTTACATGGTGGAACTGAATCACGAACCTGAAACCTGCATATCATCGGGCTATGGCGATACAGAAGCCAATTCCACTCAACTGATGAAGATAGGCGAATCAGCAAAAGAGCTCGGAGCTGAATTGGTTGGCGGATGGGCGTTCCCCATCGGCCACCGACAGTGGTACGTGATCAAGGCAGCCGACGCTCATGTCGTGGCAGAACTGGTTCGTGTCACCAATCTGCATCTCTGGAATACCGTCACCGTAAATCCGGTGATGGATCACGACATGTTCAGTCAGAAAGTTCTCGGAAAATACATCGAGAATGAAGTACCTGCGTGATCTTTCGAATCTGGATGGAACAAAAATCGCCATTCCTTCGTCTTTACTTATAACAGCGACAATTCAAACTTCAATGAATCGCTATATACAGTTCATCAAGATGAAGAGTTCGATGCTCGATCTCTTCATTATTAGTACGAAGATCTAAGGAAATAGCCATGACCAATAAAACATTTCGAAGACCCACAGCTTGGCTGCTTGTGGCAGCGCTGGCGGTATTTTCACTGGCTGCAGTTGCATGCGCCGATTCATCGACCAATGAAGAGGCTGGTGCGAATTCTGATTCACCTTCGATTGGTGCACCAGGAAGTGGCGGCACGAGTTCTGGCAGCGGCAAAGCAGTCGTTGCTTCTGGTTACGACGCTCCGGCAATCGAGCCAATCGCAATCGGTGCACCCACCGGATATGGATTCGGCTCTACCTACAACGCACAAGTAGGCGCTACCAATTCAGGTATTTGGGTTACAGGTCAGGGAACACTCGAGATTCCAGCCGATGTTGCGCAAGTTTCAATCGGTGTTGAGTCACGCGAAACCACCGTTTCGGATGCACGGCAGAACGCTGCGGAAGCGATGGACAGCGTACTCGAAGCAATCAAGGAAAACGGTGTTTCTGAAGACGATATCGTGACGACGAACTTCAACATTTACCCACAGACGATTTGGGTTGAAGTTTCCGATTCATTGGGTCGACACAGCGAGCCTCGAATCACTGGCTACACCGTTAGCAACACTGTTCAGGTAACCGTTCGTGACATCGACAATCTCAGCCCGGTAGTCGACACAGCAGCTACGGCCGGCGGCGACTTGATCAGGATCAACTCGATCCAGTTCACTGTCGACGATTCTTCTGTCTACGGTGAGCAGATTCGCCAGATGGCAGCAGCGGAAGCACTTGCTAAGGCAGATGTTTACGCTCGAGCAATGGGTGTGACACTCGGACCGTTGGTCTACCTAACTGAAATCGGTAGTTCTGTTCCAATGGCATCATCAGCCCCGCAAGCCGAATTCGCAGCCATGGACGGTGCGTTCAAGTCGAGTCCGATTTCGTCGGGCGACGTGAACCTGTCGGTTACGGTTCAAGCAGTGTTTGCAATCGGCGGATAGTCCGGTTCTAAAACCAATCAAAGGGCGGGTTCTTTTCGAAGAATCCGCCCTTTTTGCGTTAAGTTGAATACTTTGATGCCCGCGGCGCGAGTCGAACGCTTACAATCTCGTAGTCAGATAATTAGCTCAGCTGTTGGCTGGCGCCTTCAGGAATCTGGCAAGACTCAGGCAAGACCCCATCAGTGCAGAGGTATTTCGCATGGTCCTTAGCGACCGATCGATAAGAGAAGCAATCGCATCCGGCAAGATCGGAATCGAACCGTACTCCGACCGAGACGTTCAACCTGCGAGTGTCGATTTCCACCTTGCAAACACGATTCTCGTATTCCGGAACTCCACCCTGCCCTATATCGATCTGCGCAAGGAAGTTCCGAATCTCACCGATGAAGTGATCATCAAAGACGATGAACCCTTCATGCTGCACCCGGGCGAATTTGTGCTTGGCAGCACACTGGAAAAGTTGACTCTCTCGAACGATCTTGTGGCACGCATCGAAGGCAAAAGTTCGCTGGGTCGACTTGGACTCATGATTCACTCAACCGCCGGATTTATCGATCCGGGATGGTCGGGCAATCTCACTCTCGAACTGGCAAACGTTTCTCGGCTTCCAATCACTCTCTACTTCGGTATGCGCATTGGCCAAATTTCGTTCCAACAGATGACTACTGTGGTCGATCGTCCTTATGGATCTAAGGAACTGAGCAGCAGGTATCAGGGTCAGGAATCTCCAACTGCAAGCCGAGCTCACCTCGATTTCGACAGCCACATCAAGCGTTCGTAATTACACGCTGAGGTTTCGTTATTAGCAGCACATCTGGCACGCCTCTCGAAAAATATCTGAACAGGACGCTTGAACTCGCTGAACAGGGTTTGGGCGGTGTAGCTCCACGTCCGTCAGTTGGTGCTGTGGTCGTTTCCAATGGTGTGATCGTTGGCGAAGGAACGACGGAGCCACGCCCCGGTAGACATGCCGAACCGATAGCTCTCGAGCAGGCGGGCGACAAAGCCCGTGGAGCGGCGCTCTATTGTTCGCTTGAACCCCACGCATTTCAAGGCGTTGCACCGCCCTGCACCGAAGCAATAATTGCCGCCGGCATAGCGACAGTCATTGCACCGCTTGAAGATCCGAACCCGAGCGTTTCAGGAAACGGATTTCGCCAACTGAAAGCTGCGGGCGTCGGGGTTGTTGTGACGGCCGATGACGAGCAACTCAAACGCGCAGAGCTTCTCATTGAAGGTTTCGCCCACCATTTGAAGACCCGCCGACCGTTGGTAACGCTGAAGCTGGCGACTAGTCTTGATGGCAAGATCGCCACACACACGGGCGATTCGCAGTGGATAACAAATTCTTCTTCACGCCAACGGGTGCACGAGATGAGGCGGCAGACTGACGCGCTCATCACCGGGATCGGTACTGTGCTCACAGATGATCCCCGACTCACAGCTAGAGATTCGGAAGGCAAACCGACGGGTCGGCCCCTGCTGCGGGTCGTCATCGATACAAATGGACGAATGCCTGCTGGCGCACCGCTGCTCAAGGAAGCCGGAGAGGTTTTATGGATAGTCGGTGAAGACACGAACGTAGTTCCGCCAACAGATTCGGTCACCGTGCACAAGGCAGGGCTAGTCAACGGCAAAGTCGACCTCTTGGAAGTTGTAGGTGCTCTCGGAGAACTCAATCTGCACAACGCCATGATCGAAGCCGGTTCAGGACTAGCCGGAGCGTTCGTTGAAGCCGGGCTCGTCGACAAAGTAGCGGCGTTCATAGCCCCGAAAATTATTGGCGGAGTAGACGCACCGGGAGCGATTGCAGGAGTGGGGATAAGTGAAATAGACAGCGCCCTAACTCTCGAAAACCTCACCCACACGGTCATCGACGGCGATATTCTTGTTCAAGGCTACGTTTCAAAGGGCGACTAACGAGTTCGCTTCAAGAACTCGCTAACTCAACCTAAGAGCTATTCAGGCAAAATTAGTACATGTTTTCAGGAATCATTGAAGAAGTAGGAACCGTCGAGTCATACGACGGCGAAACTCTCGTTGTCCGAGCCAATCAAGTGCTCGACGATTTGAAGATCTCAGAATCGATCATGGTTGCAGGTGCCTGCCTCACCGTTACGGCACTATCTGAGAACGATTCCGTATTTACGGTAGAAACCGTTCCCGAAACTCGCACACGTACCAACTTCGGTGACCTTGTGCCCGGAAACAAGGTGAATCTGGAACGATCACTCCGCTATGGCGATCGCGTTGGCGGTCACATGGTTCAGGGGCATGTCGACGGCGTTGGCAGTATTCGATCGGTAGTCGAAGATGGCAATTCCCGAGTGATCGTTATCGAAGCGCCAGAGAATATAATTGAGAACGTCGTTGAGAAGGGCTTCATCACGGTTGATGGCACCAGCCTCACCGTTGTCGATCGCAATGACGATAGTTTCAGCATCGCGATCATCCCGTTTACGTTCGATCACACCACGCTGAACGAACGACCTGAAGGCTCGAAAGTAAATCTCGAAGCCGATGTAACAGCAAAGTACGTAGCGAATCTAGTAGAGCCCTACCTGAACAATCTTCAGAAGTAACACTTTGAACAAAATGACCATCAATCCACACATACCCGACTCCGTCGACGCTCGAGCAATCGAGTCGGTCGAACGTGCAATCGCACAGATCAAAAAGGGTGGAATCGTGATTCTCGTCGATGACGAGGATCGTGAGAATGAAGGCGACATGGTGATGGCGGCTCAGGACGTCACGCCAGCGATGGTCACCATGATGGCTAACGAAGCCAAAGGCTTGATCTGCACTCCAATGAAGGGCGAAGATCTCGACCGCCTTGGACTTCCAATGCAGGTTCGAAAGAACACGGCAGAGCACGGAACTGCGTTCACCGTTACGGTCGATGCGAAATTCGGCATAACGACTGGAATATCTTCAGCAGATCGTGCACACACGATTCAGCTTCTTTCTAGTGAAGAATCGACTTCTGCCAATTTTGTGCAGCCGGGTCATGTGTTTCCACTTCGATACGAAGAGGGTGGCGTACTGGTTCGAGCCGGACACACTGAGGGATCGGTTGACCTTGTATCGCTTGCCGGCAAACACCCATCGGCAGTTATTTGCGAGATCTTGAATGAAGATGGCACGATGGCGCGCCGACCTCAGCTTGAGGAAACGGCTAAGAAGCACGACTTCCCAATCGTCACTATCGCTGATGTAATCGCCTACCGAATGAGTCATGAGAAGCTCGTTGAGCGCGGCGCAGAAGCCCGTCTGCCAACCGAGCATGGAGTGTTCAAAGCGGTGGCGTACAACAGCTTCGTCGATCCTTCCGAGCACATCGCCGTCTACATGGGCGAGATCGATGATTCAGAGCCAGTATTAGTTCGGGTCGAATCGGAATGTTTAACAGGCCACGTGTTTGGTAGCACTCGCTGTGACTGTGGAGATCAAGTCAACATGGCGCTTAAGCAGATCGCTGCTGAAGGTCGTGGAGTCCTGGTGTACATGCGGCAGGAGGGTCGAGGAATCGGCCTGCTGAACAAGCTGAAGGCATACGAACTTCAGGATCAGGGGTTGGACACCGTAGAGGCGAATCTACGACTCGGCTTCCCGATGGACCTTCGACGCTACGGTGTCGGGGCGCAAATATTGAACGATCTAGGCGTACGTCGCTTCAAGCTTCTGACGAATAACCCAAAGAAGGTTATTGGTCTTGAAGGATTTGGATTAGAGATGGTCGAACAGCTTCCGCTCGAAGCACCGATCAACGATGAAAATCGTTTCTACATGCAGACCAAGGTCGACAAGATGGGACACGATCTCGAAACCTCACCGAACGCTTCACCAAGTGATACGGATGACGAGGCCTCGAAGTAATGTCACCTCGCAAGATCGACCAGAACCTTGATGGCAAGGGACTTGGAATCGCAGTAGTTTCGGCGCGTTTCAACGGCTATCTAACTGATCAGATGACCGATATTACAGTCAACCGTCTTGGCGAACTTGGGGTGGCTAGTGATGACGTGGTTGTCGTTCGAATCCCGGGCGCATTTGAGCTTGGCGTCGTGGCAAGACAACTTGCCGATCGTGGCGATATCGATGCGGTGATCTGCCTTGGAGTCGTCATTCGAGGTGATACCGATCACTACGAATTCGTTGCTCGAGCGGCAACTGAAGGCATCGCTCAGGCAGGAATGGATTCTGGCAAGCCAGTGATCTTCGGCGTGCTTACGACCGACAACACTGAAGACGCTGTGGTTCGCATTGGCCATTCCAGCGGCTACGCCGATGCAGCGGTCGAGATGGCAAACACGCTCCGCCAAATCCACGAACTTTCGTAAGTTTTAACTGTTCACTATCGATCGCTCCTCTCACCGAAAGCCTTAGTTCGATTTCCCGAACGAAGTGCATCCGTAGTCGAGGGATCTGGTGCGGGGTAGCGCGAACGTCACGTCTCCCATCACCCCTGCCCCACCGAAGACCCCTCCACGTTGGTCGGGATATAGGGCACGAGATTGCGCCAGCAGCTTCATGAAAACCCAGCCACCACTCGCTTCGAGATTCCCCACCTCGGGTGCTAACCTGCTCGTATGACTGGCGACTCAATAAACTTCGACAAAGAGCGTGTGATATTTCACGTTGATCTCGACGCGTTCTATGTTGAAGTCGAACGTCAAAACGACCCCAACCTACGCGGCAAAGCAGTCGTAATCGGTGGCACGGGTCCTCGGGGAGTCGTAGCGACAGCTTCGTACGAAGCACGAAAATTCGGTGTTCATTCCGCCATGGCAACCGCCGTGGCTCGTCGGCTCTGCCCCGACGCCATTTACATGCGAGGCAATCACGAGCTCTACCGAGATGTCTCCAAAAAATTCATGAACATCCTTCGTGAGTATTCTCCGAACGTCGTACCAGTGAGCGTCGACGAAGCCTATCTCGACATGACGGGATCTGAGCGACTCTACGGTGAACCAATCGACGCTGCCGATCGAATTCGCAAAGCAGTTCGTGATGCGCTTGGACTTCCGGCATCGATTGGAATTGGCCCCAACAAACTGGTCGCAAAAGTAGGATCGGAACACGCCAAACCTGACGGCGTCTTTCAGGTGAGGCAACAAGAAGCGGAGGCGTTCTTCGCTCCGCAGCCAGTTCGCAACCTACCCGGCATCGGCCCAAAGGCTGGCGAAGCGTTGAGCAAGCTTCGAATCACCACACTCGGAGAACTCGCAGCTGCACAGATAGGTCCGCTGCGTAGGGCTCTGGGACCGAACAACGCGGCACATGTTCAGCGTCGTGCCCGTGGTATCGATAACGCTCCTTTGCGAGAACGTGTGAAGGCGAAATCTATTAGCGCAGAGACGACGTTTGAAAAGGACGTCTCGAGTCGATCTGAATTAGAAAAATCGCTGAAGAAATTGTGTGAACGAGTTGGGACCCGGCTTCGCAAATCAGGACAGCGCGCTCGCGGTGCGAGTATCAAACTGCGCTATGGCGACTTCACAACGATCACTCGCCAGAGAACTTTCCAAGCTCCCGGAGACGGCGACCAGCTGATCTACGACACCGCCCACGCCCTACTAGTGACAGCCATGAGACAGCGTGGTGACGCAATTAGATTGATCGGTGTTGGCGTATCGGGTCTAGGCGAACAGGCCGCACAGCTATCGCTTCTTGATCAAAACCCAATGGCAGATTCCGACACCAGCGAAGCTCTCGACACCATCCGCGAACGTTTCGGTAACGAGTCGATCTCCCGCGGATCGGTTTGAATAAATTTCGATTGCGGACAATGCTCGGACCAATCAAAACGTAACCCAATTGCTATTCAGGAATCGTGCATAATCGGCACAAAGGGTACTGCAGTGATCTTTCCTGATTTTTTTGTTGGTCGAAATCGAGAGCTTGAAAACCTTCGCAACCGATTGCACGCGTTGTCGTGTGGTGCGTCGTTCGTAGTCGCTGTTGCTGGCGAATCAGGTGTCGGCAAAACGACGTTTACAAGCGCCGTACTACAGCTCTCCCAATCGGCTAATGTAGTGGGTATTCGTTCGACTAGCGTTGCTCATGGCGGCACTCCACCCTACTGGTTGTGGCAGAGCGTTCTAGACAAGCTGGGTATTTCCAACCCTCTCGATTTTGAAGATGCTGATGCGGCACTCCTAGATCCCACTACACGTGCTCGGCGTGAATTTGTGGCTTTTGAATCGATCGCCGCAGCCGTTCGAAAAGTTGCAGCGGAGCGCCCCATTCTGATCGTGTTGGAAGATTTGAACTGGGCTGACGAAGACTCCCTTCGGCTTCTAGCGCATATTGCGCCGGGACTTGAAGGAGCAGCGGTCGGTTTGATTGCTACATACCGACAGCAATTAGAAGATGTTTCCGTCGTTTCAAAACAAGCATTGCTCAGCTTGATGAGAACCGCCGATTCCGAATTGATCATGCTGGAATCATTTACAGAGGCAGAGACACGCGATCTCGTAGGCAGACTTGAAAAGGCTTCAGGACAAGATATTCCCTGGGCGGATGTTTTCGAGAGATCAGGTGGAAATCCTTTATTTGTTTCGGAACTAGGTTTGATGGCGAGCTTAAGTTCAAATGGTGAACTTTCGAGCACATTGCGGCTAGCAGTTGAGTACCGGCTCAATTTGCTGAAGCCTAGAACTATCGAGCTTCTGGAACTGTGCTCTCTCGCGTCCCGAGAAATCAGGCGATCAACAATATCGATTGTCGCCAACAGCGGCGATTCATGGAGTCTTCAAGAAATTGCGGAGTCAATCGATGAAGCTGTTCAGCAAAAGTTTTTATCGGAGGATCCTGAGCTAGACGGTTCGTACAGTTTCAGGCACCCGGTTGTTCGTGAAGTGATCGCATCAAGAATAGGAAAGCACCGGAAGTCACAAATTCACACCCGATATTTAGACGCCCTTGAAACTGAATTTGAGAACAGTCTTCAAGAACAATCTGAGGTTCTGGTGTTCCATGCAGAGCACGCTAGACCGTTGATCGAGGTTCAGCGTTTGGTTCGGTTGTTGATTCTTGCCGCCAGAGAAGCGATGAAAACGTTTTCGGTTGAGAGAGCTGCAATTCACTACACACGAGTGATCGAGATTTCGGGTTCGGAAATGGTGGATGAATCTCTTGCAGAGGCGATGCGAGGAATAGTTGTTGCTGGCTCTGGTACTGATAGAGATTCAGAAATAGCACAGTACTTCGAGCGATCGTTTAGATATTACGTTGGTGCCGGAATGATCGATTTGGCCTTGGAAATCGCCCAGATCAGATTCATCGATACCGTCGGGATGTCGCAAGGCATAGAGGTTTACGAGGCCGCTCTGGAACTGGCTGAACCCGACAGCAAGATCGAAGCAAATATTTTGGGACGGCTTGGTCGATCAGTAGGCATGGTTCGAGGAGATTACTCTCGTGCTCAATCTTTGCTCGAGAGCGGAATCCGTATCGCCCAGCAGCTTGAGGATGCGAATCTGGAAATGCAATTATCTGGCGATGGCGTAAATGTCGCAGCTTTCAATGGTGAATATTTAGACTCACGCAGTTACTGCGTTCGAATCGAACAACTTGCAAAAGTGACTTCTGATTCTTTATCTGAGAGCGGAGCCTACCTCCATTTAGGCATATTCGACATGGCTCTAGGAGAAACAGCGCGTGGGATCGAATACTTAACACGATCGCTAGCTCAATCTATTGAATCGCACATAAACGAGCGAATTAGTTCATCACACAAAGTGCTAATCAGCGCGTTTATCAAGGTTTGTGATTGGGAGTCGGCACGTGAGCATGTTCAATTGGCTCTTCAGTTGTTCCCAACAGACGACAGAGTGCTTGGGTTAAGTGTTGTGATCGAATCGATGACAGGCAATGCGGAAGCGTATACCGATGCATTTTCGGGATTCATGGCGACAGCCGAACAACGGCGGGACAGTGGAGAAGGATCTAGTACTCGGCACTTGATAATGGCTTACAGGGCGAACGAAACTGCAGAATTATTCAAAGAGGTTGAACGTTCTATTTCAGCTATTGAATTGCGGACACAATCTACCAGTCAGCTGAGTGTCGGAGCTCTACTCGCTCGTGCTTGCTTAGCGCTCGACGGTCGATCAGACGACTACCAGCAATTGCGCGAACAATTGATTCAAGAGCGATTACAGGTGCTCGAACTCCCATACTTACCTGGTGTGACGAGTTTGGCCGGATTGAAAAAAGAAGCCGACGATGAATTCGAGCAAGCAATCTCTCTGGCGACTGAAAGCGGGCAGCTATTTACAGAATCGTGGCTGCGGTTCGACCTAGCAGCTCACTTGGTTCGTCACTCATATGGCGAAACAGCTATCGCGCAAGCCATAAGCTCCGGTCGACGGACAGCGACACGCGGTGGAATCGTTGCTTTGAACGAAAGATTCGATTCACTTGAGCTTCAGGCAGCTGGGCGAAAAAAACGGACCGCAGGACTAACCAGTCGAGAGCTAGAAATACTTCGATTGATGTACTCGGGCAAATCGAATCCTGAAATTGCCGAAGAGTTGGTATTGAGTCGGCACACAGTGGTCAGGCATTTGAGCAACGTATTTTCGAAACTCGATGTATCGAACCGCACTGAAGCGAGTAAAGCGGCTGTCGAGCTAGGATTGGTTTGAGTGATAACAGCTCCGTCGACAATCTCAGCAATCCCAACATCACCCACTCCGCCGATCGGATTCAACACAGAAGAGTGAAGAATCACGACCGGCTCAAGGAGGTGAGCGCCTTAGATTTTCGCCATACAGTTGATCGGAAAGGCTGCCTTAGAAGCTGCAGTCTTGGTACCAGGTATCGTCGTGCTTCGTGTAGAAATTAGCCCATTCGAATTTCTCTTCGTCGTTTCGAAATACTGCGAAATTCACGATTGCCGTCGTACCACCACCTAGAACAAGTACCGATGGCTCACCAGCTCCCCATTCCTCGGGTGTTATTCCACCGCTATTGAGTGCAATTCGCCACGCTTTGAGTCTCTCTGCAGGCGTGCGAGTATCTAACGCTGCGAGTTCGGGATCACAGCCATCATTGAAGTGCTCCGCCTCGAGATTTACCCGTGCATCTCTCCAAAGGTAGTGCAATTCGCTGAGCGCCTTTTCATCGGGTGACAGATCAGGCAGTGGCACTGTGGTTGGTGTCGGTCCAGGTGGCGGGACAGTCGCCGTTGGAGCCTGAGTGACCGCAATAGTCACTGCGGTTGCTGTCGGTTGCTGTTGCTCAGCGATCGCTTTATCAGAGCTACAACCAGCAGCGGCCGCACTCAAAACTAGCGCCGTAATAACGGCTCCAAATATCAACACCATATTTCGATTATTTTGTATCGCAAGTGTGCGCATTTCGGTTCCTCCTTATATCGACGCCATCGTTGACACCGACGTGAGGAAGATTCGACGAATTGGACACCAATAACATCGCACAGGTATGCCATATTTCTCACTTGCTGACTTACTCGCGTTAAACAAAACACCCCGGCAATTTCTTGACCGGGGTGATTTGTAATTTACTAAGTAACCGTCTTACGGCGTAGTAAGAAGGCCTGCCTTCTTTGCAGCAGCCATAACGATTGGTCGCTGCTCATCGGTTAGATCGGCAACTGGTGGGATTGGTCGTCCCATATCCATGCCGAGTCGTTCCGAAAGAATCATCTTGGTCACCGCTGCTGGTGCACCGAACATTCGTACAACGTCGACGATTTCTTTCGCACCGTCCTGCAATCGTTGAGCATTTTCCAGATCGCCACGTTCCCATGCGTCGTGCAGCTCGGTGTAGTGCCAAGGAGCCAACGATAGCGGAGCGTCGACTGTCCCTACAGCACCCATTGTCAGTGCCGGCAACGGAATCGCGCCGTTACCTGAGAAACACTTCAGGCCCATGTCTGCGAAAGCTCGGATGTTTCCAAATGTAGGAGCCGAGTGCTTCAGACCGATAACGGTTGGCACAGCTTCGACAACCTTTTCCATTAGTTCAGGAGTGAACTCGACTTGAGTCAGCTGTGGAAGGTTGTAGACGAAGAATGGAAGTCCATCAGCGGCATCGGCGACTCGCTTGTAGTGGTCAATCGTCATCTGATCGCCACCACGGAAGAAGAACGGAGGAACGCAGCAAATTGCATCGTTACCGTAATCGGCCGCAGCCTTGGCGCCCTTCGCCGCACTCTCCGTGCTAACTGCACCAACGTGCATGATCGAAAGACCTTTGCCCTTGATCGTTTCACCGGCCACTCGCGCAGTAGTTTCACGCTGCTGCTCGCTCATCACCGGGCCCTCGCCCGTAGATCCAGCGACCCAGAAGCCGCCTACTCCGTGCGAGAGGTTGTCTTCGAAAATCGCTCGCAGCGCCTCTTCGTTTATTCGTCCGTCGGCGTGAACCGGCGTCGGGTTAGCGGGAAATACTCCCGACCACTCAAGTCCCTTGCCAGATGCTTTCGCTCTTTCGGCAGCAGTTGCGATAGTCGCCATTCAATAAACCTCCGAGGCATTGCCTCTATTACATGAAGGCGACAGTCTAGCTCTTAATTTGTTGCGAATGTTGAGTTGTCATCAATTCGTAGAAATCAGCAATTACGAAGATTCTGGTCAAAGATTGCGCGAATTACGGATATTTGGGGATTCATTTATTAGGCGAATTCGATTCGACTTGCTAGTATTAATAGCTGTTCGCAGATGCCGATTCGTCTAGCGGTAAGACACCAGACTCTGAATCTGGTAACCCAGGTTCGATCCCTGGATCGGCAGCCAACAAGGGCCCCATCGTCTAGTGGCCCAGGACACGGCCCTCTCAAGGCTGAAACAGGGGTTCAAATCCCCTTGGGGCTACCATAAGTAGCAAAATAAAGCGGTCGGCACATGTGCTGGCCGCTTTTTTGTTTCCGATTTTTCTGATCGAAAGCGCACAATGACAGCATTGCGATAGCTGCCTGAAGCTACGATTCACGAATTTTCAACGCTCATTAGGGAGCCCCAATTGGTACGTGGACACGGTGTACGACCTGCTCGGCTTGGGCGATCGCTCGAAGATGCGCCGAAGCGACCGATGTCACGCGAAACGCTGGTTCGTGTTGCGAAGTTGTACAAGCCATACCGCAGCGCACTAATAACTGTCGCTATTCTGATTTTGATTTCGGCTTCGCTGCTTGTCGCCACTCCCCTGCTAATTCGTCAGATCATCGACGATGCAATTCCCAACTCCGACCGCACTCTTCTTTACTGGCTAACAGGGTGGATGATCGGTGTCGCAGTAGTCGGTGGGGCAATTTCGTACGCCACGAATTTCCTGAACATGCGTACCGGTCTCACGGTGATGGAAGATCTGCGTTTGGCTGTTTACGCTCATCTCCAGAAGCTGCCGTTGTCGTTTTTCACGTCGACTCGCACAGGCGATTTACAGACTCGTATTTCGAGTGATGTAGCGAGCACCCAGATGCTTCTCACCGACACTCTGGGTGTTTTGGTTTCGAACTCTGTGATCGTCATTTCTTCGATAGTCGCAATGCTCGTGCTTTCGTGGGAGCTATCGATTGTTGCGTTGATCACTCTGCCGATCTTTGCGTTCGCCATGTTCAAGGTGGGACGAAAAAGACGAGAGCTAACTCGCGAAACCCAGAAGTCACTTTCTGATCTAACTTCTCGCACTGGCGAGACGTTGTCGGTATCAGGGGTGATGCTTTCGAAGACGTTTGGGCGAGAGGCCGATCAGTTTAGTTCTTTCAAAAAGAACAGCTCGGAGCTAACTTCGCTGAGTCTGCGCCAAACGATGACCGGTCAGCGATTCTCGGTCGTGATGCAGACATTTTTCACTATGGCTCCAGCGATAATCTGGCTGCTTGGCGGATCGTTCATCATGGACGAGCGAGAGTCTGTTTCACTTGGTGACATTGTTGCATTCACCGCTATTCAAGCCCGGTTGCTGTTCCCCATGGCGGGTCTCTTTATGCGTGGGGTGCAGATTTCGAGTTCTATCGCATTGTTCGATCGGATTTTCGAGTATCTCGATATCGACCCCAAGATCAAAGATCCTGAAAATCCAGTTGAGGTCGTTCCTGCGAATTTCCGTGGCGAAATCGAATATCAAAACGTTGGTTTCAAATACACTGCGCTCGACTTGCCGCGCAGTTCCAAAAATCCTCAAGAGTCCAAGAAAATACGCCAAAACGCCGATGCACCGTTCAAGCTCGATGGCATAGATTTTTCGGTTCCAAGCGGTGGCCTAACGGCGTTAGTAGGTCCCAGCGGAGCGGGCAAAACCTCTGTCGGCTATCTATTGGCTCGGCTGTACGACGCTGACTCCGGCTCGATCTCTATCGATGGCATCAATGTGAAAGATATGGCTCAGGCCGATCTTTCGAAGCTGATCGGCGTAGTGTCGCAAGATTCGTTCATGTTCCACGCAAGCATTCGAGAGAATCTTGTGTTCGGGAAATCTGATGCCACCGAAGAAGAGATGATCGATGCGACCAAAGCAGCGCAGATTTTCGACTTGATCGATGGACTACCTGAGCGATTCGATACGGTTGTCGGCGAACGTGGCTATCGGCTTTCAGGTGGCGAACGCCAGCGATTAGCGATTGCCCGAGTGATCCTCGCCAACCCACGAATTCTGCTTCTAGACGAGGCGACTAGCTCACTAGACACGCTATCGGAACGAATGATTCAGCAAGCTCTTACTAGGCTTCGTGAGGGTCGTACGACTGTCGCCATTGCGCATCGGCTTTCGACGGTGATTGCGGCTCAGCAGATTTTGGTTATGGATGGCGGAAAGATCGCCGACAGAGGCACGAACGAAGAGCTTCTCGAACGATCTTCGCTGTATCGTCGGCTCTACGAAGAGCAGTTCACGGCGATTCCTTCGCTCTCGTAGGCGTTCCGGAGCCAACCCCTCACATCACCACCAAAGATCCCTCCGCAGGAGTCGGGATATCGGGTGTCAGTACCTTCCTAACACCGCGGTGATAGGTGTACATTTTCGGCGTGCAATCAAGAATCCGTGGAGAGCAGCCGAATGTCATCGAGTAACTCAGCGAAAAATCCGCTCAAGCCCGTGATGTGCCTGAGGCCTCCGAACGACATCATGTTCGAGGAGTCGTTCTGGGATGACCTTTCAGCCGCAGGTGTGAACGAGATCGCCCTACAGTGGCTGTGCCTCCTCGACGATCAAGCTCCTGAAGGCGAAGGCAACATTTATCCGCAGCCAGAAGATGGTCATCCAAGCGGCCTCAAGGCAATGGGCGGCGAACGAGTTAGGCGAGTGCCTACAGCCGCATTCAACCCCGCTCCCGAATTCTACGAAGGTCTCGCCTGGCAACCACCAACGATGCCTGATCATCTGGCACCACAGGCTGAGAAACTCTCGGCCGCACTAGAGATGGGTCGCTCTAAAGGTTTTACGATCTACGCTGTCGACGATAAGGGATATTTCTTGCATGGCGGGTTCGGCTCGGGGAAGCTCGATCTAACGAAGCGCACTCCCAGTTTTACGGATCCCGATATGCCAGCGATGACCGTCGCCCGGGCGAGAGACACCGCTAAAAATTTCCCGCAAGTGACCGGCCTATTGCTAGACGGTCCCGATTTCAAATGGGAGATTCAGCCGGGACACCGTGATGATCTGTGGGTCGAACCAATCGACACTCCAGAGAATCGTGCGTTCGCTTCGAACAACGGTATGGATTTTCAAAAGATTCTCGATGGTCGAGAGCACTTTAAAGAATTCCTTCACGGATTCAATCCCGACTATGCCCGCAAGTTTATGGCGAAGGCCCCAGGCGCGTTAGCCAACCACGACTGGTGGCGTGATCATCCAAAATTCAACGATTGGTATTCGTTCAAGCAAGCCGCCGTTGAATGGAGCGTAAGCAGTTCATATAAAGGCGTGAAAGAACATCTCCCAAACATCCAAGTGGGCAACTCTTCACGATTGCCGTTCTTAGATCCGCTGACCGGACACAATACAACTCGCAAACAGCAATACACCGACTTCCAGCAGCCTAAGCAATATTGGTGGTCAGGCGGCGTGGCTGGTTTCAGGGGAACGATTGTGAACTGGGTCGATACGCTGGTCGATTGGAACGATGATCTCAATCATGATTTGGCGTCGGAACTTTTCGGTTCAATGTTCGATTATCCGATGCCCTCTGACTACCCAGTGAGTGCGTACAACGGAGAAGCGACTGACGAGTGGTTCAGTACGTCAATACGAGATCAGACTGCCAAGATGATCGCCACCAGCGGTGGGCAAGAACGTTTCATGCCATGGGTAGGTCTCGAGCATTTTGGATCGAATTGGCTGACTGCGAGCGAGCTTGATCGACTGTTGGCAGAGATGCAATCGCAAGGTGCGACTCACTACTGCTACTTCATCTACAACTCGATGAAGCCCGAGATATGGGATGTGATTCGGAAGTACAGCGAGGGTCAAAATTAAAACATGCCTGAGTTCACTCGCGATAAACCTCTGCTGATCGACATCTCACTTCCGTCCGGATCCGTTAATGTGCTCGTCGAGGAACGAGACTCCGTAAATGTGGTTGTGACTCCGCTAGGCCACAGTCGCCAAGATCGAGAGGCAGCCGAAGCTACTGCTGTCATTCTCGACAACGACAAACTGACAATTGAGCCGCCCAAAGGGGGCAGCTATTTACGGACGAGCGTTCAACTGAATATCGAAGTTCAGGCACCGATCGATAGCGATATCAGGGTTGCCGTCGCATCGGCCACAGTCGCTTGCAAAGGACGCTACAAACATGTTGTTATCAAATCGGCGTCAGGCGATATCGAGATAGATGAAGCAACCGGGAATGCGAGGATTCAGACGTCGAATGGCGACGCCCGCATCAACAAAGTTGGCGGGAAGCTCAATGTCAAGACGGCTTCGGGCAACGTAACCGCAAACGATGTTGTTGGAGTTACAACGTTGAGTTCCGCCAGCGGAAATATCGAGATCGCCGATGCTCGAACCGATGTTCGATCGAAATCAGCCTCGGGTGGTCTACGAATCCGTGCTGCTCACGGCGGGTCGATATCGGCAAGAAGTTCTTCTGGCGAAATTTTTATCGGAGTCGTACCCGACACTGGCGTATGGATCGATCTAGACTCGGTTTCTGGAAATATTTCGAATGATCTCGAAACTTCAGAAAGCCAGACCGAAGCAGCTGATTTAAAAATTCAGGTTCGCACCACGAGCAGTGACATCGCGATACTCCGCGTCAGCGAGAAAACCACGGCGTAGAGCGTTCCCGCAACTCGTCGATTCTGCCCTTACGAAAACAGCCATTAGCCCAACTGATGACCGTCGGTCGACCCAGAGCGAACATCGCTATTTCGCACGCATGCTCACCAAAGTTACGTTTTCAGACAATCACACGAACATATATTACGAAATTAATAACCATCACATGACGAAAAGACATGAATGTGTTAGGGTGCGCCGTTCAGATACAGGCTTAAGATATGGGGGGCGTAGGTATATGAGTGATAACTGGAAAATCACCGGATCTTATTTTGAGAGTTGTAATTGCGCAGCGGCTTGCCCCTGTGTTTTCTTGAGCTCTCCAACTACTGGTGAATGCACAGCGCTAGTTGGCTGGCACATCAACGACGGCTCATTTGGTGCGGTTGATATTGGCGGGCTAAATGTTGCCCTCGCCGTCTACAGCCCAGGCAACATGGTAGAAGTTCAGTGGCAAGTTGCACTCTATGTTGATGACAAGGCTGATGAGCAGCAGCAGGGTGCTTTGGCGCAGATATTTTCCGGGCAAGCCGGTGGTCATTTCAGCGTTGTAGGGCAGCACATCGGCGAAGTGCTTGGGATGTCGGTCGTGCCAATCGATTTCAAGAATAATGGCAAGACCCAAAGCATGAAAGTCGGCAACGTTGCGACTGTCGAAACCGAGCTGATCGAAGGCCAAGGCGGCGCCGAGGTGACGGTTTCGAATCACCCTCTCGCGATTTCTCCGGGATTCCCCGTTTCGGTTGGGCACTCCAAGGAACTTACTTATCACGATCACGGCATGGACTGGGAACTGGCTGGGACTAACTCATACCAATCCCCATTCGACTACGCAGGACCATAGAACTTGCGCTCGGCAACGCAAGGCAATGCACTTCTAGCCGTACTACAAGCTGATCGCAAGGTCGTGATCGTTGGGCTGCTCGCGATCACGGCACTTGCATGGCTGTATACGGCGTACCTCGGTAACAGCATGTCGGGGTCAGGATCCATGGAAATGGGCCAGAAAATGGCAGGACCGATTACTGCCTCATGGAGTCTCGCCGATTTCGCCGCCACGTTGATGATGTGGGTAGTAATGATGGTCGCGATGATGGTTCCGACCGCAGCTCCCATGGTGCTCACCTTCACATCAATGATTCGTCGGAAATCGCAATCAGGGTCCACATCAGTACCAACGGCGATTTTCGTAACGGGCTATATCGTGATCTGGTCGGGTTTCGCACTCGGAGCCACACTGATTCAGTGGGGACTCCACGAGGCGACGCTGATGTCGCCAATGATGGTCACTACGAATACGGTGCTGGGCAGCGCTCTTCTTATAGGGGCAGGTGCCTATCAACTGAGCCCACTCAAGTTGACCTGCCTCAATAAATGTCGGTCACCGCTAGGCTTTCTCATGAACGAATGGCGGGAAGGCCACAGGGGCACATTATCGATGGGTTTGGTGCACGGAGCTTACTGCGTCGGATGCTGCTGGATGCTCATGGCATTGCTGTTTGTTCTTGGCGTGATGAATCTGTTGTGGATCGCCGTGCTATCGGCATTCGTTCTACTTGAAAAAGTAGTTCCAGCAGGACAATGGCTGTCGCGAGCATCAGGGATTTTGTTGATTGCTTGGGGGGCCTGGCTTCCCTTTGTCACGTGAGCATCGGTGACCGTTCAGTGCGTTGGAAGTCAGATTATCTAATCGTCGATCCGAGCTTAGCTAACAGGCGGTCGCTTGTCGGCCCAAGGGCGAGCTTCTTCGAAGGCTGCTGAAGCGGCGAAAATCGTCTCTTCGTCTTTCATATCACCAACGATTTGAAGACCGATTGGTAGACCTTCTGACGAGAATCCAGCCGGTGCCGACGCCCCCGGATTGCCGGTGAGGTTGAACAGATAGGTAAACGGTGTGAAGCCCCACAAGCGGTGCGGAACTTCCTTGCCACCTATCACGCTCGGCGCATCGCCGATGTCGAAAGCTGGCACTGCAAGTGATGGCGAAAGCAGCACATCATACTTGCCAAAATAATCGTTAACGTACTTTCTGTAGGCCCCGATATTGCTAAAAATGTTCCACATTCGTTCGGCTGAAAGCGTATCGGCGCGATCCATGTACTCGCCAAAATAATCGGTCATATCTTCCCGGTGATTATCGAAATCTTCCCGAGCAGCATCCAGACCTTTGATCGTGAAGTAGTCGAAGAACGTCCAGAAAACATCTTCGTAGTCTGACGGGTTGAAATCGACCGTTTCCACCGAAGCACCAAGTTCTTCAAAAACCTTCGCAGCGTTCTCGGTTACCTGCACCACTTCTGGGTCGACTGGATTTCCTCCCATGTCGGGAGTCCAACCAATCTTCATCCCCTTCACGCCTTTCGTTAGAGCGCCTACGTAGTCAGGAACGTCGTCGGTGAGCGTGTCGTACTCGCCACGGGGATCGTATCCAGAGAATATTGCCAGAGTTTCCGCAGCATCACGCACCGTTCGAGTCAGAGGTCCCGACGTTGCGTTGTTCATGATGTTGTTTCCAGCGTTGCGGGTTGGGCTAGCAGCACGTGCCACCCTGCCCTGGGTCGCCTTGATGCCGTACACACCCGAGAAGCCAGCAGGAATACGAACCGAGCCTCCACCGTCGCCGCCAGGGGCAAAGCTGGTCAAGCCAGATGCAACGGCAGCGGATGCTCCACCCGACGAACCGCCTGGAGTTTTATCGGGATTCCACGGATTTCTAGCTGGTGGGCCAAGTCGATTTTCAGTCGTTCCAGCAAATCCGTTTTCTGGGGTGTTGGTCTTGCCGGTAATAATTCCACCAGCGGCTTTAACCCGGCTTAGAGGAATCGAATCGACTTCGGCGATATTGTCTTTGTATGTCAGCGAACCGTGAGTCCACACGACGCCCTTCATTGGCTCGGTGTCTTTGTACGGCACAGGGATGCCATGAAGCGGGCCAAGATCGTCGCCACGCATTACCGCTGCTTCAGCTTCTCGGGCGGCGTCCATGGCCACGTCGGAGATACGAGTGATGAAGATGCCCAGCTTGGGATCAAGTTCATCGGCGCGCCTCAGGTGGGACTCCGTAAGTTCAACCGGTGAAATTTCTTTCGATCCGATCATTTCTCGCAGCCTGTGGGTAGGCGTGAAGCCGAGTTCTCTATCTGAATCGGCGGAATTACCAGAGTTACCTGAAGTCATAGTCCCTGCTCTCGTCTCTTGCCCAGTCTGATCTAGGTAGCGAGATTCTAAGGGCTATTCGCACCTAGTGGTGGCCCATTGCGAACGCGGAGGTGGTCTATTCAGCCTTCATCGCGTCGATGAACAGTTCTGTTGGCTCGGCTGGGAGCGTTTCGGTTTCGATAGTTCCACGTGCGCCAAGATCGACAGCGAGTCGGCTCATGTGAGCGTTGTCGGGTGCTTCGATCAGCGTTGCGAAATCGTATCGACCCAGCAGAGCGTATTGCGAAACAACGCTGCAGCCCTGATCTTCAATTTCCAAATTCACCTGCGTAATTCGATCCGGATCGTGCTTGATTCGGTCTCGCCCACGCTCGGTCAGTTTTGAAAGCATCAGGTAGTACGGCACTGCAGCATCCTCTTCTTCTATTTGTGGCTTATTGACTGAGTAGGAAAATTATTCCATTTTCGAGCCGACGAAACGTGAAAGCGCACGAGCCGTTGGGTCGGTACGAACGTTGACTATCGCTGGCACTCCCGCATCGAACGCACGTTCGAGTGCTGGCTGAAGATCTTTAGGATCCTCAACGAGTTCACCGTGGCCGCCAAGAGCTTCAGCAACTTTGTCGAAGCGGGTGAAGCCGAGTTCACGACCCGGCTTACGGATACCCTCGACACGCGCCGTCCATCCCTCATTGTTCGATACAACGACGACTAACGGAAGATTGTGCCGAACGGCGGTATCGAAATCCTGAATGTTCATCCCGAGCGATCCGTCGCCGTGAAGAGCTACGACTTGCTTGTCTGGCTTGGCGATCTTGGCTCCGATTGCGTAAGGAAGCCCCACGCCCATGCAGCCAGATGGTCCAGAGTTGAGTCGGTGACCGGGTTCGTAGGTAGGCATAGATTGTCGACCGAAGTGGAGGATTTCGTTTCCGTCGACGGCGAGAATTGCGTCACGGTCCATGACGTCACGAAGTTCTTTGCAGAGTCGAAGCGGGTGAATCGGCTGCTGATCAGAGTTTTCTAGAGGAGCGACTCGCTCACGACGTGAAAGGTCAGCTTCTCGAAGGGTTTCGATCCATTTAGATTTTGCCTTAGATTCGAAGCCAGTTCGTTCAGCTTCGTCGATCATCTGCTGTAGAACTGTTTTGGCGTCGCCTTCGATTCCAACATCGACCGAGCGATTGTGCCCAAGTTCGGCACCATGAATATCGATCTGAATCATCTTTGAATCGGCAGCAATTCGCTTGCCGAAAGTCATCATCCAGTTCATTCGAGTGCCGACAACCAGCACAACGTCAGCGCCTCTAAACGCACCAGAACGGGCTGCAGGGAACGACATCTCATGGTCGTCAGGAAGCAAGCCTCGTGACATTGGCGAGGTGTAGAACGGAATGCCCATTCGCTCGACGAGTACTCGAAGTTCGTCGTATGCCTGCGACCACCAAACTCCACCACCGGCGAAGATCATCGGGCTCTTGGCTTCCGACAGCATTTTTACCGCTTGCTTGATCAGATCGGGATCACCAGCAGGTCGAGGTTTAGTCGATGGGCGGGTTGGTATCGCAGCTTCGGATTCTTCGACCTTGCCATAGAGAACATCTTCGTTGCAATCGACATAAACCGGCCCGGGTCGACCCGTAGTCGCCAATCGGAACGCAGTCGAAATGTGCTCAGGGTAGCGAGCAGGATCGGTAGGTCGCATTACAGCTTTAGATATAGGTTCGAAGATGCTGACTTGATCGACTTCTTGGAAGCCGTCACGGCCGAAGTCTTCGATTGGGCCAGCGCCGCCAAGAGTGATCATTGGCGCGCCGTCGACCCACGCTGTGTATTGGCCTGTAAGCAGGTTCAGCGTTCCTGGTCCTGAAGCAGCGGTTGTAACACCGGGTTTACCAGTGACTCGGGCGTAGCCGTGAGCAGCCATCGAAGCGGCTTGCTCGTGACGGAAGTCGATCGCCTTAATTCCAAGATCCTCAGAATTGTTGATGATCTCGTAGTTAGGTCCGCCCATCAGGTAGAAGAGGTGTTCGACCCCTTCTTCTTTGAGCGTGCGGGCCAATAGGTAGCTGCCATCTACTTCCATGTTTGTTCTCTATAACTCGTTTGCTGACTTGCAGGTTGACTTAGATGCGGTGGTCGAAAATTTATTCGAAACCAGAATACGCCCAATACTTTACGTATTCGGGTCGAAGACGGTCCCTCTTCAGGCGATCCGCTTCATCAGATGGAGTGTCGGAAAGTCGACCGAGAACACCCGCGGGACTAGTTCCTGCGAGCTTTCCAGCCTCTGCGATTAGCCTCGCGCCGCCTACGAAATCGTCCTTAGAAATGAATTCCGGTTCGACGCCGTTTTCACCCCGATTGTGCCATGCACCGAGCGGGAATGCCGTGCCAGTCACTTTGTGTCCGAAGGCCTTGAACGCTGACGCTTCGCAACCGCCAGCGCTCATAAGTTGTCGTTGAATTTTGAAAGTTGGGTCGGCAGATTTTATTCGCTGCGCAGCTTCGCCGAGATACGCTTCTGCTTCGTAGTCGAAAGTTGCTGCGCGGTCGCCGGTTCTTATCACCACGCCGTCGCCGATTTCAGCTCCGGGAAGAACTGAACTCGTTTCAACGGAAACGATGATGGTGCTCTTTGGAAGTAGCTCTTGCTCCGCTGCGATGCGTGCGCCTATCAGCCCTACCTCTTCAGCCCTTGTGAACAATCCGTAGACGTTGCCTTTGGTTGCAGCTTCAGTGATCGATTCGAGGGCTGCGAGAATCGCTGCACAACCGGCGAGATCGTCGGCGGCTCGCATGCGGATTATGTCGTCGTCGCCGAGTTCGTAGTCGAGTAAATCCGGAACGGCGGGCTTTGGTAGTTCGCCGAGATCGGTGTCGCCTTCTAGCTCGGCGTAGACGGTATCTGTTCCGAGCCAACCAGCGTCTTCACGAGACTTTGCGAAATCGCCATCGGGAGCATCGGCTCCGGTGATCGTTGCTTTGATTCGTACACCGTGCCGACCTATCACGAGAATGCTCGTGCCCGCACGACCGGCGGCAATTCCGACTCCACCCATAGTTTTGAGCGTGAGTTTTTTGCCATCTTGCTCGACCACTTCGTAACCGGGGTGATCGGTATGTGCGACAAATGCTATTCCCGGCGCATCGGGATCGGTTCCGGTTTTGGTAGCGAGCACATTGCCCCACTCGTCACGGGTGACTTCGAGTCCGGCTTCCCTCGCTCGAACCGCCAGATATCTCGCTGGTCCGTCTTCCCAGTACGAGGTTGCAGGAAGCTTGCCTAACTCAGAAAGTATTTCCAGAGCAGAGGATTCGATTTGTTCAGAGCCAGTGTTCATTTACGAGTGTTCTTAGGGTTCGGTAGTAGGAAGTTTTCAGGAGACAGAAGCATACGTGTTGGGAGGCCATGTGGGACGTAACGGAGAGTGAAATTCGAATTGGAGAACAATCGATTTCCCGAGTGCATCCGAGGGATCTGGTGGGGTGACGCGTTGCCGCCCGAACTTGCGATGTGTCCATGCTGACGACCGCGACCCCACCAGATCCCTCGGATGCACTCGGGAAGTTTGTAATCGCGACAACCAGATTCTCTCGATCAGGAAAATACAAAGATCACTCCCAAGTTCTACAATGCCCGAGTTCGTTTCGAAGAACGCATCGAACTAGTCAAAGAGAGATCGAATCAACATGCCTGAAGTCCTCGTATTTTCTGGTCCCGCCCTGCCGCTATTGGACATGGCGAACGAGATGAAACCTGACGACTGGAATTTGCACGTTCGCACCACAGATTCGTCGGCTGAAGAAGTTGCCGAAGCGGCAGAGCTGGCAGATTTCATTCTGGTGTTCGGTCACGGTGTCGACGATGACACGCTTCGACTCGCCAAGAAAACCAAGTTGGTTCAACTTTGTTCGGCAGGGTTCGATGGCGTAAATCTAGGTCTTGCTGGCGAAATGGGAATCCCGGTGTCGAACAACGGCGGAGCGAACGCAATTCCCGTTGCTGAATTCGCCCTCACGCTCATGCTTTCGACCATTCGACATCTCGGTGTCTCCAACATGGATACCAAGGCTGGAGACTGGATGCGGCCTGAGGTCGACGGTCGTGACTCTCACGAATTATTCGGTGCTACCGTCGGCATCGTTGGCGCAGGAAAAATCGGCAGCAACGTGGCAGGCATGCTGCGTGGCTTCGACACAACCACGCTCTACACCGACAAAGTCCGCAGCGAAAAAGCCGAGAGCTTCGGTGCGACCAGAGTAGAACTCGACGAACTTCTCGAACGATCCGACATCGTCACGCTTCACACTCCGCTCGACAACAGCACACGTGCATTGATCAGCGAACGCGAGCTTCGCCTGATGAAAAATACCGCGACATTAATCAATACGTGTCGAGGTCCTGTGGTCGACGAAATAGCTCTCGAACAGGCACTTGAAGATGGCGAGATTTGGGGTGCAGGACTCGACGTGTTCGAGCAAGAACCGGTCGACCCAAACAATCCGCTGCTCAAGCGAGATAACGTCGTAGTCGCTCCGCATATTGCTGGTAAGAGTTACGAAAGCTATCCAAGAAGAGTACGATTCGCCTTCGACAACATGATGAAGGTTTGGGATGGCGGTACGCCCGATAGCATCGTCAAACCCGAATAAATATTTTCTAGCCAGTACAACCCTTAGCTGAAACCTAAAGAGACCCATGACCGCAGACGCAAAAGACAAACGAGTTTTATTCCTAGGCCCTAAGAACATGCGGAACGGTACCGCTGCAGATTTCCCTCACCAGAGCGCAGCAGCGCTTGAAATGGGTGCCGAATTTGTTGTTTACGATGGCGACAGCGATGGCGAGCTAATCGAAGCGCTCAAAGACGCCGATGTAGCCATGGCTGCGGGTCACGGCGTATCGCCTGACCTGTTCGTACACATGGGCAACAACGGTCGCTGCAAGGGACTGGTTTCCTTCGGTCATGGATATGACGGTATGGATCTCGGCGCAGCGGTTGAAAACGGCGTTGTCCTTGCTAACACTGCTTCGTTCGGTACTGAAGAAGTTAGCAACCAGACGATGATGCACTTCCTCGTTTGCTCACGAAAATTTGTACTGCACGACAAGCTCGTAAAGGGTGGCACGTGGACTCGCGATCACCTCGCTCCAATGGGTCACATTTCCGGCCAGACGTTCGGAATCATCGGACTCGGTGACATCGGCCGAACCGTTGCTCGTAAGGCGCAGGCTTTCGGCATGAAAGTTATCGGCTACGATCCTTTCGTTTCCTCGTGGGACGCTAAGGAATACGGCGTTGAGATGGTTGGAACTCCTCAGGAAATCGCCAAGCGATCTGACTATGTTTCACCTCACACGTACCTGACACCTGCAACACATCACATGGTTGGCGCAGAGTTCTTCGACCTAATGAAGC
This sequence comes from Chloroflexota bacterium, assembly GCA_018650845.1. Classification (GTDB taxonomy): domain Bacteria; phylum Chloroflexota; class Dehalococcoidia; order Lucifugimonadales; family Lucifugimonadaceae; genus Lucifugimonas. Next base: position 104,900 of record JABIFF010000006.1, on the reverse strand, counting down.
CAACTGCTTACCTGATCAACTGCTCACGTGGACCTGTGGTCGACGAGAAAGCGTTGATCGAAGCACTTCAGCAGGGCAAGATCGCCGGTGCAGGTCTCGATGTGTTCGAGCAGGAACCTGTCGACCCAAACAACCCGTTGCTCAAGATGGACAACGTATCTGTAACTAACCACTACGCTTCCTACAGTGAGGTTGCGTGGAGTCGTGCAAACACCCAGCTTGGTGAAGAGGCGATGCGAGTAGCTCTTGGCTACTGGCCAATGTCACTGATCAACCCAGATGTTCGAAGCACAGTAGAGCCTCGCAACTGGGCCGTTAGCTGGGAAGTCATGCTCGCCGAGCAGGGCAAGTAATTCGAGTTTTTCTATGGGCTGGCATTGATAGCTAGTCTCCTACTTATCTTTTGGAGTAATGAAAATGGCAAAGCAACGAGTTGTAGTACTGGGTGGAGACACCGACGATCCGCTGTATCACGAGCGTGCCGAAATGGCCGATCTTGATGTGGAATTTGTTCAGGAAGCCCCCCAGTCTGAGGGCGAGGCAATGGAAGCCGTCCGAGGCGCCGACGCTATCATGATGCGTGGTGGCTGGGGTTCAGAACAGGTAATCAAAGCTGCTGACCAGGCACAGGTTCTCGCTGTCTACTCACACGGTTTCAATCACATCGATGTGGATGCAGCGACCGACATGGGCATCATCGTGACAAACGGTGCTGGCATGTGTGCAGAAGAGGTTTCTAACCAAGCCGTAACAATGACGCTGGCTCTCAACCGCCAGACTGTGCAATCGACTCTCCAATTGCGAGATGGACGATGGAACGCCGGGGAGTTAGGGCCGATCGAGCCAATCGACGAGCAGACTCTTGGAATCGTAGGATTCGGAAATATCGGACGCCAGGTCGCACGCAAGCTCGGTCAAGGATGGCGCATGGACACGATCGTTTACGATCCCTATGTAGAGCCGTGGATCATCACCGAATATGGTGTGGAACAAGTCTTTGAACTCAATGATCTATTCGAACGAGCTGATTACATCGTTGTAGTGGTTCCGTTGAACGCAGAAACGTTCCACATGATCGGCAAAGAACAGTTTGACGTGATGAAGGAATCTGCTTACTACATCAACGTTTGCCGTGGTTCGGTAAACGATGAGCCAGCGTTGATCGAAGCCCTCCAACAGGGCAAGATGCGGGGCGCTGGGCTAGATGTGTTCGAACAAGAACCGGTTGACCCTAACAACCCTCTTCTTCAGATGAAGAACGTAATCACCGCACCACACTCAGCGGGTCAATCAACTCGTTCAGCGTGGCTGGCGCGTCAGCGTGCTTCGCAGCAGGTTGCGTCGGTTCTTCGTGGCGAATGGCCAAGTGCTGGTCAGAACCCAGAAGTGACTTCGAAGCTTGATTCGAAGACTCGACACCCAGGTTCAGAAGGACTCATCACCGGTCACGGCGAGTAGCCTCTAGTAGAACGAAATTCTAATAACGGCTGGATCAAAGTATTGGTCCAGCCGTTATTTATTAACCGATTGCCTGTTACGAACAACTCACCCATAATCTGCTGAAATCTTCCATTCGACTCGGGAACAATATGACCAAAAAACTCCGCATCGCCACGCTTGGTATCCACCACGAAACCAATACATTCGCCAGTAATCCCACGACGATGGACAGTTTTAAAGTTTCGGGGATGCAGACGTACGCCGTCCAACGCGGTCAGCAGTATTACGACATGCACGAGCTTTCATCGACTTCGATGGCGGGATTTATTCAGGCTTCCAACCGACTCGATTTCGAATTGGTGCCATTGATCTTTGCTGCTACCGATCCCGGTGGAACGATTAGTAAAGAAGTGTTCGACACGCTCGGTGGCGAGGCGTTCGAAATGCTTCGGGACCAAGGCCCGTTCGATGGCGTTTTACTGAATCAAATGGGTGCTGCGGTCTCGGAAGAATATCCGGACATGGATGGCGAACTCGCACGCCGAGTGAGGGAGATCGTAGGGCCAAATGTTCCAGTCGCCATGACGCTCGATCTGCACGCGAACGTATCGCAGCAGATGGCCGATGAAACAGACGCACTCGTCATCTACAAAACCAATCCGCACACCGACGCTGTGCCACGAGCACACGACGCCTGCGACTTAGTTGTTCGCATGGCTCGGGAAAACTGGCGGCCTGCTGTGTGGCTCGAACAGCCGCCTATGGTGGTCGGTATATTCCAGCACGACACTCGCGACATGCCGATGAAGGCTGTAATCGACGATCTTGAGACCGTGCTTGCACAGCCGGGCGTGGTCGGCGGGTCGATCGGCGAGGGATATCCGTGGTCTGATGTGCACGAGAACGGACTTGCTTGCTACGTGCTGCATGAAGATTCAGTCGACGAAGCGAAGAAGGCGGCGCGCTGGATTGCCGATAGAGCGTGGGCGAATCGCAAAGAGCTTTACGAACCTGTTGGGCCTACACCTTCCGAAGCCGTCGAATATGCGTTGAAAGAGGCCGCTGCCAGGCCTGATGAATCAGGTCCGATAGTGCTGCTTGATGTTGGCGACAATATCGGTGCAGGCAGTTCAGGCGATAGCACTTTCTTGCTTGCTGAGGGCGTGAAGCAGGGTGCGGCGTCTTGGCTTCAGACGGTACGAGATTCAGAAGCTATAGAGGCGTGTCTTGCTGCTGGGATTGGTGCGACCGTGACCATAGAAGTTGGTGGCAAAACCGATTCACTTCATGGCAGTCCGGTGAGCCTAACGGGACGCATCACACGTATTTCAGATGGGCGCTTCGAGGACACCGGAACGGTTCACGCTGGATGGAGATTCTTTGACGGCGGAACGACGGTGGTTATCGAATCACAAGAGGGGCCGACTGTAGCGTTAGTTACGACCCGAGTCGGCAATATGAGCAGAGAACAGTTCTACTCTCTGGGTTATCGTCCAGACGACTTCGACATCGTGGTGGCGAAAGGCGTTGTATCGCCTCGACCTGCGTATCAGCCGATTGCTCACGAAATGGTCACCGTGAATACGCCGGGTGCGACTTCAGCCGATATGTCGAGCTTCGACTACAAGCGAGTGCGAGATTCTCTGTACCCGCTAGATTTGGAAGCTAAGTACGAACACGGCTAGAGTGCGCCTGTGGCTCGATGATGCCAAGGACTAACGCCCCCCCACCAGATCCCTCGCCGGCACTCGGGAAATCTATGGTTGGGGTTTGAGGGTCGTTCCAAAAGATTCTGATATTCCCCAAGCAAACATGTGATTTCCTGAGCGGAGTCAGCGGAGTCGAAGGATCTGGGGCAAGGGTCGCGATTGCGGCTGCCCGAGACCCTAGTACAGTCTCAAAAATCTACTTACCGTGTTCGATGATGTCGGCGACTGGGCCCCAGCCGTCTATCCACGATTCGTTGCTGGCGTATTCGAATAGTGAACGAACTTCGTCATCGGTCATTTCCATGCGCCAATTGACCTTGCGAGAAGATTTTTCATCGATAGACAGGCGAATAGCGTCGTCGAGTTCTATTCGGTACTCAACGCCCTTGTACAGATGCTCGCCCTTGTCTTTGTCCACTCCGTGATCGCGGACAGGGAACGTGTGCTTTTCCTCGTAATCCCACGCCAAACGAACTCGGTTTAGCCCCATCTTGTAATTGCTGGCTTTGTACCAGGTTTCCATATCGGCTCGGCCAAAAATGTAAGGCAAGCGGTGATCGGGATCCGGAATCAGCCAATCACCGCGGGTCAGGCTAACTTTCATGCCGGTTACGGCTTCGCCTGTATGTCTGAGACTCAGCTGCTTGACGATGCCATCTTCGAAGTGGCTGACGTCGATCGAATTTTCGCCGAGTCCCCACTCCTGCTCACGCCACATGCTGGATGCCACGCCGTCTTTGAGAACGATTTTGTGATTTAGCTGTCGGAATTCATCGTCTTCAACAACGTGCCGAATATCGAACGCACCCTTTTGCTCCCGACCGAACTTGGTGTTTCGCATCGGCATCGTGGCGCGCTCGTAGTAGTGATCTAGCAGAGATTCGACTGACATTTTTCTAAAGTGACTCGTATTAGCGTGTGTGAAGTTGGCAGTTAGCGAACAAAACGAACCCGAGCGATTTTACTCGCTGGGGCCGTCTATCGGTTGTACGTTCGATGCAATCAAGTCAGATTGCGATACCAGTCTTGCCCCTGCTTGAACAGATCGACGACTTCTTTTCGCTGAGAGTCGTTGTAGAAGCGGCCTTTAGTCTTCACCCAGTTGATGCCCTCACCGATTTGATCGGTGTAGAACTTTGCTGATTCGACGCTAGCTTCAGACCGCTCGCCAGTGCCGGTGAGATAGACAGGGCTCGTGTGCGCCCAGATCGGCTGGTTGAACGAATCACGCGAACCCGATCCAAGCCGTGCGCCAATCCAGCCGTCGGTTTCCGCTTCTAGCTCGATTTCGATATGCCCTACTGTCACGCCTTCGCCGAAATCTCGACGAGCTATAACTTTTCCGTTCTGAACAATCTCGACCTTTTGCACTGGGTAGTGCGAACTCCAATTGGCATGAATCGGAAGTTTTGTTCCCTTTTCAACCTGAACGGTTTCGCCGGGTTCTTGCCCAGCGACCGAGAGAAATAGCGCAGGACCGTTTGTGATGAACGTTTTGCCAGTACGAATGCCGTCGAGCCACGATTCGTATGCGAAGCCGCCGTTGGTCTGTGAGTACACACGGTTTGCCGAGCTTACGAACCAGTCTGAGCCTGTTGAAACCGGCATTTTGATTCCGGTGTTTAGCATGTGGTACCAGTAGAGATATTCGATATCGGTCCAGAACGGATCGAACAGGTTCATTGCGTGAACTTTGCCAAGTGCTGCAGCCACTGGCGCTTCCATACCCTGCCCGTTGTGGCACCAAATCACTAAACCGTCTTGGTCATTTGCTTGGTCACAGGCGTAGCTAAGCGGCGGGTAGTCGGGATCGAACTGGTCGATGATTAGCCCACGGCTAATTGGGTCGACCTGATTTCGAATGTTCAACAGCATTACGTGCCCATAGCCGATCTTGAACGGATCGGATGGGTCGTGATTGTGCCGAGTTTCTTCGCCGCTTTGAACGTGATGGTGGGTATCGGTGTACTCGGTGAGCACTCCCGGCGGGTACTTGTTCGTTGCGTAGTCGAGATCCCAGCGCTTGAGAATCGATACTGCTGTCATTCGCAGGTCTTCGACTCGAGAGTCGTATCCCAATCGACGATCAGGATCGGTTTCCTTTTCGTCGTAATGGATGTGGGTGTTGCCGGGGTGCCAGCCACGATCAGGAAGATCGGACCAACGTTCGAGTTTGATATCTACTGAAGAATCAGCCGAACCATCGACTTCGATGATTCCTTCCCACGGCGTGAATTCGGTACCCCGTTCAACAAGAACTCGGTGATATCCACGAATGGTATCGAGTGCGAATTGACCGTTGCTGTAGAAGAACGGTTCGCCGGAGCCGACTTTCCACATGGCATCGGCAGGAGCAACGTTTTCGCCATTTGGAGCAAGGACCTGAACACGAGCCTGAACGACTTCACCTGTTGCGGCGTCTCGAATTTCGCCAATTATCTTAGGCATTACGTTCTCTCCTCGTCGTTATATTCGACATCGGGCGCTTGCTCAGCGTACTGATGATCGTGCTACGTTAGCCGCATCACGAAAAATCAGCAAGAAGTCGGTATACAGACTTCTGCCAAAAGTAACGGGAGTAAATCGCATGGGTACAGATTACGAAGGCGTAGTAGCCGCAATTACTGACACGGTTGAAGGACCAATTCCACCACGTGTAGACGCTACGTTTGGACCGGGAATGATGCACATCGAAATTGACAAAATCGTTGAGCAAATGGGGCCAGCTCCTTGGTCGAAACTACTAATCGAGGACGAACGAAACCGTGGCACGCTAATCGCTTCGATGCCGGGTCAGGGTAATCATGCTCACTGGCACGCTCAGTTCGATGAGTGGTGGTTCGTTATGGCTGGCAAGCTTAAGTGGGAACTGACCGGCGGCAAGATTATCCACGCTCAAAAAGGCGATATCGTTTGGATTCCTCGCGGAACGGTTCACCACATCGTGACCGAGGGTGACGAAATGAGTCTTCGCTTCGCAGTCGCAATGCCGCCTGCTGTGCACGTTTGGCAGGAAGAATGCGAGAACTGCGACGTAACTTGGGAGAAGCGGTCGCCAAGCGACTAGAGACGTGTTCGCACAATTCTGTCATTGCGAGGAGCCTGCCTTGAGGCGACGTGGCAATCAGTCGGCTTTGGCTGGATTGTTCTATCTGACTAGATGTTGCCGAGGGCTAATCGGTGCGCCTGTAGCGATGCAGCGTTGCTCGACGATGTTGATTGCCACGGCGGCCTTTGGCCTTCTCGCAATGACAAATGGACGACGTGGGCTCGCTTCGGTCGGGGCATAGCTACGCCCCGGCGGCTCGGGCGATCACGACTGCAACACCAGCCACTGCGCAGTAGACGATGAACGGTCGGAACGATCCGTTTCGTAGGAGTCGCATTAGTCCAGCAATTACGAAATAAGCGGTGATAGCTGAAATAATCGCACCGAGTACTGCCGCACCGATATCAACGTTTTCGGTCGAATCGAGTGCGTCCATTGCCAACAGAACACCGGCTCCAGCAATAGCCGGAGTCGCCAACAGCATAGAAAATCGAGCTGCCGATTCACGAGATAACCCAAGAGCCATACCGGCGATCATCGTCACGCCGGAACGAGAAATACCAGGGAACACCGCCAGCGTTTGTATAAGACCAACGGTAAATCCCTGCGGTGTCTTCATCGCATCGATTCCATACGCCCGCTTGTGCACTTTTCGGCTGAACAACTCTCCAACAGTCAAAGCCAAAGCCGTGCCGATTAGGAGCCACCCGACCGCGGTAGGGTCTCGAAAATCACTTTCGAGTGCATCTTTGATAAATGGGCCAAATACAACAAGCGGAACCGTTCCAGCAACGATCAATATCGCCAACGCCCTAGATCGAATAGAGCCGCCAACATCATCGATTTCAACAAGCTGATTCGCAGCTAAACCCGTAGCCAGCTGAATCCACTCGCGCCGGAAGTAAATCAACACAGCAACTAACGTGCCGACGTGCACAGCAGCGTCGAAAAACAATCCCTGATCTGGCCAATTGAACAACCACGACCCGAGTATCAAATGTCCGCTGCTGCTAATCGGCAGGAATTCGGTGATTCCTTGAACAACTGCGAGCACGATTATCTGAATGAATGACATGAGTTCTAGAAGTTTGAACTTTTCGAAAAAAACACGCTAGGTATTCACACAACGTCTATCGGGCTTGTTAACCTTCTCGCGTCACTCGGCAGTGAATGTGAAATCGAACTGCCAAATCAACAAATCGCCTTATATAAATACGAGATACAAGATGGCAACCGCAGCGGTTATCAACCGAATCGAAACTCTACGAAACCCTGAATACCCAATGATCGTTTGGGCCAAGGTCTACAGCTCAGATGGCTACGTCGGACTTGGAGAAACTTCGTTCTCTCCCGACGCCATCGAAGCATATATTCACGGCGATATAGCGCCCTATCTGCTTGGGCAGGACCCAGACCAGCTCGATATGCACTGGGACACCATGGGGCGCCGAATGAAGGTGAATCGTGGTCGTAGCGTTGACGCCTCATCGGTTTCAGCGATCGATATGGCGCTTTGGGATTTGTATGCTCGACGCTACAACCAACCTCTGTATCAGGTGCTTGGTGGACTCGCCCGAGAGAAGATCAGGGTTTACAACACCTGCGCTGGCTACTCGTACGGCGTGAAGACTCCTCAGGGTTGGATTCCGGGTCAGATCGATTACAGACCCGAGCAGCCTTACGAGGACTACCAGGCGTTCATGACCGACGCTGGTGCACTTGCTGAAGATCTGATGTCGGAAGGCTTCACGGCGATGAAGATCTGGCCATACGACAAATACTCAGTTCCATCGAACGGTCAATTTATCCACGCCACCGATCTTGAAGAAGGTACCGAGCCGTTCAGGAAAATCCGAGAGGCAGTCGGCAACAAGATGGACGTTATGGTCGAGATGCACAGCCTGTGGAATCTTTCCTCAGCAAAGCGCATCGCCAAAGCCGTCGAGCCGCACAGTCCGTTCTGGTTTGAAGACCCAGTACCGATGGACAACATCGACACTCTCGCCGAATTCCGAAAGTCGACCGAAGTGGCGACTACCGCCAGTGAAACTGTCGCAACACGATGGGCGTTCCGAGAGATGTTCGAGAAGCAGGCAATGACGATCTGCATGCTCGATATTTCGTGGGTTGGTGGAATTTCCGAAGCCAAGCGAATAGCTTCGATGGCTCACGCCTACCACATGCCTGTGGCCCCTCACGACTGTGTGGGACCTGTCACGTTGATGTTCAGTGTTCACCTTTCGTTGAACGCTCCGAACGCTCTAATTCAAGAGACAGTTCGTGCGTACAACAACACTTGGTACAAGGACATCGTCGACCAGCTTCCTAAGATTGAAAACGGGTACGCGTTCCCACCAACCGGCGTTGGCTCAGGTACAAACCTAATCGCCAAGTTCTTGGACGACCCACAGACCACAACGATGAACAGCGAACTGTAATCGCTGACTCATGTTTAGATTGCTCAAAGTGCTGACCGTTTTCGGTCAGCACTTTTTGATTAATAATCGCCATGGGTCATCGGACGCAGCAGTATATGATCACGCCGTTGGCTTGCAACAACTAGGCTGGAGTTTTCTAGATGGCATTTGACGAATATCGATTGGCAAATCGCGATAACTGGGATGACCGAGTTCCGATTCACTATGGATCTGATGACTACGGAATCCAGAAGTTCATCGATAACCCCGAGCACATCAGCGATGTCGTCCAATTCGATCTAGATAACGATGAGCTTGGCGATGTATCCGGCAAAACACTGCTGCATTTGCAATGCCACATTGGCACCGACACTCTAAGCTGGGCACGCCAGGGTGCAGAAGTCACCGGCGTAGATTTTTCTGAGCCAGCTATCGAGGCTTGTCGTAAGTTGAGCACCGATTCCGCTACCCCAGGAGAATTTGTGGTGGCAGAGTTTTACGACTCTCCGCATGTATTAGAAAACCGGCAATTCGATGTGGTTTACACCGGCGTCGGTGCTATTTGCTGGCTTCCCGATATCAACGCTTGGGCAAAGATCGTTGCTGATTTCCTGAAACCCGGAGGGACTTTCTACATCCTCGAAGGTCACCCGATGATGTGGTCGGTTTCGCAGGACGATCATGGCGAGCAAGTTGTTCTCGACTGGCCTTACTTCGAATCAGCCGGACCACTGGCTGAGGAAAACGAAGGAACCTATGCCGGTGAAGGAACGCTTGAACACACCAGGGAATACAACTTCACACACGGGCTGGGCGAAACGATCAACGCTCTAATTCAGGCTGGCCTGGTATTAGATGTCGTTCATGAACACAAATCATTGCACTGGCAAGCATTCCCTATGCTGGTTCAGGCCGACAACGGTCTTTGGAAGATGCCAGAAGGCAAGGAAGATTTTCTACCGCTGATGCATTCGATTAAAGCACACAAGCCTGAATAGTTATTTTCCTTCTCTCATATGGAGAGGGCTTCATCACATCGCACTCTCCCCCATCACCTCAAACCCCGCCGAAGATCCCTCCGCAGGAGTCGGGATGTCGTATTAGGCGAATTTCCTCCCCGCTCTCCGCAGTAGCGCGCTACACTACCGCCGCAGATAGATAACGCACTAAGCACTAGTAAACGAGAGACCTCATGCCGCACAAAGTTGCCGATACGATCTTCCAGTTCAACGCTCCCGGCCCTAAGCCGAACGGACTTCAGGCTGCCGATGATGGTCTGTGGATCATCGATCAGGGCGACGACCATGTGTACAAGGTCGATTGGGACACGGGCGACGTGCTAGTCGATCTCGAAACTGACACAGAGAAATCGAGCGGAATAACCATTGGCGGCGGCTACATATGGGTTGCTTCGACCTACAGTTGCGAGATCTACCAGCTAGACATGGACACCGGCAAGACCGTCGAGGTCTACCCATCTCCGGGCGCAGGCATCAACGCCACACGCGAGCACCTCGACGAAGAAGCTGGACGTAAGTCAGAGCCAACGGGAGACCACGGTCTTGAATGGAAAGATGGCAACCTATATGTCGCTTCACCTCCATCACAGTTCGTGCACGTTATCGACACTTCGAATTTCCAAGAAATCCACCGAATGAAGGCTCCTGGATTCCGAGTGCACGGTCTCGCTTGGGCAGAAGAAGAAGGTCACGTTTGGATCGCTGACACTGCTTTCGGAGTTGTTAGCCGACACCGTCTTGAAGACGGACGTTGCTACGATGCTTTCCGAGTGCTCGATCCGATTCAGGTTCACGGCATGACGATCAAAGACAATCGACTCTGGTACGCAGACGATCGTGGCCCAATCGGCTTCCTCGATGTCGGCATGGAGCCAACGTTCTAATTTCTGTTGGGGCTGATTTACCTCGACCTGCAATACCGCACAGCAACTCGAAATCTCTCAGATCAAACGGGATGCTATACGGATTGCCCTCGTCCCGACCGCAGCGGAGGGATCACAAACGATCCTTCAAGAATCTAGCCATTCAGAAGAATCTCGACGAATGCTGTGTATTTGCGCGTCAGTTCAGCCGATAATGGCAAGATCAATTTTCACTGAATCGCCAGATGATCCCATCTGACTACTGATCCCTCCACTCCGCTTTGCTGCGGTCGGGACGAGGGTGTCTAAGAACCAAGAAAGTCGCAACAAAACTATGACAACCGTTTTCGTAACTGGAGCATCTGGACGCGCCGGACAGTTCATCGTCAAAGACCTTTTAGAAAACGGCTATGACGTGGTTGGGGTCGATCTCAATTCGTCCAACGATTCACGCCAAGTGCGAGTACCCGGCTACACCTTCAAATTTGTCGATGTAACCGACTTTGGCCAAGTGCTTTCAGCAATGAAGAATTGTGACGCTGTGATCCACATGGCTGCGATTACGAACCCGATCATTGCGCCGGAACACGAAGTTTTCCGAGTAAATATGACTTCCAATTGGAATGTGCTTGAGGCTGCGGAAATTCACGGCATTAGCAAAGTAGTTTTAGCTTCTTCGGTGAACGCTGTCGGTGCGGTTTTCTCGAAGGGAATTACTCCTCGACCATACTTCCCAATGGACGAAGAGCACCCGACTTTCGCCGAAGACGCCTACTCCGTCGGTAAGTGGATTAGCGAAGAATTAGCTGATGCGTTCGTGCGTCGTCGTCCCGGTGAAGTACAAATCGCTTCGATGAGATTTCACGGCTTGATGGATCGAGAACGACAAACTGCTCTAAATGCTGCTGACGAACGCCAGGGCGCTTACGGCAACAACGCCAAGCATTTTTGGGGCTGGACCGATTTCGCAGAGGCAGCACGGGCGTGCGTACTGGCGATAGAAGTTGAGTTCGGCGGACACGAGGCGTTCTTCATAAATGGTGAAGATACTTCAGCCGACGAGCCAACTGAAGAACTGATCAAGAAGGTCTACCCGGAAGCCGAAATTCGTACACCAATGCCCGGTAATGCGACCGCTATATCGGTCGAAAAGGCAAAACGGGTACTCGGCTGGGAGCCAAAAGTTACTTGGCGTGACGCGTAATAGAGTTCGTTGAGTTCCATTCCTGCGTTAGACTTTTTGTCGATTCGAATTTCATGCCGTCTCGTGCCCGTCGTGCGTTCCTCGTACTTGGGCATTTCGGGCGATTCCAATAATGCCAATAGGGTTTAGTTAGTTGACCTCACCTTCCCATCCAGTTCCGAAGCACCGAGCAGCAAGAAAAGTTCTGACTGTTCTGGGTCCGATTGAGCCAGCGAAAGTTGGCATCACGACCACGCACGAGCATCTGCTGATCGACTTTGGAGTCGTTTTCACTGAGCCAAAAGAGGCTTCTGAGCGTCTACTCATGGACGAAGAAGTGTCGATGGATAACCTCGGTTGGGTTCGTTATAACTGGACCAGTAACCGAGACAATCTGCAGATTCTCGACGAAGATATTTCCACTTGGGAAGCCCAGCAGTACTTCAACGCTGGCGGCAGCACTATCGTCGATGTGACTTCTGTAGGCCTCGCTCGTGACCCACGTGCGTTGGTGCGAATTTCACGAGCCACAGGTTTGAACGTTGTGATGGGCGCTGGTAACTACGTTCACATGACGCACGCTCCAGAGCTTGAAGATCTTACAGTTGAGCAGATCGCCGGACAGATCATTCACGATGTCGACCAGGGCGTCGGCGATACCGGCATTCGATCGGGCATCATCGGTGAAATCGGCTGTTCGTTCCCTTGGCACGATTCTGAAAAAAAGGTTCTCGAAGCAGCCGTAATCGCCCAGCGCGAAACCGGCGCTCCCCTGCTGATTCATCCCGGTCGCAGCGAACGTGCACCGCTTGAAATTCTTGAAGCTGTGGACAAATGGGGTGGAAACCTCAACCGCACGGTAATGGGTCACGTCGAGCGAACGGTTTACGACCGTGGCGTATTGAACGAACTAATCGCCACTGGTGCATATTTGAACTTCGACCTATTCGGTCACGATTCTTCGTTCTACCCGCTGGCTCCTGAATCACACATGCCAGCCGATCACGAACGTATCGAGATGGTCGAGCACATGGTGAACGAAGGCAAGCGAGGAAACATTCTGCTTGCGCACGACATTTGCTCGAAGCACCGTTTGAAGACATATGGCGGTCACGGTTTCGACCACATCCTCACCCGTGTGGTTCCTCGTATGCGTGCACGTGGCATGAGCGAAGAGGTTGTACGACTGATATTGGTCGACAACCCAACTCGAATGCTGACCTTCGACTAAGCGTTACTTCTAGCCAATTTCCTTCGAATTTGCCTGTTGTTGGCGGGTTTTCTCGCGCCATCCTGAAGTTTGGCGCATCAGATATTCAATGCACTAACGTAAATTGAGTCTGCACGGTGGGATTAGGTAACGGCATATGAATCAGTTCGTCAGGGTTGGCAGCGGCACGAATATGGTCGGATCTTTGTGGAAGCGACGAATCGGGCTGCTTGGCGTTGGGTTGCTCGCAACAGTTCTAGTGGCATGTGGTGGTACTGGCGATGATTCGACTTCGCCGACCGTTGATGACCCTTCCAACGAGGCGACAGCGGTAGTTGCGGCTCCCGATCCCACGGAGACTCCAGTTCCGACAACCGCTCCTGAAATCGAACAGGAGCCAACGTCGACTCCTGTCGATGTAGTTGAAAACACCAAAGAAGAATTAGATTTCTCGGATTTGTTCAGTGATGATGCTGAAAAATCCCGCGTCGCAACTCTGCAAAAAATCTGGGGCTGGAAGACGAATTTTGAAGAACGTACGATTCCGCTGACTGAGCTATCGATTGTTCTAGCGAAAGACAAAATCACCCCAGTCGACAATCCCACATTCGTCTCGGTAGCGGACGCTCCTGCCTATATGGAATCGAGAGAACCTGTCGTGGCATTGATCGTCGAAGGCGATGCTCGTGCTTACCCGTTGGCGATTTTGATGTGGCACGAGATTGTGAACGACACCGTTGGCGGCGAGCCAGTTACCGTCACGTTCTGCCCGTTGTGCAATACCGGAATTACGTTCTCTCGAATAATTGATGGTCAAGAACTGACGTTTGGAACTTCGGGAATGCTCCGAAATTCCGATCTCGTGATGTGGGATCGCCAGTCGGAGAGCTTTTGGCAGCAAATAACGGGTGAAGCACTTGCTGGCGATTTCGCAGCGAACGAATCCGTGCTGAGCCAGCTTCCTTCATCGATCATTGCGTGGGAGACGTTCGCTGAGGCATATCCGGAGGGTAAGCTGCTCGAACGTGTAGTGGACGACCGGGGCTTACTTGCACGACCGTATGACAGCCCACCGTATGCCGGATATGACGATGTCGATGCACATCCGTTCCTGTTCCAGGGCAGCGTCGACGACAGGTTGATTGCTACTTCACGAGTGCTAACTATCGACGGTGAAATACCGGTCGCCTATCCGTTCGCATTCCTTAAAGAAGCACCAGTCATCAACGATTCCATAAACGATTCACCGATTACAGCGTTCTTCGATTACGGAACATTCTCGGCGTTCAATAGTCTTTCGAACGAACATCAGACATCAGGATCTGTCGCGGTGTTCTCTCGAATCGTAGGTGATCGACTTCTGACATTTGAAGCCAACGATCACGGAATAACCGATATCGAAACTGGCTCGGCGTGGAATTACGCAGGGATAGCAACCAGTGGGGAGCTAGAGGGAACGCAACTTGAACCAGTGGTTCACGCAAATCACTTCTGGTTCGCTTGGGCGGTGTTCAAGCCTGCGACCCAAATCAGGGATTCTCTAGACGATCTTGGGTAGCGAACGATTTGGGGTCGTTCCACCTAGACCTGTAGGCAGCTAAGCCGCAGCTGCACGTTCGTCCAGCACCGCAATGAGATCTTCAGCCCGAGCGATGATGCTCGGCAGTTTTGGGTCCTGAGAGAGAGAGATCGCTTCCTCTAGATCAGCCCTTGCCAGCTCTGGATCGACTTCAGCTTGAATGTATAGCTGTGCTCGATCGAGGTACAAAGCCGCTTGTGCAGGAGCAAGTTCGATCGCCGCATTGAAATCGGCGAGGGCGGCATTTCCGATGCCCAGTACGTCTCGATAGAAACGTCCGCGCCACCACCATGTCGATGCGTCTTCGGGATCGGTAGCGACAGCCAGGTCGAACCACTCAAGCGCAGTCGTCGTGTCGCCCTCACGAGCGTAAACCCGGCCCATCACCAATTGTGCGGCCACGGATTCGTCGTCTAGTTCGAAGGCACGTCGGGCGTCTCGTTCAGCACCGTCCATGTCATCTATAGCGATACGAGTAAGGCTTCGATTTGCATAAGCGACCGACAAATTCGGCTTCAGCTCAATCGCTTTATCAAAATCACGAAGTGCCTCTTCGTACTTGCCTTGCAGCATCAAAGCCTGACCACGACCGTCCCATCCACGGGCGAATCCCGGTTCGAGTTCTACTACCGTCGTGAAAGTACGCTCAGCGTCGACATATTCGCCCCGACCAATCGAGTTGAAAGCCTGTAGATAGAACGTAACGCTCTCTGATTCAGATACTGCTGTGCCTTCTGGCTCCGGGGTTGGCGTGACGGTAACTTTAGGACGCGGCGCCGACGTTGGCTCCGGTTCGGAAATTGGTTCGGCGACTTCGGTAGCAGCTGGTACCGGAGTCGGCTGGTTGTCGTCTGCCGAGTCGGTATCGCTGCTTGAGCAAGCGACTGCAAGGAGGGCGACGAGGGCAAGTAGTGCCAAATATGTTCGAGTGCGGTTCAGCATTCAGGTAATTATCCGTGGTTTTTGCTTGGGATGCTTTGGCATCTCACGCACAGATACGTCGAAAGATGAAGTTTGGGATTCCCGTTCAAGCTGCAGAAAGCTCGCCAACTAAGATTTCCACAGCCAGTCGTTCGTCCATTCCACCCTGCTTGATGGTGAGATCGGCAGCTAGCAATCGGCGATGAATATTTGCGAGATTCTCGGTACTGAAATTTTGCGATTGGCGAAGCGTTTTGTCGAGTGCGTATCGATTCGTCAGACTGATTCTCTTGCCGATTTCCTCGGGATGTACGCCCTGCTGCTGTAGTTCGACTGCGAGGATCAACAGGCGGGTTTGCCTAGCCAACATCGAGAGGATTGTCGAAACGCTAGAACCGCTTGATAGCAACGAGTAAAGCGACTTCATCGCTACTGCGGGTCGACCTTCTAGAACGGCATCGACCGCAGCGAAGATACTGGCTTCTCGGGCGTCGGAAACCATCAGATCGACATCATCTTGAGTAACTTGTCGATCACCAGCGTAGAGAGCGAGCTTCTTTATTTCTTGATCAAGCAGACGGGTATCTGAACCCGCCAGCCAAGCTATCCGGGCTATCGCATCGCGAGTGCCTTCGGCTTTGTAATGTGAGAATCGGTCTCGAACCCAGCTTTCGAGCTCACCCCGTCGCTTCACGCGATATTCCTGAACACGAGCGCTTGGCCCTACAGACTTCACAGCGATACCGTTGTCACGCAGGCCAACCTCTTCGACAAATACCAATTCAGTTGAAGCTGGAACTTCAGCGAGCCTTGCCGTTAGTTCACGCCATTCGTTGCCCAAAGACTTGTCGCGCTTCTGCATACGACCAAGAACCCCGTGGACGATAATCACTCGCCTATCGGCCATAAATGGCACGACCTGCGCGGCACCAATTACATCGGCCAGCTTGAAGCCCTGCCCCTGAAACACCGTGGTGTTGGGATCGCGAACTTCTGCAGGACCAGCTGATTCACGAATTTTCGTGAGAGCTTCCGATCTTGAGTATTCGTCTTCGCCGTGCAGGACTCGAATCATGAGGAATGTTCAGCAGTTGCGGATATTGGTTGAGTGAACCAGTCGATTGGTAGATACACTTTCTAACATGTTCAGACTCTTGCCGATACGCTCACTTGTCATTCCGTTCCTAAAATTGGTGTGGAGATTATTCATCGACAAACGGGTTTCACCGTTCACGAAGATTATCCCTCTGCTTGCAATTGCCTATATTGCACTGCCGTACGACGTGATCGCAGATCGCATTCCGCTGCTCGGGCAGTTCGATGATTTGATCGTGACCACCATATTGTTCTTGGTGTTCATCGCTGCCTCGCCGAACCACGTTATTGCCGATCAGACCATTGGTAGGAAGCTGCGGGATTTGCAGAAGCAGCAGGGATTCGACCCTGACCAATTCGATCCAAGCCAGTTTGACCCGAGCCAATTCGGCCAACGCCCCGGTCAACGTCCCGGTGAGTCGCCTAACCAGCCCAACGGAAATACCGTCGATGCTGAGTTCAAATACGTCGATGACGAAGAACTTGAAGAAGCCGACGAAGACAGTTCAAAAAAATAATCGAGTATTAACCATGTTCTGGGCTCTGGCGGTACGATTAACAGTCGGTGCCTGAGAACAAAGCACCCGACCCACTTTCGACACATTCAGAAGAACCAGTAACAACAACTTATGAAGATCGGCATTCTCGGTCTGCCAGCCAGCGGCAAGACCACGATATTTAACTCCCTCACCCGCGGCAAAGCCGATGTTGGTGGCTTCGGTGCCACCCGTTCGGCGAACGTCGGTGTGGCGCATGTTCCCGACGAACGAGTCGACATCCTCACCAAGATGTTCAAGTCGAAGAAGACGATCTACGCCGAAGTGATGTACGTCGACCTCCCCGGTAGCGCTTCTGGCGAACTATTCGAGGGCGAGGCGATGGCGCAGTTGCAACAGGTGGATGCAATTTTGCACGTTGCTAGAGCTTTCGAAGATGGCTCAGTACCGCACCTCGAAGGAACGGTTGATTACAAGCGTGATATCGAGAAGGTCGCCTTCGACATTATGTTTGCCGATATCGCACTTCTTGAACGACGAATCGAACGCATTTCTGGGAGCCTCAAAACTCTCAAGGTTGCTGAACGAGACGACGCCGAAAAGAACATCGAGACTCTGAAGCGCCTTCAAAGCGATCTTGAAAACGGAATCGCAATTCGTGATCGTGATCTAGAAGCTTCGGAAATCAAAGCTATTTCCGATACGTTCTTGCTGAGCAGCTTGCCTCTACTAGTGGCACTGAACATTGGTGAAGACGATATTTCGAACACAGCTGATCTTGAAGCAGAGATGGCTGAATTGCTGAGCGGACGATCGACCGGCGGAGCTGCGATTTGCGGAAGCCTTGAGGCTGAGCTTGTTGGCATGTCGGAAGAGGAAGAAGCCGAAATGCGAGCAGGCCTCGACGCCGGTGAGCCGGGACTTTCTCGAATGATCAAGCTCTCATATCGAGTGCTTGGCCTGAATTCGTTCCTCACTGTTGGTGAAGACGAAACACGGGCATGGACTATCGACATCGGCGCACTTGCTCCAAAGGCCGCCGGAGTCATTCACTCCGATATCGAACGTGGATTCATCCGCGCCGAAACCGTTGCGTACCAAGATTTTATTGATTGCGGAACGATGGCTGAAGCCCGAAACCGAGGGCTATTCCGACAAGAAGGTCGGGAATACGTCGTTCAAGACGGCGATATCGTCAATTTCTTATTCTCGGTGTAAATTCTCTCTTACGAGCACGACCTAATGAGGTCAACAAAGGAAAATCATGTCTGAAGAACTGGGTAACGTTGGCAACAAAGCCGCTGGCGATATTTTGACTAGCCGCAAGGTTTACATGGTGACGCTGGTACAGCCTTCACAGGGTGCGCCGGACGGCTTCGAAGAACGCTACAACGCCTACTGGGCTGCGGTTGAAGAACAAGTTTCTCAGCTTGAAGCCAAGGCTGGAACTGTAAATCGCGTATTCGCAGAGGGCGTGATAGGTCGGGGTGACGACGCCATGCTGATGGTTCAACAATCGAACCCGGGCGCACACAAGCTCGTTCGATCACGAGTTGCCGCCGGTGCAGAATTTGAAGAGTTCGAAGACACTGATCTTTTCGGACAGGTAATTGACTGGGGACGTTGTCTTCAGAGTGGCCTGATCAACCGAACCGTTGCCGACACGATTCAGGCTCACTACACCGAAGCAGCCGACAAACGTGTTTCTCATCTGGCAAATCGTCTTTCAGAGGGAATCGGAGAATCAGAAGCGGCTTTGCTGCTTGGTGGCGACCCAAACATCGCTCTTCCTGAAGGCGTAGAAAAATTCGTTGTTTCACCACCTGAGCTCGATGAACTCGAACGATGGGTGCAGCAGGCTAACGAAGCTATTCGACAGCAGATGGCTGAAGAGCAGGCTCGTGCAGCAGCTGGCGAGCCACCTGCCCCACAAGCCGCTCCTGAAGCTGGCGACGGTGGTTCAGGACTCTGGACTCCAGGCTCGTAACAACGTAGCCAACCAACGGAGACTTAATGCCAAATCTGGCGGAGATTAAGCACAGCCCACCGACTTACGATGGCGGTATCGGGTTGTATCTCCATGTGCCGTTTTGCCAAACGAAGTGTCCGTATTGTGACTTCAACACGTACGCCGGAATCGAAGATCAGATTTCCGGCTACGTGCGTTCACTTCAAGATGAACTAATCGGTTGGGCCAACGTACTTGGACATCCACCAGTGCGCACGATTTTTCTCGGCGGCGGCACGCCCTCGTATCTTCCTCCTGCCGATCTCGAAGCGATTCATCAGACGATTCGTGATGCGTTCCGGGTCGAGGATTCGGCCGAGATCACGATGGAATGCAACCCCGGTGACGTGACAGCCGAGAAGGCAGCGAGCTGGCTGGCTTCGGGTGTGAATCGAATTTCAATGGGTGTGCAAAGCTTCGATGATGAGCTGCTCGGCCTGTTGGGTCGAAGGCACACAGCCGCCGAAGCTAAGGAAGCATTCAAGACTCTTCGCAAAGCTGGATTCGTGAATCAGTCGATTGATCTGATTTATGGCCTGCCCTACCAATCTGCCAAGCAATGGTCTGACACTCTCGACAAGACGATTGATCTAGAGCCTGAGCACATTTCACTCTATTCGTTGCAGATTGAACAAGGCACTCCGCTGGCTGTCGATGTTGAAGCTGGAAAATACCCAATTCCAGACGACGATCTTGCCGCTGACATGTACGAAGAAGCTCAGACTCGGCTTGGTGAAAACGGCTTTTCGCAGTACGAGATTTCGAACTGGTCTAAGCCAGATATGGAGTCGCGCCACAACATAATCTACTGGCTCAACGAGCCGTACTTGGGAGTTGGTCCCGGAGCGCACTCGTGGCTCGCAGGTCAGCGATTCGCCAATCTTCGATCACCTCGTAGGTATACGACCATCGTCGGGACTGACTATGAAAACGGTGCGGCTGATCCAGTTTCCGCAATGACCTCGCCCGCTGGACCAGTTGAGATGGTCGACATCACAACGCCAGCCATCGATGTTGCAGAGACGATGATGATGGGAATGCGCCTAAACCAGGGCGTGACGCACGAACGTTTCGAAAAGAGATTCGGAGCCGCCGTAGATGTCATCTTCCCAGACGAAGTTGCCCGACTCACAAAACTTGGGTTAATCGACATCACCAAAGAAGCCGTGCTGCTCAGCGAACGCGGACGACTACTTGGCAACGAAGTTTTCGCTGAGTTCATTGGCGATCCCGACGAATAGCTAGCGATAGATGAGCCGGTCCAACAACCCAACAGCCTTCATCGCATCTAAAATCCTGTAACTAACTTCACGCACGTTGTCGCTCTGTAGTCTCACCAACTACCCGACAACCACCAAGCAAGCCAAAAACGGGAAGCAAGAAAAAGATTGTTTGTAGTAGGTACGGCAGGTCATGTTGACCACGGTAAATCGACTCTGATTCAGGCTTTGACTGGAATCGATCCCGATCGTCTGCGCGAAGAGAAGAATCGTGGAATGACCATCGAGCTGGGATTCGCCTGGCTGGAACTACCGTCCGGTGCGCAGATAAGCATCGTTGACGTGCCCGGACACGAGCGCTTCATCAAAAACATGCTCATGGGTGCAGGTGGCGTCGACGTGGCTCTGCTGATCGTGGCTGCCGACGAAGGCGTGATGCCGCAAACCCGCGAACATATGGCGATTCTCGACTTACTCGGTATAGAGACCGGCATAGTGGTGATGACGAAGAAGGATCTGGTTGATCAAGACTGGCTCGACCTGATCACTCTCGATGTACAAGAGGCGCTGGAAGGCACTTCTTTGGAAGACGCTGAAGTCGTCGCAGTTTCGGCAGAGAACGGTGAAGGGCTAGACGAACTACGCTCGACGCTCGACAAACTAATCTCCGAGCTTCCCGCTCACCAGAGCACCGGGAATCCTCGTCTGCCAGTCGATCGTTCATTCACCATCTCCGGCTTCGGTGCGGTGGTGACTGGCACTTTGGCTGATGGTTCTCTGAAGACTGGTCAAGAGGTTGAGATCCTCCCTTCAGGCTTGAAGGCACGGGTCAGGAGCTTGCAGGTTCACGAGGAATCGGTTGATCAGGTTGGGCCGGGAACTCGCCTCGCCGTAAATCTGAGCGGTATCGATCACTCTGATATCGAACGTGGCGATCTCGTTACGAGCCTCAATTGGCTTCAAACCTCGACTGCTTTCGACGCCATTTTCCGCGTGATCCCAGACGCTCCACGTCCAGTCCGACACAATCACAAAGTGACGCTATTCGCCGGAACACGCGAAGTTCCAGCGACTATTCGGGTTCTTCAGGGCGATGAGATCGTGCCGGGTTCATCGGGCTGGGTTCAGCTTCGAACGCAGGCGAAAATCCCTGTCGTTCGTGGCGATTCGTTTGTTGTTCGTGATACTGAGAACACACTTGGTGGCGGTCAGGTTCTTGAGCCGAACGCACCGCGTAGGAAACGAAACGACGCTGAGACTATTTCGGTGCTTGAGACCATAGCTAGCGGTTCGAGTGAAGACGTGATCTTCAACGCTCTCACAGGTGTGGAACCCGCTACTGTTGCTCAACTAGCAGGGGTAACAGGTACGAACAACGCTGAAGTTGAAGCCGCGATATCCACACTCGAATCTCAGGGGCGTATCACGCTTCTGGGCGACGATTCGAGCTACATAATGTCCACTGGAGGTTGGCAGAATTTAACCAACTCAGCCAGCTCAACTCTTTCGAGTTTCCACAAGGCTTACCCACTTCGACAGGGAATGCCACTTCAGGATTTCCGTGGTCAACTCAAACTCAAAACTGCAGCATTCACTGCAGTGACGCATTCGCTCAAGTCTGAAGATGTGATTTCGACCAACGAAGCTACGGTGGGGGTGCCGAGCCACCAGCCCGTTCTATCGTCTGCACAAGAATCGGAAGCAGTTGGCTTTTTGAACTTGATCTCTACGGATCGTTACAGTCCTTCGACCGAAAAGCCGGTCGATATAGAGATTTTGCAATTCTTGACCGAACGTGGTGACGTGGTGCGCATCAGTGGAGATATCGTTTACCCAACTGATGCTTACGAAGAGATGGAATCAAAGATTCTTGCAACGGGTGCCGATGGGCAAGAAATATCTATCACCAGCGTTCGAGAGATTTTTGGCACGAGCCGTAAGTACACGCTGGCAGTGTTGGAACACATGGACTCGAAGGGCTTGACTCGTCGTGCGGGCGATGCTCGCTTCGTACGGTAATACGGGCGGTACTTCGAGACTGCTACCCAAGCACGAGTGGAAGCGTAAATATGAACTTGCTTCCTTCGCCAACCGTGCTCTCTGCCCAGATTCGCCCACCCTGTGCCTCGACGAATCCACGTGCAATCGAAAGTCCTAGGCCTGATCCGCTAACCCTGGATATTCGAGCTGATTTACTGCGGTAGAAGCTTTCGAACACTGTTTCGAGTTCGCCCTCTTCGATACCAGGTCCTTTGTCAGCAACTTCGATACGTACTTCGTGATTATCGACTGCTGTCGAAACAACGACTTCCGTATCGGCATCGGCGTATTTCGCTGAGTTGATTAGAAGATTGACCAGCACCTGAAGAATTCGCTCTTTATCGGCATCAACGGTTGCGGAAGTATCTGGTTGTACTGTTCGAACAGCAATTCCTCGTTCTGCAAAATTAGGCTCTGCGATTTCTATCGCCGAGACCACCAATTCTTCCATATCGAACGATTCCGACTGGAGGCTGAAGCGACCTGCTTCGAGCATCGAAACAACGTTCAGATCGTCGACCATTCGCGAAAGTCGATCAACGGTCGATTTCATATTGTTCACAAGTCGTTGCTGCTGATCATTCAGTTCGCCAGCGTCGCCTTCACCCAGCATGTCGGTGTACATCTTCATGCTGGTCAGCGGCGTGCGCAGTTCGTGTGAAACAGTCGATACAAATTCTCGACGTTCAACCTGCACAGCTTCACGATCGCGAAGATCACGCATGAAGACGTTTACTGCGGTCATTTGGTTGTCGACACTTCGAACGGGCACGAGCTGTATTTCAACCGGAATCGAATTTTCGGCGTCTCTAGGGGTGATCGATATTTCGGATTGCCAGCCCCCCATTATCTCGGCCTGCGAAAGTCCAGAAGTACGAATCACATCTGCAATTTCATCTGAGATGAAATCAGTCAGATCGACGTCCAAACCCGAGGGATTATCTTCAACATTGAGCAGTTGAAGACCGGCAGGGTTTATGTAGCTGGTCACACCTTCTAAATCACAGATGGCAACAAGATCAAGAGTTCGTTCGACTGTTGCCGCCAAACTCTGGACTCGCTCAAGCAGATTCAACGATTCGATCACTGGAGATATCTGATCGGCGACACGTTCGAGCAAGCTGAGGTTCGCCGGGGTGTAAGCATGATCGTCTACGCCACTGACAGAAATAAGACCGATAACTGAATCCCGCGCTCGCAACGGAGTCCTTAGATTCGACCGCAAACCTGCTTGGACGAGAAAGCCGCCAGTTGGATCGGTTGGTTTTTGATCGGCTAAGTTGTCGGCATTGCTCGACTCTGACTGGGTCAGAACAACATCTGAGAGGTCATCAAGTTGCAGTGATTTACCCTCTTCAAGTCCCTGAATCCCCTTGCCGTCAACGTGATCGATCACCAGAGAGTTATTACTCTCGTTTGTTAGTGCGATAACGCCGCGATCGACAGGGAACAGTTCACGCATATGTTTGAATACAGATGTGTAGAGCGCTTTTGTGTTCCGTGCGTTGCTAGCGTCTCTTCCAATCTGCACTAGAATTTCTCGTATTTGTGCAATTCGAGTCATCCGCGAGTGCAGGCGAGAGTTCGCTAGCGCTCCCGAAATCTGAGCACCGACCCGTTCGGCTGCTTCAACATGCTCTGGTCCATATGCATTTTCTTCGGAGCTAGTTACCGCAAGGATACCGACGACTTCATCCCTATGGATCAATGGCGTCGACATCGCAGAGTGCACTCCGGCGTCCAGCAGATCGCCGATTCCTGGAAACTCGTCACGCATCTCGTTAAGTAGATCGGTGTCGAGTACGAGTACAAATCTGGCGAGCTGGTTCGCATCGGTAAAGCTCGACATGGGAATTACCATTCCCTGTTCAAACCCAGGTAGTGGCTTGCCCGTGACGTACTCGAACGTAACCGAATCAGTTTCAACGTCAGCAACGGCGATGGCGGAAGATTCGATAGGGAGTAACTGCCCTACTTGTTCGATTACTTGGTCGTATACCTGCCCAATGTCGAGCGAAGAAGTTACGAGTCGTCCGAGTTCAGCAAGCACGGCACGTTCATCCCCAACAACTTTGATTTCGCTCTGAAGCCGTCGGGCTTCCAGCGCCAATTCTCGATCAGCCTTCGCACCTAGCTCGCGCGTAACGCTGCTTGGCATTCGTTCCAGGCCATCGGATTCGAACAGGTCGATGATGCCAAGTTCCATCAGTTGAGACTGATTTTCTTGACCAGGTTCAATTACAGCGAAAATGGGGGTTTTTCGTGCATGCTGGTGAACCAGAGCGATGATTTCGGAGACGATTTCGATGGGATTGCGAGCATCGAGAAATATTAGATCCCATTCATCGTCAACTATTCGACGTTCAAATCGTTCGAGATTGGCGGCTGATTCATTGCGAATCGAAAAACCTGCATCGGTAAGAAAACGAGCGATGTTCGTTCGATCATCGAGGTCGAACGAAAGCATGCGTAGTTCAATACGCGGGGCTTTCTTGCCTGTCTTTTCGTTTTCTAGTTGTGTGCTGCTCACGCCTAGCCACTCAGACTCATCATCACTTCCGTGCGACTACGATCTCATATCGTCGAAACCAAAAACGCACCTCATGGTACGAAATTGGTGTAGGTGACCCATAACCGTGTAGCTACCGACTGTTATCCGAACTCACAGAGGTAGCTAGATTCGCCGTGACCCGACTTTGTGATTTTGGTGGATTTGAGAATCGGTGTACTCGAACTGTTTTGAGCTGATTCAACATTCAGCATTGCTTCTTCAAGCACTCGGCCATCCATGTGTTCAGGCGGCGCAATTCCTAGCAATGTGAGAATCGTTGGGGCAACGTCGATGTTCCCGCTTGGAATATTTGAGCTGATGCCGGGTTCAAACGATGGACCACTGGCTATCAACGTATTGTGTAGCTCCGATGGGCTACTACCGCCGTGCGATCCAACACCAATGGTTCCACCGGCAGTTGCGCCAGAACGAGCGAGTGGGGCGGGCTTCCCGGTATCGGTAGATCTCATGGCTACTGCGATATGTGGTGAGCGCGGACCTGCCAAACCGATATCGGCCATTGAAACTTCGTCAACCAATACTGAATTTGGGAGGTCGGTAGCTATCGCACCCGCCCATGCTTGGTTCGCCAGCCAATCCAACAATTCATTGGTTAGCTCTTCACTCTTAGTCGGTGTGTACAGAAGGATCGACCCGCCGTTTTCGGCACAGATCACGCTTCGGTCGCCTTGATCAGGAGAGAACCCAGCTGACGCAAGTTCTGAGTGCACATCAACAACTTCATCAATCGTTGAATAGCCGTGATCGGATACAACGAATACATCTGGCTCGTCGCCACGGTCTTCGAGAGTCTGCAAAATCTTGCCAAGCTGAGCATCGGCTAATGAGTACATCTGGCGAACTTCGGGTGTATCCACTCCGTAGAAGTGCTGCGAAGTGTCAGGTTCAGGGAACCAGACCATCAGCACATCCGGATTAAGTTCTTTTATCGCGTACTCAATCGCCACGTCGGCAGTTCGTTTCACCAGATCGGCAGCGGGAGCCTCTTTGGCAGGCCATTCGCCGAATCGTTCGATAATTGTCGAATGGTGCTCGGGTGGATTCGTGAATTCAGGGTGAATCACTACGTCGCCATGATCGGCGGCGTTTGGGTGCTGCACAAATGCATTTCCGCTAGTGCCACCGACAACCGAAACCCACTTGAGGTCTTTCTCACTAATGAGTTCGCCTAGCGTTGGAACGAACAGCAACCCACCATTCTTCAGTCGATTGATTTCAGGCAGTTTAGGAATAAGGGCATCGACTACTTCAGTAGATGAGTAATCAGTGAATATCGATTTGTTGGCGGTTAGTCCGTGCTTGCCAGGAGTAACCCCGGTTACGAGGCTCGCCGAATTACCTCGGGTGACAGTTGGGAAGACTGCGTGATTGTGCAGAAATCGAACGCCGTTACTTGCTAATTCACTGACCACGGGCATGAGATCAGCTGTGACCTGAGACGGCTGAAGTCCATCAAACGCAGCGATGACTATTCGTGGCATTAGCCCAATCCCATCTTGTCTAATTCGTTGTCTGAAAATCCGAAGTAGTGCGCAACTTCGTGCCGCACGGTAGTCACGACCTGCTCTTCAAGCTCTTCCATGGATCTCGAAGCCCGTTCGATCGGTTCTTGGAAGATCGTTATTACATCTGGCAGCGGTGGCACGTAGCTTCCTCGTTCAGGAAGCGGTACGCCATCGTAGAGCCCGTATAGAACGTCATGGGGAGCAAGGCCGTTCTCGGCCATTTGCTGCGGTGAGGCTTTGTCAGCAATGATGATGCTGACGTTACCCATCTTCGACAGAAATTGCTCGGGCAGAGACGCTATCGCATCGCGCACGATATCTTCGAAGCTGTCTCGGCTCACCTGCAAAAACGAACTACCTAACTAGCGCCAACCTGCGTACGGATTTCTTTGAGGCGGTCGATATTCGGCTTGTCGGGTCCGCTCTTGCCTGTGCCGGGAACTTCGAGGTAGAACGGTACGCGCTTGAACGCTTCGTGAGCCATGATGGTTTGGAAGCCGGCTGTTCCGATCAGGCCATCACCGATGTTTTCGTGACGATCTACAGATGAGCCAAGTTCTCGCATCGAATCGTTAGCGTGCACGGATCGAAGGAGACCTATGCCGATCTCTTTATCGAACTCGTCTATCGTCGCTTTCAACGTGTCGGCGGCGGCGATGTTGTAACCGGCGGCCCAAACGTGCTGAGTGTCGAGACATACGGCCACTCGTTCGTTCCCAATGGCTTTGATCAAGGTTCCCAATTCGGCGAAAGAAGATCCAATATGATCGCCAGCACCAGCGCTCGTTTCGAGCATCAACAGTGAATCGCCGGGTTCGTTATCGAGGATTTTACGAACTGATGCGGCGAACTGATCGACGATCGCTTCGAATCCTTGGCCACGGTGACTCGCAGGGTGAAAAATTACGCCTAGAGCGCCAAGCTTGTTGGCGGCGGCGATATCGGCTTGAAGTGCGACTTCTGACTTTGCGAGCAGTTCAGGATCGGAGCTACCTAGTGCAACGAGGTACTTTCCGTGCAGAACGGTTGGGCCCATTCCTGAGCGCTTCATTTCGGCCTGGTACTTCTCAGCGACAGCATCGGCAATTGGCTTTGCCGACCACATACGTGGAGATGAAGCGAAAATTTGGAAGCACTCGGCCCCAATCTCTTCAGCTCGGGCTATCGCCTTGTTCGATCCACCAGCGGCGGATACGTGCGCACCTATCAGCATTCGAAACCGTTCCTTTGTTCGATAAACAAGCGCGCCCTACTACCCTGCATCCGTCGGGAGCTTGCGAACAAGCCCGACCGGCGCATGGTAGTTGAATAATCTGAAGGGTGCGACTTCTAAACTAAGTAGTTAGGAGTTAGTGGCGGCAGTCTTCCGCCATGGAAGGAACGCCCGGCGTTCCCAAAGCACTAGAACCTGAGCTGCGACAAATATCGAACTGTAGGTTCCAACAAGTACACCAGCAAGCAACACGATCAGGAAGTCTCGCAGTGATGCTCCACCAAAGAGCAGCATCGCAAGAATCACCGTCATAGTCGTAATACTTGTGCCTAGTGAACGAGTAACCGATTCGTTGATCGATATGTTCACTGTGGTTCGGAATTCACGACCTGGTGCCAGCGTAACGTTCTCACGGATTCGGTCAAAAATAACGATTGTGTCGTTGACCGAGTAACCAATCACCGTGAGGATACCCACGATGAAAATCGCGTTGACCTCAGCGTTGATAGCAATTCCGAGAACAGCGAATGCTCCAAGAACGATCAGAACGTCATGCATCAATGCGACGATCGCAGCGAATGCGTACTTGTACGAATTTGGAACAGATCGGAACGCATACATGATGTAGATCATCACGAACACCGCAGCGACGATAACCGCTGTGATGGCATTGCTAACTGTGTCTTCAGCAACTGAAGCACCAACCGTTGAGGTATCGAGTACACGAGCACCTTGGTCGAGCTTCAAAATTTCAGTATTTACTTCGTCCAATCCTGAAACACCAAGGTCATCAGTTCGGATGAAGTACTGGTCATCTCCAAGCGCCTGAACGATAGATTCAGGGTGGCCAGAAGCGGTCATCGCATCGGTTACATCTACAGTACCGGGGTCGCCATTAGCGAACTGGTAAGTAACAGTTGATCCCGATGTGAAGTCGATACCAAGATTCAAGCCTTCGGTTCCAAGAACGATAGCGGAAAGTGCTACAAGCACGATCGACATGGTTAGGAATATTCGGCGTTTTGCAACGAAATCCATTAGGAGTTACCTCCAGACGCTGATTCGCTCTGATCTCTCACCGGAACGAACAGGTTCGGGTTGTCACCGAGACCAGTTGAAGCGAGAAGACGGAGCAGCAGTCGGCTGGCGAAGAATGCGGTGAACATGCTCAACAGCACACCAATTGCGAGAGTGAGGGCGAATCCCTGCATAACGCTGGTGCTGAATCGATCACCGAACCAGAAGAGAACAATAGCTACGATGATCGTCGACATGTTTCCATCTCTAATCGATGGCCATGCCCGATCGAATCCTGCCGTAATGGCAGCAAGGAGCGAGCGTCCAGATCGCAGTTCTTCTTTCGTTCGTTCTGCGATGAGGATGTTTGCATCCACAGCGAAACCGAGCGAGAGGATCACAGCTGCTGCACCCGAGAGTGTCAGCGTTACTGGAATCATCTTGAAGATTGCGAGCAACATCAACGAGTATCCGATAAGAGCAATTGCAGCTACGAGACCAGGGATCTTGTAGTAGGCGATCATGAAGATCAGCAGGAGCACGAGACCGACGGCACCGGCGATAAGGCTCTTCTGTAGAGAGTCCTCACCAAGTACGGCATCGACGTTTCGTTCCTGAATTAGATCAAGGCCAACAGGAAGTGCACCAGATCGAAGCTGAATTGCGATTGTTCGCACGCCTTCGGTAGTGAAGCTTCCACCTTCGATGATGGCTCGGCCACCAGCGATTCCGCCCTGACTTGCAGCCACACCAGGAGCTACCAGCTCTTCACCGTCGAGGTAAATAGCCAGTCGGTCACCCTGTCGAGAAACACGGTCAGTAACGTCGAAGAATGCGTCTGCACCCTTGTCATTGAATACGAGAGTCACGATAGGTCGTGGGATCGCTCCAGACGATAGTTCAGGGAACGCATCGTCGAGGTCAGCAGGGTCGATCTCAGTTGCTGTCTGTGTGAAGTAAGCAGGGTTCGTGCAACGGTCCACGAGCCACTGATCTTGTGTCAGACCGTCTGGCGGCCATGGAATATCGTCGGAAGGTGCGATGATGTCGCCACATTCCCGGTATAGGAACTCGAGCTTAGCAACGTTGCTGATCAAGCTCTTGGCTTCCTGAATACCGCCACCGAGAGTCCACTGAGTAAGTGTTCCCTGGCTGGAAGTGAACTGTACTTCGCCGAGTTCTCGAAGTGCGATGAGGATCTGCTGGTCCTCACCCTGAATCGGATTGCCTTCGGCATCCGTCGATTCAATGTCGAGACCGTACATCAATATAGAGAACAGACCCTCAGCGCCAGATACGGCGGTGACATCTGCGTCAGAACGGCCGATAGATGCGAATGCACCTTCGACTTCCGCAAGAGTCGGGAGAGTTACAACGTCTTCTGTTGGAACAGGATCTACCGCAGTGTCGTCGCCGATCACTGGTGGGTCGATCCGAGGAAGAACGTAACCAACCTGCAGCGCTACTGGGTACTGAGCGATGATCGCTTCTCGCCATGCGTCAGATTCGTTTGCAGTTACAACGTTGCCTGCGGCGTCGAGCACTTCACCCTGAATTTCATCAAGCTGAACTGTTAGTGAACCATTCTCGTTCTGGCTAACTTCTGCGTCGGAACGACCGAGTTCGTTGTGGAAAAAGTCTTCAAGCGTTACTGCTGAAACGGTGTCGGCACCGAAGTTCAAGGTAATCGCAGCGCCAGACTGGCCCGGGATTTGAACGAGAACACGGTCTGGGACCGAGTCAACTCCACCACCGAGCAATTGAACG
This sequence comes from Chloroflexota bacterium, assembly GCA_018650845.1. Taxonomy (GTDB): domain Bacteria; phylum Chloroflexota; class Dehalococcoidia; order Lucifugimonadales; family Lucifugimonadaceae; genus Lucifugimonas. The sequence continues at coordinate 74,576 of JABIFF010000006.1, read as the reverse complement.
CTAGCTTCGCTTACACCGAATTCGTTGACACGTTTATCGATGATGTTGCGAACACCTTCCATGTCTTCTCGCGTCGGCTCTCGACCATCTTCGGGGATAACGCTGTAAACGAGATGCGTTCCACCCTCCAGGTCAAGTCCTAAGGTCAAGCCGAGGGCGCTATCACTACCACGGTTGAGACCGAGGACGCTAACTTCGGATATTGCCAATACAACAACCGAAGTGACAACCAGTATTGCTACGAGGATTAAACCTCTGAATCTACTCAATGACTAACACTCTTACGCGAAACGCGCCGCCAAGGCGGCGTGTCTATGTGATTTATCGTGACTAAATCTGACGTTTGATCACCGATCTGGTGACGTCAGCATATGGCTAGAACGCACTCCCGATACCGGACGGATTCATTACGAAGGTCGGTATCGAACAAAACCTGAATTTCGCCCGAACTTGATGAAATGAAATCTCAACCTGTTTCAGGCAAGCAAAAAGTATAGCACCGGCTACGTACAAATTCGCTTGGGAATTCAAGTCTCGTTTGGGTGAATATCTCACTTACGAAATTGCCCACGAATCGGCTTAGGAATCATCGATTTCCCGAGTGGGGTCGGCGGAATTGAGGGATCTGGGGATGGGTTCGCGAGATTTCACGCCGGATAGGACGTTCGTTCTTGGATTCGATACTCGCGCGTCCCCTCCAGATACCTCCGCGGCCCTCGGGAAATCAATCGGGAGCGATTGGGAGACGCTTGGTTGTGAAAAAGAGGAGATACCCAGCTGAAATGACCAGCAAACCCGCTTAGTTCGTGTGATCGGAATCTAGAATCACGCCGCCATCGAGGTGTGGGTCATCCGATTCAACATGATCGTGCGTGTGATCTGTCGGTTTCGGTGCATCGATTACGAAGCCTGCCTGACGCAGGTCGTACTGCATCTGATCGACCGATGATTCAGAGTACAAATCGCTGAATTTGATCGTGGAGTGAACCACTTCAATATCAGATTCTTCGGGTTCTTCTACGTCGTCATCGCTGTGATCGGCATGCACTTCTACTTCGACATCGTGCATGTGCGGCTCCCCTTCTTCTATATGGGAACCAGCTGCTGCCAACTTTTCGTGCTCTAAAAGATGATCTACATAGAGGATGCCGTTGAGGTGGTCGACTTCATGTTCAAGCGCTTGAGCGAACAGATCTTCGGTCGTGACTTTCATCTTCGAACCGTTCTCGTCTAGCCATCGAGCTTTTACCGTGATGGAACGTTTGACCATTCCTTCATAGCCGGGGAACGAGAGACAACCTTCGATAACTTCCCGTTCGCCTTCGGTGTCTCGAATTTCAGGATTAATCAGCACGATCGCATCTTCGTCGCCGGGGAGATGAAGCGTGATGACTCGTTGTAGAGCGCCTACCTGATTGGCAGCAAGACCTACTCCACTGGCGGCGTCCATCGTTTCGATCATGTCGGATGCGAGATCACGGACTTTGTCGTCGATGCGTTTTACCACCCGACACTTCTTTCGAAGAATGGGATCGGGAAAAACTCGAATTCGCCTTAGCGGCATATTTTTTCCTCTACCAAGTAGCACTCAAAAGGTGCGATCACGATGTCGTACTAACCAAGCGATGCAGGATCGATGTCGACCGACCATAACGATCCGGTCGATACCAGTTCAAGAAGTCTCTCAGGATGAGCTCCCTTGAGCAATATTTGCCACCTGTACATATTCCGTATCTTAAGTGGGTACGCGGGCGTAGGGCCTACTACTTCAACGCCGGTTTCACCGTGAGATTCACGGGCTTCGAGCAGCGCAATTGCCATTCGTTCTGCTTCGGCACTCGCCATTTCAGGGTCGCCAGCAGCGTGCATTAGCTTGATCATTTTCGTGAACGGTGGATTCGCTTGAGCGGCTCTGAGGCGAATTTCAGTGTCGTAGAACAATTTGTAGTCCTGATCGGCTGCCGCTTCGATTGCGTAGTGATCAGGATTGAACGTCTGGATCACCGCTCGACCATCCCACGCTCCCCTACCGCTTCGCCCTACAACTTGCGCTAGAACTTGAAACGCCCGCTCTCCCGCACGAAAATCTGGCACGGCGAGTCCGGTGTCAGCAGATATGACGCCGACTAGTGTGACGCTCGGGATATCAAGCCCTTTGGCGACCATTTGCGTGCCGACAAGCACGCTTGCCTCACTCTTAATAAAATCGTCCATGATTCGCTGGTGATCACTAGCGGTTCGAGCTGAATCAGAGTCCCAGCGGAATACTTCGATTCCTGGAAAATATTCTTTGACCGTTTCGGTTGCCATCTGGGTGCCCGGGGACGACCGACGCATCTGTTTCCCGTCACAAGACGGACACTTCGATCCGGCACCGACGGTGTAGTTGCAGTAGTGACACACGAGCTTGCCGGATTGGGAACGAGAATCACCCGAATCACGATGAAAAGTGAGCGCAGTGTCGCATCTTTTACACCCTCGAACTTCGCCACATTCCATGCATTGAATGAACGATGCAGAGCCTCGACGGTTGAGGAAAAGGATTACTTTCCCACCGTCTTGCAGAGCATCTCGCATTCCGTCGATGAGCCGCCTGCTGAGCATCTCGAAATGACCATCGGCACGCTCTTCCCGCATGTCGACGATATCGACTTTCGCCATTGCCTGCGTCTTTATCGTGCTGCCGAGGGCTTGCATGCTTCCTACGCGATCAGGAAGCTCAAGCAGTCGATAGTTTCCCGATAGAGCGGCACGGTAGCTCGAAACTTCTGGAGTTGCACTGCCTAGAACCAGTGTGGCGCCGGTCTCCTCAGATATTCGCTCAGCCACAGCCCGTGCGTGATATCGGGGAGCTTTATCTCCTTGCTTGTAGGTCCACTCATGCTCTTCGTCGATGACTATTAGGCCGGGGTTTTCGATGGGTGCGAATATCGCTCCACGTGAACCGAGAACAATCGGGAAATCACCGTTTTTAACGCGCCACCACTGGTCGTAACGCTGGCCTATCGAGAGACCGGAGTGGAGTACCCCAACCTTTCCCGGAAATCGGGATGCGATTCGGCGTAAGGTCTGTGGGGTCAGGGCGATTTCAGGCACTAGGAATATGGCTCGTTTGCCGGCTGCAATACACGCCTCGATCGCCTGAAGATAGACCTCGGTTTTGCCTGATCCGGTTACGCCATGAAGCAGAAATTGCCTATCGCTTGGGTTCTTTGCAGGCTCTGCAGAAAGGATCTGAGTGACGATTTCATCGATAGCAGATCGCTGTAGTTCGGTTGGCGAGTGTGCGAATTCCTGCTGGAAGAAGTAATCGGCAAGCGGATCACGATCTCGGCGGATTTTTCTGGTGCTCAGCAGTTTCTCTTCGAAGGCCCACTTCACTGCTGCCCCACCGAATAAGTCGTTCAGCGCCGATTTCGTCTGGGCAACTTTCCCCGAACTGAACCATTCCAACAATTCGGCACGGCGTGGGCGTCGTGAATCTGCGTACTCTCCGATCAGTTCTGTGACGACATGCTCACTTGCTGCGAGCTCGATTCGGTTCGAGTAAACCGCTGATACCCGCGGCCGTTCCCATTCCGATTCAGCTTTTAATATGTGCTGGCGAATAAGCCTGTCGACTATAGGACCGCCGCCCAGCCCAAGTCGTTTCGCCACTCTCGACTTCGGCGCTCGCTCGTTTTCTACGACGTAACCGACTGCCTGTTGCTCCCGCTTTGAGAGATCACGATTTATTGCGCCGGGAGTTAGCCATGTTCGTAATTTGGAAGAAGCGCCCGGCGGAAGAAGTAGTGAACACGCTGTAAACAGGGTTGTTCGATAGTACTCGGCTACCCACCTTGCTACTCGAACAAGGTGGTCGGCGATGAACGGGCCATCGAGCGTCCGCGCAGTGATAGGTCGAACTTTGTCGACATCTGTTGAGGGGGTATCACTGAGCTCAAACACAATCCCCTGCACCGTACGAGGACCGAACGGGACCCAAACGAGATCGCCCACAACAATTCCGAGTTCGTCGGAAGTTGAGTAGGTAAATGTGCGCGAGTGCTCGTCTGGAAAGTCGACGGCGACTTCGGCGAATTGCACTTACTACTCCTTACTCCGAAACTCTGGGGCGAAAACTATTACTTAGGATGCTGGCAATTATCTGCGCTGAGTTGGTGCGGTCAAACACCGAACGGCACAGAAATAAAAAAACCTCCGCAGTTGAACTGCAGAGGTTAGTTAGATTCGATATCGACTCCGAGAGTAAACCGGAGGTCGAAATTCGATTATCGGCGTTCCTTGATTCTGGCCTTCTTGCCAGTGAGACCACGGAGGTAGTACAAGCGTGAACGTCGTACCTTGCCCTTGCGGGTTACCTTTACAGACTCAACATTTGGTGAGTGGAAAGGAACGATTCGCTCTACACCTACGCCGTAGGAAACTCGACGAACCATGAAGGTGTCGCCTGGAAGTGGAGACTTTCCAATTCGGTGCTTGCCCGAAATTACGTTGCCCTGGAAAGCCTGAACACGCTGTCGTTCGCCTTCGACAATGCGAAGGTTCACGGTAACGGTGTCACCGGGCTGGAAGTCTTCGATATGGTCTAGCGTCTTGCGCTCGACCAGTGATGCGGCGTCCATGTCTAAAATTCTTTCGTCGCGAAAAGACGCCCAGAGGCGTCGATGTGTTTCAGTGCAGAACCATAATTCTACCTCCGAAATCGGCGATCCAGCAATACCGATCACACCGCATTTTTGGCGGCTGCGCCTTCCTTGCCGAACCGGCCAGTGGCGATTATTCGGTTTCTGGCCAATCGGTCAGCAGATCGGGACGTCGTTCTTCGGTGCGTCGAAGCGCCTGTTTTCGTCGCCATGCCTCGATCTTTGCATGGTCGCCGGTCAGTAACTCCTTGGGAACTCCGAGTCCCATGAATTTAGCGGGTCGGGTGTAAACCGGACCCTCAAGCAACGAATCGGAACCGGGAGCGAACGAATCGTGCTTCGACGAAGCATCATCACCAAGCACACCGGGAATGAGCCTGACGATTGCATCTGTCACCGCCATCGCTGGTATCTCGCCGCCGGTCATAACGAAGTCGCCAATGGATATTTCTTCGTCAACTCGAAGTTCAATGAATCGCTCGTCGACTCCTTCATAGTGGCCACACACGAGCGTTACTGAGTCCATCTCAGATAGCTCCTGCGCTCGACGATGAGTTAACGGTGCGCCCTGAGCTGACATTAGTACGACGTGGGGTTGTGCTTCTTCAGGCTTGGAGTTTTCTGCGACTGAATCGACAGCAGATACGAGAGGACCTGCCTGAAGCACCATTCCTGCGCCCCCTCCGAAAGGAGGTTCGTCGACAGTACGACGGCCGTCTTGATCGGGTGCGAAATCTCGTAGTTGAACGATATTGATATCGACTTGGTTCGATTCAACTGCGCGCCCGACTATGCTCGTGCCGAGTGGGCCTTCGAACATTTCAGGGAACAGTGTGATTATCGAGATTTTCATTTTTTATAATGACGAGCGAACGAGCCAGCTAAATCCGAGATCGACATCCCGACCAACGTGGAGGGATCTTCGGCGGACGGGCGGTGGCGGGTAGAAGTCGGTACTTGCGCGACACCGCACCAGATCCCTCGGTTCCGAAGACTCCACTCGGGAAATCAATTCATAGCTGCAAGACAGGTCTCTAGTAAGACTAACGACATGCGGGCGTACGCGCACACACATGCACGTGAGGCAGGGTCAAAAGATCCTAAATAGGGTGATTGCCTTTTTGGCGATCTTGAAGCACTTCGGCAGCGTGTTCGATCACCGAGAGAACTACTGCAAGATTGTCACGAACCCCGCCGGTGCTGCCAGGTAGGTTGATGACCAGAGTTGAGCCTCGTGCGCCAACAACTGCACGTGAGATCATCGCCATCTTCGTTGCCTTTAACGACTCTGCTCGCATCGCTTCAGCAATGCCGGGAATCTCCAGATCGATCAGCCCTCGAGTAACTTCAGGCATTACGTCTCGGGAAGATAATCCCGTGCCGCCTGTTGTCAGTACAACATCGACATCGCCTGAATCGCACCAAGAAGATATCTGCTGCGTTAGCTGGTCGAAATCGTCTGGAAGCATCACGCGTTCAGCCAGCGTGTGGCCTGCGCCATCCATGATCTCGACGATGGCATCACCACTCGTATCGACCCGTTTCCCCAGTGCGCCGGTGTCGCTACTAGTAAGGACTGAATAGGTAACTATTTCGGTTTCTCCGTCTCGGCGCACGCCGAAATCATGTGTAACAAGTCGTCGAAGTACCGACGTACCAATGAACTGAAGCTCTAACTAGAGGTACGAAAGTACAAGCTCGGTTCATCGGATGCTAGCACGCTGGCAAGTACGAACGTACTCGCAAATTTCTCTCAAAAGTGTGCATGGAATGTATTGTCGTAGAAAGTCGCCATATGGCACAATTTGTCGCGTATAGGGGCAAATAGGGGTGAAATCGGTCTGATCTTCATTTGCTCAATACACAGAGATTTTTAGTCAACCATGATTTTCGCCGGCGAATATGAGCACAGAATCGATCCTCAAGGCAGGGTCGCTATTCCTGCTCGATTCAAAATGGCGTTTATCGATGGCATCGTCCTCGGCCGGGCTTACGACAACTGTGTTGTTGTTTACACCCCGGAAGAGTGGGAACGAGCAGCCAGCGATATCGCCCAACAGCCCGCAACTTCAGCCAGCGCACGAAAGCTGGCTCGACTCACATTCTCTGGCGCATTTGCAGGAACTCTCGATCGCAGCGGTCGAGTAGTCGTGCCAATGCAGCTTCGTGAGTATGCCGGTTTGGGTGAAGACGTAATCATCGTCGGCACTGGCAGGTTTATCGAAATTTGGTCAGCTGCTGCGTGGTCCGAAGAGCGTCGTGTGCTCGATACCGAAGCGAGCGACATTGCTGAAGCAGCACCGCAAGTAACTCCTCAACCCGAACAAACACAGATCGTTGTCCGTCAATACGAACCGGAAACGCCGGAGTCGAACGCGTGATTCTTATGGGATTAGAACTTCACCACGAACCGGTAATGATGCCGGAAATCATGCAGGCACTAAACGTCCAGCCTGGTGGTCGCTACATCGATGGAACTCTCGGTGAGGGTGGCCACTCGAAGGAAATACTGCGCGCTGCCGATCCTGGTGGGCAGGTATTAGGTCTCGACGCCGATGCCGAAGCTATTTCAGTTGCAACCGAACGTCTTGCCGAACACGGCGAATCGTTCCTTGCTATCAACACAAACTTCCGTGACGTACGAGCAACCGCCCTACGGTACGAATTCGTGCCAGTGCATGGCGTTTTATTTGACCTTGGTGTTTCGTCACTTCAGCTCGACCGTGAGTCACGCGGTTTCAGCTTCCGTCGTTCCGACCCGCTCGACATGCGATTCAGCTTCGACCAGCAGATCACTGCTGCCGATATCGTGAACGGTTACGCCGAATCGGAACTTGCCGACATTATTTTCCACTTGGGCGAAGATCGAGCAGCACGACGAATCGCACGTGCGATCGTTCGTAGCCGCCCTATCCTCACATCGCTAGAACTCGCTGATTTGATCGAAAAGGTCAACCCACGTCGAGGCAAGCGAACTCACCCTGCAACTCGAACGTTCCAGGCAATTCGCATTGCCGTGAACGACGAGCTATCTGCCCTTGAAACAGCTCTTGAACAGGCAGTATCGCTGCTTGGTCAGGGTGGACGACTCGCCGTAATTTCATATCACTCGCTTGAAGATCGAATCGTAAAGAACTTCGTTCGTAAGCAGGCTTCGGATTGCATCTGCCCTCCCGGTACTCCGGTTTGCCGATGCGATCACTTGGCCACCTTGAAGATGATCACTAGGCGACCATCTATTCCTACTGATTCTGAAATCGCAGCTAATCCGCGTGCACGCAGCGCCAAGTTAAGGGTGGCTGAGCGGATATGAGCTACAACTTCACAAGTAACAACAGTCTTTACCGACAAGCCCAGTCGGCGACATTTGAAGGAACGGCAGCCATAGCTGAACCACCAGATACGCCTCTGGCTGAGTTACGCCCTCTCCGCTAAATCCCCTTCCCACCATTTCCTTTAGGAGACCATCATGATGCAAGACGACTTCAGAGTAGCTATAGATATCGGCACCACTAAGGTGTGCACGATCATCGCCCGTAAACGACCCGACCACCGAGTGGAGGTCGCGGGTATCAGCATCGTGCCATGTTCTGGCATGAGTAAGGGAATGGTTGCTGATTCAGCCGCCGTTACCGCAGCCATCAAAGAATCTGTTACCGCTGCTGCTGCCGATGCAGGAGTAGAGATCAGCAGTGTTTACGCTGGCCTAACAGGCAGCCACGTTGAATCTAAGAACCGATGGGCGAACGTCCCACGATCCGACGGTATGCGCGCTGTCACCGATCTTGATATATCGGCTGCCAAGAAAGCCGCCGGATCTATGGATCTCGCAGATGACCGACGTCTGCTTCACGTAATTCCTCGAAGCTACGCCCTCGATGGTCTTCACGGTGTCCGCAATCCTTTGGGAATGCACACTGGTGAACTTCACGTCGAGAGCCATGTGATCACAGGATCTATTTCAAAAATCACTGAACTTCACAACGCTGTTAGTGATGCCGGTGTTCGTGTTTCGTCAATGGTTGTTGAGCCACTCGCCAGCGCAGACGCAGTTCTTACTGCTGACGAGCGTGAAGAAGGTGCAGTGCTTATCGACGTAGGTGGCGGTACTTCAGATATCGCTGTTTATCACGATGGTGCGGTTGTTCACACAGCTGTTATTCCAGTAGGTGGTTTCCAGTTCTCCAACGACCTGAGCATCGCATTTGCAATCGATTTCGATTCAGCTGAACAGCTCAAAATTGAACACGGCACAGCTGCTCCTGAACTTGCTGGGATGAAAGAGGAAATAACTCTTAACCCGACGACGATGAATCAGCCGCTTACGATCTCGAAGCGTGAGATTGGGCAGGTTCTAAAGGAACGAACTTCCGAGTTGTTCCGAATGATTCAGCTCAAGCTGGAAGAGCCACACTTGGCCGACATTCCAACCGATCGAATCGTATTCACGGGTGGTGGAGCCAAACTCGATGGCTTCTTGAACATCGCCAAGTACATCTTCCAACGAAAAGTACGACTCGCAACACCACGCGGACTCGATGGAATGCCTGAAGGCACCAACGATCCGTCCTACTCGGCAGCAGCCGGCATTGCTCTTTGGGGCATGCGCAACCTGCCAGCCGAAAACCACATCGGTGAACGAAAATCCGCAACCACATCTAACACTTCAGGAACAGTCGAAAAGGCTCCCACAGGTGCACTTTCTATGATCCGTGGCTGGTTGCCAAAACGAGAAAAGGAGACTGCTGGCACGTAAAAACGTGCGAACAGAATCTCTTTTCGGGCGCTAACAAAACTCATACCGCCGCTCAAGTGAGCGGCGCCGAACCCCAACATCCGCGGTCGATGAGTCGTTTACAAACGGCAAATCGATCCCCAAAGGAAAAACAGTAATGGTCGACCAGGCTCAAACACCAATTGAAGGAAACATCGGATCAGCAACGATTAAAGTTGTTGGCGTCGGCGGAGGTGGCTCAAACGCCGTTTCTCGCATGTACCGAGACCGTATTCCTGAAGTTGAGTACATCACAGTAAACACTGATGCACAGGCACTCACACGTTCAGACGTTCCGATTCGAATTCGAGTCGGCGACCGAACAGCTCGAGGTCTTGGCGTTGGTGGAGACCCTTCAAAGGGTCGAGAGTGTCACGAAGAAGATCGTGATGAAATCAAGCGTGCACTTGAAGGTGCCGACCTTGTGTTCATCGCAGCCGGTATGGGTGGCGGAACAGGAACAGGTGGCTCGCCAGTTGTTGCTGAAGTTGCCCAAGAACTCGGTGCGCTAACGGTTGGTGTTGTAACCAAGCCGTTCAACTTCGAAGGCGCACGACGACGTCGACAGGCTGAAGAAGGCATCAAGGCGCTTTCTGAAGTAGTCGACACTCTTATCGTTATTCCAAACGACCGACTTCTAATCATGTCGACCGAGAATCTCTCGATGGACATGGCATTCCGAATGGCAGACGACGTTCTGCGACAGGGTGTGCAGTCGATCGCAGAACTGATCCTCATGCCAGGTGAGATCAACCTCGACTTTGCCGACGTAAAGGCAATCATGTCGAACGCTGGTCCTGCATGGATGGCTATTGGCCAGGGTAACGGCGAAGACCGAGCCATCATGGCTGCTGAAGCTGCTATCGACAGTCCGCTGTTGGAAGTGTCTATCGCAGGCGCACGTGGCGTGATCTTCAACGTTACTGGCGGAACCGATCTCACACTTCAGGAAGTGCAACAGGCTTCAGAAGTTGTATCGAACATGGTCGACCCAGATTGCAACATCATCTTCGGTATGGTCACCGACCCCAAGATGGAAAACGAAGTCAAGATGACGATCATTGCGACTGGATTCCCAGGCGCAGAAGCATCGGCTGAGAAAGAAGCTGCAGTTACTGCCGCTCTTAGCGATGTACTCGGCGACGAAGAAGCGTTGGATCTTCCACCGTTCCTTCGACACCACCGTTCAGCTCGACGTCGCTCAGCTCGCGAGATGGCAGCAAGCGACTAAGCGGTATTCGCACTAAATAAGTCAAACCACTTATAAATAGCTCTGCCCAGACGTTCTTCAAAAGCATCTGAGGTATGAGTCAAATCAAGACCCCGAGAGAAGAATGTTTCTCTCGGGGTCTTTTGCTATAGGCGATTGGTACTCGCACCCAATACTTGACGCACGCCCTGCATTACTATTTGCATCAGCGAGGGCAGCGGTATGCAGCAAGGGTATTACGTAACGGATATGAAGCGAACCAGGTTGAGAGAGAGATTGGATGGGCTGGAACGTTCGATTAATTCTGGTGGCGACGTTCAGCGTTTGGCCGCAGCGGGGCAGTTAGCCAGTTTGAATTCCAGTATCGGCGACCTAGTTGAGTTCAACCCGCATGACCCCACCAAGTACCCGAGAGTCGGCGGGATCTACGTCCTCTACGACATTAGCGAACGCCCGTTGTACATCGGACAGGGTCGATCGATCGATAAGCGTGTTCGTTACCACTTCGACAAATTCTGGTTCAGACCGCCGATAGTTCAATCTGCTTCATACGTTCGAATCGACAACAAGGTGCTCAGGGAGCGCATAGAGGCCGTGCTGATCAAATTCCTAAAGAGCAACGCAGTTATCAACAAGCAGATGGTCGACAGGTAGAGAACCGGTCGCTTCGACAGCTGTCATGCTGAACTTGATTCAGTATCTCTGTAAGCGGAGCAAACGAGAGACTTAGGGTACGTGTTCACTAACCACAAGGATTGTGGCGGTTGTTCGTGATACTGAATCAAGTTCAGCATGACATTCGACGTTGGTGGCCAACTAGGAACAATCTGCAAGTTGTCATTGCGAGCACTGGGGTACGAAGGACGTGGCAATCAGTAATTCTCAGCAACGCCGTTGGCGAATGAGAGAAGCCGTCTCTTACTCGAACGTAGCTTGGCCGATGTACGTTAGATCCTGAAAATGAATTCAGGATGACAATTGGCGGTGATTTACCGGGGTGACAACTAACCAAACTGTCATTGCGAGGACTGAGGTACGAAGGACGTGGCAATCAGTAATTTCGAGCAACGCTGCTGGTGAATGCGAGAGAGTTCCACACATGTTCACAGCGTTGCCCGGTGGCGTTGATTGCCACGTCATCGGACTCCTCGCAATGACAGAGTGCACGACTACCTCGGTGACGAACGCCCTATTCGGGTCGTTCGCCTGTCACGGCCTCTAGCATCGCCTGGATGTAGCCCTGAGCGAAGATACGTGAACGGTAGCCGCCCCAGTTTCCTGGGAACTCCGAATCGCCAACAATCTCTGGACAGTGGTCATCCATGAACGTGCCCTTGTACCCAGCGGCGTGATACGTCTCCATCGCCTTCTTCATATCCACGTAGCCAGTGTTAATGAACTCTTCGTTGAACTTGGGCACCGTTCCAGAAACGTTACGGAAGTGAACGTACAAAACTTTGTCTCGCTCGGCGAAGTACTTGATCATCTCGTAGATGCCGCCGTCTCGAGCATCTTCCATCTCAGAGAAAGTTCCCTGACAGAACTCGATACCGTTGTACGGGCTATCTACGATCTCGGTGAGCCGCTTGAATCCGTCGAAGCTACCTAGAAGCCTAGGAACACCGCCTAATTCAGGCACAGGCGGGTCATCAGGGTGAATACCCAGTTTGATACCTGCCGACTCTGCGATAGGCGTGATCGTCTTGATCCAGTACTCAAGGCACTCCCACATGTTTTCTCGTGAGGTGTCGTAGTTGGCGAGCAGTTCTTCGGTTTCTGGTGAAATATCGAGAATCGAACTCTGATCGGGTGAATCGCTATCCCATGCAGTCACATCGGTGTTGCCACGAAGCTGTGTACCTGCCGAGCGCCAAACCGAGTTGGGCATCCAGTTGTAGGCGAGAATCGGAATTCCGGCTCGTCCCATATCGGTGATTTCAGCTGCGAGCTCTTCGATCAGCTCGTCACGCTTAGGACCACCGAACGCAATATCGTAGAACTTTGGGTTGGAGATGAAACCGTTTTCGCAACCGACGACTTTGAGGCCGTACGATTCAATCCGCTCACGAAGAGCGACGTAATCTTCGTAAGTGTTTCGCTTTTTGCCGTGGGGTTGATCGCTTGCCGGTAGAAGATCAACTCCGGGGCCTCCGTAAAAGATGATGTTCTTTACACCAAGTTGAACAGAAGTTTCTAAAACTTCATCGGTGGCAATTCTTACTGCCCAAGCGTTTTTCATCGCGTAATGCCCTGTAGGTACTTTTTGGTCGGTCGCGGTCGCCGGAAACCATCGACAATTTAAGAAATTGATAGCGTCGCTATCTAGTCGATAACGAATCTTACGTTGATAATCAGGTATCGATACCTGATAAGAAATCAATTCCCAGCTTTTAGGGAAACTGAATTCTTGAACTGGAGCCCTACTTAGGCCCAACTGGGGCGACGAAATTCGTCGAAATCTTTGCGCAATTTTTCACAAAATTAGATAGACCATTTTTGTGAGTTGCAAGTCTGTTATTTCGAGAAGAATCCACCGAATCTCAATGACACCGAGGATTGACACACCCTCTATGCCTAGTGGTAGTCTCCGTTGCACACCACTAAATGTGGTGCTTGGCTGTGTCCGCAGCCGCTAGGTGGCGTGTTCAACAATCCGTTTTACACACTGCTCCGCAAACTGGTTCTGAATCGTTAGATTTGAGACCAATGCGGAACGGATTCCTCGTGGTTTTAACGGATCAAGTTAGCAAGGTACTAATCAGGAATGCATTGTCCCTTTTGCGGAAACAATGAATCACGCGTGATCGACTCGCGTGAAGCACCTGATGGCGTGCGGCGCAGACGTGAATGCATACGTTGTGAACTGCGGTTCACTACATATGAAAAAGTGCATTCGATGCCTTTGATGATTGCCAAGCGGGATGGCCGCCGCGAGGCATTTTCGACCGACAAGCTAGAGCGTTCGCTGCAAACAGCGTGTGCCAAGAGGCCCTTGGAGATCGGCGCCATTTCAAAGATGGTTATCGATATCGAAAACGAGTTGCACAAACTCGCCAAAGCAGAAGTGGAAGCGCGAGTGCTCGGAGAAATGTGCATTGAACGACTGAAAGTTCTCGACCGAGTTGCCTACATAAGGTTCGCTTCGGTGTATCGAGATTTTCAGGATGTCGATTCCTTTACTAAAGAGGTAGAGGCATTGACTGATCCGGATGACGATGACAACGGATCAAAAAGCCAATTACGGCTGATAGAGGATGATGTCCCCCGGCTGGCTCAACGAGGCCGCCGCCGGAGGGCAAGACAGGGCTGACCACCTTGTATCGAACTCCGGCCAGAGTGAATGGCGGCAGTTACACCCGAACTGCCAGAGCTGGCGACAACTAAAACACCACACGAACGCACGAAAAGAAGATAGATGACCACTACACAGGACACACACATGAGCACAAGCGGCACAACCCCAACAGAAGAATTCACACCGGCAGTGATTTCAGATAATGCCAGTGTGGTTCTGGAAAAACGTTATTTGCAAAAGAACGATGCGGGGGATCTTGTTGAAACCCCAGAAGGCATGTTCCGTCGAGTAGCAAAGGCTCTTGCTGCTCCAGAATTCAAGTACGAAAAGACCCCGGACGAAGTAGCTGCTATTGAAGAGAGCTTCTTCCAGATGATGGCGAGCCTTGAGTACCTGCCTAACTCTCCTACGATGATGAACGCTGGCACAGGCGCAGGAACTCTTTCCGCCTGTTTCGTGCTTCCTCTTACCGACAGCATGGAAGGCATCATGGGCGCAGCTCACGATGCTGCGATGGTTCAGAAGTTCGGTGGCGGAACTGGTTTCGCACTTTCGGAGCTCCGCCCTACTGGTGCTGGCATCGCAACAACTCACGGCAAGGCATGCGGACCTATTCAGGTTCTACGTCACCTTTCATCGGTTTCCACTCTTGTAACTCAGGGTGGCAAGCGAGACGGTGCAAACATGGCGGTGATGGATGTTCACCACCCAGATATTCTCGAATTTATCGACTGTAAGCAGGTTGAGGGCGAAATCCACAACTTCAACATTTCTGTTGGTGCTTCCGACGAATTCATGCAGGCTGTGAAGGACGACACGACGTACGCATTGCGTGCGCTACGTGATCCTTCAGATCTCGACAGCGGAATGGTCGAGGTAGACCGCCTCAACGCTCGTGAGGTCTTCAGCAAGATCGTTTACGGTGCATGGCGAAATGGTGAGCCAGGAATGATTTTCTTGGACGAGGTAAACCGGAACAGCCCGGTTATTCACCTCGGACGAATCACAGCTACGAACCCATGTGGTGAGCAGCCTTTGCTTCCGAACGAATCTTGCAACCTCGGTTCTATCGACGTTGCAAAGTTCCTCGAAACTGATGAAGCCGGTATGACCGACCTCAACTGGAACCGACTCGGTGAGACTGTTCGCACAGCAACTCGCATGCTCGATAACGTTATCGACGCTAATAAGTACGCAGTGCCTGCCATCGAAACGATGACACAGTCGACTCGAAAGCTGGGACTTGGCCTGATGGGCTTCGCCGACATGCTTGTTCAGCTCGGTATTCCTTACGACACTGACGAAGCGGTTGAACTCGGTCGCAAGCTGATGGCGTTCATTCGTGATCACGCTGACCAAGAGTCGATGGCAATGGGTGAAGAGCGCGGTGCGTTCCCAGCTTGGCACGATTCTGAAGCAGCAAAGCGAGGCGACAAGCCTTACCGCAACGCTTGCCGACTAACTGTTGCTCCTACGGGAACAATCTCGATGATCGCTGGTGCTTCTAGCGGTATCGAGCCTATCTTCGCTCTAGCGTTCCGCAAGCAGAACATTCTTGGTGGACAGACTCTGTTCTACGTCGACAAGAACTTCGAACGAATTTCTAAGGAACGTGGCTTCTACAGTGAAGACCTGCTGGAACACCTTTCCGACGGTGGTTCATTGCAGGATCGAGAAGATGTGCCTGAAGACGTGAAGCGTTTGTTCCACGTTGCTTCCGACATTTCGCCTCGTGACCACGTACTTATGCAGGCTGCTTTCCAGGAGAGCACTGACGCTGGTATTTCAAAGACGGTCAACTTCCCTAACGAAGCGACTGTTGAAGATGTTGAAGATGCTTACTTGCTTGCGTGGGAAACCGCCTGCAAGGGAATCACTGTGTACCGAGCAGGTTCACGTGACAAGGAAGTGCTGACTACAGGTACGAACGATAAAGCTCAGACCGATGATGCTTCAGACGAGAACACCATTAGCATTCCGCAGTACATCACTCCTCAGGAGCGACCTGCGATGCTCAACGGAATCACACGTCGAGTACGTACCGGACGAGGAAACCTCTTCGTTACGGTGAACATGGCAAGCGATGGCCGGCCGTTCGAAGTATTCGCTACCCACGGTAAAGCCGGTGGTAACGATGCTGCGATGGCGGAAGCCGTTTCTCGAATGGCTTCATTGTCGCTACGTTCAGGCATTGACCCTGTCGATGTTGCTGAGCAGCTTCGTGGAATCACCGATGTTCCTGCTTGGGACGAAGGTGAGATGATCAGGTCGGTTCCAGACGCTATCGCTTCTGTGCTCGACCGCATCAACGCCGAAGCGGCTGCATTGCCAACGCAAGAAGAACTCAGTGAAGCTGAGTCGAGTCAGGCCGGAATGTTCAACGCTCCTACGCCTAAAGAACTCGGAATGCCGACTGCTCAGGCAGTTCCTATGATGGCAAATGAAGAGAAGGTTGCTGTTCCGGTTGGAGCAATGACTGGCGAGCTTTGCCCTGAATGCTCATCGACAGTTGCGCACGTTGAGGGCTGCCTCAAGTGCTTCTCTTGCGGATACAGCAAGTGCTAATCGCTTAGTCGATATTTGAAAAGGCCGACCGGAGTAATCTGGTCGGTCTTTTTTTTTGCGTATTGCCGAAAGGACGGTGTGGATTTCCCGAGTGGAGGCTCTGCGGAATCGAGGGACCTGGTGAGGTGTCGCGCTATCTTCACAACGGTTAAAGTCCCAGAACGCGTCCCCACCAGATCCCTCGGCGGCACTCGGGAAGTCAATTCAGTGCTTATGTTGAGTTACCCTTATCCAACATTTTTCAGTAACAGTAGTTCAGAATCGAAAACTCCCACACATGACTGACAAACCTCTTCTCGCAGTAACTATTGGTGATCCTTCTGGGGTCGGACCGGAAGTGGTCGCCAAAGCACTTCAGGACCGATCGATGTACGACATCATGCGTCCAGTGCTTGTCGGCACAGTAAACGTGATGCAAAACGCCGTGAAAGCCATCAAATCGTCAGACACCGTGGTTGGCGTCGATTCAGCGGCCGATGCCAAGTGCGAACCGGGCGTCATCGAAGTCATTTCGCCAGCCGACTGGGAAGGCACCGAATTCCCTGTAGGCAAACACGACGCCGGTTCCGGGTCTGCAAGCCACCTGTGGGTCGAAGAGGCCGCAAAGCTATGCATGGCTGGCGATGTTGAGGGCATGGTCACGGCTCCCGTTAATAAGGAATCGTGGAATATGGGCGGTAGTAAGGACACTGGGCACATGGAAGTGTTCAGGCGCCTTTCAGGTTCCAGCTACGTAGCGACGATGCTCGTGAGCGGACCAATGCGCTGCATGCACCTATCGACTCACAAGTCGCTGGGCGAAGCGGTGAAGTACGTAACTACCGAGAACATCATGACCGCCACGAGGCTCACCCAAAAAATGTTTATCGAGTGGGGATTCGAAAACCCACGAATCGCAATCGCAGCACTGAACCCGCACGCATCAGACAACGGTTTGATCGGTAGCGAGGAAGCTGACGAGATCGCTCCTGCGGTGAAACAGGCCATTTCAGAAGGTATCGACGCAAGCGGTCCGCACCCTGCCGACACCGTGTTCAACAGTGCATCAACTGGAAAGTACGATGTGGTTGTAGTTATGTATCACGATCAGGGTCACATCCCTATTAAGGTGTACGGCGTCGAGGAATCGGTAACCGTGAACTTGGGGCTTCCGTTCCTTCGAACATCTGTCGATCACGGCACGGCTTTCGACATTGCAGGAACCGGAATCGCAAGCGAAGTGAGCATGATCGAAGCGCTCAAGCTCGGTGCGTCTCTAGCATCGAAAAAGGGACTCTCTACTTAGCGTCGACACTTGTATCGAAGATTGGCAAGCACCAAAACTCAGTAGTGGCAGTGCGGGCTTTAGTCAGCGCGTCGTCCGTATAATCGGAACACAAACCGGGCAGAACACGCTTTCCAGGAACGTTCCTGAGGGCAAGAGAAAAATCATGAGAATTGCGTTTATTGGTGGCGGGGTGATGGCACAGGCCATTATTGCCGGAGTTAAAGATGCGGGGCTTGATGCCAGCATCATTGTTGGTGAGCCTTTCGAGATGCGGCGCGAGTCGCTGAAGAACGATCTTGGCGTTGAGGCGACCGATAACAATAAGGAAGCCGTAACTGGCGCCGACATTATTGTGCTTGCCGTAAAACCTCAGCAGCTCGACGCGGTTGCGGGTGAGCTTAAAGGTGTGCTGAATTCCGACCAGACCGTTCTTTCGATCATGGCCGGAGTGAAGATGCACTCGATCGGGTTGAAGCTGGGTCACACGAAACTCATTCGAGTAATGCCGAACACCCCTGCCCAAATTCGCAAGGGAATTTCTGCTTGGCACGCTTCTGACAGCGTCGATCAGGCGACTATCGATTTCGTTGGCAGCATGCTCAAAGCTATTGGCGATGAACTGAAGTTCAGCGATGAGAAGAATATCGATATCGCTACTGCGCTAAGCGGAAGCGGTCCCGGCTATGTATTTGTAATGATCGAAGCGCTTGCCGATGCAGGAGTCGAACTCGGCTTACCTGTGCACGTGGCGCGCCATCTGGCTTCGCAAACCGTTCTGGGTAGTGCTGCCCTTCAGCGTGAGTCTGGAAAGCACCCTGCCGAGCTTCGCAACATGGTTACTTCACCGGGCGGAACGACGGCTGCTGGTTTGGCTGAGCTTGAGAACGGTGCGTTCAGGGCGACTATCGCCAATGCGGTTCGTTCAGCTTACGAACGTGGTGAAGAACTGGCTGGCGGCAAATGACCGACGGATTTCTCGCGTACATCGGATGGTTGATGCAGATATTCGGCTACTTGATTGTTGCCCGTGCGCTGTCGTCGTGGTTTCCTGATGCACGGCAGCACCCGATCGTGCAGATGCTGTATCAGGTGACTGACCCAGTAATGATTCCGGCTTCTCGCATAATTCCGCGAATCGGAATGATCGACATCAGCCCGATGATCGTGATTCTCGTTCTGTTCACCGTTTCGGATGCACTGCGCCGAGCTTAGTTCGCCAACTGCTTCTTCAGCTCGACGTTCGAAAGCCCATCAACTTCAATGATCTTGTTCCGTGCGGTCGCGCCCGAAACTAACGTCACCCTGCTTTTCGGTACGCCTACCGTTTTCGCTAGCAGTTGAATCAAAGCCGCATTCGCTGCCCCGTCAACCGGCGGCGCTTTCACGCGCACACGCAGCGCACCTTCTTCATTCCAGCCAAGAATCTCATCACGAGATGCCCTTGGTTGAAGGCGAACAGTGATTCGTGCTGACTTGACTGCCACAGGGCTACTTGATGCTCCGCACGGTAACTTCGCCTGCTGATACTGGCCAGTCACGACCGTTTTCGTCTCGTACGATCAAACGCCCTATCGAATCGACGTCGTGAGCAAGACCCGTTAGTTCCGCAGGTTCATCAGGCTTGCCACTGGCTATCGTCACTTCACGACCCAGAGTCGTAAGCCGTTCGCGCCAAACCGGCACTACGGTTCCACCAGCTGTAATGGACGAATAGTGAGTATCGAGCGATTGCATTAGACGTTGGAATACGTCTTGCCTATCGAAATCTCTGCCAAGCTCAGTGGCGAGACTCGTTGAATCGGGTGCTGATTCGATTGCAGATGCAGGATCGAAATTCACATTCAGGCCGATACCGATCACCGCTGTAATGTGCTCAGCCAGCGAATCGTCTTGTGCGCCCGATTCAGGTCCTGTCTTCGATTCAGCGATTACGCCCGCCAGCTTCTTCCCGGAGACCTGCACATCGTTTGGCCACTTGATTCCAGCGTCGATACCGAACCCCGCGGCTACATCGGCGGCGGCGAGTGCCGCAAGCATTAGAAGCTCACCCGCTAATGCCACCCGGGGGCGTAGAACCACTGAGCACAAAATATCTTGTGCTTGCCCTGAAACCCATGATCGATCGTGCCTGCCACGTCCTGCCGACTGGCGATCTGCAATGACCACAGTTCCGTCCGGCGCGCCATCCCGAGCTAACTCCCAAGCGACATCCATGGTCGACGTGGTCATTTCCATATGAGATATCTGCGTACCGATAACAGGCAGCGTGCCTGCTAGCTGTTCGAAGTTTTGGGTCATGAAAAGTGATCGGCTCGCTGGGGCTTGAAGAGATTCCGACGTTGCATAACGAGAGCGGTCCGTGATTGCTAAAGGGGCTGTCGGCCGTTTTTGTGTGCATACACACAGGGACACACGTTGTTAGCAACATGGGTCGAACTCAGGAGCAAGGCTACGGTACTAAGCGTCAGGTGTGAATAACGAACCGTGCAGGTAATGCTCTCAATGGGGGGCGCCGACAGGCCGGGGCGTCAACCAGGTGCCACCAGGGTTATAGGAATGAATGAGGAGAATCATGGCCCAGCGATCTAAAAAAGACTCATTGCTAGCAAGCTTGAGTTCGCTGCCAACCGACAATGCGTCGGCTGAAGCAGCATGGCGACAAGCGCTACTACTTCGAGAACTTTCTCGAGATGAGCGTGTAACCGCCCGAAAACGCCGCGCCGAGGCAGAAGCTGCCAAGGAATACGCGGAAAACGAGGCTATTACAGCCACCAAACAGCTTTGTTCTGAGCTTCAGGCTCAGGCACGCATGAAGCTTCAAGAAGCAGAGGACACTCTGACTGAAGCAGAACGCGTAAAGAGCAATGCTGATGCATATGCAGCACGAGTTCAGGTCAACATCGACACTGAACTTGGTAACTCAGTAAAGATTCGTGAAGACGCAGAGACTCATTCTGAAGAGATTCAGAACAACGCACGAGTTGCTGCTGAAGCTCTTATGAGCCAGACACGAGCCGGTGCTGACGAGATGGCTAGCCGAATGCGACGTGAGACTTCGGAAGACATCCGAAAGATCCTCACCGACGTTGAGGTAGCACGAGCATCAGCTGAGGACGAACTGGAAACCCAGCGAATCCTTACAGAGACAGCTCGAGTACGAGCATTCTCACACGGCCTAGCCGCTGAGAACGCCGACGACGAGATGGCTCGAACGAACCAGCCTGAAGCAGCTCCCGCTCCTGCAAAGAAGCGTGCTTCGGTTCGAAAAGCAAAGCCTGTTGCTAAGAAGGCAACTGCGAAGAAGACTGTTGCTCGCAAGGGCAAGGTAACTTCCATCCGCAAGGCTGCGTAAGTTAGCTTCTAGCTAAACAAGCAAAAATTTCAGGGCTCTCAACTTCGGTTGGGGGCCCTGATTTGTTTAACGCCCTGTTTTACGCAATCCAACTGGAAAGCAACTGTTTTCAACACGATGCACACCTAGAACACAATATTTCTCGCCCGTCAGCCAACACACGATCGAATACATCCGGTGCATCGTAGGAAGTGTTATCAATCACGTGCTCACCTGACACCCGGCACAAACGTCCTAAGCGAGGCATATTAATGGCAAAGCGATCGCGCACATCGTCGCCCATTTCGAATTTTGATCAGTTCACATCGAACGACGCATCTGTTGATGCGGCATGGCGAGAAGCTCTCGCCTATCGTGACATCGGGAACAACGAACGAGTTAAGTCGCAGAAGCGGCTAGCTCAGGCTCAAGTTGTACGAGCACAAGCTGAATCAGAAGCGATTACATCTACTAAGAACTACTGTGTTGACGCACGAGCTCAGGCTGACGACAACCTGGCTCAGGCCGATCTTACTCTGTCTAAGGCAGAGCGAATCCGCTCCGACGCACTTGAGTGGCAAGCATCTATGGAAGAAGAAATTCAGTTCCGTCTCGATGACGCCGCTCGAATCCGGGCTAATGCTCGGGCATATGCCGAGAAGCTCGAAGGCAGCGCACGTGGTGCGGCCGATGCACTGATGGACCAGACTCGTGTTGGTGCCGAAGAACTAGCGACCCGCATGCGATCTGATTCTGCTGAGGACATCCGCAAGGTTCTCGCCGATATCGAAGTTGCCCGTGCATCTGCTGAAGATGAACTCGAAACCCAGCGACTGCTTAGTGAGACTGCTCGTGTTCGAGCGTTCTCAGCTGGCCTAACCGCTGAAGTTGCTCAGGAAGCTGACGCTCCTGTTGAGTTCACTCCAGCTCCTCGAAAGAAAGCTACTAAAGCAAGCACTGCGAAGAAGCGATCCTCTAAGTCGACTTCTGCTCGCAAGGCTGCGTAGTCAGTACTTCAAGAACGAATTTGAAAGACCCGAGGTTTATTCCTCGGGTCTTTTTCGTTAACCCGGCGCGTTTGTTGCAAATTAGTAGTTGCGTGGCTGCGGTGTCGGGCTAAACTTCCGTCCAGCGACACGCCCGACTTATCAAACACGCTGCCACGGTGAAGAAAATATGCTGAAAGCTACTACCGAAACTCTCTACTACGAACACTCTGCTGCCAATCCGGTGACTCTCACCGTGAAGCCGGGAGAATGGTTCGAAGTCGAAACCCAGATGAACCGTGGGCCTGATGCCGATCGTGTGCCAGACGATATTCGAGATCTGTACAACCAGTATCGTTCCGACGATCAGCCAAACGATCGCGGCAACGCTTCATCAGGAAGTATTTATGTTGAGGGTGCGAAGCCCGGCGATTTGCTTACGGTTGAAGTTGGCGAAATCAAGGTTCACCCAGTGGGCTGGACTCGCTACCGTGGATCGACAGGAGCAATGCCCGGCTACTTGGGACCTTCAAACATTGGCGAGCAGTTCCGTATTTGCCGAATCGAGAACGACGAGATCATCTGGAACGACAAGCTTCGATTCCCGGTTGAGCCAATGATGGGTGTGATTGGTGTCGCTCCTGAACGAGAAGCTCGAAGCAACGCTTGGGCAGGTGAATGGGGCGGAAACTTCGATATTCAGGAAGTTACCAACGGTGCGAAGCTAAGCATTCCCGTGAACCACGAAGGTGCGCTGCTTCATGTTGGCGATATGCACGCTCGACAAGGTGATGGGGAAATCTGTGGCGGCGGCGGTATTGAAACCGGTGGTTCAGTGACGTTAAAGGTTTCACTTAGTGAGAAGCCTGCTGAGATGACATGGCCTCGTATCGAGAACGACGAGTACATCATGACCACGGCTTGCGAGAAGCCTGCTGAGGATGCATTCCGAATCGCTTTGAGCGAGATGATTTTGTGGCTGGAGGCATCCTACGGAATGTCGCAGGGCGAGGCTTACATCTTCCTGTCACAGTGTCTTGAAGCTCGGGTCACCCAGTTTGTGAACCCAACATACTCATACGTGGCGAAGGTCGCCAAGAAGTACTTGGTTTAGCGACTGATGACACATCAGATAAAAGCAGTTCTGTTCGATGTCGGTGGCCCTTTGGACACCGAGACAATCATGGATCGAGAGATCGACGAACAGATCAAGCTGTCGTTCAGGAACAACGGAATCGCTATATCCGATGCTGAGTACGCAGACGTGAATCTCTGGGCGGTCGATGTATTCGCCGCCAAGACGTATCACTCGATCATGTGGAAGATAGCTGATGGCGATATGGATTTGATCATAAGGGTCGAAGCCGAGCTCATGGAAACGGTTCCACAGCGTGACGAGCTACGGGGCGACTTTGAACTTCGTGAGGGCATGCCAGAACTGCTTGCAAAGCTTTCTGAGGAAGGTTTGCTTCTTGGGCTTGCTGCAAACCAGCCGGCCCATACGGTAGTGAAGATGGAACGATTCGGCATCGCAAAATACTTCACCTACAAGGAAGTATCAGGATCGATTAATCTGCGTAAGCCTGATCCTCGATTGCTGCTGCATTCATGCCAAGGACTTGGCGTTCAGCCTGAAGAAGCGATTATGGTTGGCGATCGCATCGACAATGACATCGTTCCAGCAAGAATGCTGGGCATGGCGGCGATTCGGTTCGTTTCGGGTCGTCACTCTGAGCAACAGCCTCGTTCATGGAACGAAGCACCACATGCTGATGTGTACACGGTTGAGGAATTGGGCGAATCAATTCGCAAGTTCATTGCGAATCCTCCGAATACATCTGGTGACGATGGCCCTGAGTAGTTCAGGCACTATCGCAAAGCATCACGTTAATCAAAAGAACCTCAGGAGATTCCTGAGGTTCTTTTTCATGCTAATGATTTGGCTAGTTGCCGAATTCAGCCATTGCCTTACTGATTTCTATTCCACCAGTAGTCACAAACTGAACTTCACCGTCAACAAGCGCAAAACCAGAGTCAACGGTTACGGTCAACTTACCGCGTACGGAGGAGTCCGCACCTTCAATTTTGAAGTTTCCGGTGTCTTTGACGTGCAGCTCGATCGGAACTAGTAGTCCAGGCCCGAATTGGCAGTGGTCGATCAAACCGAACACTGGCTCAAGTGGTGTACCGCCAACTACACAGGCATATCGAACTTGATCCGTGCCTCTGATCTTGAGTTTAGCTGTACCTTCTAGCAGCCCTTGGCTACCGGTTGCATCGAGGTCAGCAGCAAGCTTGCCTTTGAGCGTGCCAGTGATCACATGGATGTACGCTCCCGTGAAAGGAACGACTTCGTAGTACTCCGGCTGTTTTGTGACTTTCAGAGTGGCAGTAGATTCGTGAGTGCTTTCAATGAACGCACCGGCAAGAATTGCAGTCACGCTGTCACATGCAGTCCCAGACTTTTTATCCGATTCTTTGCAATCGGGAGCAGCTGCCGAAAGCATTCCGAAAACCTGCTCATTCACCGTGTGAATTTTGACAGATTTGATATCGGAGGTCTTTTTATCGAGCTTGAACTCGGTCGTTACTGATGGCGGATTCAACGGATTCGTTGAAAGCGCAACTCCGAGGACATCACCCGATGTACTGAAATTCGCCTTATTGGCCTTCGCAGCAGCCACACCGGCGGTTAGCGTCATGAGTGCCATGACCGCGATTGCGATCATCACACTGCGCTTATAAAACATTTTCTTACCCAACATACCTATGTCTCCAGTAGTGATTTATTCGGCCGGAAGAACAAATCGCTGCTTTGCCTAACAGTGTTGATCACACCTTCGGCACACCTGACACACATCTTTAACTATTCCGAACATTGTGTCACATGAACAAGTACCACATTGATGACCTCTATGGCTCATCTTTCAGGCAGCGAGCATATCGGCAAATAAAACATGCTTGGGTGTGATCTTGGTAAAGCACTGCTCATTAATGGAATGTTTTTTGGTATTCTTTGCGTCAATGTGAACAGCCGGTGGAAAATTGGCCGCTTCGCACCCACTCATTCGCCCGCCTGATCGTTACTCGGATGCGCACTCGCCTTCGAATCGTCTCGGTCACTGGCAGCTACTGGAGAACGGTGATCCTTGCAACAGTCCGATAGAGTCATATCCGCACTGATAGTTGACGATGATCCAGGTATTCAAGACATGGTTTCACTCGCCATCGAATTGAACTGGCCAAAGTCCACCGTTTACACAGCTGCCGACGGTCTTACAGGACTAGATCTCGCGCGTGAGCACACGCCTGACGTCGTTATATTGGATCTGGGCTTGCCCGACATCGACGGACTCGAAGTTTGCGAGAAATTACGAGCGGAATCATCGATTCCTATCGTCATGCTGACAGCGCGTGATCGAGAGATCGACATCGTCAAAGGCCTAAACGCCGGAGCTGACGATTACGTAACCAAGCCGTTTAGCCACCTACAGTTTCTCGCTCGATTGCAAGCGGTGTTACGACGCACGCAAGGGTCGGCACCAGACTCTTCCTACACCGATTCTCGACTCACTGTCGATTTCGATCGACGTTCGGTGAGTGTTGACGACGAGACGGCTCGCCTGACGCCGACCGAGTTCAGCTTGCTGGAATATTTACTTAGGAATGCGAACCGTGTTGTAACGCACGAAGAACTGCTTCGAGCTGGCTGGGGTGAGGAATACACCGACGCTACTGGCTACATCAAGACGCACATCCGAACGCTTCGAGAAAAGCTGAATGACGACCCCACTTCGGAGACAGGAATTGTCAACGAACGCGGCGTCGGATATCGCTATGTCAGCGAAATCGAGTAAAAGCGTTTTACAAGGCGTGCTCTAACTCGATCAAACCTAACGCACACCTTTTCACCACCTTTCTCCCAACCGGATCAATACCATTCACGTCGCGCAAGCTGGAATCAGCGAAGTAGCATCTCCTCCAGTTTCTACGTATTTCGAAAAACATCCGATAAACCGGGTGTGACAGTAGTGGTCACAAGCAAAACATGCTCTCAGCGTCTGAATTAAATTCACAAATGCAGGTTCCAATCGCAAATTGGGATCAGGACACTGCTTGGGAGCGGTTCACCGGATTTCGAAATCTAACGACTGATCAGTTCTGCGAAATTCAAGAGCAGCTACTTGTCGAGCAAATCCGAACCATCGGTGCCAGCAAGCTTGGTGCCCGACTGCTTCGGATGACAAAGCCCACCAACGTTGAAGACTTCAGGGCTACGATTCCGCTTACGACGTACGCCGACTACACCAAGTATCTCGACCCCAGCGCTCGCCAAGATCTTCCAGCGTTCGAATACATGTGGGCGCACACAACTGGCGCTCAGGCTCGTTACAAGTACGTGCCTTACACACGACGTGCGTACACGCGCATGCTCGATAACTTGATGGGTGCGTTCCTCCTTTCGACAGCACGCGAACCGGGCGACGTAAGAATCGGGCCTGGTTCTTCGATCATGTACAACGTTCCACCACGACCGTACCTTTCTGGGTTTGCGGCGTTTGGCATGGAACGACGCTTCGGACTCAAAGGGGTGCTGGAGCCAGCAGTTGCTGAGCACATGGAGTTCAAGACAAAGATCCGCACGAACTTCGAAACAGCGATGGAACGCAAGGTCGACTTAATAATTTCGATGACCTCCGTGCTCGTTAGTGCTGGTGAACAGTTCAGCGATTCTCTTTCACGCCATAAGAGCAAAAAGAAGACTCGTGAAGCCAAGGCAAAACTCGGCTGGCGCGCCAAGATCAAACTAGCTGCGGCTGTACTAAAGGCCGCCATCAGCGGTCGCAAGGCACGCGCTGGTGATGTTTGGGATGCCAAAGGAATAATCGGATGGGGGGTCGACACTCCTATATTCCGTGACCGCGTTGAGGGCCACTGGGGCATGTCGCCTCGAGAGATCTACGCCTGTACTGAAGGCGGAGTAATGGGCGTTCAGGGTCGCGATTCCGATGGAATGGTGTTCAACCCATACATGAACTTCGTCGAGTTCCTTCCTGCTTCAGAAGCAGTGAAGATGGAACAAGATTCTTCGTATCAGGGCAAAACGCATCTGCTCAACGAAATCGTTACTGGCGAAATGTACGAAGTCGTTATTTCAAGTTTCTACGGAATGCCATTTGTCCGTTACCGACTTGGACACCAAGTGCGGTTCCTGAAAAAGTCGAACTCGTCTGAATCAAATGGATTACCCGAATTCGAGTTCTTAGGCCGTTCCGACGACCGGCTCGATATCGCTGGGTTTACTCGTATCGATGAGAAGACGATGTGGCAGGCAGTTGAAGGTACTGGATTGCCAATTGGCTCTTGGACCGCTCGGACCGAAAGTCGAGATGGCAAGCCGATTCTTCACCTTTATGCAGAGGCGAACGAAGAAATATCGCAAACGGTAGCTGAAGACAAAATACATTCAGCTCTTCGCAACGAAGACGATTTCTACCGTGATCTTGAAGACATGCTTGGAATTCGTCCTCTGGCTATCACCCTCCTACCTTCCGGCACTTGGGATCGCTACTACGATGATCGCCTGAAACAAGGCCTCGAACTTCACGACCTTGTCCCACCAAGGATGAATTCGAGCGAACATGATGTTTCCGATCTTATAAATCTGGCGTCCGATCCAGAACCGATAATCTCGTAGGAAGCTAGAAGACCTATGAACGAGATTTACATTTTCCTACCAATGGTGCAGTTCGTGATCAGCGTTTTGCTGGTCAGTGTCGTACTGCTTAGCGCACCAAGTGACCGGTTGAACCGGATATTCACAGCGTTCTTGGTTGCACTTGGAACCTGGGGCATAACGATCTTCCTTATGCGAGATGCGTTCCCGGACGCAGCTCGTGCGCTCACAGTCGAAAAGATCGCTCTCGCAGCCATCCCATTCACAAGCATCTTCTTCTACCACTTCGTATATGCGTTTGCGGGCGTGAAGAGAAACAAGTCGGTACTACTAAGTTTCTATGGCTTGGGAATTTCAGCCGGAGTTTTATCGTTACTCGGGTTGACAATCGACGGAATGGTCACAAAATTCTACGGGTTTGCTCCGGGACTCACCCCACTATTCGGTCTGGTCCTCCTAGCTTCATACCCACCGGTCGCGCTAGCTATTTGGGATATCCGAAAAGCGCTTCAAAACTCCCACTCTCGCCGAGCCAATCAGCTTCGATTGCTTCGTATGGGTGCGATCGTATCTCTACTCGGTGCCACCAGTGATTTCATCCCATCGCTCGGACTCAACATCTACCCGATGGGAGTTCTGGGCAATATCGGTTTCGCACTGATCACCACTTGGGCGCTGACTCGATACCGCCTGATGGAACTGCGCATGGTTGCTCGTCGTGGTTTGGCATACACAGCCATAAGCACGATGACTCTCGGCATCTACGGTGTAGCAGTCGGCGTTCTTTGGCTTATAGTCCCTGAACTGAGTACCGCCGCGGCAGTTATTGCTGGTGTTGCGACAATCTTTATCACGGGGTTGTTCATACAGCCTCTTCTTCAAAAGGCGCAGACTACTGTCGACAGGCTCTTCTTTAGAGAGCGGTTCGACATGCTCAACGCTCTCGCTGAACTGAACTCCGGCCTTCGAGACATTACCGACTTTGAATCGGTTGTTTCAAAGCTCGGTGAAAACGTTCGAGAGATTCTGCGAACCGACTGGGTTGGAGTAGTTCTCCCAGATGCCGCGGAACAGTCGTTCGAGGTTTACTACGATACCCGTGGGCACACAGGCCGACTAACACTCGATCTAGACGGTCTACTGGCTCGTCGACTCACATCTGAAGACCGACCGATCTTCCGTTCTGATCTTGCTACAGACCCATATCTACAAGCTGCTAGCGAAATCGAACGTTCTACGATTCGAGATTTACAGGCAGAAATGGTTGTTCCGCTCAAAGCGGGTGGTGAACTAACTGGATTTCTCTACATGGGTCCAAAGCTTGTCGGCGGTCACTACACAGCAGCTGAACTCGATTTCGTATCGGCTGCTGCCGATCAATCGGCAATGGCTATCAACAATGCTCGTGCTTACGCAATTGAAGCCAAACGTCGTGAAGAACTGGAACGTCTCGACGGCTTGAAATCCATCTTGCTACAAACCGTCTCGCACGAACTAAAGTCGCCTATCACTGCCATCAAGCTTTCTACTGAATTGCTTGACCATGTATCGAACGGCAACGCAACGGTCGAACAACGTGACCGACTGATTGCTACACTGAAGTACGGTATTCAGCGACTCGAACGCCTGACATCTGAATCGCTCGATTACGCAGCGATGCAGAGCGCCCATCTTGAGCTGAACCGACAACCGGTTCGACTCGACAGCATCGTCGAAGAAGCGGTAGCCCTTCTACAGCCATCGATAACCGCCCGTGACCAGATCATGGAATACGATATTGATGAATCGCTGCACCCGCTTATGATCGACGAACAGCGGGTTGAACGTGTAATTGCGAACCTGATTAGCAACGCCCACAAATATTCTCCTAAGGGCGGTCTGATCAGGATCGAAATCAAACGTGAGGACGAAGATCAAGTCATCCGTGTCATCGATGAAGGCCCCGGAATTAGTGAAGACGAAGCCGAAGCGGTCTTCTCTCCTTACTACCGTGGCAAGCTCGCCGATACATCCCCTGTACAAGGCTCAGGGCTTGGACTGTCTATCGCCAGGTACCTGACTGAATTGCACGACGGTACGCTCTCGGTTGAATCGGATGGCGTTCAGGAAGGCAGCACGTTCGTGCTCAAGCTTCCTGCTTCGAGTCTAGACTTGCTCGATGATGACACTTCCGATGAAAGTTCCGGCGTAACTGAGACGGATGATGAGTCGCTCTGGCCACAGGTAATCACCAGCCCGAACGACACAAGCTTCACACGATAATTCACCTCGTCGCTACGCGCGGTTTGGGTTTCGCAGGGCTACAATTTCCACACTCGGTTCGAGTAAGGGATTTTTCAGAGGTAATACTTCAATGAATCACGAACGTTCTGCGCGCCTGTTTGAGAAGGCGAAAGAACTTGTTGCCGGTGGCGTATCAAGCCAAATCAGAGTCGCTGAACCGGCGGACACCCCGCTCTTCTTCACCCACGCTAAGGGTTCTAAGATGTGGGACGTCGATGGAAACGAATACATCGACTTCATTATGGGAATGGGTCCGAACTTGTTCGGGCACTCTCCAGACTTCATTAACAAGCAAGTAAATGAACAGATGGAGAAGGGCTACGTATTCTCAGCCCAGTTCGAGCAAGAGCTGGAAGTTGCTGAGATGGTTCTCGATATGGTGGGGATGAAAGACGCAACTGTGCGCTTCGCTTCATCTGGTACCGAGATTGACCAGCTTCTTTTCCGCACAATGCGCGGGTTCACTGGCCGACCAAAGATTTTGAAGTTTGAAGGCCACTACCACGGCTGGATGGATTCAGTTAACTGGAGCGTTCACCCTCCTCTCGATCAGGCAGGACCGGAAGATGCTCCGATTGCCGTAGGCGAATCTGAGGGCATGGATCAAGCTACTGCTGACGGATTAGTGATCAGCCAGTGGAACGATCTTGAGAAGCTTGAGATTATCTTCAAGAAGCACGGGCACGAAATCGCCGGTGTCATCATGGAGCCGATTCTCGCCAACACCAACTGCATCGTTCCCGGCGCTGAATTCCTTGAAGGTCTACAACGACTCTGCAAGGAAAACGGCAGCCTGCTGGCGTTCGACGAAGTCATTACAGGCTTCC
Source organism: Chloroflexota bacterium (assembly GCA_018650845.1). Lineage (GTDB taxonomy): Bacteria > Chloroflexota > Dehalococcoidia > Lucifugimonadales > Lucifugimonadaceae > Lucifugimonas. The sequence goes on along the minus strand of JABIFF010000006.1, from coordinate 43,715 downwards.
GCGTAGCCCGTGGCGGAGCGCAAGAGTACTTGGGCGTTACCCCAGATTTGGCAACTTACGCAAAATCGATGGCGGGTGGATTTCCCATTGCGATGATCCTCGGTCGACGAGACGTTATGGACCTAATTGGAGACGGCACTGTTTACCACGGTGGCAGCTTCAATTCCAACGTAATGTCGATAGCTGCTACCTACGCTTCACTCAAATACATTGAGGAGCAAGGTGACGCTTTTTACGATGATCTGAATGGCAAAGGTCTACGCTTAATGGAAGGACTTCGCGATGTCGCAAAATCGCTAGAGTCCGACTTACATGTACAAGGCGTTGGATCGGTATTCGCTATATCGTTCACCACGAAACAAGAAATAACCAATTGGCGAGACCATGCCCGTAACTGCGATGACAGCAAGTACGCACGGTTCGCCAAAGAGATGTTGAAGCAAGGCATCCGACTGTCTTCAAACGGTCGAATTCACCTTTCTTCAGCACACACAGACGAAGACATAGACAAGACTGTCGCTGCTGCGGCTGCTGTTCTACCGACCCTGTAGAGAAATTTTCTCTGCGCCGGTGTTTATGAACAGCATCGGCGCAGAGAGACAGGGTACTTCTCGTAAGAGCAGTGGGCTTTTTACGGGATAGGAGAAGCAAAACTTGCAGTGGAGTTCTGCCGTATCAGATTCGCCTTCATTCACCGAGGCGGTCACTCAGGCATCTGAGCAAATTCTTTCGAATTTGGATGGACAACATCCAGATTTGGCAGTGGTATTTATTTCATCTCACCACACCCCTTCGTATTTCACAGCGCCAGAAGTTATTGCTGAAGCGCTTGGAGCCAAGGTTGTTATCGGCTGTTCAGCAGCGGGTGTAATTGGTGGCGGACAAGAAGTTGAACGCAGGCCGGGAATCGCTATTTCTGCAGCCGTTCTTCCGGGAGTAGAACTCTCCCCTTTTCACCTTAACCAGGACGAACTTCCTAGCCCTGACGCGGGTCCCGAAGCTTGGCATGACCTTCTAGGCATTCGCCCTGAAGCCTGTCCTGCGATCATGCTTTTGCCAGATCCGTTCACGCTCCGCAGCGATCATTTGCTGGCTGGTTTAGATTTCGCTTATCCGTCTGCCGTGAAAATTGGCGGACTCGCCAGCGGTGGGGGTCAGCCGGGAACTAACGCTCTGTTCATGAATGACAAATCGGTTCGTTCAGGAGCAGTAGGTGTGGCGTTTACTGGCGATCTTGCCGTTGAGACTGTTGTTGCACAGGGGTGCCGACCTATCGGTGAGCCACTCGTTGTAACCGAATCTGAAATCAACGTTATTTCAAAGCTTGGCGACCAGACTCCACTCGAAGTTCTTCGTGATCTATTTGAGGCAGCTGAAACACGCGAAAAACGCCTGATTCGTCGATCGCTTCAAATCGGAATCATCATGGATCGACTTGCGCAAGACAGCACCGAAGGCGAGTTCCTCATCAGGAACGTGCTTGGGGCTGACGAAGACGATGGCACTCTCGCTGTCGGCGAACTTGTTCAAGAAGGACAGGTTGTGCAGTTCTTCGTTCGTGACGCTCAGGCGGCCGATGAAGATTTGCGAATGATGCTCGAAGAGTACATCGACAATCTCGACGAACGTGATGTGCCAGCCTCTGCCCTGCTGTTCAGTTGTCTCGGACGGGGTCAGTACCTCTATGGTTCACCCGATCATGACACGACGATGTTTACCGACATGGTTGCCGATATTCCGATCGCCGGGTTCTTCTCGAATGGTGAGATTGGTCCTATTGGAGATCAGACGTTCCTGCATGGCTACTCGGCGAGTTTCGCCCTGTTTAGCCAACCATCGAAGAGCAGCAAGTAGTTCGGACTCCGGGTTCGTTCAGCGACTGCCCACATTCAATTTCCCGAGTGCAGCCGAGGGATCTGGTGTAGGGACGCGAGTGTGATGTGAGCTGGAAGCCGTAGAGGAGCTAGACAACAGCTGCGATCTACGGCAGGAACTTTTTGAGTTCCGCCGGATCAGCCAGCGTCAGTGCTTTGATCACGGCATGCGTCGAATCGCCTGATGACTCGATCAGGCCGCCATCGGCTGACGTCTCATAACAACTGATGGCGTAATTGCCGAACGTTGCGACTTGAGCACGACGGTAGTCACGCCAGCATTCCTCGAACGAATATCCAGTTACGCCGTTGGTCTTCAGACTTTCGGCATAGCGGGCAACAAGTGCCGTCTCGTGCTCAGCAAGAATCTCGAACGGAACAGCTGTCATCATGAACTTGGCGAGATCGTTTGTCCCGCCCGAATATGCCGGCATTTGCCAGTCGATAATTACGGGCTGCTGACCAATCGGAGTCTCCCGAAGCAGTACGTTTCCTTGGTGAAAATCGTTGTGGGTAAGTGTTCGAGGTCGACTCCGCATGGCGTCTCTGAGATCGGTAAGTCGAGCACCGAGATACTCACCAGCAACTACAAGCCCACCGCTCTTGTCGAACCGATCATCGTCTTTGATGACTTGCCAGCCAGTTGCTGACCCAAGCGGATCTTGGTTGAACAAAAACGCCCAGTCGTCGTCGCGAATCCAGCTCTTACCCTCAAGTGAATCATCTCGCCAATAGCGAGCGTGGAACGTCGCCATGAAGTCTAGTGTCGACTTCGCTACATCGAGATCTATCCGAGCATACTTCTGCCCTTCAGGAAAAACACCAAGGTCTTCAAATACGAAGCTGGCGGTCTCCTCTTCGAGGTCTTCGACCGCACCGTACATTCGAGCAATCGATCCACCCTGAAATTCTTCAAGCAATCGATAGCAGCCTAATTCGCTGGCGTAAGGACCGAATTTCGATTCTCGGAGGCGCACAAAGCCGTCAACTGGGGGAATCTTGGCGATGACCACGACGGGGTGAGCTTCAGTGCGAACTGCATAATCTATCCGCACTCGAAACAACTGCGACAGTTCGGGGTTATACCCGGTCATAGTTTCCAGATGCAGACCCGATATCACGCACTCACCGGCGCTCGCCAACATGGCGGTAAGCCACTCGGTTGTAATTTCTTCTCGGCGAATCGGAATCGTTGACATGCCGAAAGTGTCACACCTGACGAGGTTCAAGTCCACAACGAGATCATTTCGAACCGCAACTTCCGATACCATTTCGCACATTAGGACGACCACCAACAAACACGCAGCTAAGTGAAGAGGCGACATGAGCAGGTTCGAAGGTCAGGTAGCGGTAATAACAGGCGGAGCGCTGGGTATTGGCGGGGCAACAGCTCGAAAACTGGCGTCTGAGGGAGCCAAAGTGTTTATCGCCGATATCGATGATGCGGCCGCAGCTGCGAACGTCGAACGCATTCAGCACGCTGGCGGCACCGCTGCTGCTAGTCACGTCGATGTATCGATTAGTGAAGATATCGCCCGAATGGTGAATGAAGCGGTCGATCTATACGGCCGACTCGACATTCTTGTTCAGAACGCTTTCGGTGTGATGGCCGGGGAATCACAGATTCACGGAACTGCTCTTACGGTTGAAGAAGATAGCTGGGACTACGGCATCGATATTTTGCTAAAAGCTTTGTATCTCGGCCCCAAGAACGCCATTCCTCACATGCGAGCGAACGGCGGTGGCAGCATCATCAACCTCGCATCGGTCCACAGCCTGCTTCAGGAGCCGGGAATGCTTGTCTACGAGGCAGCGAAGGCTGGTGTTGTGGGCATGACTCGCCAGATGGCTACCGACTTTGGGCCTGACGGTATTCGTGTGAACGCAATCGCACCGGGCCATATTGTTGGTGAAGGCTTGGCGAAGATGTGGGAAGAGAATCCTTCCGGTCACAAATTTTTCGCAGATCAGTACCCGCTTCGGCGCACGGGGCTACCTGACGATATTGCAAACGGCATAGCGTTCCTGTGTTCGCAAGATGCATCGTTCATCACGGGTCACACACTGACGATCGATGGTGGTTTGAGTATTCAGCTTCAGGAACGGTTTGGCACCCGACAGGCTGAGTACATCAGGGCGAATCCGGATACGAAGCTGCCTTAGGCTCACTACCCCGTGTACGAACCTTTGAACGCGATATCGCTGACGTCTTTTCGGTCGTTGGCGAGATTCTGCTTCACCATTCGAGGGTGAATATCGTCGTCTGTGCCACGGGTACCTACAGCAATTGCGCAGATCGTCTCAAAATTGTCTCGAGACACCCCGGCGACATCGTAAGCGGCATCGAGATCGATACCGCCCATCGCACGAGTGTTCAGCCCCATCCGGTTCGCCTGTAGAGCTAACGACATCCACGCTGCTCCAGTGTCGAACTGCGCAGTTCGAATCTTGTTGCCTTCATCATCGACCGTTCGAGCGAACACCAGCACCATCATTGCGGCGTTGGGGGCATACCGGGCATTACCTTCGCTCAGCAAAGCATTGAAGCGTTCACGATCGGGACCATCGGTAGCGTAAACAAATACCCAGGGCTGCCGGTTACTAGCAGATGGGGCCCAGTGGGCAGCCTCGAACAATGAAGCGATCTCGTCATCTGCCAAAGGCTTGTCGGCGAACGCTTTCGAAGACCAGCGTTCGATGAACATCGGCTCTACGCTTGCACTCGCTTGTCGTGAATTCTTCGAATCGCCGTTGGTCATAAATACTCGGTGTCCCGTAAATCAGTTCAGTTGTTTGAATCGCGCCTGCTAACAGGCGTTAGATGCGCGCTGGTACGAAAAAGATGCTTGTTCGGTGAGAAAACTGTTCAGTTAGCTTTGTTGCGAATGGCGGTCGATGAGAGATCAGACCGAAAATCCGATTCGCTCAGCTCTGTGAACATGCTGCGGAATCTGGCAGGCACTTCGAATTCGATGTCGTGCAAGCCACGGAACTGACTGTGATCATCAACCCTGCCAGCAACTACAAATCTACAGCCGTTTTCGTGAATCAAATCAAGAGAATTTTCGACTGAGGAGTGAGTCCCAGCTACGTGGTCCGGGTAGTAACGCTTGTCCATCAGGCGGATATACGTATCGAATCCGATCACGAACGTTGCGCCGGGTAGCAATGACGATTTCTCGGTGAATCGAGGGGCGCTCGTGACTATCAACGAACTGCCTTCAGCCATTATCTGAGAGGTTCGCTTTTCGAGCTCTGCCAAAGGGAGCATCGGTTTATCGACATTGGTGATCGATATTTCGTAGAACGCCGGTCCACTCACGACTTTCGAAGCTGCGTTGAGCATGGAACGATGACCGTCGTGCAGGGGATTAAACGATCCCGCAAGAACAAGTGGATGCTCTGGCAGTTCTTCGCTCACATCGCCATTGGGCGAAATTACGAGCGCACCAATTTCTTCTGCGTAAAGCCGATCAATCGATTTCATCAAATCGTTCCGTTTCAAGAACGTCAATTTCCAGCCGCTCTTCGATATCTAAAGCCTCGGCGATTGAATTCAGCACAACGGCCGAAACAATCGCATCCTCATCCGCACGTGTTCGAACTTGCTTGTCGAACCAGATCGACGCACCGCCAGATGCGGTGCTTGTTGCCCAAGCAATATGAGCTCGATCTTCACCACGACGCACTCTATCTGTTGCCACCGCAGCCGTACATCCCACGCCGAACAGCGGCTGGTCGCCGTCATCGCCCTCCGCAAGGTGCTCAGCTCGCTTCAGGGCCGCACGTGCCATTAGCTGAGCCTCTAGGGCAGATACGTGCTGCTCGGTTGGTTCGCCGACAAATTCATGAAGTGCTTTGCGGGAATATGGCACTTGGGCTTCGAGAATAGTTCGGGATGCGCCCGGTTCCGAGAATAAATCGCTTATGGCTTGAATTCCAGAACCGGTCACCACGATGCAGCCGCGCCCGGGCAGACTGTGAAGCTTTTTAGCGATCTCTTGAGGAGTGACGTTGGTTGCCACTATTTGTCGCCCCAAGCTTCGTATATTTCGGGTCTGCGGAAGTGCCTGAAGAAGGTTTCAGGAACATGCCTTGCGTCTTCCAGCACTGAAGCTTCGAGTTGGGCGATGACGATATCTTCAATCGATCCGTCGTTCGATTGCGCCATAACTTTGCCAACGGGATCGCAAACGAACGTCACGCCTTCGAAAGTATGTCCTGCCTCGTTGTCTCCAACCTGGTTACATATTGCAGCGAAGACGGTGTTGTCGTACGCCCTTGCTGGAACATATCGTTCCCAGCGCGCTTGCTTGTCGGGGGCAGGTTCTGGGCCGCCAGAAGCGTGCGGCATGAAGATCAGCTCAGCGCCTTTGTTGGCGAGTGCTGCCGAAACTTCTGGGAAGTGGGTGTCGTAGCAAATTTCGATGCCGAATCGTATTTTCGGATGATCAAATATCGGCAGATCGTCGCCGTGTCGCCATGTGCCAATTTCGGTAGTTGGCACGTGGGTTTTGCGATATTTGCCTTCGATTCCGTTTGGCGAAATCACAAGCTGGGTGTTGTAGACGATCCCTGACGAATCACGTTCGAGGAGCCCGACTAAGAACCAGATTCCGTGCCTTTTACCGATCGCTTCGAGTGCGTTTGTTGTCTCGCTAGGAATTTCTACAGTTGGCGGTATTCGAGTGCCGTTGGCGGGATCACCAGAACGTTCGCTGGTGTTGTAACCGCTTACTGAAAGTTCAGGAAAACAGGCGATATCGGCGCCTTTGGCAACCGCACCACCAAGAAGACGGTCTATCGAGGCGAGATTGCCTTCAATATCGCCCACAATCGACGTCATCTGTATCGTCGCTATCGTTACATCCTGCAAAGTTCGCTCCGGGTACTCGTCTTCTAATTCCAAATATGGCTGAATCGTACATTAGATATCGGACTGATAACGGTCGGCAGCAATCGGCGTTCGAACGAGAATTGCCGAAGCTTATTGCATTTACGCGCTGAAGAATCAGGCGTAGGGTGTGCCGCACGCGGGCGATCAGGCTGGATAGCGCCAGTTGCTGATTCGCTGATGCCACCAGTGAGAAAAATTTCTAAAAATGCTTGAACATTTTCATGTTGCTGAAGAAGACGAAGTCCGAATCATGCCGGACGCTCTTCGAAAGACCGTCAACGAACTCTTCCTGAAGATCGGATTTTCTGAGCAGGACGCCTGGCAATCGACCGACGTGCTGCTGCTTTCGGATACCCGCGGTGTAGATACACACGGCGTTTCGAACATGATGCGTCGATACATCGAGGGCGTTGCAGAAGGGTTCATCAACCCAACTCCAAAATGGACGATCACTCGGGAAACTCCGACAACTGCGAACGTCGATTGCGACCGAGGACTCGGCATCGCCGTTATCCCGCAAGTAATGGAACTGGCTATCGAAAAAGCTCGTGACACCGGCATTGGTGCGATCACGATGGGCAACGGTCGTCACGCTGGAATGATCGCCTATCACGCAATGATGGCTCTGCCACACGACATGATCGGCTACGCCATTACTGCTGGCGGCCAGAGCATGCCTCCTACGTTTGGTGCAGAACCTCGTTTGGCCCCCAACCCGCACGCATGGGCAGTTCCTGGCGACAAGGAACCACCGTTTGTTCTCGATATATCTTCATCGTCGGTGGCAGCCAACAAGGTTCAGCTTTTAAGACGAATGAACTCGATGACCATCCCCGGAATGATGGCTGAAGCTGATGGAACGCCGATCATGGATGAACGTCCTGTTCCCGAAGAAACCATTGTGCTGCCGAACGGCGCGACCCGAGAGCTTGGATCGCACAAGGGCTATGGTCTCAGTGCTGTTGCTCAGGTATTCGGCGGAATTCTTTCCGACGGAGCGTTTGGCGATTATCAAAATGGGCACATGTCACACTTCGTTGCCGCCTACTCGATCGAGGCATTCACCGATGTTCAACGATTCAAGGAATCAATGGACGATTTCATGAAGTACCTACGAGAGACTCCTCCAGCACCGGGTCACGATCGTGTTTATTACGCAGGCTTACCTGAACACGAGGAATCGATCGATCGTCATGAACGTGGCATCCCGCTTCATCACGAAGTGGTCGAATGGTTCGATCAAGCGACCGCCGAATTCGGCCTAACCTCACTGGAACGATAGGAGTTTAAAAATGCTTGAACACTTTCATGTTCCAGAAGAAGACCGAGTAATGATCCGTCATGCGGATCTGCTCAAGACCACGACGGATATTTTCGAAGCGATGGGCATGCCTCGTGACGACGCTGAATTGGCCGCCGACGGATTGGTTACTGCCGATATTCGTGGCTGCGAGACGCACGGTGTTTCGAACATGCTGCGGGCGTACGTGCAGGCTTTCGCCGATGGCAAGATCAACCCGACGCCAGACTGGAAGATCACTCACGAGACAAAAGCCGTGGCGACCATCGAAGCCGACAAAGCTCATGGTTTGGTGATCTGCCCTCGTGCAATGGACATCGCTATCGAGAAGGCCAAGAAGGTCGGTATCGGTGCGGTGACGATTCACAACAGCACCCACGCTGGAATGATGGCGTACCACGCAATGCGGGCAATGCCGCACGACATGATCGGCTATGCGATCACTGGCGGCGGTGCTGTGATGGTGCCGACATTCGGTGCCGAGCCGCGCGTTGGCGCAGTTCCTCACGCTTGGGCGGTTCCTGCTGGCGATATGCCGCCGTTCGTTCTGGATATTTCATCTTCATCTGTGGCAGCGAACAAGATAAACCTGCTTAGACGAACCGGGGCTGATTTGTTGCCTGGTCTACTTGCCGGTGAAGACGGAACGCCGCTTATGGAAGCTCAAGATGTGCCTGAAACCACTCGATTACTTCCGTGGGGTTCAACTCGAGAGCTTGGATCCCACAAGGGCTATGGCATGGCCGTTATCGGTCAGGTCTTTTCGGGAATTCTTTCGGCAGGTCTGTTCGGCGTGAGCAATCCACCGGGCAACGGTGCGCAGTTTGTCGGAGCGTTCAGCATCGATGCGTTCCGAGATGTTGCCGAGTTCAAGGATTCGATGGACGAGTTCCTGACGTATCTGGTCGATACGCCACCGGCTCCGGGTCATGACCGTGTCTACTACGCGGGTCTGCCCGAACATGAAGAAACAGAGATTCGTGAGCGAGATGGCATTCCGCTTCACCGCGAGGTAGTCGAATGGTTCGACTCAGCGTCTGACGATTTGAAACTGGAACGGCTCGGACGAATCGAGAGCTGAGGGCGGCTCTCGAAGCGAAGAGCTACTTCGTGCCTGTTCGATGTCCTGAATCAAGTTCAGGATGACGTGGCTCTGGGATTCCACCCACACCTAAATCCTCTCCCTTGAGGGAGAGGACCTGTGAAGCAAGCGCAGCTACCTAAATGGCGGCGCGTTCGAGTTCGACGACTTCTTCTGCGAGAGCTTCGATTTCGTCGACATCATCTTCATGCATGTCGAGATCGTCTATCTCAAGTTCGTCTACTTCAGAGATGGTCGCTACTGGCTCAAGCTGAGGAGCCATCACAACGTCTTCTTCGAGATTATTTGGTTGTTCGATCGAGCCATTCGCCCTAATAGAGCGAGAATTGATCGTGTAGCCGCAGGTAATGCAGCTCAAGAACGACCCGAAGTTGTCGGATCCAAGCTCGACCGTACCGTCTTTGCAACGTAAGCAAGATTTAAAATAAAGCACCGTAACGCCTCCATATGATCACGGCGGACACCGTGGTGTTTGAAGTCACACACGCATATGACGCGTGGACCGAACGAGCGGCATCCTATCCGGTAACGGCTAAAACGTTCCTAGTGCCGTTTTTTACGAGTTTTCGTCATTTTTGCGTTTTTTGTGAAATTTCGCAGATTCAAAGATTCTTCAGAAATCCATGAATCCCGCATTAGTGATGTGAAGTGACTCGACTGGGGCAAGAATATGCTTCACACCATGTGCCGTTGCTACCCATATTTCTTGTAGCTGTGAACGGTGCACTAGCAAGACGGCTGCGATTCTCGGAGGCACTATCGAATGGCAAGGCTCTACATTTTGGGGGCGGGCACACCAACCCCAACACCAACTCGATTTGGCTCCGCATACGTTCTCGAAATCGAGGGCGAAAAAATCATGTTCGACTGCGGTCCTGCCACGACGCATAAGCTAGTGCAGTCGGGTCTGTGGCCGCTCGATATCGACTACATCTTCTTCACTCACCACCACTTCGATCACGATATCGACTACCCATGCTTCCTCCTAACCCGATTCGACCAGTCGATCGGCAAGGAAAACCAGCTGCAGGTATTCGGTCCAACACTCACCGAGAAAATCACCGAAGGCGTGATTGGTGAAAACGGAATCTTCTCTCACGACTGGAAAGCACGTATCTATCACCCGCTTTCGCAGAAGGTTTACATGAACCGTGGCGGAATCATGCCTCGTCGAGCGCCAAAGATCGCAGCTCGTGACGTTGGAGTGGGAACGGTTCACACCGCTAAGAATTGGGAAGTAACTTCGGCAAACGCTGAGCACGTTCAGCCTTATCTCGACTCACTCGCCTACCGAATCGAAACGAGATCAGGCAAGTCGGTAGTGTTCACTGGCGATACTCAACCGTGCCAGTCGATTATCGATCTGGCTAAAGGTGCTGATGTTCTAATTTCTATGTGCTGGGACGACCAAGAGTGCATGGACGCCGATGGCGAATCACCGGGTCAGTGCGGCACGACGGGTGCGGCTCGCATGGCTGAAGAAGCTGGCGTAAAGAAGCTGATCCTCGTCCATATGGGAGCGCACATCGCCTCACATGGTCCGCTCGAAAAGGGCATCGGCGACATTCGAGAAGCGTTCAGCGGACAGGTCATCTTCTCCGAAGAACTAATGGCCATCGACGTTTAGCAGACAGAGGCTGGTTTTCTTGAGCGGCAACGTATGTTCCGGTTGGGCATCTAATATCCGATGATGCCCTCTGAACTGTTGACCACCGCCCTGCTTGTTCTTATCGCCTATTTGATTGGCGGAATACCTGCTGCCTACCTTGGCGCCAAGATTCAACGCGGGGTAGATATTCGTGAGCATGGCAACGGCAACGTCGGCACGGTTAATGCTGTTCGAACTTTAGGGTTACGCTCCGGATTGCTGGTGCTGGCGGCTGATGCGGCGAAAGGAGCAGCGGTTATAGGAATTGGTCGATTGGCCGGGGCTTCCGACTACACACTGTTTGCCATGGCTATTGCGGTTACCGCGGGTCACAACTGGTCGCCGTACATCGGGTTCAAGGGCGGTAAGGGCGTTGCAGTTATCTTTGGAATATCGCTGGCGATGGCGCCGGTGTTATCGATGATGGCGGGTCCGCTAGTGTTTGCGATTTACTTTGCGACTCGAAGCTGGGTTTGGGCTTTTGGGGCCGGGATCATCGCTATCAATGCAATATTCATCATCGCCGGTGCGCCGACTCTTTGCATCGTGCTTTGCTTGGTGTTGAGTCTTCTCGTCATCGTCACTCACTTCGCTCGGGAATTCACCGAATTGAAGCAGGCTCTACGTGATAGGAACTGGCGCAAGGTTGGATTGCTGGAGTAGTCAGCCCACTCGCTGTGCCACGATTAGCCCGTAACCCAAAGTGCCCTCTTCTACTAATTTTGAAGCGGTCTTGAGGGCGTCACGGGCGGCGACGATAAGCGAACGATCCACTTTCAGACTGCCTAGTCCGATTGCCGCGTCGGCGATCAACAAGCGAGTTCCGATCTTCTTGATAAGTTCTTGAACTGCTTCTTTCGCCGATCGATACTCCTTCACCTTGAATCCGGCTTCTTCGACCAAGCTCATGTACTCGTCGAGATCACGTGCATCGGCCATACACAACGCAGCACCAATCGAGCCACTAAGCTCTTCAGGAAGCTCGGCAGCCATCGTCACATCGGTAAGAGCGATAAATCCGCCAGGTTTGGTGATCCGATACAGCTGACGCAGTGATTCTGGCTTTCGCTCTAGAGTCGACAGCACGCATTCCATCAGCACTACATCGAACTCGCCGCTAACCCTATCCATACGCAAGATATCGTCTTGAACGAAGCGAACCCGATCTTCGACACCCGTGGCGGTTGCAAGTGATTGACCTCGTTGCACTCCATCAGATTCCAGTGTGAGTCCAACCGCCTCGCATCCGGTCGATTCAGCGAGATGAACCGTGCTCGTCCCCCTGCCACATCCTGCATCGAGCAAGCGCATCCCGGGACCTAGTTCCGTTAGCAAAGCGAGTTCGTCGGTGAGGGCTAATCCGCCGGGGTGGAACGATTCGCCGATCAGCCAAGTAGCAAGCGGATGGCTGTAGATAATCGAGCAGCACGCGCCGACTGGTTGCTCATCGAGTTTTTTTACGTTCACCAGCGCTAACTCCCGCCCGGCGGAGTACTGCCTTGCAGGCACGCCTGTTGTGGATATACCCGGCTGCGTTTCGCACGATTTTCGATCATCTCTTTCACCTCGTCGAGGTGTTCGATCATGTGTGATTTTATGATCCGCTCAACCACCGTTTTACCGAGTAACCAGCCACCAATCGACCATCGAATCCCGAACGTACTTTTGTACGTGAGTACAGTGCAATTCCCCTCTTCCGAAAACTCAAAGCGATCATTGAGCTGCCGAAGACCACCACTCAAAATCCCCTTGTCAGGCAGCAAGTCGAAATCAATCGAACGCGGTTTGATCGGTGTCACCCATTCCGTCGTTTTCCAATTAGTGCTCAGAGATCCGATTTTCAGCGGTGTGCGGAATTCAACCAGTTGACGATCGCCATTGGTGGCGATCACCCTGATCATTGGAGTGGAACCTGCACTGGAACTGCCCGACTTGGTCGAATTCGCATCCGTGACTCCAAGCGCGGAAACCATTTCGAACGCTAGCTCTCGCTGGGCGTGGATATGTATCGACTGATCAGGCAGTTCTATTGGAATATGCGCCACTCTGAACTAACTCTCATCCTGTTCGGTAGCTGCCGATTTACCAGCATCCGTTTTGCTCAGCGCGCTAGCGTTGATTCGGCTGATTCGATCTCTCGCTCGCTGTTTCATCAGCTCCTCTTTCACTTCCTCCCGATAGCCCACGTTGTTGTACGAGCAGAACGGAATCAGTCGACCGTCTGGTGTAGCAATCTCGACGCAACATTTCATCAGCTTCTTGATGTCGAACGTATAGGGATCTTGAAAGTCTTTGATTGATATCGAGAAAATACGTTTGGCGATCTCTTTCGATTCACCATTGAACAATCCGAGGTCGGCACAGGCGGCGCAGAAATCGTCGGCGAGCTTGTTTCCGCCGGGAGTGGCTGATGACGACCACAGGCCCTCGAGCGCATCACGAACTTCGCCGGTAATATCGGGAAAAGTTCGATTGGTGATGTAGTCGAGATATTCGTCTACGTCGACGATTCTAGGCAAAGGCACGACCCCGCCATCTTCGTCGATATACGAGTAAGTCACCGATTGGCATGAAGGGTGACAACACGGCACTGGCACGAAATCACTCTTCACAAAAATGCCATCGGTTCCACCGTCAATACGCTCGATTACTTCTGGAATCGTGACCCGGTTCATGGGATCGAATTCAAGGTGACGACCTGTGTGAGTAACCGGCTGAAACATGACAGCGCGAACGGCTGGATGCTTGAGTCCGAATTTTATAATCTCTGGAATTTCATCTTCGTTTACGTCACGTTCAATAGCGGCAACGAGAATCGTATTGAGATCGAATTCGGCAAGCTTGTCGAGCACCTTCAACTTTTCTTCGAGGAGCGGTTCGCCACGTAGTGCTTCGTACGTTGAATCTCGAAGGCCGTCGAATTGGAAATAGACGGTTGGGTTGAGCGCTGCGAACTCGGCAGCCCATTCGGGATCACGAACGATGCGAAGTCCGTTCGTGTTGACCATAACGTGGCGCACGCCTTTGGCTTTGGCGAGTTTCATGAAATCGAAAAGTTGTGGATGCAGTGTTGGCTCACCGCCTGAGAACTGGATCGCTTCGGGTTCAGCTTCCGTGCGGACGAACGTATCCAGCATCGTCTCGCATTCGTCCATGGTGATGTTGAAGCCCGGTCCGGCATCAGCGAAGCAAGTAGGACACGCCAGATCGCACGCTGTGTTCACTTCGATCAAAACGAGACAGGCATGCTGCTTATGATCTGGGCAGAGGCCGCAGTCGTAGGGGCAACCTTCATTGATCTCGGTGCTGAACTCGAGCGGGATAGTTCCGGGCTTGTTGTAGCGCTGTTGATCTAGATAGCCCTCGGCATCTGGAGAGATCAGCACTTCCCACTGCTTGCCGTTATTGCAGCCTCGCGGGCATCGCTTCCTCAGGACAACCTTGCCATCGGTGAGATGTATTTCGCCGTTGATGATGTCTTTGCACTCGGGACACATAGAACGAGTGAGCTCGTGAAATACGGAATCGGCTGTTTTCATGATTCGCTTAGGAGAAGTCGAGTCGGATTGTTTGCGATCTGTAGCCACTCAGCACTTCTCCAATTTTCCAAATTCATCGGCGATTTTCAGTCGCCCTAAGCTAAAGCTTATTGCAGTTGGATGTCGACTCGACCCAAAACGACGCAGAACCGTTCTTGTCCCCGACCGCATCACATTTATTGACCGAACACGGCAGCGGGATCGGAACTTGATCTCGGCACGGACAACCTAAGTGGAGGATTTTGGTCATGGAATACAACTCGTCAGCAGCACTAACCGCAGGCATCCTTGGCGGACTCGCAATGCTTGTACCGATCTATCTGGGTCGAATGATGATGCCCGAGCAGATGAAGATGGATCTTCTGAAGATGCTCGGCACAATGATGATGCCTGTGGGCGGAATGACCTACGGCGTCGGTCTTATGATTCACCTTGTGATGAGCCTCATATTTGCTTCAGCTCACGCAGCGTTCTATCTCTGGCTCGATATCGAAAGCAGTTATGCAATCGGAATTGTTTTCGGAATCGTTCACTTCATCGGCACAGGAATGTTCTTCGGCATGATCGGCCCATCGATCCACCGTGGTATCAAAGATGGCGCAGTCGCCGCTCCTGGCTTCTTCGCCCTCAAGCTCGGCATGCCCACCGCAATGGGTGCGCTAGTAGTTCACATACTCTTCGGACTTCTAGTTGGTGGCCTCTACGAATCGTTCTCGTAAGAGCGTTCATTCAATATTGAACTTAGCTTGATAATCAAACAGCCCCAATTCCTGAGAATGGAATCGGGGCTGTTTTTGTTTGCTTGTATCCGGCTCACGGCCAAATGGTTATCCGTGGCTTCAGGTGTCGTGACCGTAGAGTTGGGCTCTTACGGTTATCCATTTGAAGAACAAGAATTTTTTCTGTTCAACTAATATCGCTGCAGCTTTAGATGCAAGGTTCTTCGAGACGAGAATCTCGACGCCCTTTTCTTTGACCAATTGGTAAGCCGATTTGTTGGCTTTCTTTGCGTAGGTATCGACCGATACCGAGGCGTGACCGCCTCAGCCGAGTCCGGCGAGATAGTCGAGCGCCACAGGTCGTTCACGACCGTTTAGGAACTCTTTCGCTGCGTCTGTAATCAGAAGTTGCATTTTTTACTCTTGAGTACCGGACCGACCTTCGTTGTCGATCAAGTTATTACGCTTCGATGCTAACGGCTGCGTGAGAGATTCAGCAAGTTATGATCGCTACCTATCATCCCGACTCCTGTGGAGGGATCTTCGGCGGATGGGCTTGGTGGAGTGTCACCTTAGAGCGTCTCCATCCCAAATTCTTCGACTACGCAGACTCGGCTCGGAATACGTCTTACACATCCCCCGACCCCACCGAAGGTCCCTCCGCAGGGGTCGGGAAGTCATTCTCCTACGTCAGCTCTCGTTTCATTTGGGCGAGTCCCATGGGCCCTAGCTTGAGCGCCTTGTTGTGCCATTCTTTCAAATCGAAATCTGCTCCCAATGACTGCTTTGCCGATTCACGAGCTTCGAGCCACACTCGTTCGCCCACTTTGTAGCTGATAGCTTGTCCCGGTATTCCGAGATATCGATCAACTTCCGAAGCCACGAAATCAGCGGGGAAGTGAACTCGCTCCTGCATGAACTCCAGCGCAAGATCACCGTTCCAGACTTCGCCAGGATGAAACTCCGAATGCTTTGGGATTTTCAAACCGAGATGCATTCCGATATCGACGATTACTCGCACGCTGCGGAGCGCTTGAGCATCGAGCATGCCCATGTAATAGTCGGGATTTTCCAGATATCCGAGTTCGCCCATTAGCCGCTCAGCGTAGAGCGCCCAGCCTTCAGCGTGACCTGATGTGCCAGCAAGCAGTCGTTGGAACCGTGATAGTTCGTCGGTCATCGCAACGTTGGTCGCTATTTGAAAATGGTGCCCCGGCACGCCTTCGTGATAGGCGATAGACACTTCACGCCAGATAGGGAATTCGGTCTTGCCGCCGGTTGGGTACCACGTTCTGCCGGGCCGCGAAAAATCTTCCGAAGGACCGGTGTAGTACATCGCCAGAGCGCCACCGGGAGGTGAGATTAAAGCTTCGATCTTACGAACTGGGTCGAGAATGTCGAAGTGGGTACCGTCCATCTCAGCGATGGTTTTGTCTTGAAGATCTTGCATCCACTGCCGGAATTCGTCTTCGCCTTTGATCATCTTGGCAGGGTCGGTTTCGAGAAGCTCGACTGCCTCACCAATCGAAGCACCGGGCTTGATCAGTTCTGCCGTTTTGGTCATTTCGGAACGAACCCATTCCAGTTGCTCCCAACCCCAATCGTAGGTCTCTTCAGGATCGATTTCCGACCCCAGATAGCCCTTGGCCGAAAGTGCGTATCGGTCTCGCCCAACCCCATCGACGGGCGTTGCATCTGGCAAGTAGGAATTGCGCAAATAGTCGCCCATCTCGTCATAGGCTTCAGTTGCGGAGGCTGCTGCATCTTCGATGCGCGCTGCAAGTGAATCGTCGTTGATATCAGAAGATGCGAGTGCGTTTACAAGCGAATCGAAGAAAGGCGAATTATCGCCACCTCCGGCCCATGCTTCACATTGTTCAGCTGTGCCGTTTACCTGTCGCTCTGATGTAACCAATCCTTCTGAACGACCGATATCAAGCGTTTGACGGTAGCCAGCCAGCGAGCCACCTATCTTCTCCATTCGAGAAGCGATGTTCTCCCATGCTTCAACCGAGTCTTGCGGCATGAGGTCGAAGATGGATCGAACGCTTTGCACTGGCGAGAAGAGAACGTTCATATCCCGCAGATGCTCACGAGATTCGTACTGTTCAACCGAAAGTGAAATCTCGTCGATGAACGTGTCTTTGCACATTCGTTCGCGTTCATTTGCAGGAACTGCCGCCTGCATCTCTTTCATTGCTGATAGCACGTCAGAGTGAAACGCTTCCGAAGCCTCTGGCGAATAATCGGCCATGAGGTGATCGAAACCCTTGACTCCCATGTGGGTAGCCGACATCGGGTGATGCTTCGCAACGGTATCGATAAAGCCGTCGGCGATTTCAAATACTCCAGCCATGTTTTTCACTTCTCCGTCGGTGCTATTAGTCGACACGTTTGTATAGGAATCCGCCGAGTCGGAACGACTCCGCTTTGCCTTGGTCGTTCATAAAGAATTCAGCAAGTTCGCCTGCCCCGCGGCCACCAACGGTGCGGAACGAATTCGAATCGGCAACCGCTGGGTCGCTAGCCAAGCCAGCAGGACCGTGAAGTGTGTAATCGCCTTCACGAGGTGAGCCTAGTCCAAACCGGCCATCACTGAACACTACGTCGACGTACGCTCCCGGTTCAGCCCAGAATCGTCCGAGATACGGCGAGGCATCTTGTTCAGATACAGCTACGAGATCGCTAGTGTCAGGTTCAGCGACTGGTCCTAGTTCATGAATAACAAGCTCGGCGATATCTTCAGCGAGGACGTATG
The DNA here is from genome assembly GCA_018650845.1 of Chloroflexota bacterium. Taxonomy (GTDB): domain Bacteria; phylum Chloroflexota; class Dehalococcoidia; order Lucifugimonadales; family Lucifugimonadaceae; genus Lucifugimonas. The sequence continues at coordinate 25,878 of JABIFF010000006.1, read as the reverse complement.
GAGTTGGCGCTGGCCAGATGTTGGCTAGAACTATCACTCCGGTCTGCGCTTTCACGCTGAACACAAAGTTCGATGCGTAGCCCTGAATACCGCCGCCATGATTGTGCATCACGAGATCGTCTCGACGATTCATACGCCACGATAGTGCCTGCCCGTTCGACCAGTCGTTCGACATATATACGGGTCGGTGCATTTCGGCGAGAGAATCCGATGAAAGAACTTTGCTTGAATGCGTTGAACGCCCTGAACTGAACTGGAATGACATCCATTTTGCGAGATCTTCGACGTTCGAGTGAAGCTGGCCTGCAGCCGATATTCCACGTAACGATGCGTACGGTGCGATTCGAAGATCGTCGGTGCCGGGGAGAGGATGGCTGTAGCCGGTTGCTTTGAGCACGGCCTGAGAGTCGTCGAGGTCAAACCGAGTGTTAGTTAGCCCGAGTGGACCTGTTATTTCCTCGTAGATGTACTGCTCATACGGAACGCCGCTTAGTTGCTCGACGACCTGCCCGAGCAGCCCCACAGCCAAGTTCGAATATTTCCATTGGCTGTCTTGCGGAATGACGACATCGATTTCGGCGAGATTATCGAGCAGTTCTTCGCTTGTTGGGAACGACGGCGCGTTCCAATCGGTTAGCGGGTGCTCAGTGCGTAAACCCGAGTAGTGAGTCATCAATCTGCGAAGAGTCACGCCCTCAAGCGTTCCACGAAGCGCATTCGCGATCGTGAAATCGGGCATGTGAACCAGTAACGGATCGTCGAGTTCCAGCTGTCCAAGATCACGCAACTGCAGTATCGCCGTTCCAGTGAACGTCTTCGTTATCGAAGCGATGCGAGAAATCGTCTGCGGGGTTGCTGGCTTATCTTCGCCAAGTGTCTGCGTGCCGAACGAATAGTGTTCGGCAAGCGAATCGCCACGGACGATACCTATCGACAAACCGGGGATGCGATCTTGCGACATCGACTCCGAAGCAAGTTCGGCGATTTTCGGTTCGAGGGCGGATAGATCGGAACTGTTCGACAACAGAATCTCCCAACAGATAGGCAAAAGAAAACGACACCTAGAAACTAGGTGCCGTTAGATTACTTATTCAGGAAGCTTGTTGCGAACTGTTTATCAGCCGCTCAGCTTTGACGTTACGCAGATTTCTGCTGAGCAGCTTTACTCTGAGCAGCTTTCATCAGCTGATTAATGTGCTTGAAGACCTGATTTTCGTACATTTTCATGCGGTCTTCGATGCCTCGCATCGTAGTTCGTTTCACACGAATTGTCTGCTTTACGCCATCGATATCTTTACTTGCCTTCTTGAAGTCGTCCTCAAGATCAGCCAAAGCGGATCGGAGGTCTTTGTTGAAAGCATCGACATCGGCATTTGGATTCTGGCTCAGAAGGTCTTCTTTAGCACCTTCGAATTCGATCTTGATACCTTCGGCGTGCCGAGCTTTGTTGGCGATCAGATCTTGCATAGCGCCTAGCTTTGCAAGATGACTGTCAAGCTCTTTGTTCACTGTACGTAGCTCCGCAACACGCGGCTCGATCTTGATCATGATGTCGCTAACCTGCTCAGCAACAAAAGCGCTACGAGTGGGTTTACCTGTCTTCCCGGTTTTTCCGAGATGAGTCATGAGCGAGTGAATTCGTCGATCGTCTGTCCAGTGATCCATATTTAGTACAAGCGCCTCCGCGGGATTAGCCGCATCTGACGTAACCGCAATTAAGCGTTACGGAGGTGGTATTAGTTATTCGATTGTCTCGAAAGCATAGCCACCAACGTAACCGTGTAAGTTGCAAGTCGACTAGGAGAAAAGCCCTATTGCGGCACTAGCGGGAGAGTGCATGTAGTATCCCCAATGCAGAAATTCGTGTCAGATCAATTAGCGAATCGGCATGTATCCAACTCACGGTTTGAGGCCATCTACAGAAATATGAAAATCACCGATATCACTATCGACGTAATCGAACGACGCACTCCCCCTGTAAGAGTTCAGGATGAACGAGCTGATCTTGGCGGCACGACCACTCAGGGCGTGCTTAGGGTGACCACTGACAACGGCATTGAGGGTCACGCGTTTGTTGGAACTCAAGCCGGGAATTCGTCGCAGTGGATGGACACACTGATCAAAACGCTGAAGCCAGCGATGATGGGGCGTGATTCGTCTGATCGAGAGTGGTTGTGGAGTCAGCTTGATGTGATCGCCGGACACGGCGCAGTGATCGAACCCGTATGGGCGCCGCTGGATGTAGCGCTCTGGGACATCGAAGGCAAAGCAGCCGGGCAGCCGATTCACAAATTGCTCGGAACCGCTCGAACTGAAGTGCCTATCTACGCAACTTACCCGCCGCGCCACGACACGGTAGAAGGATTTGTTGAAGAGGCTTTGCAACTCAAGGCCGACGGATTTAGTGCATACAAAATGCACCCTGGACCTCTTCACTACAAGCAGGCAGCGATAGCAGCTGCGAAGGTGCGTGAGGCAGTTGGCGATGAAATGACGCTGATGCTCGATCGCAACCATGGCTACACGTTCCGTGAAGCTCTGTACGTCGGGCATGCACTCGATGCGAACGACTATTTTTGGTACGAAGACCCGATTCCGGCCAACGATATCGAGGCAATCAAGGAATTGACCAATCGACTAGAAACACCATTGAACATGAGCGACACAACAGGCTTCTTGTTCCATGAGGCAGCTAATTTCCTCCAACAGAACGCGGTGCGATTGGTTCGCGGAACGGTACGAAAACTCGGGATCACCGGTCTCAAAAAGCAGATGGCTCTCGTCGAAGGATTCCACAAGGTTTGCGAAGTCGGGCTTGCCGGCAGTTCTGCATTGAACGCCGCTAACCTACACGTGATCTGCTCATCGATGAACTGCACATACTTCGAATATTGGATGCCTAAAGAGGTACATCAGTGGGGTGTAAAAGAGGAGCTGAAGATCAACGAACGCGGCAATCTGGAAGTTCCGACAGGACCCGGACTCGGAATCGAACTCGATGAAGAGTGGATTGCGGCACACAAAATAGCCACGCTTTCATAGTCATAACCTTCGACTGATCGTTCGCCTAAACACCCTCGGGGCGGCGTATGATCTTCCGATGAAAGCGGATGCACCAATTCAGCCACTTGATGGCAACTCGCCAGAGCTCGACGGTTTCGAGATAAAACGCCGCCCCATGCTCGGGTTCGGACTTCTCATGTCGTCTGTCATCGGCACTCTCGCAGTGCTGATCTATTTTGGTGCGTGGGCTTCGTCTGATCGAATTGAAAATAGGGCCCAAGCAGCAGGGATCTCAGAAACTCAGGTTGAGGGTGAATGGTGGGAAGACGGGCTCGTATTTGCCTGTCCTCTTCACTAAATAACTGATCCATGCGAAACGCAGCACTCTGGTTCGACAGAAAATTTGGCCTCGAAGAGCACACCATCGCTCATTACGCATGGGTGATCGTCGCTATCGCCGGCGTGGTTCAAATGGTTGGAGCCGCCATACGAATGGCATTCGGTGTATTGGTCGATCCTCTCGTGGAAGCGTTTGGATGGTCGCCGGGATCTATCGGTCTCGCATATGCCCTAATGTCGATCGTCACCGCCCTATCCTCGCCAATGGCAGGTTGGCTCGGAAATCGATTTGGCGCACGAAGAACTATGACCGCTGGAACAGTGTTGTTCTTCATCGGAATGATGTGGACTTCGCAGACCAAAGAAATCTGGGAACTCTACGTTGCATACGGCATCGTGTTTGGTGTTTCTCAAGCTCTGTTGCTGGTTCCAGTTGTACCGGCTGTAGCAGCATGGTTCAGACGACATCTGGGGCTCGGCACCGGAATAATGATGGTTTCCTGGAGCCTCGGTCCTGCGCTTGTTGTTCAGGCACTCGCAGTGCTATTCGCTACCGTAGGTTGGAGTCAGGCGTTCATGGTGGTCGGCATAGTCGGCACAGGCACACTGATAGTCATCCTGCTGTTCTTCAAAAACACCCCAGAAGACGCAGGAAAGATCGCCTACGGCACCAAAGCCGACGACAATCCGTTGATAACCAGCGGGAACGTATTTGTATCGACCCAGAAGGAATTCCAGGGCTACGTCTACAAGACAAACGCTTTCTGGAACCTGATTAATATTCACTTCTTAGGTTGTGTCGGGCACGCCGTAATTCTGGTTGGAATTATTCCACTTGGAATATCCAAGGGACTGGGTCCTCTAACTGCCGCAGGAGTGCTGACGACCATATCGATTGTCAGTGTTTCGACTCGTTTCTTGGCGCCAGTGCTTTCGGAGAAAATGAGCCCGAAGGCAGTTATGTTCCTGTCGTTCTTCGGTCAGGGAGTTGGAGTATTCCTTCTACTCACCGCAGATTCGACTCTCGATTTCTACATTTTCGCAGTCGTCTGGGCGATTCCTTACGGCGGTGAAGGCACTGCCTTCCCAGTGCTTATTCGAAAATACTTTGGTCACACGCCAATGGGTACAACCTACGGCTGGCAGCTGCTGGGCGCAGGGCTTGGAATGGCGCTGGGTGGAGTGATTCCGGGAATGGTGTTCGACATCACAGGTGGCTACACGTGGGCCATCATCTTGTCGGCAGCGTTCAGCCTCATGGGCTCGCTGGCAATCGTTCTTCTAGAAAACACTCGAAAGCAGCTGATTCCGAACTGGCCAGAGATGGAACAGAAACCCGGTGAGATTCCTGGTTCAGATTTAACTACTGCAGAGGCTCGTCCGGCGGGCGGAGACTGATCACATGGCAACTCACTCTGGTGACGAATTAGCGGGTGGACTGACAGGTCGCTCGATCATCGATTCGCTCGGAGTTGTGCCGCTCATCAACGCTGGTGGGCCAAATACTAAGCACTCCGGATCTCGTCCGCGTCCTGAAGCCATAGAGGCGATGGAAGCCATGAGTGAAGTATTCGTCGATATGGACGAACTGTTGCTTGCTGCTGGCGAACGCATCGCTGAGCTCACAGGAAACGAAGCAGCCACTATCACCTCAGGTGCATCTGGAGGATTGGTCGTTCAGGCGGCGGCTGCAATGGCGAAAGATGATCCAGCGCGGATTAAGCAATTGCCAATCACCGACGGCATGCCCAGCGAGTTAATCATTCAGCGTGGTCACCGATTTGTATACGACCATCTCTACCTTGGCCCCGGCTCTAGTTTTGTGGAGGTGGGACGCCCTACCGACTGCACTATCGAAGAGATCGAAGCAGCTATAGGGCCAAACACGGCTGGCGTGATTCACCTTGAATCTCCCTTTAAAGAGGGACTCGGAGTTCCATTGCCAGATCTTGCTGATCTCGCTCATAGCCATGGACTACCCGTTCTGGCCGATTGTGCGTCGATGCTTCCACCACGCGAAAATTTGACGAAGTTCACCGCACAGGGTGCCGATCTCGTCAGCTTCTCTGGCGGCAAGGCGGTTCGTGGACCTCAGAGCACCGGGTTCTTAGTGGGTAAGCCGGAATGGATCGAATACGCCCGACTGAACAACGCTCCCAACCCGGGCGTGACACGTGCGCAAAAAGTCTCGAAGGAAGAGATCGCAGGATTACTCGCCTCTCTAGAAGCGTTCATCGCAACTGATGAAGAAGCCGAGACCAAGCGGTATCGAGATCAGATGAACTTCATCGTCGATCAAATTACTGAAATTCCCGGACTTTCCGCAGAAGTGAAGCATAACTACGACCACTACATACCTCATACGGTGGTAACGTTCGCCGAAAACTGGAAGGGTCCGAGCTATTCAGAGATCGCTGAACGTCTGAAATCGGGTTCGCCACGAATATACGCTCAGGTCGATTATCGTCCCGAGCCTGATCTAATGTGGATCGACCCACTGAACCTTCAAGACGGTGAAGTGGAACAGGTCGCAGAAGCGTTTAGAAATATTTTGATTGACGCAGCTTCCGGCAATTGACCAGAAGCCCGCATGAAGCACGAATAAATAAGCACTAGTAACTAAAAGGAATTGTTGTTTTGGCACGGATCTCAGGTAAGCACGCACTGTTAAAGATGTTCGAAGCAGAAGGTGTCGAATACATGTTCGGCAACCCCGGCACAAGCGAAGCGCCAATGATGGCGGTAATGGATCAATATCCATCGATCGAATATGTGCTTGTGCTGCAAGAAGGTGTCGCCGTTGGGCTTGCCGAGGGTTACGCCCGTTCGACAGGCAAGGTGCCACTGGTAAGCCTTCACATCGACAACGGTATGTCGAACGGTCTTTCCTTAATGATCGACCAGCTCTACGGCGGAACGCCCATGGTTATGACCGCTGGAAACAAGGACATCCGAAAGCTGGCTGCGGGTCGATCTGATCTTGCCGATATGGCACGTCCTTACTCCAAGTGGAGCACCGAGATTACTCATGCTGAGCAAGTTCCTTCAGTAATAAGGCGTGCTTTTCAGGAAGCGCGAACTGCGCCGACGGGACCAGCTTTCGTAGCTATGTCAGCAAACGCATTCGATGACGAAGCTGACGTGGATCTAATTCCATCGGCACATGTCGATATTTCACCTTCTGCCAACCCACAGCTCATCGATCAGATTTGCGGTTTGGTTGCAGGCGCAGATCGTCCCATCCTTATAGTTGGCGATCGTGTCAGTGAATCTCAGGGAACTGCTGCTGCTGTGGCCGTTGCCGAAGCAGGAGGCATGCGCGCTTACGGTCATGGATCGACTAGCGTCAACTTCCCTGCTGATCACCCGCTGTGGCAGGGCAACTTGAACATGCGAACGGCTGAAGCAGTCGCAGCGGTGCGCGCTGCCGATGTTGTAGTTGCTGTCGGTTGTCCTGTGTTCGAAGATTTCTTCTATCAGCCGGGTCAGTTCGTTGCTGCAAACTCAAAACTGATTCACATCGACATCAACTCTGGTGAGATCGGAAAATCGGAACCTACCGATATGGGTATCTTGGCTTCTCCTGGCAAGGCGCTCGGGCAGCTTGCCGAGGCACTACAAAGCGGTCTTAACGGTGCGCAATCGGAAGCCGCTACGGGACGCAAACAGGAAGCTGCAGCGGAAAGTGCGGCTCGAATCGAGGCCTTCAGACAGCTCGCAGGTATTTCTGCCAAAGGGCGACCAATGTCACCGGCGATGATGGCCGATCATCTTGCAAAAGCTCTTCCCGACAATTCAGCAGTGTTCAACGATTCAGTAAGCACCGGCGGATTGCTGTTCGAGGCTCTCTCGCCTTCGACGCAGGGAACGTACTACGGTTGCCGTGGGCAGGCGATTGGCTGGGGCATGGGAGCTGTGATGGGCGTGAAGCTCGGCAGCCCCGATCAGCCAGCAGTTGGCGTTATCGGCGACGGAAGTGCCATCATGACGGTGCAGGCTCTATGGACCGCTGTGAATTCAGACATCCCAGCAGTATTCGTTATTTGTAACAACGCTTCATACCGAGTACTCAAGGTGAATATGAATCACTACCACCGCTTGAACGCGCTGGATCAGCCTGATTCCTACTTTGCGATGGACTTCCCTAATCCGATCGATTTTGCGGCTCAAGCCCAGGCTTACGGTATGCAAGGAATCAGGGTTGAAGACCCTGCCGATATCGATTCAGCAGTGAATTCTGCAATCGACTCAGGTAAGCCAGCTGTTATCGATATGATCATCGACGGTTCGCTCTAAACCACTTCAGCATTAGCGAATAATCGCCAGCAGTATCAACTTGCTGTTGGCGAATTTGCGCGCCCAATTCCGATTGGTCCACACGTTCGAATCAGGTTCTATTTCACCAGTTTGGGGAGGTGTTGCAGTGGATTGCACAAGATGCAATAGGGAGCCTTACTTGCAGAATTCCGCAAGGTGCTCCCGCTCAATCACCGATGTTTAGAAGCTTGGGCAGACGTTTACTTGAACAGTGATGCAGACGGATCTGGTCAGACGGGGGCAAATGTCTACTAGATTCCGGCCGGTGTATCACGGGGCACACGTCCTCTATGAATATTGCGCAACTGGCTCGTCAGTCGGTCGTAATAGGTAGTAAGGGCGAATTGAAAGCGTTGAATAATGCAACTTGCGGATGACATCACTTCTGAGGATCTAAAAGTATTTCTTGAAGAGGCTGAAGAACAACTTCAGCTTCTTGATGACGAAGTAATTCGTCTTGAGAAAGAAACCACTGAGGAGGGCCTCGCCGGAATTTTCCGTGCGGCTCATACTCTTAAGGGTTCTTCGGCAATGCTGGGCTACACGGCTATGACCGAGGTTGCCCACGCTATGGAGAGCTTGCTCGACAAACTCCGCAACCAAGAAGTATCTGTCACATCGCAAGTAGTCGATGCACTACTCCACTCGCTCGACGTCCTTAGAGTTCTCACTGACGAGCTCATCGATGAACAGGGAGTCGAAGTTGACTTCGCATCTCTCGTTGCCGAGCTAGAAGCATGCATGGGCATCGAAGCCACCGAGTCGACTGACGACGGCGCTTCCGCATCTATATCTATTACAGACGAAATCCTCAGCGACATCACAACATCATTGGCTTCAGGCGAGACCGTTTACCAGATAAACGCCGCTGTAACTGGCGATGAGATGTTCGCCTCTATACGTCTGTTCCAGTTGACCACGGAACTATCAGACACTGCTCGGCTAATCGCGGCCAACCCCACTCTTGATGATATTCAGGCTGAAGCTAACGGGAAATCTTTCACAGCGATTGTCGGTTCCGACAAATCTATCGACGACCTGACACAGCTCGCTTTGGCTGTTCAGGACATTGGCGATGTTTCGATCACTCCATTCGACGCAGATTCAGCAAAAGCGACCCAGGTAGCGGCTCCAGTAGCAGCAGCACAGGTTGTTCCAACAGCCGGTGGGTCAGCAGACGCTCCTAAGAAGGCTGCAGCTACGACTGTCAGAATCGATGTCGACCGACTCGACAACCTGATGAACCTGATCGGTGAACTGGTTATTGACCGAACTCGCTTGCAGCAGATCGGACGATCACTCGCTGCAAAGTACAAAGCTGACGAGTTGATTGAATCACTCGGTAAGACTTCATCACACGTGGTGAAAGTCGTAAATGATTTGCAAGAAGACTTCATGAAAGTCCGCATGCTTCCAGTTGGAACCGTGTTCTCATCGTTCCCACGAATGATGCGAGACCTTTCGAAGTCACTCGACAAGCCCATCGATCTACAAATCGAGGGTGGCGATACTGAAATCGATCGAACTGTTATCGAGAAGATCCGCGATCCCCTGGTGCACATGCTCAGGAACGCGCTCGATCATGGTCTTGAATCGAAAGAAGACCGAGTCGCTGCTGGCAAACCTGAAGAGGGCGTAATCAAGCTTTCTGCATTCCACGAACAGAATCACATTGTTCTAACCGTGGAAGACGATGGTGCCGGAATTCATCCTGAAAAGATCAAAGCTTCCTTTGTAAAGAAGGGACTGATCACCGAGGAAACAGCTTCACGCCTTACGGATGCTGAGGCAGTCGAGCTTATTTGGATGGCCGGAGCTTCTACTAAGGAGCAGGCAACCGAAGTTTCGGGTCGTGGTGTGGGAATGGACATCGTGAAATCCAACATCGAAGCCATCAATGGTTTCGTTGAAGTGGAAAGCACGGTTGGCAAGGGATCTATATTCACTGCCCGATTACCACTCACGCTTGCAACTGTTCAATCGATATTGGTTGAAACGGACGGCACGCTTTGTGCAGTACCTCTCGCATATGTACTAGAAGCTGTGAAACTGAAACCTTCCGAGATTTCGACTATCAGTGGACGAGAAGTGTTCCGATTACGAGACGACGTTATCCCGTTGATCTCATTATCTGAAGCTACTGGTCTTACCGATGGCAAACGAGATATGGAAGAAGAACTTCACGTCGTGGTAGCACGAGTTGGAGATCGGCTCGCAGGCTTCGCGGTTGATGAACTGAATGAACCACAGGAAATCGTAGTGAAATCGCTTGGCGAATACGTCGGCGGAGCACGCGGTGTCTCGGGCGCATCGATTCTCGGTGATGGTCGAGTGGTTCTGATTATGGATATTCCAACACTCATAAGTGGCGTTGGTATGCGTTCAAGAAAAGCAACGATTGCTGATGAACAGCAGGACGACCTTGAAAGTGAACTCAAGGAAATCGAAGAACTCGAGAACGAGCTCAAAGAAATCCAAGAGCTTCGTGAATTAGAAGCAGCTAGAACATCAGAACAAGTGGAGGACGCTGCCTAAAAGGCGCCAAAGAACAATGCTTCAGCAACCAACGAAATTTACCGATACACAGCTTTCGGCTTGGGATGAACTAATCACCGATGCCGCAAAGAATTCGATCCAGGCTCTGACAGATATGTCGGGGCAAGATATTCAATCGACTCTCGTACAGCCATACAAGATCGACGTCACCGAGATTCCAAACTCTCTGGGTGGCGCTGAAAAGGTAGCGGTTGGAGTCATGCTCGGAATCGAACAGGTTCCGTCATTCCACATCGCACTGATCCACTCCCCAACAACTGCCTACCAGGTAGTCGACATCCTGATGGGTTCCGAAATCGGCACCACTACGGGTCTCGGCGAAATGGAAATCTCAGCTCTTGGCGAGATGGGCAATGTGATGGGCGGCTATTTCTTGAACACAATCGGCGATAAAACCGGTTATGAACTCAAGCCAACTCCTCCGAGTGTCCGCATGGACATGACCGGAGCAATTCTCGACTACGCAATTGCTTCACTGATGATGGAAACCGATGAAGTGACCATGATCGAAGCTAACTACGGCACAGCAGAGGCCAAAGTAGACGGTGTCTTCGCCGTAATGCCTAGTCCAGAAATCCAAGGATACGTAATTGATTCTTGGGGGGTGAAGTAGTGGCTGGAATTACTCTCGATTCACTGGTTGTTGGTCTTGGTGAGCTCAAGTATGCCGACGAACCGGGCGATGAACTGACGTGTTTGGGATTGGGATCATGTGTAGCGGTTTCTGCTTGGGACAAAGTGAACAAGCAGGGTGCTATGGCTCACGTTGTTCTTCCGGAATGCACTCCGGGAAGAGAACCCACGGCAAAATTCGCCGATATAGCGGTTCCCGAGCTAGTGGAGAACATGAAGAAAAAGGGTGCCAACCCAAAAATGCTTGAGATCAAGCTTGTTGGCGGCGCTCACATGACACCAGTCGGTGGTCCGGGCATGGCCCTGATGCGGATTGGTGACAGAAATATTGACGCTGTGAAGACCGAACTTAAAAAGTTAGGCCTGAAGGCAATCGCCGAAGATCTCGGCGGAAACAACGGGCGGACTGTCCGCCTCGATGTGGAATCTGGCCGAGTGACGGTCGTTACTGCAGGCACAGACAAAACTAACCTCTAGGAGGGGATGACGTGGCAAAAATCCTCGTCGTTGACGACGCTGCTTTCATGAGAATGCGATGCAGCAAGCTACTAACCGAAAATGGCCATGAAGTGGTCGAAGCTGGAACGGGTCGAGAAGCTGTTGATCAGTACAAGGCAAATTCGCCTGATGCTGTTCTTCTCGACATCACCATGCCTGACATGGACGGACTAAGTGCGCTCAAAGAAATTCGAGCACATGACGGTGACGCCCGAGTCGCAATGGTTACAGCAATGGGACAACAGTCAATCGTGATGGAAGCGCTCCAGGCTGGTGCGAAGGACTTCGTAGTGAAGCCATTCGACGCTGACCGAGTTCTTGCAGCAGTTGGCAAGTTGGTCGCCTAATTTCGGTTTCAATTGAACTGAAATAACAGTACTCAAAATGGGTGAAGAAAAGTGGCGGAAGGTTTAAAAGTACTAGTCGTTGATGATTCAGCATTCGCGCGCACTAGAGTGCGTCGACGCTTGTTGAATGACCCAGCGATTGGTGATGTTGAAACAGCTCCTGACGGAGTTTCAGCACTCAAGAAGTTAATTGATTACGAACCAGACGTCGTAACGCTCGACGTACAGATGCCTCGAATGGATGGTTTGCAAGCTCTCAGCGAGATCATGGCTACAGCACCAACACCAGTGGTGATGGTTAGTGGCCTGACCGACGGTGATAGCGAAACCACGATTCGAGCTCTTGAATTGGGCGCAGTCGACTTCTTCCTTAAACCGGATACAAGCACGCCCGAGGGCAAAGCCGCCCTCGATCGCTTGGCGGATATCGTCAAGCAAGCTGCAACAGTTACGCTGTCGAAGATGGCATCAACTGATGAAGCTGTTATGCGTGCGGCTATGGAGAACCAGCTGAACGCAGCTGCAAACAAACCGCGACCGTCATCTCGACGATCACTCGGTATGGATTGCTTGGCTGTAATTGCTAGTTCAACGGGTGGGCCGAAAGCGCTTTCAGTGGTAGTTCCGCAACTACCTGCTGATCGTTCGACGGGTTACTTGTTTGTTCAACATATGCCACCTGGGTTCACTAAATCGTTAGCTGATCGCCTAAATCGATCCTCGGCATTAGAAATCCGAGAGGCAGAAGAAGGCGACAAGCTTGAAGCGGGAGTCGGCCTAATGGCTCCTGGTGGATTCCACATGAAAGTTGATTCACGAGGAATAATCCGCCTCGATGAAGGACCAACAATTCATGGGGTTCGACCTGCTGCAGATGTGACGATGGAATCGGCAGCAAAACTTTACGGTGCAAACACGATTACCGCTGTTTTAACCGGAATGGGTGTGGACGGACGCGATGGTGTAAAAGCCATTAAGGCAGCTGGCGGATCCAGCGTTGTAGAGCACGAATCAACTTGTGCCGTCTACGGCATGCCACGTGCGGTTGCTGAGGCTGGTTATGCGGACAGAATTGTTCCGCTCGACAAAGTTTCATCGATTCTCACTGGTTACATGAATGATCGAAGTAAAAAACCCATTGGAGCAGTCAGTTGAACGATGCGGAGTACCAAAAAGTAACGGTTACGGTGAAGAAACACCTAAATCTTGATTTGGATTTTTACAAGCCAAATCAGATGATGCGACGCTTGGCAGGATTCATCGGCCGAGTTGGAGCAGACAACGTCAACGAATTCTGTTCGTTGATCGAAACCGATGCTGATGTGCGAGAGAAGGTCATGAACTTCATGACCATCAATGTGACAGAGTTCTTCCGAGACACACGTCACTTCGACATGCTGCGCTCGACTGTGTTGCCTGAGATTCTCAAGAAGAACCCACGTCCAAAAATTTGGAGTGCGGGTTCATCAAGAGGAGCTGAGGCTTACTCGGTAGCAATGATGATCGAAGATATTGCGCCTGGAACTAAGGCTCAAATCGTTGGGACTGATCTCGACGTCAATATTATTGCGCAAGCTAACGCGGGCGGACCGTACCCCGACGCCGAAGCAAAAAACATCTCAGCTTCTCTTCGTGATCGATTCATGGAGAAGAAGGCAGATGGCCACTACGTAAATTCAGAAATCCGTTCGAAAGTAAAGTTCAAAGAGCAGAACTTGCTCACTGATCGTTTCGAAGGTGGATTTGATTTAATCATGTGCCGAAACGTGGTGATCTACTTCTCTGACGAGGCGAAGCATGGGCTGAACAAAAAGTTCAGTGCAGCGCTTAAGCCCGACGGAATTTTGTTCATTGGTGGCACCGAAACGATTCTGAATCCAAGAGATTTCGGTTTCGACCGAGATGCCGCAGCTTTCTACCGCAAATCCACAGCTCCTGCCCAGATAACCCGAGCAGCCTAGTAGCCGAAAGTTTTCAAATGATCAGACTGGCTGCCTCGCACGCTCAAGCTGGAATGGAACTAGCGTTACCGATCGTAGATGCTTTCGGTAACGCCGTTTACGGTGAAGGTACAGAACTAACGTCTGAACACATCGGAAAACTTCCTCTGTACGGTATCCGCGAAATTTTCATCGCTGATCCGCTACTGGATGATGTTCCGGTTGAGCCACTTGTTCCGCCCGAGCTAGAAGCGAAGGCAGCATTGGCTCTACGAACTGTCCATGAAGAGGCAGGATTTGCAAACACTGTTGAACCAGCCGTTATTGAACAGGCGGTTCAGCCAGGCTACGAAATGGCAAAACCGCTATTTCCTCGAGTTTTGGGTGAAGTTAATTCGGCACCAATCTCTCCAGCCTCTGAATATGACTATCTGATGCCTGCTCGTACAGCGAGTTTGGCGGCCATGCTTGCAGCTCGCTTAGGCATGGATATGGATACCACAGGACAAATCTGCGTTGGCGCCTTGCTGATGGATGTTGGTACTGCAAAGATCGCCGCGGGCGCTGATGAACACGAGCACCAGAAGCACCCTGTGTACAGCTACGTGCTGATGAAAGACATGCCGTTTATCTCGGCAATTACTTCAGCTACGGTTTTGCAGCATCACGAGCGTCTCGATGGCTCAGGCTTCCCCCAGGGGCTCAAGGGCGATGCGATAAGTATGGGTGCGCGTATCGTGGGTGTGGCTGAGTCTTACTACAGCCTTATTTCTGCCCGACCGGGTCACGAACCGTGGTCACGTCAGGATGCAATGGAATACATCATGGCATTCGGTGGCGATTTATTTGACGCGAAGGTTGTCGAAGCGTTCGTACGCTCGGTGCCGGCTTACCCAACGGGAGTTCTTGTTCGCCTGAACACTGGCGAAACTGGATACGTTATCGATGCTGGTATTGGGCAGATCGGTCGCCCGACTCTTCGCATGATCTCCGATAAAGATGGCTTCAAGATGAAAGAGCTATTCGAGATCAGTTTGACTGATGAAAAACATCGACACCGCGTTGTTGAGGACGCCGTCGAGTACGGGTAGTAGGCAAGTGCCTGCTTACGGGCTGATGATTCAGTTTCGTGAGCGCTCGCCTGAATGGTGGATGCATGACTTCAGATTCAATACTTTCGCAAGATGCGATTGATGCGCTCCTAGCGGGGAGTGGTGTTGGAACTGATGCTGCACCAGCTTCAGAGCCAAGTACGGCACCAGCCTCTGTAGCACCTACTGGCGATATCGCTCCTGAAGTCGTAACGTCTTCACCAGCTCCGTCACAAAGTTCAGGTTCAGATTCTGAAGTTACGCTTGAGCAAGTAATTACTATCGCTGGTCAGGCGGCTGAAGCTGAAGCTGCCCCTGTTCATGATTCGATATCACGTATTTACCAGCGAATTGGAAATATGGAGCAGATGGTTGCTCGCATTGCTCAACTCGAAGCAGAAGTCGATCGTCTAAAGCGCGCTGCATAGCACTACGAGCACTAAATACGGGATCAGAATCCACCAAGTCTCGGACTTGATATTGCCGTATTGCTACGAATCTGAACATCTCGATAAAACGCTACACGTAGCGCCAACTGTGTAACGCTGTCCTATCGTAGTAGCGGAATCCACACACCCCTCTCTTGGGGGTAACCCACTGTAACGATCCGTGCTTGGCATTGAGACTGTATTAAGCAGACCAATAGATACGGACTGATCTCGGCGATCAGATCGTTTGGTTTACGGATTGGATTCACTTGGACAACGGCGCAGTCCTCTCACAAGACGCAATTGACGCACTTCTGAACTCAGCTCCTTCAGATGCGCCTGCCGACGCGCCTGCCGCTGAAGCTGCACCAGCTGCTGTAGAAGAGCCAGTTGTAAATGTTGTTGAAGCACCTCCGCTGAATCCGGAAATTACTGATGATGGCGGCGCTGCTGCACTTGGTATCGCGGTAACACCTCCACCAGCAGCTGCAGCACCGGCTGCTCCAGCCGCAGCTCCCGCTGCAGCTCCAATTCCGCAGGGTGATTCACCAATCCCGCCTGCGCCTGTTTATCAGCCGCTGCCACCACCCCCACCTCTCGTTCCGCCGCCTGTGGTTGCGCAACCGGGTAAGGGCGGAATTACACGAGAAGAAGCAACCGAAATTGCCGGTGAAGCTGCTGAAACAGAATCAGCACCTATTCAGGCATCGGTTTCAAGAATATCGAAGCGAGTCGATACTCTCGAGATGGCACTTGATCGAATCGCAGAACTCGAAGAAGAGATCGATCGAATCAAGAAGAAGCCTGAACCCAAGATTGAGCCAGACCCACGGGTACTCGCATTATTTGACCGACTGAACACATTGGAAGAACGGGCTAAGAATTCTCCGGTGTTTGGTCTATATGAAAAGTTCACTTGCGGAAGTTGTGGCCACTTGGGTGAGGCACAGGTTCGATCACGCTGTGGACATTGCGAAAAAGAAGGTTGGTTCGGCAAAAGGTCCAAAAAGGGGTCGCATCCGGAACATGATGCACATGATGGACATGACGCCGATCAGGCAGCGGAAGAAACTGCAGTGCAGGAAGCCGTAGCCGAAACCGACGATGTTCTGGCCGGGCTAGATCTGAATCTCGGAATCTAGCAAACAACATCAATTTGAAATTATTACTGGGGCAAACATGATCAACGTAGTGGTACCGCTCACATTACCGGCTAAGGAAACAGAGGACACTGGTCACGCAGAACCACGTCCATTTATTCCGGTTTCAGGGCGACCTCTAGTTCAGCACGTTGTCGATAATATTCGACCTTCGTTTGAGCATCAGTTCATCTACGTGGTTGATCCGGAAGTGATGACGATGCACCGTCGTCGCTCGCTCGGAATTTCTTCCGATTCACAGGTTGTCTACAGCTGGAGCGCGCCACGAACGATGGCAGCTGCAGTTTGCATGGCACGAGAATCTATAAACATGAGCGAGCCGTTGGTGATCGCTGCTTGTGAGCAGTACATCGACGTAGACCTCGATCGTTTCTACATTGCTGGAATGGACGTTGGCGCCGATGCTGCCGTTCTTACATTCCCCGGGGATCGCACTCCAAAATATTCGACTTCAATGATCTACAAGAATCGTGTCGTCGAAATGTCGGAGCACCGAGTTATTTCTGAAATGGCGAACGCTGGTGTGTACTACTTCAAAGATGGACAGACGTTCTTCGATGCAGCAGTCGAAGCACTGACGAAGACACACGCTGCGGATTCGGCTCTAACGATGTCGGGTATTTTCAACACTCTTATTGAGGCAGGCTCGAACATCGTTCCGTGCCCACTTCCAGAGGGTGTATTCAAGCCGCTTCACACTTCAATCGACCTGAGTCTGTTCGCAGCTCGAACCGATCTGCAAGTACAGCGAGCTGCGTAGTTCGCTTCGGATTTCTACCGATCCACGACGTTCATTAGTGCCTGTATGTAGCCGTTAGCAAAAGCACGGCCTCGGTGGCCCCACGGGCTATCACCAACTACAACTGGCACATGGTCATCTACGAACATGCCGTCAAAGCCCACTTTTTTGTAGCTCTGCATCGCTCGGTACATATCGACGTGGCCAGTGTTGATGAATTCCTCTTGGAACTTCGGAACGGTGTCTGAAACGTTTCGGAAGTGAACGTAGAGGATCTTCTTTCGCTCGCCAAAATATTCGATCATTTCGTAGATGCCATCGCCCTTGGCATCGGCCATTTCGCTGAACGTGCCCTGGCAAAACTCGATGCAGTTCGAAGGCGATTCAACGATGCTTATTAGTCGCTTGTACGCGTCGAAACTCCTGAACAGTTGCGGGATGCCTTTCAAATCTTCAACGGGTGGATCGCAGGGGTGAATTCCGATGCGGATACCCTCTTCTTCGGCAATGGGAACAATGATCTTGATCCAGTGTTCGAGGTTCGCCCACATCTCGTCTTCTGTGTACTGCCGTCCGTGCAAGAACGGCGCTTTGTTCGCCTCGTCAAGATCGAATGACGTTACTCTTGCTCCGGCTCGAATCTGAGTTGTGAGCGAGGTACGACCTACTAAAGTAGGCATCCAGTGGTAGCCAAATATCGGAATACCGGCACGCGCAATGTTCCTGATCGTGTAGACCATATTTTCGATCTGCTCATCACGTTTGGGGCCACCCAGCATCACCTGATCGTAGAACTTAAGCGGAACGTTTTCGAGAGCTTCGAGCACAAGACCAGCTTCTTCAACTTTGTGTCGCAGCTGAAGCAGATCGTCGAACTCCCAGCGTTCGTCGCCCGGAACGATTCCGTCGTTGGCGTATGACTGCAGCACAACGTGGGTTGCGCCCATCTGAGCAGCAAATTTCAGATCGTCTTCGTTGACTTCGGCTTGCTTGTAGTCGACCGGGTCGACTCCCATGTTGAATCCGACTTTCATAACTGCTTCTCGTTTCGCTCGCTCTATAGCGTTTGTGGTTGACGCACATCGGGTTTGAATGCCCGGATTATAGCGTCGTGAAGAACGATCGTTAGCAGTTTTAGAATGAGGGATTCAAGCAAATAGTTTTGGAATCGGGCACAAATAAAAACAGCCCAATTCGAAAGCGAATCGGGCTGTTGAGTGAACTTATTTCAACGAGGTCTTATTTCGTGGCTTCGGCCTCGGCGCTGGCATCTGACCACGCACCCTCTATTGGAAAACCTGCTTCTTCCCAATCGAGAATTCCGCCTTCGTAGCGGCGAACATTCTCGAAGCCTCCGCTGGTGAGCATGTGGTAGGCATACTTGCTTGATGGGCAGTTTGGATCAGAGCAATAAACGACTATCTCATCATTCTTGGCGAGAAGCTTCAAGCCTTCTTGAGGATTGTCGATATGGAGTGAGCCAGGGATGTGCTTAGCCTGATAAGCCCACTCGCTCAAAGCGCAAACGAGTTTGAAGTCGTCGCCGTTATCGAGTTTGGCTTTCAGGTCATCCCGGGAGATCAGGTTCATTCTGGTTTCTCTGCTTCGATCTAGTGGTGCGCGCCGCCGAATAACTCGACTCTACGCCCAATTGCGTTTATCTGCCACGCTTGCCAGACGTTGGTTAGATGCAACCAAAAACAAAACGACCCGGCGAACCGGGTCTTTTTAGACATTTTGTATTTGCTATCTCAATAGAGCAGCGTGGGAGCAACTCTACTTCTCTACCCAGACTATAGGTAACGAGGGGCTTGAAATCAAGAGGGTTCCTGAGAATAGCCTACGCTCAGCGATCCGCTAGTAGTAGAGGTTTCAGTGACAAGCATGCCCAAGCTCGTGCCAGTAACGATTAGTGAACTAACTGTCGAAGTTCTCAATTCATATCTCGAAGATTCAGAGAAGTGGAATAAGCCGCTGTTCAAGTCGATAGAAATTTCCGTACCGCACGGGGCACTTGATGGGATGAGCAACGCCGTTCGCCGAATCGACGGCACACTAATTTCGGGCTCGAAGGCAAGATTGATAGCAAAGTTCCGTGACAAAGGTGGAGCGGAAAACGCCGACCAAGGCGGGATGAATGAGGTCTTGTTCTACCGAGAATTAGCCGATGTCGCCGGGATCGAATCTCCGGAATCGTATGTTGCGCTGTACGACGTTGATTCCAACGGGATGATCATCGTTCTCGAACATCTCGATCAAGGTGGCAGCATCGGGACTATCCAGAGCTATCTCGATGTGCCAGATGTCGAACGCATCGTAGTGGCACTAGCGGGTATGCATGCGAAGTGGTGGAACTCTGTGGAGCTTGCCGGCCTATCGCAGGTGAGAACGTTCGAAGAGGTGATGAGAGGTGGTGCAAAACTATTTGCATCAGGACACTACAGCGGCAAGCGATTTATTAGTCGATACGGCGAACATCTTCATCCTGACATATACAAGATGTACGACACACCCGGGCAATGGGGTCCAAAGCTACAGGCTGGATTTTCGGCCAATATAACGTTGTGCAATTACGATGTCGCAGCGAAGAATTTGTTCTTACCGAACGACCCTTCACAACCACCGATATTTTTCGACTGGTCGCTGCTGACCCGTGGGAACATCGGAATCGAGATAGCTGTAGTTCTGGCGTATTGCCTGAGGCTCGAAGATCACAACAGGTTTCCTGAAATACTCAATACATATCTCGAAGCTATGCACAATCGAGGCATCACAGATCTGACTCAGCAGGTCCTCTGGAACGACTTTCGACACGGGTTGCTAGTACGGATGGCCGCACCTATCGCTTTGACAACTCGAGACTACCCACCAGCACACAATCTGGCGCTAGAGCTACTCCCAAGAATTACTTCTGCGGTGCTTGAGTCGAATGCATTAGAACTGCTCGACTAGTTCTCTCTAAGAGCCTTCCCAGAAATGCCTCGGGTTGTGAATCATCAGATCATCGATCTGCTCTTGATCAGCTCCGAGTTCAAGGAGCATAGGAAGTACGTTGCGGGTGATGAACAGGTAGTTGTCGGGGTTCTGAAGCGGACGTTCTGCCAATCGCTGTTTCGTCATCATCGTTGCATAGACGCTCCAGTCGTGGCTAAGCATCAGCCTTGTACCGTATCCACGCTCGATCAGATCGAATAAGACTTTCGTGCGCTCTTGCCACGTAACGCCCTGCCCTGGATACCTATCGAGTCCAAGCCAAACACCTTTGTCCATGAGCCCAGTTAGATAGCCAATATCGGTCGAATCGTTGCTGTGCCCGATACACACTCGATTCATATCGACATTTTCATCTATGAAAATCTCAACTTGTCGATCCCCTACCCTGTTTTTCGCCATCGTGTGGGTGTAGATAGGAGCTCCAGTGGCGCGATGTGCTCGAGCTGCTGCTCTCAAAATAATCTCGCCAGCATCGGTAACTTCTGGCTCGTTGGCGACCTTGATCACCCCGGCTTTGGTTTCTGTTCCCTGTATTCCTTCGGTCAGCTCTCGAATATATAAGGGCGCAATATCGTCGGGCGAAGCATTCGCAAATGATCGAGGAATATCGAGCCAAGTTCCTGTAGCTACGACAACGTTCACACCGCTGCCTTCAGAGACTTCTCTAATGACTTGGATATTCCTTCCAAGATCCATCGTCGATAAATCGATGATGGTTTCGACACCCTCAGATTTCGCTTCAGAGAGCTGTCGAATGCCTTCCTTTATCGCGAATTCCTTATCGATGAATTCTGGAAAGGTATCTTCAATTCCCGCCGAAGACAGCAGTATGTGTTCGTGCGAAAGTGTGAAGCCTAGCGATGCGGAATCTCGGGGACCGAGAACGGTATTTACAATCGACATATTTAGCCTCGTAACATGGAATTTCTCATAGCTGTAGAAGCGACTTAACGAATTTAATCAGGTTCGTTTCATCTATTCAACGCCAGTATGCATTTTCGGCAGAAATTTTCTGTGAGGATCACGCAGTGTTCAAGGTTGATCAGCCGGCGCTACACTGTTTTCAAGAAGACGATCTCGGTCGCTCCGTCTACAACCGCCGTCATTTGAGGATGATATCTATAGCCTTCAGGGTGAGAGAATCCATCTAGCAATTTCAAAGCAGAATCGGCACTCCCTGCCCGTTCGGGGTTCGCAACTAAATGGCGAACCAGTGCTCCCTTGAGTGCTTTCGACCAGTGGCTGACAGTTTTCAGCTTTCCGTCGCGTCCAGCTTCGAGAAATTTGACTGTGAATCTGACATCGCACGAGATTTTGGATGGATCCCACGCAGCACTGTGTTCGTTTGGGAGCAGATCCCAAATAACGCCATTTTCAGCGGCAGTCTTCAGTGTTTTTGTGATCAAAGGTTTCCAGATAGCCGAACAAGCTTTGTTTAGACGTATTTTTGCGCCCATCTTCAACTTGTACGCGGGAATCAGATCGTAGGGGCTAACCATCCCGAATAAGCCCGACATGATGAGAGTGCTCTCACCAAAAACTCGCTTAGCGGCTTCATCCAACGATTGATAGTCGATCGAGTCGTACATCACGCCTGTATATCGTTCGATAGCCGTAAGCGTTGGACTGTTCAGCACATCAGCGTTGTCGGCTCGAGCTTTATCCAGTGCTACGCCTTTGACTCCGAGTGTTTTCTGAGCGACTCGAGGTTTCTTACTGAGCTGACCAAGCGATTTGATCAGCAGCGTTCGGTTCTTGTTGAATTCGTCGAACGACAGCGACTCGAGATCGAGTGGCGGGCCTTCGCCGCCCGAGGCTTTACCTTCGGATGGCGGTAGGAGAATTAGTGGGTGTGGAACCATGGCTGCAAGCTTACCTATGAATGATTTTCGTTGGGCTACGACTGGCGAATTCCATTAGTATTCTCGGCGCAATGCTGATGGCCCAGTTCGAGGCACGACCGGGAAACGACCTGATGATGAACGGAGAACGATGAGCGATTACAAAGAATTGATTATTCGGCGATTACAAGATCGAATCGATGCAGGCGCAATGAGTGCCGCAGCCGTCAGGATCGAACAACGTGGCGAGGTGCTGCTCGATTGGGCCGGCGGAACCTACGAGTTCGACAAATCTTCACCCGCAATCGACACCGAATCGATCTTTCTAATCGCATCGATCACCAAGCCGATGGTTACAAGCTGTTTCGCATTGCTCATCGAGCAAGGACTTGTCGATGCCGACGACACCGTAGCGAAATACGTCCCTGAATTCGCCGCTCACGGCAAAGGCAAAGTCACACTTCGGAACTGCCTCACGCACACAAGTGGTCTCCCAGACATGGTTCCCGGTGACGTAGATTTTCGCAAGCAAAATGCGCCTATGAGCGATTTCGTGGCAGCGGCCTGCAACGCTCGATTGCTGTTCGAACCCGGTACGCAGGTTAGATACCAGAGCGCAGGTATTTTGATGCTTGCAGAAATAGCGGAGCGAATCACAGGCAAGTCGATTCGAGAGCAGCTCACAGAGTTGGTGTTCAAACCGTCTGGCATGGATTCAAGTCATCTCGGATGGAGAAGTGATTTCGAGGGTCGACGTGTCGATGCGAAAGTTTCGGATGCGGATTACAGTAGTCATTGGAATCACAATAGTGACTACTGGAAAGACTTCGGCGCTCCGTGGGGCGGCGCCCATACCAACACCGCCGATATCGCTCGATTGCTCCAAGTGATGCTAAACGGCGGAGTATCGGCAGCAGGTGAACGCGTGTTCGAGCCGGGTACCGTTCGGACATTGCTCACTGACAACACAAGTGCAGAGCCAAAACTATCGACAGAAAGTCGCTTACAGGAGTCGTGGGGACTCGGCTGGCGATTGCAGCGTGATGGTGGTGCCGGTTGGTATGGATCGGCTGTACCTACAAGGGCGTTCGGGCACGGTGGCGCAACTGGAACGCTGACTTGGGCTGATCCTGCATCAGGAGTTGTGTTTGTGGTGCTTACGAATGGGCTGCTCGATGCTGAAGGATCGACTCTGAAAGCTTGTGGAAACATCGCCGCCAGCGCATTGTGTGGCTAACTGCGTGCTATCTTCTGATTTTTCGAGATTACTGAGTTGGAGTCGAATCACATGGCAGAGTTGAGAGCTAATCGAGCGAAAGAAAAGTTGGCGAACGGCGAAATCGTCACCTGTCTCGCTGGTATCGACAATCCGTACCTAGTCGATTTCGTTGGAAACATGGGAATCGACGCTGTTTGGTTCGAGGCTGAACACGGCCCTGTGAGCTATGACGACGTCGGAAATCTCTCTCGTGCTGCCGATCTCTGGGGCATGACTTCTCTCGTTCGAGTTGGCAGTGCCGACTACAGCACGATTTATCGAACGCTCGATATGGGTGCGATGGGAGTCGTTGTTCCACACGTCGATACTGTGGAAGAAGCTCGAACGGTCGTCGAGGCCACAAAATACGCGCCACTCGGACGCCGCGGGATGTTCAAACCTCGTCAGTCTTTTGGGGTCGATGACTACCTGAGCAAAGCGAACGATCAAACGATGGCTGTCGTGCTGATCGAGGACATCAAATCGGTTAATAATCTCGACGAAATACTCGCAGTAGATCACATCGACGTTTACCACGTTGCGCCAAGCGATCTTGCTCAGTCGATGGGTCACATTGGTGACGACGAGCATCCTGAGGTGCAGCGGATTATCGACGAATCAATCGCTAAAATTCTTGCTGCAGGCAAAATCGCAGGAACTACCGTTTCGAACGACAACGTTGGCAAGTTCCGGGATCAAGGCGTGAAGTTCTTCTACACCGCCGTGAATGGCTGGATCACTTCGGGCGGAAACGAGTTCCTCAAAGCGCTTCGCGGGTAGCGAAAACCGCTACATCATCTGGTTCTAATCTCAATCACGGTATGAATTATTGAAACTTTCGATTCTTGATCAATCACCAATAGGCGTCGGAAAAACGCCACATGAAGCCATTCAGGCAACGCTCGATCTGGCAGAAGCGGCCGATAAGTGGGGCTACACACGATACTGGTTAGCCGAGCATCACAGTTCGGGAACACTGGCAGATGCGAGTCCTGAAATCCTGCTTGCGGCGATGAGTTCGAGAACCAAGAACATTCGAATTGGTTCCGGTGGCGTGATGCTTTCGCACTACAGTTCGCTGAAGGTCGCCGAAGTATTTCGAATGCTGGAAGCACTGGCTCCGGGTCGTGTCGACATGGGGCTTGGGCGTGCTCCCGGTTCCGATCAGGTGGCAAGTTTCGCACTGCAACCTGGTCCAAATTCTTATCCAATAGAAAAGTACCCTCAACAGGTTTTCGATGTGATGCGTTATCTCACCGAGACCTTCCCCGACGATCATCCATTCCGACATCTCAAGGCGATGCCATCAGCATCAAACTGGGCTGTGCCATGGCTACTTAGTTCTTCGATGGGCAGTGCGAGTATCGCTGCGAGATTAGGGCTGCCGCTTTCATTCGCTCACTTCATTACTCAAGGCGGTGGGCCGGACAACGTGAAGTGGTATCGCGATAATTTCGAGCCATCAGAATGGTTCGATAAGCCGCGGGTTAACATCGGTATTTCGGCTATCACCGCCGATACGGCAGAGCGTGCCCACGATCTTGCGCTGTGCCGTCACGTGATGCGCCTAATGCGCAACAAGGGGCAAGAGATGAAGGGCGTGCCATCGGTCGATGAGATCAAGGCTATGAACTTCACCGGTGCCGATGCAGAATTTCTAGAACAGCAGCGTGAGAAATCGGTTGAGGGTGATCCCGATACCGTGAAGGCCAAGATTGAAGATCTAGCGGAGGAGTACGAGACTGACGATGTGATCGTTCTCACTATTACGTCCGACTACGCCGAACGTCAGCGTTCGTACGAGCTTCTGGCTGCAGCGTTCGCCCTAAGCGGTGAAGGGCGCATCGAAAACGCCAGCGTTTAGGTTCACTTCAGTAATGGAACAAGATCGAAATTTCGTAGTCACAACCAGTCGACGTGCGAGCTCCGATATTCGAGCCCAAGCGCGCCAAAAGGCGTCGGACTGGAAGCTGCCGTATTTCGATCGTCACGACGAAACCCTCGTTGATGTCACAGGCACCTTCGAAGCGGTATTTGTCTACGATCATGACGGGCTAGGCCTGTCGATTGGGGAGTCGAATCTAAAGTTCAACTTGGGCACAGCCGCTTTACGTCTGCAGGCGATCTCTCGCGGCGAGCCGGTAACACTTATTCGAGTCGGTGAAATTCAGGCCAACGATCGTGTGCTCGACGCCACCCTAGGACTTGGGCACGATTCTATTGTGGCAGCACGGGCTGTTGGGCCAAAGGGCAGCGTTGTTGGCATTGAGTCGAGTTGGCCGTTGTTCACGCTCATCAGCGAGGGTCTGACTCAGTACGATTCAGGCGACGAAAGCTCGGATGTGCAGCCAGTGTTCGACGATTCACGAAGCTATCTGGCGAACGCCGATGCTGACAGTTTTGACGTGGTCATCCTCGATCCCATGTTTTCCATCCCAAAACGATCAGATGGCAGCTTTGAAGTGTTACGTAAGTTCGCCAGTCCTGCGGGTCTTGACCCAGACTGGATACAAATGGCGCGTCGAGTCGCCAAACGCTGGGTTGTTGTGAAGACAGACTACGAAAAAGATTGGTTCAGCTCTGAAGGGCTAGAACGCGTTCCAAGCGGCGGATCAGTGAACTGGTTCAGGGCTCCGGTTCTGTCAGAACTCAGTGTCGGGGTGGAATAACATCATTCCTCATTTGCTGAGGAGATCTGTTTATGTCCTGCCCACACTGCCTGTCCGCGTCCGTT
>JABIFF010000012.1 GCA_018650845.1 Chloroflexota bacterium | reverse complement strand
GTGGAGCCAATCCGACAAAGCTGGTCTCAGTTGGGATTGCAGGCTGCAACTCGCCTGCATGAACGTGGAGTTGCTAGTAAACGCAGATCAGCCATACTGCGTTGAATACGTTCCCGGGCCTTGTACACACCGCCCGTCACGTCATGGAAGTTGGTAATACTTGAAGTCGCTGGGTGAACCCATTTATTTGGGGCACAGGCGCCGAGAGTAGGATCGATGACTGGGACGAAGTCGTAACAAGGTAGCTGTACCGGAAGGTGCGGCTGGATCACCTCCTTTCTAAGGAGACCCTCATATGACTTGGACTGGAAATAAATGCATATTATTAGTACCCAGCGGTGGGCAAACGATAATAAGTATCCAGGACAATTTAGTGTCATATAGAGGCTACCTAGGTCGACCATTAGGCGGTTAGATGAGAGAACTTTCTTGAGCGAGATTCCTGAACTCGGCGTTCAGTTGATTTATCAGCTGAGTCCTGGGGGAGTGGAAGTGGCTCGTTAGTTTGAACTTCTAATCACAAAAAGCTTAATGCACCAAAATCATAGACTCTTTTCAGAGTCTCAAAACTTCGAAACTTTAGACATTCTTTCTGTTCACTGTTCAGTTCGCTAAGGAGCTGAACGAGGCCCCGGTACACCGGGGTCTTTTCGCGTCCGGATTTATTTCGTATATTGCTCCGGGCGTCGTCGAACGACTTGGTCGCGCGTCCCAAGTCTCCTACCCTAGCCCTTCCATCCGGAAGGGGACGTTGAGACAGGGCATCCCACTGTGGTTGGGACTAAGCGCACGAATTCTCTCGAATTCACTGAGATTGGCTACGCAATCTAGTGCAAGCAGTAGTAAAATTTATTGCTGTGACCCGTTCACTCCACATGATCGGGGCACAACACAAGGGCCTGTAGCTCAGCTGGTTAGAGCGCTACTCTGATAAAGTAGAGGTCGGATGTTCGAGTCATCCCAGGCCCACCATTTGTACTAAAAACACCGCCGTTCAGGCGGTGTTTTTGTTTAACCTTGGGATGCATTCAAGCGAGCTCTGGAACGTCTAGCAGAATCTAGTTCTGATCGGTCGTTCGGCCACTGTACCGACCGGATATCCAGGCAGCCAAGAGTAGACCGGCAGCTACCGCTACAAACCAGTACGAAATTGTCGTGGGGTCAAGTCGAGCTTCATCATCCAACTGCGAAGTGCTATCTGGGCGCAAACGCTCTGGATGAATAACAAGATCTCCAGTATCCGGCCTAAGCTCAGAGATGAGAGCAAGGTTCTCAGGCGTATCCAAACCGACCGCAGTTAGAAGCTCATCTGCATCCGATGTTGAACAGAGCCCACCGATCAAAAGTCCGCCGTCTTCTCTCAAGAAAATGCCAGAACGGGCTCCCCGCACGATAGCTCCTTCAAATCCGCAGCTTGCGCCAGAAAAAGAGGCGTACACATCTTGCTGATCGCCAAACTCGCCCTTGATCGGTATCTCGACCTTGAACTCGTAGAGAGTATTCGTGTACTTGGGAGCATCACGTGCGGCAAGTTCGTATCTGGCGAGTGGGTAGCCGATGAATGCAGAATGCGACCACTCAAGCTTCTCTTCAGCGGTCATCTGAACACAGGAACAGGCAGATGCATCTGTTGTAACCCAATTCAGAGATGTCACCAGCAAAATAACTACTGCAAGAACTCGAATAGTGATTCGCATTGCTTATTCCTCAGTGTCGCTACATAGCCAATACTATGTCTTGTTTATCAGCGTCGGCTCTCTATATTCAATAGCTTTCGCAGCGGTATGCGTACTCGATTCAGTCAGAGAATTTCCGTAAATGCATACAAGGCATTGTACGTCGGTGATTGCTATCGACGCCTTGCACGGAAATGGCGAGCCTGAATGAGTTAAACGCTGTGGCGAGCAAATCGCAAACCAACTGAAATCGAGCATCAATTGCCGAAGTCCTTCGTATAAAATGCGCTTGCTTCATTCACCTATCGACTGCGGGTTTACAACTCTGGCAAGTCGATGTCTTCGATGAAAAAGTAATTTGAATTTCTCTCGGTTTGTACAACGACGTGCTCGAGGCGATCGCTTTCTAGCGATTGGAGTACTCGTCGCCGTTTTTCTTGCCGCCACGGTCATGGCAGGCGGCCCGATATATCTCCGCTCGCTCGAAAAAGTCGGCATGGCCGATGTTGTTCAGCGACTTGGTGCCCACAATAAAAACGTTGGCGCAACAACCGATTGGATTCCGCTCCAGGCCGATGAAATAGCGAATGCAGACGCCATCGTCCAAGTCGGGATCAACGAGGATTTAGCGCCTCTGATCAAATATGGATCGACCCGAGTAAAGACTCGCCCGCACTATTGGGGCATAGAGGATAACGATCCTGAAACCGATACCCCCATCGACCGTCGAAACCTTGCTTCACGCCTGTACTTCCACCAGATGGAAGGCATTACCGATCATGTCACCTACATCGAAGGTCGTGCTCCGAGTTCGCAAGTAAAACAGGATGCCGACGGCAATATGATCGTCGAAGTTGGGATTTACGAACGACGTGCAAAGGAAATCAGACACGGCGATGAAATCATCGATCTCAATATTGGCGACACGTTCAATGCCATCTCGATTTCTCGAAATGCCGGGCTCGTAAAGGCCGAAATCGTTGGCGTGTTCTCGGCCAACAATCGTTCCGATGAATTTTGGCTCGGAAGCCCGAATTCCATACTTGAGCCCGTCCCCCCTGAGCTATTTGGCGGACGTGATCTACCAGTTATTTTGTTCACCGGCGAAGAAGCTGTCGCAGCTGGCGTAGGGCCATCGAACTCTGGCTTGCCGATGAACTACACGCGGGTGCTGTTTACCGATCCCGAAGAAATGTCGAATACGAACCCAGGTGTTCTAGTCTCGGCGATGAATATATTCGAAGCGAACGTGGCCGAAGATCTGCCGCGGGCTACCGCTCTTTTGGGAGCGAGAGCAGCGACGAAGCGCATGGATCAGAAGATGCTGTTCCTGCGATTGCCTGCACTGTTACTGGCGGCTTTGGCAACATCGGTTGTTGGCTACTATCTGTTCCTCGTGGCTGGACTCATCGCCCGTAAGCGTGAGCTTGAAACGGTAATGCTGCGCTCCCGCGGATTATCGACGTTCCAAGTGATGCGGGTGCAGATTATCGAATCGGTCGTGACTGTAATTCTGCCGGCATTAGTCTCACCATTGATAGCTTTTGGTGCCATCGGATTGGCTGGACGACTTCCGGTATTCAAGTCGTTAACGAACGGACAAAATTTACCAGTTGAACTTTCGGTAATGGCTTGGGTATGGGCTGCGGGAGCGGCTGTGCTTTCATTCGTGATAGTGCTGCTGCCCACTTTATTGGTCGCTCGTTCCGGCGTATCTAACGTAGATCGAACCCAAGCCCGCCCTGATTCGCCGCCAGTGTTCCAGCGGTTGTATTTCGATTTACTGGTCATCGTTCTCGGAGGATTGTTCCTGTGGGAGATGACAACCCGTGGGGTCGCATCGACTAATAGAGATGGCGAAGTTGTAACCGACCCAACCCTGTTATTCGCACCTGCCATGTTGCTGATTTCAGTCGCACTGATCATGCTGCGCGCCTTCCCTGTGATTACAAAATCATCTTTGTGGATAGCAACGCGATTTACTTCGGCATCGACAGCTATTGGCTTCTGGCGACTTGGAAGAAGTCCTTACTGGTACGCGTGGCCCGTTCTATTGATCATTCTTGGTACGGGGCTAGGTGTGATGGTCGGGACCTTGGGATCGACGCTCGAACGTAGCGATCGAGAGCAGATTTTCTACGACAACGGTACGAATATGAGAGTTGTTCCCGGTGGCGTCAGATTCAACGTAGGCACTGAAGAAATCGAATTGCTTAGCGCTATCGAAGGTGTCAAAACTGCGACTCAAGCGTACCGGCAGAGCGCAAAATTCGGCACAACTCAACTTGGACTTGAGTTCAGCGTGTTGGCTGTGGAAGTTGATAAATTCCCTGACATGGCGTGGTTCCGTGACGATTTCGCCGACGAACCTCTCGATGAACTATTCGCACGGTTAGACGTTCCTTCGAAGCCTGAACCCATTGTCCTCCCGCCCGGAACTTCCTCGATTTCCGCTTGGACTATCCAAAGCCCCTACGTTAGGGACCATTTCTTCTGGGTCATCCTTAAAGGCGCTGAAGGTCGCCAAATCGCCGTCACGCTCGGTCAAATTGGTGACGAGTGGGCAGAGCAATCGGGCAACGTACCGCAGCACTTGGTCGACCCTGTGGAAATCGTTTCGATACAGACGTTCATGCAGGCTGGAGCCGACGGTGGCGCTCCAACAACATGGTCGATTGATGACCTAAAAGCTATTGGTCCCGGTTTTGAGACAACCCTTTTAGATTTCGAAGGCAATAGCTTGTGGACACCTCTTCCGACATCGAATGGTCTCGATGATTCCTTCGCCGATGTAGCGGAGCCTGCTGGGGTCGGAGAGCCCGGAAACGGCATTGGACAGATGATCCTCGAACGAGGAACTGTCGCTGGTGTTCGTGGTGCCTACAGAAGTTCAACTGGCGATCCTATTCCGGTGATCGTATCTGAGAACTTCTCTGTAGAGACCGGAGTTCCACCGGGCGAGGCGACTGTAGTTCAAATTTCTGGTGGCTTTATTCCTATCTTGCCGATAGGAACGGCAAAACTATTTCCAACGCTAGATCCTGATCGTCGCCCATTTATGGTGCTTGACGTCGAAACGTTGCTGGCGTTCGTCGAACTACGAGGTTTAGTTGCCGTCGACGCTAACGAAGTGTTCGTTGATATTGAGCCTGAAGAGCACGCCCGAATCACTTCCGATATTCGAAAGATATTCCGAGGTGGTTCGATATATGACCGCATAGCCCGCGTTGAAGATTCTGTGATCGATCCGCTAACCGTTGCTGGTTGGCGCGGCATGGGAATCGTGTCGCTGATCATCGGCGGACTGGCGCTAGTGCTCGGTTACGTTACGTATTTGGTATCGCACTCGACGAGAACTATTCACGATTCAGCGTATCTACGTGCGATGGGACTTTCGAGGCCCGGATTCATTCGCAGCGCAATGATTGAACACGGCATCGTTGCGATCATCGGGATCGTCGTTGGTGTGGCGTCTGGGCTTGTTGCGAGCCGCATCGCGGTGGGAGCGATCGCCTATTCTGAGACGGGTAGGGAGCTATTGCCACCGTTTATCTTGCAGACTGATTGGTGGCCGGTGCTGGCAATACTGCTGGTCGCAGGTATCGCTGGTGCGGTCGGAGTAGTTTCTTCGTTCGTTGGGTTCTTGCGTCGACCGCTGCACGAACTGACTCGCTCGGCTGAATAAAGCGCCAGCGAATTGTCGTTGTTGGCTTATTCGATATCGGGAAGTTTGCGCTTCCAGCCGGGTCTGGTTAAAGCCAGCGCTAGAGTGATTTCCACATCTTTCGATCCGACCAGAACTTCGTATGGCAGTGTATTGAAGTGTTCTATCGAAACTTTTTTCTGTCGCGAGGCTCGCAGGTTTTCGTCGAGTTCAACTTCGAAGGCCTGACCTTCAGAGTTGCTAGGCGACCTTTGTAGCCAACCGAATTTTGGGATGGGCCAATCATAGGCGTCCCACTCTGGGTACTGGCCAATTACTTCCCATGAGCCGTCTCGAAGACCATCGTCGAGAAAATGTTCGATGTGAGCTGAATTGATCTCTCGTAGATTTTTCAATTCGTCAAGTGACGGAAGAGAATCACGCACCGGACCAAAGAATCGAGCAACAACGTCGTGCTTTATTCCAAGGCACAGTGCCAGCCCGATTGCGAATCCACCGGTTTTGAGAGGCACGGCGAAGAAGTCGCCTTCTGAATATTCTTGTCTATCTGACACGTTCTACAAAATCCTCGAACAGAGTTGTGTACTGAAGCGGGTGATGGTTCCACGTTGCTACATGGCCTACGTCTTTAAACGCATGTAGTTGAACGTAGTGTGGTGATGATTCAGCAAATTCAATGCTGGTTTCAATAGGGACTGTGTCATCAGCGTCGCCGTGGATGAGCAGTACCGGTACATCAATTTTGTCAGCTTGCGATAAGAAGTCCAACGCTTCCCAATCGATTCCGAATCGTAAGCTGGCGAATTTCTTTGCGACTGTAGTGATAAGTGGTGGAACGCTTCGTTCAGCGGCCCCTTTGTCGACAGTGCGGCCGAAGTTGAGCATCGGTGAATCGAGGAAGATGCCAACAGTTCTATCAGCCAACTCAGATTTTAGTTGGTAATTGACGACTATGCCGCCGCCCATCGAGTAGCCAACTAGAACGATATTCTGAGCGCCGTGATCGAGAGCGTACCGCACCGAAGCTTCAACGTCTTCCCATTCGGTAGTACCGAAATCGTAGTAGCCCGATTCGCTGGAAGGCGCACCTTCGTCGTTGCGGTAGTCGATCACGAGAGAGTGAATGCCTCCGCTGTTCATCAGCTTGATAGATGTATCACGATTGCTCGTGCGTCCATGTACAAATATCGCCCACACGTCCGATTCCAGCTCAGGATGACCTGGACCTACCTCATAAGGGATGTACCACCCACCAAATTCACCAAGCTGACCCGGAATTACGACTTCCTCGTAATTCGTTCCGAGCGGAGGTTCGTGCGGCGACGCTGTTCGATCGAGATAGAGTTCGTCGCCTACTTGGAATCCACCTATCTTGTGGTTGAATTCACGGGTGATGCCGTTATCGTCGTCAGAGAGAACTGCTCCGAGCTGGCCGTAGTTCAGCCCGTCAGATAAACCCCATCGCGCAGAAATCGCCAAAGCGTCTTCTTCTGCGTCAGGCAACAGCTTAAGAGTGATTGTTTCGTCACCTAGAGCAACCACCGTCACACTGTTCTCAGGCTCGGCGTTGTCGACACGCAAGCCATCCTCTTCGAGCACGCCCGCGAAATACCAACCGCCGCCAAGAACCACGAGCAAAACGAACGCGATTACCGGCACGATAGCGTATCGGACTAACTTATTTCGTAAGAGGAATTTCATATTGTTCGAAGGCTCCCGCTAGAACCGAATTACGACCCGCCCCACTCACGCTTGGTTCGAGGCCATCGACCTTCAGGTCCGGGTAGTTCAGGGAATGCAGCGTGTGGTTCTGTTTGATACCAGAACGCCACGGAGTCTATTTCATCAGTCAGTGGTTGGAACGTTTTGTCGGCCCACCAGCCGAGTGCCTGTACGGTGACTTTTAGATCTTCCTTGAACCTGATTGGATCGAGAACGTGCCAACGATATAAACCATGCTTTGGGACATCATCTTCGTCACGAGTCCATAGCGGATAGCCGAGATACGGTGCCGAGTAAGTCTCGCCGAAGCACCATGCTCCACCAAAGTAGTCTTCAGTTCCCGTTCCGCAAATAGTCGGGTACTTGCCGTCGCCATCGAGGAAGAATTTTACTTCGCCTTCACCCCACCAGCCGTCGGACATCTGAGTCCAGCCGAGAGCAGTGCCGATGTATTGACCCTGTCCCTTCACACCATCGAGAATCACGTGCTCAGGATTCTCTCGTGTTGTGATCGATCGCCTCCACTGGGCGTGAAAGTAGGCAGCGTCGTCTGGCACTTCGGTAAGTGAATAATCGAACTGGTAGAAGAATCCACGAAGCTCGTTCCAGTGCTGGTTTTCAACCTCGATCCGGCAGCGTTTCCTGAAAGGCATTTGCCAGTAGCTATTGAAACCACCAGAAGGATTCACGTTCACAGGGATCGAATTCACGTTGTATCGAAGACCGTGTGCGTTGGCGAAGAAATCGGCAATTGGCGATTCGACAGAAGGAGTTTCTTCATCGTCCCAGTAGAAGCGAATTACGCAATCACGTAGTCCTGTTTCTCGAAGAGTGATCCAAATGTGATTGATAATTGCTGGACCTTCGATATCGGCCAATACAACCGTTTCACCGGGAGCAATATTGATGGCTGGACGAACCTTCCAGCCTTCACCTAAACGGTGAGACGGGTGTGGCGCTTCCGGAGTTGGAGCCTTCGCTCCGCCGCCGCGTTCACCAGTAGGGTTTTCTGCCGAAATAGATCGTGACTCTGCATTGCTCAGCAGCGATAAGCTCCCGAGTCCGCCTTGAAATCCGCCCATCCAGTTGTTCGTCAATTTCGCTCTCCAAGTGAAAATATTGCCGTGATGTGGGCATTCTAGCTATCTGTTCATCGCCGATGAACGCCATCCAGCAGGAACTTGCTCTGTTAGAGTCGCCAGAATCGTTGTTCTCTTTTGAACATCTTGAACCTGAAAACAGGAATCTATTTCGCTTGTCAGAATTTCATTCTCCCGATCTTCCCGATCTGAAACCCGGTCCTCACGGTCACCCGAACTGTGTCGAATGTGGTCGCACGATTTGGGAAGACCCGAAAGTGGCCGGCGCAGCAATCATTCCGATGGACGGCGGAATCGTGATGGTGCAGCGCGCTATCGAGCCTGCAATCGGTAAGTGGAGCTTTCCATCGGGCTATGTGAATCGTGGCGAGAAGCTGGAGCGAGCTGTCGAGCGTGAGATCCTCGAAGAGTGCGGACTCGAAGCCGAAGTTGGGCGATTGGTTGGGTTGTACTCAGAAGAAGGCAATTCGATTATTTTGGCCGTGTACGAAGCACGAGTTCTCGGCGGCAAACTAAGCTCGGCTGATCACGAAACCCTCGATGTGAAAATCTTCAATGTTGATAATTTGCCTGAACTGGCATTCGAGCATGATCGAGGAATTGTTGCCGACTGGTTGAAATCACAGGAGACGGTGAGATGAAAACTCAGAGTGACGTTGTGATCATCGGCGGCGGAATTATTGGTTCGTCTATTGCCTATCGACTGGCAAGCGCCAATCCGGATTTGAGTGTGACGATCATCGAACGAGATTCGATTGGTAGTCACGCCTCTGGGTTCGCATTAGGTCTGCTGAACCCAACGAATGAAACCGGCAACATCGAATCGCTGAATCATCTTTCGTTCACGATGCACAAAGAGATGCTGGATGCCGTTCAGGAAGAATCGGGCGTCAATGCACAAGTGATCGCCATGCCGCATCTTGAACTCGCGCTCGAAGAATCAGAAGTTCCTTATTTGAAGAGTGAAGTCGAACGTATTAATCGATTCCCTGAGTTCAAATCAATTTGGCTTGAACCCGACCAGGTGCAGCAGATCGACTCTCGCATCACAGAGGACTCATATGGCGGGACTCTTGTCGAAGACGTGATCATGCTCGACAGCTACAACATCACACTCGCTACGGCTCAAGCTGCTGAATCGCGTGGTGTAGAAATCGTGCTGGGTGAGGCGACCGGGATTCTCTACGAGAAGGACAAAGCGGTTGGAGTGAAGGTTGGTGACGACCAAATCGCCTGCGACGCAGTAGTGCTCGCTCTCGGCCCGTGGTCTGGAACTTCCAGCCTCTGGCTAGATATCAATGTGCCAGTCGTACCGCAAAAAGGCGAGATCGTCAGGGTTGAAGGACTGAATCCTCCGCTTGGATTACATTTGCATGGCCAGTCGCTCGGTGATTCCTGCTCTGTGGTTCAAAAGGGTGATGGTGCTACGTGGCTCGCTGCAACCGTGCAAGATGGCACCGGATTTGATGTCACGCCGTCTGGCGACGCGCTTGAGTCGTTGTCGATGCGCGGGGTGCGGATGATTCCCGAGCTCGAATCGCACGAGTTGGTGTTGCAAACCGCTTGCATGCGCCCCGTCACTCCAGATGGCGATCCGGTGCTCGGAAAAGTACCGGGTAAAGACGGCGTATTCATCGCCACAGGCACCGGCGGCAAAGGCATTCTGATGGGCCCAGTGATCGGTCGTGCGATGGCTGATTTGATCACCACTGGCGAGACTGATCTGGAGATAGGTCAGTTTGGTTTGGATCGATTCTCGTCCTAGCAGAGAAGCGGAACTTCGAATCTTCTAACTTGTTCTGGCTTCCTTTCCTTATCGGGTAATCAACTCGGCCATGCGTTCTGCCATTGCGATTACTGTTGCGTTGATATTGGCTCGCACACAGGTCGGCATGATCGATGCGTCGACAACTCGTAGTCCTTCGACGCCACGAACTTTGCCGAGTTGGTCGACAACTGCCATAGGGTCGGAATCTGCACCCATTCTGTTGCTTCCTGAAATGTGATGCCCGGTCGTGACGTCACGTCGAATCCAATCGTTTAGCGCCTCGTCATCATCAACAATGTCGTTGGTTGGATATGCGGGGCTGTCGACGATGTCATTGAACTCAGACTGCTCTAGCAACGACGCCATTTTGCGAACGCCTTCGCGCATGCGAGTTAGGTCCCACGGCTTGTCCAAGTAGTTGAAGTCGATGATTGGCTGGTCGTCAATATTTGCTGAAGCGAGACGAATCTCGCCCCGACTATCCGCCATATTGAGCGTGACGTTCAGCAGAACGCCAACGGGAGTATTTCTGTCGCCGCCGCGATCCGTTCGCTCGGTTCCAAACGAACTGACGTAGACGATCATGTCGTTTCGATTGTCCGATCCATCAGCGGTATATCGCAGCCCCATCTGCATACGCTTGCGATCGGTATGGAATTCGTACTGAGGTTTTGTGTTCCACATCATCGGAGCCATTGGGTGATCTTGAAGATTTTTTCCTACACCCGGCAGATCTACGATCATTTCGATGCCGTGTTCTTGAAGCTGTTTAGCTGGGCCAATTCCAGAAAGCATCAGCAGCTGAGGGGACACAACAGCCCCGGCTGAAATTATCACTTCGTTCGAGCGAATCTCGAATATCTCTCCACCCGATTCGACGATAACCCCGACGGCGTTGCCGCCTTCGATGATGACTCGGTGTACCAATGCATCAGCTCGTATCGTCAGATTTAATCGGTGACGCGCATCTGCAAGATAGCCGAGTGCTGTGCTGATTCTTACGCCATCAATATTGTTGAATGGGAGCGGCCCGACTCCGGTTGAATCCGGCAGGTTGTGGTCTGGGCAGTCGGGAATTCCAGAAGTTCGACACGCATCGTAGAAAGCCGATTGCATTGGTAGTAGTTCATCTGGCTTCGCACGGACGCAACTGATCGGACCGTTCTTGCCGTGGAAATCCCCACCGTAGTCGAGATCGTTTTCCGATCGTCTGAACGCAGATAGAAGATTTTTGTACGACCACTTATCGAGTCCTGCTTCTGCCCACGAATCGTAGTCTTCCGGTGCTCCTCTGAGAAATATTTGGGCATTGGTGGCTGTCGAACCACCCATGGCTCGACCCCGTGGAACCGGGATCGGTTCAGAGATATCCGTACCTTTCGCACTGTAGTCCCAGTCGTGTGGGTTGTCGGTGCCAATCACCGCTCCACTAAGCCCGAATTTGAGATCGTCAGGCAGATTTTCGAAGTCAGGATAATCGGGGCCGGGCTCGAGCAGCAAAACGTTGTGAGCAGGATCTTCGGAAAGCCTTGCAGCAAGTACCGCACCTGCCGCACCCGCGCCGACGATGATCGTGTCGTAAATCAATTCCGAAATTTCCTTTGCCTAAACGCCGGCTTCGAGTCGTGCCATTTCTACAGCAAACCACAAAGCCATCGCACCACCTCGATCATCGAGACCGTCGGTGTAAGGGCGAATAACGTATTCGTCGAGAGTCGCTAGTGGGCCGGTGCCCACGCATACGTGCTCAAGTTCACCTTGATCAGAAATTCGTTCGGCGATGCCGTTCCACGCCCTGTCGGCTATCGGCCGCCATTCTTCATCGAGCCAGCCTTCGCGGAGTCCGCGAGCAATCGAATAGCCGATCATCGCCGTTGCGCTGAATTCGAGATATGTGTCCGTCATGTCGACCACCTGATGCCACATGCCAGATTCATCCTGATGCTTTGCCAGACCTTCGAGATGAAGCAGATGGGTATGCAATAGCTCATCACGAGAAGGATGGTCTTCTGGCAAGTAGGTGAGAGCTTCAGCGAAGCCGAGTGCTGCGAATGCGTTGCCACGTCCCCAGAAGAACGGCGATGCCTTGCAGTGCCACCAGAGTCCGTTTTCCTGCAGCGTATCGGCCGACAGTAAGAATTCGGCGAGAAGATCGATGTACTTCGAATCGCCAGTGCTTAGGTATGTTCTACCGAGCATCGTTGCAGCGAAGAAAAAGTCTTCGACTCTGATATCAGGGTCAAGCGGCCCGGCTTCTACCGAAGGGCCAAACAAATCAGATATCGATTGAAGTAGATCGAGGTACGAATCATCATCAGTGGCGTTCGCCAGTTCGTCAGCCCAGCAAATACCCGCGTAGTTCGCCGTGCCTTCGGAGCCGGTGAAAATGCCCAATGGATCGGCTGCGTGCTCGGCTACAAGCAACTTGATGTCGTTGGTGGGGTCTTCAGAATCAGGAAGCAGCTCATGAAGACGAAGTCGACCGCTCAGCGATACTCCTTGTGTGTACACCACAGGTCGTTCGAGCTTGTGACCGTAGTGAATTGCAAGGTTAGTAGCGTGTTCGATAGGACTCTTCAAGATGTTTTCCCGTCTTTGAAGTGGTGAAAGTAATTTGGATAATCGCTCGGCGCACGAAATATAACCGGCGTACGTCGGATTTGGTGCGTGATGTGGAGGATAGCAACGAATTTCGCTTAAATAGCTCATGCCGCGTGGAAATGGGGTAAAGTGCGTCCAATCTGTGGAAATGCAGCGAATACGCAAGGATCGAAATGACAACAGCCGCCTCTACCGACCTTTCTCTAATGGCACACTTGCTTCGTCGTGCCGGATTCGGATCTGACCGTGCCGAGCTTGAGCGCTATGCCGCTCGGAGCTACGAGGACGTAGTCGACGATCTTCTGAACCCTGAGAGGTTTGAAGCACCGGAAGACGAGATTCTCACTCGGTTCTATCCTCACCTGCAAGCCAACAAGGACAATCCCGCAGTTTGG
Source organism: Chloroflexota bacterium (assembly GCA_018650845.1). Taxonomy (GTDB): domain Bacteria; phylum Chloroflexota; class Dehalococcoidia; order Lucifugimonadales; family Lucifugimonadaceae; genus Lucifugimonas. The sequence continues at coordinate 284,528 of JABIFF010000012.1, read as the reverse complement.
AACGGTCGATGGTTCTACAGGATGATCAACACTGACCGCCCACTAGAAGAAAAGATGACGCTGTTCTGGCACAGCGTTTTCGCCACGGGTTGGACCAAGAGTGAGCACACTCCCACGATGGTCGACCACATTCAGATGTTGCGAACCAACTGCATGGCGAACTTCAGGAAACTGTTGTTGGGCATCTCTCGTGATCCAGCAATGATTTTCTGGCTGGACAACAACGAAAACCACGGCGAAGCGATCAATGAAAATTACGGTCGAGAAATTCTCGAACTGTTTTCGATGGGTATTGGCAACTACACAGAAGACGATATTAAGAGTGCTGCCCGTGCCTTCACCGGCTGGACGTACGACACCCCCGTGGCCCTCTACCCATTCGGTCATTTCGATGTGAACTATCGATTCAGAGAAGACGACCACGACGATGGCCAGAAAACCTTCTTAGGCCATACCGGCAATCTCGATGGTGAAGACATCATCAACATCATCGCCGAGCAGGAAGCGACCGCTCGATTTATAAGTCGTCATCTGTACAACTTCTTCGTAGCCGATGAAGCGCAGGTGCCTGCCTGGAGCATCGAACCTCCTGCCGATCCTGCTGCAATCGATGACATGGTCAAGACTTGGATCAGTTCGAATGCCGATATGAAAGAAGTCATGCGAACACTGTTCAATTCTGAATGGTTCAAGGCTGCACGATTCAAGCATGTGAAATCGCCGACCGAGTTCGTCGCAAGTGTGCTGAAGCTTTCCGGCGAGTACTTTGAGCCTGCCCCAGATTTGCACAAGCTCGAAGGCACGATCGTCACTATGGGCCAGAAGTTGATGGACCCGCCAAGCGTTGAAGGCTGGCACACGGGCAAGGAATGGATCGATGGAGGAACGCTCACCGAACGAGTGAACTACGCCATCGACACACTGAACAATCCTGACAAGCCCGGCGTGAAAGCGATCATCGAAAGTATTCGCTCGCAAGGCAATCTGACTAGCCCAGAGCAACTTGTCGACAGGATTCTCGATTTAGTCGGGCCACTTGAAGTCGAAGACGCGACCAGAGACGCACTCGTCGCTCACGCACAAACCGATGGAGCGTTGGACTGGTCTTCGACCGATGCTGCCGATACAAGCGCAGCCCGAGTCGTGCAAATGCTCACCCTTGTAGTTTCAGCTCGGGAGTTCCAATTCTCGTGATGCCACCAAAAGAATTTCACACACCTATCTGCATGATCGCTACAACGGAGAATTTCTAAAATGACCACAGCTGAAAAGAACGGAAAAACCAAAGATCCTGTATTGGTAGTCGTTCAACTTTCGGGCGGAAACGATTTTATGAACACGGTGATTCCGTTCACCGAAGGTATCTACTACGACAATCGCCCGCTGGTTGGAGTTCCCGACGACAAATCGTTGCCGTTTACCGACACGCTGGCGTGGCACCCTTCGGCGGCTGCGTTCAAGCGCATCTACGAACAGGGCAAGATGGCAATCGTTCAGGGAGTGGGAACCGAGCATGCAAGTCGATCGCACTTCAGAGCGATGGACATTTGGCACACCTGCGAGCCGGAAATTGTTGCAACGGAAGGCTGGCTGGCAAAGGTCATTCGAGAGATCGACCCCGAGGGGGCGAACCCTGTGACGGCTGTGAACTTTGGTCGAGGTCTTCCTCGAGCACTAGCTGCTCCGGGTGTAACCGCTACTTCCGTTGGCGATCTCGATAACTACGGCTTGATGTCGGGAATTCAACTGCAAGAGGAACGCAATCGAGACCTTGAGATATTCCAGCGTATGTACACGCCGGCTATCGGTTCTGGGCAGGTGATGAACTACCTAAGCCAGACTGGTAACAACGTTCTCAGCGGAGCCGACATGCTCGCTGAGGCGCCTAGGCAGTACAAGTCGAAGGTCGAGTACGCCGACAATCCGATTGCAAAGTCGCTTCGAGACGTTGCACGTGTTCACACGACGGGTCTTGGCACACGGATTTTCTACACGACTCATGGTGGCTATGATCACCATGCTCAGGAAGTACCGACTCACGCTCGACTGCTCCAGGAAATGACCACTGCGATTGAAGACTTCATGCAGGATCTTAGAGATCACGACGCTGCTGAAGAGGTGAATATCTTGGTGTTCACAGAATTCGGTCGACGTATCAAAGACAACGGCTCAGGAACCGATCACGGTACTGGTGGTGGAGCGTTCATGATCGGCGAAAACGTGAAGGGTGGGCTCTATTCGGAGTATCCGTCTCTCGCAGTAGCCGACTGGAAGTTTGGTGAAGATATGGACTTCACGATCGACTTCCGAAGCATCTACAGCACGATTCTGAATCAGTGGATGGGTCTCGATCCTATCGACATTGTTGGCGGGCAGTTCGAACAGTTCAACCCGTATACAAAGACGATGGTTTAGGCACCCCGTAAGGAAGCATATTTAATGACTAAACCACACGCACTACTCAGAGCTGCCTATCCGTTCCACGCCACACTCGGCATGCGCCGAGTTACGACTTACCCAACAGATTTGGTTGTAGGCACCGAACGCGATATCTACACGCTGAATCGAACTGATGGCGAAGGCGGTCAGATTCGTCGAACCAATTGGGACGATGAAGATCTTGGCGATATCGGAAGCGGATTTATCTGGCCTGTTCAGATGATTTCCGGACCTAACGATTCGCTTGTTGTTTCTGATGAAGGAAATCACACAATTAGTTTTTGGTCGAAAGACGGCGAAAAACTAAATTCTTGGGGTACGCATGGTTCTGGCGAGGGCGAGCTAGATCGCCCTTCCGGAATTACGTTCGATTCCAATGGCGATCTCTTCGTTGTCGACACGATGAATCACCGTGTTCAAAAATTCACGGTCGACGGAAAGTTCATTTCGACATTTGGATCGTTCGGTAGCGGCGATGGGCAGTTCAACATGCCGTGGGGCGTTGGAATTGATCCGAACGATGGTGCGGTTGTTATTGGCGACTGGCGAAACGACCGGGTGCAGAAATTCTCAGCCGACGGCGAGTATCTGCTGCAATTCGGTTCGAGCGGCTCTGGCAATGGCGAGCTAAACCGACCTGCTGGAGTGACAGTCGATCAGCACAGCGACATTTACGTTGCCGACCGAGGAAACCACCGTGTTCAGCTGTTCAACAGCGCTGGTGAATTCGTTGACGTGTTCGTTGGCGACGCTGGTCTATCGAAGAGCGGTCGAATTTACATCACGGCGAACCCGAAGGTGTTGCGGTCGCGAGAAGACATCGATCACGTGGCGGTCAAACGACTGCGTGGCGTGATGTCGGTTCGAGTTTATGGCGACTTGATGTACATCCCAGATTTCGGTTGTCACCGAATTCAGGTGTACAAGAAAGAGGCGTATGAACTCAGCGAAGACGAGATCTATCCGCGTCCAAAAGCACCAACGCTCTACACCGTTTAATGTTTTTTGATTCTTTGGATTGTGCCTGTGTTGGTCATGGTTGGCAGAGCGGTTTTGCGCTATGCCGATGATGTACGGCTTCGGCCCACAACGTCGGCAGATGCTCGACGCTGAACTCCAGCGATTGATCGATGAAATGCCGCAACTTGGAATGACTTCCATGTTCCTTGTGGGACCGTTCGCACGAGGTGAAGTTGGTCCCGGCACTGCGCTGGATCTTGTCGTGGTTCAAGAAACTGACGAGCCTGTGCATCGTCGCGCTGACTTTTGGACGACTCATTTACGACCTCGAATTGGGATTAATTTCTACGTATACACGCAGGACGAATTTGAGAATCCTCCTAGCCGTGATCCCGTACTTCATGATGCTGCAAATAATGGTGAAAGGGTCTACGGATAGACGATATGGCTAATCAAGATTCATCCTCAAGTTGGCTCGCACAAGCTGACGCCGACCTAGAAGCAGCACGGGCGAACGCTGACCAAGAACGTCATGCTCTAGCGTGCTTTCTGGCGCACGAAACTGCCGTGAAAGCAGTGAAAGGCTTCTTGTACAAGAAAGGTGCCGAAATGGTCTGGGGAGATCATCTCTCTGACTTGTGCGAGGACGCAATGGCATTCGACCCATCGTTCGATTTTGTGAAGTCGGTTGGGGCGTTGCTAGATAAGCACGCACTCGGCGCACGCAATCCCGATGCCGTTGGTGGAGCGGTTCCTGCGGAGTTGTATGACGCCAATGACTCAGGGCATTCGATAGAGATAGCGAGTGAAGTACTTGAGAGCGTTCGCCAGAAGATTTTGGTTGAATAGGCGCTTCTGCCTTTCACGCGTCTTGACCGAAGCGGAGAGATCCGGGGCGGAGCGGTGAAAGTTTTCTCCGAAGGCATAATCTCCCAGCATCGCCAGAACGTGCCACTTTGCTCACCCTGCACCAGATCCCTTGGCTGCCGCTCGGGACATTAGAGGGGCTAGCTAGTAGCCCATTCCAGTGCTGCTTGGTGCATGGCGTTTACGCCGGTTTTGAACTCGGAGAAATCTATTCCGTAGTTCCAGTCGGTCCACAGTTCGTCGCTAACGACAAGAATGTTGCAGCACGTAACTTCGCGATGCTCAGCGACTCGGTACATCGCCGATGTTTCCATATCGATCCCGAGAATTCCAGCATGCATGTGCTGAGCAATATCGTCGGCCATCTCACGATAGAAACCGTCAGTCGTCCACCAATCACCGCTAGCGGTTCGACCGCCATGCTTTTCGGTCAGCCCTGAAAGCTCAGAAAGCATCGCCTGATCCGCCGTTGGGTCGCCCTTATCCGGATAGTGCGCTGAAGTCCCCTCATCGAGAATCTTCACGGCATCCGGAATCAGCACATCGCCAACCGGATGATTCGGATCAAGTCCCCCTGAGGCACCAACGCCCACAAACGATTCAGCCCCGCAAGCAATAAGATCTTCCATCAGCATGATCGTGCCGGGTGCTCCTATGGGAGCGAACGCCACCGTAATGCCGCCCTGATCGTTGTCGACCGTGCGGAGCCAGAACGTGTCGATAAACATCGTGCGAGGAGCCGGAGTGGCTCCCAACGCGTCGGCAAGTTCCTCTGCCCACTTCTCTGTCCAAGTGAGCAAAACCTTCTTGCCGACGCGCATATCGTCGAACGATTCACCGCGGGCCTTCAGGCGATTGCCTACGGCCTGATGCGGTGTAAAACGTGGGTGCGACATGTAAGCCTTAGAGTCCCAGCGGGCCTTTTACACCAGCCAAGTAATCGGCGGCTCCGGCCTGCATGAATTTAGGTGCAGAACTAACGATCCACTTGATGCCACGTTCGTGCCAGAACACTGTCTGGTCGACAGTCACGCCAAGCGTTCCGGTGTGCTTGCCTGCGGCCGTAATTCGTTCGTGCAGATCCTGAATTGAATCGACTACTTTGTCGCTCATAGTCTGGCCTGGAATTCCAAAGTTCACTGAAAGATCGCCAGGTCCCAAGAAAATAGCGTCGGCGTTATCTGTAGCGATAATCTCGTCGGCGTTTTCGATGCCTTCAGGAGTTTCGATCTGGAGAGACACGAACGTCTCTTCATTCGATTCCTTGATGTACTCGGCCATGTCCTGAAGACCAAAGCGAGCGTTTCGACCTGCGAATGCACCACGCTTGCCCATTGGTGGGTACTTCACAGAATCGACAACTGCTTTGCCATCGGCTGCGTTGTTGATGAGCGGAATCATTACACCGGCAGCACCGGCGTCCATGTATCGCTGAATGTGCTGCTGCTCGTTTAGTCCGATACGCAGGATAGCGGTCGTCCCCGAAAGCTCGGCGGCACGAATCATATGCTCAGCTGTCTCGAAGTCCATAGGGCCGTGTTCGCAGTCGATAACTACGAAATCGAAGCCCATCCAGCCCATCGTTTCGGTCATTCCGGGTGATGGCAAACCAACAAATGGTCCTACCGTGGCTTTACCGTCGTTTAGCTTTTGCTTCAGTGTGTTCTTATTCACCCGTATTGCTCCACATGTGATTTTGGATATTTGGCAGAACGAGAATACTCGCATGAACACTTTCGTGAAAGTGGGGTCGGGCTTTTGTGGTGAATGTTGGAGTGAGTGTTTTCGGGGCGAAATAGCGTTGGACTGTGACCACGTTCGATCAATACCATGTGGGTGTGACATCACCAATCCAATCAACCGACCCCGTTTTCTCCGTTGCTTTCGAGCCGGTGAGAACGCTACTGCAAGATCAAATTCAAGAAGGTTTGCATCCCGGCGCACAGCTAAGTGTCGCAATCGATGGCGAACTGGTTGCTGATTTTGCTGTGGGGGAGCGGGTTGTAGATTCGGGCGTAGCGCTCGATAACAATTCTGTGATGCCGTTGTTTTCTTCGGCGAAACCGATCACCGCAGTGGCTCTTGGGGTGCTGGTCGATTCTGGGCGTCTGAATTTTGATGATCCGGTAGCGACTCACATTCCCGAATTCGCTGCCCATGGCAAGTCGTCCATATTACTTAAGCACGTAATGAACCACACGTCGGGCTTGGCTGATGATTCACTCGCTGACGGCGGTACAACCCGAGCGGAAGTTATTGCTCGACTGAGCGATTCGAAAACTATCGAAGGCTGGAATCCCGGTGAGCGGTCGGCATACATTCCGACTGCAGGTTGGCACATTCTTGGCGAGGTGATCGAACGGGCGAGCGGAAGTGCGTTTGAATCATTCGTGCAAGATTTCATTCTTGATCCGCTTGAAATGACGGACACTTACCCGAATGTCTCGCCGACACTTGCCGATCAACTCGGCGATCAGCTCGGAGCCATGCACGATTCTCGACGATCCCCGATGACCGTTCACCCCGCGTACTCGTCTGAACGATTAGGGCGATTCGTCAGACCCGGCAGTAGCTTCCACGGACCAGCACACGACATGGTGAAGTTCTATTCGATGCTGCTCAATGATGGCGTGTCGGCAAGCGGTGATCAGATCGTTTCTGAAGAGACTGTCGCTCAGCTTACAACCCGTCAGCACGAGGGTTTGCTGGATGAAACGTTCGGAGTCGTGATGGATCGTGGGTTGGGATTCTTCATCGATTCGCAGCGGCACAGCCCTGCGGTTCCGTACGGATATGGCACGGCTGCTTCATCTTCGGCATTTGGGCACGGCGGGAAAGAATCTTCCACCGGATTCGCCGATCCTGAAAAGGGGTTGGCTGTTTCGCTGGTGTTCAACGGAATGCCCGGCGAGCCAAAACACGACCGTCGCCTAAAGCGGGTACTGGCAGCCGTGTACGAGGCTCTTGGACTTTAGCTCTTGAAGATCGTGTCGGGAATGTCTCGTTCGATCAGCAATCGACGTACTCGTTTGAGAATAGCGTCGGCCACACGATGGCCCGCCTGATCGGCCTTGATCACGCACCAACGTGGATCCGTCTTTGCCATCTCTAGATAGCCTTTGCGGATGTTCTTATGAAATTTGATCGGCTGCTCTTCGAATCGGCGCTGACCTTCATCGTCGACGCGGGTAGGGCTTGAGCCATCGGCGTCGCTGAATAAATCAGGCTCGTTCGAAACGCGAGCGAGGCTAACTTTAGGATCTAGATCGAGTAGCACTGTCAGATGAGGTTGGAACCCGGCAGTAGCAATATCGTTCAACTGCTTGATCGTCTTCAGATCGCCGCCGCGTGCGTATCCCTGATAGGCGAGAGTTGAATCGATGTATCGATCGAGCACAACCACTTTGCCCTTGTCGAGAGCAGGTCGAACAGTCTCGAACATCAGCTGCGCTCGGGCTGCTTCAAATAAAAGAGTTTCTGCAAGAGGCGACGACGAGTTAGCACGTTTTATCCAACGTCGAACGTTATTGCCAAGATCGGAACTACCCGGCTCCTGGGCGTGAATAGCGTCGATGCCAAAGCTCTTGAGCTTGTGAAACAGACGCTCAGCCTGGGTCGATTTACCAACGCCTTCGCCACCTTCGAAAGTGATCAAAAGACCACCTTCAACCGTTCGCTTCTTCATGCGCTCGGCTTCGGCTCCGAAATCCATTTCTTCTTGCTGCTTACCAGCCAACTCGTATTCCTTGTTCTTGCAATTGTTGGGCAGCGCGCCGCCCGGAAGTAATAGTCTGAACTTTACCGCTTGCGACGCCGGATAACAACGCGTCGGGACGGTTCTCTGCCCATGCTTGCCGATCCTAAATTGTTGCGCGCTGCTAAGCCGTGTTGCAATCGACGAACATACGGCGGCTGCGCCATGAGCTCGACACGCTGTTCACCAGAGACCACTCGGCTAATAGCCGCTTCGGTTTCCTTCAGTGCTTCGCGTGATCGACCGCTTTGGTTGTGCTCTTCGAAATCACTTGGTTCGACCTTGGCTGCACGAACTTGTTCTTGTCCGAATCGCTTCAGGAACTGGCGAATCTGCTCCCGTGTTCCTCGGCGCAAGACGTGAACCATCACGCCGTCACGTTCAGCTCGTCGAACTGCTGTGGGACGGCGACTGTAGTGCGATTTCGTCGTAACGAATATCTCGGCTGAATCTGCGAAATCGACGACCTCTACAGGTGCGCTAATTTCTTTTACTACTTCTGAAATAGCAGTCTTTGGAATTCCAAACGGGAAGACTTTGGTTACTACCTGCTTGGGCGGCTCGACAGGCTCATCAAAGCCGTCCAAATTTAGATCAGAAGTACCTATGCCGTTGCTGATTGCATTGTTAAACGGATTCCGAACTGGACGATCTGGTCGATCACGATCGCGTCCCCGACCTCGTTCTCTATCTCGAGGGCGTCGTCGACCAACGTCGTTGACATCGAACGGTGCCGGAGCAAATTCCGATTCGTTGCCTGGAATTTCTTCGACTTCGGTTTCGACTCGGCCATCCGGCTGCAATCGACGTGCTTCCTGCGGAATGGAAATTCCTCGCAGCATACGATCGACTGCAGTTCCAACTTCAGGATGAATGGCGACAGCGTTTCGTTCACGTATTTCTACGACGATATCGAATGTGGGTTCGTGCTTACGTTCTAGAACGGTTTTCTGCGTTCGACGTCGGCGTGCTTCGATATCACCGAGCGTGACGGTCTGCTGGCCACCAACGAGGTCGGCAAGGGTCGGGTTCGACATGACGTTGCCGAGGGTATTTCCGTGAGCGGTTGCCACAAGTTGCACACCACGTTCGGCGATAGTTCGTGCGGCGAGAGCTTCTAGCTCGGTAGACATTTCGTCGATCACGATCACTTCTGGCATGTGGTTTTCCACGCCTTCGATCATCACTTTGTGCTGAAGGCTGGTGTTCGCAACCTGCATTCGACGTGCGTGCCCAATCGCAGGATGTGGAACATCGCCATCGCCAGCAATTTCGTTAGATGTGTCGACGACGACCACTCGCTTCTTAGCTTCGTCAGCGAGAACGCGAGCGGTTTCTCTGAGAATTGTGGTTTTACCAACACCCGGTCGACCCAGAATCAAAACACTCTTGCCGGAGCGGATTAAATCTTCGATCAGTCGAACTGATCCGAATACGGCACGCCCGACTCTGCATGTGAGACCGACTGGTTCGCCTGCTCGGTTTCGCATCACTGAAATTCGGTGGAGAGTTCGTTCGATACCGGCTCGATTGTCGTCACCGAAGTGACCGACATGCTCGACGACGTGAGCTATTTGTTCGCGGGTGACTTCAATTTCGCCGAGTGGCACATTTTCAACAGAGAATCGCGCTTCCGGATTCCTGCCGAGATCGAGAACCACTTCAACAAGATCGCCAACATCTTCGCGTGCTCGCAGAGTCTCGGCGATTTCGTTCGGGAATATATCGATGAATGCTTCCAGATCGTCGACGATCTGTGCGGTTGGATCTACCAGTTCGAACTTCTCCTAGTTACTGAATTTTCGAATTAGCCGATTTTACGACTAATTAATCGCTGCGAAAGCTTTTTGAGCTTCCGTAACGGTTTGTGCCAACGGTTTTACCATCACTTCATATTGCGCCTGCTCTTCGAACCCGAGCGTCACAAGTAAGTGTGATAGCGCAGGTCGGTATTCTGGCACAGCTGCGGATACAGGGACATCTTTGCTCTCAGCCAGCGCAGTTGCAACCAATCCCGGCAACTCTGACCCAGCGTCAGTTGCCCAATTTACACTGAACATGTGGCCCGATCGAGTGGATTTCCGTTGAACCAGCGCACCTATTTCGCCCGAGGGTAGATCAAACACCCATTCAGAGGTTTTGCGACCGAGTCGTTCTGATCCCGCAGACCAATCCTGAGATGTCTGGCCCAGCTTCATACGAACTTCGATAGGGGTGCTTTGATTGTGCATCTTGAACAAAGCTGAATCATCAACGCTCTCTCGCTGTCGAAGTTGTAGCGGGCGATCTGGGATGCCGAGTTTTGTTACTGCCTTGCTGACAGATTTAGATCGATAAACAGTTTCTCGGTGAACCGTAGAATAGCCTGCTTTGCGGGCATCTTCGTACAGAGCGCTGTTTGCTGGAACCCGGACGAATATCCTATGCGCACCGGCTCCGCCTGCCGGTATGGCGATTTGCTCAAGTAGCTCTAGTGCAAGATCTGATTTCGAGTTGCGGAGATATAGTTCGCCGACTTCCCAAGCCTGAGGTCCTGATCGTGGACCAGCCCTAAGCACTCCGTCGATTCGTCCCCGGCGTGCCTCAACCCAACAGCTTTGCCAGGCGCGTGGCGATAGGGCAATGCTGGCGTACTTAACCGTTGGAAACCGTGCCGGACCGCCACTTAGTGCGCCTACTAAAGTGCACGTTTCACCCTGACCCGACGACTGGCTGAACTGCAGCAGTCCGGGAGAATCTGTTGGGTGAAGGTGGCGGATCATACCGTGCTCGGGGTTTCCTCCGTGGTGTGGCTAACTCTGCTTGAATCGGTTCGAGCCTCGTTAGCCAGATCTACGAACAAAGAGTGTAACCGGGTGTCTTCAGTAAGTTCCGGGTGGAACGAACTTGCAAGCACTCGACCCTTCTTCACTGCTACGGCCTGCTCGGGCGTTCCATCAGCTTTGGCCGGGACGATAGCAAGTGTTTCGACGCCGTCGCCGGTGTCCTGAACGATTGGTGCTCTGATGAACACCGCTCGCATTGGATCGCCTTCGATGCCGGTGATATTTAGTTCCGCTTCAAAACTATCGACCTGACGGCCGAAGAAGTTTCGCGCAACACCGATGTCGATGAGATTTATTGGAGTTGGGTAAGGGTCGGCAAGCTCGCGAGCAATCACGATCATGCCTGCACACGTGCCCCAAAGAGCCATTCCCGATTCGACGTGGGCTGTTAGGTCATCAACAAAATCGAACATGTGAAGCAGCTTGACGATAGTCGTGCTTTCACCACCGGGAATAATCAAGCCATCGATTTCGTTTAGTTGTTGAACCTTACGAACTTCGATGGCGTTGATTCCGATCAGGTCGAGCATGTGTATGTGCTCGGCGAAATCGCCCTGTAGCGCAAGCACACCGATGCGAGGTTGACCCTGCACCGGTGAGCTGGCGTTTCCGTTCAAGTTGTTTACCAACCTCGGGTCTGAAGCTGCTGGTCTTCAGGAATCTTGTTCGCTTCGATACCAGGCATAGCGTCACCGAGTCCACGAGAGATTTCGGCAAGCATGTCAGGGTCGTTGAAGTGAGTCGTTGCTCGAACGATAGCGTCGGCCATCTTGGCGGGGTTATCACTCTTGAAGATTCCGGAACCAACAAACACACCCTCAACACCGATCTGCATGAGCAGCGCGGCGTCGGCTGGGGTTGCGATACCACCGGCAGCGAAGTTCACAACCGGAAGCTTTCCGGTTCGTGCTACTTCAACTACGAGCTCGTAAGGAGCGCCGTAATCACGTGCGAGTGTCATCAGTTCCTCGGTAGGAGCGGCCTGAATCGTGCGGATGTCGGCCTGAATTTGGCGAGCGTGCGTCACAGCGTGAACGATGTCACCTGTTCCAGCTTCACCCTTCGTGCGGATCATCGCTGCACCTTCACCGATACGGCGAAGTGCCTCACCGATGTTTCGTGCACCACAGACGTAAGGCATTTTGTACTGCCATTTGTCGATGTGGTACTCGTTGTCGGCTGGGGTTAGAACTTCAGATTCGTCACAGTAGTCGACGCCAAGAGATTCGAGAATCTGTGCTTCTACAAAGTGACCGATTCGAGCCTTTGCCATTACTGGAATGGATACGGCGTCGATGATGCCTGAGATGAGGTCGGGGTCGGACATTCGTGCGACTCCACCGTCTCGGCGGATGTCTGAAGGAACGCGTTCGAGTGCCATAACAGATACGGCACCGGCGTCTTCAGCTACTTTTGCCTGATCTGGGGTTACAACGTCCATGATGACGCCGCCCTTGAGCATTTGGGCTAATCCGCCCTTTACTCGCCAGTCGCCTACTTCAGGCTTAGACATTTCTTTCCAACGCTGTGCGCCTGCTGCGCCATTCGTTGATGTTGCCATTTTTCTATGGTCCTTCCGGCTTTTGCATATCGATCTGAGCATTGCCCTTGATCGAGGTAAAATGTGATCGCGACACCGAACCCGCGCCACACCTTTGCGTCGTCGTGACGCATTACCCGAAATTATACGCCCGCGAAGGCGAAGTGGCAGGATTTCGAGAGTGGAATGATGTGGCTGGTTTGCCGAGCGCTGGTGCGCCGGTATCAGTTAAACGAAAACGCCCCTGACCAAGCACTGAGAGCTTGATCAGGGGCTACCCGGAGGAGAGATCGAACTCAGGTTTTTTGAGATGATCCCTTCCAATATTTCGGGTAGATCTAGTAGTCGATCGTTCCGGTTAGAGTGTTGACGGATGGTTCACCCTGCACAGGGAACGATTTCGCTTCTAGAACGCCGTCTGCCGATGCGAACTTGCCTGTGCCATCAACGATGTCGTAAACGCCGGTGAATTCGCCCGTCGCACCGCAAAGCTGGTTCGTTGTCATAACCATGTTCAGCACATCGCCATCCTCCGATGTGAAACTGATCGTTCCTTCGGTGCCTTCGAGAATTGCCGAACAGCCGCCTGTGTAGAGTCCGGTTAGGTCGATAGTGACCGCACCGGATACAGTGCCTTCGCCGAGATGTGACGATGTGATAGTTCCTTCAATCTCTACGCTGAGCGTGTTCGTCAGTTCAGGATCCTGACCCGCAAGCGCATGCCCTTCGGGGTAGTTGGTCGCTCCCACAACTGAATCGTTATTTACCATCTCGCCAGTGAATGATTCACCGCTCGACGCACTCGCCACTGCCTCTCCACAGGTAAGAGCTTCGTGGAAATTGGAAGGCTCGCCGGCTTTGATTCCCTGATAAGCGATTCGGTTTCCGGTGCCACCTGTGGAGTTCATAAGATCGAACAGAACTTGATCGCGGAACTTGTAAGAAACAACGACAGAGTTCCACGATCCACCGGGATCATTTTTCAACTCATAGTCGAACTTCGCTCCTGTGTAGTTGGGAGAGCCAAGCTCGTAAACCCAGGTGCCTTCACCTCCGGGGCAGTATTCCAAGATAAGGCCGCCGCCGAACCCGAAAGATCTCGAACCTTCAATGAAATCTGCCCAGTGAGCTAACACTTGGTCATCCTCGAGAATTGGAGAACCCTTCGTGATCTCAATCGGAAAGTCGATCATCGGTTGCGCTTTGCTTTCACCCAAATGATCTTGGGTGGTTACTACTGGTGGCTTTTGCGTGGGCTCTGGCGCTGGAGTCGGTACTGGAGTTTCGGTTGGCACTGGGGCCGGGGTTACTTCAGTAACAACAGTGGTAGCAGTTGGGGCAATTATGAAAGGCGCTTCTGTCTTGCTAGCGGGAGCAGCATCTTCGCCGCCGCAAGCCGCTAGGGCGACTACGGCAATAATCGCTACAAATATTCCTGTTGCTGCACGCCAGCGGGCGGTGTTGAATCCCATTGTTCAAATCCTCATTTGCCAAATCCCTATAGTTTCGGGATCGAATACGAGCAGCCGGGTTGCTGCTTCGGAATGAAGAATGGATTTCAGGAGTAGTCAGTACATCACCGCACACTGTGATATCTGTCTGATGGGGGCGATTCGTGGACTAACAGTATCGAGTGATTATCGAACTCAAGCAGTTCGAATTAGGCTTTTTCGGCCACGCCTAGGTCTACTGCCTTGATGCCGGCTTCGGTGCGATTCGAAACCTCGAGCTTGCCGAAGATGTTGCTTACATGGCGAAGTACAGTGTTGAGGCTGATGAATAGTTCTTCAGCAATTTTAGGATTGCTCTTACCTGCGACGATCAGACGGACAACGTCGACCTCACGTTCGGTGAGCCCGGCAGGGTATATTTTCTTCCCTGAAGAGACCTTTTCGAACATTCCTGTCATAGTCACGAGCAGGAATTTCAGCCCACTCGATTTGGCTACACCTATGCCGTGGTGGAGGACATCGACAGCTGCGGCTGTATCGACTCGATTGTCTCGAGCGATCAGTGCTTTCGCGTAGGCATGTGCCGCTTCACAATCACCGATGATGTTTCCTGAATCTTTGGTCAGCGTAAAAGCATCCGCATACGCTTTCATTGCTTGTTCTTCCTCACCGAGAACACGCAGCAGGTCACCCCTTGTGATATCCACGGGAAAGCCACCGTTATCCATATCGAATGTACCGGCGAAGTGTTGCATTTGGTCGTATTGCGTTCGTGCAATTACTGGATCGTCCGAAGCAGCAGCCAACTTTATTTTGAGTTGCTTCATGAGTGTCGCCGTCGTTGGGTCGGTGGCTGGCACTTGCGATAGCGCATCCGAGATTTTATTCAGTTCACTAAGCATCTCGGAATCGCCGACAAGTTGTGCGATCCAAGCTGCAAGATTTCCATACAGCGCTTGGATGGTTAACTTGTACGGAAGAGCCTCTGCATTTCGCATGGTCTCACGACAGGTCGACAATACCGACTGTATGTCGCCGGTGTAAGACTCAGCCACGAGTTCGATGAACTTGACGGCAAGCACGTCCTCGGTAAGTCTCTGAGCCTCACTCGCATGATTCACCGCGTTGGCAAAGCGTCCACGAGCGAGTTCAAGATGAATCCCGTTGGTGTGGTAGAGGTCCAATTCAATATTCATCAGCGTCGAGATCTGATGGCCAATATTGCTACTTCGTTCGCCGGCAGTAATATCGCCCAACGCAGCTTCTGCGATGCCCGCATTGATGTGGACCAGAGCTGAGTCGGTGCTATGCGGCAGTGCCGCAATCAGTGGGAGTGCCCGGTCACGTAGTTTGAGCACGTCTTCATGGCGGTTTTCATATCTTTTGAACTGAGCCTGAATTCTGAGAATATTCAGTTGTAATTTTAGATCGCCGTGATTGGCGGCCATGTTGAACGCTCGGTCAAAGATCTCCCAACACTCTTCGAAACGGATCGGGTCGCTGAAAATTACATCGGCATATCGCGTAAGAAGCTTTGCCGTTCTGGCGGAATCATCGTCAGCGAATTCAAGTGCTCGTTCCGTCAATACTGAATGTGGAGCCCATCC
This sequence comes from Chloroflexota bacterium, assembly GCA_018650845.1. Classification (GTDB taxonomy): domain Bacteria; phylum Chloroflexota; class Dehalococcoidia; order Lucifugimonadales; family Lucifugimonadaceae; genus Lucifugimonas. The sequence goes on along the minus strand of JABIFF010000012.1, from coordinate 269,085 downwards.
GGCATGCCCAACAATTCCCTGGCTTGCGGCATCGATAGCGAGATCGATTTCGCCATGTTGAAGGAATAGATCGAAAGCTGAAGTTAGGCCTTCTTCAATTTCAGCTGCACTGAGTGAATTGCCCCATTTGCTCTGGTACGCAGCGTGCCTCGCACGGCCAATTCCAAGCCATGCGTGAGCCAACTCGATTCGTTGAGAGTTATCGCCGAGAATTCTTCGTATGTTTTCGAAGTGTTCTAGCGCCTCTGCCCATGCAAACGAACGAATAGCACTTTGGCCTGCGATGATCGAATATGCCACTACCTTTTCGGTGCCAATGATCGTTGTTGCGTGACCGTAATGCCAGGCTAGTTCCGAAGCAAAAGCGGCAGAATATTCTCCATGTTTTTGCTCAAGCAGGAACCCTGCCTGCTTGTGCATCAACACCCTTTCGCCAGCTGGAACAACATCGAGCGCCACATCGGCGTAGAGAGGGTGAGCGAACTGGATTATTCCGGAAGATTCTTGCCTAACGATTCCCGCGTTCGCGGCTTCGTCAATTCCTGCGACGTATTGATCAGTTGCCAGCTGCTTGCCACCAAGCATCTTCGTATTGCTGAGAACCATGTTTATGTCTTGCACATCAAACGACCCGCCCAAAATAGCGGCTGCGGACAGAATCGATCGAGCTTCAGGCGATAGCTGATTGAACTTTGAACCGAGAATTTCCGAAATAACTTCAGGGATTTCTGCCGAGAGAAACTGGCCACGATGATCGACGAGTTGCGACATCTCTCTAATGAACAGCGGGATTCCGTTTGAACGATCGGTGATCTGGGCGACCACTTCACGGGTGACCGAATGACCTACTCTCGATTCGACTAACTGATGAGCTTCGACAGGTGTCAGTGGAAGCGGTTCGATTCGAGAATAATTTGCTAGTCGGCCTAGTTCAGATAGAACAGCATCGGTAACAGGACTGGCGTTCGAATCTGAAGTTCTTACACCTGCGACCAGTATGATCGGATCGTGCTCAATTTGGCTTGCGACGAAAGCGAAGAGCTGCTGTGATATCGAATCGGCCCATTGCAGATCATCGATTATGACCACCAGTGTGCCGTCATCGGAAAGTGCACGCAGTTTGGTTATTACATCGGTGAAAAGCTGGAATTTTCGAGATTCGCTTAGTTCACTCGATTCGTTTGCATCTGGTGTACTTGGTGTATCTGGCGATTCCGGTGAACCAGAGTCCGAAGTGCTTGGTGACTCAGTTTCCAAATCGAGAGACAATCCTGTCGAATCTGAAACCTGGCTAAACAGCTCCCGCCAAGGCCACAACGGGGTGGTATGCGCAAGATTCGTACAGGTGAAATTGATTACCTGAGCTTGGCGCGCAATAGCTTGCATTTTCAAGAGTGAAACTAGGAACGTTTTGCCGATGCCAGCTACACCGGTGAAGGCGATACTTCGGCCGTTTTTTTGCGCAGCGGCATCCAGCACCGATTCGATTGATTCGACTTCGGTTGTGCGTCCAACTATGTGCTTGCTATCGGGCGTATCGGAATCGCCAACAGGCGTCGACACGCCACTTGCGAAGTTTTCCGGCTCGGGTGGCACCAGAATATCTCCGAACTAACGCTAGTTCTTCGTAATCGGGCTATGAGTGCGAATTGTCGCAGATGCCCTTCAGCGGCATCTTACAACTCCCCGAATAGTTTTTAGTGCGATTGCACCAAATTCCGATAACAAAAAAGACCCGCAGCATGAGCCACGGGTCTTAGAAATTTTGGTCTGAGCCTGAACGAACTGGCGAACTCTGGAAACTAGAGTCCCTTTTCAACCATGAAGTTGGCGAGGTCTGCAGTTCGTGATGAGTAGCCCCATTCGTTGTCGTACCAACCGACTACCTTCACGAATCCATCGCCAACCGCTGAAGTAGCGAGTGAGTCGATTGTGCAGGAGTTTGGGTTGCCGATGTAGTCGACAGATACCAGCGGCTCGTCGGAGTAGCCGAGGATGTGGTGAAGGGAACCCTTCATCGATGCCTGTCGGTAAGCTTCGTTCACATCAGCAAGTGATGCTTTGTTCTCGAGCTTCACAGTGAGATCGGTAACCGAGCCTGTGATGACTGGAACACGGTAAGCCATGCCGTCGATCTTGCCAGTGAGTTCTGGAATGACGATCGTTACAGCTTTTGCAGCACCCGTAGTAGTTGGGATGATGCTGTTGGCTGCAGCACGTGATCGGCGAAGATCGCTGTGCATCTGGTCGAGAATATTCTGGTCGTTGGTGTAAGCGTGAATCGTCGACATGAGAGCGCTCTCGATGCCAAAACTGTCTTGAAGCACTTTCGCCATTGGAGCGACACAGTTTGTCGTACACGAAGCGTTAGAAACCACGTTGTGAGCAGCAGGATCGTACTGGCTGTCGTTCACACCAAGCACAATTGTGAGGTCTTCGTTCTTGGCAGGAGCCGAGATGATGACCTTCTTCACGCTGTCGCCTAGATGACCTGAAGCTTTCGTGGCGTCGGTGAAGAATCCGGTGGATTCGATCACGATCTCTGCGCCAACGTCGCCCCATTTGATCTTCGAAGGATCACGTTCTGAGAACGAGGGAATGTTGCGACCATCAATAACCAGTGCGCCATCAGCAGCTTCAACGGTTCCTGAGTATCGACCGTATGTCGAGTCGAACTTGAACAGGTGTGCGTTGGTTGCAGCATCACCAAGGTCGTTGATAGCAACTACCTCAAGTGTGTCGGGGTGCCGTTCTGAAATGGTTCGGAAAACCTGCCTACCAATTCGGCCGAATCCGTTAATTCCAACTTTAGTTTTTGCCATATTCTTGCCCGTTCCTCTACTACTGCTCGTACTTACTTGCTCTTGATGAAATATTTTCCGCTATGAATTCGGCAGGACTCGTTTGCCTGCGTATTGTGCCTTACTTCCAAGAAGCTCTTCGATTCTGAGAAGTCGGTTGTACTTTGCGATGCGTTCACTTCGAGCTGGCGCGCCAGTTTTGATCTGCCCTGCGGATGTTCCGACTGCAAGATCTGCGATTGACGTATCTTCAGTTTCGCCTGAACGGTGACTAATCACAACTCCGAAGTCTGAGTTTTGCGCGAGGGCTACGGTATCGAGAGTTTCGGAAACACTGCCAACCTGATTCAGCTTTACTAGAACTGCGTTACCAGCTTTGGTATCGATTCCTTGCTGAACGTACTTTGCTTGCGTGACGTACAGATCGTCTCCAACGAGTTGGATGCGGTCGCCAGTCCTTGCGGTTTGAACTTCCCAGCCTGCCCAGTCGTCTTCAGCCAATCCGTCTTCTACAGAGTAGATCGGGAAGTCCTTGGCGAGAGTGGCGTATTCCTCGACCATTTCTTCACTGGAAAGCTTTCGGCTCTCTCGTGAAAGATCGTAAACGCCATCGACGTAAAATTCGGATGATGCAGGGTCGAGTGCGATGAACACTTCTTCGCCGGGCTTGTAGCCTGCGCCTTCGATAGCGGCAGTTGCGTATTCAAGCGCCTGTCGGTTGGTCAGACCTTGTGGAGCGAATCCACCTTCGTCACCAACCGTTGTTGCGTGTCCATCGGCGTGAAGCTTCTTCTGTAGCCACTGGTACATCTCTGCGCCACAACGAATGGCTTCCTTGAACGAGCCAATTCCAGCCGGAACGACCATAAATTCCTGAAAATCGGTTGAACCCATGGCGTGAGCGCCACCGTTCAATACGTTGAACATAGGGACGGGAAGCTCGGTTGGCGAATCGTTGCCAGCGAGTTCTGCGATGTGCTGGAACACTTCCTTCTTAGAGCTGACAGCCCCGGCCCGAAGTGCTGCAAGAGAAATAGCGAGAATGGCGTTTGCGCCCACACGGCCTTTGTTGGCTGTGCCATCGAGATCGATCATCACTTGATCGATTGCTCGTTGATCGGTTGCCTGTAGTCCGGTCACGACCTTGCCGAGTTCGCCGTTTACTGCGCTGACAGCTTTGAGCACGCCCTTACCGCCGAATCGGCTCTTGTCGGCATCCCGAAGCTCAACGGCTTCTCGGCTACCAGTGCTTGCTCCTGAAGGAACAGCCGCCGAAGCAGTCGTGCCATCGTCGAGCACAACAGTCGCCCCAACAGTTGGGTTGCCTCGTGAATCGAGGATTTCGTGTCCGATCACCGATGTGATTTTCGCCATGTGTTTTCTTATTTCTCTATTTCGGTCTGGTCTTGCTGATCATCCGATCAGCGGGTTTCAAATATTTCTAATCCAGCGGCTAAAGCTATTTTGCAAGCGCAGTGCGTTGGGCAGCTAGAAGGTTTTCAATTCCGGTTTCGGCGAGTCCTAGCATTTCGTCGAGCTGCGCCCGAGTGAATGTGGCTTCTTCGCCAGTGCCTTGAAGCTCTACGAATTCGCCCGCTCCAGTCATCACAACGTTCATATCGACGTCGGCTGAAGAATCTTCGTTGTAGTCGAGATCGAGAACTGCTGCTCCGTCGACCATGCCAACGCTGATTGCTGCGATCGAATCCTTCAAAGGAATCGAATCGATAGTGCCGGCTTCAACAAGTCCCGTTAGCGCCTGATGTAGCGCAACGTAAGCGCCAGTAATCGATGCTGTGCGTGTTCCACCGTCGGCGCGAATTACGTCGCAGTCGAGCAGAATCGAAATTTCACCGAGTGCTGAAAGATCGGTAACTGATCGAAGTGCTCGACCGATTAGTCGTTGGATTTCCTGCGTTCGGCCGCCAACCTTGCTTCGTTCTCGGCGAACCCGTTCGCGTGTCGAACGTGGAAGCATCGAGTATTCGGCGGTTACCCAGCCGGTGCCTTTGCCACGCATCCATGGCGGAACTCGGGTTTCTACTGTCGCTGCACACATAACAATTGTGTTGCCGGTTTCGATTAGTGCTGAACCTTCAGCGTCGGGAACGTTACCGGGTGTGATTTTGATCGGTCGCTGCGTTGAATTTGAGCGGTTTCCAGATCGGACGAGAGTAGTTTCTGACAAGTTTGTGTTTCCTTTAATGAATCGACCATGAATTTTACCAGCGGATTCTTTGTTTCTTTTAACAATCATGTTGCCATTGGGTTTCGATTACATAAATGCGGAGTAAGCCGGGGCCTGAGAGCGAACCTCACGAACCATTGGGGCGAACATTCCGATAGTGTTGTCGGCGAAAATCAAACGAGTGTTTCTTGAATGAGAAACGGATTAGGTATTGGCAATGCGTATAGCGGTTATGGGTGCTGGAGCTGTTGGCGGATATTTCGGCGGCTTGCTCGCTAATCAGGGTGAGGACGTTGTACTGATCGCCCGTGGAGCTCATGGCGACGCAATTGCCAAGAACGGTCTACAAGTCGATAGTCACTGGGGTAGCTTCAACGTGAAGGTTGATGTGACAGACGATCCCTCTACAGTTGGCGAAGTTGATTTAATCCTTCACTGCATCAAGCTGTATTCGAACGCAGAATCATTCCCAACGATGAAGGGCATGATCGGCGAGAACACCAATATTCTGACTATTCAGAACGGTGCCACAGCAGGTCAAATTCTTGGCGAAGAGTTCGGCGGTAAGCACGTTCTTCAGGGTGCAACATATATCGAAACCGGAATTGCGGGACCCGGCCACATCCACCAGAGTGGATCGACCGCGATGATCGAGTTTGGTGAAGACGACGGTTCGCAAACCGAACGAACCGAAGCCATCAAGAAGCTTTTCTCACGAGAAGGCATGCAGGTCGCAGTCTCCACCAACATCGTCGACACACTCTGGACCAAGATGGTCAGCGTAGGTTCGATTGGTTCAGTAATGGCAGCTTCTCGAGCATCATTTGTTGAAGTGCTAGGCAGCCCACACGGCGAACACACGGTTCGAACAGTAATGGAAGAAATCGTTGCTGTTGGGCAGTCGCAAGGCGTGAACTTCCCTCCACGTTGTGTCGAGGCGAAGATGGAAGACGCTATCGGTGAAGCTGAAGAGACTCAGGCATCGCTGCAGTACGATCTCGACAACGGCAAGCCGCTTGAACTCGATGACATCCTTGGGGCAGTGGTACGAATCGGTCGAGATGCCGGTGTTCCTGTTCCTGCAAGTGCTGCACTGGTTACCGTGCTCGATAAATTCAAGCAGGGCTCGTAACCAACTTATTTGAACCGTTACTACTTACTGAAACGAATTGGAGAAATCCGGTGACAACCGAACCCGCAATTTCAGATGAGATGCTCGCTAAATTAGGCGAGCTGCCAACTCAGACACTTATCGATGGACTTTGGGTGGACGGCTGGCCACAGGCGATGATCCACGGAGCACGCACGATCTTTCCTGGCCAGAAAATGGTCGGCAGGGCAGTGACGCTTCGATTCGTCCCACATCGTCCCGACATACTCAAGGACAAGCCAAAGGCTGCTGACTCGCCAGAGTATGTAGCATTCGAACTCTGTGGACCCAACGAAGTGCTTGTTGCTTCGTCGGTAGGCCCATGGGAATCAGTTGGTGGCGATATCAAGTTCTATCGTCTTGCTCAGCTCAAGGTCGGTGGCTTGGTTACCGACGGTTCTGTTCGAGACACGGCTGAACTGAAGGATTACGGCTTCCCTGTGTTCGCTCATTCGTCTACTGCCAAGCAGGGGCCTGCAGTGATGCAGCCTTGGGGCGTGAACGATGTGATCGAATGTGGTGGTGTTGTTGTGCGACCCGGCGATGCGATCATTGGCGACGATGATGGCGTTGTTGTCGTTCCTGCAGCGATGGCAGAGCGTGTTCTTGAAATCGCTGCTGAACGAGAAGAAGTGGAAGTGGTGATTAAAAAGGAACTTCGAAAGAACCCTCAGTCGCCCGGTAAGTACTACCCGTTCAACGATGAAACTTGGAAGCTGTTCGAAGAGTACAAATCCCGCGGCGAAGCCTAAGTGGCATAGCCACGTTTTCTGCGAGGTTAGGATTTGTCATTGCGAGAAGCCTGCTCTGAGGCGACGTGGCAATTAGTGACCAAATAGGTGTTTATCAACTTACGAGCAACCCTCGTTGAATGGCGGTAAGCGAAATCGCTGTTGGTTCACTACTGATTGCCACGTCATTCTTCCTCGCAATGACAGATGGCGTTAACTCTGATTGACAGAGCAATAAAAAAGCCTGACCAATTCGGTCAGGCTTTTTTATTGTCATATGCGACTCGTCAGCTGGAATTAGTCGACCAGCGGTGATCCATCGGGTCGAAGCCCGCGTGCTGCCATTCGTTTTGCTCGTTGCTCAAAGTTTGCGCAGTCTTCACAAACGCTCTCAGGGATGATGCCCCAGTTGATGAGGAACCCGAAGATCTGACAACCCATGCAGTATCCAAAGACACTTTCGAGCCCTGCTGCGAAAATTAGGCCACCGAGAACAATGTAGGCAGCGCCGTTTAGACCAAAGCCCAACGATAGGACTGCTGCTGTAACGCTGAACACGATGCCGATAGAAGCAGCAAATCGCTTGGGTGGTCCTGCCACGGGGCGGTAAGGAAGGCCGAATTTAGGAACGATAACTTTCGTCACCAAATACGCCAGCGGGCTAAGTCGTGGTCCGGCTGCGACACGTGCGATAAAGCCGTAGGCAAGTAGAAGTGTTATCCACGGCTGGTCGAGAGCGATTGTTGCGATTGCCATGATGACAACTCCAGCCGCAACCGCTCGGGCAACGCTAGCGTTGATCGGGTGCGGAAAACTGAAGAAGCCTGGTTCGCTTGAAGTAACTGATGTCATTTAAGGATTTATTTTAGAACTAAGTTTTATGAATTAGTAGTACCAGCGGGCAATTACTCGAGAGGTGTGCTGCCATCTGGCTGCAGCCCTTTAGCTGCCATGCGTTTCGCTCGTTGCTCAAAATTAGCGCAATCTTCGCAGACGCTCTCAGGAATAATTTTGAACTTCATGAGAATTGCGAATATTTTGCAACCTAGACAGTATCCAAAAATACTTTCGAGTCCTGCTGCAAAGATCAATCCGCCAAGAACTATGTAGGCGGCACCGTTTAGGCCAAATCCCAGCGCAAGGATAGCGGCTGTGATGCTGAACGCACCGCCAATTGTTGCTGCGAATCTTTTTGGTGGTCCAGCCACAGGTTTGTTAGGTATTCCTAGTTTAGGAAGAAACACTTTGTTCACGAATATCGCCAACGGGCTCAATCGTGGCCCGGTAGAGACTCTGGCGATGTAACCGTAAGACAGCAGAAGCGTTATCCATGGCTGATCGAAAATAATCGCTGCGACAGCCATTATCACCACACCGCCAGAAACGGCGCGTGCAGCGTTTTCGTTAAACGGGTGAGGGAAGCTGAAAAAGCCAGATTCGCTTCGAGTAACTGATGTCATTAATAAGTGCTTAGTTGAACTAATAATCGCCAAATAAAAACCCCCCGCTTTCGATAGGCGAGGGGTGGCGTTCCGGTGCGTGCTCGTGCGCGGCCTTAGAGTGCCAACCCCTTGGAGGTTGTACAGCAACAGAAGCAGTCGGTTAGCGGCGCGTGGAGAAAAATCATTTCGCGCTTAGCGTAACTCCAAACAGCACTGTTGCGCAATTTCTTTTTACTCTTCCAACGTAAATTTGCGAACGTATCTAATTCTCGAACGTGTGAAGAAGGTTTTCTCACACAGTTCCTACAAAGGTTTTATTCGAGACTCACAATCACATGCTTTCATAGTTATTACACGGAAACGGAACAGTTCAATTGCTCGGCGTAAATGCCTGGTGGTGGTGGATGGGCTAACGTCGAGTAGACGATTTATTGGCCTTCGGGCCGAACGGTCTCCTCATCCGTAAAACGGGGTCGGTTGTGGCAAGTTTTATCTCACTGTCACTTCCGACCCCGTTTTTATTTAAGTCGTTAGTCGCGCTCGTCGTTTCGTTATAGCTCCGGGCGTCGTCGAACGACTTGGGATCTCGCTGCAGTCTCCCCCTCTAGCTCCCCCGTGACGGGGGAGGACTGATTCGGCCAACCACTACCAAAACCGTCATCCTGAACTGGATTCAGGATCTCGGTGCAGTACGAAGTATCTGTACACCCCGTAGACAGTTTCCTCGAAATCACCACTTAAGAAGATCGCCAGGAGCTATAACGCTCACCAGATTTGAAATCTCACACAGTTCCTACAAAGGTCTAATTTCAGCCTCACATGAGCATGGTCTTATAGATATCAGACGGAAACGAGGCGGTTCAGTTACTCGGCGTAAGCGCCCTGTGGTGGTGGTGAACTAGCGTCGAGTAGACGATATCTAGGCCTTCGGGCCGAACGGTCTCCTCACCGTCAAATGGGGTCGGCTCTGACATGATTATCTCCTTGTCATTGCCGACCCCGTTTTTTTGCTTGCGTTATGGCTCCGGGCGTCACTAGCGTGACTTGGTCGCCGCTGCAATCTCCCCCTCTAGCTCCCCCGTGACGGGGGAGAACCGTTAGGCTCCGGGCGTCATCGGATGACTTGGTCGACGCGGCAATCTACCCTCCCTCTAACTCCCTCCCGAAGGAGGGAGAACCGTTACCCCCCTTCCGATCACGTCATCCTGAACTCGATTCAGGATCTCGACGCAGTACGAAGTATCTGTGCACTCTCGTTGATTGGACGCGGTGTTTCCGAGCACAGGAAAATCGTCCTTTCAGACAAACTAAACGTCTCTACCTCACACGCTCCTCAGATCAAACTTTTACTAAACTTCGTAACTCCTGCTAATATCCCAGTCATAGCGAACTCGACCCATTAAAACCGGGGCAGTAATCGTCCAAGTCGCCTCGGATCTACGGAGAGACGCGGCATGGCTGATCTGAACACGAGTCAAATACGTAACGTTGCGCTTGTAGGGCATAACGGTGCAGGTAAAACCTCACTCGTTGATGCCCTTTTTTTTACAGCCGGTGGAACTACCCGGCAGGGCAAGGTCGATGACAAGACCAGCCTCTCTGATTACGAACCAGAAGAGCAGCGACGAGGATCAAGCATTCAGCTTGCCGTGCTGCCGAGTGACTGGAAAAGTCACCGCATAAATCTTCTCGATACTCCCGGCTATCCCGATTTCCGTGGTGACATGATTTCGGCGGTAAGAGTTGCTGATGCAGTGATTCTTGTGGTTTCAGGGGCGTCCGGAGTTGAAGTTGGTGCGCAACAGGCGTGGAACTACACTCAGGATCTGGGAATTCCGACGGTTATCGTCGTGAACAAGCTTGATCGAGAAAACTCCTCTTTTGAACAGACCTGTACCGAATTAGCAGAAGCGTGGGGCAGGCAATGTGTGCCTGTTCAAAGCGTCGATGGCGACGCTGAATCGTTCGGTGCAGTTACCAGTGGCGAACTCGCAGAATCGGTGATCGAAGCTATTGCCGAAGCTGACGACGAACTAATGATGAAATATCTCGATGGTGAGAAACTCTCAGCCGACGAGATCAATTCCGGTCTAAAGGCAGGAATTCTGAGTCGTGACATTGTGCCGATATTCGCAGCATCAGCAGCCAACAATGTCGGTGTGAGCGAAATCCTCGACGCAATAGTCGATTTGCTGCCATCTCCGAACGATGTTGAACAACCTGAAATTCCAGAGGGTGTTCAAGCAAATCTCATCTTCAAGACTTCTGCCGATCCGTTTGTTGGCAAGCTTTCATACTTCCGGGTATACGGCGCAACGGTGAAATCAAATGCACCGCTGTGGAACGCCAACAAGGGCGAATCGGAGCGGGTAGGGCAGGTTTACCGTGCTACTGGCAAGGAAACCGCCGGCGTCGATTCTGTTGTTCGTGGCGATATTGGAGTTATATCTCGACTTAATCACACTCAGACGTTCGACACGCTCTGTGACAAGGACAGTGAAATAAAACTTGGCGGCGTAGATCTGCCAACTCCGGTATTCGCACTAGCCGTTACCCCTCGGGCTCAGTCTGATCTCGACAAAATGGCCGAATCGCTGGTTCGAATGACAGAGGAAGACCCAACTCTCGAACTCGAAAGAAATGCCGATACATCGGAAACGGTGCTCCACGGCCTAGGCGATATTCACGTCGATCTGGCAATTGAACGTATCGCTAGGAAATTCGACGTGAACCTTGATACCAAACTACCGAGTATTCCTTATAGAGAGACCATCGGTGGTCAAACCTCGATCTCGTACAAGCACCGAAAACAGTCTGGTGGACGAGGTCAGTATGGTCACGTTGTGCTTGAGATTTCACCGGGTGAAACTGGCAAGGGAATTACCTTCGGATCCAAAGTAGTCGGCGGCAATGTGCCGAAGGACTACATCCCGGCGGTTGAAAAGGGCGTTCGTAACGCTGCCGTTGGTGGAGTGGTGGCCGGCTATCCGGTGGTCGACGTCTCAGTGATGCTCACTGATGGTTCGTCTCATTCAGTCGATTCTTCAGGAATGGCGTTCGAAATCGCTGGCAGCATGGGATTCCGACAGGCGGTTCGAGACGCTCGACCTACTCTTCTTGAACCCGTGTTGAAGCTGAAAATTCTTGCACCAGACGCAAGCGCTGGCGATGTAATGGGCGATCTGAACACCCGTCGTGCTCGCATCGAGGGAATGGAGCCAAAAGGCAACGGGTTGACCGTGATCACTGCGGAAGCACCTGCGTCGATGATGCAGCGTTACGCAGCTGATCTTAGGTCGCTTACCCACGCTCAAGGCGACTTCACGGCGGTGATGGATCACTACGAGCCGGTTCCTCCACAGGATGCTCAGCGAGTTATCGCTTCCCGCCAATCGGGCGAAGAGGAATAATTCGAGAGTAGTTCAAATTGTTGAGTGCCGATCTCTGGGTTGCCTGAACTGAATGAAGCCGTAAGAGCAGAGATCGGATACGGGCGACTGGAGCAATTCAGTCGCCTGCTCGCGTTTGAATTGGTACGGTCGTTCGCATGGTCAAAATGTGTCAGTAGCCGTGATTCGTAAATCATGTATGATGCCTTGCCATTGGCTTGAGAATTGGTGCAACTGACTGCTTCTCATTTCAACGGCTCGTTCGACATATGAATCCATGACCACCCGTTTGTTTTGGGCGGTCTGTCGCGCGTGCGGTTTTGAAATCACCCTGCAATGCTCAGTAAATTTAGGTGGAACCAGTGCCCCAGATTGTTGTTGAGAATCTTGCTAAGACCTACCAGGTACCCATTCGCCGACCCGGGCTTTGGGGGGCATTCACAGGGATAGCTAAAAGAAGCTATCGGCAGGTGGACGCGCTCGACAACATTTCCTTTTCGATAGATGAGGGTGAACTTGTCGGCTACATCGGGCCGAATGGCGCAGGTAAGTCGACAACCATCAAAATCATCTCTGGCATTTTGAATCCCGACTCTGGTCGCTGCGAAATCGATGGTCGAGTTCCGTGGGAAGATCGCGTAGCCCACGTCAGCCAAATCGGAGTCGTGTTCGGACAACGTACGCAGATGTGGTGGGACCTGCCAGTAATCGAATCTTTCGATTTGCTGCGAGACATATATCGAGTCGACACCACTGAGTATCTGAAAACTAAAGATGAACTGGTGGAGCGCCTCGAGATTGGCGATCTACTTAACGTTCCCGTTCGGTTGCTTTCACTCGGGCAACGCATGCGATGTGATCTGGTTGCTGCACTGTTACATCGCCCCTCGATTCTGTTTCTCGATGAACCAACCGTTGGGCTTGATTCGGTATCGAAGCTGATATTCCGAGAGTTCATTCGAGAGATCAACAAAGAACGCGGGCTGAGCGTGATCCTGACTACCCACGATATGGACGATATCGAAGCGCTTTGTAAGCGCGTAATGGTGATCGGAAAAGGCCAGATTCTTTCCGATGGCCCACTATCAGCACTGCGGAATCAGATATCGCCAGAACGACTCCTAATCGTCGACTTTGAAACTGAGATCAGTCAACTTGAAGGAATTCAGGCAGCGGTTCTCGAGAACGATGGCCACCGTGCTCGCTTGAGCTTTAATCCGAATCAAATATCTGCTTCAGAACTGATAGCTCAAGTAAGTGCTCTGCACCCTGTTCGCGACCTATTCGTCGAGAATCCTCCGATAGAAGAAACCATCGCTCGGCTATACACGGAGAACAAGCTTTGAGCGGTTATCGTGCACTAATCAGCGCCCGGTTTCGCACCTTGCTTCAGTACAGGTCGGCGGCAATAGCCGGCTTCACTACGCAGGTCTTTTTCGGCCTGATATTTGTTCTGATATTCGAGGCTTTTTTCGAATCGAGTTCGTTGCCTCAACCGATGTCGTATCCCGAGGTGGTGACATACATCTGGCTTGGACAGGCCTTCATCATGATGCTGCCGTGGAACGTAGATAGAGATTTACAAGCGCTCATTCGTTCAGGCGGTGTTTCGTATGAACTCCTTCGACCAATGGATCTCTACACGGCTTGGTTCAGCCGAGCTGTTGCTCTTAGAACGGCACCAGTCGCTCTGCGTGCTTTTCCGTTACTGCTCATAACAGCATTGTTTTTCGATCTCACGGCTCCTGAATCACCAGCCGCCGCTATGGCATTCGTCGTAACAATGATTGGTGCCATCATTCTCAGCTGCGCAATCACGAATTTCATCAGCATCTCGATGATGTGGACGGTTTCGGGAGACGGTATCGCTAGTTTCGCACCGGCAATCGTGATGATGTTTTCAGGGATGATCGTGCCAATTCCGTTCTTCCCTGACTGGATCCAAACGATCATTCGGATTCTTCCGTTTAGTGGACTCGTTGATACGCCGTACAGGCTGTATCTAGGTCATCTACCAGCATCAGATTTAGGCTTCCTATTTGCCCATCAAATCATCTGGTCATTCGCGTTTATCCTGCTGGGCAGGTGGATGCTGAATCGTGGTTTGCGAAGGATGACGGTGCAGGGCGGATGAACATCTTCAACAATCTGTACGTCTACTTCCGATTTCTGGAGATTTCCGTACGAAGCCAGCTGCAGTATCGACTCTCGTTTGTGATGCTCACGGCGGCTCACTTCTTAGTAACAGTCATCGAATTCGTCACGGTGCTAGTTCTCTTTGACAGGTTCGGATCTCTAAAGGGTTGGGATCTCCCTGAAGTAGCGTTTATGTACGGGCTCGTGAATATAGCGTTCTCGATTTCCGATGCTGCCACTCGTGGATTCGATGCGTTTGGCACGATGGTGAAAGCGGGCGATTTCGACCGACTGCTGATCCGCCCTAGATCAACGGTGTTGCAACTGGCTGGGCAAGAGCTGACGTTGCGTAGAGTCGGAAGATTTTTGCAGGGCTTTGCGATTCTTATCTGGGCCGCAAATGCTATGGAAATTGACTGGACTGCACTGAAGGTCGGGTTGGTGATATTCGCCGTGTTCGGCGGTGCAGCATTGTTCGCTGGATTAATTGTGATTCAGGCTACGATTGCGTTTTGGTCGACCGAATCACTCGAAGTGATGAATTCGCTAACTTATGGCGGAGTTGCGGTAACCAGCTACCCGGTGACGATCTACCGATCGTGGTTTCAGAATTTCTTCATCTACGTAGTTCCGCTGTCGACGATTTCGTACTTTCCAACCCTTGCGATTCTTGGAAAGCCCGATGCTCTCGGAACCGGATTAGCATTCCAATACCTATCGCCATTAATCGGATTTGGCTTCTTGGCGCTAACACTTCAAACTTGGCGATTCGGCGTGAAGCACTACCGTTCGACAGGGAGTTAGCTTCGGGCGCTTCGCCTCGGTCATAGTTCTAGCCCCCTCCCCCAATGGGAGAGGGTTGGGGCGAGGGTGAAATCGTCTTGCTTCATTCACCGTTCGAACGCCTGTCCACTGACATCCCGACCCCTGTGGAGGGAACTTCGGTGGAGGGGTGGAGTGGGCTTTAGGGCTACGCGACCCCGCACCAGATCCCTCGGCTCCGCTGACTCCGCTCGGGAAGTCGAATGTTTGCGGGGTGGGCGAACTAGTCTTCGTCCTCAGCCGGAATAACCGGCAAAATAATCCTTGACGGATGATCGGCACCGGTATGAATCGTATTGTCGGCTTTCAGCATGTGAGTGTGACGTCCGACAGGCTCACCGGTATTCGGATTCACATCAAAACGAGGGAAGTTCGAACTCGAAATATCCAAGCGAATTCGGTGACCCTTCTTAAATACGTTCGAAGTCGGCCACAGAGTGATCGTGACCTCGACCGCTTCTCCCGGAGTCATCAACTCTTCCTCCGACCACGAATTGCGATACCTAGCTCGCAAAATCGTGTCAGTCAGATTAAGTTCATAGCCCTCGGGATAGTCGTCACTGAACGGGTACACATCGATCAGCTTCACCGTGAAATCAGTATCGACAGCAGTCGACGAAACCCACAGCTTGATCATCACCTCGCCAGTGACCTCGATATCGTCCTCAAGCGGATCAGTCTCGAAGGCGACAACGTCGGAACGATCCTTCAGGCGCTGATACGGCTCCTCAGCACCGATCCATTCAGGACCTTCTTTTTGATGGAACCCGCCGGCTGCAATTACCTCGGTCAGATTATTCCGAGCGAGCGTCCATTGATCGAGAAAATCAGGGACGTCGTCTAGCGCAGGCCCGCCGTCTTCAGGCGACTTGATCTTGAACATACCGACCAACTGCCCACCGATAGTTGGAACCGGTTTTTCAGGATCGTACGTGTAGGTGATCGAACTTTCATCTTCCATTGCTTCGAATGAATCGAGAGAACCATCATCGTGCAGATACAGCGTTTGGAATTGCGCGCGTTCAAGCGGCCATTCGTTCTCGTCTCGCCAGTAACCGCCATGATTCAAGTGACCCTCTGGCGATTTCGTTCCGTCGCCAGTCCCCATCACATAAATTCGAACGGCTGGGTCGTTCTCAGGTGCCGCCATGCCTTTCAAGTGCTGGTCGAAAAATTTCAGCCTCTCAGGGTTGTAAATCTCGCTGCCCCAAACACTGTCTACTCCGGTGTCGGTATCTCCATGCCACTGACCAGTGGATCGTGTGCCACCGTGTCACCAGGCGCCCAGAACAAGCCTTGTAGGCGACTCGTTCTGATGATTCATCTCAGTGAAATAGTTCGCCGTTGCGCCAACGAAATTGTCGTACCAACCGCATGAAACAGTCACTGGCACATCGGCATGCTCGCCAGCCTGAAGAAGCGGTTCCTGATTCGCCGATTCCTGATCCCACCACTCGTCGTACTCGCCACGGTAGTAGTAATCGAAAACCGTCTGCTCAAGATCGGGAGCGACCCTTAATGCAGTCTCGCCGGGCTTCAGTGGGAATCGCTGAATCCAATCGCCCATGTCACGCATGGCATCTAAAATGATCTTCGCTTTTTCTTTATCTTCGCCGACTTCATGGCTGTCGAGCGCATGCAAATGAGCAGCACCGAACATCTGGAGCGACATGGCTCCGCCTTCGCGAGCTTCGTGTCGATAGATATTCGTTGGCCCAGCTTCAACCCACATCGCCGCTAGGTGAGGAGGCTTGCGAAGAGCTAACTGGGTTTGAGTAATCGCCCGGTGCGATGAACCAAGCGTGCCGATCTTGCCGGAGCACCAGTCCTGTTCAGCGAGCCACTCGACAGTGTCGAAGCCGTCGTCGCCTTCCCACGGATTTACCGTGTGGTAGTAGTGCCCATCGCCCTCGCTGCGGAATCGCGATCGCAAGTCCTGCACCACGAATGCGTAGCCCCGACGCACGTAGTAGGGAATCACATCGTCCCATTCGGGAGCGGTCTTGTCGTAGGAAGTTCGAACGAGCAGCGCAGGCACTTGCTCGCTGGTGTCTACGACTCGGCCATCGCCGTGTGACGGAAGGAATATATCGGTGGCGAGCTTTATGCCGTCACGCATCTCGATCATCACGTCGCGAAGAGCGGTGACACCGAATAGAGGTTGGGAGGAAGTTTGTGCGGGAGTTGTCATTGCCGAGCGAGTTTATTCGCTCAGGCGTGGCGCGTCACTTCTGGAATGGTTCGAAAGCCGATCAGGGACCGAATTCTGTGATGGCTCCGCCGATAACTGCGAGAAGCAACACGAATCCCAGGGCTATTGAGAACAATTTCAAATTAAGTTGAATCTCTTCACCAGGTTTTGATTCTTCTTTTGACCCTGGTGATTCCGATGAAGCTTCGTTTTGAGGCCGCGACTGCTGATCTTTTGGTTCTTCTGTAATTTGCGACTGTTCTTCTGGCATCTAACAAGTCTATTCCATCAGCGAGGTATTACCGGCAGCGTTATGTGCGACGGGTTTTCGGAGTCGTGGAAGATCGTCTGATTAGCGATGGTGATTTCGGTGTCGGTGGCTATCTCGTTGCCTGAGTTCAAGTTGCGGTTGTATCGAGGGAAGTTCGAACTAGAAATCTCGAGTCGAATTTTGTGTCCCTGCTTGAATAAGTTAGATGTGTCCCACATGTCGATGGCGAATTCGTAAGTCTCACCCGGTGTCATCAACTCGGGATTATCGGTGCCGTTTCGGAAGCGAGCACGAACGATGCCTTCACAGAGAATAATCGCCTTTTCGGGCATGTCACCAATTGCCGGTTCAACATCGATCAATGCCGCCGTGAAGTCGGTGTCTAGCGCGTCGGAAGAAGCCCAGATCGTTGCTGAAATCGGACCAGTAACTTCGATATCAGTGGTCAGCGATTCAGTGGTGAATGTAAGCACGTCGGCGCGCTGCTCTATCTCAGTTCGGTCACGAGGTCCGCACAGGTCGAAGCTTTGGTATTGCGCTCCCCACGACGGAACAGGATCGGCAGGATCGTAGGAGTATTTATCCGACTCTGCTCCGAACGAAGGCTCTGAAGTCGATAGCCATCCAGCGTTCTCGGCGGCATCGCCATTGCTGTGCAGGTAGAACTTCATCCACTCGGTTCTAGCAAGTGGCCATTCGTGCTCATATCGCCACTCGTTCGCACCCATCACGAACAGTTTGACAGGCGGTTCATCATCGATTCCGGTGTCGATGCCCTTTAGTTGCTGGTCGTACCAGTGGGTGTGCATGTCGATGATGTCCCACAGGCCGTCCTTGCCAAAAGTTCGATCCTGATACTCACCGTTATCGCCCATCGGAACACGGCCCCATGGCGAAACCTGATGACTCCACGGCCCGACAATTAGCTTTGTCTTCTTCCGAGCATCTTCGGTCCGAGCGTTCTTACTCCAGCCGTTGAACAACTTGAAATTCTCGTGCGAAAGCGAATCGAACCAACCCGTCATAAACAGCGATGGCACTTCCATTTCGGAGTATTTGTTGCGCAGGCTGTAGCTATCCCACCAATCGTCGTACTGCTCGTGTTCGACCACGCCTTTGTAGTACGGATGAGTCGGAGTGATCACCTCCATCGCAGTATCGATAGGAAGACCTTTGAAGAACTCCATCTGGTCAAAATGCTTCAGCGATTCGCTCTGCATCGAGTGACCCAGCATGTTGAGGAACGTTAGCGCCACGCTGTGGTGAATTACGCCGTCGACGCGGTGATGACCGTAGTTGTCCTGCTGTGAAGCAATCGGTGCGACTGCTTTGAGGTATTTTGAGCGAAGGGCAGCCGGTAGCGTCTGCGTGAAGCCCGGGTACGAAAGACCAAACGTGCCGATATTGCCATCGCACCATTCCTGCTCGCCGATCCACTCGTGGGTGTCGAAGCCATCTTCGTATTCACATACGTATGGCTCCCACTCTCCGCCTGAATCGCCACGACCTCGACAGTCCTGCGCAACCACTGCGTAACCACGAGCTGTGAACTGCCGAGTCCAGCCCATGTATCGAGCTTCCTGGTTGTCGTAGATCGTGCGGAGCAGCAGCACAGGCCACGGGCCATCGCCCTGCGAAGAATCAGGCAGCCATATATCGGCGGAAAGATTCACACCATCACGCATCGGCACGGGAATATCGAGCTTGAGTCGGCCGGGTTCGATGAGTGGTTCGTAAGGGGAGGTCACGTTTGTCGGTTCCTGAGATGCTGCGATATTTAGCTAGATCGGAGCATTGTGTGCCTGCTTCGAGCGATCATCAATACCGCAAACACTTGTTGATTGGAGTAAGCTGCTGCCTCATCTCATGCGGCAGCGTTAGCAAGATTATTTGGAGAAGCAGAATGGCATTCAAGGTCGTTATCACTATGTACAACCGGGAGCCGAGTAAGCTCACGACCGACGTGATCAAGAACGCCGGAATCGAAGTTGAATGGGTTCCCGCACGAACCGAAAACGAAGTGATTACGGCCGCCAAAGATGCCGATGTACTGCTGGTTGGAACCGTTCCGCATACCACTCGTAAAGTGATGGAAGCACTTCCTAATTTGAAGATGGTCGGACGTTCCGGAGTCGGAGTCGATTCGATCGATCTCGATGCCGCCACAGAGCTTGGCATCTGCGCAACAAATACTCCCGGTATCAACACTTCGGAAGTCGCCGATCACGCGATGGCGATGCTGCTTTCGATCACCCGTCAAATCGTCGAACAGAACACTGCGCTTAAGGCTGGCGCTTGGTCGGATCGCCCTCAGGAACTTGATCCTTTGCGAGCCAAGCTTCGACGAATCGCTGGCAACACCGTTGGTATCTTCGGACTCGGCAGCATCGGCAAGGGATTTGCGAATCGCGTACGTGGGTTTGGGCCTGAAAAGATCATCGCTTACGATCCGTATGTGCCTCAGACTGCTGCCGATTTGGTCGGTGTGCAAATGGTCGATTTCGACACGCTGCTCGCTGAATCTGACTACCTAACGGTGCACTCTCCGGCCACTGTCGAGACCAACGAAATATTCAACATCGACGCGTTCAGGAAGATGAAGCCAACATCGGTATTCATCAACTGCGCACGAGGTCCGATCGTGGATGAAGGCGGACTGCAGGAGGCTCTTGAAACAGGAGTTATCTACGCCGCTGGGATCGACGTTACGCAGATCGAACCTCTCGACGCTGAAAGTCCGCTGCTGAAGCTCGACAACCTAACGATTAGTCCGCACGTTGCTGGTACCTCTGACATCAGCGGAATCGCTGGTGCAACTCGCTGGGGCGAGAACGCCGTGAACATTCTCACTGGCAAGGCGCTTCACGGGCTCGGCAATCCCGAAGTAGTTAAGCGAATCGCTGTAATGCGAGCACTAGGCGCCAGCCGCTGGGACGGAATACCCGACCCCGTTACTGAGGCGTGGAGCTAGCGCGACGCTCTAGGTTCTACCCCCTCTCCCAGTGGGAGAGGGTTGGGGTGAGGGTGATATCGCCGATCAGAGATAAATCTGCCGAAGCTCAGGACATCCCGACTCCTGCGGAGGGAGCTTCGGTGGATGAAGGGTGCTTGGGGTGGAGATTGGCGCGTTTGCGCGACCCTCCACCAGATCCCTCGACTCCGCTGACTCCGCTCGGGAAGTTGAATTCTTTCCAGTTGACTATTACTGCTAGCGTTCAGCCGATACCCAAACTCGCTCGCCGTCGGTTGTGACGGTGAGCGTGCCGTTGTCTCTAGTGACGTAGACGTTCTCTGGTGAAAGCTGCTCGTTCAGTCGTTCGATCACATCTTCGTGCGGATGCCCGAACTGATTCTTTATTCCTGTTGTGACGATCGCCAATGCTGGATCAACCGCATCCAAGAATGCTTGAGTTGTGGACGTTCGACTGCCGTGATGTCCTACTTTTAGCACCGTAGATTTGATCAACTGACCTGTCTGAATCAGATCGAATTCTCCACCCGAAGTTACATCGCCTGTCAGCAGCAAAGAAATCTCTCCATATTCGAGTCTGGCAACCACGCCTTCATCGTTGAAGTTCGAGCACTCGACGACCACGCACTGGGTCTGGAGAATGCTGAGAACCACCTCAGCGTCGAGCGCAATCACCATTCCAACATCGGTGACAACTACATCTGGTTCGGTACGAATTAGCTGCGCCCAGCTTTCGTAGATATTCGAATTGTGCGGCACTCCTGAATCGATGATCGTCTGAACTTCGAAACGTTCAACGACATGCTGCAAACCACCAAGATGATCGGCGTCAGGATGAGTCGACAGAACAAGATCAATACGACGGTCAAGGGGTGGTAAAACGGACTCGATATTGCGAACGGTGAGATCGGGATCGTCGCCTCCATCGACCAGCATCCGCACACCAGATGGTGTTTCGACCAAGATCATATCGCCACGATTCGTTTCGAAAAACGTCACCGTTAGTTCGCTCGAAGTTGGCGAACTAACCACGAATCCGGCTAGCGAAATCGCGGCAACAGCCCAGATCGCCACCACGGAATATGTATAGCGTCGGGAATCTAGCGCATGGGTTTGACCACTACTCGTTCCGGCACTGCGGCCGGCTACACGGAACGAACGAATGATCTCCCCCATGCTTGAAGTCGAATCGCTAAATGCCCGACGGTTGATCGCTATCAGCACTGCTGCGTACCAGCCAAATATCAAGGGAATCGACCATCCCACGGCGTTCACTGGCCCGATCGGGAGTCCGGCGAAAAGATTGGCAACGAAAGAAATGTAGTTGCCGATTCCATGCGACAGGATTCCAGCAACTGGAATTGTCTGCTCGGCGACCGCTCCGACAATCGCAACAAGCAGCGACCCAGCGATGAACAGAGGCAAGACAGGCACAATTAACAAGGTGCTCGGAATGCCCCAGATCGGAATTTGACCGAAGTGAAACGCCACGAGCGGGGCTGTAGCAATGGTGGCAGCCAACGAAACCGACATGCCATAAACGATGCCGGTAATCGGTCGTTTGATAAATGTAGGCAGGCGAGTTGAAGTTTGGATGGAATCGCTTGCCCGACCTGCAATTCGAGCGCTCAAAAGCGCTATCCCCAACACCGCTGCAAAACTTAGCTGGAACGATATCGACTGCAGAATTGGCGGATTAATCGCCAGCATAATCGCACCGGCCAGAGCCAGCGGAGGTAGAACACTGCGCTGTCGACCCAGCAGCCGTGCCAGCAAATACACGCTGAACATGATCGCCGCTCTGGTTACCGATGGCGTGAGACCTGCGAGCACGGCGTAGACCCACACTCCCAATCCCGGTGCGAGTAAATAAAGCTGCCTTTGGCGACCAAGAATCCACACTGATATCGCCATGATGATTCCACCAATCATCGCGATGTGAAGACCCGAGATCGCCAGCACATGCGAAAGTCCTGAAGCCCGGAAATTGTCGATAGTTTCCTCGGAGAGTTTTGTTCTATCGCCAACAAGTAGAGCCGCAGCGAGTCCCCCTGTGGAAGAGTCGAGAGCATCGGTGATGGAATACGAGATATCAGAGCGTAGTTCCGCAATTCGCGAACGAACAGCACTACCGTTTGTTGAGCCAACCAACTCGACACTCGAAGTGGAAATTAGTCCTGCTATGTCCTGTCGACCCGTGGTGAGAACGAATCGACCCGACACTCGGTAGGCATCTCCATATCTGAAGTCGTTTGAGCGTCGGCTTGAGTCGGTGAGATCGTGAAGGCGCTCGGTATAAACATCGATGCTGTAACCCGCAGCCGACGAATCTGGTGCCATGACCTGCAATCGCAGTCTAGTTCGACCGTTTGAAGGCGTTGGCTCGGAGAGGAGCAACCCTTCGAGCTCAACCCGTGCTTCGTTGCGTGGAACCTCTCCCCAAGCGATGTGGGGAGCTTGATCATTGACCAGTACCGCCCGTGACAAGCCGACCACAGCGAAAAGTAGAAGTATTGCCAACGTGAAATGTCGGCGGGCGTAGATTGCCGTTGCAACGATTCCGAAAACGGCAACTAGAGCCACAACGATTTCCAGAGCAGTTGGCGTTGCCGATAACGCTTGTTCAGCAGCAATGCCAAAGGTGAACGCAATCGTTGCCCTTAGTAGCTTCAAGGTTGGACTACGTGATCACGAATTGAATCGACCGTAGAAGGTCCGATGCCGCTGATCGCCAGTAAATCACTGGTCGAGTTAATCAGATTGTTCGCACGCCACTCGATGATCGAGTCGGCTCGCACATCTCCAACGCCGGGGAGGCCGAGGAGCTGCTGTTTCGTGGCTGTATTCAGATCGATCATTCCGTTGATTTCAGCTGGAGCAGATCCCGAGTCTGAGGCTGCCGAGTCGCCAGAAGAAGCCTGTTGTACATCGTCAGAAGTCGATCCTGCCCCAGTAACCGAACCGGGTATCTGTACCGTCGAGGGGATCACAACTTTGCCGCCATCACGAACCGGCAGCGCTAGATTGATCAAATCGATATTGGCGTCGGGAGTAAAACCGCCAGCAGCGTCAACAGCATCGTTTATTCGTGGTTCGCCATCGAGTGAATAAACTCCCGGTCTAACAACCTCACCCGCAACCTGAAATGTCACTGGCGCAGGTGGTGGAATAAGTATTTCTACGCCCGATGCTTCACCATCACGACTCATCCAGAGAGTGACGACAACGGTGATTGCGATGATGCCTAAAAGGGCAGCACCCTGAACGATGTAGTTCGACCGTGGTGCAGTTTTGCCAGCAGTAGGTTCTGAGCTATTCGCTTGCTGATCGCTTAAAGGTTCTGTCACTCACTAACACTCCGCAAAGCATTGAAATGCACTGGTGTAATGAGGCGTGAGTATGGCACATAACCAGAAATGACGAGGTATTTGTCGGTGAATATTCGGCTTTGCCCGCAAATATCGAACCACTTATTCGTACATCAGCCTAGAATGCTCCCAATCCTCAAAAGCCGCAGTCGAAGCCGCCCGTTTAAGCTTGGGGTGAGGTAATCGACACACAACGAGCTAATCACGAATAAATCAGAAAGTCGCACCGCAGTATGAAGATCGAGAAAATCGAAGTAACTACGTTCAATTCGACCTCAAAGAAGGTCAATGACACCGATGGGCATACTCACCCTGGCCCTGAACATGACACAACGGAAGCGTTGCTGACTATTACCGACGACGAAGGTAACAAGGGATATTCGTTCGGTTCGCCGGAAGGTCTCCGCCCCTACATCATCGAAAACTTCGTGAAAAAGGTTTTCATGGGCGAAGATCCACGAGATCGTGAAAAGCTATGGATCAACCTCGCCAAATGGCAACGTGGATCAGGCGCGAACCTAACAGATCGATCAATGGCTGTCGCCGAAATGGCGCTTTGGGACCTCGCAGGTCGTGCAACCGACACTCCCGTTTGGAAGATGCTTGGTGGCTACCGAGACAAGGTTCTTGCTTACGGTTCGACCATGTGTGGTGACGAGATGGAGGGCGGACTCGCTACTCCTGAGGACTACGGAAACTTCGCTGAGTGGATGGTGAAGCGAGGCTACAAGGCGATCAAGCTTCACACGTGGATGCCGCCAGTAACGTGGGCACCGAGTGTCGAGATGGACATCAAGGCATGTGCAGCTGTTCGTGAGGCCGTTGGCCCAGATTTCCCACTGATGCTCGATGCTAACCACTGGTATTCCCGAATGGACGCCTTGAAGCTCGGTAAGGGAATTCAAGATCTTGGCTACCACTGGTACGAAGAGCCAATGGACGAGCACTCAACTGAGTCATACCGATGGCTCGCCGATCAGCTGGATATTCCAGTAATCGGCCCTGAGTACGCTTACGGTAAGCACCACACCCGAGCGGAATGGGTTGCCAGCAAGGCTTGCGACATTCTCCGAGTTGGAGTCGCCGACGTTGGTGGTATCGGGCCGAGCATGAAGTCTGCTCATCTTGCAGAATCGTTCAACATGGATTGTGAAGTGCATGGTGGTGGCGCAGGAAACCTTGCTGTTATCGGTGGAATCATGAACACCACTTGGTACGAGCGTGGACTACTGCACCCGTTCATTGACCACGATGAAGTGCCGAACCACTTGAACAGTATCGTCGACCCGATGGATGAAGACGGATATATCCACATGCCGTCACGACCGGGTCTTGGTGAAGATATCAATTTTGATTACATCGCCGAGCGAACGGTTTCGACACACTAATTAGCGAAGAATAGGGCAGGTCGGATGGTTTATTTGTGCGCTAATGCACAAATAGGTCTTGTTGCTTGCCCTATCGTTCGTATAATTGGCGGCTGGCTGAGTTAATCAGTCGCTATTTGAGTGCAGCTACTTATTTGAGTTGACACGCCCGCGCTATCTGCAGAACGCCGAAATATCGGCCGCAGTGGTTGCGGGCGTGTTGCATATTAGGAGACGAAATCATGACGCAACAGATCTGGGCATTCCTCGGTGGGAAGCAAGTTCCCGAAGAGGACGCTACAGTGGGCGTCAAGACTCATGCTCTCCACTACGGTACGGCTGTCTTTGAAGGCATCCGAGGCAACTGGAACGAACGACTTGGCAAGGTAGCCATCTTCCGACTGGAAGAGCACTACGAGCGACTTCTTCGCGGTTGCCAGATTCTGCGAATCGATATCGGGTACTCAGTGGAAGATCTTTGCAAGATCACCACCGATCTTCTTGAGAAAAACGGATTCGCCGAAGATGTTTACATCCGTCCGCTTGCGTTCAAGGGCGAGCAACTTGTTGCCAACCTGAACCTGAACACCGTTGCCGATGAGTTCATGCTGGTTATCCAGCCGTTCGGAAACTACATCGATAACAGTCGACCGCTGAAGTGCCAGACATCATCGTGGCGCCGACCTATGGACTCTTCAATGCCAACTGGCGTAAAGATTTCGGGTCTGTACACCACAAGCATTCTTGCCAAGACAGAAGCATTGGCAGCCGGATTCGACGAAGCTATTTTGCTGAACCAAGACGGATCGGTTTCTGAGGGATCGGGCGAAAACCTGTTCATGATTCGTGACGGCGTTATCAACACTCCATCCGAGACTGACAACTGCCTTCTGGGTATCACACGTGATTCTGTTATTCAGCTGGCGAAGGACGAGCTTGGGCTTGAAGTTGTTCAGCGACACATTCACCGTTCCGAGCTATATCTCGCCGATGAAGTGTTCCTAACCGGTACTGCGGCTCACCTAACTTCCGTTGGGGAGTTGGATAATCGAAACATCGGTACAGGTGAAACAGGACCTATCACTAAGAAGCTTCAGGATTCGTACTTCTCGACTGTCGTAGGCGACAACGAGAGGTACCTTGACTGGTGCACGATGGTCACTCCTCCTTCTGCCGGATAGTCAGCTCGTACTGACACAGACGTTTCTAGAGGCTTCAGCTAAGTAAGGACAAGCTAGGTGAATACCGACCCTATGGTGGTGCGGGATTTGTTTGCGGGTCACTACTTTCTATTCGCTTTTCTTGCGAGCCTCGGAACCCTGCAAATCGCCGTTTCGAACGCAGGCACTCGTGGCCTTTGGCTAACACCTCATGCCGCAATGACGCGGCTGTTGGGCATCGCACTCATCCTCACAGCCATCGCCGTATTCTTCCTTCAGCCACTGTGGGTCGATGGTCCTTGGGCGGCAGGAAGTGTCGAGGCTGATTCACTGTCTCGTGATTGGGGCAAGGCTAGCTGGGACGAGCTTGCTGGAGCGAGAAACGTCAACGATATCCATGGCGGCCTCGACGGCGTTAAGCAGACAGGCTGGTTCTCACTGGCTGCAACTCTCGCTCTTGCTGTTTCGGCAATAGTCGGCACGGTTAGCGTGAAGATTTTGAACGTCGCTGATAAATCTTCGGACGTTGATGTAACCGACCCTAATGTCGGCGGTTTGGAAGGTCTTAAGAACCGTTCATACTTTGCGAATTTACCGAGTTCACTGCGTAATTTCAGAAACGACATCGGTGGATTATGGCGTGACGAACTCGGCAAAGCTGATCGGTGGAGCGTGGTGAGAATGTTGTCGCGTCGAGGAGATTCATCTAAGTGAACTCTCTCGATACGAGCATCGTCATTTGGCTAAACGGCCTGTCAGGCAACATTAAAATATTCGATGACCTAATGCGCATAGTCGCCAGCGATTATCTGATGCCACTCGTGTTCTCACTCGGAATGTTTGGATTGTGGTTCTCAGGAAAAACGCCAGCACAGCGAGTGATGTACCAGTTAACAATGCTGGTGGGCATCAGCGCACTTTCAATCTCCAACGTCGTGGTGTGGTTGTTCAACATCACGCTTGAGCGACCCCGCCCCTTCGTCGAGCATGGCGATCAGCTAAACCTGCTTTTCTATCCGCCAACCGATCCTTCATTTCCGGCAAACCCTGTTGCTGTTGGCTTTGCAGCCGCAACTGCAGCGTGGACGATCAACAGGAAATTCGGATGGTGGATGTTTGCAGCCGCAAGCCTGTTCGGGTTCTCACGGCTTTATGCCGGAGTTTTCTATCCGAGCGACATTGTGGGCGGAGCAGTAGTCGGCATAGCCATTTACGGATTCACGACTTACTTCAGGCGATTCCTTGAACCGATGATCACAAGTTTCGTGCGGCTTATACGCGGCCTGTCAGCCGCTTAGCGCGCCTGTATCTCCGTTGCCACTTTCGAGTGGTCCGTTCGGGGAACGGATTGTTGATCTGGATTCGTGGCATACGCATCCAGCTTCGACGGAACCGGGGGCCTGCTGCACGTTCTCGTAGTTGTGGAGAGCGACCTTCTAGGATCATGTCAGGATTAGTTTCGAACAGATCGATCGCTTCCTGATCGCCAATAAGTTCTGAAACTATTTCGAACGCTTCGCTCATAATCGGCGACCGAGGAGCTCGTTCGCTGTGCATCTCAGATGCCACGACGTGAACGATTCCCCGCCTGATGAACTGTTCTGCTGCTCGTCTAGCATTCGTTCCGTTCAGACCCGTGATGCTTCCCGCTGCGATTTGGACGATAACTCCATCATCGACGAGAATTTTTAGTCGCTTCGGATCTCTTTGGAACTCGATATTTCGTTCAGGGTGCGCAAGAACCGGCACGAGTCGCTGGGTAAGCAATCGACTCAGTACTTCCTCTGCGTAGGTGGGGAGTCGGTTATACGGTGCTTCAACTAGCAGGAACCGAGTTCTGTTCAGAGTCACCGCACTCTCAGAGTCGACGAGATCAGGTAGTGAATCGTCGAGTCGGTACATCATGCCCGTGAAAATTCTTACACGTGGTGCGTTGCGACGTGCCGAATCGCTACGCAGAGCGGCATTAATCGTGTCGGCAAGTTCTCTAACGATCCTGCCTGACTGATGCTCAAGCTCCATGTCACGATGATGTGGAGTCGCAACGATTACGTCAGTGCCATCACGCGCAGCCATGCGAGCCATCGCTAGGCTTTCTTCAACCGTTGTCGGACCATCGTCCAAACCGGGCAGTATGTGAGCGTGAATGTCGACTCGAGGCAACTATTTACAGGCTTTCAGTTGTGCGTTTTAGCTTTAGGTACGGGCTGTTAATCGTCGAAAGGTTTCACCGTACTCGAAGCCGTAGCCAGTGGCTGCCTCGGTGTGGCGTGCTCGCATACGAAGATCCATGTCCGATCCGAACGAGAGTCCGGGAAGTTGGCTTTCGTGCTTGGCAAGAGCATTGATTTTTGTATCGACTGCATCGGATACATCAACCAGTACGTCCGGGCTGTCAGTTCCCCAAAACATCAAGTGCTTCACCTTATAAGGCTCCACGCCGTCTACCAACTGTTCAGGAAAGTGTAGGTGGTCACGGGCATACGGATAGACCGCATCTTGCACGGTGATCCCGACGTGTCGATGATCACGGTGCTGGAATCCGTTGATGCGGTGCTGGTCGTGAGTAAACACCACTTCTGGTCGGTACTTACGAATAGCGTGAACAACCTCGCCTAAAAATACTCGGTCGGCTTCAAGTTCTCCGTCTGGGTGATCGAGAACGACGATATCGCCGACGCCAATCGCGTCTGCGGCGGCTCGTTGTTCGGCGGCGCGAATGCCAACGATTCGCTCGGAAGTCATCTCAACATCGTTGCTACCGCTACTGCCGGTGGTGCACTGCACGTATGTGATCTCAGTGCCTTTGGCTGCCCAATGTGCGGCTGTTGCCCCGGCTCCGATTTCCGCGTCATCAGGATGAGCGAAAATTACCATCGCTCGTTTTGGCACTTCATCGAAGATTTCGTATTTCGTCACCTCATGTGGTGTCGAAAATGGGTATGTCATGAATTCTCCCTGTCAGGGCAATAAGTAGGGCAATAAGCCATAAAACAAGTAATGCACGATGCTTTAGGCAACACATCATAACTAGCGTCGTAGCCGGCATCGGTAGGAATTCGTTCGAACATTAGGCAAAGTTGAGTCTTTGTTAACGGAAATGCGGCGAATATTTGCTCTCGGCTATAAACTTTTAAGCTGTGCATGCATTTGGGCTTGATTCGAGCCCTTTGATTCATTTATTTATCGATAGTTACCCACAGTGTTGCTGCGTCTCGGCGTATGCAACGTTGTATCGGAGATCCCATGTCGGCAATTGCCACTTTTGATCCTGAAATCGCAAAAGTAATAGAGAACGAACAGCGACGTCAGCGAGATCAACTGGTGATGATCGCGTCAGAGAACTACACCAGTGCAGCAGTGCTTGAAACTGGTGGATCGGTTCTGACCAATAAGTACGCCGAGGGTTACCCGGGGCGTCGCTACTACGCCGGCTGTGAAAACGTCGACATAAGTGAGCAGCTTGCCATCGACCGTGCCAAAGAACTTTTTGGTGCCGAGCATGCCAACGTGCAACCGCATTCAGGTTCGCAAGCAAACATGGCTGCATTCTTCACGCTTGTAGATCCCGGTGATCGCATTATGGCAATGTCGCTAGATCACGGTGGTCACCTGACCCACGGATCGCCAGTCAACTTCTCGGGCAAGCTTTACGAGTTTGGTCACTATGGCGTTGATCCCGACACCGAAGCGCTCAACTACGACACGGTTCAGCAACAGGCGGAAGAGTTCAAACCCAAGATCATCATTGCTGGCTACACCGCTTACCCAATGGCAATCGATTTCAAGCGCTTCCGCGAGATTGCCGATGCTGTTGGAGCCTACTTACTAGTCGACATGGCGCACATTGCTGGCCTGATCGCTGGTGGGGCGCATGAGTCTCCAGTCGAGTACGCAGATATCGTAACTAGCACCACTCACAAAACCCTTCGTGGTCCACGTGGAGCAATGGCGCTCACTAAGAAGAAATTCCGTCGAAAGTACAACTCGGCAGTGTTCCCAAACATGCAGGGTGGTCCGATGGAGCACGCTATTGCTGGAAAAGCTGTCGCATACAAAGAGGCGATGCAGCCTGAGTTCAAAAACTACGCACACCAGGTAGTTCAGAACTCGAAAGCGTTGGCGAGCGGGCTCGCCGCCGGTGGCTTGCGAATCGTTGCGGGTGGCACGGAGAACCACATGATGCTTGTCGACACACGTTCGATAGGTCTCACGGGTAAAGACGCCGAAGCTGCGCTTATTTCCGCTGGGTTGGTTGTAAACAAGAACACTATTCCATTCGATCCAGAATCACCGATGGTTACATCCGGTATTCGAATCGGCACGCCGGCACTGACTTCACGTGAGATGAAAGTCGGCGATATGGAGAACGTTGCTGGGTACATTCTCGAGGCCGTAAAGGCGCACGATGATGAGTCGGCACTGGCAAAATTGGGTACTGAAGTCGCAAAATTTGCGGCAAAATTCCCGGTGCCGGGTCTCGACTCCTAGCCCACTTATTCGTGGTTATGAGACAACTGACTTGGAACTAGCGTCGGCAACTGTGAAAATAGGGGCTGACGGACGGCAATTGCGTGATAGACTGAATCGGTTTCGCGCAAATTTAGAAGAACACGGTGAATCGTTGAGAAAGTACGAATTGGTTTGGATTCTCGGTAGCGAGACTGACGAAGAGCAGGCTACCGGATCCGTAGATAAAATTACATCGCTTGTAAGCGATGCAGGTGGCGAAGTTTCAGGCACAGATGTCTGGGGCAAGCGCACTCTGGCATACCCGATCCAGAAGAACACTGAGGGCTACTACCTTCAGGCGAACTTCGAAATCGATGGTGCAAAGGCTCCTGAGTTAGAGCACGCAATTGGCGCTGATCAGTCGATCATTCGTCATCTCCTCGTTCGCGATGAGATCAAGCCAGTTGTCGTAGAAGAAGC
Organism: Chloroflexota bacterium; assembly: GCA_018650845.1. Taxonomy (GTDB): domain Bacteria; phylum Chloroflexota; class Dehalococcoidia; order Lucifugimonadales; family Lucifugimonadaceae; genus Lucifugimonas. The sequence continues at coordinate 238,166 of JABIFF010000012.1, read as the reverse complement.
AGCCGAGTAAAGTCTGGCTTTTAGCTAGGCATTATTCACGGATGAATATCAATTGAGTCTTAATCAGATACTCCTAATAGGTCGGGCAGGTAACGATCCTGAAATGCGTTACACGCCCAGCGGTACGCCCGTCACAAGTTTTAGCCTTGCTGTGAACAACAGCCGGCGAGATCAGAATGGCGAGTGGACAGACGATACCGAATGGTTCCGAGTTACGGCTTGGGAACGACAGGCAGAGTCTGTAAATCAGTATCTGGCAAAGGGACGCCGAGTGTTTGTTGATGGTCGATTATCGACTCGTCAGTACACAAGCAATTCCGGTGAAGCCCGCACATCGCTAGAAGTACGAGCGTTCAAGGTTGTATTCCTTGACTCTCCTGGCGGTGAATCAACGGGAGCCGGCGCGCCGCCGGAAGCCCAATCTTATTCAGCAGGTGCTTCGGCTCCTCAGGGCCAACAAGCCCCATCGGGTCAACAGGCTCCTGCTGCAAATAACCCATCTGAAGACGTGGAGGAACTGCCCTGGTAGCAGTTTCCTTTGGAATGAATCTGGCATGTTGCTAGGTCGCTCCACTGTCCTTTCCGCGAGGTAAAAAATGACAACCCCCCGAACACCACAAGCCGGTGGAAGCCGCCCACCATTCCGACGCGGAGGCCGACGACGTCGTCAGTGCTTCTGCAAGGAAAGCACTGTTGATTACAAAGATGTTTCAAGCATCCGACGTTTCATCACCGACCGCGGTCGCATTGAAGCCGGTAAAAAACAGGGTAACTGCGCCAAGTGCCAGCGAAACCTAACCACCGCTATCAAGCGTGCTCGTCACCTTGCATTGCTTCCTTACGCTCCAGATCACCTCAGGGTTACTGGAACAGTATCGACCAGCAAGATTTCTGACGAAGATGAAGAAACAACTAACGACGAAGCAACTGAGTCGACTGAAGCAGCTGAAACTGCAGAAGTGACTGAAGATGCTCCAGTAGCCGAAGCCGCTGCTGAAGAATCCGAAGTTGCAGAAGAAGAAACTGAATCAGAGGAAACCGAGGCACCTGCCGAAGACGTTTCAACTGATGAGGCATCTGACGCTCCCGAAGAAGACGGGGCAGAAGAAGTCGAAGCTGAAAGCTCCGACGAAGAAGACAAGTAGTCTCTTCTAGCTGACAGTTCTACGTTAGTAAGGCCGGTGCTCGCTATTTATGTGACTCCGGCCGCAGCATTAGCAAGCGCCGAAAATGTCCACAGAAGACACCACAGACTCAACCGAAGACCGTAACCAAGAGAACGCTGAGACACCTGAGCAGGGTCAGCCTTCGGAGGTCGGAACACCGATTCCCGATTACCAGGCTGGTCAGCGCAGTATCACTGTGCGCGGGGCTAAAACCCGTCGCCAGATGGTGGCTGACAAACGCACGTTCCAAGTCAAAACGCGGCCGTTCATTATCGTCGCTTTGGTTGTTCTCATCGGCCTGCTGGCTATTCCGGTTTACGCCTACTTCCAGAACTATGTGTTCCCTCCACGTGAGCTAGCTCTACGGGTAGAAGACACTGAGTACTCCCGCGGTGACGTAGTCAACTTCATTCGCTTCAACCAGCGAATGAGCGAAAACTTGGGTGTTCCGTTCGAGATCGGCAACTCGTTGTTCGATGCTTTGCAGACTCTGCAAGAAAACGAACTGGCGTTCCAACTCGCTCCCCGAAACGGAATCACGGTCTCTGCTGAAGAAGTTGATGAACGTTTGGATTCGATTCTTGGTTTCGTGGCTGTAACAGTCGCCGAACGAGAATCAAAGGAATACAAAGACAACGTTGAAGAGGCTCGCCGCCAGTTCATCCATCGCATCGGTATAGATGAAGAAGTATTCCGGGATTTCATCCGAAAGAGCATGTTTAAAGAGCGACTACGAACTGTAGTTGCCGACACCATTCCGCGTGTTCAAGCTCAGGTACACCTGTACGAAATTGTTAAATTGAATGGCGATTTCGAAGGCCGTTTGGCAATCGAACGTGATCTTGCCGCTGGAACGCCTATCGATACAGTTGCGCTCAACCATTCTGAAGATCCGAATGTCAGGCGTGACTTCGGTGATCGTGGATGGGCGCCGTTTGGCATATCACCAGAATTCGACGCTTTGATGTTTGGATTGGATGGAGACGGCAACCGCCTTCTACCAGTCCGCACACCAAGCACTCCTCGTTTCGACGAAGAGAACAACTGGTGGAGCTACCTAGTCGTTGCGGAAGTCCAAGACGCTCGTGAAGTGGACGAGGAAAATTTCGAAGCACTCACTACTCGTGGCATGACTATCTTCTTCAACGAAGAACGCAAGGCCTTTGATCTTCACATGGTTCTCGATAGTGCCATCTTCGACTGGGTGAATGCTCAGGTACGACTTTCAGCACTAATCCCAACACCAACGCCGGTTCCATTTGGTGCCGGAAACCTGCCTTCGGTCGGACCATAACGATGAGTTCATCTGCACGGTCGAACGAAAACGGTATGGGTGTCGGCCTGTTAGGGCTCGGAGTCGTCGGTACTGCGGTGGCAAAAGCCGTTATCGAACGCCACCGGGCTGAAGACCCAAGTATTCCTCTCAACGTAGTGGCAGCCGTCGTGCGAGATGCTTCTCGCAAGCGCGACGTCGATCTTGATACATCGGCCATTTCTACAAATCTCGATAGCGTAATTGCAAACCCCGATGTCGACATCGTCGTCGAACTCATGGGCGGCGTTGATCCCGCATTCGATTACATCACCAGCGCGCTCAAAGCTGGCCAGCATGTCGTTACTGCCAACAAGGAAGTAATGGCCAAACGTGGCAGCGAACTGCTCGCTACTGCAGCTGAAAACAACGTTCATCTTTTCTATGAAGCAAGCGTTGCAGGTGGCATTCCGATCATCGGACCACTTATGAATGATCTGACTGCGAACAGAATTCAGAGCCTTCGTGGAATCATCAACGGCACAACGAATTTCATCCTGACGAAAATGGCGCACGAAGGTGCTGATTTCAACGATGTGCTTTCAGAAGCGCAGTCGCTTGGATATGCCGAGTCCGACCCTACGGCTGATGTCGACGGATTCGACGCTTTGTACAAAATATCTGTACTTGCTCGATTGGCGTACCACACAGAAGTTCCCGTCGATGTAATTCATCGAGAGGGCATACGTGAGGTTCACGCCAAAGATTTCCGCTATGCAAGTGAACTTGGTTACACAATCAAGCTGCTTGCTGTTGCTCAAGCAAATGCGGAATCAGGCCTGCTTACACGAGTTCACCCTGCGCTAATTCCGCTCGATGTGCCGATGGCTTCAGTAAACGGTGTTTTGAATGCGGTTGAAGTCGAGGGCGATCTTGTTGGACCGCTTTGGTTCCAGGGTCCCGGAGCAGGACCGAACCCAACTGGAAGCGCAGTAATGGGCGATGTTCTTAGGATCGCCAGCGGTGTTCCAGCAAACGGCTCAGCATCTTCCGTGCCCGAACCATTTTCTATTGCCTCAATGGACGATCACGTCTGCCAGTACTACATTCGAATGACGGCTTCAGATCGTCCCGGTGTGCTCGCAAATGTTGCAAGAGTTCTGGGCGACGCGGACATTAGCATCAATTCGGTACTGCAAAAAGATACCGATATCGAGAATGGTCACGCAGATCTGGTGATAATGACTCACCCGGCACGAGAAGCTAACATGCAGAGTGCTGTAAGTGCGATCAAAGAGCTTGATACGGTTCTCGAGCTCGATAGCTTGCTGCGTGTAGAAACCTATGGTGATCGGGCGTAACGCTCGGTTAGTTGTTTAGTAGTTGAGCAAGTGCTCAGCTTGATCAGGAGCGTACTTCCCGTTGACGATGAAGTCTGGATTAATAGATAGGTATCGCGAATTTCTACCTGTCACTGATGCCACTCCATCGGTTTCACTCGGCGAAGGAAGCACCCCGCTTGTACGATCCCAAAGCATCGGCGATTCGCTCGGATGCAAAGATCTTTATTTCAAACTCGAAGGCTGTAACCCAACCGGATCGTTCAAAGATCGCGGCATGGTTATGGCAGTCGCTAAGGCTCTCGAAGCTGGCAAGAAGCGGATTATCTGTGCCTCAACTGGGAACACCAGTGCGGCGGCAGCAGCTTATGGCGCACGATACCAACTCGAAACCCTCGTACTGGTTCCGGCCGGCGAAATTGCGCTTGGCAAGCTTGCTCAGGCAATGGCGTACGGAGCTCGTATTCTCGCTGTGAACGGCAGTTTCGATGATGCACTAAACGCTGTCCGCAGCATCGTTGAAGTTATGGATATCGAGTTGGTGAACTCGGTAAACCCATACCGGATCGAAGGTCAGAAAACTGGCGCATTCGAAATTGTCGATGAACTCGGTGAAGCTCCCGACATGCTGTGCATCCCGGTTGGAAATGCCGGAAATATTACTGCCTACTGGAAAGGTTTCAACGAATATCAGGCGTTGGGCCGTTCGGAAACCACTCCAAAAATGATGGGCTTTCAAGCGGCCGGTGCAGCGCCAATCGTTCGAGGTGAGCCGGTGCTGAAGCCGGAAACCATCGCAACCGCGATCAGAATCGGTAATCCTGCTAGCTGGGAGAAGGCCGAAGCTGCCCGAGATGAGTCCGAAGGCATGATCGACATGGTCGACGATAACGAAATTGTCGATGCTTACTTGCGATTATCCCGAGAAGAGGGCATTTTCTGCGAGCCTGCCTCTTCCGCTTCTGTCGCTGGGTTGATTAAGCTACCCGAATTGGGTGTCGATCTTACCGGTAAGACGGTTGTTTGCATCCTTACTGGGAATGGATTGAAGGATCCGAGCACAGCAGAAAAACGAGCTCTCGTCGAACTCGAATATGTTGAGCCTGACATCGATTCTGTGATGAATCTTCTTAATAGCGGTAAGTAATTCGCTGCCGACCGAAGAACGATTCGAAACTATTTGCTAAAGGAACAGCCGCTAAATTGACTTGTTGTAGCGCCGGGATCGAGCAAGGGACTTTCGAAAGTCTCGCAGATCACTGGCAACGCCTGATAGAAGGGTGCAACGAACCAACGTTCTTCGATTCGCAAGCATGGCAAAAGACCTGGTGGTCGGAATTCCATGGCGATTCAGAGCTAAAGCTTTTGGTTGTTCGGTCTGAATCTGGCGATGTGAACATGATCGCCCCTCTAATGATCGATGGCTCTGAGATTAGTTTTCTCGGAAGCACTGACCTAGTCGACTATCACGATTTCCTAACTCGAGATCGACTAACCCCAAACTGCATACAGTCGATCGTTTCTCACATTGATGAAATGACCGAGATCGATAAAATTCTTCTGCAGTCACTGCCCGGAAATTCTCCGACGATTACTCAGTTCCGTGAGGCCGCTGAACAAGCGGGCTGGAACGTGGAACTCGAACAAGAAGATGTTGCTCCTCGACTCGACCTGCCATCTACTTGGGATGAGTATGTATCGAGCCTTCGAAAGAAAGATCGGCATGAGCTGCGTCGCAAGCTAAGGCGCCTTGAAGCGGCCGGAGAAGTGCGCCAGATAGAGCTTTCTGATCCTGTTGAAGTTGAAGAGGCTATGGCCGATTTCATGCGGCTGCATCGGATGAGCACTCCCGATAAAAACGAGTTTATGACAGCTGATCGCGAGCAGTTCTTTTGTAAGGCTGCCGTTGAGCTCGCACGACAAGGATCGACACGGCTTTGCTTCCTTGAAGTAGATGGCGAACGAGAAGCCACATCGCTGTCATTCGTCTCTGGAAATGTGCGCTATCTGTATAACAGCGGGTACAATCCCGCCCAGTCGAAACTATCGGTTGGCTTGCTAAACCACGCTTTAGCGATCAAATCATCGATTGAAGCCGGGCACCGTGTGTTCGATTTCATGCGCGGAAACGAATCTTATAAATATCATCTTGGCGGCATCGACCGTCAGGTATTCGCACTAACGGCCACTCGCCGGTCTCAGGCAAAGTAGCCCGTTCTCAACCATGCACGTAGCAGTAATTACAGTCCACGGATGTCCTACCCGCCAAGCGGGTAATAAAGACTCCGGCGGCATGAACATATACATCCTTGAGATGGCAAAACGACTTGCCGCTCGGGGAGTTCAGGTCGACGTATTTACACGCCACCATGACCCGCTTGATCCTCAGGTTGTTATGTTGGCTCCCGGTGCACGACTCATTCACCTGCCGGCCGGGCCGCCATCTCTCGACAAGACAGGCGTATACGAACTTCTACCGCAGTTTGCATCACAGATGCGTCGATTCGTGATTGAGAATCGACTTCAATATGACCTCGTAAGCACGCACTACTGGCTCTCGGGTCTCGTAGGTATGCGACTTGCATCGGAATGGGGTGTCCCGCACACAACCAGCTTCCACACCATGGCTGAAATGAAACGCCGTGGTCGTCCGGAAGAATCAGAAGTTGAACAGCGTGATTCCTCAGAGCTTGAAATCGCTTGTAGTGCTCAATCGGTAATTGTCTGGACTGAGCATGAAAAAGAAGCCGTAGTTGAATACTGCGGTGTCGATTCGTCCAACGTCAGCGTAATTCCACCGGGTGTCGATCTCTCGAGATTCCGACCTATGTCGAAACAACAATCTCGCGATTATCTCGGCTACGGCGAAGAGAAGAATATTTTATTTGTAGGACGACTTGAGCCTTTGAAGGGGCTGGACGTTCTATTCCGAGCCGTTGCAAGTCTCGAAAACACTCATTCGATTACATTGAATGTTGTTGGCGGAGATGAAAACTCTCAAGAGAAGGCGCGTCTTCAAGAACTCGCCAGCCGAATGAAACTCACCGAATCAGTTCGATTCATTGGGTCGGTTAGCCAAGACGAACTTCCGGTTCACTACAACGCTGCGGACGTATGCGTTCTACCTTCTCACTACGAGAGTTTTGGACTCGCCGCACTCGAAGCGTCGGCGTGTGGGCGGCCAGTCGTCGCTTCCGAAGTTGGCGGCCTGCCGACGATCGTTCAAAGTGGTTCAACGGGATTTTTAGTCCCAGCGAAACAGAGCGATGTGATGGCAGAACGTCTTTGTGAACTTCTTGGCGACGACCTGATGCGATCTCGCATGGGTGCTGCTGCTCGTGAGCACGCTGAAACGCTGAGCTGGGAACGATCTACAGACGCACTGCTTGCAACGTACCGCGATCTAATTCCTACGCCGTCGATCACGGCAGTTCCTGCTGCTGGCGGATAGGTTCGCCGGTTCGCTAACGATGATCAGCTGACGCTAAATATCGTTAGAGCGAGCGTTCCCACCAGTTAACTTCACTGCTTCGTTCGAATCCCATAGACGAGTAAACCTTGATTGCAGGTGTATTCACAGAATCGACGTCCAATTCAGCCGATTCAACGTTTCTTGTAAGCAGGTGGTTGAAACCGACTTCAGCGATTGCTCTGCCTAGCCCCTGTTTTCTCGCCGTTGGTAAAACGCCCGTCATGCCTATTCGCCCTACTCTAGAACCCGATCTGTCATGAACCTGAGTCCAGCAGTAAGCGACCAGCTGCTCGTACGAATCGTGAATCATCACCACATCGTCGATATTTGAATCGGCTGATATAAGTCGTGCTCGAATTTCGTCCTCGGTGTTTGGCGAATACCCAAAGTGCTCGTCAAAGGCAGCGTTCTGCAGATAAGTCAGTTCAGGCACTTCATCGAGTCCCAGCATTGTCCTAACCGAAAACCCTTCGGGAATGACTGCTGGCGCTGCCTTCAAATCCGAAGTGACGACAAGTTTTAAGTACTTGCGAACTTTCTTCCAACCGAACTGCTCGACGAGTTTTTCGAGTTCAGATTCATTGTCACGAGTCGATAGGTGTGCAACTGGAGCTTCATTTTTGGCTCTCGTCATTGCCCATTCGAGCAGCTGATTTCGTGTTGCAAGCCCAACTAGGCTGCTACCAATTCCGATAACTGAGCGGCCAATGTTCGATTCTGGCTCGACGATGGCGTACCCGATTGCCGAATCACCGCTCATTGCTAAAACGATGTTCCGTTTGGGTTTAACTCGAGGGAATTCAAGTTCGGCTCGAAGATCGTTCGAGTTGCTTGGCCAGTCTCTGTGACCGTGGCGACCAGCTTCGTTCAGCAGTTGCTGAAGCGAATCGAGATCGGACCACTTGAAATTACGTAACTGGACGTTGGCGAGTGTAGACAATATTTCCGCGTGAGATTTTGCGTCGAATAGTTTTCGAGAACCGGAGAAGTGTATGCCAGTGGCCGACCCACGGGGAGGAATTGGCAGCCTAAATCGAAAATAGTTGGTTTTGATTATGTCGTTCTAAGTTCAGATGATTGCTTCTCGACAGTCTGAACACTTATAATTGTCGTGTGTGAAACGCTGTGAACGGGAGTAGTACCGAACGCAGTACGCAAGAGAGAGCCGGTGTTGGTGTGAATCCGGTGCGTACTAATTCGAGAACTCACCCTGGAGCGGTTGGTCTGAATTCCGGTAAACGGGACTAGGATCAAACGGGATTGGCCACGTTACGGTTCCTTGAGTGGTCTTGTTTTCATCACAAGTTGAAAGCAAGGCAATCGAAGGTGGTACCGCGGGATGCAAGTCTCGTCCTTTGTGAAGGGGCGGGATTTTTTTTTGCCCGCCGAAAGTTGTGAATCGATAGTTACTAGTAGTGGTAGGAAGGAATTGCCGAGTAAATTCGGCAATCGAGCCAGGAAATAGATATGTCCAAGCACCTCAGTGGTAGTCAAATAGTCTGCGAAGCGCTCCTCAATGAGGGCGTCAACGTGGTCTTTGGCATTCCAGGTGGCGCTATTCTTCCGCTCTACGGAGTTCTCTCGCAGTATCCCGATCTGCGCCACATTCTTTCTCGACACGAGCAAGGCGCAGCCCACTCTGCCGACGGATACGCACGTTCAACCGGCAACGTTGGTGTAGCTTTTGCAACATCAGGCCCCGGTGCGACAAACCTTGTGACCGGATTGGCTACGGCCATGATGGATTCAGTTCCAATGGTTGCAATCACTGGTCAGGTTGGTCGCGCTGCGATCGGAACCGATGCGTTCCAAGAGACCGATATCACTGGTGCAACGCTTCCCGTTACCAAGCACAACTACCTCGTAATGCGAGCCGACGATCTCGGTGCGACCATTCACGAGGCGTTCCACATCGCACGAACCGGTCGACCCGGTCCTGTGCTGATCGATATTCCTAAAGACGTTTTCACCGAGATGGGTGAATACGATGCCGATGCGCCAATTGACCTCCCCGGCTACAGCGTTCCGGGTAAGGCTGAAGAATCGCAAGTTGAAGCAGCAGCAAAGCTGATCAACGAAGCTGAACGCCCAGTGATCCTCGCTGGTCACGGTGTTGTTCTCTCACGATCATTCGACGAACTCAAGGAACTTGCCGAGAAGGCACAGATTCCTGTTGTTACAACGCTGCTCGGAATTTCATCGTTCCCTGAAGACCATGTGCTGAGCACTGGCTTCCCAGGAATGCACGGCATGGCGTACGCCTCGCTGGCGGTTGATGAAGCCGATTTGATTATCAACTTTGGTAGTCGATTCGACGATCGTATTGTTGGCGATTCCAAGCGATTCTCGACCGGATCTAAGAAGATCCACGTCGACATCGATCCTGCTGAAATCAACAAGAGCATCCAAGTTGAAGCTCCTGTAGTCGGCAACATCAAAGACGTATTCGGCCAGTTGATTCCTAAAGTGAATCAGAACACTCACGTCGAATGGCTGCAGCACATCGAGCATCTCAAAGCAGAGCACCCTTCACTGCGAATTCCAGAGACCGACCGTCTTATGGGGCAGCATGTTGTGAAGGCTCTCTCTGACGTAACTCAGGGTGAAGCGATTATTACTACTGGAGTTGGTCAGCACCAAATGTGGGCTGCTCAGCACTACCAGTTCAAGAACGCCAATTCATGGCTTTCTTCGGGTGGAGCTGGAACGATGGGCTATGAAGTTCCATCGGCTATCGGTGCGCAGGTTGGAAACCCAGACAAGCTGGTCTGGTCGATCTGTGGTGACGGTGGCTTCCAGATGACTCTCATGGAGCTGGCGACAGCTGTTGAGAACAATCTGCCAGTGAAGTACGCAATTTTGAATAACAACCACTTGGGCATGATTACCCAGTGGCAGGGATTCTTCTACGACGGCGATTATCAGGCTGAGACCTACACCGCCAACCCGGATTTCGTAAAGCTTGCAGAAGCTTATGGAATGAAGGGCATTCGAGTAACGAATCAAGACGATCTTGAATCGGCTATCGCTGAGGCTAACGCCCACGATGGCCCGGTTATCGTCGATTTCGTTATCGAAAAAGTAGATGATCTTTACCCAATGATTCCTGCTGGTCAAAGCGTTCAGGAACTGATCGAGGACCCGAACTAATGGCACCCAATAACCAAGCCAACGGAACATTCCAACGAACAATCTCGGCACTGGTTCAAGATAAGCCGGGCGTACTCGCTCGCATATCTGGTCTTTTCCGACGACGCGGGTTCAACATTGCCAGCTTGGCTGTTGGGCGATCAGAACGACCTGGTTTCTCTCGAATGACTTTTGTGGTCGAAGGACCTGACGAAGTTGTACGACACGTGGCTGCACAGCTTGATCGTTTGATCGATGTTGTGGAAGTTCGCGATATAACTGAACAAAACATCGTTTGGCGAGAACTGGCGCTCATCAAGGTTGCGGCACCTGCTGCATCACGTGGTGAAGTGCTGGAACTGACTAATGTCTACCGCGCAAACGTTATCGACATCGGAGTCGAAAGTCTGACACTGGAAATTTCCGGCGGCCGACAGAAGATCGACACGTTGATCGAGTTGATGAAGAAGTTTGGATTACTGGAAGTGATTCGAACTGGTCGAGTGGCGACACTCAGAGGCACGCTTGTTGAAGGCGAAGACGATGGTCTTTATCAGGCCGATGCAAGTAACCCGACATATGTACTTCCAATTACTACTGGTGAATCTGGAAGCGTCTAAGAACGCTTCTAAAGCATGCTGCTAGGACTGCTAGCAGAACACAAAATCACGAGCCCTAAGGCTGACAATTCGAAATGGCTACTCTCACTTACGACAAAGATATTGATGATTCGATACTGCGCGACAAAACTGTTGCAGTATTGGGTTACGGATCACAGGGTCACGCCCACGCGCTGAACCTCAAGGACAGCGGATTCAACGTAATTGTTGGCCTGTATGAAGGCAGCCGCAGCAAGCAGACTGCTGAAGAAGCTGGCTTGGAAGTTGTTTCTAACGCTGAAGCAACCAAGCGTGCTGATCTGATTTCATTCTGCCTTCCTGACACCGTTCAGAAGAAGGTTTACGAAGAAGACGTTCTGCCTAACCTGACTGAAGGTAAGGCTATTCTCTTCGCCCACGGCTTCACGATTCTGTACGAACAGATCGTTGCACCTGAAGGCGTCGACGTGGTCATGATCGCTCCTAAGGCTCCTGGCCACCGAGTGCGTGCGGTATTCGAGCGAGGACTTGGTGTTCCATGTCTCATCGCTGTTCACCAGGACGTATCGGGTAAAGCTCACGACCTCGCACTTGCTTACGGCAAGGGTGTCGGTGGTGGACGAGCCGGCATCTTGGAGACCACCTTCAAGGAAGAGACCGAAACCGACTTGTTCGGTGAGCAGGCTGTTCTCTGCGGTGGTGTGAGCGAATTGGTGAAGGCTGGATTTGAAGTATTGGTTGAAGCTGGTTACGAACCAGAATCTGCTTACTTCGAGGTTCTTCACGAACTCAAGCTCATTGTTGATCTGATGTACCAGGGTGGTCTTGGCCACATGCGGTACTCCATCAGTGAAACAGCTGAATATGGAGACTACTCACGTGGTCCAGTCGTTATCGACTCAAACGTGAAGAAGAACATGCAGAAGGTACTCAAGCAGATTCAGTCGGGCGAATTCGCTCGTGAGTGGATCGCTGAGAACGATGAAGGTCAGCACAAGTTCAAGCAGATGCGGGCCGATAACGAAGTTCACGGTATCGAGAAGGTCGGTAAAGAACTTCGCGACATGATGCCTTGGTTGGAGTCGACTACATAAATTTGTAGTCACTTCTTTTTGAAGGGAATGCCGGTCTTCTCGATAAGGGCCGGCATTCAAACCCGGCGGGTGTAGCCCGTCAATTAGGTCGAGCGCTGGAGGAAATCACATGGCGCAAAAGAGCGATACACAAGAAAAAGTAATTATTTTCGACACGACCCTACGTGACGGCGAACAATCTGCCGGTGCGGGTCTAACAGTTGAAGAGAAGCTTCGTCTCGCTCACCAGCTAAATAAGCTAGGCGTTGATGTGATTGAAGCAGGTTTCGCAGGTAGTTCCCCCGGTGATTTTGAGGCAGTACGCCGAATCGCCCAAGAGGTGAAAGGTCCTGTGATTACTTCTCTGGCGCGTGCGGTGAAAGCCGATATCGATGCAGCAGGTAAGGCGCTCGAAGGTGTTGAGAACGCACGTATTCATACGTTCCTCTCTGCCTCCGATATCCACCTGATGCACCAGATGCGGAAAGACCGTGAAGCCATCATGGATATGGCCGTGAACGCAGTCGCCCATGCGAAGACTTACGTCGATGACGTTGAGTTTTCGCCGATGGACGCCTCGCGTACCGAGCCTGAGTATCTCTATGCGATGGTCGAAGCGGTGATCAAAGCCGGTGCGACTACGGTCAATATTCCAGACACTGTTGGGTATTCAACTCCCCAAGAGTTCGGTGCGTTGATCAAGGGCATCAAAGATAACGTTCCAAACATCGATGAAGCTGTGATTAGTGTTCACTGTCACAACGATCTTGGAATGTCGTCTGCCAACTCACTTGCTGCCATCGAAAACGGTGCCCGGCAGGTTGAAGGCTGTATCAACGGACTCGGTGAGCGTGCCGGTAACGCCGCTCTCGAAGAAGTGATCATGGCGATTGAAACTCGTCCCGATCACTACAAGGTTGATACCAACATCAATTCGACTGAAATCGGCAACTCCAGCCGAATGGTTAGTTCGATATTTGGAATTCCTGTTCAAGCGAACAAAGCTATCGTCGGTCAGAACGCTTTCAGGCACTCGTCTGGTATTCACCAAGATGCTTACCTGAAGGAACGAACTACTTTCGAAATCATGGAACCAGACACTGTCGGATGGCGTGGGCAGGCAATCGTGCTTGGCAAGCTGTCGGGTAGGGCTGGTCTACGATCACGCTTACATGAACTTGGGTATGACTTGTCGGATGAAGAGCTCGCAAACGTATTCGTTACGTTCAAGGATCTCGCCGACAACAAACGTGAAGTTACCGACGTCGATCTTGAAGCACTCATGTCGGAGCAGCACCGCTACGTCGACACCGACCGTATCTACAAAGTAGATTCAGTCCACGTCGTTTGCGGCAATGACACCGAGCCTGAGGCGAAGATCACGTTGGATTGTCCTGATGGCGAAACCCGAACAGTCGAATCGAAGGGCACTGGTCCTGTCGATGCAGTCTGTAAGGCTATCGACTCGGTCGTTGATCTCGATATCGAACTCACTGAGTTCGCTGTATCGGCGGTCACTGAAGGAATCGACTCGCTTGGTGAAGTGACCATAAGGGTTGCCAAAGACGGATCGGTTTATTCAGGGCGTGGATCAGATTCCGACATCGTTGTGGCATCGGCTAAGGCGTACGTAAACGCAATAAACCGATTGATCACGATTGGTGTGCAGGATAAATCTGCTTCAACGGGCGCGGTGTAGATCGCAGCTCGCAAAGTGAAACATAAGGAAGCGGCACCTCGAAATTATTCGGGGTGCCGTTTTTACGCTACTATTTCTGTTCATTTCTCTGAGATAGAGCGATATTGATCGAAAATGAAAGTTGTGAGCGTTCGGCTCACAAAAAATAAAGAATCTGGGAGTTACGTGCACATGGCAAAGACCATGTTCGAGAAGATCTGGGAACAGCACATAGTTGCCGAGCCTGAAGGCCAGCCAGCTCTTATTTACATCGACCTTCACCTGGTGCACGAAGTCACCTCCCCGCAGGCTTTCGAAGCCCTGCGAATCACGAACCGCAAGGTTCGTCGCCCCGATCTCACGATCTCAACGGTCGATCACAATCTGCCGACCGATGACACACGTAACGAAGACATAAAAGATCCGATCGCACGTGTGCAGGTCGACACTCTTCGCCAGAACTGCAAAGACACCGGTGTTGTGCTCTATGACATCGATTCTGCAGCGCAGGGAATCGTTCACGTTATCGGCCCGGAACAGGGTTACACCCAGCCAGGAATGACCATCGTCTGTGGCGACTCACACACGTCGACGCACGGCGCGTTCGGTTCGCTGGCGTTCGGTATTGGAACATCTGAAGTAGAGCACGTGCTCGCAACTCAGACCCTCCGACAGGCAAAACCTAAGACCATGGAGGTTCGCTTCAACGGCGAGCTCAAGCAGGGCGTAACCGCCAAGGACATGATCCTCGCTGCCATCGGTAAAGTCGGAACGGCTGGCTGGACTGGCTACGTTGTTGAGTACACAGGCGATGCCATCAAGAAGCTCGACATGGCAGGACGAATGACCGTCTGCAATATGACTATCGAAGGTGGCGCACGAGCCGGCCTGATCGCTCCAGACGACACAACGTTCGACTGGATGAAGGGTCGCAAGTTCGTTCCTAAGGGTGACGACTTCGACGCAGCCGTAGCTGAATGGCGTGAGCTTGCCAGCGACGAAGATGCTGAATACGACGAGCTGCTTGAGATCGACTGCGATACTCTCGAGCCGCACGTAAGCTGGGGCACGAACCCGGGTCAGGTGGCAAAAATCACCGATCGTGTTCCTTCTCCGGATGATTTTGAAGACCCTGCTGATGTTTCTTCAGCAGAGCACGCACTTGAGTACATGGGGCTCACAGGCGGAACTTCGATTGAAGATATTGAAATCGACCGAGTGTTCATCGGATCTTGCACAAACGCACGAATCGAAGACCTTCGTTCTGCTTCATTGATCGTGAAGGGGCGCACTGTCGCTTCGAGCGTTCGAGCGCAGATCATGCCGGGTTCAACACTCACCAAGATGCTTGCTGAAAAAGAAGGACTCGACACCATCTTCAAGGATGCTGGATTCGAGTGGCGTGAGTCTGGTTGCTCGATGTGTTTGGGAATGAACCCCGACATTCTTGTTCCGGGCGAACGATGTGCTTCAACATCTAACCGAAACTTTGAAGGCCGACAGGGCAAGGGCGGTCGTACACACCTTGTAAGCCCTGAAATGGCAGCAGCAGCTGCTATCGAAGGTCACTTCGTAGACGTTAGAGACTGGGAGACCGACTAGTTCGGTTTTCCGACTAGGCAGCCAACCAAGAGTCAGTGAGTGTAATTAGATGACCGGATCCGGATCGAACTTCGACCCCCGACCGCCGAAAGACAGGCGAATTGGCGGTGAAGACTCGTCTAAAAAAGGTCGTCGAACCCGAGATTCCCAAGAGGGTTCAATAGCCGGTGGCGGCGGAATGATGCGCCGGATCACCGGTCGATCTGAAATGGATCGAGCGAAGGTCAAGCGCTACGAACCGTATTCATTCGAATCGAACAGAACCCAAGTTAAATGGGTAATTATCGCTTTGATGATGTGGGTTGTAGTAGCACTCGTGCTTGCATGGCAAGACCGATCAACGGTGAGCTATTTGAGTGATCTGCGAGATCAGGGAATGATTAGCGTTCCACCGACTCAGCAATCGAGTCTTCGCGACATCGCAGAGATCATCGCATTCGCCGAAGCAGAAGGCATCAACTGTACAACCGAAGTCGACATCATCTCGCTTACGCCCGAATGTAGTCGTTTGATGGACGTTCAAGATAAGTACACATCGGTGAAAGACACCGGAGCGATACTGTTCGTATTGCTGATGGCCGTGTTGCTAATGAATATGTTTGCTTTCGGTTCGTTCGCACATCGTGCCAGCCGAAACGTATTAGCGATGAAAAACGCCGAGCAGGGATTCACTGCTGAAAAGGCCGTTTTGTGGTTCTTCATTCCAGTGTTCAATTTGGTGAAGCCATGGCAGGTGTTCAAAGAACTCTTCCGTGGAAGCGATCCTGACGTAACCACTAGCGATGAAACCGCATGGAAAGAGAAGGGCAAAGTCCCGGCTATCGTTCATGTATGGGCAGTGATATTCGTCGCAGTGTTCTTCTTCAACCCTCGAACCATTGGTTGGTTTTGGTACTCGGTTCGAGAGACGATTGATGATGTAATAGTTGCTCACCAACGTCTAATCATTGCCGATATTTTGTTGGCCGTTCTCGGTGTCGCAGCAATACTTGTTGTAAACGAACTACACAAACGTCAGGAAGCTCGACACGCCAAAGTCGGCATGATCACAGTAACTCCGCCACTTCCGGTCGATCCTCTAGAAGAGGCTCTGAAGGAAGGCATCAGACGGAAAGAATTAGAAAACAGGCGAGCTCGTTCCAAGCGGAACAGCTCGAGCAAATAGATTTTTATCTTAGTAATTCCAGTACTAAGTCAGCCAGTAGCAAACTAGCTAGTCAGTCAGAAGGTAACGCAATTGGAAAAGTTCACGAAGCTCACAAGTATCGTCGCACCGCTCGACAGAGCTAACGTCGACACCGACCAAATCATCCCGAAACAGTTCCTCAAGCGAATTGAGCGAACCGGCTTTGGCGAGTTCGCATTCTTCGACTGGCGATACCTTGAAGACGGCGTTCCAAATCCCGACTTCATCTTGAACGAAGATCGTTACAGCACTGCCAACATTCTGGTTGGTGGCCGAAACTTCGGCTCAGGATCATCACGTGAGCACGCTCCGTGGGCTTTGATGGAAATGGGCTACAAGGCAATCATCGCAACAAGCTTTGCCGATATCTTCCGTAACAACTGCATGCAGAACGGTTTGCTTCCAGTGATTCTCAGCGAATCGGAAGTCGACACCATCATGGCGCGTGCACTTCGAGGTTCTGGCTACAAAGTAACTGTCGATCTCGACACACAGACGGTTACCGACGATCAAGGCCTTAGCGCAAAGTTCGATGTCGACCCCTTCCGAAAGAACTCGCTTCTTGAAGGATTGGATGACGTTGGAATCACAATGTCACTCGGCGAAGCAATCGACTCATTCGAGGAAAAGCGCACCGCCCGCTGGTAGTCCTATCAGGGCGTTTTCATCACTCATTGCAAATTGCGGTGGTGAGTATGGCTACGCGCTGTTAGACTGCACAGGTTGTTTTTTTAGAGAAGACCCAGTTTCGAATACCGAAAGCAGAGCCTTTTAGATGGACGCACGGATCGCAGTTCTTGGTGGAGATGGCATTGGCCCAGAAGTCACCGCCGAATCAGTAAAAGTACTTGACGCTATTGGGCGTCGGTTTGGTCATGATTTCACTTACGTGACTGGCCCTGTTGGTGGTGCAGCCATCGACGCTACGGGCAGTGCGCTTCCCGCAGACACCATGAACATTGTTCTTGGTTCTGACGCTGTGCTTTTCGGCGCAGTCGGTGGACCGAAGTGGGACGACCCGCTCGCTAAGGTTCGACCTGAAGACGGTATTCTCGCTCTTCGTAAAGGATTGGGACTGTTCGCAAACCTGCGACCAGCAAAGGTCTACGAACAGCTAATCGACGCTTCGCCACTTCGACCCGAACTTCTCGTTGATGTTGATTTCATCATCGTTCGAGAACTCACAGGTGGTCTTTACTTCGGTAAGCCAAAGCGCCGTTGGGAGAACTCCCGAGGACGCCGAGCCGTCGACACTCTTGCTTACTCTGAAAAAGAGATCGAGCGAGTAGTTCGAATGGCATTTGAACTGGCTAAAGACCGCAAGAAGCGTGTTCACTCACTCGACAAGATGAACGTTATGGAGTCTTCACGACTCTGGCGCGAGATCGCCACTGAAGTCGGTATTGAGTACCCCGACGTTGAATTGATCCACATGCTTGCCGATAACGCAGCGATGCAGATCATCACCAACCCATCTTCATTCGACGTCATCGTTGCCGAGAACACCTTTGGCGACATCATTTCTGACGAAGCTGCTGTGATCGGTGGATCGCTCGGTATGCTTCCTTCTGCATCGCTATCTTCGCTTCCGCCTAAGAATGGCCGACGTCGACGTGGCGGTAAGCCAGCTCTGTACGAACCTATTCATGGTTCTGCACCTGACATCGCAGGTAAGTCGCTTGCCAACCCAATGGCATCGATCCTTAGCGCAGCAATGCTGCTTCGACTCTCGCTCGGCCTAAATGCTGAAGCTGAGATTGTCGAGAATGCTATCGACTCTGTTCTTTCAGAGGGCTACCGCACGCACGACATCGCAACCGGTGGCGAGCGACCGCTAACAACCGGTCAGGTCGGCGACATGATCGCTGGCTTGGTAGCTGGATAAGCTCGCTCGACTGACCTTTGAGATCTAACTGAAAACGACCGCAGTGCCAATTACAGCACTGCGGTCGTTTTCTTTAACACGTGAAATCCCACGGCTACTCAAGCTCGTCAAAACGGCCTTCATTGTTTGGCCAGAACTCAGTGTGGGGATTAAAGTCTTCCCAAGCCCAGTAGTAAGACGATATGAACGGTGCTCGTTGCAGCAGAGCGCCTTTCAGCGATCCGTCAGTGGCAACTCCAGCTTCAATGTCCCACGTCGAGCCTGTCTCGATGTCTTGGACGGTCGAATCTTCTAATTCGATCGCTGCCTCAACAGCGTGAAATGTCAGAACTTCAGGCAAATCTTGTGCTCCACTTAATCCCGCCCGAGGCGAACTTATGAACACGTGAACCACCCGGGTTTCTGCATCGGCGAAGAGCGCCACAGGAAACTCGCCAACCGTTTCGTTCACGATTCCCTGATTCGCAGACGATGCAAAGTAAAATCCCTTCGCTGCTTCACCGAACGACACGCCGATCACGAATCGATCGATCGGGAATCGTCCGTTGTAGACCAGACTCGCCCGTTCATCGATAAGGACTTTCGTGTTGGGTTGTCGTTCCACCCACGATCTCCACGGAACTAGTTCGTACGGCAGAAGTGTGAGTCGAGTGCCGGTGAGTTCGCCTTCTATGGCTGCCCCCCACGGTTGCGACCAGATGCTCTTAGTCTCCCAGTCCCACCAGGTCATTGCGCTCTTGAACAGCGCACCCTCGTTGCCAAAAGTATGTTCAACGCCATCGATTCGCCGGTCATGCACGAGGCCGGTGTAGCAAATTGGTCACCAGCTAACGAGAACGGGCGTGCCACCTACGTCGTCGTTCACCATTTCTCTCACCCGAAGTAAGCCGGTTGGGTAGGCTCTTGCATCGCCGTTGATGATTAGCCCCATTACGATTTCGTCTGGCTGGAGGGTCACCTCGTTGGGAGTTACGAACTTTGGCGTGTAGATCGGTTCGATTGCGTCGCGTGGGATGCGCTCGCGTTCGTAGAAGCCCAGATCTATTTCAGGATCAAGCTCACGAATCTCTGGATTTGGCTTTAGCTCAACGAAACTATCGACATCGAACTCTGGTGCCTGAATTTTGCTTGATGTGGAATCAGTAGCGGGCGCGTTGATCGGCAATTCGTTGTTCTGCGAACAGGCGACGACCGTCAGTATCGACAAGCCAATCGCCAGCAATATCACCCGTCTTAACAGCATCGACCGCAGCCACCTTGCTTCTGTTCTGCCAATTCTAAGAAGAACACCCATGCAAGTCAGATGCACGGAACACTCGCAAAGTTGCTGCGGTCGATTATTTAACGCTCTGGAGGAACTAGGAATCCTTGCCAGCGAACTCGCTGTCGATGTCGACTTCGTGAGCGGCAAGCCATTCGGGATCGAGATTCACACCGATTCCCGGTCGATCTGTAACGTAGAGATCGCCTTCACGAATATCCAGCGGGTGATCGACCATCACGTTGTAGCCACTCAGGTCATATCGACTCGTTTCGAGCTTGTAGAAGTTCGGAACGGTCATCATCACCTGCGCACCCGACATCACGTTGATCGGACCCGAAGCGTCGTGGGGTGAAATTGGCACGTAGTACGCCTCAGCCATGGTTGCGATCTTCTTTAGCTCGGTTATTCCACCGGTCCAAGTCACGTCTGGCATGATGTAGTCGGCAAGACCGTTTTCGAAAATCGGAACGAATTCCCAGCGAGTGTGCAGACGCTCACCGACCGATATCAGCGGGGTGATCTGCTCTTTCACCTGCTTTAGCGCCTTCCAGCTTTCGGCAGGTACTGGCTCTTCGAACCAGAAGATGTCCCACTCGGCCATCTGATTGGCGAGCCGGATCGCCGTTGGAACGTTATACATACCGTGAGCGTCGATCAATATCTCGATGTCTGGCCCGGCTGCCTCACGAGCAGCAGCAACGACATCCATCGCAGCGTTCTCGGCTTCGATACTAATTTCACCATCAAGGAAACTGGCGTTTCCGACGTGAAGGTTGTGCATCATCGGGTCCATCTTGAACGCACGGTGACCCGACGCCACGATCTCTTTTACCGATTCGGTAATGTGCTCAGGAGATTTCGGCTCTGGTGGGTGGCAATAGAGAGCGATCTTGTCGCGTACGGCTCCACCAAGAAGTTTGTACACCGGCTGGTTTAGCGCCTTGCCTCGAATGTCCCATAGAGCGATATCGATACCGCTAATTGCAGCAGTGGTAGCACCGCGAGTGCCGACATACGTCATGCCTCTAAAAATCTTCGCCCAGATGCGTTCTATATCTTCCGGGTTTTCGCCAACTAGCCATTTGCCGATTTGATTGACGAATGCGGAGATTGCTCCGTTAGCAACAGGGCCGGGATAAGTTGTGATCTCTCCCCATCCGGTAATTCCTTCATCGGTATCGACCTGAATGAATACGAACGTTCGGTTCGTTCCTTCGCGTACTTCGTCGGTTCCGGGATTGTTGTCCCATGGCGTTTTGACTACCCACGATCGGGCGCTAGTTATCTTCAACGTACATTTCCTATTTTTTCTTTGTGCGATCTCGCTTGAAATCGAAATATCGAGGCGCAGGACGATTATCTGCTTGTTTTACCTCGGGTCAACCTCGTTTACACCGTTCGCCATCCTTGACACTGCGCAACGTTGGGACAAAATACGCCAAGTCACGCACCCGCCGGATGCTGAACCCGCAATTCAAGAAACAATCTTTCGAGAAAATATGACGAACCAGATAACTGACACCGATCTTCAAAACGCTATTCCCGATATGACGTCGGATCAGAAATTGGCGGGGATCGTCAGCGGCGCGACCATCCACCGTGACAAATGGGGCATCCCGCACATCACGGCCGATAACGAAGCCGATCTGTTTTTCGCACAGGGTTTCGCAACCGCCCAAGATCGTCTTTGGCAGATGGACTACGACCGATTACGTTGTCTCGGTCGAGCATCCGAGCAGCTTGGCGACTTGGGATTGGCACAAGATCGGCTAATGCGTCGGCGTGCGCTGAAGATCGTTTCGAAGCGAGATCTAGACGTGTGCAGCCCAGAAGCCAAAGCGATGATCACGGCTTACACCGCCGGGGTGAACGCATATATCGAATCGAGCGCACCGCTGCCTGTTGAGTACACGCTTACTGGAACGAAGCCGGAAAAATGGGAAGACTGGCACTGCATCCTCGTCTACAAAGTGCGTAACACTGCCGAAGGATCGTTTCAGGCGAAGTTATGGCTCGCAAAGCTGGCAGCCGAGATCGGACCTGAACGCACAGCAGCAATTTCTCCGGGCAGTCAGCCAGGCGCTCTGATGACGGTTCCTCCGGGGGCTGAATACTCTGGTGCTGCTCTAAACGCCATCGAAGAACTCACCAGTGTTGTGAACGCAACCGAGATGCTTCGTGAAACCGATGGTGGGTCGAACGGTTGGGCGATTTCTGGTGATCGCACTGAATCAGGATTGCCCCTCGTTGCTGGTGATTCACACCGCGGACTCGAAGTTCCAAACGTTTACTATCAGGTACATCTAAAGACTCCCGAATTCCAGACACTCGGGCACTCGATCCCCGGTGTGCCAATGGCGATGCACTTTGCCCACAACGATTTCGTTGGTTGGGGCATGACTCACGGTGGAGCCGACACACAAGACCTCTTTGTTGAACAGCTCCGACGTTCAGGCAGCAAGGTCGAATATCTCTTCAAAGAAAACTGGCTTGAAGCCGTTCGCAGCGTCGAAACAATTTCTGTACGCGGCGGTGAATCTGAAGATGTAGAGATTGTCGAAACCCACCACGGTCCGATTATTTCAGGCAGTGTCGATTCAGGGTGGGGCATTGCGATTTCCGATCCCGCCTCTCGCAGCGGAACTAAATGGGTCGATGCCGCATACGGCGCGATGAAATCTACGACGGCTGATGAACTCGAAAAAGCGTTCGATACTTGGACCGATCGAGTGAACAACTATCCGTACGCCGATGTGCACGGAAACTTTGGATATCTGTTCAAAGGTCGCGTTCCTTCACGTGGACAAGAGAACGGCTGGGGACCTATTCCTGGTTGGACCGGAGAACACGAGTGGAACGGCTTCATTCCGAATGCTGAGCTGCCCCGGTCAAAGAATCCCGAATGTGGCTGGGTCGTAACTTGCAACCAGCGTGTTGTTGGTGAAGATTACGAACACTACCTAACCCATCTTTACGGAACCGACTACAGAGCCCGTCGAATTCGTGGGCGTATAGACGATCTGGCAGGCAAGAAGGCGACCGTTGCCGATATGTCGTCAATTCACGCTGATACGGTTTCGATTCCTGCTCAAGCACTGAGCAGTGCCATTGGTGAACTAGCCGGACTTGATGGTATCTATGCCACAGCAGCCGGACTTCTTAGTGGCTGGGATCAGGATCTAAAAGAAGACTCTTCAGCCGCCGCTGTATACGGCGCATCTTCTCGTGAACTCAACAAGCAGCTTGCTATCGCTGCGTTCGGATCGCTTGCCGGTGGTGTGACAGGCGAAGCTGTAGATGCTGGAGCTGAAGATCAGCTTCGGCGACAGCTCAAACCTGATTTCATTCGCCGACTTGGCGACGGAACATTAGGAGACGCACCCTACGGTTTCGATACCAGCAAGCTAGTCGAAAACGCATTTAGGGCCGGAGTCGATTATTTAGTAAATCGTCTCGGCGACGATTCAGCTAAGTGGCGTTGGGGTGAGCTACACAAAACCGGACACGTTCATCCTCTATCGGGAGCGTTTCCGAGTGCTGCAGCCCAGATAAATCCACCGAAAGTCGAAGCTTCTGGAGATGGCGACGTGCCGTTTGCCAGCGGTAGCTCGACACCTGCTGAGTTCGCTATCAAGACAGGTCCGATCAATCGATACATCCACGATCCGTCAAACTGGAGCAACGGTCGATGGATCGTTCCGCTCGGGTCATCGGGCCACCCGGCAAGTCCGCACTTCTCTGATCAGCAGAATATGTGGGCGAAGATTGAAACCATTCCACAGTTGTGGGATTGGTCAGAAATCGCCAACGACGCTGAAACGACTCAGCAGTTACAGCCCGAGTAGGTTCGGCTTCAAGCAAGCGTCGTAACCCTGAAATCAGATCGAAGCATCTGTTCGAGGCATGTTGTCTCGGAAGTATTCGCGCGATTACAAAAAAGAGTGGCGAAAATACCCAGTGAATTCACAGGATTCGTCGCTGCTGTTAGATATCGGATAATAAAAAGCTTTTTTATTGACGGATATCGTAACGTTTTCAGGTGTTTGCTAAAATAAACGTTCAATAAGTGATGTTAGTGAGTGTTTACTTGACGGATATCGTTATATTTTCCTTGAATGCGGTGATATCATTGATCCTAGTCCATCGGATGGGTAATAACGAAGTCCACTGGTAGGACACTAAACGGTACGGATTCCGTTTAGTAGTTGATACGAAGAGAGAAAACATTGAGTAACGTGATTCGACTCGCATTCCAGCGCCTCGGCCATGCGTTCGACACTAAGCTAGTGTCGGCCAAAGAGCTGAACCAGGCCAACTTGCT
The DNA here is from genome assembly GCA_018650845.1 of Chloroflexota bacterium. Lineage (GTDB taxonomy): Bacteria > Chloroflexota > Dehalococcoidia > Lucifugimonadales > Lucifugimonadaceae > Lucifugimonas. Next base: position 214,199 of record JABIFF010000012.1, on the reverse strand, counting down.
TGGCGACCAGGTCGCACGACACAGCCACTACGCAGCGAACAAGACTCGCCGCGGCTACCGAGTTAGCTAACGCCCCCGCTGTTCCTCCTAGCGAGAGAGCGTGAGCATCTGGTGGGGCCGCCTGTCGGTGCACATCTAAAACGAAACCCTCGATCAAAATGATCGAGGGTTTTTGTTTTTAATCTATTTTTCTCGAACATGGTGCGCTGTTGTTAAGAATGTAGTCGATACCTCTGTCCATGGCGATCGCCCACATCTGACTCCCCGACGAAGGAGGGATCTGGTGGGGCGTCGCGTTTATACTCGACCGAGGATCAAATTCCGCACGCAGGCACTCTCGCTACACCAGCCCCAGATCCCTCGACTTCGCAGACTCCGCTCGGGAAGTCTGATGTTGGCTGTTGGTCAAAAGATCAGCTAACTAACCGCCTAGTGCCACTTTCGCTCGTCCTCTACCGTTCGAATATTGCGAGCCGGGAACGGCTTGTACGGATGCTGCGCAAGTTTCTCTTCGTCGATTTCGATACCCAGACCCGGAGCAGTTGGCAGCTCGATGTAGCTGTTGTGCGGATCAAGGTATCCCGAAGTGAAGCTTCGGCAAACATCTTCAACGTTTACAAAATATTCGTAGATCAAGAAGTTCGGCATGTTCGCTGATGCGTGTACACCAGCCGCCAGGCCTACCGATGTCGAGTTGTAACCATGTGGCGAAACTCCGATGTAGTGCGGCTGCGCCATTGCAGCGATTTGCGAAATTTCCAGAATTCCACCGGTATTACAAATATCCGGGTTAATAATGTCGACTGCACGCTTATCGAAAATCTCTCGGAAATCGTTACGAGTGTAGTGCGATTCGCCGGTTACGACCGGAATAGTGGTGTTTTCTTTCACCTCTTTGATCGCATCGATATTGTCGGGCGGGCAGGGCTCTTCGAACCAGTACGGGTTGTACTGTTCCATTTCCTTTGCCACTCGAATTGCGTTCATAGGGGCGAGTCGACGGTGAACTTCGACAAGCAATTCAACGTCGGGTCCTACAGCTTCTCGCACCTTGCCTACGGTGTCGGCTGCTTGCTGTAGTTCGTCACGATTCACGTACTCACGCCAAGGACCCGGGAACGGGTCGAACTTCAGGGCGTTGAATCCACGTTCCTCTACAAGAGTCGCCGCTGTTTGTGCAACGTCGTCACCTGAACCACGTGCCCACCCGTTTGCATAAACACGAATGTGAGGTCGAACAGGCCCGCCAATCAAGTTGTAGATCGGCTGCTCGGTAGCTTTACCAACGATGTCCCACATGGCGATTTCTATACCGCTGACCGCACAATGTAGATCCATCGCCGATCGCTTTGTGGCGAAATCTTCGTGGACAACGTGCATGAAGTGACGAATATGGAACGGATCGCGATCGATCAAATAGCGTTTGAGCTGATCAACATGAGCTTCGATCTGCGTATCACGGTCGGACTGAGAATAAGCCTCGCCCCAGCCGACTATTCCAGCATCGGTCGAGAGCTTGACGTAGATGAAATTCTTTCCTGCTCCCGGATGCCATTTAATGACTTCAACATCGGTGATCTTCAAAGTGCCTGTCCTTGAACTGGTGGCTCATGTGCTCAGCGCAATATTTAGCGCAGCGGCATCATATACCCACCAGAGATAACGCAGGGTTCAAGCGGTGTTGAAAGCTGGGGAGAAGCGCCTAAACGAACTTTACAAGCGCACCGCCGACACCATCGATGTCGACTGCTACTTCATCGCCACGTTGCACCCACTGGGTTTCGACAACGCTACCGAGCATCACAATTTCGCCTGCACGTAGGTGCTTGCCTCGCTCGGCAAGTGAATTCGCAAGCCATGCGAGTGCTTCGTACGGGTGCCCCAGAATGTCGCCGGTTGTACCTTCACCGACTTCGGTTCCGTTGATGGTCATACGACCACGAGCGGTGGCAAGATCAGGAGCTTCGTTGGCTGGTTTCGGCTGGCTGAGCACGATACCGGAAGCGAAGAAATCATCGGCGATGAGCGTTGGGGTGTCGACCTTCTTGTAGTCGGTCCATCGGTCGTCCACGATTTCGATAGCTCCGAACAGTGCCTGAACAGAGGGAGTAACCGATTCTCGAGTGAACGGTGAGCCATCGCTAGCTGGAACCATATCGCTGCCAATGAACGCAGCGATTTCGCATTCGACACCGGGGTGCGAGAAATTGTCGAGCTGTGCCGTTACGGCGATGTAGTTGGTAGCGGTGTTATAAATTCCGCCGGCGCAAGGATTATCTATGCCAAGAAATTTTTGCATCACCGAAGTCGTGCAGCCAATCTTGTAGCCGACTCTTTTTCCGTATCCGGCTTCATCGAGAAGCTCGTGGAGCTGCTCTTGCACCTGGTACGCCTCGGCTTCATCGGCAGGGCGGTATTCGTCGGGGAGTCCGTCAATTACTTGATTCCTGACTCGGATTAGAGCGAGGATTCCGGCCGATTGCTTGAGTTCTTCTTGGTTCATCAAAGTGCTGCGTTCGATTTCTTGAGCTTTGTCGTGCGTCGTCTTTATTCGAATACGTTGATCGAATCCGACAATTGATTCTATGACTGAACGTATAATCGCGCAGCCGTTTATTTACATGCTGGCGGGCAGAGTTGATTATCTGCTTACGTTCAACTTTCTACGAGCCGAGACTTTTGTCGATTAAGATACCGCGCCGATTACTGGCCGAACTCATTACACACGCCCTTCAAGACGACCCCAACGAGAGTTGTGGGCTGCTGCTTGGAACGGGTGATGAAGCCGACGAAATGCACCGAATGTCGAACGTCAACACGAAGCCGATTAGTCGATACACGATGCAGCCGGGCGAGTTGATCGAGGCTCAAGAGAAGGCGAAAAAGACAGATCGTGAGTTTGTTGCGATTTATCATTCGCACACGTTCACGCAGGGCTATCCGTCAAAAACCGACATCAAGAACGCGGTAGCAGTGGCGAGTATTTCGACTCGCCACGTGATCGTATCGTTGGTCGAAAAAACTCGACCGGTAGTTCGGGCGTTCAAGATAAACGGGCACGAGGAAGTTTCCGAACTCGTGATCCAGACCGACGGCGAGCCGTACCGGGCTTCCGACTGAGCTAGCGTCTACTTGCCAGCGACGCCGTTTTGGAACAGCCACCACTCAAAACTATCGGTGAGTGCTAGCCAGCTAGCTTCGAGAATATTCGTCGAAGCGCCAACTGTGTACCAAACGTTTTTGTCGTCGGCCGATTCGATTACTACTCGAACAGCAGCGCCGGTACCAACACCTTCGTTCACCACCCGAACTTTGTAATCGGTAAGACGAATAGCTGAAAGCTCCGGGTATGCGTCGATCAAGCCCTTTCGTAGGGCACCGTCGAGTGCGCCAACCGGACCATCACCTTCAGCAGCGGTGTGCAAAATTTCGTCGCCAACACGCACCTTTACCGTTGCCTCTGAAAGCATTGGGTGCTCTGCGCCATCTTTTCGCCAGCCAGTGCCGAACGAAGAGCGACGACGGTTTTCGATAACCACCATGAAGTCGACTAACTCGTACGGCGCTTCGTAGTTTGGAAGATTTCGGCGCAGAACTAGATCGAATGAAGCGTTGGCACCCTCGTATGAGAAGCCCTTCGATTCCTGATCTTTCACATACTGAACAATTCGGCGTGCGTCGGCATCGTCGAGATCGGCGGTGAGACCCATTTCCTTGATCCGGTGAACAATGTTGCCGCGTCCAGAGAGCTCAGAAATAACCACATCGTTTGAGTTTCCAACCAAGGAAGGCTCGATGTGCTGATACGCCTGCGCCGATTTCTGTGTTGCCGCTGCGTGAAGCCCGCCCTTGTGCGAGAACGCACTTGAGCCAACAAACGGCTGGAACTGGTCGGGTGACCGATTCACTCGTTCAGATACAAAATTTGAGACTTCAGTTAGCGAAGCAAGCTGGTCGTCCGAAACAGCGTCTACGCCCATCTTCAGTTTTAGGTTGCCAATCACGCTAACCATGTTGGCGTTACCGGTGCGCTCGCCGTATCCGTTGATGCAGCCCTGCACTTGGTAGGCACCGGCTTCGACAGCTGCGATGGCGGAAGCGACTGCCGTATCGGTGTCGTTGTGCGAGTGGATACCGATCACGGCATCATCGCCAAGATCTTCTTTCATCTGCGTGACAATCGAAGCGACCTCGCTCGGAAGAGTGCCGCCGTTTGTGTCGCAGAGAATAAGACGTTCTGCTCCTGATTCCATCGCCACTCGTAACGCCTGCGTTGCATATTCGGCGTTCATTTTGTAGCCATCAAAGAAGTGTTCGGCGTCGAAGAAAACTCGACGTCCTTGCTCCTTAAGATATTTCACAGAATCGGCGATCATCGCCAAGTTTTCTTCGAGCGAAGTCTGTAGCACGTCCTTCACCTGATACTCAGATGATTTTCCTACGAGCGTAACTACTGGAGCGTTGGTGTCGAGAAGTGCCTTCAGCGTGGGGTCTTGGGCGGCATCGACGTTTGCACGCCGAGTGTTTCCAAAAGCAGCGATTTGGGCATGCTTCAGATCGAGCGATTGAACCCGCTGGAAATATTCGTCATCTTTAGGGTTTGCGCCAGCGTAGCCGCCTTCGATCACATCGATTCCGAGTTGATCGAGACGCTCCGTAATAGCGAGCTTGTCCTCAACAGAAAGTGAAATACCTTCCTGTTGTGTTCCGTCACGAAGGGTCGTGTCGTAAAGCTCAACTTTATTTGTCATGGCGCGCTCGAACTCCTGTTTTTTATTGTTCGGGAACGGTCGCTGTGCCGGCTAAAAATCAGGCACAAAAAAACCCATCCCAGTAAGGGACGGGTCGAAAGACTCGCGGTACCACCCTCGTTGCCAGTGCACTAATTTAGCTGCACTAACCACTCAGTCGAGCACAGTAATTATGCCCTCGTGCCTGATAACGGAACACGAAACCGATTGTGCCTATTCGCTACCAACAATGATGTTGGTAACTTTCGGACAACGACTCAGGAGTGATTTTCTGTCGGAATGCAGGTGCCCGCTCTCACCGTATCGGGCTCGCTCAAACCGTATAGTTCCGACTTACTCGTCTCCGTCGCACAAAACCGTAGTTTTGTAACGCCTTAAGCATCAATGCTATCACCTATGGCACCTAAACTAACAGCCACCAATCTCACAAAGATTGGTGACGTTACTTGCGAAGCGATTGGCGAACCGATTAGCGATGTGAGTGGGTCATGCCTAAAATGTGCCAATATTCTTCATTACTTAGCTTTAGCTGTTCGGCACGAATCAGTGCCTGGAGTGCCATTTGAGCGAGTTCGACCGCAACGATCTGGGACTAGTCGAGTACATTCACTGTGAATCGATAGGTGAACCCGGACAACGCACGTTCAACATCACAGCGCGTAGCTCTCGTGGTGAGACCATCGTGTGGATGGAAAAAGAACAGCTGTATCAGGTTGGAATTTCGCTTAGGCAGTTCCTCGCTACCCGAGAAACACCACCAGACCCGGCACCGTTCACTGCGCCTGCAATCGATTCGCCAGTTCCGATTCACGTTGAATTCAAAACCGGCGATATGTCGCTTCAGCACGATCCCGCCTCTGATGTCTTCACTTTGATCGCTAGCGATATCCCTCGAGAAGAATCGGGTGAAGCTCCTCTGGCTGAAATCACATTTAGTTTTCAGCGGTTTCAAGCAGAAGAGATTTCCAAACGGTCGGTGACAGTTGTCGCCGCAGGGCGAAAGCCGTGTCCGTTGTGCGAAGCGCCATTGAATCGTGGCGAGAATCACTTCTGTGTGAAAGTAAACGGCTACAACCCAACAGAAAATCCGATGGGCAATGAACACTCGTGAGCCGCGCCGAATCTGGCGAAACGGCCGGTGATTCGATTAACGATTCGCAAGGCGAGAACATCGCTGGTTCCGTTGATGAAGCGACAACGCTTGAGCGACTGACGAACTGGCCGATTACAGGTATGGGACTTCACCCCGGCGGTTCGAATTACGTATTTGTCGTTCGACTAACCGACCCCGAAAAATACGACGCAGATCTGGCTGAAGACGACACTTATGTGGTCGACGAATCGGCCTCTATATTTGGCATATACAAGCCGCAAGCTGGCGAACGTCCTTTACGTGATTTTCCGGGTGGCACTCTGCACTATCGGGAGCGAACGGCATATCTGGTTTCGCATGCGCTGGGTTGGCCTCGTATTCCGCCAACAGTGATTCGGATGGGTCCGCACGGCGAGGGCAGTGTGCAGTTGTTCATCGACGCCGCCCCGACTCCCGAGGAAGAAGAAGAGCCAGATAATTTCTTCTCATTGAGAGATGAACGGCTTGATGATTTTCGGGATATGGCGATGTTCGATGCTCTGGTTCACAACGCCGATCGCAAGGGTGGATCGTGCATTCTCGATGATGCAGGCAGGCTGTGGGCCATCGATCACGGCCTGACGTTCAATCAGATGGCACGCCGAAGAACGGTGATGTTCGAATTCAATGGAACTGAATACCCATCAGATTTGTTGGCCGATATAGAGGCGCTCGTCGCTGAAATCGAATCTAATTCGGAATTGAAAACAGAGCTTGTAAAACTTCTATCTGTTCCTGAAATCGACGACTTGGTGACACGCGGCAAGCAGATGATGGAGCTTGGGCATTATCCTGTGCTCGACCCCGATATCAACGTGCCTTGGCCTATGGTCTAGGTTTGGAAATTCATTCGAACACACATGCCAATATCTCTATCGAAACAAGAAGCTAAACGAATAGCCATCCGCGCTCAGGGCTTGGCTGGAGAGCGACCCACAAAGCCGATTTCTATCGGCGATGTTCAGCAGTCTATTCGAGCGATGGGGCTGCTACAGATCGATTCAGTAAACGTGTGCGTGCGATCGCACTACATGCCGTTGTTTTCTCGGCTGGGCAATTACGAGCAAGACCTGCTCGACCGGCTCGTCTACAAAGAGAAAGCTGTGTTCGAGACATGGGCTCACGCTGCGTGTTTCGTACCGGTGGAAGACCATCGCTTGTTTCGGCAGCGGATGGGCACCGGTGATCGGGCGGACCGGATTGTCAGGTTGGTCAAAGAGAAGCCAAACCACCGCGTGTCTAAGATGGTTACCGAACACCCAGGATTTCTCGAAAACACTCTCGAACAAGTACGAAAACGAGGCGAGATTACGGCCTCTGAACTCGATGGTGCTGGCAAACGAAATGGTCCGTGGTGGGGCTACACGCCGGGCAAGATAGCGATGGAATGGCACTTCGCTGTGGGGGCGATATCGGTTGCCGATCGTCGCAATTTCACTCGCTACTATGACCTCACAGAGCGGGTGATTCCTGCTGAGCACTTGAACGGTGCAAGCCCATCAACCGAAGAGGCTCATCGCGAGATGATGAAGCTTGCAGTGAAGGCGCACGGGGTAGGCACTGCGGAAGACTTTGCCGACTACTACCATCTGAAAAATGCCCAGGCTCGCGCACGATTGGCCGAGCTTGTAGAAGCCGGTGAAATTCAAAGTGTTTCTGTCGAAGGCTGGGATGATCCTGCGTTCGCACCGTTAGAGCTTGAATCAGCAGAACCGACTCAGGCTAGAGCGTTGCTCACACCGTTCGATCCGCTGGTGTGGAACCGTGATCGCATAGAAAGAATCTTCGACTTCTTCTATCGAATCGAAATCTATGTTCCTGAACCAAAACGACAGTACGGCTACTACGTCTACCCATTCGTGCTCGGCGAGGAACTGGTGGCGCGTGTCGATCTCAAAGCAGATCGAGCCAAGGGTGTGCTGCGGGTAAAAGGTGCATTCGCGGAAGAGGGGCAAGACCACGAATACGTAGCGGCGAATCTCACCGACGAGCTGCGCTTGATGGCCGACTGGCTCGGACTTAAACGAGTAGTAGCCGGACGCAAGGGGAATCTTGTCTCTGCACTACGAACAGCGTTGAAGCGATAGCTATTTCCGCGTCCCAAGCGGCAGCCGAGGGATCTGGTGCAGTGGGGTTAGGCGGGGCACGTTCTGACTGAGTAGCGAGTATTCGTCGTGACGACGCATAGAGATTTCTGAGTAGAGCTACTTCGTGCTCGCTCGATATCCTGAATCGAGTTCAGGATGACGTATGTGAGCGTGGGTGTGAATGTGCGTGCGTGGCGATGATCTGACCCATGGAGTGCGCGTATGAGCGTTGGGTGTAGTCGGCATCTAAGGGGATTTTCACCACCCAACCCCAGATCCCTCGACTGCCGCTCGGGACGCGAGATGCCGACTAAGCAGGCGACCCTAAGCCCGTTCCAAATACATCACGGCGAACATGTTGTTCTCGTCAGTCCAAACGTTTTTCACGTCTAAGCCGACCTCGTTCGCCATCTGACCAAAAGCACCGATGGTGTATTTGTGCGAATACTCCGTAAGAACCGTTTCACCCTCGGCAAAATCAAACGAGTATTTGCAAACATTCACCGACTGAGACTGAGTCGAAATCAAATGCATTTCGATGCATGAACGACCTTCATTGAACACAGCTTCGTGCCGGAAATTATCGAGAATGAACTCTCCGCCAAGCTCACTGTTGATCCGCTTCAATACGTTCAGGTTGAACTCAGCTGTGACGCCTTTTGAATCGTTATAAGCAGCTCGCAAAACATCACGGTTCTTATCGAGATCAACACCGATCAACACGCCACCATCGTCACCAGCGTTTACCGCCATGCCAGCGAGCAAATCTTTGGCGTCATCTCGCTGGAAATTGCCTATAGTCGAACCCGGAAAGTAGATCACCCGCCGTGCTTCAGCCTTCGAAGGCGTGGGAACGTCGAACGACTTCGTGAAATCAGCTACTACCGGCATTACTTCGATGTGAGGGAACTCAGCCTGAAGCGAATGCCCAACTTGCGAAAGATAATCGCCAGAAATATCGATCGGCACATAGCCTGCAGGTCGAATCAAATTCTTGAGCAGCAGCCGAGTTTTCAGCGAACTGCCGCTGCCGTACTCGACTATCAATGCGTTCGGACCAATCACCGAAGCAATATCACCGACTTCAGCCTGCATCAACGCACTTTCAGTACGCGTAACGTAATACTCATCAAGCTCGCAAATATCATCGAATAACTTAGAACCACGCTCGTCGTAAAAGTATTTGCTCGGAAGCGTCTTCTGATCCTGCGAGAGTCCCGCCACAACGTCTTCCAGCATCGTGTGAAGAGCTGCTTCGGTAGCGGGCGTGGTCGTGGCGATCGTCATTTATTGAATGTCCCTAAAAATCAATTGGTTGGCGGCGAACAAGCGTACTACTTGGCGTCTCTTGCCAAGCGGAAGCCCATAAATTGCCACTTGTTCTGTGCGTAGAAGAAGTTCCGATAGGTAGGTCGAATGTGATTCTGCGGAGTTGCTGCCGATCCTCCGCGAAGCACGATCTGGTTAGCCATGAACTTACCGTTGTACTCACCAATCGCACCCTCGGCTACGGTGAACCCCGGGTAAGGGCTGTAAGCGCTATTTGTCCACTCCCAAACATCGCCAAACATCTGATGTAATCGACCCTTAGGAGCATCTAGTGCGAGCGGGCGTGGGTGGAATCGCATGCTGTCGGAATATGTCCCACCTTCGATATCTGCGTCGGCAGAAGCGACTTCCCACTCGGCTTCCGTTGCCAATCGAGCACCCGCCCAGCGAGCGTACGCATCGGCCTCGAAGAAGCTAACGTGTAAAACCGGCTCGTCAGGGTGAACAGGTCGAGGGCCAGCCAGTGTGTACTGCCACCACTCGTCGTTTTCTTTGAACCAGTAGAGCGGGTGATCAAATTTCTCCCAGTCATACTCTTTCAAGTTGCCTGCCTGAACCTCGGCCCAGCCGAGCGAAAGCCATACGTCGGGACGCTGATAGCCGCCATCGTTCATGAATTCCAAAAATTCGCCGTTGGTTACAAGGCGAGATCCGATTTCGAACGCGTTCAAATATTCCTTGTGCTCAGGACCCTCATTGTCGAATGAGAAACGAGTGGCATCCCAGCCGATGTCGTACACACTCTCTTCGTATCGAAGCCATTCAAGCTTTGGAACTCCAACCGGGTCTGGATCGGCAGGTCGATCGTAAAGGGTAGGGCGCAGCGGGTTCATTGATAGAACATGCTTGATGTCGGTCGCCATCAGCTCTTGATGCTGCTGTTCGTGGTTGGCACCGAGAATGATGGTGTCACGAAGAGATTCGAGACCACCGTCACGGCCGAGTCGACCAATTAGATCGATCATTTTCTCGTCAACGTAGTGTCGGTACTCGTAAACCTCAGCCACAGTTGGTCGAGAAATCTGGCCACGCCGAGGTCGACAGAACTGTTCGCCTACAGCGTTGTAGTACGAGTTAAAAAGATAGTTGTACTGCTTGTTGAGCGGCTCGTAGTTCGGGTAGTTGTTTCCGAGCACGAACGTCTCGAAGAACCAGGTTGTGTGGGCTAGGTGCCACTTTGTGGGGCTAACGTCAGGCATTGACTGGATGACGTAGTCCTCGTTGACCATCGGCTCGCACATTCGTTCCGAGAAAGCGCGCACGCTCTTGTAGTACTCGATCAAGGCCTCGGGCGTTTTTGGATCGGAACTGATTACTTTGTTTGGGCTATCTGCAATGGTCATTGGTTCGTGTCTCCGTATTTCCTTGAGAATTTCCACTCATATTTCGAACATCAGCCCTTCGAGTTCGCAGGCTATGAGCAGCCTTTATCGGAGCCTAACCCCAACTGATTTTCATCACTAGGTACGCCGACTCCGCATGTGAGCAATATTTTCAAGCAGTGATATTACTAATAATTGTGAATGTTGCGTATGGGCATTGTCACCAGCAAGTTGTGAAACACGTTTGGCGACGGTCCAATATTCATATTTCAGCTATTCGTTCAACGCTCGTCGCTACCTTCGCTCGCGAGCAGTCTGAATACTCAGATGCATACAATCTCAGAAAGGTGCTGGTGGTGTGAACCAAAATTGCCCGCATCTAATCTACGTCGCATGGCATCTGATTCTTTAGCACGAATACAAAAACTGAATGGCCACCGATGGTCAGTCAGTTCGAAATAAGAATCCTGGAGTGGAAAATCGATGGTGAAAGCAATCTTCAACGGAACAGTAGTTGCCGAAACAGAAGATTACGAGGTGGTTGAAGGGAACGTATATTTTCCGCCGCAGTCGCTTAAGCGTGAGTTCTTTAACGACAGCGGGCTGAACACGAGGTGTCCATGGAAGGGCACAGCGAGCTACTACTCAGTTGATGTGGATGGGCAGGAGGCCCGAGACGTGGCGTGGTACTACCCGACACCGTCCGATGCCGCCAGCAATATCAAAGATCACGTAGCGTTCTATCCGCAGGTAACCGTCGAAGGCTGAGAGTCCGGCTGGCTGGGCGCTCTTCGCAGCCTCATTGGCGTATAGCTGGTGAGCGTTGTGGACGCTTGGATCACGCTTCAATCAGTAGCCGTGGGTTCGTGAACTAAAAGCCTATGAACCCACGAGCGAGCTGAGTTTGCCGAGCAATCCACGTCGTTTAGGTCGCAGGTTTTTGGCAACGAAATCGACCGTTGCTGGCGAACCTGAGAGAAGTAGTCCGCCCCATTTGCGAATTCGACCATACGTCGCCGAATCGTTGGCGTAGTTATTGGTCCATCCGTTAAATTCCACGAATTCTCGGTTAGGTCCAATCGCCATCACTTTTCCGCCTGCTTCTTTGACAAGAAGTATTGCTGCGGCAAAATCCCACGCCATCGCAAAACCGGTTAAGGCGTACTGCATGGTTCCGTTGGCCACCATGAACTGTTCGTAGCAAGCACTGCCGCCAACCCTAATTTCACCAAAATGGCCGTTTAGTGGCTCTTGCACGTTGAACATTCGGCGAATCCAACCGGGACGAGCGGAAAGCACCCCAGTGATCGGTTCACCCGTATCGCTCGACTTATGAACATGTACCTGAGAATCGCCAACCCAAGTGCCGTGACCCTTTCGGGCGTGCATTAATAAGTGACCTTCTTTGTTCGGCCATGGAATCCAGATGGCGGCAGCCACTGGCTCTCCCCGAAACAACGCAGCAACCGAAACGGCGTGAATTGGCGAAGAGTTCACGAAATTCGTTGTGCCGTCGATCGGATCGACAATCCAGAGCCAATCGGCAGCTTCCGGTTCCTCGTCTGGCGGGTCTTCTTCGCCCAGCAACATGTGATCAGGGCAAGTTTCTTCCATGATCTTGGCGATTAGTCGCTGACTGGCTTTATCGACGTCTGTGACGAGGTCCTTGCCAGGCTTGTCACCCTTATTCGATATTTCTAGAACTCCACCGAATCGACTTGCCACAAAGTCGCCAGCTTCGCTCGCTGCTCGGATTACCGAATTTTCTATGTGTTCAAGTTCGGTATCAGTCACTGCGGTGAAAGGACTACGTGTTGAGGTTTCGGTCAATCTGATTCGGCTCCAAATCCGTAACACTGGCAACATCGGTGATATTGGTGCTCGGTACGACTAATTCATATAAGTGCGTATTCAGCGTAAATCTTTTATCGCCTGCGCCGCTACTACGGTAAGATTCTACGTGCAAGTTTGGCTGTGGCCGTGCATTGATCGATCAATGCACCAAGAGATAACGATATTGACTTCAACTACCACCCGGAAATTCCATAAAGATCGCGGTTTAGCAACGCGCATGTACTTCACTATGTTCATGCTCGGCTTTCTATACGCGGTTTTCGCACTGTTTCTGATGGCAGCCGGAATGCAGCTAATGTTCGTCGGCGGAATTGTCGGCATCATGGTTGTGGTGCAGTACTACATGTCCGACAAGCTAATTTTGATGTCGACCGGCGCAAAGACGGTAACTGCCGAACAGCAACCCGCATTACACAAAATGGTGAAACTGCTCGCTGATCGGTACGAAATGCCAATGCCTAAGGTCGCAGTAATTGACACTCCGATTCCGAACGCATTCGCCACAGGTAGAAACCCGAAGAATGCTCTAGTAGCAGTCACAACCGGGATTCAGCAGCGACTAAACGAGCGAGAGTTACAGGCCGTGATCGGTCACGAACTCGCCCACGTTGCGAACCGCGATATGCGGGTGCTGGCAATCGCCAACTTCCTAGTCACTGTAACCAGCTTCCTTATGACGATGCTGTTCTGGAACATGCTCTTTGGTGGCATGGGCGGTCGACGCAACAACAACGGTGGTGGAGTGATGATGGTCTACCTCGTCACCATGATCGTATATTTCATTGGTCAGCTACTCGTACTCGCTTTGACTAGATACCGTGAGTACGGTGCCGACCATACTGGGGCTGAAATATCCGGAGATCCGGGTGCTTTGGCTGATGCCCTTGAGAAGATCAGTGGCACAGTCGCAAACATTCCTGACAAGGACCTGCGTAAGCTGCAGACAGCAAGCGCATTCTTGATCATTCCAGCAGCTCTGAAAGGCGAAGGTTCCATGAACTTGTTTTCGACTCACCCACCGTTGCAAGAACGGGTTAAAAGACTTCGTGAACTTGAACAGCGCATGCGCTACGGGTTGCGATAGGTATGGGATTGTTCAGCGCAAGCAAGAAACCTAAAGACGATTGGTCGACAATGTCGACCGTTATCAAGACTGAAGCAAAGCTCCAGTCGCTCGGTGAAATTACACCTTCACGTCGTGCCGGTGTCATCTACAAAAACAACGCAGACAATGCGTTCCAAAGTGATATTAAGAACGAACTGAACGAAGTTTTATACCTCGGCGAAGGTGCGACTAAAACAGCCTTCGAAATCGAAGACGATGATCGCGGAATGCGATGGATTGTGCTCGAAGACGGAAACTTTGGCGATCTCGTATCGAGCGTCTACACCGTAGGCAACGCTATTGGGATGAACGACGGCGCCGACAATCTGCTCGCAGCAGTGTTCGAGCTCTACTTCACCGGAACCGTTGAAGACAACACATATCGATCTGGACTCCGCACTTACTGGATTTACCGATATGACCGCAAAGCGTTCTATCCGTTTGTGCCAACAGGCGAGAGCGAAGGCGATCGAGATCGACCCACAGAAGCTCGACTTGGACAGGATCTACGCAAGCACGGTCTTGCCGTAGAGAAATCACTGACCGAATGGATGGGACTCTGGGGCATCCCCTTCTAGAGTCTTCACCTCCAAACCAACCTTTCGCGTTACAACCAATTATCTGAACACCTTAACGACCATTCCAGAATGAGTAATCCTGCTCGTGTAGCGCTACTTGTGCGCCCCGGAGAGAACCCCCAACCCTTCATCGACGCCATAAAACATGGCGAAGGCGAAGCAGTCGTGCTCGGCGAATCCGATAGCTTCCCATGCGATATTGGTGGACTGCTGGTAGCTGGTGAAGGCGCATATGAAGCGTCGGAATCAATACCCACGGCTCTCGCACAGGCAATCGAAGGCAGTTTCCCGGTTCTTGGCATTGGTTGGGGCATGCACGCCCTCAACATCGCACTTGGAGGCCAGCCGCCGATAAAAGTCGAAGGCCACGGCCACCCAGACGAAGACCTAACCAAACATCCGCTGTTCATGGCACCGGGCGGGAAGGTCGGCTACACCATCGCTGGGTCAGGATGGGTCACAGTCCCATCAGCCCACACACACGGGCTTTTACCGGCGCAAGTAGCCGATGGACTGCTCTCCTCTGTGTACGCTGAGGACCAAGTGGTTGAAGCCATAGAGATGCCGGGTCGGGAATGGTTGATCGGCGTTCAATGGCCTGCTCATTTGCACGAGCGTACCCCGAAAGGGTTCGATAGTCTCCTGCTCGCCCTCGTTGAACGCAGCGAGCAATAGAGCCCGTTTTTAGGAAGCCCTCGCGTATGCGTACACGCGTGCGCCACGCGCACGTTGCGCGTACGCATGGGGAAGCGTAGTGTTGAGTCATTAACTTTCGTATTGCGCGCCACTTTGCAGCGCAGTGGGCTAACACCAACCCCTAACCGGAGAAATATATGGTCAATAGCGACCTCGGCAGTATCAGGCCAATAACTATTGAAGAGGAAATGAAGACGTCCTATCTGGACTATGCGATGAGTGTCATCGTGTCCAGAGCACTTCCGGATGTTCGAGATGGACTCAAGCCTGTGCAGCGCCGCATTCTTTACGCAATGCACGATCAGGGCATGCGCCCAACATCGTCGTACAAGAAGAGCGCCCGTCTTGTTGGTGAAGTGCTTGGTAAGTACCACCCACACGGCGACCAGTCGGTCTACGACGCTCAGGTGCGTATGGCACAGGCGTTCTCGCTTCGTTACCCACTTGTAGATGGTCAGGGTAACTATGGCTCTGTCGACGGCGACCCGCCGGCCGCGATGCGTTACACGGAGTGTCGACTTTCATCTATCACCGAGATGATGCTCGGCGATATCGATCGTGACACTGTCGACTGGGGCGAGAACTTCGACCAGTCCCTTAAAGAGCCAACCGTACTTCCAGCTCGTTTGCCAGCATTGTTGGTGAACGGTGCTTCCGGTATTGCTGTTGGAATGGCAACGAACATTCCGCCGCACAACGTGACAGAAATCTGTGACGCTGTTGTTCACATGATCAGTCATCCCGATGCTTCGGTAGACGATCTGATGCAGTTCGTTACAGGTCCTGACTTCCCAACAGGTGCACACATCTGGGGACAAGAAGGTATCCGAAACGCTTATGTAACTGGTCGTGGTCGTGTGATGGTTCAGGCCGATCACAAGATCGAAGATATTCAAAGGCAGGAACGCAAGCGTCTCGTGTTCAACGAGATTCCGTTCCAGGTGAACAAGGCGAACCTCGTTGCGAAGATCGCCGATCTCATCAAGAACCGCAAGATCGAAGGCATTAGCGAAGTACGAGACGAATCCGACCGTAAAGGTATGCGAATCGTTTTGGAACTTCGACGTGGTGCTCACGTGCCTGTGGTTCTGAACAATCTGTACAAGCAGACCAACCTTCGCAACTCGTTCTCAGTGAACATGATTGCTCTAGTTGATGGAACTCCACGAGTTCTCACGCTCAAGCAGTCACTCCGCCACTACATCGATTTCCGAGTTGAAGTAGTTCGAAGGCGTGCAGAGTTTGATCTCAAGAAAGCCAAAGCTCGTCTACACGTGCTTGAAGGTCTTCGAATTGCGATCGACAACCTTGATGAAGTGATCGCACTGATTCGAGCGTCTGCCGACGTTGAAGAGGCCCGCAATAGCTTGATGAGCGCCTTCGCATTGTCTGAGATTCAGGCGCAAGCCATTCTCGATATGCAGCTGCGCCGTTTGGCCGCTCTTGAACGAGAAAAGATCGAGAACGAGTACAACGAACTTCTCGCTCTTGTTGCAGAACTCGAAGAACTTCTTGGCGACAGCACTAAGGTTCTCGGAGTTGTCCGCAAGGAAACTCACGAACTGAAGCGAAAGTACGGCGACGAACGCCGCA
Source organism: Chloroflexota bacterium (assembly GCA_018650845.1). Classification (GTDB taxonomy): domain Bacteria; phylum Chloroflexota; class Dehalococcoidia; order Lucifugimonadales; family Lucifugimonadaceae; genus Lucifugimonas. Next base: position 197,752 of record JABIFF010000012.1, on the reverse strand, counting down.
CCGAGGTTCACAACGAAGAACTTGGCGACTGGCGTCGTGAAGATACCGAGCCGCACGAAGATGTTGTTATCACGCTTAGCCGTAACGGTTACGTGAAACGGGTCAAACTCGATACTTACAAGAAGCAGCACCGTGGTGGTCGTGGAGTCCGAGGTCAGAGAATGACCAAGGAAGACGACGTTACGCCGCATTTGCAGATCGCTGATACGCACGACTACCTACTGTTCTTTACAGATAGAGGTCGAGTATTCGCATCACGCGTATTCGAACTCCCTGCCGATCAATCGAGAAATTCGCGTGGAACTCCAGTCCAGAACCTCGGGTTCAACATGGAACCACGAGAAGAAGTTCAGGCCGTAGTTGCGGTTTCAAGCTATCTAGAAGACACGTATCTCGTGATGGCAACGAAACTGGGACAGGTAAAGCGAATGCACCTGCCACTGCTTCGAAACATGAACCGAAGCGGCCTGCGCTGTTTCAATTTGAAGGGCGATGACGGACTTATCGGCGCAGTTCTTGCTGACGACGATCAGGACGTAATTCTCGTTTCTAAAGAAGGTATGTCGATTCGCTTCAAATCCTCCGAAGTTCGCGCACGACAGCGTGCAGCCGGTGGAATGAAGGGAATGACTGTTCAGAACAAGGACGAGATCGTTTCGATGAACGTTGTCGATGACGAGGGCTACTTGCTCATTGTTAGCCAGAAGGGCTACGGCAAACTTTCACTCCTCCGTCACTACACGCAGCAGCGTCGTGGCGGTAAGGGATTGATCACACTCAAGGTAACCACGAAGACTGGTCGGGTCGCTGACTCGGCTGTCGTGAGCGAAGAAGTCAGAACCGACTCAACGGGCAAGCTGGTGCTTGTAAGTGAGAAGGCTCAGGTGATTCGAACCAACCTAGGCGAAATTCGATCAACAGGTCGAATCGCTCAGGGTGTGAAGATTCAGGTCCCAGACGCTGGAGACAAGATATCGGCAATTCGAGTGATCGACGAACGTCGTGAAGCTGGAGCCGAAATCGACCCATCTGCGCTTGAAGCTGGAAACGGCGATGGCGAAGAGGGTGCCGAAGCGAAAGTGGATGACGAAGTTACGGCTGACGTAACTGACGAGACAGTCGAAGAGTCGACTGAGGAATCGGAAGACTAGCCTCAGCTACTAGTAGTTAGAGAATCGACCGGGCTGCTACGGATTTCCGTAGCAGCCCGGTTTCGTTAATAGGGAATACTTAGATTGGCGGCTCGGCCGCACGGAATCGAATACTGGTTTTCCATCTCTCACGTAAATCGATGCGGGAAGCACGGAATTCTCGAAACGAAAAGCACAGAATTACAAAATGCTAACGGCACTCGGTGCGCTGGTCGTGCGCCGAAAATACATCGTCCTTGCCACTTGGGCAGTAGTGATCCTGGCTGCACTACCGTTCTTTCCGCGCGCAGACGAATTCTTGAAACCCGGCGGTTTTTCCAACGAGTCGTTCCCGTCGGTGAAGGCTCGACAAGTTCTACAAGAGCGACTCGAACTAACGACTCTCACTGTCGATTTCGTATTCAGCCATCCCGACTGGTCGCCATTCGACCCACGATTTTCTGGTGCCGTTGATAACGCGGTAGCAGGACTAATCGACTACGACGAAATATCGTACGTTGTCACTCAGCTAGACGATCCTCAACGAGCTTCATCGACTAGCAACACCGCACATGTATCAGCTGGCCTTAAGCTCGAACTCGAAGAATCACTCGACTTTCTCGAAATCGTTACTGAACATGTCGACCCCGGCCCGCTTGATCTAATCATCACCGGTGGACCCGCACTTTACCGAGATATATCACTGGCAAGTGAACGAGATTTGCGCCGAGGTGAAACCGTTGCGTTCCCGATAGCGACTCTGGCCTTGCTGCTGGTGTTCGGCACTCTGGTAGCAGCGATATTGCCAGCAGCCGTGGGCGGCGGCGGAGTGCTTGTTGGCGTGGCGATAGTTTTTTTCATGTCGCAAGGTATCGACATGTCGGTGTTCGCTTTGAATATCGTCAGCCTGCTCGGAATCGGAATTGGAATCGACTATTCACTCTTCTACACATCGAGATTCCAAGAAGAGTTGCGCAAAGGCAAAACGGTAGATGACGCCGTTCTTGGAGCGCATTCGCACGCTGGTAAAGCGATTCTCTTTTCGGCTGTGACCAGCCTAATCGGACTGCTGAGTCTGATCACATTTGATGTCATGATGCTGCGCTCGGTTGGTATCGGTGCCGTGGCCGTGATTTCTGCAGCTCTAATCGCCGCCCTCACTTTAATGCCAGCGATATTGGCAGTTCTTGGTGAACGGGTGAATCGATTTAGGATTGGTCCTGATTGGAGCAGGCGTGGCAGTTTCTGGGAGCCACTTTCGAAATGGGTGATGAAGCGACCGTGGCTGGTTTTGATACCGACATCGACTGTATTGATATTGCTAGCAGTGCCGGCTCTATCGATGCGACTCGGAACTGTTGACGCAACGATTTTGCCGGATTCGCTCGAATCACGACAAGGCTTCGACGTCCTTAGAGAAGAGTTCGGATTCGCTCTTCAAACAATAATTCCCGTGGCGTATACGTTTGGCGAACTTGGTGGCGATTTAGACGATGCGTCCGAACGCACGAATCCGTTCTCTCGCGAGAATCTTGATCGGGCTTACGACATTGGCCGTGAGTTGGAACGCCTTGAAGGCGTGTCGGCTGTTACAAGCATCGTGAATCTCGATCCTACGTTTGGACCTGATCAATATGAGCTTCTGTACACGCATCCTGAATCGATAACCGATGTAGCTGCCGCCCGGATCGTTGAAGAATCAGTACGTCCCGGCGCTATCCTCTTCTTGGTGCACAGCGACCTACATCCGTTCTGGCCTGAAACCCGCCAGTTGGTTGCCGACATCCGGGCACTGATTCCGCCTGATGGCGAACTGCATGTCAGCGGTGGAGCCAGCGAAATCACCGACATCATCAACACGCTTTACGGCAAATTCCCGTACATCGTCGCTGCGGTGCTCATCATCACCTATCTGTCGCTAATGCTGCTGTTCCGATCGGTGATATTGCCTTTGAAAGCAGTGGCTTTGAATGTCTTGTCGATCCTTGCCAGCTACGGTGCGCTGGTCTTTGTATTTCAGCAAGGACACTTCAGTGGTGTACTGAACTTCGAGGCGATGGGCGTGATCGAGGCCACCCTGCCCATATTGCTATTCGCAATCATTTTCGGTCTGAGCATGGACTACGAAATTTTTCTACTTTCGCGAGTGGCTGAAGCATATGACCGAACAGGCGACAACGAAGCGAGTGTGGCGGAGGGGCTGCAACGGAGCGGGCTGATAATCACCGGCGCTGCGTCGATTCTCATTGTTGTTGCAGGTAGTTTCGTTCTTGCCGACGTCGTTGTGGTGAAGGCAATCGGACTTGGTTTGGCGATTGCTGTATTCGTCGATGTGACATTAGTTAGGGCTTTGGTGGCACCAGCGATCATGCGAATAGCAGGACCGTGGAACTGGTGGCTTCCGGGCTGGCTCGACCGAATTCTCCCCGAGGTGAAACGTGTCGACTAAGCGATTACATTTCGGGCTTTTATCACTTATCGTCGTGCTGGCTATCGCAGCCTGCGTGAAAACTGCTGAACCTCGTGAGATTCCGTCTGGGGCATCACCAGATCCGACCGCAACTCCTGCGCCAATCACGCTGCCACAAGACGAACTCGCCCACGATTCAAGACTTGAATGGTGGTACCACTCGGGTCACCTCGAATCTGAATCAGGCAGGCAGTTTGGATTCCACTTTGTATTGTTCAAAGCTGATGACGGGTTTGGCGAACCGAACTATGTCGCCCAACTGGGAATCCTCGATGTCGAAACAGGCGAACACTACGATCTCTCAAGAGCCGAGGCGGGGACTCGACAGGTAGGCGGCGGGGCAATGACGCTCGGAATCGCCGATTGGGTCTACGGATTGCTGCCAATAGACGGAAGTCATTCGTTCGCAGCTGACAATGGTGACATCGGCCTGTCCCTCGATATGGAAGCCACCACACCCGTCATGCTCCACAACGAAATCGGCTGGCTGCCAACCGAAGCTGGCGCAACTTATTACTATTCTTGGCCGCGGCAAGAGGCTGTCGGACAGCTGACGATAGACGGCGAAACTATCAACGTCAGCGGCACGAGCTGGTTCGATCACCAATGGGGCGATTTCTTCGTTTTAGGCAAACCCGCTGGATGGCAGTGGTTTGCGCTTCAATTCGATGACGGTGGTTCTTTAATGATCACTGAAGCACGTGGAATCGATGGCAAGATTGCAGATACCTACGGCACGTACATGTCATCTGAAGGCGAAGTAAGAGCACTAACTCAGGTAGAAGACGGAATTGAGCTGGCTACCATTGGTGAGTGGACGAGCCCAACTACGGGAGCCACTTATCCATCAGGTTGGTCACTAGCAATCGAATCTCTCTCGATGGATTTAATCATCACCCCAGAAGTGAACGATCAGGAAGTACGAGGTGGGCTTCCTGCTGCTTCAACCTACTGGGAAGGGGAATCGTGGGTCGGTGGTCGACAAAACGGCGAACCAATCGCAGGTAACGCCTATGTAGAACTCTCTGGATTTGTCGATCCCGAACCAATCGAGTGGATGCGGCGTCGATAGCAGCTTCACTCGGTCTAGTGAGGCTATAATTCCGCCACCGATCAGGAACTGCCAGAGTTAGCCACGATCGGTAGGGGGACATTAATTTTGCAGACGGCTGAATCAATAGGCGAGATGTACCGCGATGCATGGTCGAGATTTGCGACCGGCGTGACTGTGATTACGACCGTCGAGCCTGATGGTGCCGTTCACGGAATGACAGCCAGCAGCGTTACTTCTGTTTCTCTCGATCCGCCGCTAGTGCTGGTTGTAATTGGCGAATCTCGCCAAACCCACGGTCTGATCGAATCAACGGGGCGGTTTGGGATGAGCATTCTCGACGGTAGCCAAACCGAGATTGCCAAACACTTTGCCACACCGCCTGAGTCTCGTGGTGCAACCGATTCGTTGACGCTAACTCATCTATCCGAAACGCCTGTGATCGCAAACGCTATTGCAGCAATGAACTGCAAAGTCTCTGCTTCCTATAAAGCTGGTGACCACACCGTGTTTATTGGCGAAGTCGAAGAAATCGAAGTCGGGCAGGGCGATCCGCTCGTATGGTTTCAGCGTCAGTTCGGTGGCTTCGCAGACCAAAACCCCGCAACCGGCAATGAGTAGGTAGCACCGTGCGAATTGCCGCAATTTCAGTCGCCCCAGTATTTCCACACCAAATAATCGGTGGGTCACAGAAGATTCTTGCTGACGTCACAGCGGGATTAAATCGTTCAGGGCACGACGTTCAGATCTGGTGCACAGGTACGGAAGCGCACGAGGGTGATTTCGAAATCGATGGTGTGATTGTTCATCCCGTACTCCCGCTTCGAGGAGCATTCCCTGCGACACACCAAATCTCGCCGGTGGCTCTCGCACAGACTGCGAACAGGCTTTCAGCTGCTGCCGAGTGGGCTGACAGAGTCTATTTACACGCTGATGCCGTTTACTTACGTCACGCCATTGAAGGCGTGGAAATCGTTAGATCGATCCACGATTACGTCTATGAAGAAGCATTGCTGTCGACCCTCACGCTTCCCGCCGCTTCCACGATTGTTCCGAGTGACTATCTCAAACGGTGTATCGAGACTACGGTTGCGTATTCAGGTCGTGAAACGATCGAACCCGTGGTGGCTATCCCTAATGGCATCAGAGTTCCCGATTCGCTTCCAACTCCAAAACTGCCAGACGGAGTAGCACCGCGAGAAGATAACGATCTGATCCTGCTGTATCCACATCGGCCTGAGCCAACCAAAGGTATTCATGAGTCGATGTTGGCCGCGGCAGAAATCCAACGGTTGTTCCCAGAACGTAATGTACGGCTATTGATTCCGACGTATCCGGAAGACTCTGAATTCGATGCTGCTGCCGGTTCCTCGGCACAAATATCGGAACTCGCCAAAGATTTGCACGCTGATGAGCTAGTCGAACTTCACAACTGGCTAAACCCCGACGATATGCCCGGGTACTACGCGGCTGGTGACGTAACGCTTTGCCTGGGATCGTTCATCGAATCGTTTGGGCTAGTGCCTGTCGAGTCTGTCGCTGGCGGAACTCCGGCAGTATGTACTCGAGTTGGAGCACTGCGACAATTCGAAGGAATTGAGGGAATATCTTTGGTCCCTCAGGCCGATATTGCCGCGGCTGCAGAAGCTGTTTCAGCGTTGCTTGAGACATCTGCTGAAGAAATTGAGCTGGGACGAGAGACCATTGCATCTCGATACTCATTTGAAGCGATGATCACCGGCTACGAAAAAGCGATCACCGGCGAGCTCGGTGCTACCAGAAATATAAGTTACGCCAGCGACGATATTGTTGAGCTAACGCCGTGGTGCGAAATTTCGGGCGATCAGATCTACGATGATTACGCTGGTAGAGCACAGGTCTTTCCGCTGCTTGCTAGCAAACTTAGTTCGAATCAGAACCGCATTCGGCTCGATCAGCGAATCGTAGATGGTGATCTGCGAGCCGAGATCCTAAGCGCTGTTGAACAGGGAATCCTTATCCGCCAGTTCGCGTTCGACTAGCTCCGATTCACCCAACGTAGCTACGAATTTTGATCGTTTCCGAAACTCGGCTCACAGCCACATCGAATGCAGCTTTGCGGAGTGATCCACCGTTTCGATCCGCCTGCGTCTTCGTCACGTCGTAAGCCTCGTTCATCTTCTTATCTAGCTCAAGATTCACCCGCTCGAGCTCCCAGTTGAACACCTGAATGTTTTGTGCCCACTCGAAGTACGAAGCAACAACACCGCCAGCGTTAGCGAGAATATCTGGAACGATCGTTACTCCCCCCTCTACCAAAATATCGTCAGCCGCAGAAGTAACCGGACGATTCGCACCTTCAACAATGATCTTCGCACGAACATCAGTCGCATTCTGTGCCGTGATCACGTCTTCGATGGCCGCAGGAATAAGCACGTCGCAATCGAGCGCCAGCAATGCGTCGTTATCGAGAGCATCGGCATCATCGAAGTCGGATACTTTGCCACCGTTCTTGGCTATCTCCTGAAGAGCAGGAATATCCAATCCATTCGTATTAATGATGGCTCCGTCGACATCAGAAACAGCGATCACCTTTGCACCGTTGTCGAACATGGTCTGAGCAGCGGCGGCACCAACAGCCCCAAAACCTTGCACTGCAACAGTACTTTGATCGGGTGTGGAACCAGAATCGACGACCGCACGACAACCCACAACAGCGGCACCTCGGCCCGGTGCTTCGGCACGCCCCAATGAACCGCCTAGCTCTATCGGCTTGCCAGTGACGATTCCGGGAGTGTGGCCATGAATCGAGCCGTAAGCGTCCATGATCCACGCCATCGTCTGTGCCGAAGTGCCAAGATCGGGAGCTGGAATATCTCGATTCACGCCAAGAACGTGATGCATGCTCATCGTGTAGCGACGAGTGAGTCGGTTTAGCTCGCTTGTTGAAAGTTCGCGTGGGTCAACAGAAACGCCGCCCTTCGCTCCGCCGAACGGTACGTCGGCAAGTGCTGTCTTCCAAGTCATCAGCATGCCAAGAGCACGGGTGTGATCGAGATCGGCGTTCGGGTGGTAACGAATTCCACCTTTATATGGACCCCGTGCAGCGTTGTGCTGGGAGCGGTAACCACGGAACACTCGAACATTGCCATCGTCCATCCGAACCGGCAATCCAACTTGAATTTCCCGCCATGGTTCAACAAGCACCGAACGCATGTCATCTTCGAGTCCGAGACTACGAACTGCGCCGTCGATACTGGCGATCGTGCCGTCGAGCATTGAGCTGTCTTGGGGCATAGCGGAACTCCTGTCGGATGCGCTTAGAAATCGATTCTTATGTGCTGGAAGCCTATATCAGTACAAATGTGGGTGGAAATCCACCAAAATTGAAATTGACCATTCAGTTCAGTCGTACTTAGAATAGTTAGGTTGGGCAGCGAACGGATAAACACGAATGACAACAGATTACGCAATAATTAACACAGGCGGGAAGCAGTATCGAGTTCGCGAAGGCGATACGGTCTCTGTAGAAACGCTACCTGGTGACGTCGGAGCCGACTTCACTTTCGACCGTGTACTGATGACTTCAGTAGACGGCAAACTCTCTGTCGGAGCACCTTCGGTTGAAGGCGCAACGGTAGTAGGCGAGATTTCTGAGCACGGTAAGGCCGACAAGGTCATTGCTTTGCGATACAAGAACAAGACTCGTCAGCGCGTAAAGCGCGGTCACCGACAGAATTTCACGTCGGTAAAAATCAAGTCGATTTCGACTAAGTAGTTCACCCCTGCATCTTTGCAGCAGACTGGAACATCTAAATGGCACATAAAAAAGGTGGCGGAACTTCCCGCAACGGCCGAGATAGTGCAGGCAAGCGCCTGGGCGTTAAGGCATTTGCTGGCGAATCAGTTTCCGCCGGTGCGATCATCGTTCGACAGCGTGGAACAAAGTTTCACACTGGCGATAACGTAGGTATCGGACGAGACCACACCATCTATGCATTAGTCGATGGTCAGGTACGGTTCGACTACGCTCGCAAGGACACCAAGCGAGTCAACGTCGACCCCGTAACGGCTTCGTAGAAGAGAAAACAGATATGAAAGCCAACATTCACCCTACTTACCACAAGAACGCCACAGTTAACTGTGCATGCGGAAACAGCTGGGAAGTCGGTTCAACAGAAGAAAACCTGCGGACTGAAATCTGCAGTCAGTGTCACCCGTTTTGGACAGGTGAACAGAGAATTGTGGACACCGAGGGTCGTGTCGAGCGTATGATGCGCCGCTACAACCTCCCCGGCTCCACCAAGTAGAGCAAAAATAAAAGGGGCGCCATTCGGCGCCCCTTTTTTATATCCAACATTGTCATCACAACAAGCCCCAACTAAACGACCCACTCTTTACGGCGGCCAAGCGGTCATTGAAGGCGTGATGATTCGAGGCCAGAGCCGAGCTGCTCTAGCTGTTCGCCGACCCGACGGCATTATCGTCCGTCGCTCCATCCCACTCGAAAGCTGGGCCAACTCCTCACTTCGCAACATCGCGTTGCTTCGAGGTGTTTTGGTTCTGCTCGAAACTTTGCTCGTAGGTATGAAGTCGCTCACGATTTCAGCGAACGAAGCAGCAGCTGACGAAAATCCTGACGACGACCAACAGTTATCTTCCGTTGCAATGGCAACGCTGCTAACGGTTTCACTTGTACTCGGAATTGTTATTTTCTTCCTGATACCGGTGTTTGTTTCTCGATTGGTTGAGCATCAAGGTGCCAACAACTTCGTTGCCAACCTAGTCGAAGGCGGGATTCGTCTCGGACTGTTCATCGGTTACGTTTGGTTGATCGGAAAGATGAACGACATCAAACGTGTATTTGGATATCACGGTGCGGAACACATGGTTGTTCACGCTCACGAAGCAAAAGAACCACTCACTGTTGAATCAGTTCGCCGATTCCCACCGGCTCACCCTCGTTGCGGAACATCGTTCCTGATGACGGTGGTTCTAGTTTCGATCATCATGTTCATGTTCTTCCCACGTGATCCGTTCTGGTTCCTCGTGGTGTCTAGAATCATCCTAGTTCCGATCATTGCTGGAATCAGTTACGAATTTATTCGATACGCGGGTACTCATCAGGGCAACCTTTGGATACGACTGTTCAACGCACCCAACATCCTGCTTCAGGATCTGACAACACGTCAGCCTGACGAGGGAATGATGGAAGTAGCGATCACAGCGATTGAGTACGCAATCGCAATGGATGAAGGTTCAGCAGAACCTAGTGACGACGCTTCTCAGCTGTCGTCTGAACCGTTCTCAACGGCTGGATCTGTTCAGGCTACCGACGATTCGGAATCGATAGCGCCCGATCCACCACCCAGCGCTTAGCCGCGGCGTTTGGCTAGAACTTCCCACACTTCGTCGGCAGGCATCTCTAGCGACGCTAGCAGCACCATGCAGTGGTAGAGCAGATCGCCCATCTCGTTTGCTACATCGTTGTGAGTCTGACTCACTGAGGCGATAGCGGTCTCACCAGCTTCTTCAACGACTTTCTGGGCGACTCGACCCGGGCCTTCTTTTATAAGCTCTACGGTGTACGAACCTTCAGGCTTTTCTGCGACTCGCTGAGTAATGACATCGAGAAGTTCCTGCAAAACGCCGGGACCCAGCTTTGCAGCCGATCCATCAGCTTCCAGCAGAGCAGTGTCGAGCACACCTGAGTCGAAGCATGATTCCGAACCCGTGTGGCATGCAGCGCCAACTGGGTTCACCCTCACGACGATCGCATCGCCATCACAATCCTGCTGAACCTCGACTACTTTGAGGAAGTTCCCAGAGGTCGCACCCTTGTGCCACAGCTCTTGCCGACTGCGAGAGTAGAACCACGCATCTGGACCTTCGAGCGTTCGCTTGAGAGCCTCTTCGTTCATGTACGCGTGCATCAACACCCGACCTGAGTCGGCGTCTTGAACAATTGCTGCTAGCAATCCACGGTCATCGAACTGAATCATCTTAAAAACTTCCTATTTATTTCAGGTAGTCAGGTGTTGGCTATTTAGTAAATATTATTTGGTTCGGATCAGGCATTGATCTGTGACGATGCTCTTGCAATATCAGACAAGCTGAAACTACCACCTATAAAAAACGTGGCCACTGCCACTTACCCGCCGATATGTTCGAGTATGCCTGATAGCTCACGTAAATCGGTGATCTCGATATCGGGTTCAGGCTCACGGTCAACCGGCTCTTCATTGCGGTTGATCCAAACTGTAGTCGCACCTGAGCGATAGCCACCAAGAACGTCGTCGAACAATTTGTCGCCGACGTACCAAATCTTACTTGGTTCTGTGTCGAGACCCTTATACAAATACTCGAATGCTGCCAAAGCAGGTTTGTATACCTGAGCCGACTGCGAACTACCCACAAAGTCGAACTCAAGCCCTGCGTTGGTTAGCAGAGGTCGAACGCCCTCATCGTCAGCATTAGAGAATACTCCGAGCTTTACTCGACCCTTGAGCATGTTCAACGCTTCGACAGTTTCAGGAAATATTGGTCGATCAGTCATGTGCAGAGCGGCTCGGTCGCCAGCTAGATTTGCATCGCCATCGAACTCAATATCGTCGAAAACCTGCTGAAAGCACTCGGTCCACGCCTGTCGATACGACTTGAAAGGCGGACTGTTGTACGGTCGACCAAGATCAGTACGAATCTTTCGGAAATTCACTTCGTACTTACGCCAACGAGTCCAGAATTCTGCTCTGTCGAGAGGGACATTCTGAGCATCGATGATGTCCTGAAAGCTGCTTCGCCAGCCATCATGGTTATTCAGAAATAAAGTGTCGTAACAGTCGAACGCAATCGCCTCGGGCAGCGAAGGCTGTCCCGATCTCAAAGTCACAGCCAACGGTTAGACCTCCCGGGTCGGAATGCCGCGTTCGGCAAGGTGCGATTTGACCTCGGAAACTCGAAGTTCACCGAAGTGGAATAGTGAAGCGGCAAGGACGGCATCGGCTTTGCCTTCTGTAAGCGCATCGTAAAAGTGACCAAGCTCACCGGCACCGCCACTGGCGATGACCGGAACCGTTACTGCATCAGAAATAACCGATAGAAGCTCGTTGTCGTAACCGGTCTTCTGGCCGTCAGCATCCATGCTCGTCACAAGCAATTCGCCTGCCCCAGATTCGGTAGCGAGCTTCGCCCATTTCACTGCATCGAGGGCGGTAGGGCGGCGGCCACCGTGGGTGACGATTTGAAATAAGGCTTCGGCTGGAACTTCGCCGTACTCGTCAAAATTGGCGATGATCGGATCATCCACTCGCTTCACGTCCATCGCCAGCACAACACACTGCGAGCCGAACTCTTTGGCGCAATCCTCTATAAGTTGAGGGTTCGCAACTGCTGCAGAGTTCACGGCAACCTTATCGGCACCAGCTTCCAGCATCTGCCGCATGTTGTCTACAGATCGAATACCACCACCAACCGTTAGAGGAATGAAGACTTCAGATGAAACCTTCTCCACAACATCGATCATCGTATTTCGGGCGTCAGAAGACGCGGTGATATCTAGAAATACTAGTTCGTCGGCACCTTCAGCGTTGTACAACGCCGCGAGTTCAGCCGGATCGCCTGCGTCTCGAATGTCGACAAAGCTGACACCTTTGACCACGCGACCGTTATCGACGTCCAGACATGGAATGACGCGGCGCGTCAACATCGTGGAATCTCCGGTCTACTTGCGGGCGACGATGATGTATCGGTGGGGAGTCAGCTGTCGTGATGTGAGAGTTGTGAACCCAAGGGCTTCAACTGCTTCTCGCATTTCCTGCTGAACAACACGCTTCGAAGCTGCAGGTCCGACTTTGGCTTTGCCTTCAACCGGCAGCCATTCAACAATCGAAATCCAGCCTGACTTCTTCAGAAGTCGAGCAGCTTCCTTGATGAGAAGTTTCGGCTTACTTGCTTCGTTCAAAACGTTCGAAAGCGCAACGCCATCGAGCGATTCGTCGTCGAGCGGAATCGAGTTCTCTTTTGAAACGATAGTTTCGATGTTTCCGAGCTTCGCAGCTTCGCCCTGCTCCTTGACGTGCTTGAGCATTTCTTCTTGCACATCGATGGCGTAGCAGGTTCCTGCATATACATATTTGGCGAGTGGGATCGACAACCAGCCAGGCCCTGAGCCGATGTCGGCAACCTTCTGGTCGTTGTGAATCGGCACCAACGCGATCATCGATTGAGGGTCGTAAGTTTCCTCAAGCGTTGGGTGCAGTAGAGCTTCTACTTTGTCTACTGAAGATTTTGTTGGCATTCGTGTCTGTTCCGTTCACGGTAGCCACTGGTAATTAACCAGCGGTCGTCATTTCGTCGATCGTTTCAATGGCACTCTTGAGATCAAGCGCACCTGAATAAATAGCCATGCCTGATATTGCACCTTCCACACCCAACTTCGCCAATCCGACGAGGTCATCTATGGACGCAATTCCACCAGCCACAATAATAGGATATCGCAGGTTGTCGCTAAGTTCGGCAACTGCGTCGAAGTTTGGGTGGGTCAAAGTGCCATCTCGACTGGTATCCGTGTAGATAAACCGTCTAACACCCCGTTCCACCATCTGTCGGGCAAGGTCGATAGCGGTCACATCCGAGTCTTCGAGCCAGCCGCGGGTCTGGACCATGCCGTCTTTGGCATCGACTCCCACGATCACGTGCTCGGCGCCGACATCTTCGACTGCCTTTTGAACTTCGTCAGGCGCTTCTATGGCAGCCGTTCCGATGATTACACGATCAACACCCATGTCGATTAGTCGACGTGCCTCAGCTGCGTCTCGTACACCACCACCGAGCTGAACTGGGATGTCGATAGCTTCGACAATTGCTGCAACAGCGTCGGCGTTGGCTCGAACGCCATCACGGGCGCCATCGAGATCGACAACGTGCATCTTGCGAGCACCCTGATCAACCCAGCGTTTTGCGACTGCGGCCGGATCGTCATCGAACACGGTTTCCTTTGCGTAGTCGCCTTGGTGCAGGCGAACGCAGTGTCCGTTTCTTAGATCGATTGCTGGGAAGATGTCCATGTGGATGTTTAGGAAGCTCTGAGTTCTGTAGATTCGTTTATTTAGATTGAGCCGAAGCTAGGTCGAGAAAGTTTTTATAGATCTGAAGTCCAACTTCACCACTTTTTTCCGGGTGAAACTGAGTTCCGACAACGTTACCGCGTGCTACTGCTGCACAAATCTCGACACCGTAGTTGGCGGTAGCAGCTACTTCAGCCTTCTGATCGGGTACGCAGCGGTACGAGTGCACAAAGTAAAAGTGTGAACCCTGCGGGATGCCTTTGAACATGGGGTTTCGGTCGGTTTCATCACCTGCGAAAGTGACTTCGTTCCACCCCATGTGCGGAACCTTCATCGCAGAACCGAGCTCGTCGGTCATGCCGGTGGGTATCAACTGCACATTTCCATCGACCAAACCTAGGCCGGGGAGTTCGCCCTCTTCAGAGCTATCGAATAGAACCTGCAAGCCTACGCACACGCATAAAAGCGGTTTCCCCGAAGCAGCAAACTCTTTTACTGGCTCCGACATTTCGAGAGTGTTGAGTGCGTTCATCACGGCATCGCTTGCTCCGACGCCTGGTAGAACCGCTGCGTCGGCCGAAGCTAATTCGGCAGGATCGCTAGTTACGATAGGATCGGCTCCAACTTTTCGTAGCGCCTTCTCAACGCTGTGCACGTTTGCTGCACGAGTATTGAGTACGACGATGCGAGGTTTGTTGGAATTTTCAGTCATTTATATGATCTGCTGCGAATCTTTGCTGGCTTCGATTTTGCACGAAGCATCAATTGTAGTTCTAAATTCGTCAAAACTCTGCAAAATAAGTTCTCATGAGGACTTTACGCGAATATTTTGCGCGAAAGTCTTTTCCACGCGAGAATAGAGCGTATTGTGTAGGTAGAACTCAGAACTACTACAGTAGGTGTAGATCGATGACGATGGCTCCGGAACGCTCAGTCCCAATAAACACTATTGCGATCACTGAAAAAGCGGCAGAAAAAGTTAGAAAATTTGCTGCAGACAAAGGCATGGAGAAATTCGGCCTGAAAGTCGCAGTGAAGGGCGGCGGTTGTTCTGGTCTAACGTACGTTCTCGATATCGTCGAAGGTGCTGAAGATTCCGACAAGGTCATCTTGCAGCACGGCGTCGAGGTTTACGTTCCAAAGAAAGCTTTCGTATTTCTTGCGGGAACCGTTCTCGATTTTTCCGATGGTCTGAACGGCAAGGGCTTCGAGTTCTCGAACCCCAACGCTGCTAAAACCTGCGGCTGCGGCACGTCGTTCTCCGTTTAGGCTCATCACCGCCATTTCTCGGCCTGAATCTTATTTAGGTAGAACACTTGCAGCCCGTTATTTCAATCAAAGCAGATCAATCTCAGCTAGACGCGCTCGCCAATAGTTGCGGAGTATTCGTTTGGGATGCTGCGACTATCGTTTCGCACAAGGGGCCTGATGCACTCGATCTGCTTCACCGGCTAACGACCAAAGATCTTCTTAGCGTAAAGCCCGGTCACTCTCGCCGCACCGCGCTAACTTCTGACAAGGGCAGGGTTGTCGACGTTTTCCTCGTCGCCAATACTTTGGAACCAGAGCATGATCTGCTGCTGGTTTCGGATTCGCCAAATTCGGAACGTCTCATCTCAGCGATCGACTACTTCACGATTATCGAAGATGCAGAGCTAAGCGATATGTCTGCTTCCCACACTCGTATTTCTCTTGTGGGGCCGAATGCTCTGAAGACTGCTAGTTCCGTGTTCGAGATAAGCGTTGAAGTTGATATCTCCACGATCTATTCACTGGGAGACGATCTCGTTGAACTCATTTCTGATTCATCACGCGGAAACGAGTGGGTCGACATCATCTTCAAGAACGAGAATCTTCCGATGATACTGGGCATGATCACTGCCGCCGGTGCTGCTGAGATCGACTCCGCCAATTTCGAACTATTCCGAATCGACAACGAAATCCCCGGATCCGACAAGGAATACGGTGAGCATTCGAACCCTATAGAAGCTGGACTTCTCGATTTGATCGATTGGGACAAAGGTTGCTACGTCGGGCAGGAAGTCATCGCTCGTCTCGACGCCTACGACAAGGTTCAGCGAAACGTGAAAGTGCTGAAGTCAGAAATGCCGCTTGAAGAAGGCGTGAAACTGACGAACGATGGCAAACCAGCGGGAGTGGTTACGAGTGCATCTGCATTGCAGACTGAGTCAGGCGAGTTCCTGAGTCTTGCACTGGTTCGCAAAGCATTCTTAGACTCTGCGACCGTGCTCGATGCCGGTGGAATAGAAGCAACCGTTCGATAAATTCCGGCGTTCTTACGGCAAGAACTGCCCAGTCAAAGAAGAACTACTGGTGCCGCAGCGTTTCGCCGCCATCGACCATGATCACCTGACCACGGATCATTTCCGAGTCGGCACCGCACATCATCGCAACAACCTTGGCTACATCCTCCGGGAAGATAACCCGTCCTGCCGGTGTTGGGCGAGAAGCTATGTCTTTAACTCCAAGCTCATCTGGAAACGCGTCGATCGCATCGGTCATCACAAACCCAGCCGAAACCGTGTTCACTGCGATGCCTTTGGGGCCAAGCTCAACTGCCAGATAGCGAGTCACTGCCTCGATGGCAGCCTTCGAAACACCAACCGCGAAATAAGCCGGAAGCACTCGAGTAGAACCGGGACTAGAAAGATTGATGATGCGGCTACCTTCTGGCATTAGCCGAGAAGCGGCGACTGCAAGCATCCACGGCCCACGTGCGTTGATATCCAGCGTCCAGTCCCAGTGCTTCGCCGAAAGCTCAGCTGCGGGGCGCATCACTCCAGATGCGGCGTTGTTCACGAGAATATCGAGTCGACCGAACTCTTTTTCTATCTTGCCTACAAGAGATTCAACAGCTGCTTCGTCACCAACGTGCGCTTTGATACGTGTCGCTGTAATACCAGCAGCCTCCAGTTCATCTACTGTCGCTTGGGCAGCGGAGTGATTCTTGAGGTAGTTGATGATCACCGTCGCACCGCGCCCGCCAAGCTCGGTGGCGATAGCTTTGCCGATTCCGCGCGAGCCGCCCGTAACCAGTGCGATTTTGCCGGACAGATCGTTGCTTGAGTTACTCAAAGTGTGCACTCAGACCTAGATGGCCATTCCGCCATCGACGCGGATGATGTCGCCAGTGATGTACTGCGCTTCGTCAGTCGTTAGGAACACGATAGTTGGCGCCACTTCGTCGGGCTCACCAAATCGTCCCTGTGGAATCCAAGTCAGCACTGTGTCGCGCTGCTTGTCGGAAATATCAGCCGATGTAGCAGTGGTGATGTACCCGGGAGCCACAACGTTGGCTGTGATTCCTCGAGTTGCCACTTCTTTAGCAATCGACTGCGTGAAGCCGAATACCGCAGCCTTAGAAGCTGAGTAGTTCGACTGCCCGATGTTGCCGCGCATGCCCACCACGGACGAGATGTTTACGATTCGACCCCAGCGCCCTTTTACCATTCCGGGAATTACCTTGTGGGTGCAGTAGTAGGTGCCGAACATGTTCACCTTCATGGTGTACTCGAACTGTTCGTCCTTCATTCGCATGAGCAGGGAGTCGTTGATGACTCCGGCGTTGTTGATCAAAATTTCGATCGGACCATGTGCTTCAACAGCCTGGTCGATCATGGCAACGGCTGATTCTTTTTCAGCTACGTTTCCACCGACAGCAATAGCGATTCCACCTGCGGATCGGATTTCTTCGACCACGGCTTCAGCTTCTTCAGGGTGAGTGTTGTAGTTCACAGCAACTCGATGTCCGTTCGCGGCTAGCCGGAGCGCTGTGGCCCGTCCGATTCCGCGAGATCCACCAGTTACTAGAGCACTTCTTGGCGTATTGCCGCTCAATATATGACCCTCACCTTGTGTCGTTCATCACTATGTGCTCTGGGCGAACTGCCCAGTGCTGTTAATTTACTTCGGCCCTAATTCTGTCGAGTTCAGCCTGTTGGGCTTCGATCAATCCGGTTTCGACCACGAATTTAGCTGTTCCGACGGCGTTTGCTACTGCATTCACCCCAGACGCTCCGTGCCCGACTATTGCGAGACCGTTTACTCCGAGGAGAGGTCCGCCACCGAACGCTTCAAGAATATTCATGCGTTCGAAAATTTCCTGAGAAAGCTTTTTACTTTCGTCAGTTTCACCAAGAACTTCTTTGACATGGCTTACGATCGCATCGCCAAGCCCCTCGGTGAGTTTGAGAATAACGTTACCAACGAATCCATCGCACAGAACTACTTCGGCTTTACCTTCAGGTAGATCGTTAGGTTCGATGTTGCCGATGAAGTTGAGGTCGGTCGAATTCAGGAGGTCGGTCGTCTCTTTGACGAGAGCGTTACCTTTTCCTTCTTCCGATCCAACACTGAGCAGCGCAACTCGTGGATTTTCGTTCTTGTAAATAAGTTTCGACATTACGTTGCCGAGTGCTGCGAAATCGACGAGCAATCCGGGGCGAGTATCGACGTTGGTGCCAAGATCAATAATTACGGTGTTTGGCGCATAGCCAACAACAGGACCACCAAGTGCTCCACGATCGATACCGTCGAGCGTGCCGTAAACAACCGTTGCGGCTGCGATAGAAGCGCCAGTCGAGCCCATGCTCACGAACCCGGCGGCTTTGCCCATCTTCACTGCACCGGCAGATACGAAGATCGAAGCGTTCGGCTTTGAACGGAATGCCCGTGCTGGGCTTTCGCCTTCTTCGACAACTCCATCGGCAGGAACAACTTGCACTAGCTGCTTGGCTGGCGTGTCATATTTGTCTAGCTCAGTCTGAATAGCTTCAGCATCGCCAACAAGTGCGACAGCAACGCCGCCTTTGCCGATGGCCTGTAATGCGGCAGGCACGGTCACCGATGGGCCGTGATCGCCACCCATCGCATCGAGAGCTATTGGAACTATGCCTTCGGGAATTCCCGTCATTATCTAATCCGTATTACTGATCCACGCCAAAAGAGGGTGGAAGCGGTAGTTCATTTTATTCCAATGGCACGGTTGCTCGCCCGGCAACTGCGTCCGTCCCATCGGGCTTTTTGCACCCAATCGTGCAAGTTGCGATCAATCCGTCCTCAGATTCGTTGATCGCAGTCACTTCCCCGTACGTCACAACTGTTTCGCCCGGGAACACTGGCGCACTGAATCGAACCTTCAGTTTGCCGCCAGCATGCCATGTATTTGGAAAATTGGTCGCAAGCATTTCTGTAACCAGCGCCAGACTCAGCATGCCATGAGCGATGCGAGTGCCGAACTGCGTTGTAGATGCATACGACTCGTCGAGGTGAATCGGATTGTGGTCGCCCGATGCTTCAGCGTAGGCGTCGACTCGATCTTGGGTGATCTGTCGTTCGAATCCGGCTAGCGCGTCACCAACTGATTTGGAGGTCATTAGGAAGCCTCCCCGCTGACTATGATCGTTGTAGACGATGTCCCGATCTCTTCGCCGGTGGAATCCTTATACGAAACCGAAACCGTAGCGAAGTGGTTACCTCTGCGAACCGAGTTAGCGGCTAGCTTGCCGACCGCGTCGACCTTCTCGCCGATCTTGACCTGTCGTGCCCAGCTGACTTCCTGTCCAGCATGAACAGTTTGCAATCCGCCGGAGAAAAGCCCTAGATCTTCGATGAGTTCCGTAAGGGCCGCAGCAACGACCATGATTGGAGCGAGAGAATCGCCATAGTCGGGTGATTCGTCACCACCGACAGCGGCTGCATATGCGTTCGCCCGTTCGGTCGGAATGGTGACGTCATACGGTCCAAATTCGTGTCCAACCACAGCGGTCGAAATCAGGGGATCTGCCAATAAATTCCTCGTGCGGATCGGCCGCTAACGTTCAGTAGTAGTTGAACTAATACACGCATTGTAAATTTGCCCTGCCATTCGAGCAAAAAATCAGACGTGAAAATCGAGGAGATATGGCGATTCGAGAAGTATCAGACGCCAGATGTCGTGCTGCCGCCACGCTGCATCGAAATTGCTTCATCGACTAGCTCGGCCGCTAGCTCGTATGAGGCGGAGTTGCGGAAATCCAGTTGCGAGAGTGCGAACACTCGATAAAGCAGACCGGTTGAGACTAATCCACTGTTGCTCTGACCCAGCGAAGGCAGCTTGATTCCCATGGCTTCTGAAATGGCCACGGCGGCGTTCATTCCACTTCGATTTAGGAATACTCGAGTTAGTACCCGCCCTTTGTGGGTGACACTTACCCCACTCTTATCCTGGTTGAGTTCGACCCTGAGGTGGGATCGTGGTTTCTCGACCAGTTTGTAGGCGTGTTCTAGGGCTTGTTTCCGAGATACGGTCAAATTCTGCTGTCCATTCGCGCACCAAACCTGCACATTCCACTCCATGTGGGGGCATTGAAATCGATCGTATCCAAGTATAATCCCGACCCGAAACTTAGTGCGGGTAGTAGTTGAAACAGCACGGTAGATAGTGAATTTCAAAGGGCAAGTGGCGGTGGTAACCGGCGGTGCAACTGGCATCGGCAGGGCGATCGCGCTGAAATTAGCTGACAAGGGCGCGTCAGTGATGATCGCCGATATCAACGAAGAAGCTGCCGAGAAAACCGCCGCTGAAGTACGAGATATTTCTGGTAATTCAGCAACATTCGTTACCGATGTGACAAATGTTGCAGCGTGCGAAGGATTAGCTCAAGCCACTATCGAGAATTTGGGCTCAGCCGATTTTCTGGTGAACAACGCCGGAGTCGCCGGGTCTGCAGGATGGCAATCTCGATCTCACTCAACTGAGGAAGACTGGAAACAGACTTACCAAGTGAATGTGATCGGCATGTCGAATGTGACCTCTGTATTCAAGCCGCAAATGACTAAACGGCGTTCCGGCCGAATCGTGAACCTCGCATCGATCGCCGGTAGGGAAGGGCGACCGTCTCTTGCGCACTACTCGGCTTCAAAAGCAGCGGTGATTAGTCTTACGCAATCGACTGCACTCGAACTCGCTCGCTTCAATATCACTGTGAACGCCATTTGCCCCGGTTTGCTGTGGACTCCCATGTGGGAGCAAGTTGGCGATCGATACGCTCACGACAATCCTGCGTTTAAAGGCATGAACCCGCGTGAAGTGTTCGACTCTATGATTGCCGAGCGCATTCCAATGCAAAAAGAACAGACTCCCGAAGACATTGCCGATACTGTGGCGTTCTTCGTTTCTGATGATGCCAAAAACATCACTGGCCAAGCCTTAAACGTGGATGGTGGCTTCTTCATGCGCTAGGCCATGTGCTTAGTCTGATGCCAAAATATTTATGGATTTTGAAGGAAAAACAGCAGTAGTAACCGGCGGTGCCCGAGGCATTGGCCGCGGTATCGCTCTGGAACTCGCTCAACGCGGATCAAACGTCGTAATCGCCGATATGGACGGGGATGCGGCTCGTGACGTTGTCGCCGAAATCAAAGCCGGTGGTACACAGTCGTATTTCTGCGAAACCGATGTAACTCAACAGTGGTCGACCGATGACATGGTCGAAGTTGCCATTGAAGAGTTTGGGCAACTGGATGTCTTGGTCAATAACGCCGGGGTAGGTGGTGCGCCTGGCTTCACGACTCGCAAAGTTCCCACAGTCGAAGACTGGCAAGCTACGTTCGATGTAAACGTCTTCGGAATCGTGAACGCAACGCAGTCGGTCGAAAGCTACATGGTTGAACGCGGTTACGGAAAGATCGTGAACATCGCATCGATCGCAGGGCGAGGTGGCCGACCCGGCTTCGCCACGTATGGAGCATCCAAGGCGGCAGCAATAAACGTGTCGCAGGCGTGGGCATACAAGCTGGCTCCGCACGGAGTAAACGTCAACACGGTTTGCCCGGGACTGATCTGGACTCCGCTGTGGGAGAGTATCGGTGAATGGCGAAGTTCAACCGATCAACAGAGTAGCGGGCTTACTCCTAGGCAGATATTCCAGCGAACTGTTGCTGAATCGGTGCCTTTGGGTCGTGAGCAGACTGTTGAGGACGTAGGCAAGGCAGTTGCATTCCTCGCTTCCGATCGTGCAAGGTCCATCACAGGCCAAGCGCTAAATGTCGACGGCGGCATTCGCCAGAACTAGCTGGGTGAGCCGATACCTAGTGCCGCGTCGGTCATATCGGTGAGGATGTCGTCGAGGGTGTTGCTGGTGTTCGGCCCGATAACTTTCTTCACGATCTCACCTTCAGGTGTGACGAAGAATTTCTCTGGGATGCCGCTTACACCGAAATCGACCGATATCTTTCCAGATGGATCGATGCCGTTCACGTAGTTAATACCGTTACGCTCGATGAACTCTTCCACCGGTCCTTCGCTGTCCCAAATGGCGATACCAATGAACTCAACGCCCCGCTCTTGCCACTTGTCGTAAGTCTCAGCAAGCACTGGGCCTTCAGCTCGACAAGGTGCACACCACGACGACCAAAAATCGATCACGACGATCTTTCCACGGAAGTCGGCAAGTGTAATCACATCGCCATCAAGAGTCGTAAGTTCAAAATCAGCAAGCGGATCGACAGAAAGATTAACTTCGCCGAAATTGTCATTGATTCCAGGCCGTCCGGCTTCACCGTCGTTTTGGATCACGCCCCAAGCGAATAGGGATAGCACGAGCAGGACCGGTATCCCGACGCCGACTAATACCGACCGTCTCTGACCCACGGCTACTTGTCCGACTCTTTGGGTTTTTCGTCTTCGGAATCTGGTTCCGATGATTCTGCAGGATCTGCGCTATCAACATCGCTATCGACGTTGTCATCTGCGTCTTCCAGATCCAGTGCATCAGAAGAGTCGTCGTCGAACTCGAGCACTAGTCGCTTGAGCTCGTCTCGACGATCGTTATAGTCGTCTTCCTCGATATTGCCTGATTCGAATTCCTCGTCGAGCTCTGCGATCTCGGCGATAACATCGGCACGGCCAACGAGCTCGTTGTCATCATCGCTCGATAGATCATTACGCTTGCGTGATGAGTACATGGCGTACCCGAGAATTGCCAGAAGTGCGATTCCGACAACCCAGATGATTACGATCACATAGGTTCGACCCTTGAAGAAGTCAGAAAGCTGCTGCAAAGGGGTTGGTTGTGGAAGTCCGGAGAATTTCGCAAGCAACTCAGTGCCGGCGGCGTAATCGGTGCCCTCGAACTGGTTGAACACGTTCTCAGCCACCACGACTGATTCTGCGCCCCCGAACCCTTCAGCAGTAATAATTCCGCCTTCATCGGGGATTAGCATCCGGACTTTGTCCGCACCGTACGGAAGTTTCAGATTGAAATCGAAGCCATCGCCCTCGTAAGGGAGGATGTAGCTGATAAGTACCGCAGCTTCGCCCGGTGGGATTGGGTTCGTGAGAGCGAAACCGGTTTCTATCTCGAGAATGTTTCCGGTTGGAAGTTCTGATTCTATAGCCAGATCTTCAAAACCTTCAGGAAGATTGAATCGAAGTAGATCGAGACCTGTTAGGTCAGGATCCGTCAGGTCTGGCGTCCATATTTCGTCACCGCGATTGTCGACATTGATGACTGTGAGAATTCCTGCCTGCTTGCTGCGGGCATCGATTGTCGGGATCATCATCACATAAGAATTGATCGTGATTTCATCGAGAGAAGTTGTCTCATCGTAAATCTTCATACGAACGTTCTGCCAGTTTTCCTGGTTCGCCATGTCGACCGAAGGCGTGAACGTGCCTGAGTTCACCACAACCCGATAAGAGAGTCCCGGCCCGGATACTAGATTCGAGAAACTGAAAATTCCGTCTTCATCGACAGTAGTAGATTCTTGCTCAATGATTTGGTTGCTCGCAAGATCAATCGAAAGCAGCAGAACCTCAAGATTTTCAGGTAGAACGCCGCCTTCAGTTCCATTGGTTACTATGCCAAGAATACTGTCCTGTGCTTGCGCACTGGCGACAGGGAGGGCAGCCGACTGAAACATGAATGCCAGTGCGAGAGCGATGATCGCCGCCAGGCTCAGCAGCCGAATCGGCGTGCGCTTCGTGTAAGGGGAGGTGATTTGTGAAAGGTGGTGGTTCATCACAGGTTGTCTCCGCCCTCTGGTGCTTCTGGCACTTGGGCGGTCTGCTTTCGCAGACGTGAGATTTCTTTTTCTAGTTCTTCGTCACGTTTAGCGCTGGAGGAATTTCCGCCAGACTCTTGTTTTAATATCTCTGCCGCAGCGAATCGAAGTTGATCCCGCTGTTGCTGATAATCAGCCTCAGTCAGGTCGCCAGATTCAAAATCGGCTTCTATGTCACTTATTTTGCGATAAATTCGCAAACGTTCGGCACGAAGTTTTTCGCGGGTTACGAAGGTTTCTGAAACCAAACGATATCGTTTCGACCCCAAAAACGGGTAAGCGATCACTGCAATCGATACCAAAGCTAGCAGCGTACCCAGAATGATCGGCATCAGTTTTCACCTTCCGAATCATCCTTCGCACTCGTTTTACTGGCCAGGCGCTTTGGTCTTCTCTCAACCGCGGCTTGAGGCCATAGAGCAACCATAGTGCCAATTATGAAAAATGGCCCCGATGCCCACAACCACCACGCCAGCGGGTTAATACTCACAGCAAGTGAAATTCTGCCATCAGCCAAAAAGTCACGCGGGATCACATAAAGATCTTCAGCAATCGTAGATCGAATGCCCGAACGTACCGACGCCATGTTGAAATCGAGATAGAAACCGTGCCATGGTTCGATCGTATCGACTAATTCATCATTGGGTCGCAGAGTGCTGTCTTTTAGCGTGAAGCCCGATGAACCCTGTGCGGCTGCAAAGCTTTTTTCTTGCTCGTAATCTTCGGGGTCGATTTCGTAGACCGACATCTCAGCCCACTGAGCTATACGGTCGGCGCGGCTTTCGTCGCCATTGTCGACATACTCGATGCGGTAATTATCTATTACCAAGCTTTCGCCAAGAGCTAATGCTCCGTCTGTTCGCTGTTGATAGAAGTTCGTACCGATAATGCCGAGCCCGAGCATGAGAATAGAAATGTGAACAATGTAGCCACCATGTCGAGGTCGATTGCTGTTAACCAAACGCCACCATGCCAGAAGCCAGTTGTCGCCTGAACGATGTCGTGCAGAAGTTCCCCGCCACCATTCTTCACTGATCGAGGCGGCTACGAACGCCACTACTCCGAATGCGAAAATTGCTATGGGGCGTTGAACACCTAACGCTACGAGTACGCCAATAGTCAGCACGCCGATTAACGTGGGCCACACGAACCATTGCTTCAAAGAACGTGCGGAAGTCTTGCGCCATGGTAGCAATGGGCCGATGCCCATCATTACTACGATCCCAAGCAGTACGGGGCCGTTGGCCCGATCGAAGTATGGAGCGGACACACTTACTGAGACGTCTCGGGCGAGGTCGGAGAACAGTGGGTAGAGAACCCCCCAAAGCGTCACAGCCATTACCGAAAGGAATAGAAAGTTATTGATGAGGAACGATGCCTCGCGAGACACGAATGATTCCATGGCTCTGTCAGACTTCAGCTGTGGCATTCGCCATAGGAACAGGGCGAACGCGAATACCAAACTCGCCAACATGAACGTTAGGAAAATTATGCCTAGAGCCGATGCTGCAAACGAGTGGACACTGACGACGGGGCCGCCCCGGTTGATAAACATTCCGAGCTGAGCTAGGACGAACGCTATGTTTAGCAACGCCACGTTCCACATTCGGAACATACCGCGACGTTTTTGAACCATGATCGAATGAATAAACGCCGTCAGCACCAGCCATGGCATGAGAGCGACGTTTTCGATTGGGTCCCACGCCCAGTAACCGCCCCAACCAAGGATCGTGTACGCCCACCATGCTCCAATCAACATGCCTGAACCGAGAATACCCCAAGCCAAAATTGCAGAAACTCTGGCGACATCGATCCAGTCGTCCCCGTAATTACCTGCGATCAATGCGCCCGATACAAACGCAAACGGGATAGTTATCGCAATGAGCCCTCCCATTAGCATGGGGGGATGACTAAACATTCCAGTGTGCGTGAGAAGAGGGTTGATGCCTCGCCCGTCTAAGGGAATAGTGTCGAGCAGCTCGAATGGGTTGGCGGCGAACGATAGAACTATGAAGTAGAACAATTGGATGATCGCGAGAATGGCAATTGTCCACGGCATGCTTCGAGCAAGTCGCTTCGGTGCGAACCAGACCGATAAGGCGGACATTAACGCTAAGGCGAGAAGAATGTACAGAAGTGAACCTTCGTTGCCGGCATAGAAGGCTACCCACACGAAGGCTCGATCCATAAGGGTGTTGGAGTGATCTGCGACGTACTTGATCGAGAAATCGTTTTGCACGAAGGCGTTGATCAGCGCCCCGGACGCCACGGTTACTGCCAGAGTGGTCATATAGAGCGCTCGGCGAGCACTGACTACGAGTTCAGCCATGCCGGTCTTCTCGCCGACTATGGCTCCAATTGCAGCGTAGGCACTGAGGGCTAATCCAAGCAGTAATGCCATAACTCCGAGATCGGCCATTAGGAGTTTTCCTTGTCGGATTGACTAGAGCTCACGTCGCTACTTTCTGAAGAGATAGGTTCTTTGTTTATCCCGAGATCGCGATCTACTTGTGCTAAGTAGTTGGAAAGATCGCTGGGATTGTTTGAGGAAGATGCGGCCTTTCCGCCTGCGGAGTTGGTTTGCGCTGCAGTTTTCCTCATATTTTTGATGGTTATTAGTGCGATGCCGATGCCACCGAATACGATGACTACAGGAACGATCCATGCGAGCAGGTTGAATCCGCTTCGCTCTGGGGCTGCGAGAATTTCTTGTCCGTAACGAACAACAAAGTAGTCTCGTACTTCAGCGTTGGTATCACCAGCTTCGAGCCGTTCACGCACTTTGAGCCGCATATCGATAGCGATTTGTGCGTTCGATCCATCGATAGTCTGACCACCACACACAGGGCACATTAATTCGCCAGCAAGCTGATGGGCACGTTGCTCGAGAGTGATGTCCTCTTCACGTACGCAGCTCACTGCTGACATAAGAAGAAGGAAAAAGAGCGCAGTTATAGATACGGCGAACGCTCTAGAGATAGGCGCTCGCGATCCGGTCTTTACGAACGGCATCCTTGATGCCATAACTTTACTTTCCCCGTGCAGGGATCCTTCGTGAAATATCGAAGGATAAAAAAACGGTGCGGCAATATGCCGCACCCTAATTTACAGGTTACAACTGCAACGATTGATTACTGGCTAAGGCCCGTAGTGTCGTCGAAGATGTAGTTCACGATGTCCCTGATGTCTTCTTCGGGAAGTAGCTTTCCGAATGAAGGCATAACAACAGCACCTGAAGTTACGAAGCCGACCATCACATCACGATCAGTCAGCCGAGTAGCTGCAGATTCAACCAAGTTTGGTGGAGCTGCGTATGCGGTGCCCTGAGTAGTTGCATAGAAACTCTGACCAGAGGTGATGTGGCGAGCTGCCTTACCATCTCCGAGTCCAGAATCGCCGTGGCAAACCGAACAGTTGACTCGGTAAAGATTACCGGCAACAGCTGGGTCGTACGCACGTTCTTGCTTGTCAGGAACGTTGAGTGTGTTGCTTGCGTCGCCTGCGGTCTTGAAAGCTACCGAATCTGCCGGTGGGGCGAGACGTGGTGGCTCCTGTGCCTTGTACGCCTGCGAGTAATGCATCTCAGAGAATGTCTCCACCGGGTAGGTGTTGTTTTCCTGAACTGCACAAGCAGATGTAGCCAAGGTGCCGAGCATAAGTAGCCCGACAACCATTACTAGGCGACGTGTAAGCATTGATTTGATATTCGCTGAAAACGAAGTCATTACGCGTGCTTGATCTCCAGAGCGCCTGCCTTGTTGAGCACGCTCTCTGCATCGGCGACTTTAGATTCGTCGTCGAATGTAATAACTACACCAATCCAACCCTCGGTAATCCGAGTGTCGTAGATGCCCGGTTTCATGTTCGGGAGTCGAGACTCGAAAATGATACCGATCACCGTTGCGATCACACCCGCAAGCATCGTCATTTCGTACATGATGATCAGCATTGCAAAGATCGACAGGATCGGCTTACCACCGGTCACCATCGGGTATGCGAGCTGAGTCACCGATGTCAGGAATACCGACAGGGTGAAACCAATAATGGCTCCGAATGCAGGGAAGCGGAACAGGCGGTGCTGAGGAACGTGTTCCCCGAACGCACCCTCTGGGTACGGAGTACCTGTCAGTACATCGAATGTACCGAGTTCAAATCCGGCTTCCTTCAGTCCGTCCATCGCATCTGCGGCGGGTTCGGGCTGCTGAAACAGGCCAAGAATACTTGTCGTCATCAGAAGATCCTCTAGTCAGCTTCCCTAACGATTGCCGGAACCTTTGCCCGGCCAATCATTACATCATCAGTAAATACCTGGCTCTCCTTCGCTTCGAACAACGGAACGAGCGGGAAGAACCTTGAGAACAACAGCATAAGGAACGTAACCCATGCAAACGACCAAATGAAGATTGTCCATTCAACCGGGCTTGGGCGATACGCTTCCCATGTGTACACGAACGGAGTCCTGCGAGCCAAACCAGGCACGATAATCAGGAATCGTTCAAGCCACATGCCAACGTTCACGAGAATCGAGGTCCAGAACATCAAAGCGATGTTGGTTCGAACCCTCTTGAACAGCCACATGGGCACAGGAATCAAATATGCAGTCAGGAAGAATGTGATGAAGAGTGCATTCCAGGGCCACTGGAACATCTGCATCTCACGCAGTGCGATTTCTGGAGCGTCCTGACCGTAAAGGGCGAACGTGAGTTCCAGGAATGTGAATGCGAGCCAACCTGTTGCTACAACAATAAGAAGTCGTGCGAGTGCGTCGAAGTGTTCTGGGCGAATAAAGTCGTCCCACTTCCACAGCCACCGCATCAAAGCCATCATCGTCACCACAGCCGATACACCAGAGTGCACAGCACCAATAACGAAGTAAGGCGCAAAGATAGTCGAGTGCCAACCTTCAACCGCAGCTGCGATCGCAAAGTCCCACGAAACGATTGAGTGAACCGATACGAAAATCGGAAGCATCAATGCTGAAAGAAGGATTCCACCAACAGTCTGCATCTTCCACTGTCGAGGGTTACCTCTCCAGCCAAGTGCTAGAACCGTGTACATGGCGTTCTTCCAACCGGTAGTACGGTCACGAAGGTTACCCAGGTCAGGCAGCAGAGCGATGTACAAGAACAGGGTTGAACCTGTGAGGTACGTGCTAATAGCGACCGGGTCCATGATCAACGGTGATCGGATGTTTGGATAAATCCCACGAGCAACGTCGTAAGGCATGATCCAGTAAGCAATTCGCCAAGGGCGTCCTGCGTGAATCAGCGGGAATACCAGCGCCGTTAGCAGCGAGAACACCGTTAGTAGTTCTGCCGCTCTCGTAACCGGCCTACGCCATTCAGCCTGAGTAAGGCGAAGAATGGCTGAAATCATAATTCCAGCGTGAGAAATACCAACCCAGAAAACGAACGTTGTGATGAACAGACCCCAGTAAACAGGTCGTGCAAGACCCGTTACGCCAAGACCTTTGTTGATCATCGTTGCGATCACTACCACACCGATCAGCACCACAACACCAAGAATGCTGACTGTAGGCAGCCACCACTTGGGCGTGTCTAGCTGACCGTTAAGGAGTTTACGGTTTGTGTAGACCTGATCTAGTTCTCGTCGCTGTTGCATCTGTTAGTTAGTTACCTGTAGTTGTCTGTCATAGCTTGGCAGACGTTGGCAAATTCGTCGCTAAATTTCTTAGTCTGGCTTTGCAACCAAAGTTGCGTGGCCCTTGATGTATCGAATTGGCTTAGCAAGGAGGTTGAATTCCTGAACCTGCCATACCGAAAGAACCGGAATAACACGAGTCATCATCATTACTGTGAATGCCACGAGTGAAATTCCTCCAGCCATGATCAGAATGTCGAAGACATCTGGCCAAACCGTCGCTGGGATTTCCTGTAGCCACTTCTGGTGAATGTTCTCTGGCGGTACAGACCATGCTGGAACGAACGTACGAATACGGTCGATGAGCAGTCCAAGCAGAATGACGAATGATCCAACGACCATTGCACCAGTTCCACGACGAACCTTGTTCCAAATAAGAATCCACCACGGTACGAACCATAGAAGAATCATGCCAGCAAAGAACGCGTAGATCATTGGTCCCTTGATCAGCAGATCAAGAGTGGCAATGTCGTTCATTGAACGACCGTACCAGAACACGATGAACGACGAGTAGAAGAAGTAAATCCAGAGCAAAGTCAGGGCGAACAGTAGTCGACCCAGTGACCAGAATGCATCTAAGTGGATGTACTTCTCAAGCTTCATGTACTTACGTGAGAAGTAGAGAGCGATAACCACACCAGCTACACCAGCCTGGAAGCCAGATACTGTGTGGTACATCGGGAAGATAGCGTCACGCCATCCGGGCACCATGCTCTGACCGAAGTCGGTCGAGATCAAGAAGTTCACGAATACGAGAATCAAGAAGTAGAAAGTTCCGAACATTCCGATACGCATTCGGAGTGTTCGCCACTGAACATCTGTACCAACCCAACCACGAGCAAGACGCTTGCCCAAACGCTGGCGCCAGCCAGTCGAGTGGTCACGCATTGAAGCGAAGTCAGGAAGCGCAGCTGAGTAAAACAGCATGATGCCTGTGAGAAGAAGAAGTACTAACCCAAGAGTGCTCCAAATGTGTGGAGAGTAGTCAGGAGCCATGTACCAGATAGTTCGTCGTCGAGCGCCTTCAGTCACCAGCGGAGGCAGGATAGCCACAAGCGGGATGAGCATGATTAGCGTTGCGATGCCGGCGAACGAGAATAGAGAAGCTATTCGAGTAATAGGTCGTACCCAGTTCGCCTTTGCCATTACCGGAGCCATGGCCACCATTGGTGCGCCACCGGCTACAGAAAGCAAGAACGAAACCATTGCGGCAACGTAGCCCCATTTGGTTGAGTCGTCACCCTGATCGATAAATTTCACGATAAGTGCGGCGATACCGACAACAGAAAGAATTCCGAGGATCCACGTCCACGCCTTGAACCTGCCGCTTGCACCTGTTGTGGTGGCGACTAGTTCCCGTGCGACTACATCAGCAGCGACGTTAGGCGGCGGTGCGTGATGATCGGACTCGTGTGCTACAGCTTCATTAGTCATGCGATGCAGCGGCTCCTGAACCAACCTTCTTGTCGGCGTCGATCTTCGCTAGGTAAATAACGTTAGGGTCGGTTCCGA
Source organism: Chloroflexota bacterium (assembly GCA_018650845.1). Taxonomy (GTDB): domain Bacteria; phylum Chloroflexota; class Dehalococcoidia; order Lucifugimonadales; family Lucifugimonadaceae; genus Lucifugimonas. The sequence continues at coordinate 166,819 of JABIFF010000012.1, read as the reverse complement.
ACTGGTCGAGAAGCGTGTAGTGACGCTTGTCTTCCTTCATCTTCGACACCTTGCTATTCGGGTCATTGAAGTTACCGAAGTTTAGTGCACTTGTCGGGCAAGCTGATGAACATGCAGTTTGTACTGCACCATCGGCAATTTCGACGCCTGCGCTTCGGGCACTGCGTGATTCACGGCGAATTCGGTGCACGCAGAAGCTGCACTTTTCCATGATTCCACGGCTTCGGATTGTTACATCAGGGTTCAGGTGGTTTCGGAGAGACTCCGGCCACACTGGCTCCCAGTAGTTGAAGAATCGAACAATGTAAGGGCAACCGTTTGCGCAGTAACGAGTACCAACACATCGGTTGTAGACCTGAACGTTCATACCTTCCGAGTTGTGGTAGGTGGCGTATACAGGGCAAACAGGCTCACAAGGAGCGTTCTCACAGTGCTGACACATGATCGGGATGAACCGAGCTTTTGCGTCAGGGAAGTCGCCTTCCCAGTATCGTTCAACTCGAATCCAGGAAATCGATCGAGCACGCTCGACACGATCCTGTGAGTTGAGAGGAATATTGTTCTCTGCCTGGCAGGCAATGACACATGCGTTACAGCCGATGCATTTATCTACATCGACAACCATGCCCCAGTTATGACTACCAAATTCTGCTGTTGTCATTACGCCACTGCCTTTTGGTTAAGGCGAATCTCAACCTGCATATTACTCATGGTCGTCAGCTCCCTCACCTTCGAGGAGGAACTGTTTTTGGTACTCGTGGTGGTTAGCTTCCTGCGCATCATGAGCAGTTTCGCCAACACCAACCACAAGAACAGGTACACCTGGTTCAACTGGTCGGGCTACTACGTTACCTTCGAACTTAGGAACCTTGACTCGCTTGCCTGCACGCTGAACCGTTACTCGGGTTGCAGCCCATGCAAGAGCGCCAGTCTCGGCGTCTTTCTCGTCAACGAGAATTGAAAGAACATTTGAACCACGATCCTTAGCGTATCGACCGCCTTCGTGGTGACCTTGTCCCATAGGGATGCCGATCACACCGGGGCGAACACCTGGATGCGGGTATGCGAGAGCTTCGATCTCACCTGAGGTTGAACGAACCCTGAGGACATCGCCCTCTTTGATTCCGAGCTCATCAGCCTGAATGCTGTTGATCTCTGCCCAAGTTGACCATGAAGCCGATGAAATAGGGTCAGGAGTCTGCTGTGCCCATGGAGCAGCAGCGAGCTTGCCATCACCGAGTGAGTTCGACACGAAAGGAACGAGGTGGAAGCTCGTGCCTTCGCCGGTACCGTCGGTGCTCGAGTAGCTTGCGCTTCCTCGTGATGCACTTACCCGACCGGTTGAAGCTGAACCACTCTTGCTGGTGTCCCACCAACCACCACGTTGCAATGCACCGTTGGTGAATAGGGCTGCAGAGGAAGCAGAAACAGAACCACGACCTGTGTCGTGAAGATCCGAAAGCGAACCTCGTACCAAGCTTTCCATGTCTCGACCGTAAGAACCGTCGGACATATCAAGCAGTGTGTCGCCGAATCCACGAGCATCACTGATGAGCCCTGATTCGTCGTGTGAAATAGTCGGACCTACAACCGGCTGCTGTGTACCAACAACCTGATAACCAGGACCCGGTTCTGGAATATCGATGCCCCACGACTCCAAGAAAGTTTCTTCTGGAAGTACGAGATCAGCGAAGTCCATTGTGTCGTCGAGAACTGCACCGAAAGCGATTACGTTAGGAACGTGCTCAAGTGCCTCACGAATTGCGACAGAGTTAGGCATGCCGTGAACGATGTCTGCACCACGAATGATCACAGTTTCAACGTTTCCTGCTCGCCATTCAGCAAGCTCGGCTTCCCAATCAGCAAACGATGCGCCGGTAGCCGAAGCTGACAAACCATCGATAGCTGAGCCAGGGTTGGATGTAACTCCACCCTTAGCGTCGACAGCACCAACCAGAATGTTCAGAGCGAAGATTGCTCCAAGGTTGAAGCTACCGTTAGTGTGAGCACCAGCCGAACCGCCACCGAAGGCGACAGAAGGTGTGTGCTCTGCAAAATGTTTTGCTGCCTTTTCGATTCGGTGCTCATCGACACCCGTTCGAGCAGCTGCGTCAGAAAGCGTTACTCCGCTTACACCACCGGGAACTGCCGCTTCAAATGCTGCGACGTTCTGTGGGCTTGCTAGCCCTTCTTCGATGATTACCGAAGCAATGGCTAGAGCAAGGTGACCCTCGGTACCAGGAACAGGGGCCAACCAGAGATCGGCTGCTGCTGCTGTGAGAGACATTCGTGGCTCTGCGTGAATGAAGTAACCGCGGTCGTCCTGTTCACGGAATTCGCCGTACTTCACACCAAACTGCACAGGTGATCCCCAAGTACCGAGCCAGTCGGCTCCGAACGAAAGAACTGTCTGTGCGTTTGCAATATCAAATGTAGGGAGCTGGTCTTGGCCGAGAACCGACTTTACTGCTCCGTGCAATACACCTTGCTCGACTGGGTCGAACGCCATGTGCTTGCCGTTGTACTGTGCAGCGAAGTTCGTTGCAACAGCTCCGAGGTGACCACGTAGAGGGTTGGTTACAACCGTCAGTGCGCCATCGGCGTTAGATAGGGCTTCCTTGAATCGAGCATCAGCCTGATCCCAAGAAATATCAACCAGGTTTCCTGCCTTTGAATAACGGAGCTGTGGCTCGGCAATTCGGTCAGGGTGGTAGAGAAGCTGAAGAACTGCGTCGTAACGAGCAGTTGCCTTACCGCGGGTAATAGGGTGGTCGGGGTTTCCCTCGATCTTCTTAGCCCGTCCCTGCATGACACGAACTAGCACGCCATCGCCGTTTGAGAAATCTCCCATGGAAGTGGCGAACCAAGCGTCCTCACCACGTACTAAGTCCTCTGGAAGGTCTACAGGGCTCTGAACAATTAGCTCGCGCTCAGGTAGTCCGCAAGCTGCGAATATCACAGCTCCGGCTGCCGTTTTACCGGTAAGCGCTAGGAATTCTCGTCGATTTAGCTTCATCTGGTCAGTGCTATTCCTGTTGTCACAGTTTTGAGGCTGCGACCGGGTAAACCCGTATGGATGCTTAAGTGGTCCTAAAGTCGCCTAGTAGTGGCAAGCGGCACAATCTGTTGGTGCACCGTTGTCACGGTGGCAATCAACACACTGTCCCATTTTGAGTGATTCGACCTGTTCGACCTGCTGCATAGCTGCGACGTTACCGTGGCAGGTTGAGCAGACGCCGGATGGGCCTTCAGTAACGCCATCAGTAGTGTTTTTCACTTCTGATGGGTTAGCAGTTAGATAACGAATGTGAGGTTCGTGTACAAAACGAACGTGGTCTGGAAGACGGTGGACACGCTGCCAGTTGACTGGCTCTGCGCCGTCGTCGCCAACGATGTCGGCAGCGTCACGCAAAATGGTCAACTGAACGTTGTCCTCGGCACCAATCACTTGGTGACAAGTTGCACAGAAACCTACAGGTGGAACGCCAGCGTTTGCCTGTGTGGTTACCGTTCGGTGACAGAAAGTACAGTCGAGACCAAGACCTTCCATCGTCTGGCCATCAGCAGCAACTCTGTCGAGCTGCTTCAGTGAAGCGTGAACGGTGTGAGGGAAGTCAATCGGCTGGTCAAACGTCTGTTCGAAACCGAGTACTGGAACCGGTTGCCCGATCCAGCCCGTAATAACGAACGCTGCTACTACACCCATAACTGCAACTACACCGAGGCCACCAATAGCCAGTACCGGTACGAGCATCTTGGGTAAAGATGACGATTTGGAGTTCGAGTTATCGTTTTCCGACGCCAAGCGTTCTTTCCATTCCGAGCGAGCCGAAGCTAGCTAGTAAAGGATGGGGGCAGTGTTTACTGCCACCACCGTGAGTAAATTCGTTCTAGGAACTCGACGTTTTCAGAGGCCATGAATAGCGAGGCGAAAATGCCGACTACACAGACCAAGCCGAGTACGTAAAGGGGGGCACGGAACTTCGTCCATTTAGCAGCGACAGATTTACTGTCGACCACTGAAGGAATAATTGCGTGTGCTGTGAGAAGTGAAGGCCCTGCGACTAAGGCAAAACCTAAGGCAAGCCACAGAAACTTAAGGGCCATACCGACTTCGGCCCATTCGGCCGTGGATAACGGTTTCGGATCCATACTCTACTAACAGAGCTCCCGCTTCGATAAAAACAAGAAGGACTAGAAACGAACGCGAACGCGCACCGCTGCCCTTCAAAATTAGCGCAAGTGAAAACTATCACGAGTGATTTTTCAGTGTCAATACTTCGAGGAGGCAATTACGGGTAGCTCGGAATTGCATGCTGGTGTGATTATGAAAAAACTAGTTCTACGGAGGCCGTTAACAACAGGTAGGGTTCGCCTGTTTGGTCACTCGACGTCAGTGCCCACGGCGTGGATGAGGAGGACGGACGCATCCTGATTCCATGGTCGCCACCGTGGATCATTAGCGCTTGACCCGACCCTGAATCGCCAACAAGCACGGCGATCGCTTCGCACGGTGTGCCACCATTTTCGGAGCACCATCCGATGACGTCGTGCGGTTCATCGCTTTCGGGGATGCTCGGAATGGTAATTACAGATGCTGTGCGAGGTTCACTCTGCGTCTCGAATACCTGAATCGGAAAATAACCACTGTTGTCATTATCTTCGATATCGATCATCAGCTGATCCATAATTTGCCCCCGAACTTCCTGCCACTTCCAAACTGTGTAACCAATGATGTAGGAAGCTAACGATCAAGGCTAGAGTTTGATGTGGTACTCAACTGAAGGAACTGGCCCAGAGAAGCCAGCTTTCTCGTACGCACGCCTCGCGGGCGCATGGGCGTCATCACCGCCTGTAGTCACAACTGCAGCCTTCATGCCCGCTTGTTTCATCTGGTCAAGAACGAAGTCGTACATCTTCGTTCCTATGCCTTGATGCTGGTGAGCAGGTGAAACAGCGTTGTTGCCTATCTCAGCCACCAGCGAATCATTGTTCATGGTTACTGTGATGAATCCGGCTATATCTCCGTCTGTCTCTGCTATCCAAACAAGAGTCGGATTGTCGGCCTGGCAGGCGAGAGTTACTTGCTTGCGCTTTCTGCCGTCGGGATCACCATGGACGGTCTCGAACAAGTCGGATCCAACGATGGTTCTGGACGATTCGAATACGGGCTGCCAGGCTGCTACTGCAATATCGAGAATGGTGTCGAGATCAGCGCGACGGTACTCTCTGATTGCTACTGCCACGCTGTCATCCTTGCCTGTTCAGCTTTGCCGGGCTGCAAATTATCTAGCGATTCCTAACGTTTGGAAGGCAGTAGGTGTTTGAACAGTGCACTGCCTTCAAATTCCTTGAAGTCACATCGTGGTAGATAACCAGCGGTAGACCATCGGCTCCGATAGTAATGGCTGTGTGCTGTCCAACTAGCGAATCTGTGTCTGCGTCTACAGATGTTGCGCTAGTGCATGCAATATCTTCGCAGTGAGCGATTTCAAGATTGCCGTTGAACGAATCTGCGTAGCTGACGATAGCTCTGCCATCAGTACCTATTGTCAGCGAATTCCAGTTCCCCACGCCGCCACTTGTGACCGCCGATGCTGTAGTCGAAACCGAACAGGAAATCGTAGTGCAGTGCGCCATCTTGAGGTCATTGCTGACCACGTCGAAGTAGCTAATAAGCCCTCGACCGTCAATTCCTATGACTATCGATGAACTCTTGCCAACGTCGCCGCTGGAATCGATCGTTTCGTTCGTGCTTGTCGAGCATGTAGCGTTCGTGCAATGGGCTACTTTTAGATCGGCATTCGAAACATCGTAGTAGCTGATCAGTGGGAATCCGTCGGCGCCAATAGTTATCGATGTGTACTGCCCAACGTCGCCAATTTCATCAACAACATTGATGTCAGCAGAAGTACACGCTGTGTTGTTGCAATGGGCTACTTTCAGGTTGCCGTTCGTAGCGTCGTAGTAGCTGGCGATTCCAAGCCCGTCAGTGCCAATTACGATCGATGAATATGCACCGACATTTCCGGTTCCTTCAATCGTAGTTTTCGCACTGGTGTCGCAAGTGCTGGTTTGGCAATGCGCAATTTTGAAATCGCTGTTGAGGGAGTCTCTGTATGAGATCAATGGCAGTCCATCGGTGCCGATAATCACAGATGCATGAAGATCGCCTAATCCGGTAGCTTCGACTATCGAAGGTGTGGATGCCGTACACGCCACGTCATCACATTTTGCTAGGTAGAGCGAATTGCTCGCTTCGTACGCTATGACCGGAAGGCCGTCGTCGCCCACTGTGACCGAATTCCATAAACCGGCGTCACCGGGACCTATCGCTAATGTGGTGATCAAATGCTTTCCACGCTGGTACGGAACCGAATCACTGGAAGAAATCGTTACACAGAGAAGGTTCCCTGATGAATCGACCCCGGTTGCTACAAATCCTGAACCACATGACTGATCTGATGCAACGTAATCTCCACTCGACGGACCTGCGTCTCCACATACCCAAGTTGAACCGTTATGGATCACTACTTCATTGAATCCACAATTCATTCCACCGAGAGTGGTGTTGAGGGCCGAAGGTCGGTTTTGCAGATCATTCCAATCGACCGAAGTCAGCCCATCATCGCCATCGTCGAGTCCTGCCGGGCGATTCAAAATCGAATCCCACTCGACAGTATCGCTATCTCCACCGCCGCCGCCTGAGCCGAGATCACCTGGTATTCCGATGAGCCCTCCCCATGCGACATCGGCTGAACCCTCGGCAAGAGCGCGTGTTGTCACATAATCGGAGTCATGATCATGGTCGCTTCTTGCCGCAGTGTCGGCTTCTCCGGTTCCTGCGAAATCGACGAATGCAACATCACCCTCTATCGATCCTGAGGTTGTGAGACCTGCCCCAATCGCCAAAACACCAGATCTGCCATCGTCACCTTTGACACCGGCCGAACCCTTTTCGCCCTGAGGACCTTCAGGTCCGGCAGGTCCTGGGAATCCTTGAAGACCGGTCGATCCTGCTGGGCCAGTTTCGCCGGTTTTACCTTGCGGGCCAGCCGATCCTTGAGGCCCAACTTCGGGGTCACCACCGCTGCAAGCAATTGCCGCAACGAGAGTTAACGTCATGGCAATCAGAAGAATTCCGAATTTAGGGTTTGGTGTAACTCGACGAATCATTTATACCCACACTCGATTTGAAATTAGGCGTTGCAGCGGTCAAAGAAGTGATCGCGCCCGTGCGACGCAATCGCTCGGATTGTACTGTCGCCCAGAATTTGGCCTCAGTTCGGAACGCAACTCCAGTCGAGAGGCGTGGATGCCATTGTTGGGAAACATTGCGAATCATCGAATGCCCCGTTCCGTAACGAATGGCAAAACGGATTCGCGATAACCTTCGTTGCAATAAAGCAGATGACCGCTTTGAATTAAGGAATATCTCGATAATGGCAACAGTCACAGGCAATCGAATCACGTTGAGTCCTAGAGAGATGCCGTCTCGCTGGTACAACGTCGAGGCCGATCTGCCATTCCGAGTGCCGCCGATGATGTCGCCTTCTGGCTATCCCATCACGGCTCGTGAACTCGAACCGCTGTTTCCAAAACAGATCATCGAGCAAGAACTAAATGCCAAGAGTCGCACGTTCAACATTCCAAAGGAAGTAAAGCAGGCTTATCAGCAGTGGCGACCAACTCCTATGTTCAGAGCGGCAGCATTGGAGAAAGAACTCGGCACAACAGCCAAGCTCTATTACAAAGTGGAAGGCGGTAGTCCCAGCGGTTCATATGAATCGAACACCGCCATTCCTCAAGCGTTCTACACCAAGAAAGCCGGAGCAGATGGAATCGTTACCGGTGGCGCTGGCGGCGTGTGGATAAGCGCTATCGGTCATGCTGCATCTTTGTTTGGTTTGAAGAGCAAGGTGTACAGCGTTCGAAAGCCCGATTCGGATCGAGCTTGGGGAGATGCTTACGGCCGTGTTTGGGGAGTCGATGTCGAGGCAAGTCCGTCCGAGGGCACCCGAGTCGGCAAGCTTCAATACAAGAAGCAAGGACCTGAATCCGGTTCCATAGCCACAGCTCTTGCCGAAGCGTATGAAGTTGCGACTCGAAATCCCGATGTGAAATTCGCAATTCCAACTCTCATGGGCAACACCCTTATTCATCAAACCATTGTCGGACTCGAAGCCCAACGCCAGCTAGCTGCTGTGAACGAAGCGCCCGATCACGTAATCGGATCCATCGGAGCTGGTTCTCACTTTGGTGGCCTTATTGCACCGTTCGTACCGGCACGAATTCAAGGGCGGAGTACTAGATTTGTGGCGGTTGAGGAATCTTCCACTCCAAGCCTGACTCGTGGTGTCTACACCGAAGAATCTGCCGACGCCGCAGGCCTAATGCCGCAAGTGCCGATGTACACGCTGGGTCGTGAATACGCACCACCGGGAGTGCTCGCTGGTGCCATGCGATATCACGGAGTTGCCCCAATCGTTTCCTCGCTATATCGAGAAAAGTACATTGAGGCTGTAGCCCATGGTCAGATCGAATCGTACAGTGCAGGTCTGATGTTCACCCGTGCTGAAGGAATCGTTCTTTCACCTCATGCCATGTACACCGTCAAAGAAGTAATCGAGGAAGCGTTGCGTGTTAAAGAAAAGGGCACCGACGATACGATTCTCTTCACGGTTACGCCAGCAATCAACGCTGAGTCATCGCCGTACGATTCGCTACTCGATGGCGTTATGCACGACGAGAAACCTGAAGAGGCTTCACTGAAGAAATCGCTGGGTCGATTTATCGGTCGGAGCTAGTTGAAAGTGCCAGACTTCATGGCGGAACTAGCCGCCGTTGTCGAAATACTGATCGTTCTTACCGTTGTCGTCGTGATCGTCAAGCGGAAGCGATCGCGCACTCCTGAATCTAGTTCAAGCGTTATTCCGAAGCCGGTACTGCGACTCGTGACTGCCGAACTAGAAATTTGGCGAGCGGTTTGGCGATTTCTGTTTACTCGGCGTGATGCCAGCAAGTTTTACCCGGCGAACAGGTCAATCTTTGGATATCTGGTGATATTCACGATGGTAACCGGACCGATTGAGCTATTTTTGGTTCACGTGCTAATTCCATCGCAGACCGTGGCATGGGTGGTGACTGGGTTTAGCATCTACGGACTCTTTTGGGTTGCAGGTATGTATGCATCGATTCGTACGATGCCGCATTCATTCAGCGATGAGCGTCTCACCTTGCGGTACGGAATTATGGCCGAGGTGATAGTCCCGATGAACGAAATCGCCAGCATTTCCGCTAGGGTCGCTAAATCGACCAAAGGCGGCGACGGGCTTCGCTCTGAAATCGGCAATTCAGGTGAGATGGAATCTTGGATTACGTCGGCTGGTCAGGCAGACGTTACTATCCTCCTGAAATCTAAAATTCATCCTCGTGGACTAGTAAAACGAGGTTCTCCCTCCCGCGTGATCAACATAACAGTCGACCGCCCCAAGAATTTTGTTGCCGCTGTTCAAGCTGATCTCGTGATTAACGAATCTCACTGAAGCGGCAATTTCAAACGCACGCGAACGGCTTCTCAATGCTAAAGTTTCACTGTTGTTTCTCAGACCGATACTTGATCGCCTGAAACCAACACGCGTCTTGATCTGATATTTGTGCTTGAGCAGGAGATATTCCAGCTCAAGCAAATCGCACGCCGGAGGCACTTAAAGATGGATATCTCCAAAGAGAAGCTGGAGTGGATATACACCACGATGTATCGAATCCGCCGCTTCGAGGAGACGATGCTCGAACAGACCCTTAAAGGAAACTCGATGGGTGTGGCTCACACGTCTGACGGGCAGGAAGCACCTCCGACCGGAATCTGTGCGCACCTAACCGATAAGGACTGGATCGGCTCAACTCACCGTGGACACGGTCACTGCATCTCCAAAGGTCTCGAAACCGACAAAATGATGGCTGAAGTCTTTGGTAAGGCAACAGGCCAGTGTGGCGGCAAGGGCGGATCGATGCACATTTCCGACTTCTCGAAAGGGATGCTCGGAGCTAACGGTATTGTTGGTGCGTCGATTCCACTCGCGGTTGGTGCGGCTTTGACAGCAAAGCTCAAGGGCATCGAGAACGAGTCAGTTGGAGTTTCATTCTTCGGTGACGGCGCATCTTCACAGGGCGTACTTCACGAAGCTATGAACCTCGCTTCAGTCTGGAAGCTTCCAGTAATTTTCGCTTGCGAGAACAACGGCTATGCCGAAGCAACTCCATCTTGGTACGCAGTATCTGCTGAAGATATTGCCTCACGAGCCGAGGGCTACGGAATGCCCGGCGTTGTTGTAGATGGCATGGACGTGTTCGCTGTTTACGATGCAGCGGGTGAAGCTATTGCCAGGGCACGTGCCGGTGAAGGCCCAACATTCATCGAAATGAAAACTTACCGTTACCACGGTCACTTCCACGCCGACGATACAAGCAAGTACCGCAAGCCGGAAGAAGAAGAGTATTACAAGAACCTCGATGCGATTAAGCACTTCGAGCGAACTGTTCTCAAGCAGAAGTTGATGACGGAAAAGAAGCTGAAGAGCATCCGTGACGATATTGAAAAAGAGATGCTCCACGCTGTTGAGTTCGCACTTAGCAGTCCTATGCCCGACATCTCCACTTTGTACGACGATGTTTACGTCAACTACTCCAACCCAATTGCGGGTCTGCGATAACCGAGTACTTCTTCTACTACTCAAGAATTAAGAATTAGATATAGATATGACGACCTCACAAACAAACCCGCTAGGCCCCGGATACGAGGGTGTTGCCGGCTCGGAAATGAGATTCCGAGACATTTTCCGTGACACTCTTCGGGCTGAAATGAACCGAGACGACGATGTTTTCCTTATGGGTGAAGACATTTCAGGCGGATTCGACAAAGACACCAAAGAGCCACTCGATGCGTGGGGCGGACCGTTCGCTGCTACCAAGGGATTGGTTCAGGAATTTGGCGTTGAACGCATTCGTGATGCACCTATTTCCGAAGCAGGATTCGTTGGTGCAGCTGTAGGTTCGGCACTCACTGGCATGCGTCCAGTGGTCGACCTGATGTACTTCGACTTCGTAACTGTGGCGTTCGACCAACTGCTATCAAATGCAGCAAAGAGTCGCTACATGTTCGGTGGTCAGACTAAGGTTCCACTGACTTTGTTCGCACGATCAGGCGCAGGCACAGGGCACGCTGCTCAGCACTCCGAGAGTTTCTACTCGATGCTGGCGCACATTCCTGGTCTCAAGGTAGTGGTTCCTTCCGATCCTTATTCGGTAAAGGGCCTACTCGCTGCCGCTATTCGTGACGACGACCCTGTGTTCCTCGTGAACGACAAGAAGCTAATCAACCTCACAGGATTTGTTCCTGACGAGGATTACGTTATCGAACTTGGTAAGGGCCGATACATGCGACGTGGAGCCGACGTTACGTTGGTTGGAATGTCGTACACATCAGTTGTCTGTCAGAAAGCTGCAGAACAGCTTGCCGAAATCGGAATCGATGCTGAAGTGATCGACATGATGTCCCTTTCACCGTTTGACGAAGACATCCTCATCGAGTCAGTTGCCAAGACAAACAACGTTGTGATCGTCGACGAGGACACCCCTCGTGCCTCGATGGCTTCCGAGTTTGCGGCTGTTATCGCCGACAAGGCATTCGATCACCTCGACGCCCCTGTTAAGCGTGTAACTTCGCCTCACTCTCCGGTTCCGTACAACAGTGCGCTAGAGCAAGAGTTCATGCCTCAGCCGGCTGACGTTGTTGGAACGGTAAAAAACTTACTCGGTCGCGAGTAATCTTCCGAAAAGTTTTTTCAAAGACTTAAATGAAAAGGCGGGTAGCTCACAACGAGCTACCCGCCTTTTTTTATTTAAACCGCGGAGTCATCTTTACGAATCAGATGGTTTCACCCGACATCGCAGAAAACGTGACTCTGTCACCCTACCGGCATCTGGCGGTTGGTCATTTTGCGACCAACGGTTGCCTTTTCTTCGCCACCACCGGAGAAGATGTGAGCACCCATGTCGAGTAGGACCTGAATGTTCTCGCCATCAGTCTTGCTTGGATCGCTCCAAGAACACAGGAACTTAAGACCGTTACGATCGGCAGCGCCCTTGATCTGCTCACGAACTCGGTTCATCTCTTCTGGGTAAGGAGGGTCGTGCGCATCGGAGTTACCGAACGACATTCCCATGTCACCAGGTCCCCACTCAACGAACGCCAGTCCCGGCACTCGGCAAATAGCATCGGAGTTAGCAGCCGATTCCTGGTTCTCGAGTTTGAGACCAATAAACAGTTCGCCTTCAGGGTTTAGCGGCCATGGGTCGGCAATCTCGGTGTATCGCTGAGGAGTTACGCCCCAGATTTCAGCAGGCTGTTTCTGTCCACCAGCTCCTCGCTGACCTTCGCCGAGACCTTCTCGTCCGCTCTTGTGGAACGGGTATCGACATTCTTCGATGAACGCACGAACTGCATCGGCCTGTCGGGCGTGTGTGTGGAGAATTCCGTGGACTCCAGCCGAGAGAACCTGACGAACCTGCCAAGCGTTTGCTCGCATTTCTTCAATGGTTCGTAGGTTTGACGGTAGGGTGGAAATTACCGCAGGGGTGCGGTGACCGGCTTTGGTTGGCCCGCCATCGACAAGACCCTTCATGAACGCCGTCAAACCCGCAACGTCGAATGCGTGGTGCTCGAAGTCGGTAATAAGGAAGTCGGCCCAAGTGCTTGCCTGCTTGAGACCGTTTTCGTAAGTGAGATCGCCGGTGCCGGTGTAGTAGACCGGTTCGCCTGCTTCGATGAGTTCAATAACTCGGTTAATTCGTTTTGCCATCATTGTTCCTGATTACTAAAGTGACTTGGAACGCCACGTTTCTTGCAAATACCCGCTGCGTTTGGGCTTACGGCGAGCTATCTTATTCCCGCTGGAGAATTTTTGCTCATCAGAAACGAAGTTCAACGGCGTACTGTCGAGCGGTATAACTACAGATAGGGCGAGGATTTCAACTTGAGTAACTACGCTGAACAGGCAATCGAGACGTTTACGCGGTGGGCGCAAGCGTTCAATGATCGCGATGCCGACGCTATGATCGCCGAGATGCATTTCCCCCACATGCGGCTTGCTGGAACCGAATTTCAAACATGGCCAACCAGAGAAGATTTTCGAGCGCCTCAAGACGATATGACGAAGGCGCTAATCGCTGAAGGCTGGCACACGACGATTACGAAATCGGTCACAGCTGCTCAGGCTGGTCCTGAGAAAGTACATCTTGTAATTCGTCAGTCACGACAGCACAAAGATGGCTCAGAGTACAACGGCTTCGACACGCTTTGGATTTTCACAAACATCGAAGGCAAATGGGGCGTGCAGTTCCGTTCGTCGTTTCTTGCAAACGCTACTCAGGCGTATGGTGCCAGCAAGCCGACGTTTTAGATTTGTGGCGATGTTGTCCACTGCTGCAACACGTTCCACACACAGCTACTGACCAGTGATGTAGCTATTGATACTAATTTTGAAATGGGAAATTCTTTGACATCGCCCGCAACTGATAATGCTTCTGCTGTGAACCAGCCAAATATTGTTCTGATTCTTGCCGACGATATGGGGTTTTCGGATCTCGGTTGTTACGGGTCTGAGATCAATACTCCGAATCTCGATTCGATGGCGGAAGACGGGATTCGATTTACGCAGATGTACAACATGGCGCGATGCTGTCCGACACGGGCTTCGTTGCTGACGGGTTTGTACCCTCACCAAACGGGTGTTGGGCACATGGTTAGTGATTACGGCGTTCCTGAATATCAGGGCTACCTGAACCAGAACTGCGCCACGATCGCTGAGGTTTTGAAAACCAACGGCTATCGCACGCAAATTTCCGGCAAATGGCATGTCGGTGGACAATACCCTCTGCACCATCCCGAGTTAGCGACGCCGGGCGATGAAAAACACCCGACGCCATTGCAACGTGGGTTCGATCACTACTGGGGCACCCTTACCGGAGCGGGATCGTTTTTTGCACCGCCGACTTTGATGGATGGCGACACTCCGATAACGGTAGAACGAGACGATTTTTACTACACCGATGAGATTGCGAAACATGCGGCACGCATGATCGAAGAATCTGCAGCCGAAGGCGAACCGTTCTTCTCTTATGTAGCGTTTACAGCTCCGCACTGGCCGCTACATGCCCCGGAAGAGGACATCGAGAAGTACCGCGGCGTTTACGACGGTGGTTGGGATGAACTTCGGCGTTCACGACATGCCAAGTTGAAAGAACTCGGCATTCTGGACGAATCGTGGGAGATGTCTCCTCGGGACAGGGATTCAATTCCTTGGGAAGATGCCGAGAACCAGGAATGGGAATCACTCCGTATGGCGGTTTATGCCGCGCAGATCGACAAGCTGGATCAAGGGGTAGGCAATGTTCTTGACGCGCTGGATTCAGGAGGAGTTCGAGACAATACCCTCGTGATTTTCCTTTCGGATAACGGTGGTTGTGCAGAATTCTTGGCCGAAGATTCGAGCAAGCCTGACCCTATGGAATTCGATACTCCGATGTGGAATGGCGACCGCATGCAAATGGGCAACCTGCCTGATGTCGATCCCGGTCCCGCAGATACGTTCCAAAGCTATGATCTGCCGTGGGCAAACGCCTCCAACACTCCGTTCCGGCTGCACAAACGATGGGTGCACGAAGGCGGTATTTCAACGCCGGCAATCATCAGTTGGCCCGACCAGATCAAGTCGGCTCAGCTTGTGTCCGAGCCATCACATATCGTCGATATAGCAGCAACCATCTACGACGTCAGCGGTACTGAATATCCAGAAGAAATTGGCGGGAACGCTCTCACTGGTCTTGAAGGACACAGTTTTCAAGGTGCAATTGAAAATGGGAATTGGGATAGGCCAACTCCGATCTTCTGGGAGCACGAAGGAAACAGGGCAGTGCGCGACGGTGAATGGAAGCTCGTCAGCGAGGGCAACACGGTTTGGGAACTCTACGATATGAAATCAGATCGCACCGAGTTGAACGATCTGTCAGCCGAACGGCCAGACGTGCTTGCGAAAATGGTTGCCATGTACGAGAAATGGACCGAACGTTCAGGTGCATTGCCATGGCCGGTTATTCCAGAAATGACCGCATCACCTCGGGTTGGAACCATGCATATTCACGACGTAGATTAGGACGCAGTTCGGCACTGTGGAGCGAAATCCACGATGAATTCTTGAGCTAGCTAGCAGTGCTGTTCGGTGTGACCTTGCGAATCCCACGTGTACTTGCACGTAAGCGTGGCTACTTTGAGGTAGGTCGGTGCTAGTGCTGGTTCCGTGGCAGAAAGATCGCCGTTTGGCTCTTCGAGAGCATCAGGCCATTGGTCGGATTCAGCCATCCAGAGATCCATTGCAGCTTGAACTCTCAACCCTTCAGTTAGGAGAGTTGGATTCAGAGTCGTTGAAGAAATACTGTCCGAAATGTTCGCGGTAGTAGTGGCCGCTCGGTCGATGCGTATCGATTCGTCAGGCGACGAAATCTGAGTGCAGCCGACAACAAGTGCAAGCGCTGCTAAAACAACGAGAACTAAGAACGATCTGAGCACGGCACACCTACTTTTAAGCAGATAGCCAACGCTGTCGGAAATACGAAAGCGTCAAAGATTGCCAGACGTATCACGGCAACCCCAGAAAGATGGCTACTTACTAATCGTCGTGCTTAAACTTCGCCGTGTATAGACCGCGGATATAGGCGATTTGTCCAGTGTGTTGACTGTTCTCCACTGGGATTCTGCCTAGTACCCACAGCAAGTTGGGTGCACGATCGGCGGCATGCGGCCAGATGTCAGGTCGTTTAGTTTCGAGCTGATCGACAGTCACGCCTTCAATACTGGGAATCAGCAGCTCGCGTGATGCCTTCCAGTAGCCGGTAACTTCTTCAACGGATACATCTGGAAAATCTCGAACCTGCTCTATCGAATCGCCAGCTCCGTTACGTTCGGGATCTATTCCCAATCGCTCGGCCCAGCCACCTTCGATCCATGCACTATCGCCGCCGCCTCGCAGATACCAACCCCACATATCTTCCATTCGACCGATGTGCCAGAGAGTCCAAAGGATGTGGTTCGAATCGGGTGTGGGCATCCACCGAGCTTCTTCAAGTTCTAATCCCTTGAGAGCACGCTCTAACTGGCGACCATAATCACCAATCGCCTGAAGCGTTACGTCTCTGTGATCGAGCTGGCGATCCTGGGCGCTCACTACTCGCACACCACAACATCGTCATTTGCAGCAAGGCGCAAAAGCATCTGGTACGGATATATGCCTGAATCGTGACCATCGGTCCAGAGGAACTGAACGGCATATTTTCCGACTATCAAATGATCGGCAGCGATGATGTCGTTGGGAACCTGAGCAACATTGAGAATCGGTCGACCCGTCATCTCCTCAACGCAGGCAGCACAAGCGCACTGCAAACGAAGATAACGGTATGGATAAGTGCATGTTTGCCCGTTGTCCCAGGCTATCTGCACGCCCTCACCGGTCATATCTATCTGCTTCGGCACACTTACCGGGTTTCCAGAGTATTCGCTAGACATCGACATATTTTTGGGAGCTTCCGTTCGGTTCGGTCGGGTGAATCGATAGTTAATGATTGTTCTGATGTCTGTATGACGTAAACTTCAGCCTCAGTTCACGAAACACGACTCATTTTCGGTCATGTTTATAAAGATATCTTGATTCACAGTAGAGGAATATCGCCAGATGGCAAACGAAACGATAAAAGTCGGTTTCATTGGGGCAGGTGCCAACACGGCGTTACGACACATTCCAGGACTTCGAGCCCAGCAGGGCGTCGAACTGGCGGGTGTCGCTAACCGATCGATAGAGTCGAGCCAAACAGCGGCCGACAAATATGAACTGGGCGAGGCGTACCCAACATGGCTCGACCTTGTTGAAGACCCAGAAATCGACGCTGTATGTATTGGCACATGGCCGTACATGCACTCGACCATCACGCTAACTGCGCTCGATAACGGCAAGCACGTAATGTGTGAAGCTCGGATGGCGATGAATGGTGCCGAAGCGAAAGACATGCTCGCCGCTTCTATCGCCAACCCTGATCTGATTACGCAGGTAGTTCCACCGCCACACTTGATGGCTTGTGAACAGCACGTGATCGATCTAATTGCCGATGGCTACGTCGGCGACATCGTGAACGTCAACGCTCGAGTAACCGACGGCAGCGCGTTCCCTGATTCAGATCAAGATGCTCACTGGCGGCACATTCGTGAGCTTTCGGGCAACAACGTGATGACCACTGGCATCTGGTACGAAAATCTGATGCGGTTGGTTGGACCAGCAGAATCAGTTTCTGCGAACGCCCAGATTCGCGTTCCGCATCGACGTGGTTGGGACGGGAATCGATACGAAATGACGATCCCCGATCAGATCGACGTCATCTACTCAACCGGAAACGGGGCGAACGTAAACCTTTCGGTAACTACGGTTTCGGGCCCGTTTGCTCCACCAACTGAAATCTGGATTTACGGTACCGAAGGAACGATTCACATTGCCACGAGCGGCTTGAGCAACGATCCAGTCGTATCGGGTGCTCGCAAGGGTGATTCTGACTTGAGCGTTATCGACGTTCCAGCCGAGAAGCGTGGAAGCTGGCGAGTAGAAGAAGAGTTCATCAACGCTATTCGCGGAACTGAACCGATTACTCGATCGAACTTCACCGATTCGCTGAAGTACATGGTGTTCACCGACGCTATTCAGGAATCATGGCAAACAGGCAAGCGGGTTTATCTCGCCGGCAAGTAGTCGTTCGAATTCGCCAGATGGGCGCTGCTTGAACAAGTAGTGTCATCGCCGATTTAGATTCGAAGTAATCTCGGCAGTCTATGCAGGGGTTACTTCGAATCGATTACAAATTGGCGGGCCTCTAAATTCAGGTTCAATTGCCCAACGCACTGATTAATGTCGGGAAGTATCTGCCAGACGCAAATCAGCCAAGATGATGAGATCACGCAACAGTAGCGGATGGTTCAGGCCTGATGAATAGGCCGTTATGAGTGGCACAGCTGCCTACCGGTTGTTGGCGTGTCCAGTGGATTAGAGGGTAAATGGTTGGAACCTTTACCTCGCATTTTTGCCAAGCTTTATCGCAGACAAGAGTGTCATCGCGAAGTTCATCTTCGATCAACTCACCAATTTCTTCTCTTAGCTGGCAGGGAGTTAACCCTTTTCGACTCAGAATTATCTGAATGTGTCGTACCACTTTCTGAGCATCGTAGTTAGTCATGCTCTTTCTCCTTATCTTTCGATCAGTGAATGCACCCTCTTGTCGTGGAGACAATTCACGAAAACAGCCGATCAATTCCTTTCTTTTGCTTTAGCGACCGAACCCAATGTGCTTATTTTGCTTTGCGTCAAATCCGGGTAGATATTGACGCAGAGCAAAATAATCACCGCACTTCATCCGTTAGTACTCCCCTACGCCATGCGTGTAAAGCTAAACCAAACAGCAAAAAAATGAGAGAATCGAAAGGAATCGCGTGATACAGCCACGAATTCCGGAATCTCATTCACGGAGTTGAGATTGACGGCTTCACAAAACACCCGAAAATAGAATTTCTCTGAATGCCGGCATCGATGTACGCACACTCCGCCGTCAATACCGAGGGCGGCATGACGCAAATTTTCCATGGACCACATTTGGTGAGCTAGTCGCTAAGGTACTTACATTCCTGTGCAACGGGGAATGCCTTGTTCAGCCAAGTAGTGACATCGCCGATTTAGATTCGGAGTAACCCCCGCATAAACTGCCGGGGCTATGACTTTAACTTCTACTTCAACAATTCCAAAAATAATGCCGAGTGTGCCGACTGTATCGCCGCTGCTCGGGTCGGGTGGTAGATCGATATCTGACGATAGTTCCTCAGCGATCACTCATCCTGCTATCAGAGATTTTCCGTCGGGCGAACGCCCAAGGGAACGCCTCGAAACTTATGGCGCTGGGCATCTTTCCAACTCGGAACTGCTGGCTATATTGCTTCGTACGGGGCTCGAAGGCGAGAACGTCCTTGTGATGGCGAGCAGACTGCTGGCTGAGTTTGGTGGGCTTTCTGGCTTATCTCGAATTACGTTCGATGAGATGTGCGATCTGAAAGGAATTTCGACCGCTAAGGCTTGCCAGATCCTTGCGGGAATCGAACTGGGCCGAAGGGTCGCATCGCTAACTCCTGAAGATCGAGTAACGATTACTTCGCCATCAGATCTCGCAAAACTTTTCCTTGCGGAAATGTCGTCATTCGATAGAGAACATCTGCGAGTCGCAACTTTATCGACCCGCAATCAGGTGCTCGGAATCGAAGATCTTTACTCGGGTAGCGTGAACGCAGCCCTCATTCGTCCTGCGGAAGTTTTCGCGACAGCGGTTAGACGAAACGCCCCGCAAATAGCGATTGTTCACAACCACCCATCGGGCGATCCAACGCCAAGCAACGAAGATGTGTCGATTACGAAGACGCTGGTCGATGCTGGCAAACTACTCGATATCGAAGTCGTCGATCATCTTGTGATCGGGCAGGGCAAATACGTTTCAATGCGAGAGAAGAAACTAGGGTTTAGCTAGCGGGTTTCACTCTTGGCACGGGAGTTGGTGTTGGCGGTCTTAGCCAATTGGGCGCCCGTGCTTCCGATTCATACTCGCCATAGAACGCTTCAACTCGGTAAATTTGGCCGGTAAGTGCATCGATGACAACGGTGAGATTGTCGTATTCGACTCGTTCACCGTTATCCAGTTCGAGCACAACATCGCCAACGAACCCGAACGCCCATATCTCGGTCTCAGGCGGAGTTTCCAGAAAACCTCGTTCCGCCCGATCTAGTTCTCCGATTGCTTCAGCGTATTCACCGAACCGAATTCGCCGTGCGGCATGTTCGAAATTCTGGCTAACTAAGCCAGTGTCTCTCGCCGCAGCTAAGGCAAGGCTGAGAGCTTGAACCTCTGTCATGAATTCTGGGCCGGCAAACGGTGTGGGCGTCGGGAACCCGCCGTTTACCGAATCTTCGTCGGTCCCGTCACCGCCAAATGTCGACATCACAAACCAAATCAGTAGAACTGCGGCGACTAAGCCTGAAGACCCAATAATGATGTTTCGCGTACGGGCTGTGATGCTCGTCGTTTTTTGTCGTGCAGCATCTTTATTCGCCCATGCTGACTTAACAGACGACACAGCTTTTTCGTCACCTGTAATGCGAGGCGATCCGAACACGCGCCAAATGAACGCAAAGCGTTGCAATATTGCCTGTAGAAAACTATCGAGCATTTCAACAGTTTAGAGGGCTGCGGAAAATCGCTCCTACTGTGCTACGCTCCGACTGTTGGCAAATTTTCGATCTTGGCCAACAGGTATCAGCCGTCAATGACAAGCTGATATCTGGAAATAAGTAGCGTTCATTGGAGCCGATTGTTGACGAACGGTGCGACTGGAAAAATTGATTTCAATGCCGACATTGGCGAATCGTTTGCTGGGTATGAGCTTGGTCTCGATAGCGAGATCGTCAAGTACATAACGTCTGCCAACATTGCCACCGGGTTTCACGCTGGTGATCCCGATTGGATGGCGAAAACTGTTGCCTTGGCAGTCGATAATAGCGTTGGCATTGGCGCACACCCAGCCTACCCAGATCTCGCCGGATTCGGTCGACGTAATATGGATCTAACTCCAGCAGAAGTTCACAACGCTGTGACTTATCAGGTTGGCGCACTCGCAGCGTTTGCACCTAATAGGAAGTTGCAGCATGTGAAGCCGCATGGTGCGCTTTACAACACCGCCGTTCGAGACGCAGGAGTCGCAGAGGCAATCGTTTTAGCCGTAAAAGCCTTTGACCCGAATTTAATTCACGTCGTCCTTGCAGGATCGCAATGGGAGCAAATCGCCCGTTCGCACGGTGTCAGAGTCGCCCGCGAGTGCTACGCCGATCGCGCCGTTACAGCTGAAGGCACTCTTGTGCCGAGATCGCAACCTGGAGCGGTTGTGCATGACCCCGACGAAGTCGTGGCCCGTTCGTTAAAGCTAGCAACCGAGGGAAAAGTAACCGCTGTCGACGGCACTGAAATCGATTTCTCTGCCGATTCAATATGCCTACATGGCGATACCGCTGGGGCAGTCGAATTGGCAGCTGTTGTACGCGGTTCACTTGAGTCGGCCGGTGTGGCGATTACTCCAATGAACGAGTTGGTCGCAGGTGGCTAGCGCTGCCTCTGCTGAAGTGGGAAATGGAGTATTTCCGCGGGTAGTACCTGCGGGAGACTCTGCGATTCTTATCGAACTCGGATCTGAGATAAATCCAGCGATCAACGATCGCGTCTATTCGTTAGCGAATTCAATCGCACAATCACGCCTTGAAGCTGTGATCGAATTGGTACCGACGTATCGGTCTATCTTGATTAGCTACGATCCGCTCGTCGCTAGCTACTCGGAGATGATCGAACGACTTGAGAGCTTGGTGGATAATTCATCAGGTTCGGGGGCTGATTCAGGATCTGGCGACGAAAACAGCTTTGCACCGAAAATCATCGAACTCCCCGTTGTTTACGGTGGAGAAGACGGACCCGATATCGACAACGTCGCCGAGCTAGCCGGAGTCTCTCGCCAAGAAGTCATCGATATTCATTCAGGTGTCGACTATCGGGTCTACATGATCGGTTTCGCACCGGGGTTTCCGTATCTGGGTGGGCTAGATCAGCGGATCGCAACGCCTCGACTAAAGACTCCACGAATCAGCGTTCCCGCGGGTTCCGTGGGTATCGCCGAATCGCAAACTGGTGTCTATCCGAACGCCAGCCCCGGCGGATGGCAATTGATAGGTCGGACTGCTGCGAAACTGTTCGATGTAGAGAATTCTTCACCTTCGTTGATTACTCCTGGCTCAAAAGTGCGATTCGTTCCGGTGGAATCGCATGAGTAACTTCAGCGATAACAACATTCGAATCGTCCAGCCCGGACCAATGACACTCGTCCAAGACCGTGGCCGAGCCGGCTATCAGCAGCTTGGTGTTTCGGTATCTGGCGCGGTGGACGTCGAATCTCTTGATATCGGCAATCGGCTTGTAGGAAATCACAAAAAATCCGCCGGGCTAGAAGTACTGCTTGGCGGGCTAGTTATCGAATTCTTAGGTCGAACGATTTTCGCCGTTACCGGTGCAGATACATCGCCAAAACTCGATGGTGTGCCGGTTGCGATGAACGTTTCTTGCGTCGCTCATGCTGGTGCAAGACTTGAGCTGGGAATGGTCGCAACCGGACTTCGCACCTACGTGGCGATGGCTGGTGGGATAGCTGCTCCTGAATCTCTTGGTTCACGTTCGACTCACATTGCATCAGCTTTAGGTGGAATCGACGGTCGAGCAGTCGCAGAAGGCGATGTTATTGAACTTGGAACACCGAATATTGACGATGTATCAGGTCTAGCTCTTGAAGATGAACGAACGCTTGATGGCGAACTTTCGGTGCGAGTAATACTTGGGCCACAAGACAACGAATTCTCGGCAGCCGGAATCGAAACACTGCTGAACTCTGAATACATCGTCACCGATCAGTCGAATCGACAGGGTTTGCGACTCGATGGGCCTGAAATCGAATCTCGATCAGGACGCTACGACATCATCTCTGATGCTGTCGTGAACGGGTCTATTCAGGTTCCGGGAGATGGAAAACCGATCATTCTCCTGGCCGATAGGCAAACAACCGGCGGCTACGCCAAGATCGCTACTGTTGCATCTGTTGATCTATCGATTCTCGGACAAGCTGCACCCGGCACTGTGATCAGGTTTACCGCTATATCAATCGAAGATGCGCAGCAATTGCTCGTAGCAAGACAGCGGGTTATCCACGAGAGCGTACTGACTAGCGTTGTCGATTCTGAGACCTTCTTCGTCGATGATTTAGACGTTCGGGTGGGAGTGGCTGAGAACAGCATGGTGAGCTTGGCAAATATCGACGGTAGTATTTATCCGATTTCATTCGATGAATATTCCCCCGCTGAGCAGTAAGGCTTTGCTAGAATTTGTCATCGTAATTTTTCGATGATGACCGTGAACGGCAGCGCTACTGCGTTTACTGAACCGGTTGAGGGAGCACTGACACGTTCGATCAGGATTTGCTAAACGATGGACTGACGCTGAGCCTTGTAGGCATGGGCGTAGTTTTCGCCGTGCTGGCGATCTTGGCTCTATCGATTAAAGGCATCAGCTTGCTCGATAAGGAAGCATCACCTGCTCCGGCAGCAAGCGTCGCGTCCTCAGCATCATCCACAACACCGGCGCAAGAATCCGCTTCGAGCGAAATCCCTGGTGAAATTACGGGCGAACAGGTAGCGGCGATAGCCGTCGCACTCGCTCTTTCTGAACCGAAGTCAGCATCATCCATTCCTTCGTCAATCGCTCGAGCTGGTGAATCTGCCGGATCGTGGTTGCAAAGCGGCCGTATGCGTGTGCTCGGTTCCAATTCGTCTGGCGCTCGGGAGAGGCGCAATTAGTGGCTACTAAGAATTACAAAATCACAATTGCTGGTCAGACCTACGATGTTGAAGTTGGCGATACATCATCGTCACCCGTCGAGGTATCTGTCGATGGAACGACCTATCAGGTCGAAATCCCAGAATCTGCCGCACCGACTGCCGCTTCACCGGCGACTCCCGCTGTAGCTGCCCCTAAGACGGTTACTCCCGCTCCACAGGCAGTCTCACGCCCAGCCGTTCCAACTTCGGGTGGCGATGGTGTTGTTCGATCTCCGATGCCAGGCAAAATCGTTAGTGTGAGCGTCGCTGTTGGTGCCTCTGTAACTAAAGGCCAGCCGATTCTCGTTCTTGAATCTATGAAAATGGAGAACACAATTGCTTCTCCAATCGACGGCACAGTTTCCGCAGTGCATGTTGCTGCGGGTGATGCCGTACAGCACGGTCAGACAATGGCCGAGATTGCACAGGCTTAGTCTCTATGTCGACTGAGCTAGGAGCTCTCTGGGAAGGTTTCACGGCGATAGGCGACGAGCCGCGCATGGTCATCATGTGGCTAATTGCGGGTGCGTTGTTGTACGTCGGAATTGCGAAGAAGAAAGAACCGCTACTGCTGGTTCCGATTTCGATGGGAATTCTCTTCGCCAACCTACCCCTGGGTGAGTTGATTCGTGAAGGCGGCGATGGCGAACCTGCCGGACTGCTTAAGACATTCCAAACAGTTGGAATGGAAACCGATATATTCCCGCTTCTGATCTTCCTCGGCGTTGGTGCGGCAACTGATTTCACGCCAATGCTGTCGAACCCGAAAACATTGCTGCTCGGAGCCGGTGCTCAGGCAGGTGTGTTCGTCGCATTACTCGGTGCGTTACTTCTCGGAATGACCGACTTCTTTGAGTTCGGATTACTCGAGGCTTCATCAATTGGAATCATCGGTGGTGCCGATGGTCCAACCACGATTTTCATTGCAACTCGAATGCGTGAACTTGGCGAATCACTACCGAACGTAGAAGTTCGAGATATCGTCGGTGCCACGGCAGTAGCCGCCTATTCGTATATGGCGCTTGTGCCGATTATTCAGCCACCGATTATCAAGCTGCTCACGACTAAAAAAGAACGCTTGATTCGAATGAAATACGCTGCAAAACCGGTGTCAAAACGCACACAGGTTTTGTTCCCCGTACTCACCACGATCATCATCAGCGTGCTCGTTCCTTCGGCTTCCCCGTTGATCGGAATGTTGATGCTCGGAAACTTGATCAAGGTTTCTGGAGTAGTGCCTCGGCTTGCCGATGTCACTGAAAACGCATTGATGAACATTGTGATCATTCTGCTGGGATTGGCAGTTGGTTCAACCATGCCAGCGCACATCTTCTTGCAACCTGAAACTATCGGAATCTTCCTGCTTGGTTTGTTCGCATTCATGACGGCTACTGTCGCTGGAATCATGCTGGCGAAGCTGATGAACATCGTCACCAAAGAGCAGATCAATCCAATGATCGGCGCTGCCGGAGTTTCCGCGGTGCCTATGGCTGCACGAGTTGTTCAGGACATGGGCCAAAAAGAAGACCCCGAGAACTTCCTTCTAATGCACGCCATGGGACCCAACGTAGCTGGTGTGATCGGTACTGCCACTGTTGCCGGTGTGCTTCTGGCAGTAGTCGAAAACCTGCTGTAACCAAGCTAACGCTCTCTCATAGCTTCCGCTGAAATTCGTATTTCGACGTTCGTCGCCTGTTGCACTTCTTCCGTGCTGGCGCGAATATCCGCCACGTACATGAACGCGAACCGTTGAATTTGGTTCGTGACTCGATTCGACTCGGAGAATTTAGACAATGCCAGACCGTTCAATGAAGGGTGTATACCCAATCCTCTCTGCTCCTATAAACGAAAAAGGGCAGTTGGTGATTGAAGACCTCGAAAACCAGGTCGAATGGATGATCGGCAAGGGCGTACATGGCCTCGGCATCGCGGTCGCCACCGAGATTTACAAGTTCACTGAAGAAGAACGAGACCTGATTCTTAGCACTGTCGTTCGAGTCAACAACGGTCGAGTGAAGGTGGTCATGAACACCGGTGGCGAAGGAACCGACGTCGCGGTCGCGCTTTCCAAGCGAGCCGTAGAACTCGGTGCCGACGCACTGATGATTCGACCAACATCGTTCATTCCCGTGCCTGCCTCAGAGAACATGGAATACTTCGGCAAAATCGCTGAAGCGGTTTCTGTACCTATTTTCTTGCAAGACCAAAACACCGCTCCTGTTCCGCCAGCGATGGCTGTAGCGTGTGCTGAGCGACATGAGAATCTTTGCTACATCAAGGTAGAAACTCCTCCGACTATCCCACGCATGGGCGAGACTCAAAAACTCGCTGAAGGAACTGGACTAGTTCTGTTCGGTGGAGCCGGTGGCGCATTCGCAGTCGAAGAATTTGATCGTGGATCGGTCGGCACAATGCCCGGATCGACATTGCCCGACATGTTCGTAAGGGTTTGGGATCACTACCAGGCTGGCGACAAAGAAGCTGCGAACGTTGAAATGCGTCGACACGCTGCTCTGTTCGGAATGCTTGCTCAAGGGCAGGGATTCGCCAACTGGATCTACAAGCACATCATGGTTCGACGTGGAGTCTTCTCTGAAGGATCTGATTTTGCTCGACATCCGGCGCTGCGTCCCGACGCCGGGCACTACAAGGAAATCGACAGCCTGCTCGAAAGTCTCGATCTCGTCGGTAAATAATTAGACGACGTAGCTGTTGCGCAGATGCTGGGCGACGATAAAATCGATTTCTCAACGATTTAGTTTCTAAAGAGAAAATGTTGCCCGAACTCGATTCTGACTCCACCGACTGTCCGTCCGACTGTTGTCGCCGCCAAAGCGCAACAGTCGATGAAGCCGCCCTTAAATCTAGGGTGGCGGTTTAGTGCCTATCGACGCAACTTCGGCAGTCTCGACTCTGGCGCTTACGGGTGCAGAGCTATCGGGTGTCCAGCTAACCGGTCTGGCGATCATGTCATTGATCGTCGGAATCGTTGGCGGAATCGTTGGAATTGCACTCGGTGTAGTGCGACTCCCCGTGATGACAGCGATTGGTGTCGATCCGCTACTCGCAGCAAGCACGAACTTGTTCGTTAGTGTGTTGGGCTCACTTGCTGGTTCATGGCCTGCAATTCTTCAGCACAGAATCGTTTATCGGGTGGTGCTGGTGATCGGAATTCCGGCAATCGGTGGATCGTTCGTAGGTGGGCTGTACGCCGATCTTGTATCTCGTACGGTACTGCTCACCATCGTGGCTCTGCTTCTTGTTTGGTCAGCGGTAATGATGATCACGCGGGCGATGGGTGAGCTACGCAGCAAGAAGGTCTCAGCCGAAGACACTGACCCAAGTGCTGGTCGAGGCGATCTCAACACTAAGACTGTTGCTCGAGAGAGCTTCGTAGGATTTGGAATCGGTCTCATCGGTGGTGCAGTCGGACTCGCTCTAGGCGTTCTACGAATGCCAGCGCTAATACACGTCTTGAAGATGAAACCATCGCTCGCAGCTGGCACCAATCTTGCGCTCACAATTCTCGTTGGCTCATCTGGATTCACCGGCCACCTGATTCGCGGTCGTGTCGATTGGCTACTGGTTGCAGCAATCGGAGTACCGGCGATGGTCGGAATGTTCGCTGGCGCACGCATGGGTGGCGATGTTGACTCACGAAAGCTTCGGCTTGTGGTTGGTATCGTGCTTTTGGCGGTTTCACCGCTGGTGTTCTTCGACGCATTCTGGGGCTAGTTCGTCAAACTCTGCCGTTTCAAGGTGAACGCAAGCGGAATACAATCTGCTCACCATGAAAATGCTTCCCGGTACATCGCTCATTTCCGTAATTCAGGTTGAATCACCGCTGCAGTTAGTCGGGGTCACGAATCCCTACCACGCCGTAATGGCGGAAGCTGCTGGCTTCAATGCCCTGTATCTCTCAGGATCGGGAGTTGCGACAGCCTCGTACGGTCTTCCCGATCTAGGGATGACAACTCTCGACAACGTGCTCGAAGACGTTCGTCGTATAACCGCTGCTACTGATCTGCCGCTACTGGTGGATGTCGATACCGGCTGGGGTGGGGCGTTCATGATTGCACGCACCATGAAAGAGATGGCGCGAGCCGGCGCGGCTGGTGTTCACATTGAAGATCAGGTGCAAGCAAAGCGCTGCGGTCACCGACCCGGCAAGCAAATCGTTTCAACAACAGAGATGTGCGATCGCCTAAAGGCTGCTGCCGATGCCAAAGAGTACGACGATTTCGTGCTGATGGCTCGAACTGATGCTATCGCCGGTGAAGGCGTAGACGCCGCGATTGCTCGCTCCGTTGCCTATGTTGAAGCTGGTGCCGACATGATCTTCGCTGAGGCAGTTACGGAACTTAGCGATTTCAAGAAATTTAAAGATGCTGTCGGTGTTCCGCTGCTTGCGAATCTAACCGAGTTCGGCAAGACACCGGCGTTTACTGTCGAACAGCTGGCTAGCGTTTATGTCGATATCGCCTTGTATCCGCTAACAGCGTTTCGGGCAGCCAACAAAGCCGCTGAAAATGCACTTAGGGTCATCCGCACTGAAGGCACTCAACAGAGTGTTGTTGGCGATCTTCAAACTCGTGACGAACTCTACGAATATCTCGAATATCACACGTACGAAAGCAAGCTGGATGAACTGTTCGATGCTGAGTCGAACGACCAGAACGCTAACTAAATCCAAGATAGGAAACAATCGAAATGACTTCATCGGGACTCAACGGTGTAACGGCAGGTTCGTCAGCGATTTCAACCGTTGGTCAGGCTGACGTTGGACTGACTTATCGTGGCTACTCGATCACCGACTTGGCTGCGAATTCGACTTTCGAGGAAGTCGCGTATCTGCTTATCTACGGCAAGCTTCCGGGACAAAACGAACTGGATGCCTACAAGAAAAAACTTGCCGGACTTCGAACACTTCCTGACGCACTGAAAACTCTACTTGAAGCACTTCCTGCCTCCACCCACCCGATGGATGTTTTGCGCACTGGGACGTCGCTGCTTGGCACTTTGGAAACTGAAGGCGAAAGCGGCCGAACGGCAGTTTCAGTTGGTGACCGACTAACCGCCAGCTTCGGCTCGATGCTTGCCTACTGGTACCGCTTTCACCTGCGTAACGAACGAATCGATACTGAGTCGGATGAAGACACCGTTGCAGGTCACTTCCTCAGCCTGATGTCGGGTAAACCGGCCGACCCGTTGAAGCGTGACGCTCTCGATACCACCCTAATCTTGTACGCCGAGCACGAATTTAACGCTTCGACATTTACGGCACGGGTTATCACTTCAACCCTTTCTGACACTTACTCGGCAATTGCTGGAGCAATTGGTGCACTTCGGGGTCCACTTCACGGTGGAGCCAACGAAGCCGCTATGGAACTCGTTTCCTCGTTCGATTCACCGCAGGACGCCGAAAAGTCGCTTCTGCACATGTTGGAAGCGCGCCGACTCGTCATGGGATTTGGTCACAGGGTTTACAAGAATGGCGACCCACGTTCACCAATCGTCAAAGACCTTGCTCGACAGCTTTCCGAGGCTGCTGGAAATACTTCTTACTACGACATTTCAGAACGACTTGAGGAAGTGATGATGCGAGAGAAGGGTATGTTCCCGAATCTCGATTTCTACGCAGCGACGGCGTACCACATGTGCGGAATTCCAACAGCGATGTTCACCCCCGTATTCGTTATCGCTCGCACATCGGGCTGGATTGCTCACGTTATCGAACAACGTGCTGATAACAAGCTGATTCGACCTCTGTCGGATTACACAGGACCAGAAGCTAGGCCTTACGTAGCTATTGGAGATCGCGGATAGTGGCACAGGGACAACAGACCGACAGCGTTATTGCTGCTATCGCAGAGTACGCGGTTAATTACGATCCGACTTCCGAACTAGCGCTCGACACAGCTCGACTCACACTGATGGATTCGATCGGCTGTGCGATGTTGGCTATGGACTATCAGGCATGCACAAAGCTGCTCGGACCTGACGTTGAAGGAACCATAGTTCCAAATGGCGCAAGAGTGATAGGGACTCGTTACGAACTTGACCCTGTGAAGGCAGCGTTCGATACCGGTGCCGCTATTCGCTGGCTCGATTTCAACGACACTTGGCTCGCCGCAGAATGGGGACACCCATCTGACAATTTCGGAGCGATTCTGACTATCGCCGATCACCTAAGCCGTAAGTCTGATTCGGATAAATTTACGGTGAAGGATGTCCTGAAAGCTGCTATCAAGGCTTACGAAATTCAAGGCGTTCTGGCGCTACAGAATTCATTCAACCGAGTTGGTATCGATCACGTCTTGCTGGTTAAAGTCGCTTCGACAGCGGTAGTTACTGCAATGTTGGGTGGCGATGTGAAGCAAGTCGAAAACGCTGTTTCGAATGCATGGCTGGATGCTACTTTGCGAACGTACCGGCATGCTCCAAACACCGGCTCACGAAAATCGTGGGCAGCTGGTGATGCGCTAGGCAGGGCAGTGCGTTTTGGAATGAACGCTATGGCTGGCGAGATGGGCTACCCATCGGCTTTGACTGCACCCGGCTGGGGCTTTCAGGACGTTTGGTTTAAGGGCGAAGAAATCACACTTGAGCGTGAGCTTGATGCGTACGTGATGGAGAATATTCTGTTCAAGGTATCGTTCCCAGCCGAGTTCCACGCACAAACAGCAGTCGAGTGTGCTTTTAAGCTCCACTCTGAAGTCGCTTCGCGGCTCGACGACATCGAAGAGATCGTTATCACTTCGCAGGAATCTGCGTTGAGGATCATCGACAAAACAGGCCCTCTAAACAACCCTGCTGATCGAGATCACTGCATTCAGTACATGACTGCAATCGGTCTTTTGAAGGGCAGTCTGACAGCCGAAGATTACGAGGATGATGTGGCGTCTGATCCTCGCGTTGATGCCCTAAGAGACAAGATGACGATGAAGCACGACCAGCGATTTACCGACGAGTATCTCGATGCTGACAAACGTTCTATCGCCAATGCTGTGCAGGTTCGATTCAAAGATGGCTCATCGACAGAAAACGTGACCGTCGAGTATCCGATTGGTCACCGTCGTCGTCGTGAAGATGCAAAGCCGTTGCTTGCTGCAAAGTTCAAAGCTGCAGTGGCGACCCAACTGGACGATTCGCGAGTTGATCGATTGGCTGAATTATTTGCAGATTCGGCGAAACTCGAATCGATGGCAGTTGATGAGCTGATGAACTTGTTGGTTCCTGCGAAGTAATTTTCAGTGGTGTAGATCTCTCTCTGATATTCGACTCCACATTCCACGATCCGGTGCTAATCTTTTGCACTGTTTGTAAGTTGACCTGTGCACGGCCGCTAGATGCCGTTTAGATAAAGATAGAAAACTCGAAAATATGCCAAAAACTACTGGTAGTGATCTTCTAATTCGTGCTCTCCGCGCTGAGGGTGTCGACACAGTGTTCGGCATCGCTGGCGACCACATTTTGCACATGCTCGACACTATGTTCGACGCACCGCTGCGGATGATCGACTTCCGGCACGAATCAGGTGGTGCTCATGCAGCCGACTCGTACTCGAGAATCTTGAACAAGGCCGGTGTGATGCTTTCGACCACACCCGGTCACGCCAATGCACTTCCAGCGCTAGCGAACGCCATGCACTCAGAGGCTCCGCTGGTCAATATCGCTGGCTCTGCTGAATCGGCAAACATGGGTCGAGGAGCTATGCAGGAGTTCGATCAAATCGGTGCTGCTCGTCACATTACCAAAGGCGCTTGGGACGTTCCAACCGCAGCTCGAATTCCAGAGTACGTTGCCCTCGCATTTCGAACTGCACTAAGCGGTCGACAGGGTCCTGTTCACCTCACGATTCCGCACGATTTTCAAATGGCTGAAGTCGATGATGCGGAAGTTGCACGCTACGCTCCAAACGAGTACGGCACACCGCTGAACGTACTTGGCGATCCTGCTCAAGTCGAACGTGCGATAGACATATTGAACTCAGCTCAGCGACCAGTCATATTCGCTGGCTCATCGGCTGGCGCAACGGCTCTACCTGAAGAAATGCAGCGACTTGTTGAGACGATGCGAATTCCGTTCTTCTCTGAAGATTCGGCCCGTGCATTGATTCCTGATTCTCACGAATACTCGATGGGACTTGGCTACCAACCCCTCAACCTGACAGTGAAAAATGTTGGTGATGCCGACGTTGTTTTAATGCTGGGTAAAAAACTCGACTACACGAACGGTTTTGGTGGCAACCCACCGTTCGCCAGTGACACGAAATTTATTGTTGTCGATCCGTCACCAGCGCAAGTCGCTCGTGCTCGCACGGCCGCTGTTGGAATTGTTGGCGACATTGGACCAATCGTTACCCAAATGGCAGATTCCGCTGAAAAGCGAAACTGGTCAGAGCGAACTGAATGGGTCAGCCGATTGCGAACGTCTTACGACGACTGGCACGCGAGTCTTGCCGATCTTGCCAAGGGCGAGAACCCGATGCACCCGATGGACATTTCGAACTCGCTCCAGAAATTTATCGATGATGACACGCACGTTACGTGGGATGGCGGAGACTACTGCCACTTCCTGCGAGCTTCTATCAAGCGTGACAATCCTTACCGATTCCACAACGTTTCAAGCTTCGGCATGATCGGTGTGGCACTGCCTTACGCACTAGGCGCGCAGGTGGCGCTGCCCGATAGCAAGGTTGTCCTTGGTAACGGTGATGGTTCTCTTGGCTTCAATGGCATGGAGATCGACACCATGGTGCGTCACAACTTGCCGGTGAAAATGTTCATTGGAAACAACTCAATCTGGGGCATCGACTGGCAGATTCAAAAGGGCCTGTACGGTCGACCTGTATGGACCGACCTTCTACCTACTCGATACGACGTTGTGGCTCAAGGGCTTGGTGCTTACGGCGAACATGTCACCAAGGTTGAAGACCTTGACGGTGCGATGAAGCGTGCGTTCGATCACGATGGTCCGGCGTTGCTGAATATCGATATCGAACAGGTGATTAGCCCGGTTGCTGAGGCTGCTATCAGCCGTAAGACTGGCTCACACGGCTAGGGCAAATTAGGACCGAACTATGCTTCCCGAAAAATTCTTCTATAGCGAAAACGATGTCGAGAAGCGAGAGTTGCTTCCCGGCGTCTACGCTCGCCTGATCTGGGGCGAGAAGATCATGATGGGAATTATCGATATTGATCCCGATACCGAAGTGCCAGAGCATTCACACCCGCATGAACAATGTGGGCGAGTGCTCGAAGGCGCAGCCTGGTTCTACGTCGGCGATTCGGAACAGCTGCTAACTGAAGGCGATCACTACGTGATTCCGGGCGATGTACCTCACCGAGTAGTAGCGACTGAGAACGGTTGCACCGCGCTCGATATATGGTCGCCAATTCGCGAAGAGTACATCTCAGATGATGTCGGCTTCTTCAAGAAGTAAACCCGCTCTCACACGCAACTCAGACTAGGTGTTCGTTAACGGATCAAATTAAGTCATATACTTGATTGCCGTTTGACCTTCACATAGTTGGCAATTTGTCAGCCGTAGCACGGCAGTTTCGATAGCGATCACCATGACCCAATCTCCTTCGATCATTTACACGTGGACCGATGAGGCCCCGGCACTTGCGACGCATGCGTTTCTTCGGGCGATCAGCGCCTTCGTCAAAACCGCCGGTGTGGAGATGGAAACCCGTGATATTTCACTCGCAGCACGAGTGCTCGCACAGTTCCCTGAACTGCTTGGCGACAAAGCTGTAGACGACGATCTTGCTGAGCTTGGTCGATTGGTTGAACTTCCAGAAGCCAACATCATCAAGCTTCCAAACATATCGGCTTCGACCCCGCAGATGAAGGAATGTATCGCTGAGCTTCAATCTCAGGGTTACGCACTTCCTGACTATCCAGACGACCCCGGCACCGACGCCGAGAAGGACGCTCTGGCCCGCTACGGCAAGGCAATGGGAAGTGCCGTGAACCCTGTTCTACGACAGGGCAACTCAGATCGACGTGCTCCCAAGGCTGTAAAAGATTTTGCAAAGTCGAACCCAGGCCGGATGAAAGACTGGCCAACCGATTCGAAGTCACATGTTTCGACGATGACTGGTGGCGATTTCTTCCACAACGAGAAGTCGGTCACATTGGGCGAAGCAACCACGGCTAAAATCGAGCATGTTGCCAAGAACGGCAAAGTAACGACTCTGATCGGCGCACTGCCTCTTCTAGCTGGCGAAGTGCTGGATGCAACGTTCATGAGCCGCAAGGCGTTGATCGATTTCTTCGACGCTCAGGTGAAGGATGCCAAAGAGAAAGACATTCTCTACTCGTTGCACTTGAAAGCGACGATGATGAAGGTTTCCGACCCGATTCTGTTTGGACACGCTGTTCGAACTTATTTCTCGAACCTGTTCACCAATCACGAACCTGAAATCAACGAGCTGGGTGCGAACCCGAACAATGGTTTCGGCGATGTTCTTGCCAAACTCGCAGGACTTGCACGAGACCCTGAAGGCACGATCGTCTCCGACATCGAAAAAGACTTCGCAAACGGTCCTGGAATTGCGATGGTCAACTCGGCCAAGGGCATCACGAACCTGCACGTTCCAAGCGATGTGATCATCGACGCCTCGATGCCTCCGATGATTCGAGACGGCGGACAGATGTGGAACGCCAACGACGAACTTCAAGATGTGAAGGCCGTTATTCCTGATTCCACATACGCCGGCATTTTCGCTGCGACTGTGGAAGATTGCCAGGCAAACGGTAAGCTCGATCCTGCAACGATGGGTAGTGTTCCAAACGTTGGTCTGATGGCTCAGAAAGCCGAAGAGTACGGATCGCATGACAAGACTTTCGAAGCTGAGTCAGCAGGAACGATTCGAATCGTCGATGCTGCAGGGGCAACTCTGCTTTCGCATGATGTTGAGATTGGCGATATCTGGCGTGCGTGCCAGACCAAGGACGAGCCGATCAAAGACTGGGTCAAGCTAGCGGTGCGACGAGCACGTGCGACTGGTTCGCCAGCGATTTTCTGGCTCGATAGTTCACGTGGCCACGACGCTGAAGTTATCAAGAAGGTAAATGCATACCTGCCGGACGAAGACACCGATGGACTCGACATTCGAATTCTCGCTCCGGTCGACGCAATCAATGTTTCTCTCGAACGAATTCGTAAGGGCGAGGACACGATTTCGGTTACCGGAAACGTGCTTCGTGACTACCTAACCGACCTGTTCCCAATTCTTGAAATTGGCACAAGTGCTCGAATGCTTTCCGTTGTTCCATTGTTGAACGGCGGAGGACTGTTCGAGACGGGTGCTGGTGGATCAGCTCCTAAGCACGTGGAGCAGTTCGAAGAAGAAGGGCACCTGCGTTGGGACTCACTTGGTGAGTACATGGCTCTAGCAGCCTCGCTGCAGCACTTGAGCGAGCAGTTCGATAATGCAGGCGCCGGTATTCTCGGAGACGCTCTGGATGCGGCTACGGGCAAATACCTCGAAAGCGGCCGTATTCCTTCACGCAAGGTGAATGAGATGGACAACCGTGGCAGCACGTTCTACCTCACGTACTACTGGGCTGAGGCACTGGCTGCGCAGACGGCTGATCCTGAACTCGCCAAGCGATTCGCTTCGGTTGCTGCGGCTATGGCCGAGAACGAAGACAAGATCATTGGCGAAATCAATGATTCACAAGGTGATGCTCAGAAGCTCGGTGGTTACTACAAGGGCGATGACAAATTGCTTGCCGAGGCGATGAACCCGAGCGACACTCTGAACGCAATTATCGACGCTGTTTAGTTACGAACGATCAATAATCGAAAAGCCCTTCTTCACTGTTGGAGAGGGGCTTTTCTTTTTAACGTTCGAGGTTGATTTTTTGCCTTTGGCAAAATAACGCTATGCGTCAGTTGAATTGACTATTTTCGACTCACAACCTAGTCTCGGTGGTTCGCACGGGTAATCATGGAGGCTGGGTTGTTATGAACAAATACATTGTTATTTATCACGCTGATGCAGAAGCGCTTGCCGGAATGCAGAGCGCGACGCCCGAAGAAATGGCTGAGGGGATGAAACCCTGGATGACATGGGCCGAAGCCTGTGGCGATGGCTTGGTCGATATGGGGACTCCACTCGGTGGAGGTCAGAAACTAACGACAGACGGAAGTTCATCAAGCAGTAGGGATGTAACGGGTTACTCGATTTTGCAAGCCGAGAATATGGCCGCTGCCGAAGCGATGTTGCAAGGACACCCACACTTAGGTTGGGCCGCGGGTTGTGAGATCGAAGTGCACGAGGCGATGCCGCTTCCGGGAACGTAGGTCGGGGCGTTGCGTGAGAGTCGAACGTGAAATCCGAGATTCTGAACCCGATTCAGAATCTCGAAACGGTACGACGTATCTACTTCCCCAAAGACCGCGTTCAAAGCTTGGAAGCTACTTCACTTTGCCGCGGCCTTCGTTTCGCCATACACGGGTGACCTGATCGTCCCTCATCCACACGATTTCGTCGTGCAGATTCGTGACGCCCTCTTGGTAAGTGGGAATCACCGTTAGCCTGTCACCGACTGCATATTTTTTATTCGATCCGCTCGTGTCGATATGGCCGTGCTCGACCGACATTCCTGAGAAAACTAACCCGGAATCTTCGATGACAAGACCATAGGGCATTTCTGGAAATAGTCGGAAAGTTTTCATGCCGCCATCGACAATGAGCCGATCGTCAGTTGGAACACTAACAATCGTTACAACTACTCGTAATGGACAGCGTTCTGGTGAGAGATCGCTCCCGTCGCCACGTCCCTGTATCCGGGTTAGCCCCTCGTAGACATACGACCCGCTGCGGTGCTCGGTGAACCCGAGTTCTTTCGATTGCTGTTCATGGCCGGTTCCGCCTCCACTGATGATGTCGAGCGGGAGATTAGCGTTCGAAAATCGTTCGACTGCTTCGTCGATGACAGGCTTGGATTCGGCGACGCTTGGGTAAGTCATTAGCCCGCGTAGTTCGAGACCGGGTAGGGACTGAACCTGCTTGCCAAGTTCTTCGGCAGCAGCTGGCGATTGCACGCCTGTGCGTTTGCTGCCGGTATCGATTTCGACCAGTACGCCTATCGTTACGCCGTCATGCGTCGCCTGTTTAGAAATTCCTTCGGCTACCGCTAGCGAATCGACCGTAACGGTCATTTTTACTTGGCGTGCTAGTTCACAAAGGCGCTGAACTTTTTGTCGACCGACGATGTTGTAGGTCATCAAAATATCGTCGAGTCCATTGCGAACCATGTTCTCGGCATCGCCCAGTTTTTGGCACACTATGCCCTGTGATCCTGCTGCAACCTGCATCTTAGCGATCTCGGGATTTTTGTGGCTCTTCGTGTGACCGCGAAGCGTGATGCCAAGTTTCTTGCAGTGATCTGCCATGCCTTTGATGTTCTTTTCGAGAACGTCGAGGTCAATGACGACAGATGGCGTATCGAGTTCGTAGATGTGCAAGATTGACTCTTTCTGGCGGTCGCTACTCTTAAGAATGTGAGAGGCAGGGGCAGCATAGCGCAGAAAAGGGCCGTTAAATAGAAAGAGGCCAGACGGAAATCTGACCTCTTTCAGAAGTAACTATATACCTAGAAAGGGATTACTTCTTGGTTTCTGCGAAGGCTTCGCCGATCTGTTCGAGGGCTGCCTTGAAAGCAACAGCGGCGTCCATGTCGACGTGCTGTTTGACCTGTGAACCGAGCTTGCAAGCTTCCCAAACCTTAGTGTGAAGGTCAGGGTGAGCAGCGAGGTGCTCAGGCTTGAAGTAGTCAGTCCAGATGATAACGATATCGTTCTTGGCCTTAGTTGCGTGCTCTTCTTTTACAGCAACGTAGCGGTTGAATGAGTTGTGCTCGTCGACAGTCGACGGAACGCCCATTCCTTGAATGAGTTCAGTCATTCGGATAACAGTTTGTGCTGCCTGAATGGCGTCACGAGGGTCGTAAATGCCGCAAGGGATGTCACAATGAGCATCGGCCATTCCGACGGGAAGTACCCGGTCGGCAATTCTTGAGATAGTACGGAACATGAGTTTTCCTTTTTGTGAAAAATGCACGATTGAGTGCGCAGCTTTGGCGGAAAAATGCTGGCTGCCACTAGACGTGCCGAACCTTCCGCTTTCGGTTAGCCCGACAAATCTAACACGTAGAAACAAGATTCTCAGTTGAATTTCATTATTAACGCACTAATTGAATTATTCTCTGCGCAATTGATCAAGGTTCGCGGACGAAGCATGGAACCTGCAATTGGCGAAAATTCGTGGGTAATTTCTCTGCGTGCTGGGTTTCGTCGGCGTGAACCACAACGCTTCGATGTTGTGCGCCTAGAGGATCCTCATACTGATGGTCATTGGATATTGAAGCGAATTATTGGCTTGCCGGGCGAAGAGGTGGCGTTGAATGCCGGCGATCTTCTGGTGAACGGCGAATCAGTCGAGGATCCGTTCGCTTACTGCCCTGATCTCACTACCGACAATCACGAATGGTGGCCTCGAGACGACGAGTACGTTGTTCTCGGTGACAACCGTTCAGCTTCGACTGATAGCCGCAAGTTCGGTCCGGTGAAACGTTCAAGCTTGCGAGGGCGAATTCGCAGCTAGTTCGGGTTGGCTAATCACCGTCGAGAATAGCTTTTGCTTTCATCGTCAGATTCTCGATCACGGGCAGTTGGAAATTCGAGTTTGGATTTCGTGAAGAGTCGACCTCGTTTGCGATCAATGCTATGACAATTTCAGATTCAGGCCAGTAGATGAACTGGGCAGAGAACGGATAAATGAAGCCGAATTGACCGACCGCGAGATCGCCATCGTCGTCCCACACAAATACGCCCGCGCCTGAATTGATTTGAGTAGCTCCACCAGACTGCGCAGGATGAACGGCTGGTCGAATAAGTTCGTATCGAACATCACCGTATATGTCCGACTCGAAAATGCCCTTGACCAGCTTGATCAGGTCCTGAGTTGTCGAAACCAGTCCGCCTGACGCCCATTCGGCGCTGACTACCGAAATAGTAGGAGTTTGTGGCACATGGCCGTCAATCGCTGTCGGCGCATCGGAGGTTAATCCGGCGTACTCGTAACCAAGCGGAAAGCCCCCGGGAATCTCTTCTCTTGCTGCCAGATACGTATCGTTCATTCCGAGTGGCTCGAAGAATCGATTGCGTAACTCAGTTTCGAGGGTTGAGCCGGTGATTCGCTCGATAATCCTGCCCAAGACTATGTAGTTGGTTTTTGAGTAGCCGTACTGAGAACCCGGCTGGAAGAACGATCCCTCAGCTGCTGCTATTGCTATTACGTCGTCGGGAATTTGCGCAGTATTCGGACTCCGCTCGTACAGTACGTCGAGGAATTCTTCGGTGTAGAAGACTGGAATTCCACTCGTGTGTTCGAGAAGATTTCGAATGGTGACTAGCGATGAATTTTCGATATTTGGAAACCAGGTCTCGATCGATTGCTGAAGATCTAGCTTTTCCTCGTTGTTGAGTTGAATGACGGCTGAAGCGATAAGTAAGTGAGTGAGGTCGCCAACAAACATCGGTTGGTCTATCGCTAGGGGCGTATCAGGAAAACGCTCACGATCAATCGAGAGTTTAGAAAAGCCACTGGCTAGATTAATTTCACCGACCGCAGGGGCGAAGACAGAAATAGTCGCTCCCGTGATTCGCTCGCCGTCACGCCAATCATCGAGTGCTATCTGTAGATCGGACCTGACTTGGTCGATAGATTCAGGCGATAGTCGCCCGTCTCCATCTGAACCGTTGCTGGAACAACTAATGATGGTCAGGACAATTAACAAGAAAGCCGGCAGTACCAATGTTGCAGGTGCTGCCGGCTTTCTAATTATGTTCTGTCGATGATCCATACTGCGAGAACCATACAGGCTCAACGCAGATTGATCATCTTCGTGGTTTCTGAACTAGTCAGAACCCAAACTGAGCGTACCGAACTTATCTTTGTCGGCCTTCTCGCCGAAGATCATTACGTAAGCAATTGCAGCTGTGATTCCGCCGACGATTGGTCCTACCCAGTAGATCCAGTGATCTGCCCAGTAGCCGCCAACCAATGCTGGTCCGAAACTTCGGGCTGGGTTCATCGATGCGCCAGTTAGAGGTACAGCGATCAGGTGATCTACGAATACAACGAGTGCGATAGCGAGAGGAGCCAACATGGCGTTTCCTCGCTTATCGATAGCTGTAGCGAAAATCGTAAATACGAGGAAGAACGAAACAATTACCTCGATAACGAGGGCATCGCCTACCGCGATGCTTGGCCCGTGCACTCCGA
Organism: Chloroflexota bacterium; assembly: GCA_018650845.1. Lineage (GTDB taxonomy): Bacteria > Chloroflexota > Dehalococcoidia > Lucifugimonadales > Lucifugimonadaceae > Lucifugimonas. The sequence continues at coordinate 126,918 of JABIFF010000012.1, read as the reverse complement.
GGTTCGGGATAGGCCATGCGAACTTGTCGATAAGGAAAGCTGCGAGCGTTGCACCCGCTAGTTGACCGACGATGTAAGTGAACCCACGGAGAATTCCAATATTGCCCGAAACGATCGCTGCGATCGTAACGGCCGGGTTCAAATGCGCACCGGTAACTCGACCGAAAACGATGATTCCGACGAAGATACCTACACCGTGACCAAGAGAGATAACGATGAGCCCTGCCGTGTCGAATGGATCAGCTAGCGATAGTCCCGCACCGATGGCAGCTCCTACCGCTCCGATTCCCATGAATACGAAGGTGAATGTCGCAATAAATTCTGCCATCAAACCTCGAAGGTTGTTGCCAGACGTTAGTTCGTTCATTTGTAGTTCCTCTGAATCTCAGGATGCCCGTGGCATTCCGTGAATTGAACCGACTGTTTCAGCCCAGAATAAGTCGTCGGGTTTGTGTTCTATACGCGCAATAGTTCAAGTTTAGACATTTAAGTCTAATTCGAATCAAGTGAACAGGGTTACTGATCTATCTGAATAACTGGAAAATCTAGCCTTTGGAGATGATTCCAGCTGCTTCGATTGCGCTGTAGGTGATGATGAGATCTGCACCAGCTCGTTTGATCGAAGTTAGTACTTCCATCATGGCACGTTCCCGGTCGATCCATCCTGCTTGACCCGCAGCGGCAATCATTGAGTATTCACCACTTACGTTGTAGGCGGCGAGCGGCGTGTCGAAGCGCATCGAGGCTTCTTTGATCACGTCGAGATAGGCGAGCGCGGGCTTCACCATGATGATGTCGGCACCCTCTTCAAGATCGGCCTCGACCTCTCGCATCGCCTCACGACCCTGATTTGGAGCCATTTGGTAGGCGCGTCGGTCGCCAAACTGCGGGGCAGAATCGGCTGCGATACGGAACGGTCCATAAAACGCAGAAGCGTATTTCGCCGAGTAGCCCATAATCGGAGTATCAGAGAAGCCTGCTTGGTTGAGCCCTTCGCGTATGGCAGCTACTTGGCCGTCCATCATTGCTGAGGGAGCGACCATGTCGGCGCCGGCTTCGGCGTGCGAAACAGCGGTTTGTGCGAGTAGCGGCAGCGTTGCGTCGTTATCGACATCGTTACCTTTGACGATTCCGCAGTGACCGTGATCGGTGTATTCACACAAGCACACGTCAGTGATTACATAGGTTTCAGGCGATGCTTTCTTGATCGCCTGAACTGCTTTTTGGACGGCCTCGTCTGGCGAACTTGCACCCGATCCTGTGGCGTCTTTATCGTCGGGTATTCCAAAGAGGAGAACCGATTTCACTCCGGCTTCCATGGCTTTTTGAGCTTCTTCAACTGCGATGTCGACGGAGATCTGATCGATACCCGGCATTGGCTCGATGGGAGTACGAACGCCAGAGCCGTTCACAACGAACATTGGGTAGATGAACTCTGAGGCTGAGAGACGGTTTTCGTTCAGCATGTCGCGCAGCGTGCCGTTGCGGCGAAGTCGGCGAAGGTGAGGGTATTGGTCGCTGGTCATATACCTATTATCCCTGTTTTACCTGTTCTGGCGTTTCAGCAACGTGAGATTGAATTGCTTTGACGATTCCGGCGATGGATTGCTCTTCGGCTTGAATGTCGATGTTCACGTTGAGTTCTTTGGCGGTATCAGCGGTGATGGGACCGATGATTACCGTCTTGCTGCTGTTGATTAGATCGGGACTGCCACCGAGTAGATCGACCAGGTTGCGAACGGTCGATGAGCTGGTGAACGTGGTGAAATCGATGCCTTCTTCGTAGGCTGCTTTCGCGAGATCACCAGTGTCGTTTGGTGACTCAGTTGAGTAAGCGACTACTTCGTCGACGTTTGAACCGAGGTCGCGTAATCCATTGGCGAGAGTCTCTCGGCCGATTTCGCTACGTGGAAATAGCACGTTCTCCGGTGTGATGCCGTCGTTTTTCAGAAGCTCGACCATTGCGCTAGCGAGGTACTGATCGGGTATGGCATCGGCGTTGATGCCGATTTCGGCGAGTGCTCTCGCTGTGGAAGGACCATTCACTCCGAATTTCAAATGAGCCAAAGCTCGGGAATCTATGCCGATTGCTTTCATGCGTTCGGCGATTCCGCGTACAGCGTTCGAGCTGGTGAACATCATCCAGTCGTACTTCGAAATATTCCGCAAAGCTTCATCGAGCGGTGAAGGATCACGCACTGGAACGATTTCGATAGTTGGATATTCGAGTACTTCAGCCCCGAGATCTTCGAGCTGCTTCACGAGCTTACTTGCCTGTGATCGTGCTCGGGTAACCAGGACTCGTTTGCCAAATAGTGGGCGAGTATCGAACCACGCCATAGCGTCACGAAGACCGGCTACTTCACCGATAACCAATGCGACTGGTGCACCGATGCCGGCTTCGACTCCGCGTGCAACGATTTCGGCTATCGGACCAGTAACAACTTTCTGATTGGAAGTCGTTCCCCACTGAATAAGCGCTGCTGGTCGTTCGTTCGAAACTCCACGGGAAGTGAGGGCTGCAACGATGTCGTTCATGCTCTTCCAGCCCATTACAAATACGAGAGTTCCTGACAGGCCCGCAAGCGCATCCCAGTTAATTGTGGAATCAGGCTTGTTGGGATCTTCGCTTCCGGTAACGATGGTCAAAGAAGTCGACATGCCACGTTGGGTGACTGGGATTCCCGCATAGGCAGGAGCTGCGATAGTCGATGAAATACCGGGAACAACTTCCCACGGAACCCCTGCTGCGGCGAGATCGAGCGCTTCTTCGCCACCACGTCCGAACACAAACGGGTCGCCGCCTTTGAGTCGGCAGACCGTGAGACCTCGAAGGCCGAGTTCAACGAGTAGATCGTTGATTTCAGTCTGGGTCATACGGTGGTCGTCGCGCCCTTTTCCAGCGTCGTAAAGTTCGGCGTCTGGACGGGCCATGGCGAGAAGTTTTGGGGATGCTAGACGGTCGAACACGACTGCATCTGCGGTCTGAAGACTTTCGAGTCCTTTGACCGTGATGAGTCCCGGATCGCCAGGACCTGCACCTACCAGAGAAACTTTGCCTACTGTGTTAGATTTTGGGTTTGTCGAATCGGGCATCGGTTACTTCACATCCCCAGCTACTAGATCCCTTGCGCCACGTTCGACGAATAGTTTTCCCATTTGCTTGCCAACTTCGACTGCGTTAGCAGCTTCATCGACAAGACTTTCTCGAATGATTTTTGTGCCGTCTGGCGTCGAAGCGAACGCCGAAAATTCGAGTCGCTCACCTCTGATTTTGGCATGAGCCGACACCGACGCCGAGCAGCCGCCACCAACCTCATCGAGGAAGGCTCGTTCGGCGGATATTTCCAACCTAGTCCCGGCGTGGTTTAGTTTTGCTGCAACTTCTATTGTCGCGGTGTCGCCAGCTCGAGTCTCGAGTGCGAGTGCGCCCTGACCAACTGCAGAAACAAAATTGGAACATGAAAGATGTTGCGACACACGATCTGTAAGCCCAAGACGATTCAATCCCGCTGTAGCGAGAATCACAGCATCGGGTCCGCCATCTTCATCAAGTTTGGCGAGTCGGGTAGGAACGTTTCCTCGAAGCGGTTCAACAACTAGATCGGGTCGGATGTTTTTCGTCAGCGCCTGTCGGCGAGCACTTCCTGTCGCCACTCGTGATCCAGCGGGAAGCTCTTCAAGAGTTTCGCCCGTGCGGCTTACAAAAGCGTCACGCGGATCTTCACGGTAGGGAACAGCTGCCAAAGCAAAGCCATCTGGCAATGACGATGGCATGTCTTTGAGACTGTGAACAGCAAGATCCACTCGTTCATCGAGAAGCGCAGCTTCGAGTTCGCGAACGAAAACGCCTACACCCAAAGCAGCAAGATTCTGGCGTTGATCTTTGTCGCCTGTCGTTTTGATAACGACGACTTCAAAATCGGTGCCAGGGTTTGCTTCTTTTAGGGCGTCGACTACATGCCCCGTCTGGGTTAAGGCGAGATCGCTTCCGCGAGTCCCGACCTTAATCACCTGACGGTTTGTGTCATCACTGCTGCTCATAAGTGGTGCTTCCGAAACGGCTGAGCTAAAGCTCTAGGCTTTGCTTGCGGCGTCGTGTTCTTCGAGTGCTGAAACCAGCATGGCGCGTGCCTTGTCGGAATCGCCACTTTCGAAGATTTCCAGCATCTGATCGGTGATCGATACAGCCCACTCGTTTGGAGTGACCTTCAAATCACGAGCACGTTGCTCGACACGAACATCGGCGAGGAGTGGTCCCATATCGGCCCATCGTAGGCACTGACAGTTCTCCTCATCGCTCATTCGTTCGCGTAGTCGTCGAGCAAGCGCTGGGCTTGAACCGGCTGTCGATACTGCAACGGTTACCTCGTTGCGCTGAATCAGCGAAGGTGCGATCCATGTGCAAAGCGGGGTTACGTCCATCACGTTGAGCAGAATGTTGCGCTCGGTGGCTTCTTTTGAAATAGCCTCATTGGTTTCCATTGAGGAAGTGTCGGCAACGATAACAATCCATGAACCTGCGAGGTCGCCGTTCTGGTACTTGCGGTCGATCCACTCGATTTCACCAGCGTCGGCTTTTGTGCGAAGAGCAGGTGAAATTTCGTCGTCGGGGCTGAACAGTTTTACGTTCGCACCACATTCGAGCAGGTACTTAACTTTTCGCTCGCCTTCGTGGGCGTCACCGCCGAATACGATTCCGAGGCGGTCTTTAACATCGAGGTACATTCCGTAATAGCGCGGCACAGTGGTCTCCAGTTCTGTGTTGTTGGAATTTGGGCATCAGCCCGGTAGTTAGTTGCGGGTGGTTCAGCCGATTGGCTGGAGTTCTTCGACTACGAATTCTTCTTCAACGAAGTAGCGTACTCGAGTCTTCTTGTATTCACGAAGGCTGTAAACCAGCGCTCGTTCGTCCATGCCAGTCGATTCGGCTATCTCATTACCGAATCGTTCACATTCTTCAGCCGATGTTCCGTGAACCATCGTGAAGTGCGAATATGGCCAGTCTTCATATGTTGGGCGCTGGTAGCAGTGCGTTACAGCAGGGTGCTGCGCCATGATTGTGCCGATCTCTTCGGAACGTTCTTCTGGAACTTTCCAAACGATCATTGCGTTTGACGAGAATCCCGCACGTCGGTGGTGCAGCACTGCGCTGTATCGACGCATGAGTTTGAGTTCGACAAGCTCGTCGGCCCGAGCAAACATTTCGTCGATGGTCATGCCAAGTTTGGCAGCCATAGAATCGAACGGTCGTGAAACCGGATCGAGGTCTTCCTGCATCACCTTTACATAGTCGATGATGTCCTGAGTAACCTCAGGTGAAGTAGTGCTCGTCGTGCCCTGATCGTCGGGTCGGTAACCTTCGGTTGCGCTGGACTTGCCTTTGACCATGTCGAAGTTGACACCGATTTTGAAAAATTTGATCGTTGGGAGAAGTCGGGTCGATAGTGCACCGGTTAGCTCGCCGAGCTTTTCGACTTCACCTTCGAGTGAACGATCGGGCGGAACTGCGATGGTGAACCACAGGTTGAAGTGCCCATCACGTTCGTAGTTGTGGCTAATTCCCGGGTGCCTGTTAAGGAAGCGTGCTGCCTTATCGAGCTTGTCATCTGGGAACTGCATCGCCACAAGCATCGATTGATACTTGAGCTTCCGGGTATCGAAAATCGCACCGATCTGTCGAACGACGTTCTTCTTGCGAAGCGCTTCAATTCGATCAATTACATCTTGCTCGGTGGTTCCAACTGTTTCGGCGATCGCTTTGTACGGTTCGGCAACCAATGGGAAGGCTGCTTGAATCGTATTCATGATCTCGCGATCTATTGGGTCAAACTCATCGAATGGCATTATTTATCGCTGCTCTATTTGCCGATACAACTCTCGAATGGGTGGTGAGAATTGCAATAGTGGATGCTCTAGTTACAAATTGTATCTCAGCAGTTGGTGAATCTGTACCTGATTGAATCACTGAACTATGTGAGGAAATCGACTCTTCGTCATGTGTGCGGTCTACCACTCAAAAAACGCAGTTGAACTGCTTTTGTGCAAAATTAAGTAAAAAAGTAGCATCGATTAGTTGGCGACCGTGTCGGTGAAATCAAATCCAATTTGTCCAATTCCGGGAACAATGCATCCGAAATAAACGTTGTGTTCACCGTCCGTCAGGCGATCACCAGTCACGTTAATTTCGATCTCCTTGTTCATCTTCAACCCAAAAGTATTTTGATCGGTTACTTGGTCGAACGTGATGGTCGCATCGCTTTCGCCATCGACGAACCAGGTGCTGGTCATTGATATCTCTGTGACCTCATTGAGCTTCAGCGGTACCAAGCCGGTCGCGTAGCCGGAACCGAGGGAATTTCGAAGTGTGAAACTCCAACCGTCAGGCGTGTTGCGCAGGCTTTCCTTCACGTAGAGGCGTCTAAGAATGAATGCTGGCACGATGGGCATATTTATTCTCCTTAGCGTCTAGACGCACAGACTAAGCTAATTTAAGCCCAGTGCGTTTGAGGTACATTTCGCGTTCTGCTTCAACCGCGTGATCTGGGACCGGAACGATAGTTCCCGACGTCTTTGCGTTGACGTAAATCTTGGCGATTCGTTCGACTAGTTCGGCGACTCGTAGTGCCTCTTTGAGAGAGTCGGCTACGGCGAACATGCCATGGTTGCGAATGATTGCCGCGCGTCTGTCACCGAGTGCTTCGACTGATTTTTCTGCAAGCTCGACAGTTCCCGGGAACCCGTATTCAGAAACTTCGATCGTGCCGCCTATGTAGACGACCATTTCGTCGATGATCGGCGGAATAGCTTCGGCTTTCACGGCTTGAACACTGGCGTACACAGAGTGAGTGTGAATGATGGCGTCGACATCACGACGGCTGTCATATACAGCCTTATGCAAAAGAGCTTCGGATGAGGGTATTCCGGCATCTCGGCCGATGGGGCTCATCTCTTCATCAACGAGCACAATTTGGTCGATCGTCAGGGTGTCGTATGAAACACCGGCGGGGGTTACGAGGAAGAGTTTTTTCTTGGTACCAGCCGCGGGAAGCCTCACCGAAGCATTGCCACTCGACCCTGAAACCATTCCGAGTCGATCTAGCTTCTGCATGGTGTCGACAAGCTTTTGTCGTTCGTTCTGCCAATTCATAGTAGTGACTAGTTCCTTACAGTTCGAGCTGGCTGATCATGCGTTCTTTGTGTCGCCATTCTGAATACAGATTGTCGTATATGGCGGCATGCGTAGTGTTTGGCTCGTACTTGTCGAGCTCTGTCGCTCTGATAGCAGCGAACTCGGCTAGCGATGGGCCTTTTCCAACGCTCGCAGCGACTTGAGAAATAGTGCCCAGAGTGTTGGTTTCTCCGGATTCCGCAATTCCAATTTCACAGTCGAGGACGTTGACGAGAATCTCGCGGAACGATTCGGATTTGAGCATCCCGCCACCTGCTGAAATATTCAAAGCTGGGCCGCGGAAGCTGTTGAGTCGCTCGATGTTGTATCGAATGGCGAAAGCAAAGCTATCGAGAGCTGAACGTGCGATGTCGAATCGATCAGGCGGGTTGTGCGAAACCGGGATCGGAAATAGGAATCCACCCGTTCGTTCGATATCGTTCGCTGTGTGCACAAGCGACGGTCCAAGAAAAGTCGTGACGGCGTTCGAGCCGGGTTCGATTTTGCCTAGTGGCTCGTCGATGGCTTTCATCACTTCGACGTTGTCGAGCGATCCGTATAACAGCGAAAGCAACCACTGATACGTGCTCCCGGTTTCGCCGGCGTTACCGTCAAGCACCCAGCTGTTTTCGATAACGTGACGACCCGTCCACATAGCCCTTGTGTCGTCGAATACCGGGCGTTCGGTTACTCGCTGGCATGTAGTGCTCCAGCCAGACATGATGCCAACAGAGTTGGGTAGCTGTGCTCCGAAGCCGATGAGCCCGGATTGAACGTCGGGACCGCAAGCAACAACGGGCGTATTAGCGGGAACTCCGAGCTGACTAGAAAAGCTCTTTTTGATATTGCCTACTACCGTTCCCGGCGCGCAGGTTTGCGGGAGTTGGACATCGGCAAGATTAAAGGCCGGAGCAAGTGCGTTGGATGGGTCACCGCTCGCTACCATCGCCAGTCCGGCTTCTACGGCTAGCGTTTCTTCCATCAGTAGTTCGCCAGTCAGCTCAAGAACAAGCCAATCGGCGATGCTGCACATTGTTCTTGTTCGTTCGTATATCTCGGGCTTATTCGCTGCGAACCATTTGAGTCGTGCCCACCCGGTTCGTATGCCGGGGCCGTGTCCCGTAAGTTCCCAAATATCGACTAGTGCATTGGCGTCGATTTCTACGCCCTCGGCGGTCGCTCGCATGTCTCGACTCCGCCCCGCATAGATTGGCAAGCCTTCGAGGTTTAGGAGCACTAAACCTTGTCGTTGCGAAGTAACTCCGATTCCGGTTATTTCGTCAGGTGAAATGTCGGCTGCACCAATCGCTGATTGTGCAGTTGCAGTGACCAGATTCAGCGTCTCGGCGGGATCGAATTCAAGACCCGTTCGAGGTCCATCAGCTGGCGTGAAATATTTGATCGGTGCTTTGATCGATGAAAGCGGTGCGCCAGTATCCGCGCCGACAGCCACTGTTATGTGGCTGGTTCCGAAGTCGATTGCCATGTAGCGATCGGGACGTTTGGCGGTTGTCACTAGATGAGCCTGAGCCTAAATTGAAAAGCTGACTAAAGGGATGACTGATCGCCGGTACGGATATCTTCGACGATGTATCTAGCGGCAAGGTTACCGCTTCGCACTGCCGATTCCATAGTTGATGGCCAACCGGTATCGGTCCAATCTCCCGCCAAGTAGAAGCCGGGAAGTGGCGTTCGTTGCGAAAGTCGCCGCTGGTGTGAGCCCGGTTCAACCCTGAATGTCGCCTCGAGCATTTTCACGATGGTGAATTTTGTTATTTCAGCTTCGCGCGCAGCCGGAAACGTTTTTTCCATTTCGGCGATGAATATTTCGCGGAGTTCTTGCTTGGGTTGATCTTGCCATTCCCATGCTCCACTTAACGAGATAACAACGTGCTGACCAGAATCGGTACGAGACTTGAGATCGGTGTCATTGAACACCCATTGAAGCGGTGAATCGAGAGTCGCTACGAATTTCTCGGTGAGCACAGGTCGGTCGTACCAGATGTGAACCGCAACTATCGGGGCGGTTCGAACTGATTCGGCGGCAGTGAAGAAATCTGGCTGGCCATCGTTACCGCCTGGGATGAGTTTGGTCATGGCGTTGGCGGGAACTGCTGAAACGACTGCTTCGCCTTCGATGAGTTCGTCGTTGGAGGTGCGAACGCCGCTGATTTCACCTTTGTCGATGTGCAACGATTCGACATCGATTCCGGTCCGAATTTCACCGCCGTGTGACTCGATATATTTTTTGGCGTTCTCGCCAACAAGAGTCGAAAGTCCAGAAAGCGGAATTCCCATTGCCGGATTATTAGCAGCACCTAGCAACGCCACCTTGAACAGCTCGATGCCGGTGAACGCGCTGACTCCGGTGATGTCGTCGTTTAGCGAGGGCAGGATGATGAGATTCCAGAAGTTACGGATCGTTTCGTCGTTCTGGGAGTGATCGCGTAGCCAGTCATCGAACGTTATTTGGTCGTGCGGAGAATTCTTGCCCAGGCGGGTTAGCTTGATGCTGAGCAAGCCCCACAAAATCCTTAGCTTGCCCGCGGTGCCGACGTGCTTATAACCGAGCAAGGCTGAAAGATTGGCAAGCATCCCCGGCAGCTTGCGGGCTTTTAACCAGCTTGTTTTACCGTTCTTTAGAACAGGGAACCCGATTCGATCTTCGAGTCGAATTTGATCGGATGCACCGATATCAGCGATGTACTGCTGGAACTGATCACATGCGCCAATGAATACATGCTGGCCGTTGTCGATTTCCTCGCCAGAGTCTTTGTCGACAAACGAGTAGGCTCGCCCGCCTAATAACGGACGTTTCTCAAGAACGATCGGTTTGATGCCGCTCTGGATAAGCCGCACCGCTGTGGCGAGCCCGGCAATACCGCCGCCAATGATGACTACGGTTCGTGTTGGCATGGGCTAAACGAACCTGAGTCCACGACTGCGAAGCCATATAACGGCCAATAACTTGAATTTCTGGAATTTTGAAAGACTAGCGCGGTGGTTAAGCGTGTCGTAGTTATTCTTCTCAATACGGTCGAGAAGCATCTCGTAGACCTGGGTCATGGTTTCAGGGCATTGGCGTGACTGTTTATCGAGAAGCGGAAATAGTCGCACGCCAGATTCGAGATATTTTCGTGCTCTCGCAACCTGAAATTTCATGAACCTTAAGTACTCAGGAGTGACGTTCTTATTCCGTAGATCGTCAACAGTAACGCCGTACTCAGCGAGTTCTTCCGATGGGAGATAAACCCTGCCTATCGAAAGATCTTCAGTGATGTCTCGAAGGATGTTGGTTAGCTGAAGGGCAATGCCAAGATCGATTGCGTATTCGACAGCTCGTTCGTCTTCGTAGCCAAACACTTCGATTAAGGCAAGGCCCGTGGCGCTGGCGACTCGCTTGCAATACTCGACAAGCTGATCCCACGTTTCGTAGGTCGTGCCTTCGAGATCCATGCGGCAACCCTCGACCACATCCAGTAGGTGCTGTTGGTCGATTGGATACTTGTGAAGTGTGTCGCCAAGCGCTCGCCATAGTTCTGTCGAGGCTTCGGTGATCTTCAACGTGTCGCCGTTTGTAGAAAAATTTCCGGCGTATGCTGCAGCGAGGTGGGTTTGAAGTGAATCGAGCGCTTCGCCCGTTCGTTCGCCGTATTCGCCGTATTCGCCATCATCGACGATATCGTCGGCGAGTCGACAGAACGAGTAGCCAGCGTAAACTGCGTTCCGCTTTTCAGGTGGGAGCGTGATGAAGGCGTAGTAGAAATTCGACGAGGCAGCTTTGGTCGATGCGGCTACTGCTTCGTAGGCATCGGCAATTTGCTGTTTTGTGGAGGCTTCGTCTTGCATTTAGTTCTGAGGCTGGCTGCTGTATGGCGGCGTTTACTTCTGCGCGGCTTCTGCGTTCTGGAGGCTGGTCAGTAAGTATGCCTTGCTGCGGATTTGAAGGCACTGTTAGGAATTAGGCTAATTCCAAGGAATGCGAGTTTAGAGCGCAGCATTGTCGATGCAAATATTTTTGCCTTGCCAAGCTTAGATATCCGCGGACGCTTATTTAGCACTGTGAAATTTTGGCGTTCGATCTCCCGGAGAATTTCAAGTCCACCGCGCAAGAAGAGTGCGAAATCTGATTTCAGAGAATTCTCAAGATGATCGGCCAGTGCATAGCCCTCAACGAATAATTCACGAGCTCGATCGACTTCGAACCGCATCAATTTTTCGAAATTTTCGTCGTGCTTGCCTTGGGTGATCTGTTCCTCGGTTACATCGAATCGAGCGAGATCTTCCTGCGGAATGTAAATTCGACCGATCTCTATGTCGACGCCAACATCTTGCCAGAAGTTCGCTAGCTGAAGACCGGTGCAAGTCTTGTCAGCAAGGTCGTGAAGTTTTCGCTCCCTGACACCACTTAAGAAGAGCACCAGATGGCCGACCGGGTTCGCCGAATACGTGCAGTATTCGATTACATCGGCGTAGGTTTCGTGCCGGGTGATTGTCTGATCGCGTCGATTGGCTTCGATTAGCCGTTTGAACGGTTCAGCGGGAATATCGAACTCACGGATCGTTTCGGCTAGTGCGACGAAGTAGGGGTGAGTAGGTGCGCTGCCGTCGGAACTATCGGGGTAGCAAGCTTCAAGCTGCTTCTCCCAAAGGTCGAGCAGTGCATGCCTATCGCCTTCGGCTTCGTCACCAAGATCGTCGACGCCCCTTGAAAAGGCGTATATCGAGTAGAAATGCTTTCTTAGATGGTTCGGTAGCAGGCGTGAACCAACGGAAAAATTTTCGTAGTGGGTCTTCGCTAGATCTTCGCATGCGGCGAACGTCGCTGCGAGATAGTCGGGCGAGTCAGTGCCGACTTCCATGTTTGGAACCGGAAGCTCAACAGCCGATGTAGCTGACTGAGTCATTGGCGAAGTTTCGGGCGAATGTATCGACATTGCTTCAACAGCGAATGCCGGCTAGAGACCTAGAGGCCCATCACCTGTACCGCTACCTGGCGTGGCTTTGGCTCATCAAGCTCGACGAGGAACACTCGCTGAAACTCTCCGAGAAGCGGGTTGCCATCGATTACAGGAACTATTTCCGATGTGCCGAGAATCATGTGCTGGCAGTGAGCATGGCCGTTCGGACATTCGTTAGGTCGCATGCTTACAGTGCGAAGCTCGAAGTCGTTGTGACCGTAGTAGGCGTCCTTAGGAGCGCTACGTTCTAAGAAGTGCTCCATGTCTTGCAAAAGAAGGGGCTCGTTCTCGTTGATCATTACAGAGAACGTGGTGTGGGTGCTGTAAATCGAAACCTGACCGTTCTTTACGCCAGACTCTGAAACGAGTTGGCGAACGGTGTCGGTAAAGTCGATTAGCTCAGGAGCGTCGGTCGATTCGACTTCGACGATCTTGCTAAATACCTTGTATTCGGTGCCAGTAGATAGACCACCGGGCGAGGTGCCATTCAACACGCTTATTCGGCCGGCTTCTACAGCCGACAGCGCACGTGTCTTATCCGAATGCAAACTTATTTCCCCCTTAGGGCAAGAACATAGTGAGGAATGCTTGCGAGCAGCCCCACTGAGGATACGCGTTCCAAAGCCTTCGACATCCACTCAATTGCTTGAATTCTCGAAAGCTGAAGTTGCGGTTACAAACATGTTACTTCAACAAAAGCCCATCGGCATCTGACGATTCCATGGGGAATTTCGACGTTTATTACCGCGTCATGCTGCGTTTCTCAGCAATTAACCAGCCGATTTAGTATAGCGATTCTGCGACCTTGCCCAGCTTATTTTTGGGTGGATTTTGGTATTAGATCGCTGTTTTTTGCCGAAAAGTGCCGCACTTGACACAAAACTGCCTGACGAATCTAGTCCGTTTCGGCAGTTTCTGGCTCCGAGGTAATAGCGGAATACGCTTCCATAAATGCCGACATAAACTTGGTGAGCGATGCGCCCGCACGGGTTGACGACTTGCCCAGACGCATTAGCGATGGAAGGTCTTGAGGATTATTAGCAACGTACTTGATGTAAGCCGCATATCCGCGTTCGTTCGGGCCTGAGCCTACGCGGTCGATTATCGCTGGAGCATCAAAATCTCTATCGTCGAGCACGCTGGCAACTACGGTCCACGGAATACCGGCTTTCACCGCAACATCGGCAACGGCATGCGCCTCGGTATCGACCGCTGTGGCATTGACCGCTTCGCCAAGCCACCTTTTTGTGCCGGGGGTGGTGGCTACTTTAGATACGGTGACAATAGTGCCGTGATGGAAATCTAGCCCCGATACCTCCACGGCCGTTCGTGCCGCCAGCAGCATGGTGCGGTCGGGGCCTAGCGAATTTGTATCGTCGACAATCGACCACTCAAATGGGGTGCCGGGCAAATCCATAACTCGTGCGGCAATAACGATGTCACCCGATCGGGCGTGGTCTTTAGTTGCTCCACAGAACCCGAAAGACATCACCGCTTCAGGCGCAAATTTTTCGATTGCCCATTTTGTGGCACGGGCAGCGCGTTCCGATCCCGATCCGCCTAGAACTACTGTCGGTAGGTTGTCGTTATCCGGTTGGAATGCAAGAAAATCTTCAGGTGCATCCACGGGCGAGTAGTCGCCAGATCGGATGATTCCGATGGCTGCACGCTGTAACGAACCAATTGCGACGATCATTGATTACCAGAGCCGATTACTTTAATCGGATTTTGCAGGGAAAATTTGAAAAAGAGAGGTGAGAAGCCGTTGAGGAAGGCAGTGCTCGGTCAGGATTCTCGCACTAGCAAGAATTCGCCAAGTTCAGTGAACTCTTCTGAAGTACTGCCTGCAAGTTCCAGCGACTCTATCATCCGTTTGCAGTCGAGCCAGCGGTCTTCTGCCATCGATTGGCAGTAATCCTGCGTGCCAAGGTTTTCCATCTCTTCAAGAACGACATGGACATCTTCTGCTTCGAGATCGCCTTCAGTGCGGAATATCTGCTTTAGGCGATCAGATGTCGCACCTGTCGAATTGCTGAGTGCGTGTACGGCTGGCAAGGCTTTCTTTTTGCGTTTGATATCAGCGCCAACTGGCTTGCCAGTTTCTTCACCGCCCCAAACACCGAGAACGTCGTCACGGATTTGGAAGATTCGGCCTAGGTCGTATCCGATGGCTTTTAGCGCTGCTGCCTTCTCGCGGTCGGGGCCTGAACGAGGGGCGACCAAGCTACCGAGATATATAGAGGCTTCGATTAGTGCTCCGGTTTTTCGTTCGATCATGTCGAGGTATTGCTCGACGCTGACAGATCCCTCTTTTTCGAACGAAATATCGAGATACTGACCTTCCATCATTTTGAGGTAGTGATTGGTCAGTTCCGATTCAGCTTCCAGCGCTACCGCCTCTTCTACGCCGGCTGAGCGTAATTTCCACGCTGCCATATCGGCAATTTTGAGCATGGCGTTGCCTGAAACGATTGCCGCTGGTTCACCCCAAACAGCCCAAACGGTTGGGCGGTGATGGCGAACTCGATCCATGTCTTCTAGATCGTCGTGAATCAGTGAAAAATTGTGAACGTATTCAAGAGCTACTGCGATAGGCGTGGCGCGTTCAAGATCGCCGCCAACAGCATCGGCCGCTAGCAACGCCAGCGTGGGCCGCATTCGCTTGCCGCCGGTGGAATTCGAATCAGATCCATCGATTTCCTGCCACCCCATGTAGTAGCGATGAATGTCGTAAATATCTGGAGTGAGTCCAGTGAGTTCAGCTCGCAATGCTTGGTCGATTCGACTTTGATAGCGAGTGAAAAATGCCGGCAGCAAAGGCGCTGGCTTGGCATCGGTGGAAGATTCAGCTGAGTTAGATGGAGTTGAGGTCAAGAAATTTTGCGTTGATGGCGAGAATTATTGAGCTACTCAGGGTATCGCTGTAGTCGGGGGTGTGGGGCGGCAAATCTCAACGAGCGTAAGGGCGTTAACGGAAAAGGAGCCACTGGCAAATTGCCAGCGGCTCCTTTTCGAGATGTGGAGGAATCTCTTCACTGATCCAGCATTCAAGCGGATCTAAACAGCTGAGATCTCGAGCTTTCGGGCCTTCTTCGACTCAAGCTTCGGGAGCTTGATAGTGAGCACGCCGTTTGCGAAGGTCGATTCGGCGTTCTCGTAATCGACAGTCTCAGGTAGCCGTAACGCACGGTAATACGAACCGGTGCGCCGCTCCCTTAATAGGTAACCATCTGAGCTTTTAGCGGTGTCGGTATCGACCGAGCCAGCAGTCTCTGCCTTGATAGTAAGAACGTTGTCATCGACTGAAACATCGATTTTGTCCTTCGAAGTTCCCGGTACCGATGCTGTAACGACCAGGCTTTCGCCTTCCTGAACAACGTCGAGCGGAATGCTCCACGCCTCGGGTTCAGTGCTTCTGGCAACCTGCGAGCGGGTGCCTAGAAACCTATTGAAGAGATCGTCGAAATCTCGTACCGATCCGAAGTTTTGCCATTTTTCGATAGCCATTGTCTGTTTCCTTTTATTTTAAGTGTGCTGGCAGGCGAGCCGTGAGTCGGCGCGCTGCTAACACTTGATTCGGGTGTTCTCAAAACTTGCACGAGTCAATTATAGAAATCTGATAAGTAGATTGTCAAATCATATATTCAACGAATAGTAAGATGTGCTATTATTTACGCAGTTTGAACTGAAAACCACGGCGGGAACGATCTAGAACGCTCCAACCAAAGATCTATAAAGCGACTTATGGCCCAGAACTACTACGACCTGCTCGGAGTGAATAAATCCGCTTCCGACAAAGAAATCAAAACGGCTTATCGACGGATGGCACGAAAGCTTCATCCTGATGTAAATCCGGATGACGACCGCGCTCAAGAGCAGTTCAAAAAAGTCAATGAGGCGTACGAGGTTGTAGGCGATCCCGCACGTCGTAAGGATTACGACCAGTACGGCGACAACTGGAAACATGCCGACCAAATGCGGAATATGGGCGGTGGTCGCGGTCCGGGTGGGGCTGGAATGGGTGGATTCAATTTGAATGACCTGTTCGGCGGTGGTGGCGGTCAACGTGCTTCTGGTGGCGGTTTCGCCGACATGTTCGGTGGAATGGGTGGTCAGGCTCGTCAGCAGCATCAGCAACCGCAGACGATGAAGCACAAAGGCACCATCGATGTGTCGCTAGATGAAGTATTCACTGGGGCAACTCGTCGAATATCTATTGGGACTAATAGAGGTGGGAAGAAGAACCTCGAAGTCGAAGTCCCCAGAGGCGTTCCGGACGGGAGAAAGATTCGGCTGCGCCCGGATAGTCAAACAGAAGTGACTCTCACCGTTAACGTGCGTTCTGACAAGCGATTCAGTCGTGAGGGTGCAAATCTTCGAGCGGATATCGGCGTGCCGTTGCTCGATGCGATTCTCGGTGGTGAAGCAGAGGTGCCGACTATGACTGGTCGAATCGCTTTGAATATTCCTGCTGGAACTCAGAACGGTCGATCTTTCAAGATCAAGGGCCGTGGGCTTCCAAAGATGAACTCCGACGAGACAGGCGATCTTTACGCAACCGTAAAAGTTCGTCTTCCCGACACTCTTTCTGAGGAAGAGCAAAAACTCTATTCACAGCTCAGAGAAATTCGGAACGGTACTCCGGAGGGCGACGATTTAGTCGGGCACTTTGAACGTGGCGAGGAGGATACCGAATGACCATGGGCCACAACGATCCGGTCTTCGCTATCGGAATCGTTGCTCAGATGTGTGGTGTTCACCAGCAAACTCTTCGGAACTACGAACGATGGGAGCTGGTAATTCCACAGCGATCTAGCGGGGGCACAAGACTCTACTCCAACCGTGATGTTGAACTGATTCAGCAGATATTGCGATGGAAAGAAGAGTTCGGTGTGAACCTCGCTGGCATCGAAGTAATGTCGAAGCTTTTGAATCGAATCGATCGATTGGAATCACATGTACAAAACTTGACGGTCGAAATAGTCAAGTTACGTGAAGGCCAGGCGAAACTGCCGGGCTAATAATTTTGTCTCTTCAGTTCGATCCCTACTAAACGGGACGGCAAGCCGATGTTTGGGTATGAGACAAGGGGAATATTTAGAAAATGGTTTTGAAACAAGAAGATTTCACAGAGCAGGCTCAAGAGGCCCTAAGTGCATCACAGCAGCTAGTGGTGCAGATGCGCCACAGCCAGTGGGATGCCGAGCATCTACTTGCTGGTCTGCTACAGATAGATAATTCGCTTTCGGCGAAAATTCTCGAAGCACTAGGTGTTGATGCAGGTGATCTGCTTCAGGAGCTAGAGGCAAAACTCGAAGAATCGCCAAAGATTGGTGGAGCCTCGGGCCAACCTCAGATCTATCCGACACCTCGCGTTCAAAAAGCGATCGAGGTAGCTAAGGAAGAGGCCGACCGTCTTAAGGATGAGTTGATCGGTGCCGATCATTTGCTTGTGGCCCTCGCCAAAGAATCAAGCGGTGATATCGCCGATATCTTCACCGGGCGGAACATCACAGAAGAACGTGTGTATCAGGCACTTCTCGAAGTTCGTGGATCGGCACGAGTTACCGACCCACGAGCCGAAAGCAAATATCAGGCGCTCTCGAAATATAGCGTCGACCTGACAGATCTTGCCCGCGAAGGGCAGCTCGACCCAGTAGTGGGGCGTGACCTTGAGATCCGTCGGGTGATGCAGACGCTGACACGACGAACCAAGAACAACCCGGTGCTTATTGGTGATGCGGGAGTTGGCAAAACGGCTGTAGCCGAAGGACTTGCGCAGCGAATCGTTGCTGGCGATGTGCCAGAGAGCCTTCAGGGTCGACGAGTTATCGCACTTGAAATGGGATCATTGGTTGCTGGCGCTAAGTTTCGGGGCGAATTCGAAGAACGCCTAAAAGCAGTGATGGACGAGATTCGTCAGGCTGCTGGTGAGATCGTTCTGTTCATCGACGAAATCCACACCGTTGTAGGTGCTGGTGCGGGTGATGGTGCTCTCGACGCATCGAACATGATGAAGCCTGCACTCGCTCGTGGCGAACTGCAGACCATCGGAGCAACAACTCCGAACGAGTACCGTCGCTACATTGAGGCCGATCCTGCACTCGAACGTCGATTCTCGCCAGTGTGGGTTGAAGAACCCGACACTGAGACGGCTATCGAGATGCTCGAAACTTTGCGACCTCGATACGAACAGCATCACGGATTCACGATTGAGCAGTCGGCGTTAGAAGCTGCGGTACAGCTTTCTGCCCGTTACATATCTGATCGATTGCTCCCAGACAAAGCAGTTGATCTGATCGACGAAGCCGCTGCGAAAAATCGTATTGAAAACGAATTGCTGCCTTCAAATTTGAAAGACATGCAGGGTGCGTTGCAGAAGCTTGATGAAGAAGAAGAGTCAGCATCGAATCGTGGTGATTACGAGAAGGCCGCCAACGCCAAGGCTGAAAAGCTCAGGATGCTTGAGGATTTCGAAGACGCTAAACGTGAGTGGGACAAAACACACACAGTTAGCGAAGTTGTGACCGATGAAGATATCGCCGCACTGATCGCCGAGCGAACGGGAATTCCTGTGACTCGACTGGTTGAGGGCGAAGGAAATCGATTGCTGAAGCTTGAAGAGCGATTGCACACCCGTGTGATTGGTCAGGATCAAGCAGTCGAAGTATTGGCTGATGCGGTTCGTCGAGCTAGGGCTGGTCTAAAAGACCCGAAGCGTCCGATAGGTAGCTTTATCTTCTTGGGACCAACCGGTGTCGGTAAGACCGAGCTGGCGCGGGCGCTGGCTGAGTTCATGTTCGACGATGAAGACAACATGATTCGTGTCGATATGTCGGAGTTTCAGGAACGTCACACTGTATCGAAACTAATCGGTGCACCTCCCGGATACGTTGGCTACGACGAAGCAGGTCATCTGACTGAGGCTGTACGTCGACGTCCGTTCTCGGTAGTTCTTTTCGACGAGATCGAGAAGGCTCACCCAGACGTATTCAACACGCTACTGCAGGTGCTTGATGATGGTCGACTCACGGACAGTCACGGTCGAACCGTCGACTTCCGAAATACGATCATCATCATGACAAGCAATCTTGGGTCAGAAGACATCGCACAGCAGGCTTTTGGCTTCCAGAAGCAGAGTCGGGAAGAGTCTGAGAGCGCTCGAGTGCGTACTAACGTCGAAGATGCGCTCAAACAGCAGTTTAGGCCTGAGTTCCTGAACCGTCTTGATGAGTTCATCGTGTTCGATTCGCTTACTCAAGAAGACATCGAATTGATCGTCGATAAGTTCATGGCTGAAGTGTCAGAACGAGTCGCGGATCTGAAAGTTAGTCTGACTTTGACTGATGCCGCACGACAGTGGCTGGCAAAGACTGGGTTCGATCGCATGTACGGCGCTCGCCCACTTAAAAGGGCGATACAACGTCATGTCGAAAGTCCATTGTCGAAGCGGTTACTGGCTGGCGAATTCCCTGAGGGATCAGCAATCGTTGTTGATGAGAGTGATGGTGATGTGACGTTTACGAACAACGGCCCAGAGGCAGCAGCTTCGAATGAAAAATCGAACTCTGACGATGTCGAAACGACTTCAACAAAAGAAGCCGACAAAGAAACCGTTACTAACTAACTACTGTTGGTTCTCTAGTGATTAGTCGAAATAGACCTCCTGCTTCCCGTATATGAGGGTTGCAGGAGGTCTATTCGCGATGCGTAACGTAAGATGTCTGTGTGTCAGACCCCCCCCCACCGGCGATAACATCGACCGAGTCGACCGATTCTGAAAAGCCACCGAGCAAGTTTGCTGAATTCATAGCGAAGCATCACCGCACGTATCAGACCATCATCTGGACGATCGTGATTGTGTCGGTGGTAGGCGGAACAGTAGCGTGGCTCGCTGATTGGTTCGATGTTCAAGACGCCGGTTACTGGGGAGCATTCTTAGTAAACCTTGTTGGTTCTGCAGCTGTGGTGATCCCTGTACCGGGTCTTGCTGCGGTGTGTGCCGGTGCCACCAATGAGCTAGGGCTAAACTTCGTGCTGCTGGCTATGGCAGGAGCCGCAGGTTCGACGATTGGTGAAGTTACCGGCTATTTGGCAGGGTACGGAAGCCAGAGCGTGGTACAAAAATCGCGCTACTATCCTCGAATACATGGCTTGGTAGTGCGGCGCGGCGGGTTTGCATTGTTTATTCTCGCGGTGGTGCCGAATCCACTATTTGATATTGGTGGGATTGCGGCTGGTTCACTCGGCTACCCAATATCCAGATTTTTCCTCTGGGTAGGGCTGGGCAAGTTGATCAAATTCTTGATCGTTGCATACGCTTGTCGTCAGTCGATTTCGTGGCTAGTGGACCTCGTTTAGTTCCCTTTAATCACTGGGCTCGTCGAGTACTTCAAGTACTGGGTAACGTTGGATGTCTGACCCGACAAATTCCGAAATAGCGGATTCGCCTGATTCTGCGCTCGAAAATAATTCGAGTGGAGTTCAAGACGCGGCTGTCGAATACAAAGGTGTTCAGCTGTGGTTGTCGACCAACAGAGAACTCGTATTTCGCCTAGGAATTATCGGCTTCGTCGCTGCCTTTGTTATCTTCGGCACGGTGCTGTGGCTGACAGATTCATTAAGCTTGGAGAATCTTGGTTACAGCGGACTTTGGATTGTCAGCTTTATCGCCGCCGGCTCGATCATCCTGCCGGTACCCGGGCCAGCTGCAGTTTGCATCGCTGCCGCACCAGATCTCGGATTAAACCCTCTGTTCATCGGTCTCATTTCCGCATCCGCTGAAGCGCTGGGCGAAATGACCGGCTACTTGGCAGGCATATCGGGACGATCACTACTGGAACGGAATAGGTTCTACCCGAGAGTGCACTCGCTTGTGCAGCGTCGAGGCGGAATAATCTTGTTCTTTGGTGCGATCATTCCGAATCCGCTATTCGATGTAATCGGAATAGCAGCGGGAAGTATTGGCTACCCGATCAAGAGATTTATTGCGATTGTTTTCGTCGCTAAAGCAATCAAATCGACTGCTGTCGCTTACGCCTGTTTTTGGGGCATCGATTGGATTCAGGGATTTTTGGCATGACCGAGGTTAGCAACACAAACCGACTTGGAGTGGTGATCGTCGCAGCAGGTCGAAGCTCTCGCATGGAGGGTGTCGACAAGCAGGTGACATTGCTTGGCGGTGAAGCCGTTATTTCACACTCGATGCGAGTGTTCGAGCAGTACGAAGAAGTCGGATCGATCGTACTGGTGATGTCGGCTGACAATCTCGATGCAGGCAAAGACGCTGTCGAAGCAGGTGGATTTTCCAAGGTTATCGATGTGGTCGCTGGTGGCGAACGCCGTCAGGACTCAGTAAAGATCGGACTCGATCTACTGGCTTCGCAGGATTCTGGTGCTCCAGAGTTCGTAGCTGTACACGATGGTGCTCGACCTTTTATCGACGCTGAAATGGTCGGGCGAGGTTTGGTTACGGCTCAGAAAATTGGCGCCGGGATTGCAGCCGTGCCGGTCAAGGACACAATCAAAACTGCGCCACACCGTGTTGTAACGGACACCCCCGATAGATCGGGTATGTGGGCGGTTCAAACTCCTCAAGTATTTCGCTATGACGTGCTGAAGACCGCACATGAAATGACTGATGAAGATGTGACTGACGATGCTTCGATGGTTGAATCGGTCGGTGGAATGGTTGCGATATTCACCGGCTCAAACGACAACATCAAGATCACCACGCCTGAAGACCTTGAACTGGCGACTTTGATCTATGGGCGCCGGAGCGAATTGAAGTCTGGTGCGGGTGGTGTTCCGGTCGAAGGGTCTCGGTTTGGAATTGGGTTCGATGGCCATGGACTCGTCGACGGTGGCCCACTTCGACTCGGTGGCATAGATATTGAATTCGACAAGCGCCTTGATGGTCACTCCGACGGCGATGTGTTGTTTCATGCCGTCGCAAGCTCGATTCTTGGAGCAGCCGGATTGGGCGATTTAGGCGGACGATTTCCATCTTCCGACGAACGATATGCCGGATTCGACTCGGCACAATTCATTGCTGGGTCGGCTCGATTAGCTCTGGAAGCCGGATGGCTGGTAACGCATGTCGATGCTACGGTTATAGCGCAGAGACCGCGACTCGCGTCTGAAGCACCCAAAATGGCGGCGCAATTAGGCATGATTAGCGGTCTTGAAAATTCCAGTATCAATGTAAAAGTAACGTCGACCGACCATGTCGGCGCGATAGGCGCGGGTGAAGGTATTGCGGCTCAAGCAGTCGCCACTCTCACTCCCGCAACAAAGTAGTTTTTCGAAACGCATGATTCAGCTCTATAACTCGCTCACACGCACCAAAGAAGAATTCAAGCCGCTCGGCGATGAAGTCAAAATGTACGTTTGCGGTGTGACCGTATACGACGATTCCCACCTTGGGCATGCACTGAGCAGCATCGTGTTCGATGTGCTCGACCGATATCTTGAATTTCGTGGCTACAAGGTGAAAAAAGTTCAGAATTTCACCGACGTTGACGACAAGATCATCAACCGCGCCAACGCTGATGAAACACCGTGGCAAGAGATTACCGAAAAGTACATCGAGTCGTTCTTCAAGTCGGCTGATGGACTCAACGTTCGTCGTGCCACAGTGCATCCTCGTGCCACTGAAGACATGCCAGAAATCATCGCTCTTATCGAGCGACTGATCGACGCCAAAGCTGCCTATGAACTCAACGGTTCGGTTTACTACCGAGTTCGAAGCAAGTCCGATTACGGCAAATTGAGTGGCCAAAATATCGACGAAATGCTCGAAGGCACTCGCAACGAAGAGGGCGGCAAGGAAGACCCTGCCGACTTCGCTCTTTGGAAAGCTGTAAAACCTGACGAACCGAACTGGGATAGCCCCTGGGGACCGGGACGTCCCGGCTGGCACATTGAGTGTTCAGCAATGGCGTTCAAGCATTTGGGTGAGCAGATCGATATTCACGGTGGTGGCCTCGATCTGATCTTCCCGCATCACGAAAACGAAATCGCACAAAGCGAATCGGCTTCTGGCAAAGCACCGTTCTCTGGCGTGTGGATGCACAACGGATTGCTGCGCACGACTGGTGCGACTATGAGCAAATCGCTTGGCAACGCTTTCAATGTGAATGCAGCACTCGAAGAATTTTCTTCAGACGCTATTCGACTCTGGATTCTGCAGAGTCACTACCGCACGAACCCGCTTCTAGATAAGAAGCTGATCGGCGATGCCGAACGTTCGATGCGGCGTATAAGGCAGGCTGTTGAGGCTGAACCAGTTGCTTCTGAGAAATCGCTAGATCCTGAACCGTTCAAGCGACGGTTTACCGAGGCGATGGACGACGACCTGAACACTCCTCAGGCGTTAGCTGCGATTTTTGATCTTTGCAGGAAGATGAACCGAACTCGCTCTGATGGCAATAGCGTGACTGCAGCGGCAGCGGTCGTACGAGAGCTGTCCGGTGTGCTTGGTATGACGCTGGAAGCGCCTCCGAAGAAGACTCAGGGCTTGAGCGATTCAGAAGTTGATGCGCTCGTGCAGCAACGCAAGGACGCCCGTGCTGAGAAGCGCTGGGGCGATGCGGATGCTGTTCGAGATCAGCTCGATGCTGCTGGAATTTCGATTTCCGACACCGGCGGCGAAACGGCCTGGGCGCGTAATTAGCTAGAGCAGAATTGGGCTTGCTGGCCAGTAGGCATTTGCCTGCTCTCACGTCCCGAGTGTAGTCAGCGGGACCGAGGGATCTGGTGCGGTGATGCGCGAGATTCGGTATTCCATCTAGCGGAACGATTCAGCCTTGTCATTCTGAACTTGATTCAGAATCTTTCTCAAATGGCGAAGATCGACCTGCGGTGGCGACTGTTTAGAACTGGCGTCGAAAGTTTAAATACCTAGACGACTGATTCTGAATCTAGTTCAGAATGACAGCGATCCGATGCCCGTTAAACCATCGGGTTTAGCGTGACTGTCCCTGCAGTGCCATCAAGCGAAACCATCTGACCATTGGCTATTTTCGCTGTGGCGTCCTTGGTTTGAATCACGCACGGAATTCCGTACTCTCGACAAATCAGCGAAGCGTGCTGGAAGTTGTCCCCACCATCGAGAATTAACCCGCCAAGCAACGGGAATACCGGCACCCAGTCGGGTCCTGTATTTTCAGTGACCAGAATTTCGCCCTTGCGAACATCAGGCGGCGTGGAAGTTCGAGTGATAACCACTCGCGCCACCCCCGTGAATGATCCTGCTGAAGACGGTTCGCCATGAAGCATTTGACCATCTTCGCTTATGCCCCGTAGCGGCTTTTCTTCGTCATCCTTTTCGTCTTCAGGCAGTTCTGTACCGACGAAGGGGAGAGAAGTTAACTTCGAGTTTTCAGAGTAGGTTTCTTTTGCATCGATAATCTGTGAGCGGAGTTCTGAGTAGTCGTTGCTGCTCGCCGCTTTCTCAAGCTGAGCTAACAGCAGGTAGAAGATATCGTTGGGTGTGTCGATCCATCCGCCATCGGTGAGTGAAACCGCAGCACGGTTGATAGCCTCGCGGTATTCTCCGAACGTGCACTGTTCGATGAGGTAGTTGTGGTTCTCCATCATCTTGATGTGGTGAGTTCCACGGAACAGTTCGAAATCGAACTTTTTACGAAGCTTCGTGTTTCTACCGATCTTTTGTCGAACAGCTTTGATGGCTGCTTCCCGTCGAGCCTTGAGCTCGGCATGAGATCGGCCCTGCGTCTCGATATCCTGACGAACGTAAGAACCGATCGAGTCGAGAGGGATTTCTGGGTGCATGTTCCACGACGGATCGGTTGGTTTCCAAGCAGTGCCGTAGCCAATACCGTTGCGTCGGCCCCATATTTTCATGAAGGCGCGGAAACGTGATCGAAACTTCGCGACTGCAGGTCGACTACCGTTGCCACGAGCAAATATTTCATCGTAGTTTCGGGATTCGAATATCTCGGTTAGCCACTTATCGGACTTCACGAGTTTCGACATGCTGATCATGCGGGCGGATAGGCGCGCCGTCATGTGATCGATTCCCAGTATGAGATCTGACGATTCAACTTCGGGCTGACCTGTTATCTCGGCAAATAGCTTCGATAGGTCGTCTTTAGTTTTGAACCCTGCCCAACATCGCCAGTGAAGATCGGACTGGTGATCTGCAGCGAGCTGCATCGCTCGTCTGAGATAGGCGATGTGATCGGCTGTTGGCGCTTTATCGACTGGGCGATCTGCTTCGATATCTGCAAGGTTCTTAAGCAGTTGTGGCTCGACCACATCATAGAAGTACGTGGAACCTTTCTCCAGATGCCGACGGCCCATCAGGTGGTGCTTGAAGCCTACGGATTCAATTTCCTCCTTATCGCGGGGCGTTTCAGCAGTGTAGATGTAGCCATTAACCCATTTTTTTAAATCCCATCGCCCCATGTATTGGCCAGTGAAATCTACCGAGCGTTTTTCGGCTATTCCAGACATTTTGACGTATGCGATTACGAGTGGGAGTGAAGGAGTTGTTGAACCTCGTCTCCAGTGAAGTGATTGGTCCTCATGGTCTTCCCATTCAACAGGAAAATCAGTCTCGGGATTTGCTCCCGTTGTTACAGGGCGTGACTGCAAAATGTGAACGGTATCGCCGACAACGGCGAACTCTATATCTCGATCATCACCGGATGCAGCTTTAATCTCTGCCGCCGCTTTTGCTGTGGCAATCAATTGAGAATCGGATAGGGCAGGAGTGCTTCGTTTTTCGGCTGGAACCGGAACCTTGTCAGTCGATCCCGCAGATCCTCGAACCAGCATCACCTCTTTGTCGAGGACGTTACGGTTCGTTATTTCAAATGTTTCAGAATTGAGAGTGAACGAATCGGCCTGAGCCTCGCCCGATACCACTCCTTCACCAAGCCCCAAGGCAGCGTTAATGAGAATTTGATCGGTGCCGTCACGAGGATCACGAGTGAATAAAACTCCACCGGCTTCAGCGTTGACGAGTTCCATAACTAGAACCGCCATTGAACCCGATTCGTGCGGGATTCCTTGGCGCTGTCGGTACGAGATCGCTCGACCTGTGTAGTAGGAACCCCACACGTCACGCACTCGCTTCAAAACGGATGTGGCGTCAGTTGAGTCGAGGAACGTGTCGTACATGCCTGCGAACGACGCTCCTTCGAGATCTTCTGCCGTAGCAGACGACCTAACGGCTAGCCCTGTTGGAGTAGTCGCTACTCGTGCATCGATTGCTTCTGTTAGCCCGGTTGGTGTCGTCGAAGCGTTCAACAATTTTGTTACTGCATTAGCTGCCGTGAATGCCGATGAAACTATCTCGATATCGACTGTTTCAAGAATCTTTGAAATATCACTTGCTACAGGAGCAATAAATTCAGTGAACAGTGCGGCCGGGACAACAAATCCAGTGGGGACAGTTGCTCCCTGTTTGATCAGATCTGCAACAGAGGCTGCCTTGCTACCGACTATCGAAGAATCGAGCGCTTGGGGGGTGTCGAGTTCGACGATAAATGAAGACGAGTTAGTGTTGGGCATGGCGGTGGATGGTACACCGAATCAGTAGTCGACTGGTTGTAATAATGACAAAAAAACAGGCGCTCAAATGGCGCCTGTGAAATTCGTGCCTGTTAGGGCAGGGGGTGTCTGCTAGCTAAAGCGGACGTTTGCGATGGCCACGCCAACGAATACGAATGCCAGCACGATAGTTAGGCGGAACAACAGCTGTTCTACACCGCGACGTGATCGGAATGTGCTGGAAGCTTCACCGAAGAGGGATGATCCAGAGCCACGGGCCTGGAGGAGGAGCACGACGATCAGCGTTAGCGCTGTGACCATCAGTATGAGACTAAATACGGTTTCCATTTATCTTCTTCGGTAGTTCCTGAGGAACTTTTCTCTTACGTCGATTGGCGACGCAATTGTTGAACAGCTATCTATGTTAGGGCTATAAAGCCCGTATCGCCACACTTTACGAGGCGTAAAGGGGGGGCGTTATTGCTCCGGGCGTGCATTCGCACTTGGTCGCCGAGGCAATCTACCCAACCCTTGGCCCCTTCCCGAAGGAAGGGGAACCGGACCAGGCAAACCCCAACACACCGCAACACTGTCATCCTGAATTCATTTTCAGGATCCATCGTCAGCCGGTGACCACGCTGGTTTCAGGGAAACTAGCGTGAGGCTAGCTTGTCTTTGATCATGTCGGTTGCCTGAACAGGATCAGCCTGACCACGAGTCGCCTTCATGACCTGACCCATAAGCGATTTCAAAGCGACTTCTTTACCGCCCAAATAATCGTTCACAGCTTTTTCGTTATTGGCGATTACTTCGTCGACGATAGGGCCGAGAGAGTCGGCTCCAGAAACAACACCAAGTCCGAGATCTTCAATGATCGTCTCGGGAGCGGTGCCCTTGCTGTACATAATTTCGAAAACTTGCTTCGCCGAATTGTTGTTCAACTCGCGCTTGCGGAATTTCTCAACAAGAGTCGCCAGTGCCGCAGGAGAAACCTTGGTATCGGCCATGTTTACGATTTCGTCATCGTTCATCAACCGTGCCATTTCACCGTTCAGCCAGTTAGCAGTCGCTTTGGCAAACGCCTGCTTGGCTTCGGCTGATTCAGCCTTCTTGCCGCTACAAACTTCTTCAAAATAGTCGGCCGTAGAACGAAGAACAGTAAGCAGCTCGGCATCGTATTCGCTGAGTCCCCACTCCTCTTGGAATCGGTTCTTACGTGGAATAGGAAGCTCGGGCATCTTCGCCTGAGTGTTCTCAATCCAGTCTTCACTAATAATCAGCGGCGGGATATCTGGTTCGGGGAAGTAACGGTAGTCGTTCGCTTCTTCCTTGCTTCGCTGAGAGTTTGTAACTCCCTTGCCATCATCCCAACCACGGGTTTCCTGAATGATTCGTTCGCCGCTTTCGTAGCAAGCAATCTGGCGTTCAATTTCATATTCAACGGCACGAACAACCGCACGAACACGGTTCATGTTCTTCACTTCCACCTTCGTCGTAAGTTCTGTTGAACCCTTCTCACGAACGCTGATGTTGGCGTCGCAGCGGAACGACCCTTCTTCCATGTTGGCTGTTCCAACACCGAGGTAGCGAATGATGTGCTGCAGATTGTTGATGTAAGCCTCGACCTGTTCCGACGTGTGCATGTCGGGTTCAGTCACAACTTCCATAAGAGGAGTACCGGCGCGATTGATATCGACTAGAGAATGAACTGTTCCGCCCTGAGGTCCCTCAACGTGGATTAGTCGAGCTACATCTTCTTCCATGTGGACACGGTTAATACGCACTCGGATCGAATCTTCGATCGGTAGATCGACATAGCCTTCGTAACAAATCGGCTCGTCCATCTGGGTGATCTGGTAGCCCTTCATGAGATCGGGGTACGTGTAGTTCTTGCGATCGAACTTGGTGATTCGAGCGATGTTGCAGTTGATCGCCATACCGATCATCATTGCGTACTCGACGGCAGTTTGGTTTACCACTGGCAATGTGCCGGGGAGCGCCATGCTGACTGCATCGACGAGCGTGTTTGGCTCGGCAGACTGATACTCGGCGCTGGATGTGCCGAACATTTTGCTGCGCGTCTTTAGCTGGACGTGCGTTTCGAGACCAATTACTGCTTCGTACTCCACGTGTTTTTTCTCTTTCCTGACGAGGGTGGCTAAGTAGCGAGGCTGCTTCATAGCGCCGCAACGTTCATTAGCCGATGCGAGTTCGCGTTCAAATCACGAAGCGTCTAGTTTAAGGGCGCGTAGCGGTAGTTTGGTAGAAATTCTGGGTTCACTCGCAAAAACACGCTTTTTCGCAGGTAAATGCCAAGCACTTCGCACGTGCATCAATGTCGGTTTGTAGTTGCGAAATTCGTTGACGCTGTACGTAGTCGGTTTTAAACTAATTGCGTACCGAATGGGTCAGGAATAGAAAAAACGGGTATTTGAGATCAAAACTCAAGTTATTTCACCAGTATTCCCACGATATTAGACCCGGCTGAACACCTCCACGGAGCAACTTATTGACTAACCAGAACACGATTTCACGCGAATCCGACCTTTCAGGCGGAGAGTACAAGTGGGGATTCGTAACCGATGTCGAGACCGATCTTGCTCCTAAAGGGCTGAGCGAAGACATTGTTCGCCTTATTTCGGCTAAAAAAGAAGAACCTGAATGGCTGCTCGATTACCGTTTGAAGGCGTACGCACATTGGGTTGAACTTGAGAAGAACGATGCCGAGCCAACTTGGGCGATGATCGATTACCCCGGCATCGATTATCAGGACATCTACTACTACGCAGCTCCAAAAGGAACTAACGAAGCTCCTAAGAGCCTCGACGACGTCGACCCTGAAATGCTCGAGACATTCGAAAAGCTCGGTATTCCATTGCAAGAACGTGCCGCACTAGCCGGTGTCGCAGTCGACGCGGTATTCGACTCGGTATCCGTTGCGACCACGATGGAAAAACAGCTCGGCGAACTGGGCATTATTTTCTGTTCGTTCAGCGAAGCGGTAAAAAAGCACCCTGAACTGATCAAGAAGTATCTGGGGTCGATCGTTCCTTATACCGACAATTTCTTCGCTGCTCTAAACGCTGCAGTGTTCAGTGATGGCTCGTTCGCATACATTCCGCCCGGAGTGAAGTGCCCGATTGAACTAATGACCTACTTCCGAATCAACACGGAAGGCTCTGGCCAGTTCGAACGAACACTTATCGTCGCCGATAAAGGCTCGTACGTTTCGTACCTAGAAGGTTGCACCGCTCCTTTCCGCAAGACCAGCCAACTTCACGCAGCTACTGTTGAACTCGTAGCTTTGGACGACGCGGAAATAAAATACTCGACCATCCAAAACTGGTTCCCCGGAACTAAAGAGGGTGAGGGTGGTGTTTACAACTTCGTGACCAAACGAGGTCGTGCAGACAAGAACGCCAAGATTTCATGGACTCAGGTTGAAACCGGCTCGGCGATCACTTGGAAATACCCAAGTGTGATCCTGAAGGGTGACAACTCTGTAGGCGAATTTTTCTCAGTTGCACTCGCAAATAATCATCAGCAGGCCGATACCGGTACGAAGATGATTCACATCGGCAAGAACACCAAATCGACCATCGTGTCGAAGGGTATTTCTGCCGGTAAGGGCAACAACACGTATCGGGGCCAAGTGCAGATCATGCCAGGCGCCGAAAACGCAGTGAACCACACGCAGTGTGACTCGCTGCTAGTTGGTGACGAATGCGGTGCGCACACGGTGCCTTACATCGAGGTTCGAAATCCCACTGCTCGACTCGAACATGAAGCTTCGACGTCAAAGGTCAGTGACGACCAGCTGTTCTACCTGATGGCTCGTGGGCTTTCTGAAGAAGAAGCGCACCACATGATCATCACCGGCTGGAGCCGAGACGTTATCAAGGAGCTGCCGTTTGAGTTTGCACTCGAGGCGAGTCAGCTGTTGAAAGTCTCACTCGAAGGCGCCGTTGGGTAGCGAGTCACCTTTTTATTTATTGCTAGCAAGTACATTCAATTCCGGTAACAAAAAACACAAAAATGCTTGAGATCAACAACCTGCACGCGTCCGTTGTGGACATCGAAGACTCACAAATCCTTAACGGGATCGATCTGAAAATTGGTAAGGGCGAAGTTCACGCCATCATGGGGCCTAACGGTTCCGGCAAGAGCACGCTCGCCAACGTTCTGATGGGACGACCTGACTACGAAGTAACCGATGGCGATGTTACGTTCGATAACGAGTCGATCCTCGAACTTCGAGCCGATCAACGTGCTCACTTGGGCATGTTCCTCGCATTCCAGTACCCCGCAGAAATTCCCGGTGTTCGACCTTGGCAGTTCCTCAAGGCTGCTCTCGATTCGAAAGCTGAAGCTCGTGGCGAAGAAAAGATGTCGGTACGAAATTTCTCAAAACTGTTCGATGAAAAAGTCGAAGCAGTTGGCATCAACCCAACGCTCGTCAAGCGTTCTTTGAACGAAGGTTTCTCGGGTGGTGAGAAGAAGCGAAACGAAATGCTTCAGCTTGAAGTACTTCAGCCTTCACTCGCCATTCTCGATGAAACTGACTCCGGTCTCGACGTCGACGCACTTCGCATCGTTGCTGAAGGCGTGAACTCAATGCGTTCTCCTGAACGATCATTCATCGTTGTGACCCACTATCAGCGACTACTGAACTACATCGAGCCTGATGTTGTTCACATTCTGGTCAAGGGCAAAATTGTTAAGACTGGCGGTCCTGAACTGGCTCTTGAAGTCGAGAAAGACGGTTACAAGGAATACCTTGATGCCGCAGCGGCCGGAGCAAACGCCTAACAATGACGCTTGCATCACCACCAGCAGCCGTCGAAAAATTCTCGGCTGCGTATAAATCGCACGCTGCCGACAGCGCTTCTTCGCCGGAATGGCTAAAGTCGCGTCGTCAGCAGGCATGGTCGACTTTCTCCGAACTCGGTCTTCCCACCAAACGACGTGGAAACGAGCTGTGGAAGTACACGAATCTTCAACCGCTTGCTGCCGCTGATTTTGAATACGGCGTAACTGGTTCAGTAACTCTTGATCAGATCAAAGCTGCCGGACCTTGGGACGACGCTTGGAACACAGTTGTAGTTGTGGACGGGAATTTCCACGCTGAACTTTCGAATCTTCACGGCACAGCCGGACTAACTGCTGGCTCGCTGGCAGAAGCTATCGCGGAAGGCACAGGAAACATCGAGCAGCAGCTCGGTAGCCTGGCAGGAAGCGAAGAGTACGCATTCACTGCCCTGAGTACTGCGTTTATCGACGACGGTGCCTATGTTGCCGTTGCGGATGGCACCGAGCTTGGACAGCCAGTGCAGGTTATCTTTGTTACTTCCGACAACGCTGCTAGCCGAGCAAGCTACCCGCGACTGTTAGTTGATACTGGTGCGAATAGCTCAGTCGTACTTATCGAGACGTACGTGAACCTCGCTGACTCGGCGCAGTTCTCGGCTCCTGTGGTCGAAGTTTTTGCTGGCGAAGGTTCAAGCGTTCATCACTATCGGGTGCAGATGGAAAACGAATCGTCGTTCCATCTTGGCACTACTCGTGTCGCCCAGCTTGGCAACACCGATTTCACCTCGACTAGCTTTGCCGTTGGCGCCTCGATTGCCCGAAACGATATCCACACGTTGCTCGATGCTCCGGGGGCTACATGCACCCTGCATGGTCTCTACATGACCAACGGGGATCAACAGCAAGATCAGGAAATCAGCACGACTCACGCCAAGCCGGGTTGTACTTCCGATCAGTTCTACAAGGGCATTCTTTCTGGAAAATCAACTGCTGTGTTTAGCGGTAAGGTGATCGTCGAGCGAGACGCTCAGAAATCTGAAGCAGGCCAAAAAGACTTGAACCTGCTGCTTTCACGTGGCGCTGAAATCTACGCCAAGCCATCGCTTGAAATCTATGCCGATGATGTTGTCGCTGCGCACGGTGCGACCGCTGGTCACGTTGATCGTGACACGCTGTTCTACTTGCAGTCTCGGGGTGTCGACGAAGAAGCCGCCAAGGCAATTCTAGTTCGTGGGTTCGCTGAGGAAATGCTCAATGAATTCAAGCCTGAAGCACTGAACGAATTTGTTGAAAAAATTACTGACGAACGAATCCCTATTCTGCTTGCAGAGTCAGACACGATAGGAACCGCATGAGCAACCTCGATTCAAATTCAGGTGCCGGTTCACGAGCGTTCGATATAGATGCAATTCGTGCTGATTTTCCAATTCTTCAACGGAAGGTCAACGGGCAGGATCTGGTTTATCTAGACAACGCCGCGAGCTCGCAAAAGCCGAGCCAAGTGATTCAATCGCTGGTCGACTACTACGAGCAGACGAACTCGAACGTTCATCGCGGCGTTCACACGCTGTCGATCGAAGCAACCGACGCATATGAACTGGCTCGCACCAAAGTCGCAAAATTCATAAACGCTCCTCGATCTGAAGAAGTGATCTGGACCCGTAACACCAGCGAATCACTCAACCTCGTTGCCGCAACATGGGCTGAGGCGAACGTTGGCGAGGGCGACAACATCGTTATCACAGCGATGGAGCACCACTCAAATATCGTTCCGTGGCAGCAACTCGCTTTCAAAAAGGGCGCCGAACTTCGGTATCTATCGCATAACGACGATGGTGTTATCGACCTCGACGGTGCATCGAGCGTTATCGACTCTCGAACCAAGCTTGTCGCCGCAACTCATATGTCGAACGTGCTTGGCACGATCAACCCGATCGCTAAGCTGGCGGAACTAGCGCACGCAGTTGGTGCGGTAATACTTGTCGATGCTGCACAAAGTGTTCCTCACATGCCAGTCGACGTGCAGGCGTTGGACGCAGACTTCCTCTGCTTTTCGGCTCACAAGATGCTTGGACCAACCGGCATTGGCGTGTTGTGGGGCAGGTACGATCTGCTCGATGCAATGCCGCCGTACATGTTTGGTGGCGACATGATTCTTGAGGTGACCTACGAGGACGCCAACTGGAATGATCTTCCTTACAAGTTCGAAGCGGGAACCCCGAATATCGCTGACGCAATCGCAACTGGCGCAGCTGTCGATTACTTGAGCGAACTCGGGATGGACAAAGTTTGGCAGCACGAACAGGAACTTACTGCGTACGCCATGGAACAGGTTCTTTCCTTAGGGAACGTTCGCGTTTTGGGTCCACAGGATCCTGCGTTACGTGGCGGAGTAATTTCGTTCATTCACGAATCGATTCATCCGCATGATCTTGGCACGGCTTTGGATCAGCAGGGGATTGCGATTCGAACGGGTCACCACTGTGCGATGCCGCTCGTTCGCAGCTTCGATGTCGTGGCTGCCGCACGTGCTAGCTTCTATATTTACAACACGAAGTCCGAGGTTGACGCTCTAGTCAACGGGATTAGTGAAACCGAAGGGTATTTCAGCCGATGACAGGTGGAATGAGTGGCCTCGGAGATATGGACGAGCTGTACGAGGCGATCATTCTCGATCACTACCGCAGCCCTCGAAACACGGCGCCTGTTGAAGAAGCAGATGTTGATCTTGAAGTGAACAATCCATTCTGTGGTGACGAGTTTCATATTCAGCTAAAGGTTGAAGACGACGCCGTTTCGCAGGTTGGAATTACGGGACGCGGATGTGCGATTTCTCAGGCTTCAGCTTCGTTGCTTGCGGAGCTGGTCGA
Source organism: Chloroflexota bacterium (assembly GCA_018650845.1). Lineage (GTDB taxonomy): Bacteria > Chloroflexota > Dehalococcoidia > Lucifugimonadales > Lucifugimonadaceae > Lucifugimonas. Next base: position 92,587 of record JABIFF010000012.1, on the reverse strand, counting down.
GGGTAAATCTTCGGCCGAAGTCCGTGCTGCCGTTGACGCGGTTCGACGTTTGCTGAAGGGCGAAGAAATCACCGACGAAGAAGCCGATATCCTTGGCGATATCGAAGCGCTCGGCGGAGTTCGCAAGTTCCCCGTTCGTATCAAGTGCGCACTGCTCAGCTGGGTCGGTCTAGACGACGCACTGAAAGAGCATCTGGCGAAGTAGTGTTTTGGCTACTTCGGCGTGACCCATACTTTCGTGAGGAAGTCGGTATCGCCACGTGGTGTGAACGGCTCGAAGTCGTGGACGTAATCCCAGAACACCCAATGAGTTGTTCTGGTCGATGCGATAAATCGGTGTGAGCCATCGAGAATCAATTGCTGGATTTCGAGCAGTATTTCTCCACGTTTTGCCGCGTCGTACTCTCGAGCTTGAGCTTCGATGAGCCGGTCAATTTCAGGATTTGAGTAGCCTGTCGTATTCCATGGACCTTCGCTGTGATGTACGGAAAACAGATACGAAGTAGTGCTTGATATTGGCGGTGGTGCCCCGACCATGATGTCGTAGTCGCCCATCGTCCAAACTTCGTCACCGAACACACGGGTTGAGACTCGTTCGACTTCTGCACGAATGCCAACGGCCGCTAATCCCTCAGCCATTTGATTGGCTTGGTCGATGTACAGCTGCCCGAATTCGCCAACTTTGATGATGATGTTGTCTGTGGGCTTTAGAGAGGCAGTGGCGAGGAGGGTGTTTGCCTGATCAATCCCATGCTGTCCATAACCGAACACATGAGAGAATTTTGAGGCTTCAAGCATCCAACTGGTGTTCAATAGCGGGAGACCTAATCCGATCCCTGGGTTGGGATTACTGGTATCAACAATCTCGTCTCGCCCCGGGATGACGAAGCGCTTTCCTACTGGCCATGTCAGCATCATCGCTTCTCGCACTGCCGGATTATCCATCGGGCTGCGATTAATATTCATCGCTATTTCGATACCCGCTGCGGGATTTTCGACACCAACGTACTGAAGCTCTTCGAATCGATCGAGCGCAAAGTTGGCGTGGTCGAAATCTAACTGTGCAACATCGATAATTTTCGTTCGTACACCGGCTGCCCGAACTGAGCTCGATGGCGTCACCTGAATCTCGATCCCGTCGAGATAAGGAAAACCTTCCCCGTAGTAATCCTCGTTAACAAGAAGCCGGGTCGCATCCTGTAAAACTTCGTTGACGATCCATGGTCCGGTTCCAAGAGTAGGCCCACGCCGCAAGTCCCCGTTCGCTTCAACAACTTCTCTCGGCACGATTCGAGTGTGGGTGTCCGCAAGCTTCTCTAAAATTTCTGAATCAGGCGAATCCAATCGGATCACAACTTCGCGCTCTCCAACCGCAGTGAACTCGGTGATATTCGCCAGCAGAGCTGCGTTTGGATAACCGGGAGTTGCCTGCCGATTGAGGCTGTAAACAACATCCTGAGCTGTAAGCGCACGGCCATGAAGAGGTGCTTTCTTATCCCAAAACACGTCATCACGAAGCACGATTTTGAATGTAAGGGGAGCCGATTGTTCCCACGACTCGCAAAGATCGCAAACAACTATCGAGTTACTGCTTGTTGTCTCGAATTTGAATAAACGGGAGTACGCCTGGCCTGCTCCCCAGCTGACGAGCGCGGTAGAAACGGTTAGATGGGGATCGTTGTGTGGAGAACCCTCTGGAATGGCGAACCGAAGAATGCCTCCCCGCTCGAGGTTTTCTGGAGCAGGCGCAACTGTTGGCGAAGGAATAGTTGTGGGGGTGGCGAACGGAGTTGCTGTTGGTCCCGGCGTTGCCGTTGGTATCGGCGCAGGAGTTGATGTAGCGGTTGCGACGGCTGCAGTTGGCTCGGGATCACCGTTCGAACACTGCACAACGACAATCAATGCGGCCAGTAGCAGGCCTGTTATCAGATATTTTCTGGAACTTGATCGGCCGGCGATTGCTGACTCAACACACATTTCTAGTGTTGAATTTTGCTCTATATTCCGACTTAGTAGATGCATTGTTGGTTCAAGGATAACTTCTGCACGGCTGCACAGGATGAACGAACGATAACCAGTTACCACTGAGTGCAAACCGCAATCGACCCCGCAGATTCCCCGATGTTGGGGCTATACCGGCGGACTAGTCTGAACTAGAACGGCTAATTCCTCAGCGCTTTCTTACCTGTTAGAAAGTTACGACGGTCAGTTGGTTCAGGTTCGGTATTAGTTAATGATTCGCAATTTAGTTGAAGCGAAATTTCTTCCGCGGTTTGGGCTGACTTTTGGCGCCTACCTATTTTGGGCTGCCGTATTCCTGACCCTGATAAATACAGATGTTGCTGGTGCGCACGTCTTATTAGCGATGCCGGTGTTTGTAGCATCGATCTTATTCGGTGTTCGAGGCGCAATCGCAGGTTCCGTAATCGGACTGTTGGCGTACGGCGGACTCAACGTTGTCGCTGGTACGGATACTTTCGGGATTCTCATTCGTGGCGGCAATATATTTAGTGTCGCAATAATGATTTCTCTAGCGTTAGTTGCTGGACACGTACGACGCATCCCGCAGCAGCAGCCAACCGAAGTTGAACCCGATGCTGATATCGAACATTGGGTCGATATGCATCAGGTGGAGCAACGTCGTGAGCAGATGTATGCGATTGCCGCTGAATTTAACTCTCTTGCACACAAAAGCCCCGAAATTGCCGACGTTGCTCGATGTGTAATTTCTCACGTTAGCCGCGCTCTTCATCCTGATTCCGTTGCCGTAGCCTTTGCCGATCAAGAGAACCGCGAGGTTACTGTCGAACAGGCGGTAGGAACTAAATTGATGGGCTTTTCTGCAGGAGATGGCCGATCTGTTCGTGAAGCATTGGCCGATCCGCTTACTGAGCTCGGATTAATGGTCCTGAACGCCGAAGAATTGGTGGCGATGTCGGCTGATTCGCACTTCGCTGCCACGGCGACCGAAAATGGCATTAAGAGCGCATTAGTATCGACACTTCGGAATGACGAAGATCTTGTCACTCAAATTTGGATCTGCTCATCGAACGAATCTCAGTATTCGGATCTAGATGTTGAGTTCATCGCACAAATATCCGATCACTTAAAATCCGCTGCGATCAACGCTCGGAATTCAGAATCGTTGAAACAGCTTCAGCGACATCTCGTTGGACAAAACGAGATGTTCGCCCAGATGCAAGATGGCATCGAAGGAAATGAAGGCGAACTCCGTTTGAGCAACGAGCAACTAACGGAGTTAAGCGATTCAAAAACCCAGTTCATGTCGGAAGTGGCACACGAGATCAAATCACCTCTCGCGGTGATGATCGGGTATGCCGATCTACTACGATTCGATGCAGTGAATCTAGGCTCTGATCAGCGTGAGTATGCAACTGCAATCGAAAAATCAGCTCGTCAACTCGCTGTGCTAATCGATGACCTAAGCGACATTACGAATATCGAATCAGGGCATTTCACGACTGCGAAGGAACCTCACAACGTGATGAAGGTGATTTCTTCGGTCACTGACGGCCTCAAAGTCTCAGATCCTGATATCGATCGCAGGCTCACAGTTTCTGATTCGCTATTCGACTTCGAAGTTGAAGGCGACCCAGCCAGACTTAGTCAGGTGTTTACCAATCTCATCAGTAACGCACTGAAGTACTCCGACGGCGATCAACCTGTCGAGGTTTCTACGGTGAAAACCGAAAACAATTCAGTTCGAATCTCAATAATCGACCGAGGGCTAGGAATTGCTGAGGAAGATGTTGAAAAGCTGTTCACACCGTATTTCCGCTCGATGAATCCTGAGGCTACTCAACGTCCGGGAACTGGACTTGGATTGTTCCTGTCTAGATCGATCATCGAACAACACGGTGGGACTCTGACACTTTCGACTCAGGTCGGCATCGGCTCGACATTTACTGTGGAACTTCCATCATCTCTGAACACTCCGTTGGCCGACGCAGCTTAGTTCTGAGTATCAGAAAACGACGATAAGGCCCCCCATGCGAATCCTAGTTGTAGACGACGTTGCCGATATCCAAGTTCTGCTTGTTGCAGTGCTACAGCGCGCTGGCTTTGAGGTAATCGAAGCTGCCGATGGAACTACGGTCGAATCGTGGGTGGAAGACGCACGACCTGATCTCATTATTCTCGATCTCATGATGCCCGGCATGGACGGATGGGACACTCTCGAACTGCTGAAATCTAACCCTGACTCATCGGACATTCCTGTCATTATTTCTTCTGCTTTGAGTGAGGAAGAAGATTTCGACAAAGCGCGTGAAATGGGTGCTGTCGACTACCTACCAAAGCCGTGGTCTGCTGACGACCTCGTGGCTCGCGTGAGCAAAGCTGTCGGGGCTAGCCAGAAGGCCGCGTAAGGCGTTCGGTTTTATCGCTTGGATGAGCGAACTCTGTTGCCGTTAATCCAGCGGCGCTAATTTCTGAACCCGAGGCGATGTTTTTTCGCCTCGCGCACGAACTCCACGATGTTTATTCAAGCTGAGTTGAGATATATTTCCGACGGCTTCTCAGATTCTTCGACTACTGGTCGACCATGATGCGTTACTACTGGCAGCAGTTTTGTAGGGTGAGACATTGATCCGAGTTCTGCTTACATTGGTTCTCTCGGCGGTAGTAGCCGCCGTCATTGGCTGTAGCACCGAAAGCAATACGGCAGAGTCAAATGAACCAACTCCAACCTACGTTTGGCCTACCAAGACCCCGACAGTCACCGTGAAATCAATATCTGAATCGACATTTTCAACCGGGTTCACCTACGGGAATATATCCGGCAATAAATACTTTCTCGGGACTGCGAACGTTCATGAGAACGACATGTTGGATTCTGCTGAAATGGGTCTCAGGAACCGAGATTGGTTGCTGGCATCGCGTCATCCGCGTGGCGGCACGGTTTGGCTTGTTGTCGGTGAGGGTGGTGACCTAATCGGGCTACGTGTGGACTCATCGGGAAAGATCGTCGAGCCAGGCAATATCTACGGTTCTCGTCGAGACGATCTCGTGCCACCAATGATGGTGGTCGGGGTTCTGTCTGAAGAAAACAGCAATGACCGCGGTGCTATGCGCGTCGAAAACTTGAATTCGAACGGTCGCAATCATCTGGTCGCGGGCGTTCAGTTCGAAGAGTTTGGCGACAGCACGGCTATTTCCTACAAGGGGCGGAGTACTTCGTACACGCTCATGCAGTCTCCCGATTCAGTGCCGGTTATGGGAAACGGAACGAATTTGTATTCGTACTCCGAGCCAACAGACCGTTATCCGCACGGTGCACTTGGAGACCGAAATGAGTGGGCTAGCCTGATCGCAATCTCTCTCGATGGTGATGACCGGACTCTGAAGCAATACGACTTATCGGATGATGAAGTGTTCGAAGGTCTGTATCCGCTGGCTGCTGATGTCGACGGTGATGGCGAAGAAGAAATCGTTACGACGGTAAGCAACTCGAATGATGGAGCACGATTAGTGGTCTTCAAGCACACATCATCGGGGCTCGAACTATTCGCCGAGTCTGCACCGGTTGGAACAGGCTTTCGTTGGTTGCACCAAATCGCTGTCGCACCGTTCGGCCCTAACGGCGAAATCGAAATAGCAGTTGTCGAAACTCCTCATGTCGGTGGAATTGCAAAATTCTATCGATTGGTTGGCGGCAGACTGGATTTGGTGGCTTCTGAGGCAGGTGGCTACATGTCGCACTTGAACGGCTCACGGAACTTGGATCAAGCTGCTGCAGGTGATTTTGACGGTGACGGTAATGTGGAGTTATTGGTGCCATCGAGAGATCAAGAAACACTTGTCGCATTGCGTCGTATAGGCGATTCCGTTGAGGAAGTTTGGAAGCTAGAGCTGGGTTCTCGATTGGGCACGAATCTATCGGTTGTCGAAACAGAAGATGGCGGGCTTGTGCTCGGTGCCTCTACTGAAAATGGCATTTTGCATATTTGGCAGTAGGCAAAACTATTGCATGAAGCGGTAGAATCTGGTCGCTAGCCAAACTCACCGTGGCTATCCAATCCGCAGGAATTTTTCAAAATGACCAAACTCAACATCATGGCTTCTCGCCACTCGGCTTTCTACAGTCCGATGATCTGCACTATCGCCGGAGGCTTCCTTGAGAAAGAAGGACTGTCAGGTGAGTACCACGTTGTAGCAGCTGGTGGTGCGAGCGGTATGGAAGTTGCTGAGGGGCGTATGGACGTTGCTCAGGCAGCGGTGTCGGCTAGCTGGGGTCCGCTCGACAACGGCTCAAAAGCTCCGTTCGCTCACTTCGCACAGATCAATCGATATGACGGATTTTTCATTGCAGGGCGAGAAGCCGATTCAGATTTCTCTTGGAAGAAGTTGCTAAACGGCAAGTTCCTTCATGTTCACGGCGGTCAGCCTGAAGCGATGCTTCGATACGGCGCCCACAAGCAGGGCATCGATCTTGCAAACGTAGATGACATCGATTCACCCGGTGGTGACGAGATGATGGCGCAGTGGCGCAATGGTGAAGGCGATTATTTCCACGAGCAGGGTTCGTTCCCGCAGCAGCTTGAACACGATGGTCAGGGGCACATCGTTGCCTCTGTTGGTGAAGCTGTAGGACCGGTTGCGTTCTCTAGCTTGGTAGGTCGCTGGGACTGGCTGGAAACCGATGATGCAAAACGATTCGCCGCTGCCTTCAAGGCTTCTCGCGAATGGGTGAACACGGCCGATCCCGCAGAAGTTGCCAAGGCAGAAGCTAGCTTCTTCCCCGATATGGCTGAATCGGCGATTGCATCGGCGGTAGGGGCGTACCAAAAGCTCGGCACATGGTCGGGCGGTATCGCTGTTGAACCTGCGCTCTACGAGGCTGCACTGGACGTGTTCCAGCATTCAAACATGGTCGGCTCACGCCACGCTTACGAAGACGTAGTGGTTCCGCCTCCAGGGATGTAGACGGCGCGGTTGCGTTAGTCGCGCTCGTCGTCGGACGACTCGGCTCCGAGCTGCAATCTCCCCCTCTAACTCCCCCGGTCCGGGGGAGGACCGATAGTTAGCCGAAGATCGTTGATCCCGTCATCCTGAACTTGATTCAGGATATCGAGAGCGGAGAGACGCGTTGCTAAGTAAATGACCGTGGCTCATCTGTCGTCCTTCGAGTGCCTCGGGATGACACCTTCTCGTTCGCCAGACAAACTAGCGCGTAGCGACTATGAACATTCGTTTGAATGGGAATACCGTCGTGCCGTCGGGCTGTTTCGGATATCTGCTCAGAACTAGCTCAGCGTAAGCGGCTTCGAAATCGCTTCGTTCAGGCTCTTCCAAAGCGTTCAATAACGGCATGAGCCAAGTGCCTTTGGTCCATTCTTTGACCGGGTTTTCGCCTGACAAGATTTGCGAGAACTCCGTCTCCCAAACGTCTAGTGAACTGGTCATGCTCGACAGAATATCGATGTAGAACGGTGGAGGCTCGACAGGAGCAGGGCGGAGCAGCGGTTCGAGCTTGCTGCGCCACGGACCGCTCAAAGCAGCCTCAGAAATTGAAGTGTGCGACAGCGCACCAAAATTACGCGGCATTTGAACCGCCAGTACTCCGCCGGGTGCGACCGATGACATTAGGCGGGTGAACAGGTCGGTATGTCCCTCTATCCAATGCAGGGCAGCGTTCGTGAATATTAATTCTGCGGGCTGTTTAGGTTCCCACGAACCGATATCGCCTACTTCCCATTCGATATTTGTTGCGCGTTCTGACGCCTTACGAAGCATCTCTTCTGAATCATCGATTCCGATGATCCGGGCTTCTGGCCAGCGATTGGCGAGCAGCTCGGTAACGTTTCCAGCACCTGCGCCAAGGTCATAAACGATAGAGGGCGAATCGAGATCTACTCGATTGAGTAAGTCGACCGCTGGTCGTAATCGATGATCCGCAAATTTTAAATATTGAGATGGATCCCATGTCATGTTGGAAAAGATTCCTATGCTGGCGTCGTGGGCCAATCGTTTTCGTTGAATGTCATTTTTAGAATGCCAAATACCCGTTTCCAGCGATCGAACTGGCTCTCTTCGTACAGCAACGGCTCCCACCCGAGTTTCAGATAGATGCTGATCGCTGGAATGCGGAAATCATCGGTGGAGAGATAAGAGTATCTAGGTGCCTGATCGGCTAGTACCTGAGTAGCTGCGGCAATCGTCGCCTGGCCAGCACCGGTACCTCGGTGATCGGAATGAGCGACTACCCACTGCAAACTATGTCCGTCGGGGTGCTGCGACTTCTCATAGATCGCTGCAGTTGAAGCGGCGACTACTGTGCCGGTTGAGAAGTGTTCAACAACGAAAAAGCCCTCGGGGAGAGCATGTTTCATCAGATCACCGAACGGCGACGGATCATCAAATGCCGTTGCGAAAGTCTGCGAGTACGAATGTCGATCTTCGAGATCAACCTGCCTCAGCACGTAGCCGGGAGGAAGCTTGGCGATCGGTGGTACTGACTCACTGCCGCGAATCATTTCTAGCTGCGGCTTGAGTGACTTGCCATCCGGTCCACGAAGTTCGTTCAAATTGCGGCAACCCCGAGTCGTTCGATCAGTGCGTCGAGTTCGCGGTAAATCCCTGCGTCGGGCTTAACTGCTGGAAGCCGCGGATAAGCCTCTGAGAACACCCCACGTCGTTTCAAAATTTCCTTCGCAACCCAGTACAACTGGCCTTCAGCGAGTGTGTAGAGCTTCACCAGCGGTTGGTAGTGATGCCATAGCGATTCTGCAGCCTGTTCCTCGCCACCCTGGAAGTGATCCCATGTTTTACGGACGATGTCGCAGAGAGCGATTCCCTGCATCGTTCCTTTAGCACCGCGCCGCATCTCTTCGATGAAGAAAACTCCGTTGGCACCGCCGAACATCGAAATGCTCTCACTGGCAAGTTCTGCAGTTTCAGAGAATCGATTCGGCGTTGGCAGTGTTTCGATCTTGGCGTAGCAGAGATTCTCGTTCGCTTGAGCTAGATCGGCGAGTAGAGCAGGAGCCATGCCAGCGCCTGTCATATCTTGCATGTAGATAGGCAGGTCAGTGCTTTCGGCAACATCGATGAAGTGCTGTCGAACGAGTGGAGTAGGAATGCCAAGAACTGCTGGGGGGGCGATCATCACAGCATCTGCGCCAAGCACTTTGGCGGTGCGGGTGTAGTGGATAGTTTGAACGGTGGAGGGGCCTCCAGTGTTCATAACCACTTTGATACGGCCAGCCGCTTGATCGACCACTGCACTGAGAACTTCGTCTCGCTCGTGGTCATCGAGCTTGTTCACTTCGGAACCGTAGGCGATGCCTACACCATGAACGCCGCCTCGAATGGCGTACTCGACCTCGGCTCGTAAATCTTCAAAAATAATCTGGCCGGCCTCGTTAAAAGGCATTTGCAGAATTGGAAAGACTCCGCTGAAGGTGCGGTCTGGCATAGGTAACCCCCGAGTGATTGCCGGAATGTGGGCCGAATGTTTTGACGCTCATAATTGCGCCCGTCAGTTCCATCGCCGATATGCGCTCTGACCGAAATCGACGTGGCTGTTCGGTGATCGTGCTTAGAAAACGACGATCACCGAACCCATAAGCTATCAGGAATGAACGCTAAGTTGCACTTCGGTCGACGTAGATCGTCTTCGTCTGGGTGAAGAACTCGATAGCAGCCTTGCCTTGTTCTCGGTCACCCGAGGAACTTGCCTTCATGCCACCGAATGGCACCTGGGGCTCTAGACCAGCGGTTTCACCATTGATCTTTACTACTCCAGCTTCGATTCTGTCTGCGAAGTCGAGGACTGAGTTGAGATCCTTAGTGAAGATTCCCGCACTCAGGCCATACTGGACTGAGTTTGCGATGTTGAGAGCATCTTCAGCGTTGGCTGCAGGAAGAATCGAAAGCACTGGGCCAAAGATTTCTTCGCAAGCAACAAAGGCATCGGCAGCAACGTTGTTGATAACGGTTGGCTCGACGAATGTTCCATTGTCGAATTCGGCTCCGGTTGGAACGCCGCCACCAGCGAGAATTTGACCGCCATCGTCAACACCGCGTTTGATCATCGAAGCAATGTTGTCTTTGGAAGCTTGGTCGATAACTGGAACGATAATCGATTCAGGGTCGGCACCTGCACCAATTTTGAGTGCGTTGGTTTTCTCGACAACGAGATTGGTGAACTCCTCCATCACGTTTCCAACGACGATGGCTCGTGAGGTAGCTGTGCACTTCTGGCCAGAGTACTTCATGGCTCCTGAAACTGTAATTTCGGCAGCCTGTTCAAGATCGGCATCAGGCAGAACGATGACTGGGTTTTTACCGCCCATTTCAAGCTGGTATCGCTTGCCGCGCTGAGCTGATTCTGCAGCGATGTTCATTCCGATTCGAGTGGAACCTGTGAACGATATCGCCGCTACTTTGTCGTTGGTGATTAGTTCGTTACCAACTGCAGCACCGGAACCGGTTACGAGGTTGAACACACCTGCTGGCAGATCAACCGCTTCCCACATTCGTGCGATTAAGGTCGCTACGTGCGGGGTTGCGGATGCTGGCTTCAGGACGATTGTGTTTCCGTAAACCAGCGCAGGAGCCATTTTCCAAATCGGAATAGCAAACGGGAAGTTCCAAGGTGTAATGAGGCTGACAACGCCGAGAGGCATGCGGTTGGTGTAGAGAAGAATGTTGGGGTTCACTGATGGAACCACAGATCCAACGGGGTTGGATCCTTCGACTCCGTAGTACTGGAGCAGGGCAACGGCTCGGCCGATTTCGCCACGTGCTTCAAGAATCGCCTTGCCGCACTCTCGGGTCAGTGCCTGAGCGAATTCTTCAGTGTTGGCTTCGAGATATGAAGCAGCTTTTAGAAGGTAGCCGCCTCGTGCCAATGAAGAGGTTCGTCGCCAGCTTTCTTTGACGTCGTGTGCCGCAGAAATTGCAGCATTCACATCACCGGAAGTCGACGCCTGGAATTCACCAATAACGTCCGACAAATCAGCCGGGTTCGTGCTTGTTGAAACTGAACCGGATGATGCATCCGTCCAAGCTCCGTTCACATAGTTCTGGTACCGCTCAGCCATCACATTTCCTTCCGTATATCGCGTAATCGGATTATCTGCGACATACATTACGCTATGAGGCCAAATGATTCGTAGCGAAGCTGTGAGAAATGAGCTTGAGTTGAAACTCAGAACTAGCGATTAGAAATTGCGAACCACGCGCAAAGTGGTGTTCCGAAGAACACCACTTTGAATATCAAAGATGCGAGAGAGGATCTTTGACTATGCAGATTACTGCTTGCGGAATTCACAAGCGAGCAAATGAGTTTTACTAACCGGCTAAACGATCGAGCTTCTGTTGAGCTTCCTGTTCACGCTTGCGCATGACTGAGGTGATAGCCCACTGAACTCGAAGTTCAACTTCACCATGAGCCCACGGCTTGTTGATGTAATCGAGCGCACCGAGCGTTCGTGCAGTTTCCAGATCGCTTGGGTGAGCCTTCGCTGTGACCATAATCACAGGAATATTTCTCGAGCGTGGGTCTTTCTTGAGCTGAGCTAAAGCCTTGAAACCATCGACACGCGCCATGGCAACGTCGAGCAGAATCATGTCTGGTTCGTACGACAATGTGGCGGCTAGAACTTCATCGCCGTCTGTCGCTTCCGACACGGTATAGCCAGCTGCTTTGAGCGTGCGGCTCAACAGCAGTCGGATGTCCGAACTGTCGTCTACTACTAGTATTTTGTTCATCTCGTTTTCCTCTCGCAATTCGTGTGGTCGATATCAGATCGATCGCACGTGAACACATATTTGTGCCGGCTTCTATGCCGGTCTTTATGCCGATTGGCCGATATCTTCCCAATCGGTATCGGGGTAAAGCCTAGAACGCTGAGCCAGCATTGAAAGCTCGGCTTCCTCATCCGGATCAATTTCCGGTTTAGAGGTGATGCCTGGGATTTTGAAGGCGACTGTGGTTCCTTGGTTTTCGATACTGTTCAACCAAAGTTCACCACCGTGTAGTTCTGCAATAGATCGTGCGATGACAAGTCCTAGACCTGTTCCACCCGCTTCTCTTGATGCTCGGTTATCGGCACGGAAGAACGCAGTAAATAGTTGCTTCTGGTCTTCTTCAGAAATACCGAAACCTTCATCTTCAACAAGAACGCTTAGATTTTCGCCTTCGGTAGCGATGTTGAGTCGGATCTCGCAGTCTTCGTTCGAATATTTATGAGCATTGCTGATGAGATTTGTTACCAGTTGGGCGATACGATTTCTGTCTGCCTTGATCCACGTATCTGAGTCGGGTACTGAAATGGAAATTGACTGATTCTTAGTTTCTAGAATGGTCTCGAAACTCTTTTCCAATTCGCTCACCAGATCATTGAATAAGAACGTGGTTGGCTCGATTCGAAGTTTGCCTGCGTCCATTCTTGAAATATCCAGAACATCGTTGATGAGCAGTCCAAGCCTTGTGGCGTTTTTGCGCATGATGTCGAGTGCTTCAATGTGGTCGGTAGTGAACTGATCAGCATCATCCGATAGCAAGTCGATGAAGCCAGAAACGATCGTTAGTGGAGTTTTTAGCTCGTGTGAAACTGTCGAAAGGAAACGCGTCTTCGCTGCGTTTGCTTCCTGAAGTTCTTTGTTCTGATTGTCGAGCTGGTCTCTCAGCGCCCGTTCCATCTCGAACATTTGAGCATTCTTGAGAGTCGGAGCAATCTGACGAGCAATACCTTCGAGGAAATCGACGTGCGTCTGGGTATACGCATTTGGCTGATAACTGCGGAAGGTGAGGTAGCCAATCGGATCGGTTAGTTCACCTAAGGCAACTCGTATCCAAGATCGAAGACCATCTTTGAAAATGTTTAGGTCTTTGACCTGTTTTACATCGTCTTGATTCCGGACAATAACTCGTCTTGATCGCAGTTCGATCTGTTCATCTTCCGTCGGCTGACTAATTCGATCGCCTTCTTGACTACCCTCAACTGCCATTCCATTCACATAAGCGACATCGAGATAGTCAGTCTCAGAGATGGTGATACTGGCGATGAATCGATCGAACGGAATTATGTGTTCGAGTTCCTTCGCAACTACAGCGAAAATCTGTCGCATCTCAGTTTCACTGGATGCGGCGCGACCGATCACGGCTACAACTCGGCGTTCTTCCAATGCAGCAGTTAGATCGGCGGTAAGTCGGGCGTTTTGGATAGCTGGTGAAATCTGGTTTGCCACACGCTGCAAAAGATCAGCTTCGTCTTCGCTGAGCACTGCATCGGCAGGCGCACTGACCACTAGAATGCCAAGCAGATTGGTCTCTTCACCGAGCGGCACCTGCATCCAAAGGCGGTCGTCAAATTCGTTTGATGTATCAGCCTTGCCCAGACCTAGTGGGTCTCGACCTCGGCCAGAGAGCACACCAGCGCCGCCTCTAGAACCATCGAGTTCGATGGTATCGCCAGCATTTATTCCAAGCAGATCAGCTGTAGACCAGCACACAACGTTGGCAGGAGATCCATCGGTTTCGGTCAGAATGGCACCGAGGTGATCGAACTTCATCAAGTTTGAAAGTGCACCACTGACCACAAGAAGAATTGAATCTAAATCGGTTTCGTGAGTTGCCGCCCGGCCAATCTCAGCGAGAGCGGTACGCTCCATCACTCGATGTTGCGATTCCTGATAGTGGATTGCGTTGCTAATACCTGGTGAAATTTGGGCAACAACCTGTCGCATTACATCGACATGGTGTGGGCCGTAAGCATCTCGATCTCGACTCCGAATGGTGATAGTTCCATCGATAGCAGAGATCGGAACTGTCATCTGGGAGTGAAGGCCGTAATCTCTTGGGTTCACAAGGCCATCTGGATTGCCAACGACCGAAATCACGATTCCGCCGATTTCGTCTTCAGGAGCTTTCATTCCTGCAACGAATTCAAGCTGCATCCTGCCGTCACGACGTGCTGTGGTGATAGTCAGGCGGTCGTAATCGATAAGTGTCGTGAGATCGTTGCTGAATCGAGCAAAAATACGCTTGAGATCAAGGTCCCAGTTCGCGCCGATTCCGATAGCTGAGATCGTTCGACGTTCATCTTCAGCGACGTTTAGGACGCTCATCGCTTTTGTAGCGACGCGTGATTGGCCCCAGCCAAACCAAAGGGTTCCAGCGAGAACGCTCGCCATGATTGCGAATACTTCTACGAGTGGAAGCCAAGTACCAGCAGAATCGCCGATATTGCCGACACCGAGTTCGATAGCGAGAACTGCGACGATAACAATCATTGCAGGTGCGTAAGCAATCATCCGAAGACGATCGGCACCATCTGATTTCGTCACAGAGCGCATCGTGCCTAGTAGGCCGACACGTTCATCATTCAAATGTGTAGAACTTCGTAAGTTATTCGCCACTTGATCCGTGATGACGGAACACGATGAATAAACCACAACGCGAAGCCGCGTCGCAAGGTCCATTCATCTGCGTCACCACTTGAGTATTACTTACGAAGCCGCCGTTCTCGTCCGCGCTCTTGCATAACTTGGTACGTGCAATCCCCAATAGAAGAGCGCGTTTGAACGAACATGGCGAACTGGTTGCTTATCTCAGCTTGTGGCCTACTTGGCCGCCTAGTTTGCAGAACGAGTACGTTCAATGAACGACTCTGCAGACTGCTTCAACCACATCTGCCACGGAACTCCTACACACTTGACGCCCATCGCCAAGAATTTGTCGAGATTCGAGTCGTTTGCGAGTGTTCCCGCAACTCCACCGCCCTCGATTACGAGCTTGATGGCGCGCTCGAGTGCTGCCTGAACTTCAGGGTGATCCGTGTTGCCAGTGTGACCCATCGAAGCAGCCATATCGGATGGAGCGACATAGAAGATATCGATACCTTTTACTTTGGTTAACTCTGGCAAGTTGTCGATAGCTTCAAAATCTTCAATTAATGCAATGCACTGCACTTCTTCGTCAGATCTCTGGAAGTAGTCGTCAACACCGTATGCACGACGACCGCCAGCAACTCCTCGAATACCGTTTGGTGGGTATTTACAAGCGTTGGCGGCCATTTCAGCGTCGGCAACGGTAATTACGTGCGGAATCATCACGGCGCTGGCACCCTGATCGAGAGTTCGAAGAATTTGTGCTTCGTCGAGTTTGTTTACTCGAACGACGCTCGCCATGCCCCACAGCTCGCAAGCTCGGCTAATGTCGGCCAGTTCGCTCCACGAAACACCGCCGTGCTCGAAATCAACGAACGCAGCATCGAAGCCGATGTGGCCTAGAAAATCGCATATCTCCGAATTATTCGGACCATTGGCAATAATGCCGACTCCGCCTTCATCGATGGTCTTTTTGAGTTGGTTGATGCTGTATTCGCGTTCCCGTGCCAATTGCTGGCTCCTTATAATCTGGAATTTTTACGTTCAGTGCACTACTTCGATGTTCGATCAAAAGAGTTTGAACGTCGATGGCATGGAGTGTCGATGAAACTTACACTTCTTTAAGCACTATTTGTGCGATGGCGAGGAACATCCTCGGCAATACCGGATAATTCAGGTTAGAAATGTCACGATTCTCCCGAGCAAAAAAAGTTCACGGTCAAACGGTTGAAGGACGGCGCGCCGTTCTGGAATCGCTAAGGGCAGAACGTGACATCGAAAAACTGGTCATGGTCCAAGACGCCGACCTTGGAGCACAGCTTCAAGAGATAGTAATGCTCGCATCGGAAGCCGGCATTCCAGTTGAGGCTGTATCGAGAAAAGAGCTCGACGCTCAGTCGCAGACGAAGAAGAATCAGGGCGTCATCGCTGTGGTTCCCGATCCTCGATATCACGAACCTGAAGATCTTCTGCTTGGTGCCGAAACTGGCGATCTACCACCTTTGCTGGTGATGCTTGATGGTATTCAAGACCCGCACAACCTTGGTGCGATCGCTCGAACAGCCGATGCTGTCGGGGCGCACGGAATGATCATTCCTGAACGGCGCGCCGTAGGAATTACGCCGGGTGCAGTGCGTGCTTCAGCTGGAGCACTTGAGCACGTAAAGGTTTCTAAAGTTACGAACCTGAACCGCACCCTTGAACGCCTTAAAGGCATGGGCATGATGGTTATCGGCTTAGATGCCGAAGGCGACGTTGAATACACCGAAGCCAATTTCTCAGGACCAGTAGTTATCGTTATCGGCTCAGAAGGAAACGGTCTTTCACGGCTGGTTCGTGAGAATTGTGACCAGATCGCATCGATTCCAATGGCGGGGCAGCTTTCGTCGTTGAACGCCTCGGTTAGTGCAGGGCTCGTGCTCTACGAAGCGTTTCGGCAGCGCCGCAGCTAAATCGTCGAAACATCGTCGAGCACGTTGACCAGCTTCTCGCCTCTGGCCAATCGGTCGATGTTTGCCGCAACAGTCTCGGCTCTGCGATCCCGAGTGCCGAACGTGGCTCCCGAGTGGTGCGGAGTCATGATGATGTTGTCCAGCTCCCAGAACGGGTATTTCGACGGACGAGGCTGATCGTCAGAACTGACCGGGTATTCGTACCAGGTGTCTATCGCCGCACCGGCAATCGAATTGCTAACTAGCGCGTCATACAGAGCTTTTTCATCGACGATATGACCACGTGCAGGATTGATCAGGTACGCATCTTCTCGCATAAGCCCGATCTCACGTTCGCCAATCAGTCCGCGAGTTGCGTCGATCAAAGGAGTCGAAACCAGCACGAAATCTGATTCGCTCAATACTCTGTCCATCGCTTCCGACCCGGAATCATATTCCACGCCGTCGGCTTCAGCTTCTTTAGCAGTCTCGGCGCGACGTCCGGCTGCAATCACCTTCATGTCGAAAGCGTTCGCAAGGCGTGCCACTCGCTTACCAATGGCACCGTAACCGATGATGCCGAACGTTCTTCCGTAAAGCTCTCGATACGAGCCATGTCGAGACGGCCAAGCCGACCAATCACCGTTCCTGAACGAACGTTCGCTTGCAAATAAATTGTGATCAAGAACCACGGCTACAGCCATCACCCATTCAGCGATAGGTGCTTCGTGGTGATAGGAATTGGCAACGACAACTCCCTGTGGAACCGCAGAAGGTTCGATACGGTCGTACCCCGCAGCAGCCAAAAGAATCGCCTTAATTTGTGTTGCCGCAGCACCCATTTCAGCATCGAAATCGGTGCCGATATAGACATCAGCGTCAGCAAGAACCGTAGGATCGGGTCTGTTATCGACGTAAGGAGCTTCGATCCAATCTACATCGACAGAAACCGGCCACCATTCTCCGGCTGAAGCTCCCTCGGGAACGGGAGGTATAACTACTCGAAGTGGGCGATCTAAACCGTTCGACATATTTTCTCTCTTGAATGAAATTTTGCGCTGGTTTCCCCGAGTCGATATTGGGGAGGCGACGAGAGACTATCACGCTAAACTGGCGATTCTCCGCCGTTGGCTCATTCGCAGGTCTATAATTCCTCGCCTCCTACCAGTTCTGCCAAAAGCCAACAAGATTGCGACCAAGCACGCCACGTGACAACTGAATCCAATTCGCCTGTAAATACGAACGACAATTATCACTGGAAAGTGTTTTGGACAGTAGGCATCGCGCTATTTGCGATGGTTCTCGATTTCTCGATTGTCTTCCTCGCTCTATCGTCGATTGCTGACGAATTTGAAGTGACCCTGCGAGCGGTGACTTGGGTGGCAATTTCAACATCGCTGGTAACCAGTGCGATCATGCTGCCTCTGGGTAGGGTTTCGGATATTACTGGTCGCAAGAAGTTCCACATAGCTGGAATGGCATTTTTCGTAGTTGGGGCGTTACTCGCGTTTTCAGCCCAAAGTCTGGAAATGCTGATCGCCGCCAGAGTTGTGATGGCAATTGGCGCATCGATGGGGCAGGCGGTTGTGTTTGCCATCATCGTCGGAACGTTCCCCGATACCGAGCGCGGTAAAGCGCTTGGAATGATCACAACAATGGTCGCCATTGGAGCCGCCGCCGGACCAATCATTGCGGGTCCAATCATTCAGGCATTCGAATGGCGCGCCGTGTTCCTCGTAACGATGATTCCAACTACAGGGGGGATCATCGCTGCCACCATCGTGCTCGACGATAAGCGGATCGGTTCTGTGATTGGGCAGGTACGTGCGAAGTACGACTGGCTTGGGGCAATATTCTCAGCTTCCGCACTGACATTGATCATTCTCACTATTTCGAACCCGTTCGCGTTCGATTGGATTTCATTCCAGATCATCGGCGGCTTCGCACTAAGCATCATCCTGTTCGCACTACTGGTTTGGTGGGAGCTGCGTGTTGAATCGCCGATGCTGAACCTGCACTTCTTCGAGAACTCGACGTTCGCGTGGTCGACATCGACTCGCTTCCTCGCTTTTCTAGGCGGATCGGCAATGTTCTTTCTAATGCCGATATTTGTTCAAAGCTTCATGGGCTACGATCAACGTTCTGCCGGGATGATTATGTTTGTGGGTGCTCTTGGAATGGGAATCTCATCACAGCTGTCGGGACGATTCTCCGACAAGTACGGATTCCGAGTTTTCACGATTACAGGAATCGGAATTTTGCTGGTGATGAACGTGATGATGTCGTTCTTTGTTAGTGACACACCGTTGTGGATCGTGATGCCGGTGTTGTTCATCAACGGTGTATCGATGGGCATGTGGATGGCGCCAAACATGAGCGCAACTTTATCGACGGTAGGGCGTGGCGATTACGGTTCAATGAGTGCATTTTTGAACTTGGTTCGAAACGTTGGTAGCGTAATTGGTCAGGCGCTTGCCACGGCGATAATCGCTGGGGTTATGCTTAGCCGCGGAGCCGAAGTGCAGCTGAATGAGCTGGCCGATACCACCGATTTGGCGGTTACCGATGCGTTCCTTTCGGGATGGCGTATAACGTTCTGGGTGCTTGCAGGGTTTGTTGTTCTGGCACTGTTTGCCGCAACCAAAACCCACGTATTTGAATCTGAAGATAACGACTAATAACTGGCGATATTCGCCTAGTTCGACTAGTAGATGTGCTGCATTCGCCTCTTAAACAAATGGGGTGAACAGGCACACAGGAGATAACTAATGGGACAGCTCGACGGAAAAGTTGCGATCGTCACAGGTGGCGGTTCGGGAATTGGTAAAGGCATCGCAAAGGCGTTCGCCGATGAAGGCAGTTCGGTCGTCATCGCAGCTCGAAACGCCGAACGGCTTGACGCAGCAGCAGCTGAACTCTCAAGCAACGGCGCTACCGTTATATCGATTCCAACCGATGTCACAAGCGAAGAACAGGTAATAAGCCTTTTCGCCAAGACTATGGATCAGTTCGGCAAACTCGACGTTCTAGTCAACAACTCTGGTGCGTTCGATGGCGGGCCTGTTGAAGACCTAACCATGGAACAGTGGAACAAGGTGATCGACGTCAACGTCACAGGTCCGTTCCTGGGTTCACGTGAAGCGTTCAGGATTATGAAGAAGCAGGGCGGCGGTCGAATCATCAACATTGGCAGCATCGCTGCTCAGAAGCCTCGACACAGCTCTTCCCCCTACACAACCAGCAAACACGCTGTTTGGGGACTTACTCAGTCGCTGGCTCTTGAAGGTCGAGACCACGGAATCGCCGTTAGTGCGCTTCATCCCGGAAATGTAATGGTTGAACGCCGTGGCGATGGCAAATCGGCAACAGGCCGAGACGAAGGTCCCGAGCCGTTGATTTCAACTGAAGACATGGGCCGCACAGCGCTTCTAATGGCAACGCTGCCACCAGAGTCGAACATGCTCGAAGCAATCGTTCTTCCACTGGGTCAGGCCTATCTCGGCAGAGGCTAAACCTCACCGATATCGTTCCCAACTCACACCATAGGTAACGAAATCGTAGCTTGGGTGTTGTTAGACTCGCCTAAAATCCACCGGTTTTCGATGGAATTCTGTTTCGGAGAGCATAAATGCGAAAGATTCTCGCAGTACTTCTTGCAGGGCTGTTTCTGATCCTGTTTTTCGTTGCTACGACCGTTAATCAGGTTGTAGATACCGCTTCAGATCCCGGCGTAATAACCGGGATGTTGGACGACGCCGACGCGTACGATTACGTCTACGACAACATTGTTGGGAACCTTGTTCACGACATGGTTGACAAGGGAATCGAAGTAAATTCGGGCCTTGACGATACTGCTGCGCCTACCGTTTTGAATTTTGATGATCCCGATGCTGCGGCGTTGGCGATTACCAATCTCATCGAAACGTTGGTGCCACGTGAGTATGTTCAGGAGAAACTCGAAGAGAGCCTGAACGGTGTTGTTCCTTACGCAAAGGGCGAGACCGACGAGTTCACCATCGATCTTGAAGTGCAAGAGCGAGTCCGGCAGGTTCTTACTGCTGTTCGTGAGGTTGTTGAAGACCTAGATCTTTCAGAACGAATCATTGAAGATCTGCTAGTGCCACAACTCGATCAATTCTCTGATCAAGTATCGACCCAGGCGCTGGGTATCGAACTTACCGATGCTGAAATCGAAGCTGCTGTACGTGAAATCTTCGAACCTGTTTGGCTCGAAGGTCAGTTATTTGCAGCGATAGATGAAATCACACCGTTCTTCGCAGGCGACGCCGATTCGTTCAACGTTGTTTTGAAGTTCGATGATCGGGCTGTCGTTATCGGCAGAATTCTCAAAGACAAACTAGTTAAAGACGACACTCTCTACAACCTCGTGTTCAATCAGGTTGTAGATCCGCTTATCGAACAGACTGTCGCACAGTCGACGTCTGTGGGATTCGGTATTTCTCTCACCGAAGCTGAAGTTGTTAGCACCTTTGAAGTTATTGCCCCACGTGACTGGGTGCAAGAACAGGGTGAAGGCGTTATCGATGCGCTCATCGACTATCTAGTAGGTAAATCTGACGAACTTTCGTACACCGTCGATCTAAGCGATCGAAAGGTAACCGCCACCGAAGAACTGCAAGAATTAGCGCTTTCAAAGCTTGCGGGAACTCTTGAGGCAATTCCTGCGTGTACCACTCCGGCTGAGGTCCTTGGTATGTCTCAGGATATTAGCTCGCAACAGCTACCACGTTGTGTCGCTGGTGGACAGGCGACTATCGATCTGGCTTTGAACAGCTTCAGCAGTGTGATGGACACTCAAGTTGCTAACTTTGTTGCACAGCAGGTTCCGAGCGAAGTTTCATATTCACAGGCTGATCTCGAGGCGCAGCTTGGTGGACAGCTCGACACTATCGACGATATGCGAGAGCGGATTATCGAGGGAGTTAGCTTCACCGATCAGGATCTGATCGACTCGATGTCGGATGGATCGCGAGAATCACGAGCCGATGCCGAAGAAGCGCTCAGAATTCTTGCCGATGGTGTGATGTTCACCGAAGCCAACATTATTGAAAACCTTGATCCGCTGGCATTACGGCAGTTCAACAACATCCGTGAATACGCCGGCACTGCACTTTCGCTCAAGTGGTTCCTTTGGGTACTAGTTCTCATCCCGCTGATGGTCATTGCTTTGATCGGTGGAAACGGTTGGGCTGGACGACTCAAGTGGGCCGGTGGCGTAGCAGCTGTGAGTGGATTGATTGTTTACGGCGGAATAGCCGTCGCATGGTCGTTCAACGATATCGCTCAGGATTACGTTCCTGACTACGGTGCCGAGGTTAGTTCTGAATTCAGGGCTGATTATCCTCGTTTGAGCGCCGAGCTCGAAAGCGACGAACTGAACAACCGATTTGAACGTGCAATGGATTCATGGCAGCAGTCGTGGCGCAACCAGACAGTTCCGTGGATTATCGCTGGAGCAGTAGCTTTTATGGCTGGTACGGCTATGGCAATGGCAAACCGAACGAAGGGCACTCCTTTGGGCGGAGGCACTGCCTACAAGGGCTCAGCACCGAGGGTGACATCATCGAGCGTTCGCTCTATTCCAAAGGAATGGGGTGATGGTGATGATGGGGACGCTGCTGACGAACCCACGACAACCGATAAGCCCGAGGCGACTGGCGATCAGAAGGAACCTGATAGCGAAGCCAAAACTTAGCTTCGCTTAGGAATTTTCGGCGAATTAAATTTCGCGACTGTCGATAGCGGTGACAATCGTGCGTGTTGCTTGTGCAACAAGCTCGATGTCTATCGTGTCGGCAGTATCACTCGATCGGTGGTAGTGCGGGTTTCTGAAATTAGCGGTGTCACTGATCATTACTGCGGGGATTCCGGCCTTCCAGAACGGCGCGTGATCGCTGCGTCTGAGATTGCGTACAAGCGGCATCCACCAGGGCACTTCTAGCGGAAGTATTGGGAGTGCGATAGCCGGCTGAGCCGCGGTGTGTTCAAGCGTTCTCGATATCTGCCGGCTATCTCTTTTCGAGAGAATTAACAGCGAGTTGGCTGCGAATTTTTGTCGCTTTAGAGCCTTGTATGCACGCCTGAATAACACTCTGAACGATCCCGGCAATGTCTGTTTCAGGGTTGTTGAGCTAAAGCCGATTGATTCGAGAATTATCGCAGCCGAAGGCCGATTATTTGAACTCAGCCCCGCCACGAACGCCGTCGAACCATGAAGCCCTTCAACAGGTGGCTGCATTTCTTCTGCGTCGAACGCAGCGAAGATCACGGTGCGGCTGCTATTCGCTTCGACAAGCACTCTAGCGCATTCGATCATGGCGGCCACGCCACTGGCGTTGTCATCGGCTCCCGGAGAACCGGGAACGGTGTCGTAGTGCGCACCAATCAACACCGATGGGGCGTTCGATGATGAATTTAGCGATGCGACTATGTTCGATCCTGTACGCGGCGGTGACTGATTCGGAATTTCGAATTCCTGTCGAACAACCGCTAGTCCTAGCTTTTCGAATTCGTTAGCTATCCAGTTAGCCGCTTCCAAGTGCTGCTCAGGGTTCTCGTGTGAATTACGAGGCGTGGCACTTAGAGTTTCGATACTCTGGCGAATATGTGAAGGCGATACCGGCAAAACTAACCCTGTCGATGATTGTTCGAGCCCCGAATAAGTACACCTCGAAGCTCACCAAGCGTATACTCCGCCCGCCAGCATATGAAGTAAGCCGTCTTGCAGGGACTCGATTCCGCAGCCGGCTGTTAATTTGGAGTTGTGATGTACATCCTGATGGTGCGACTTAAGGTCAAAGCAGACCGAGTAGAAGATTTTATTAAAGCATCGATCGGCGATGCTAAGGGTTCAGTATTGAACGAGCCTGGTTGCCGCCGATTCGACATTGTTCAGGCCGCTGACGACCCAACATCGTTCGCGTTCACTGAGGTTTACAACGACGAAGCTGCATTCGCTGCACACGGCGAAATGCCTCACTTCAAGGTGTGGCAGGAAGCTGTCGGCGATATGTTCGACGGTGAAGTTGGAGTTTCGTTCTGTAAGCCAGTATTCCCTCGTGGCGACGGCAACTGGGATTCTTACCGGGCACACATTGTTGACGACCCGTACTTCGCATCAAGTCTGCACGTAATTCACGCACCAAAATTCGTGAAGGAAGAGCACCTAGATGCCTTCATCGAATCTGTTTCGAAAGATGGAGTAGGTTCAACACATGAAGAACAGGGCTGCTTGCGATTCGACGTTTACCAGAACGTAAACGACCCAACTGAGCTTTACCTGTACGAGGTTTACGCTAACCCTGATGCTTTCGAGTACCACAAGGGCACTCCTCACATTAAGCAGTGGGTTGAGGATGTGAAGGACATGTACGACACCAGCCGCGATGGCGGTGCTCGTGTTGGCCGAAACGTATGGCCGCCCGACAACTGGGCATGGAGCTCGGGCAAGCCTACCTGGTAAACCCAGTTCGGCTCGTTAGAAATATTGAGTTAAATAAGAAGCGCCGGGTCATACGACCCGGCGCTTCTCTTTGTTTTTTCAGAAACCGCTGTTATTACGCAGCGATGTCGTACTGAGCGTCATCCTGCTCTTCGACTGAATCGTCGGAGGTAGGTTCTACTGTGGCAGTTTTGCCTGAAGTAGTGAAGACAGCTACTGAATCCTTCAGTGATACTGCAAGGTCTTTGAGCATTGTTGACGATGCAACAACTTCTTCAACCTGCGCACTGAGTTCTTCTGTGCTTGCCGATGCTTCTTCAGCCGATGCCGAGCTTTCCTCAGTTGTCGCAGCAACGCTATCCATTGCTGTTCGAACCTTGTTCGAGCTCTCGCCCATTTCTTCAGCGCTAGTGGCGTTACGGTTAGCAACGTCTTCAACCGACTCGACAGTCGAAACCATCTGATCGCTTGATCGCTTTACGTCCTGAGCTGAATTAGCCATCGCTTCGATCTGGTCTGAAACAGCCCCAACCGAGTCGATGATTGTCTCAAGAGCTTCACCAGCCTGTTTGGCCAGCTCAGATCCCTGTTCAACTTCTTCAGCACCAGCTTCAGTTGCCTTGATTGATTCTTCAACGCCCTTTTGAACGCCTTCGATCAATCCTGCAATTTCACTGGTTGCACCAGTTACACGTTCAGCAAGCTGTCGAACTTCATCAGCAACAACAGCGAATCCACGTCCCTGTTCTCCCGCTCGAGCTGCCTCAATGGCTGCGTTGAGCGCAAGTAGGTTGGTCTGTGCTGCAATGTCGTCAATAACTGCGACGATCTTGCCAATTTCAGCCGACTGTTCACCCAGTCCTGAGACCTGTTCGCTAACTGAGTTGACTGCGCCGGAGATTCGCTCCATGCCATCAACTGTCTGGCGAACGATCGAGAGACCGTTGTCAGCAGCTTCGTTAGCAGCCTGTGAACCAGTGGTAGCGTCTGCTGCATTAGTAGACACTGTTTCAGTAGCTGCTGCTACATCACCAACAATGGTCTTAGCCTGTCCAACAGATGCAGTCTGCTCGGTAGAACCAGCATTGATCTTCTCGAGACCAGTGTTGAGTTCGTTGATGAGCTCTACAGACTGCTGAATTCCAGTTGCCTGCTCTTGTGCTCCGCTAGCAACCTGCTGTGAGGTTGATGCGATGCCCTGAGTGGCTTCACCAGCTTGTTCAGCAGCATCCGACATCTCTGTCGCTGCTTCGTTTACAGAGTCAGCAGTCTCACGTACACCATCGATAAGAACCGACATGTTGTCGACCATCGAGTTGTAGGAATCTGCAGAATCGTTCAATCGACCGATAATGTCATTGAATGCAACACCGATCTGTCCAACTTCGTCAGAGCTCGAAACCTTTACAGGCTCAAGAGCAACTGCGTACTGCTGGGTTAGATCACCGGCTGCGACTGACTTCAATCGCTCGGTCATTGTAGGTAGCGCTTCGCTGCTTACGATGTTTGCGATGTTTGTAACATCACGTAGCTTGTTGACGATTGTCTTTCGAATGAAGATAACGATCGCACCAAGCACAACTGCACCTATTGCAAGAAGTACAAGCTCAAGAACCTTGAGCGAGCCCACTACCTGCTGTGATTCTTCAGCAACAAGGCTTGTTGCCACGTTGGCGTCTGTGAACAGAGGACCAACAGAAGTCTGGATTACACCAAGTGCATCGGCTGCACCAGGGTCGTAGCTAGACACTAGGTTTAGCTGCGATCGGTATTCGTCCCAAGCGGTGTTGGTAACTTCGAGTGCAGCAAGAACTGCAGGACTCGATGTTCCCTTAAGTCCGCGTGTTGCGTCACCGGAAGCTAGGCCTGCCTGAATTGCTTCGAAGGCGTCTGCCTGAACTTCGATTTCAGCCCAGATGGCTTTTCGGTCATCTTCGGTTGCGGCTGCTAGGAAGTTGTTTGCAAGGTATGCAGTTCGGTAAGCGCGCATTCGCTGTCCACCAGCGGCATCAAGATCTGTGATCGATACCTGGTTAGTGTTTAGCGAGTTTACGACCGCTGCAGATGCACTGAATACTGCAGGCGCAAGGTGGTCGACGCTTTTCAGTGCCGAGCCGTCCATGTCATGACCATCGATGATGTGGTTAATCTCTACTGCCATTTCTGCGTAAGTTGTGTCGACCGATGTCAGCAGATCTAGAACTTCAGCATCAGTTGTAGCTGAGAGGTTACGATCGGAATCACCATCACGGAGTCCGGCCTGCACTGCTGCGAAGTCACTTAGAGTGCTTCGGATGTCTGCACCAAGTTCAGTTCGTTCACTCGGCGTGTCGACCCATGCGTTGGTCAGGAATCCAAGCTTGAAAGCTCGCATTCGCTGTGCACCCGCCTGGTCAAGGTTTACCGCGCTGATCTGTGATGTGTTCATCACACCTACAACGTCGGCTGCCTTCGAGAACAGTGCTGGAACTGTTGTGTTTACTTCACCAACAGCCACTGTAGAAACAGTGTCGGAAGCAAGAACAATGTCGAGCTGATCGCTGTATGTGGTCCAGCTTTCGTCAACAACTGCTAGCTGTGCAACCACTTCGTCGCTTTGTGTTCCGTTGAGGTTGTATTTTTCTGCACCTGAAGCGAGTCCGGCTTGGACTTCTTCAAACTGGGTTATTACGCCAGTAAGTGCTGGACCGATTTCCTCACGCCCTGCGGCGTCGGCTCGGTTGTAGTCGTTTGCAAGCGTTGCAGCTTTGTAAGCGCGCATTCGCTGTGCACCTGCCTGGTTCACCATAGGCGTGCTGCCGTCTAGTGTTCCGAAGGTTTGGAAGTTTAGTCCGATTGTTGCAGCAAGAATGCCGAACATAATCAGCAAGACTGCAATCAGTTTTGCCTGAATCGAACCAGTAATAAAGTTCAAACTCATTTATTAGCCCCTCTAATGAGATGTAGTTGTAGCGTTTCTTGTTCGGACATTCGTTTGCACGTAGTCAAAAGTTCGATAGCTATGTAATAAATATGAACTACAGCTATTCGCGACACATACGGTTTTAACGAGAAACTCCCCCTGTCAAAATGATTCATTTACTTGTTGATATGTTGTAGGCGGTTTCGCATATAAAACTCAAAACATGCAAAAAAGTATGTAAAGAGTTCACGGTCTATTGATATCGATGAATAACGTGGAAAATCGCTCGAATATCTGAACCCGTGTTTCGAGCAAAGTTAAAGAAAAAAGCGCCGAGTCTTTCGACCCGGCGCTTTTTTTTGATTCGTAATTGCTTAGGTAATTAAGCTGCGATCGAATCAGGCGACGTCTGAACTGTTGCCAGTTCAGCTTGCTCTGTGTCACTGATTACCTTGGCAATGTCGAGAAGAATGATGAGTTTCTCATCGGTCTTGACGATTCCTGTCAGGTACTCAGAGTCGTTGGTTGTAATAACCGAAGAAGGTGGCTCGATTGAGCTGGATGGGATTCGGCTGACTTCTGTCACCGCGTCCACAACCATTCCAATGTCTGCGCCCTCAACGTCAACAACAACGATTCGGTGCTCGTCTGTGCGTTCGGTTCCTGGCATAGAGAATCGTGATCGAAGGTCGACCACTGGAATCACTTTACCTCGGAGGTTAATGACACCCTCGATAAATTCGGGGGCTCGTGGCACACGGGTTATTTCCTGCATGCGGATGATTTCACGGACAGCGCTGATATCTACGCCGTATGCCTCTTCATTGAGGTCGAATACGACTAGCTGACGCTCTCCGGCTACACCGGTGTTCTCAGACATGATTGAAGGTACTCCATATTCATATCTCGTAGTTGTAGCGATCGCCCATGCGACCGCACGATTCTGTTAATCCCTTCAATAGTCACGTATCCGATGCCAGTAAACATCGGAGGAATGAACAATGGCACTGCGGGAACTACCTAATGGCATCACTTGAGCCAACAGCACCAATTTCACGGGGTTAAAAGAAAAAGGGTGAACTGAAGCCGATCTGACCTCGATTCACCCTGTGCTCGATCGATTGTTGGTTAAACGTCTAAGCGGTAGAACCGTGCTGCGGTGCCGCCGAAAACGTCAGACTTGGCGTCCGGAGATAATGAATCGAGAATTCCGCGAGCCGTATCAGCAACAGTTTGATACTCGCCAGCCAACGTGCACACCGGCCAATCGGTTCCAAACATCAATCGGTCAGTTCCGTACATTCCGAGAACATGGTGAACGTACGGACGTAGATCGTCGGCTGTCCAATTTTGCTGATCTGCTTCAGTGATCATCCCTGAAATTTTGCAATGTATGCCGTTGATACTGGCTACTTTTCGCATATCGGAAAGCCACGGTTCAACAAGGTGATCGGCGATTAGTGGCTTAGCGATGTGATCGACTACCGCCCTTAGATCGGGAACTTGGTCCATGACTATCGGAATGAACGGCAGGTTGGGTGGCTTAGCAAGGAAATCGAAAGTTAGATTTCGCCTAACCAGTTCGTGCAATCCGTTAATCGCACCCGAATTAACTATCCAACCCGGGTCGTTCTCACCTTCCCAAATGTGCCGAACGCCCTTGAAGTATTTGCTGCGTTGTAGCTCATCCAGTGTGTAACCGACTTCGGGATCGGTGAGATCTACCCACCCCACGATTCCAGCAATGAAGTCGTTTTGATCGGCGAGCTCCAGCAGCCAGCGCGCCTCGTCAGGTGACGATACCGCTTGCACTACAACGGTGTAGTCAATTCCTGCAGCTTTGATTAGCGGCGCAAGATCGGCAGGGCCGTAGTCGGTCGCCAAAGGGCTGCCATCAGGCATCCATGAGTAATCGAACTTGTCGATCTCCCAAAAATGATGATGGCTATCTACAACTGGAATTGTGTTCAAGTTGAAATCCTTTGGCTTTGATTATCTATCGCTTGATGATGCCGATTTCAGGCTTACCAACGATTGCAGTGTTGTGCTTGCCGGCAAAGTTCGCATCGCCGTACCAGAGATCGCCGTCTTTTATCGACATGCCGTGAACGAACGCATCGCCTTCATCGAGGGTGATTCGGTCGAGCTCAGCACCTGAATCGACGTCGTACTTGATGATCACATTGTCGGTTGTGTGGGCACACCACAGACCATCGTCAACACGAGCTAATCCGTGGAGTCGAGGTGTCGGAACTTCGAAGGAATGGACGATCTTGTAGTTGTCGGCAGTATCCATAAGGTAGATAGCTGTTGGCTGGAAGGCGGTAACCCAAATTTTGCCATCATCCCATTCGATCCCATGAATTCCCCCGCCGTCTGGAGTGCGGAATCGATCGATTGCTTCACCAGTTTGGATATCTAGCTTGTAGATGTAGCCAAGGCCTGTATCGGTTGAACGCGAAGGTCTAGAAACCGAATTACCGTTCGACGCTGTCCAAAGAAAACCGCCACCAACTGTGATGCCTGAACCATTCGCTGTCGGGGTCGGAATAGTCCGTAGAACCTTGCCAGTTTCGTCGACTACATAAACGTTGTCGGTCTTCTGGTCCATCACAAAAAGACCCTCGTCAGTCCATTGCAGACCGTTCGGCATCTCACATGGCGTTTCGATTTGTTTGACGGTTTTCATGGTGGTTAACTGAGGTCCTTGTACAGATTAGGTAGCCGCTGAGGCTGATGTTGTGCGAAGTATTATTTCCGCAATCGCAATAATGTTTCCGATGCGCCCGAGAGTCAAGCGGGATAACGATATTACGGTGCCGAACTGATGTTGGCGTAACCGCCAGTCGAATTTGGATGGTTTACACGGTAGTTTGCTAAAAATTGGAGTTAGAATAAAAGAGTGAAGTCTAAACGGGCGATCGCAACTATTTGAATTATTCTCCCGCCTCCGCCCATCTTGACTCACCTGTGAAAAAATAGCCGCCGACTGTGCGAGCCGAAGAGCCGCGCGACTGGCGATGACTTATTAGGTGGTGGCTGAGATGCCTTCGAAGTCTTCTAAAGTGTCGACCCAACGCGAGACAGATCGCGTAATGGTATTTATCGACGGAAGCAACCTGTATCACGTGCTCTCGCAGCAGTGTGGCAGGCACGACTTGCAGTTCGACAAGTTCGCCCAAAAACTGGCAAACGGTCGACAACTGCAACGTATTTACTACTACAACATTCGCCAAGAATCTGACACGAACCCGAACGTGGGTGTCGAACAGTCAAAATTCCTCGATTCCCTATACGACACTCCTTACGTAGAAGTTCGACTCGGAATTTGGAAACAGCGTGGCGACATCATGGTTGAGAAGGGCGTCGACGTAATGTTGGCGACCGACGTTGTTACAAACGCTTACAACAATCACTACGACACGGCTATCGTCGTGAGTGGTGACGCTGACTTCTACCCTGCATTGCAGGCTGCGAAGGACGTTGGTAAGCACATTGAAGTGGCAGCGTTCGACATGAACCTTTCTGCTGAATCGGCTCGAGTTGCCGACGTTGTGCAGAAGTTCAACAAGACATTCTTTACTGGCCTGTGGATGACTCGTGCTCAGGCACGATCACGATCTGCCGCTTCTTCACGACCCGAAGTTTCCGACGAAGCTGCTTCGCCTAATGGTGAAGACAAAGCCGCTACTAAGGCAGCTACTTCACGTCGATCGAGCACTCGTAAGACTGCAACATCGGCAGCTGGAACAAAGACTCGACGCACTGCGACTACTCGAACTCGCAAGCCAGCAGTTCGTAAGTCATCTAGCGCAACAGCAGCTCCTGAGCAGGATGATGCAGCGAACGATTCCGCTAGCGATTCTAAGATTCGCCGCACTCCAACCCGCCGACGCGTTGGTGGAACGAGTTCGTCGACAAGCAACGGCACCAGCAATGGTCGATCTGCACCAAAGCCTCCGCCACTAAGGAAATCGTCAGCGGCTGAACCTAATGCTGAATCGAAGCCAGCACCAGCCTCTGCATCAAAACCGGCTCCGGCCTCAAAGCCTGAACCTGCCGATGCAGAACCGGTTGGCAGCGCTACTCGGCGCCGTAACTGGAGAGGTCGCTTGGGCCTGAACAACAACGAGGAAGAATAAACTCCGACTCGTTGTAAGAAATGTTCTTGAAAAGGGATGACATCGTATTTCGGTGCCATCCCTTTTTGTTGCCAAAAAAAATACGACCGCCTGAATCGTGCGTTCTATTCAAACGATTCTCGAATGCTTGTACGTTGACCGTCCGTTGTCTGAATGCTAATTTCCAGAGTGAAAGCTATTCACCAGGACAACTTACGAGGAACAACGAATGCCATCACTCCAAAGCCTGCTCGATCAGGTCGAGTCGGCAACGAACGAAATTGTTGAACTCGAACAGTCGCTAGTAAGAATTCCATCGGTAAACACCGGCTTCATGCCAACCGGCGGAGAAACTGCGGTAGCCGAATTCATTCGTGACTGGCTCGACGAAGACGGTCTCTCATCCGAAATCCTCGCCCGTGACGCCGATCGCGGAAACATCATTTCGGTCTATCCCGGTGCCGACAATGACACGCGTCTGATGTTGATGTCGCACACCGACGTTGTCCCTGTCGAAGATGAAACCAAATGGAATTGGGATCCGTTTGCAGCTGAGATTTCCGAGGGGCGTGTTTACGGACGCGGCGCTTCCGATTGCAAAGCGTTGCTCACGTGCCAACTGATGGCGATGGCGATTATGAAACGATCGGGCGTTCGGCTCGACCATGGTCTTCGATTGGTTAGCGGTGCCGACGAAGAACACGGCGGTCGCTGGGGCTTTGGTTG
Source organism: Chloroflexota bacterium (assembly GCA_018650845.1). Classification (GTDB taxonomy): domain Bacteria; phylum Chloroflexota; class Dehalococcoidia; order Lucifugimonadales; family Lucifugimonadaceae; genus Lucifugimonas. Next base: position 61,087 of record JABIFF010000012.1, on the reverse strand, counting down.
GCTCGCCGATAATCATCCTGAATCGTTAAAAGCTCAGTTCGCTGTTAACGAGGGCGGTGGAACTCCTGTCGAAATGGGCAACACTCTCACCTATCTTCTTGGCACCGGTGAAAAGGGGCGCATGGAGTTGCACATCACCCTTCGTGGCGAAAGTGCACACGCATCGGTTCCGTGGACTGGTGTGAACGCCAGCTACAAGCTTTCTAGAGCACTCGGGGCCATCGAGGGTTACCGACCTGAACTAGATACATCGCTAGAAATATTTGATCACGTAGGTTCGTTCGGAGTTGAAGAAAAACCTTCTCCGATGAACATCGATCGCATCGTCGCCGAGATGAACGAAACCTCGCCACGACTCGGATCGCTCCTGAAGGCACTTTCGAGGATGGTGCTGACGCCTACGATGATTTCAGGTGGCATCAAGTCAAACAGCGTGCCTGAAGAAATCAAACTCACCTGCGATATCCGAACCCTCCCGTTCCAAGATGAAGCGTATGTCAGGCGACAGCTTGATCAGGCATTCGAAGGTATCGATGGGCTTGAATACGAAATCGACTACATGTCGGTTCCGAACTCATCGGAATTTGAAACGGAACTCACCGACTCAATACGTAAGGCTCAAGCAGCTGCGGTTGGACGAGACGATATCCAATGGATCCCGGCTATAAGCAACGGCTTTACTGATTCACGATTTACTCGTGATCTTGGAATCATTACGTACGGTTTTACCGGGTCACACCCGGATGACGATCCGATGCTTTCACGAGCGCACGGTACCGATGAATCAGTGGGAATAGCATCATTGATCAGCGGGACGAGAAGCATGCTGGCAATCGCCTACGATTTGTGTGGTGGAAGATGAGCGAACGAAATCCTGTAACAAGCGCCGATCTACTGACCGCCGCGGAATTGTGTGTTGATTCGTTGCGCAGACTCGATACTGAGTTATGGAACAAGCTCGCATACGGTCTCGAATGGACACGTTCGAAAACTGCGGCGCACATAGCCGACTCTCTCGATTTCTACTCAGGCGATCTGGCTATGAGAGTTCAGGAGCATTTGGAGTCGGCAGGTCTGCACTATCAGGAAGGCACTGTAGAAGGTGCGGCAGGGCAAATCGATTTCAGTGCGGCTGCGCTAGCAAGAATTGCCGAATCAACGCCTGCCGGTGTTCGCGCTTTTCATCCAACAGGAATGGCGGATGCCGAGGCGTTTCTGGCGATGGGCTGTGTCGAAATATTAATGCACGGTCACGACTCTGTTGTTGGTACTGAAGCCGAATTCGACCCCGACAACGAGCTGTGTCAGCGAATTTTGGGAAGACTGTTCCCTTGGGCGCCGCTCGATACACCAGGCTGGCTCACGCTCCTTTGGGCTACCGGTAGAGGTGAACTCGATGGCCAGGAGTTCCTAGGCGAGTCGTGGGTTTGGCACAATGATTTGCTGAGTGAGTGGGAAGGCAATATTCCACGCTCGCAGGCTTGGGTAGATCGACAGTAGTTCGGCAGCCAGCATTTACTCGTTTTATAGATAACAAAAGTACAACCTATGTCCCAAAATTCGACTCCTAACGTTCTTTTCATCATGGCCGATCAGATGAAATCTTCCATCCTTCGTATGTATTCAGAAATCGGGATCGAAACTCCGACTCTCGAACGGTTAGCTGATGAAGGTGTTCGTTTTGAGCATGCGATAACTCCGCACCCGCTCTGCGTTCCAGCTCGGACATCGGTGATGACGGGTCGGTACCCGCATTCGACTGGCTGTCGTCGAAACGAAACGCTGATGCCTGAAAACGAGCAGCACGCATTTCGAATTTGGAAAGATAACGGATTCACTACCGGCCTCATCGGCAAGAATCACGCATTTGTGGAACAAAGCGATCTTGATTTGTTCGATGTTCGCTGCGAGGTGTCACACGTCGGGCTGCCGAAAGATAACCGTTACAAAGGTGCGAACGTCGGAAACACCGGTATGGAGTGGGTTGTTCCTGAAGCTGATATCAATGCTGGCCACGAAGATCGTGCCGCTCTTCGCAAGAACGGTCAGAGCCCTCGAATCGCATACAAAATTTCCGATAATCCCGAAGAAAATTTTGGAACATCGGTAATTGCCAGCCAAACAGAAGCGTTCCTAGAAAAGTACGTTGCTGGAGATTTTGCAGCTACCGACTCGGGCGAACCAGATCCGTTCGCGTTGTGGGTGTCGTTTCCTGATCCTCACGAGCCGTACGAGGCGCCTCGTCGATATGTAGACATGTTCCCGCCAGAAGACGTCGTCATGCCGCCGCAGCGTACCGATGAGTACACCGATGGCACTGCGCCAGAGCGAAACCGTATGTTGGCGAAGCTCTTGCGACAAACCGACGATTCTGAAGAAGATCGACGTGGGTTGGTGAGTGTCTATCAGGCGATGACACGATTTGTTGACGATGGGATCGGTCGGGTTCTCGACAAGCTGGAACAGCTGGGGCTTCGTGAGAACACAATTGTTGTATTCACTGCCGACCACGGCGATTTTGGTGGTGAGCACGGAATGGCAGTGAAGGGCGGAGTGTTCTACGACGCCCTTGTACAAGTTCCTTTGATCGTTTCATGGCCGGCTGGCGGAGTGCCTCAGGGCGTATCCGACGACTCGATGGCGAACACGATCGACATTTTGCCTACGTTGCTTGAACTACAGGGATTGGCTTCGTTCGACGGAATCGGAACCGGTTGGGCTCGCAACGGCGGCCATGAAGATACGGTGCTGTCAGAAACTGAAACACGACGAATGCAGGGTCGACCATTACCCACGGTAACTTCTGCAGATGCTCGTCACGCAGCCTTCTCTGAATATGGCGCTGGTGGTCCGCTCGTAACGATGGATATGTTGGACGATTTGCCGAAACCACTCGGCTACGAATCGCTGATCCATACGCTTTGGGCGCGTGAAGCTGAGGGTCGTCGCAAAATGGTGCGGACAAAAGAGTGGAAGTATGTAACCGACCCGATGGCTCGTGGTGCCACATTGACCTCAGGTTCTGACGGTGGTCCGGGTGACGTGGATGAACTTTACGATCTGACAAAGGATCCGTGGGAACTCAAAAATGTCGCCCATCTCCCTGAAAATGCTGATGTGATCTCCGAGTTGCGTTCGTTGCTAGCTGGATGGATGATCGATACCGAAGACCCAAGTCCTATCGAAATGCCTACCAGTGTTGGCAGCACGGTTCTGTAGCAGGATCGAATCCCATGAAGGCTGGAGATGCGGTAGTCTTTTCGCACTAAACGTAACTTGATAAAGAATCTGCGCGATTCGCGCCAACTAAAGGTCAATGTTGATGAATGGAATGACAAAAGTATCGCGAGCACAACTGCTTGTGATTTCAGCACTGCTGATCGCTATGGTCGCAGTAGCCTGTGGCTCTGATGGTGGTGGCGACGGTGTAGCAATGGGTGGTACTGACGACTGGCCGAAACGCATTCGGACAATCGAATCGACCACAGTATTTGCTGAAGCCGATATGAAAGCAGTTGGCTGGAAGGGGCAGCGCGATTTCATTCTGGAGTACCCGGGCACATCGCTTGCGAAGTGGGGCTACATGAACCAGAAAGAAGTCGGAGTTCTTATCTACGCCAGCGCAGAAGATGCAAAGTCTCTCGGAGTTACCGCAGCCGAAGGTCAGACCTTCAGGCGCGAGGGAGACGGTCAAGCTCCAGACGGTAACCTCATTGACCGAATTTCATGCCGAGACGCTGCTGGCGCATCGGCTGTGAAGGCCAATACAGGTTTCACCTCGAAGTCATTCTCGGCTTCGTACCTTGATCCTGAACTTGGCGAATCTGACGACATCCAGGGTGTTGGGCAGGCATGTTCGAACCGGTTCCCAACGTACAACGATTACACCGTTATCGGAAACATCGTGATCATGTGCGAGAGTGACGACCGCAACCTGACCGAACCTTCCACCAACTGTGAGAATATCGAGGAATGGCTCATTCCTGCTGAATAGCCGTTCTTTGCGGTGTGAATAGTTATGAAGAATCAGGTCACCATTTTGGTGGCCTGATTTGTTTTAAGAAGTGACCCAGACATGTGAACGTTCGATACTCTTCACCGCAAGAAATTTTTCACGTTGTAGCTAGCTAGCGTTCGCTACACATTTAGAGGTGTTATTTATGGTTCGAGCGAAGAACGTTTCTAAGGCGCAGCTATTTGCAGTGTTTGCGATTGTGATCGCTCTCGTAGCTATCGCCTGTGGGTCTGACGACACCTCGTTGGTTGCGTCGGGTGGAGAAGAAACTCAGCGAATTCGAATGATCGAGTCGACTCAGATATTCACCGAAGACGATGTAAAGGCGATTGGCTGGAAGGCTCAGAAGGATTTCGTGCTTGATTACCCCGGAGCAACGACGTTCAAATGGGGATACCTAAATCAGACCGAAGTCGGCATTCTGATTTACGATTCTGCCGAAGACGCCAAAACGCTTGGAGTCACAGCAGCAGCCGATCAGACTTTCCGGCGCGAGAGTGACAATCAAGCTCGTGATGGCGACTTTACTGACAGGATTTCCTGCCGCTTTGCCGTTGGTTCCAGGGCTACAAAGGCGGACACTGGATTCAAATCGAAGTCGTTCTATGCCTCTTACCTAGAGCCTAATTCTGATCGTCCAGATGATGCCTCGCAGGTTAGAGGATGCACGACCCGATATCCGACGTATAACGACTACACGGTGATTGGAAACGTGGTGTTCATGTGTGAGGGTGATGAAAGTCGATTGCTCGAACCTTCGACCAACTGTGAGAAAGTTGCTGAGTGGTTGAACCCTTCCTAGTCGGCTAAGCGACTCTCTTGTACTACGAAATATTTTAGGAATCAGGTCACTATTCGGTGGCCTGATTTCGTTTAAGCACCTTTTACAAATGCATCAGCTATTGGATAGGTTTCCAAGTACCATATGGTTCGTCGTTCTAAACCCCTAATTCGCACGGTTGCACTTAAGGCTATTTTTGATGAATCGATTTCTACTTATTTCTAGAGTTCAGTTGTTGCTGATTTCGGCATTGCTGATCGCAGCGGTGGCGGTTGCGTGTGGATCTGCTGAAGACGAATCGTTGGTTGCATCTGGTGGAGACGATGCAACACCTCAGCGAATTCGAATGGTTGAATCGACTCAGATTTTCACTGAGGCCGATGTGAAGGCGATCGGTTGGAAGGGACAAAAGGATTTCGTCCTTGACTACCCCGGAGCTACAACATTCAAGTGGGGCTACATGAATCAGACTGAAGTTGGTGTTCTGATTTACGCTTCTGCCGAAGAGGCTAAGACGCTTGGAGTTGCAGCAGCAGAAGATCAGACCTTCCGACGCGAAGGTGATAATCAGGCTCGTGATGGCGACTTTACGGACAGAATTCAGTGCCGACGTCCTGTCGGTTCTTCCGCCGTAAAGGCAAACACAGGCTTTCCATCGAAGTCGTTCTCAGCATCGTATCTAGAACCTGAATCCGAGGGTTCGGATGATGTACTGCCTGCTACATGCACGACTCGATTCCCTACGTACAACGACTACACCGTGGTCGGAAACGTGGTGTTCATGTGCGAGGGTGACGAAGGTAACTTGCTCGACCCTTCAACCAACTGCGAAAAAGTTGCCGAATGGTTGATGCCTGTGGAATAGGCTTTCGTGGTTTCATCGACTGCGATTGCTAAAAACGGAAGTAGATAAACTCTGCTGTCGTATCGGCTCTAAGAGCCAATATAGCTACAAACGACGTGAGTGTGAGAATGGTGAATACAGCCGTCCTGCTCACGTCGTTTCGCGTCCAGAGGCTGGAAATCGCTGGTCGATCTACGATCGCGTGAAGCCATAACGGCAGCGAGTAGAGCAGGGCGGTAATCGCCAGTGCCACCGACAGTCGTGCTTCTTGTGGAGCACCAAAAATGTTGTCGGCCATATACGTGAGATCGCTCTCTCGAAACGGCAGCCAACTTGCGCCAATGACGAGGAACGTCGCAAGCGTGGAAACCGCTCGATTCGATGGCGTCCCGGCTGCTTTCAGCACTCGCCAAGCCAAAATAAATCCGGCATGAAAAAGTCCCCACAGAACAAAATTCCACGCCGCACCGTGCCACAACCCGCCGAGCGCAAACGTGATCACGACGTTGATGGCAGTTCTTCGTTTGCCATTACGGTCGCCACCAAGTGGAATGTAAACGTAATCACGAAGCCACTCGGAAAGAGTGATGTGCCAGCGTCGCCAGAAATCTGCAGGTGAGGACGCTAGCCACGGGTGCTTGAAGTTCACAGATAGATCGATGCCTAGCAATCGAGCCGATCCGCGGGCGATATCTGTGTATCCAGAGAAATCGGCAAGGATTTGAATTCCGAATGCGAAAACGCCGACCCACAGCATCGTGCCTCCGGGCTGGCTGGCTGAGAAAACGTTGCCGACAATCATGCCCACGTTGTCGGCGATGACTAGCTTTTTGAATAGTCCCCAAGCTAGTAGCGTAATTCCGCTTGCAGTTCGATCCACATTGAACGCACGACGTGTTTCTAATTGCGGAAAGAGTTTCGATGCTCGCTCGATCGGACCCGCCACCAGTTGAGGGAAGAAGCTGATGAATAGGGCGGTATCGACGAAATTTTGCATGGCATGAGTTCGTTTTTTGTACACATCGATTACGTAACCAATCGACTGAAATGTGTAGAAGGAAATCCCGACAGGAAGGATGATCTTTAATGTTGAATCGAAACTTGCCAGCCCGACGAGATTCAATGCATCGGCAATGCTCTCGACAAAGAACCCTGCGTACTTGAAGAACGCCAGAGCGCCCAAGGAAGCAATCAGAACAACTGCTAAATATCGCCGAGCGTTCACCGAATCTTCTTCGATTCGTCTTGCCGAAAAATAGGTCACCAACGTGTACCCGCCAAGCAATAAAGCCATTCGGACATCGGCGTACGAGTAGAAGACGTAGCTAGCACCGAGAAGCAGGTAGTTTTGGTAACGGCGCGACATGAACCAATAGACGGCAAAGACCAATGCTAGGAGCACGGCATATTCGAGCGATTGAAAGGTCACTGCTGCCCACCTGAATCGCTAAGCGTTCCGGTATTCGACAACATCCATTCGGCGAAAAATTCGGTGTAGTGGTCTCGGAATCGACTCTTCAGGTGATAGCCGTCGTTGTACATGGCGGCATCGATAGCACCTTCATCGATGTGGCCCGTCATATCGACGTAGCCGACGTTTTTCGAAGTGAGATACGTGTCGATATCGGTGGAGTAGTTCGCGAGTGTTTCAGGCTCGTTCGGACTGCCATCGTCATTGGGTCTGGCGGCTACTCGCACGAAGATTATTTCGGTGTCGAGCGTAGTGGCGATTTCGAGCATATACGGCAAAAACGAATTGCCAATCATTGATTGAAAGCTACCGTGATATTTAGGCTGCTGGACGGTTGTCGTTTGATCGCGCTTGAAGCCGAATCCGAATATGTTTATAGCCGATTCGGTTGCTTCGTCATTGTTCATCCCAACGATTCCTGCACCTATGGAAGAAATGGGACCACTGTCACGATATGAACCAGAGCTGGCGATTGGGTACAGCGATTCGAATACGTCGCTCGCTCTATCGACGAACGATGCCTTTGGTTCTGGCAGCAGCCCGTAGCCACTGATGTTTGAATGTGACAACGACTCTCTTAGTCGTTGATCTTCGACCCCTGTGAAATAAATCGGCCTGGTGAGTAAATCGTCATGAAAGAAGACGAATATCTGCTTAGGCGCGTTCTCAGCTGCTGCCACTACGTTCGATAGCTGCAGGAACCAAATACCGGGAGCAGTACCTTCGATGGCGAGAGACGTCGCGTCGCGGGCGATTAGTTCACTCAAATAATCGGGATTAATTCGGTTATCCAGAAGTGAGTTTCCGATAAAAACCACATCGGCGTTTGAACTGGCGAACGAATCAGCCACTGACTGATCGAACGGCACGGGTATGCGACTGCGTCCGAGTGACATCGGCACTACGACGATGATCAGGATCATCAACACAAGCAGCAGCACAGATCGACGAGAAGTCGATCTTGTAGTCGTATTGTCGGTATCTGGGGTGACAGGCAGTGGCATGAAGCGAAAGTGTATTACGTGGTACTTGTTTGGCTCAGTTCACTAAACGCTATTTGGAACCGGAATCGGTGACTAGTTCCAGCTTGCTCGTTCCTGCCAGAGTGCTCGAAAGCTCATCGCCGGGATTGATCAGTGAGCAATTGTCGATGGATAGGCAGCCGCACCCGATGCAATCTGCCAAATCTTCTTTGACCCTGATGAGTTGTGCAATGCGAGTATCGAGACTTGAAGACCAAGCCTTCGACAACTCCTCCCAGTCTTCTCGGTTGGGTGCTCGTCCTGCCGGCAGCCGAGCCAAGCGCTCGCGTATTTCGTCCAGCGGAATTCCTGCTCGCTGTGCGGCCTTGATCACCGCGATAGTGCGAATCGTCGACCGCTGATACCGTCGCTGATTCCCAGATGTTCGCCGCGACTCGATCAGTCCGCTAGTCTCATAGAATCTCAGCGCGGAAGTCGCCACACCTGTACGGTCTGATACTTCACCGATGGTAAGAAGCACCGAGATGTCTACCATGAACAAAATCCCTCTTGACTTCAAGTTAACTTGAAGTTGTAGGCTACTTGCTAGTGAACAGAGAATCAAACCCAAAAGGATTGTGTAGAGAATGACTCAAAGCCCCGCAACTGAATACACCTACCAAGACATCGGAAAGCTGATGAGTTTGATGACGGGCGACGAAAAGCATTCGTTCAGTGCCACGTCGACTCTCGATGTGATTTGGACTCTCTACGATTCTGTGCTGAAAATCGACTCCGAAAATCCTCAGGCTCCAGATCGAGACCGATTCCTTCTGTCTAAGGGTCATGGGCCAATGGCGTACTACGCAGTATTGGCTGCGAAGGGTTTGTTGGACGTTGAAGAGCTAAAGAACTGGGGCAAATTCGATTCTCGTCTTGGCTATCACCCGGACGGCGAGTTGATTCCAGCCGTTGAGATCGGTACTGGTTCACTAGGTCACGGCCTGGGTATCGGTGTTGGAATGCTTATGGGGCTCAGGCTGCGGAACCAGAATGACCCACGTGTGTTTTGCTTGCTTGGAGATGCCGAGCTAGACGAAGGCAGTAATCACGAAGCTATCGCCATGGCAGGTCGTATGGGATTGGAAAATCTAACGGTAATCGTTATCGATAACGGCTCAGCGTCGCTCGGTTGGCCAGACGGAATTCAAACCCGATTCGAAAATGAGGGTTGGTCATCAGCTGTTGTTGATGGACGTGATCACGAAGACATCAAAACGGCATTAACGCAGAGTCATCCGGGCATGCCACATGTAGTAGTCGCCAAAGTGGAGCCAAAGTAATGCCAGCAACAATGCGAGATGCGTTCATCGAATCGACCGAGAAGATGCTCGAAACTGATCCTGATTCAGTTGTGGTTCTTGCCGATATCGGCGTTTCACAATTCCGAGATGCCGGGCTACTCGACAAGTTTCCGGGACGATTTATCAACTGTGGAATTCGTGAACAGCTGATGGTCGGTGTGGCTTCTGGACTTGCAAAAGAGGGCTTCAGGCCTTTGGTTCACAGCTACACACCGTTTCTACTCGAACGGCCGTATGAGCAGATCAAGATCGACTTTGCTCATCTTGGATTAGGCGGAATTTTCGTAAGTGTCGGTGGCTCGTTCGATGCGCCAATCAGTGGTCGCACTCACCAGTCCCCCGGTGATGTGGGATTGCTAAAGCTTCTGCCCGATTTCGATATTCATGTGCCGGGTCACGCCGACGAGGCTGCCGTGTTGCTCGACGAAGCTGCTTCTGGCGATGGCAGGGTCTACGTACGATTAACTGAAGATTCGAACTCGGAAGCTCGCCCAATCGAAGCCGGGAAGTTCCATGTCGAACGCCAGGGAACATCGGGTGCGCCAGCGGTGATCGCTGTCGGACCGATGCTCGATCGGGTGCTCGAAGCAACAGAGGCTCTTGATGTAACCGTTCTGTACGCCACAACTGTGATGCCGTTCGACAGCTGGACGCTTCGTGATACTGGTACGTCAGAAGTCGTATTGGTCGAGCCGTACTTACTCGGAACATCGGCTTCGGAAGTTTCGGGTGCGCTACACGATCGTGCTCATCGACTTTTGTCACTTGGCTTGCGAAATATGGAACTGCGCAAGTACGGCGTGCTTGAAGATCATGTTGAGGCTCACGGGCTCGATGCTGAAGGTTTGCGAGACAGTATTTCGAGTTTCCTATCGTGAGTTAGATTCCGATTCCTTCACTCAACAAATTATCTCCACAGGAAAGATGCTCTACACTCGCGCCGGTAAATTGCGATGTGTAAATCATTGAAAGGCGAGCAACGTTGAAAGCGAACCCACTAAGAGCTGGTGTTGAACGAGGCGAACTGCAGATCGGGACTTGGGTCAATATGACCCGTAATCCAGCATCGTTGACGATGTTCAAAGAGGCAGGACTCGACTTCATTCGTTTGGATATGGAACACTCTTCGCCATCTATCGAAACCGTTGCGAATTTTGCAGCGATGGGCAGGGCGCTCGACATGCCGGTGATGGTTCGTCCGCCAGAAGCTAACCGAGAGTGGATCACACGATTGCTCGATGTGGGCATTTACAACATCCACTGCCCGCAGGTCGACACACCCGAGCATGCAGCAGAAATCGTCGCTGCTTCTCGCTATACGCCCCGTGGCTCACGTGGAATGGCCGGAGCTACCCCAGGCAACGATTTCGATTTGTCGATGCCTGTGATGGATCGCTTAAAATTCGCGAACGATCAAGTTTTTATAACCGTGATGTTCGAATCGGCTCAGTCCTTTGAGCACATTGACGAAATTGCTTCGATGGACGGAATCGATGCCCTAACGCTTGGCCCGCAAGATCTCGCTCAAGATCTTGGTGTGTTTGGCACTCCGGATATGAATCGAGTGCTCGACGAAAAGCGAATGCAGATCGTTGAGGCTGCCAACAAGTACGGTAAAACATGCGCCATGTTAGTTAGTTCAGCCGAGCAAGCGCGCCAGTGGCGTGATGCCGGAGTTCTTTTAGTGAACTACTCAACCGAGGTGAGTGTTTTGATGGACGGCTACACATCGGCGTTAGCCGAAATTCGAGGCTAGTTGGCGCGGCTTTTGCGAATCGTGCCCGGTCGAACCAGGATTTACTAAAGCGCACTGACTCTGGCCGGCGAAACGATAATGAATCGCTGGCCGCTAAACGATAAATTGAGTCTCACAGTGATTTCGCGCGACTCGGTGTCGATCGCTTCGATAACGCCGTTAGCGGTCGTGCTCCCACCAAACTCGACCTCCGCAATGTGGAGACCGATGAGATTCACCGTTACTTTTTGACCAGGCTGTAGATCGGGCACCGCGCGCCCCGGCTTTCTACTGATTATCCATGTGTAGTCAGCATAGCCCATATGTCTAGCCCCAATAGATTGGAGCCTGTGTCACAGCAATTTTAAGTGGGGGAATCGCACGCCGTTTCAGATGAATCGGCGAATTCGGCGAAGATCAAATGGCAAGGTGCCATCGTTCACATGCGCAATGTTGAATAGGCGCTCAGGAAGTTAGCGACTGCGAGTGAGTTGACTCGACCACTAATCTACGCCGACAACAACCCAGCGCCCGTCTTCATCGACGATAACGGTGAACTGGAGTTCTTGACCAACTTCGAGCGGATCGGCCTCTGGCGAGAATGTTTCTAACGACAGATAAACGTCATCGAGAATGACACCACTGACGCTACCGCTGGTGACATCGGCTGATACGAGTTCTCTAATTTTTCCGATGAGTTTGTACTCGACCGGTGGAGATGGTGTTGCAGTTGCGTCCGTTGAATCAGATGGTGACGATACAACTACGACTTCATCAGCCGAAAAACCGTCGTCGCCAAGAACAATTTCAACCTCTTGTCCGGGTACTAGATCGTCATCGCCACTTATTGTGGTGTCTGAAGTAACTGCCGCGGCACCGTCGGAACCATCTGGATTATCAACTACGATCACTCGCTGCGTTCCAGAATTTCCGTTATCAACTAGAACAATCGTACCCGTGATGGTCTCTGCATCCGAACCTGTGCTCCCATTGCCGTTTCCGCTATTCCCGGGTTTAGTCGGTGCTGGAACTATTTTTATTGACTGGGCTATCGGACTGGAAATTTTGGTTTGCGGCAGTGCATAAATCTCTACCCATGTATCAGGTAGAACATCGCCCAATTGACCGTCACTTCCATTAGGAAGCTCTACCTCGACGTCGGGAGTTAAAGTTATGTACGAACGGTTCCCGTTGCCATTCTTTGCTATGACCACCTGAACGGAACTTCTTGTCAGTACCTTGCCCTTAAGTAACACCAACGGTGGTGAAATTAGATTGTCTTCAAGGGTGGTTGTATAACTAGTTTGGAATTCTGCGAAAGCGGCTTCGATCTTCTCCTGCGCTTCGGCTTGAATATCGTCGAGAGTCTCGTACAGTCGGGTTAGGTGAACCGAAGCAGTTGCCGACATGCGAGCTTTCAGAAGCTTCTCTTGAGCGAGTGTGATCTCGTGACCGATGGCATCGTTCAATCGTGAAATAGTTTGCTCAGCTGAACGAACGGCAACAGCATCGATTTCGCCAGATTCTTCATCGGTTTCAACTACCGTGACGATAAGGCTGCCTTCTTCGGTTTCATCGTCAGTAGGATCGTCAGATGATCCTATTTCAACCTCTTCACCGTCGTCAGTTTGGACGGTGATCGTGTCGTCATCTTTATCGGTAATGACTCCAACGACGTGCCGGTACGATGACTTTGAGTTTCGCTTTCTGAACGTTAATTTTCCAGCAAGCAGTTCATCGTCAGATTCGGTGTAGTAACCGATGACAGATGTTCCGGAAGTGACCTGATCGAGTTTTTGCGTTCCACGCTTTTTGTCGATTCGGGTATCGTCGGTTATCACGAGCATGACAATGCCGTCACGAGTAACTACTTCGAGAATGCCATCCGAAGGCGCATCTACAGCTGTGCCGAAAACTGCAGTCCGAGTTTCTTTGGCTTCAGCAATAGAATCGCCAATTCCCAACAATCCAAATACGGCAATCGCTAGTAGTACGACTGCCATTGGGCGGGCGAGGTTCGTGAACGAGGCTGTGAATCTGTTCATTACTGCAGACTCACGATGGTGAAAGATTGGCTAGATGTTCGGCCCTGGAAGTCGCTCGCTAAAATTTCGATGAAGTTAGCGCCGTCTTCGAGTGGGTAATCAACCACAAAAGCACCGTACTCAGAAACATCAACGGGGGCGCCGTTTACTGTCACGAACGCATCGGGAGCGGTATCGCCCCAGAACGCTATCGCAAGTTCTTCGATAACCGCTCGGTCTTTGATACCTGCGATTTCAAGCGGAAGAATGTCGCCTGATATTTCAGCGAGTGTCAGTGGTGCGAGTGGCTTGGTTAGCAGATTAGGTACTACTGGCAATGCCTTTGCGACAGAATCGCTTGCAGCATCGGATTCACTTGCTGGGCGATCGCCAAAGAACGGAACTGCAACAGCAATAACTACGGCAGCAGTGACGGCAGCGCCCAGTGCGGTGCGGTGCCATCGTTTCATCGGAAGTGAAATCTTGAACTTCGGTAATGACGGAAGTTTTAGCGAAGCGTTTGCTCGTTTGGTTGCTTCAAAAACCGATTGGGTTTCTGCAACATTGTCCTGGCTCGTAACTTCGACCGTTTCCGATTGCTGAGGTTCGGAATCGGCGTTTACAAGTTCCAGTTGACGTTCTTCAGGTGCAACAGTTTGAGCACGTTCCGGTGCGAAGTCAGGGATATCAGATACGAACCCGATTGGGTCGTTATGGAGATAGTCGTTTCGAGACGGTACGTTTCTGAGGATTGTGAGTAGTTCGCTGGCTGTAGCGGCGAACTTTTTCACACCTAGCTCTTCGAGCATTGCGGCGATAGTGGGGTCTGGGATGTGACCCGCAGCGACGATAGTACCTTCGAACGAAGATCGGAGTCGCTGTATCGAACCTGACATGCCGAACTGAGAAATGGGATCGAATAGGACAACATCGGGCCACGACGAACTAACCAGTGCGAAGGCTGGTTCTGTCGAAGTAAGAACTGTGACCTTGTGACCTGCGTTTCGCAGGATGGTCTCGAACGATTCATCGAGCGAGTCTTCTGAGCGTAGTGAGATTACTCGCAGGATGTGAGTTTCGATGTTCAACTACTGGAACTCCATCCAATGTTTATCCCGTACTACTAGACTCCTACGCTCGAATACGAGCGGCATTGGAGGGGATACCTAGATGCACTTGTGTGTATTGGTGCGGTAGTTCGGTGCAATCGTTCTCGATATCGCACTTATGCATGTGGCGACTGAGACGATTGAGCGAGTAGGCGGACTGGAGTGTTGGGCGATTGCCTACGCGGGCAATGCCGCAAAAAGTTCGTTCAGTACGTAGTTAACGCCGTACATGAGACCTGATGCGAACATGAGCATGACGGCGATCATCACCATCGTCCGTTTCCGGATGAAAGTCTTCGGCTTATCGTCTATGCCAAGAGCCTTTTCGATTTTGCCTAGTCGGCCTTCAATTTTTTCCAACTGAAGAACGATGGGGTGCGGCTGTTCTGCGCTGCTCATTGCCTTTTAATTATTAGCTGGTCATGGTGGCAAAATCGTGAGTGAGAACTACGCGCATTTAATAAGCGGGTATGATTCGGGTCGAGTACGGATGTGGGCGGCGAGTTTGCGAATAGGGATTGGGAACGTAACTCGAAATGGCGTATCTCTACCGGCATAGAAAATTTCTGTTGATGACAACGGCATTGGCGTTCGTCATCTACGTCTGGTCCAGTGTTACAGCTCCCTCACCTCTTGAGAAATCGCTCCTCGATCAACTTGAAGTTTGTGAGCGTATGGACCGAATGGCTGAGTCGTTACGAACCAAAGTTCAGCCTTTCCGCGTGACACTGGTAAAGGAACTACAAGAATTTGGTCGAGACAAGCGATTTGAGTTTCAGGCTCCATTGGCCGAATTAGTTGAAGCCGAGGTGTCGGGTGCCCGAAATTTGTCTATTGGCGCGAGAAACGAAATATCTCATATATGTGCAGAGATCGAGAGTGAGCTCCAAACTGTTGACGGTTGATAAATGAAACGAAAATTTGCTGTTTCTTTCGATGGCGTGAAAATTGCCTACGATGTGTCAGGACCTGCTAAAGAATCAGGTTCTTTGACCATAATTTTCGTTCATGGCTGGACGTGCAATCGCACACACTGGCGTGACCAAGTCTCGGCATTCTCTGGACGTTATCGCATCATTGCAATTGATCTCGCTGGGCACGGCGAATCGTCGCTTGGGCGAAGCGATTATTCAATGCCATCGTTCGCCGAAGATGTACGCGCTGTTCTCGATCAAGAAAACGTCGACTCCGCAGTGCTAATCGGGCATTCCATGGGGGGAATGGTGATTATCCATGCTGCGCAATTGCTCGGGGAACGGGTTTCGGGAGTGATTGGCGCCGATACGTTCAAATATTTGAAGGACGACCCGAGCACTGGTAAGCAGGCATCTCAATGGCGAAGTTTTGTAGACGATTACGAGTCCGCAACAACTTCTCTCGTGTCGAATATGTTCACAGACACAACCCCCGATGACCTTCGAGAAGAGATTACCGAGGGGATGATTTCTGTATCTCCGGAAGTAGCGGTCGGCGCCATGAAGGGAATGTCTGACGATATTGCTTTGTTCGATCTTGCTTCAGACTTGGACATTCCAAAGTTCACGTTCAATGCCACCGATCGCCCGATGGACGAAGATGCAGCTCGCAGCGCGGGCATCGAACTTCGATATTTGCCGACAAACGGTCATTTCGTCATGAACGAAGATCCAGCCGGGTTTAATCGACTGCTAAGTGAAGCACTTGAGCAGATGGCGGACTAGCTTTCGTGTATAACGTCCACGACATCAGTTTGGTTGAATCGATCAGGAGATAAATGGACACACGACAGCTGGGAACGAACGGGCCAGATGTATCGGTAATTTGCCTTGGTGCTTGGCCGCTAGGTGGCGGTATGGGAGTGATTCCCGATGATCAGGCAATCGCTACTATTCACGCCTCTATCGACGCTGGCGCCAATTTCATAGATACAGCCGAAGGCTATCGAACCAGCGAAGGTGTTTTGGGCAAGGCTTTGAAAGGGCGACGTGATCAAGTCTTCTTGGCCACGAAGCTGTCAGGCGATCAATCGGCTGAGCACATGACCGAGGCAATCGAGAACAGCCTCAGATCGCTTGGAACCGACTATATCGATCTATACCAACTGCACAGGCCACAGTTCGAAATTCCCATCGAAGACACTATGGCGAATCTCGAAAAACTTCGTGACGAAGGCAAAATTCGCTACATCGGAGTGTCGAACTTCTCAGGCGATCATCACCGAGAAGCCGCCAAGCACGGCACAATCCATAGCTCGCAACCTCGATACAACATGCTCACTCGGCAGGTAGAAGACGACGTGTTGCCAGCATGCGAAGAGTTAGGCATTGGCGTGATACCGCATTCCGTGCTGGCGAAGGCAATGCTCAGCGGTAAATATCGACCCGGCCACGTGTTCCCTAGCGACGACGAACGGGTGAGCAAGCCCGAATTCGTGGAAAGTGTGTTCGTTCCCGCCATGGAGATCGTAGAGAAACTGCTCGAATGGGCGGGCGATCATGGACGTGAAGGCGCACAGTTGGCAATCGCTTGGTGTCTGGCTAACCCGGTTGTCACCAGTTGTATTGTCGGTGCGAAAACACCTGAGCAAGCGATATACAACGCTGCCGCCGCCGAGTGGAAACTTTCAGCAAACGACATGCTCGAACTAGCCGGAATACTTGGCGATTTCCGGCTGCCATATTCAGTAGTTAGTAAGTAGTCATATATGACCGAAATTAGTGTCGCCTCGTCTTCGCTCGATAACCAGGAATCGGTGCGGTATGCAGTCGAATTTGCGATAGAGCACAACTTCAACGGCGTCGAGTTCAACGCCCCCGAAATCTACCTGTCAAAACAAAACCTCGTCGATCTAAAGTGGGCGCACGACATGTCGCAGGAGCACGATCTCCGCTACACGCACCACTTTCCTCCCTCAGCCTTACCCGGCTCTCACGTTGCCGCAACACGAGCACGCGATCTCGAAGATTTCGGGCAAGAGGCATACGTCGCTGGCGAGCTAGGTGTCGAAGTCATTGTTCTGCATCCAGGACGACTTCATGTCCCCGGCGTTGAGCAGGGCGAGGAGTCTGACGACGACCGTGCGCTTGCAATGGATTTCTTCATCGAATGGGTGAAAGAAGCTGCGATAGAAGCCGAGAACGCCGACGTGATCATCGGGCTAGAGAATATGCACTACAACCCCGGCTGGGTGATCAGATCGCACAAGGAACTCGCTGATGCCGTCGACGAAATCGACAGTCCGGCTGTTGGGATTACTCTCGACGTAGGTCATGCGTGGGGCTCAGGCGGAATCGACGCTGGAATCGAAACGTTCGGCGAGCGGATTCAACACGTTCAAGCCCATGACGCTCGTGGTCCTGAAGGTGCTGGGAACGTGCGAGATCAGCACATGGAAATTGGGACTGGGCTGATCGACTGGACATCAGTTGGCAAGCTTGTGAAGTCGAGAAATTATGTGGTGGCACTCGAAACATCAGGGCGCCTACCTGATCGAGAAGAAGCCGCAATCCGAAGTCGTGACGTACTGCTAAAGCAGTGGGACTAACGGAACGCTAAAGTCACGAAAATTCCCGCCATGCTGAGCAGCGCACCACCGAGTGCGTAACGACCTAGCCGTTCGCGCAGAACGATAGTAGCGAACACAACTGCCCACATTGGCGACGTATTCACAAGCACCACCACAACGCTAGGCGGCGCGTTGTCGAGAGCAATCACGAACGTCAGCGCGCTCAGGGCGAACATAAACGCCCCTGCAACTAGCCGAACTTCGTTCCCTTTGAACACCCGAGTTATCCGCTGCGTCGGGAAGAAAATCGCCACACCAACGAACAGTACCGCCGGCACCAGATTTCGAATCGTTGCCGCAGCGACCGGAGGCGTATCTTCGAGTCCAACAACCGTCGAAAGGAAACCACCTGCCCACAAAAACGACGTCGTGATGCCGAGTCCGATACCAACGAAATCACCTTTGAATTTGCGAGCTGGTTTTGGGCGACGGACAGTAGAGCCATCCGCAACATCGGAAGGTGAATCCGACTCCTCAGGATCAACCGCTGGCTTTAGATTCAACAGAATCACCCCACCGATAATCAACGCCGCACCACCGATCACTCCCACCTGAGGCGTGTCGTCCAAAAACAGCCAACCCGCCAGCACCGAAACCGAAATGAAAATCGATTGCGTGGTCGGATAAACCGTACTCACCGTTCCACGTGAAAGCGCCAGCCAAAACACCAGCGAACCCGCTGTGTTCACTAGCGCACCGCCAGCCAAAAACATGGCCGATCTAAACTCGACGTTGATCAGCGCATCGGTCTGACCCAGCACGAATCCCACGGTCAACAAAAAGGCGAGACCTATCCACACCTGAGCGGCAACAATGTGCGCTGGCTTAACGTTTTTGCCCACGCCTTTAGTCAGCACACCCGTGAGTGCCCAAACAATGGCATTGGCGACGGCTGCTAGTTCGCCCATTTGGAATTTTGCGGAGTCAAATTTGTGTTCTGCGCTCGTATTTAACGCCAAAGTGCCGGCGCTGAATCATTCTGCGCCGGCACTTCGTAAGTTGATACACCGATTTAGCTAGATTGTGCAGAGAGGTACTCAGTAAAGCTATCGAGAGTCATGTTGAAGCCCATCAGCATTCCACTGGTCTCGTTTGTGTCTCGTTGCTCGATCGTATCGTGAAGAATGAGCATCGTTAACTTGGTTTCTTCGCCAGCATTTTCAAACAGCAAAGTTATGTTCACACGGCTGCTATCGTCCCCAGCGAGTTGCTCGTTCCAAACAACCTTTTCGTTCGGGACTATCTCGACGTAATGGTTTTCGACGATCTTGCCCATGTTCTTCCCGTCGGGCATGAACATCTCGTATCGCCACGCACCCCCAACCGAGAAGTCACGATCCACCGTCTTGGTAGTCATCATCGACGGACCCCACCATTTGTCGATATTGGCTCCATCAGTCCAGGCTGCGTAAACAAGCTCTCGAGGAGCATCGAACGTTCGTTCAATCACTAGCGTTCGTTCAGGATGTTCGATAGCAGTCATGATTTGATGTCTTTCTGATTTGGATCGGGGGCGAAAGTTTCGTGCTTTTGTAAGTCAGTCAAATATGCGTCGAAGCGATCAAGTCGTTCTTCCCAATGTTGTCGATACGATTCCAGCCACTCGGAAATATCCTTCATCGGGCCTGCATTGAGCTTGCGAGGTCGCCACTGCGCCGATTTGCCGCGTGTAATCAGCCCTGCATTCTCCAAAACCTTAAGGTGCTTGGAAACGGCAGGCATCGTCATATCGAACGGAGCTGAAATTTCTGAAACAGATGCCTCGCCAGCCATCAATCGGGCGAGAATATCTCGGCGGGTGGGATCAGCCAAAGCAGCGAACGTTTTTGAAAGAGTGTCTGTCGTCATGTATTAAACCATATAGTTATAAAACCAAATAGTAAAGTAAATAAACGATTCTCCCCCGGATAGGGGGAGTTAGAGGGGGAGACTGCAGCGCGTGCCCAAGTCGTTCGACGACGCCCGGCACTAAACGAGACTGCGACGCGTGCCCAAGTCGTTCGACGACGCCCGGCACTAAACGAGACTGCAGCGCGTGCCGAGTCGTCCTGCACCGCCCAGAGCTAAACGCTCTCATGCTACGATTCCGGGCGATTCGCCAGCCATCACACAGGAACCGCTCGACGCATGCCACAAACGCACGAAATAGTCGCCACAACCTACTACCGCACGTTCTCGAAATCGTACCCGGTGCTTGCGACCATCAAGCCCGGCGACAAAGTTGTAACCAAGACACTCGATTCGGGTGGGCAAGATCTGAACGACGAGCACCTGCACGAAACCGGCAATCCGCTGACGGGTCCTTTTTATGTCGAAGGTGCTGAACCCGGCGACACTATCTCGGTGAAGCTCGACAAGCTGAAGCTCAACCGCAACTGGGGCTACACGTCTATCCGGCTGGGTCTGGTTTCATTGAATCCCGATCACGTCGCTGAAGTATTTTCTAACGATTACAAAATGGACCTCGTACGCAAGGATCGTTCCGACCTGCTGCCGTGGGACATCGATCTCGAACGAAACGTCGTCAGCGCCCGCTACCCGGAAAGTCCGGGTCAGGTGCGGGAATTCCCGGCCGAACCCATGCTCGGCTGCATCGGCGTAGCGCCCGAAGGCGACTTCACTCCAACGTCGGGGCCATCAGGATCGTACGGCGGCAACATTGACTACAACATGATTCGTGAAGGCTCCACCGTGCACCTGCCCGTGTCGCAAACCGGAGCTTACTTGTACGTTGGCGACGGACACGCGCTGCAAGGCGATGGCGAACCGCTCGGCAACGGAATCGAGACCTCCATGGACGTTGATTTCACGGTCACGCTGGTGAAGGCTGGGTCGAATGTAGGGCAGGCTGATGCTGGCGACGCCGAGAGTGCTGGAGGTTCGAGGGCTGATGGCAAGCTGCAGGATTTGACCATGCCCCGAATCGAAACGGACGAATTTATTATCAGCCTCGGCAGCCAAGCCGAATTCAGCTCCTCGCTAAACCGAGGACTCCAACTAGCCACCACCGACATGGTCCAGTGGCTAGTCGCTGATTATGGATTCGAGGACTGGGCGGCGCACACGTTGGTCGGAATGGTTGGGCAGTATGACGTGGTTACCGTGGCGGGTTCGATGGCGTTGAGGATTCCGCGAGAGCATTTGGGGTAGGGGGCTTTCACAGTCAAGCTGTCAATTCACTTCAAAACAGGCGTCATGATTGATGAATTCGCTATCTGATACGAGACTTGCTGGTGCGAATAAATTGATCTTCTAACAGTAAATTACATGGTGCGATATCGGTGATGTATAAAGCCGAGTTGACATTACATGTAGTCTGTGGCTTGATTTCGCATTGCACACAAGGAGAGACTTTATGTCCGATATGGCAACACTAATTACTGCAATCTCTGGTTTGGTGGTAGCAGTCGGAGCGTTGATAGTTTCAGTTGGAATCTACTATCTCATCGTCCGCTTAGGACGGTCACTAGATGGGATCGCTCAAGAAAACGAAAAGTAATCAATTGGTGAGCAGGTGAGTCAAACCATCCGTCAGCACGGATTAACTTACTCGATTGATTCGGCCATCAAATGAACTTAGTAAATCACTTTGATCGAGCGCTTGTGATCGGTCTAGGCACTGTGATACTTGCGGGCGCAATCTCGGTGTCGATACTGGTCTGGGCGGTTTCGACGGTCGATGCCGGTTCTGAACCGAGCGTTGTGTCGCTTAAAATAGAACCGCATACTGTGGTTTTATCGACCGGAAATATTGAGCAGAAAATTTCAGTATTGGCGGTAATGTCCGACGGTTCAGTGTCTTCGGCAAGCAGCGCTTTAGGTGATATTTCGATAAATATCGCTGACTCTTCAATAGCTTACGTCAGTGCCGACCAGGTGGTGCGCGCTGCGAGAGATGGAGCCACATCGGCAACGGTTACTGCCGGTGGGCTGATTACTAAAGCGCGGATTGTCGTATTTATGGACACAGGTGGCGTACCTGCGCTAGATCCCAGAAATATCGTCCAATTTCCTGAGATTTCAGGTGCGAGTGTCGTCAATCGCTTGATCGTCACAACTAGACCTGGCGAAGACATCTCTGCTGTCGCAAAATCAGTTGGCGCTGTTGTGATTGATCAAATCACGGGTAGTGATATTTCACTACTGGAACTTGAATCTTCCGATTCCATTTCCCAGATAGCCACCATGGATGTCCTATCCGCTGATCATCGGGTCACTCACGTGAGTCCAGAGATTCTCATGCCGGCAGCAGGACATGAGCTAGATTTCATGCAACTCTCTGGCGATTTACGCAAGCCATTCGAAATTCTCGGACTTGAGGATGCTATTCGTGAACTTGAGAAGCACCCTCTGTCAATGAACCCTGTAGGGATTGCCATCTTGGACATGGGGCTAGATCTTGAAATGTTCGTTGAAGAGTTTGACTTAGAGCATGTACAGGTAATCGACCTAGTGCCAGATGAACTCGACGACAACCTCCACAACTACCACGGAACCTACGTGACAGGCGTTGTCGCTGCTGAGAATAACGGACGTCTCTCATCCGGAGTACTTGCAAGCGTAGGGGACATACCATTCGAAATATATTTCTACAAGATCGGCGTGCAAGCTGTTCTGGACAACCAACTGGTTATGACGGTGTCTACTTATGCAGAACTGAAGGCGCTCGCAGATATATACCGACGCCGATCAGCAATTGATTTGGTGAATATGAGTTACGGCTCTGATTGCAAGAATACAGATGATGATAATTCGTTTGTTGCGGGACTGTGTTCATTCGGTGGGCTAATCAGGAATACCCCGGCTGAGTCTTTCATAGCGTTAATGCCGGACATAATGTTTGTTACGGCTGCTGGTAACAGTGGAATCGATTCAGCATTTGCGATTCCTTCGAATATCGCGTCTACTCACGACAACTTTGTCGCGGTCGGCTCTACGACAGGTGATGAGCGTACTCGAACCTCGAATTATGGTTTGGATGTGACCCTGAGTGCACCAGGGACCAATATTGCGACAACGTCTGTGTTCAATCCGGGGGTGGCAAAGGGAGTTGACGGCACATCGATTTCAGCTCCGATAGTTACGGCAACTATGGCATTACTTCGATCCTTCGATCCAGAAATAACTCCCAAAGAATTGGAGTCACACCTAGTTTCGACCGCTGACAAGATTAATGTGTGCGAAAAACAAAAATGCTTGAATAGCGAACATGTGGAATGGTCTCGAGTGCGCATAGATAAGGCTATTGAAAAGATCATCGGCGACAACGTTGCCGGATCAGCCTCTCTGTCAAAAGTCGAGAGCAACGTGGGGATAGGCGATTTTGTTGAGTTCGGAGGACACATAGAAAATGAAGGTCAATTCGACTGGGCATTCGGAATATCCGCGCAAGTCAGGTCGCCCAACGGGAAGATAGTCGATCTACCATTCAGGTCTTCGTACGTCCCGGCAGGTAGCTCTTCAGAAGTGGCATGGGGGTTCTGGCCCAATCAGGCCGGTGATTGGGACGTCAAAATATTGATGTATACAGACATCATCGCATTTGATCGACTGATTTTTGAATCGGACTGGCAACAGGGTGTAATAAAGATCGATGGGCAGGTATCCGAACCTCCGCTCCAAAGTCAAGATCCGGATACATTCACTCTCGTTGATCCGATTCAACTCGACAATGTGGTCGCACCTCCTGATCCCGGAGGGCTGCTCAACGCAGATGCCAATGTTTTGATTCTTGCAGATACCAGCGGGAGTATGGACGGTGGGAAGATCAGTCGCCTCAGAGATTCTCTGACACTGTTCATGTCGATGATTGAAGACCCCGGTGAGAAGATCGGGCTAATTGACTTTGATGATGCTATTTCTGAAGTAATTCCAATTGGAACAGACCGCCAACTTTGGTCGAGAGAAATTTCGAAATTGGATGACGAGGGCGGCACGGCTTTATTCGATGCAATAGCCCACGGTTACGACATCCTTCAGCGCGAAGGCGCAGATGATCGTCTGAACTTGTTAATTGTATTAAGTGATGGTGCAGATTCCGACAGCATCATGAGTTCTTCTCAGGTACGTAACTACGTACAGTCCGGAAAAATTCCAGTGTTGATTTATGCAATCGGCTACGGAGATGGCGCTAATCTGGCAATTTTGGATAGCATTGCAGGGGCAACAGGTGGTTTAGCTTTTCCTGGTGAACCCCAAGATATCGACCGGTTATTCAGATTGCTTACCAGCCTGTTCTGAACGCAAAGAACTGGCGAAATTGCCGTAAGCAAGGTTCATTCGTAGAGACCGCATTGATGCGAGCTCGTTTCCTAGCTTTTCGCGAACATCTTCAGATGGAAAACGCTATTACCCGTTACCAACCAGAATCCGGTAAACATCCTTCTCGGGCTTGAGCATTCGCTCGAAACCGTCCTCGATTCCCTTGTCCAGCGGTACCAGCGCTGAGATTAGGGGCTTCACGTTCACCGCACCACTTGCGATCAGTGCTACGGCTTTTCGGTAGCCGTCGTGGGAGGTGGCTGACGAGCCCATGATGGTTTTTTCGCCCATGTGGGAGCGTCCGAAGTTGATGTCGTCTTGCGATGTGTGCGAGAAGCCAACGATGACCACCCTGCCGCCGCGTCGTACCCAGTTCGCAGCGTCCATGCCCGTACCGGGCGCACCCGCTGTCTCGATAATCACATCAGGTCCGTAGCCGTTGGTTAGACCCGGCAAAAGCTCTCCAGCGTCGACCTCGTTCGGGTTCAGTACTTCATCGGCACCAAGCTCACGAGCGATTTTCAAACTCTGCTCACGAGGGTCGATTGCGATGACCTTCAAACCAGCTGCCTTCAGCACCTGAAGCGTGCAGAGTCCGACCACACCACATCCGATAACAGCAGCGGTTTCGCCAACCACAACGTTCGCATTCTCCACAGCGTGAACCGCAACGGAAGTCGGCTCGGCAAGCGGCGCTTCCTCGTTAGTCATATTGTCGGGCAGGGGAATGCACAACGACGCTGGCCAGACACCGAACTCGGCGAGTCCGCCATCGTCACTAAACCCAAAGTTGCGTCCGTTCTCGCAAAGCTGCGAGGTTCCCTTGCGACAGAAGAAGCACGTTCCGCAGGTGCGCACGTTTTCGACTGCTACACGATCGCCGACCTTGAGTTCGGCTTTGGCAAGCTTGGATCCACGTCGTTCGTTACTAGGTCCTTCGTCGAGGGCGGGTCCGATTTCGACCACGACTCCGGCGGCCTCGTGTCCCTGGATGTGCGGTTTGCCGCCCCAGTTGAACATGCCGTGCTGCCACATTTCAATATCGGTTTGGCAGATGGATGAGTAGGTCATCCGAAGCAGCACTTCGCCGGCTTTGGGTTCGGGCTTTGGGTAGTCGGTGGTGTATCGGATGTCTTGTTTGCCGTGAAGGACGATTGCTTGCATGGGGAGAGGTAGTTATTTCTGGGTGTGGTTGTTGGTATTGCGGTGGTCTATTGTGACGGAGGAATCGGTGATGTGGTGATGGGGTTGTGGTTGGATTGATCGATTGATACGGGACAGGCTTCAGCATGATGATGTTGAACGTTTTACGGAGTTCGCAAATTTGTTTCGACCTGAACTGGATATCGCTGAACTGACCTCGTTTCTTGAAGAATGGGCGGGCGGTGCGGTTAGTGATATTTCGCAGTTCGAGCACGGGCAGGTTTCGAGCGTGTTTGGGTTTGAGGTGCGTGATTTGTTCCGGGCGTCATCGGATGACTTGGTCGCCGCTGCAGTCTCCCCCTCTAGCTCCCCCGATCCGGGGGAGGACACGCCGGTTGAACCGGGGAAGTACGTAGCTCGGTTCGTCGCCAAAGAGAATGGCGGAGCGGTGACGAAGGATCGGTTTATCGCTCCTCGGGCGGCGGCGGTTGGATTGCCTACGCCTCGACTGTTGGCGTCTGGCGAAGTTCCGATGGCGGTCGGAAATCTTCCAGATGACGAGAGGTCGAAGCATTCTGCCGATTCATATCTCCTTGCCTACGCCATTTGCGATTTGATGCCGGGCGAGCACATGGGCGAACTTGAAGACGAGGGGCGTCGGCATTTGATTCCGGCTGCGGTTGAAGCGATGGTCAAGATTTCGGAGATCGATATTTCGGATACGACTGGTTACGGCTGGATGAATGACGAGGGCAATGGGCAGCGTGAATCGTGGTCTGAGTACCTCACAGAAGAGACGTTTTCACGCGAGCCTGGCAGCTTTTACGATCGACGAAGAGATTGGTTTGACGATCGTGGCGGTTTTCTGGAAGCAGACGTTTTCGAGCACTTTTCGGAACGGATGATGTCGGCTTTGGAAGCGTTGCCCGAGGTCGGGCGATCTGTCGTTCACATCGATTTCGGCTACGACAATACGCTGGTGATTGGCGATGAGGTTTCGGCTGTATTGGATTGGGACAATTCGATCATTGGGGATCATTTGTACGATGGCGCTAGAACCGAGCTTTACGCGTCGAACCTCCCACTCAAGCAGTTGTTTGTGGAGCAATATGCTTCGATTGGGCGGGATGTGCCGGGTCTCGATGAACGCTGGCTGGTGTGTCAATTACACGTGGGACTGCAGGCGTTGAAGTGGTACGGAAATTCAAAGGCAGAACCGGCTTACCACTGGATGAAAGCTCGGCTGCTTAACGTGATGGGTGAAGGCCCCGCGGTTGGTCGGCATCCCGATTCGTTTTAGTCGGGAGCGTGGAGCCAGATTGTGCGGGTGCCAATATTCGTGAATCCTGCTTTTTCGAATATTCTCTCTGAATCGTCACTCGGATTTGTGATTGCAGGCAGATTCATTTCAGAAGCCAAAGCATGTTCAACCAGCCGCGTCGCAAGTCCCTTTTGCTGAAACTCAGGCAGAGTGAATAGCGTGTAAATGCCTATGGAATCGTTGTTCGTGAAGGTCTGAATCCCAGCGACGACATTGTTCGAATGCCGGATGAAATAGAAGCCGTATCGATGGTCACTTAGCAACGGCGCCGAGTAGACGATATCGGCGTCTGGTTGGCCAAATCCAACTGCCGCCACCCGATCGAATTCTTGGAGTTGGGCTGGAGTATTGACTGATTCAACCCGAGGTTGTGGTTCGGATGTTTGCTGAGGTTCTACTGGTGCAGGTGACCTGAACGACCATGGCGTTTCGAAGATGGCGTGAAATCCGAGAGGTGTCAGATCGAGCGACGAGTAGGAGTCAACGATCGAGGTTGTCGCGTCGGTGGGTCTGCCAGCTAACAACTGCCGAATTTGGCTCAATTGCGAATCGGGATTGTCAGAACCACTAATCGTTATTCCGTTCGGATACGGGATGTTTAGCGTGTGCTGATTCGTCGAGAGGATGGGTGTCTTACTGCCGGGCGATCCGAGCGCGTTTGGAATCGCCTGACAGTGATCGACGAAATTGGCGATGGCGACTTGGATCGGCGAGAGCATACGCGCAGTTTCTGTCTTGCAGTTGTTATTTGCAAGTAGTCATATTTCGGGATTGCGGAGATTAGGTACTGCGCTAAGCGCCAGATACGTGCCGAATTGCTGCTGAACCCAGCTTGATCACGTCTTCGGGTGGTGTCCTGAGTTCGCCTGAAGGTGTTTCGAACTTTTTGCTTCTGGCAAGATCGTCGAGCGACGCCCAAAGCCATCCGACACTGGCGTCGGGATGTTCGTCGGTGGCAGTTGTCTCATCGCCAATAAGCCGAGTGAAGTAGATGTGATCGATGTGCTGATGCTCGCCGTGCTTTTTGTCGACAACGTTCTCAATCATGATGCTGTGAGGAGCCGTCACTTGCTCGAGGTTACCGATGATTAGTTCTGATTGAGTCGGCACGATTTCAACGTTGAAGCCGGTTTCTTCTTTGATCTCGCGAAGAGTGGTTTGTACAGGGTCTTCGTTGTCGTCGATGTGACCACCGGGCGGTAACCACTCCTGAACTTTTTTATGCCAATGAAGCAGGGTGGAATCGCCGTGAACGACGAAGCCGGTAGCCGTGAAATGTCTCGTGATTTCGCTCCGGGCGTCATCGGATGACTTGGTCACGCGTCGCAATCTCCCCCTCTAACTCCCCCGGTCCGGGGGAGGACAAATGTGACAGGTTGCATCTGGAGTTGCCCCAGACGCGAGTAGAGCCACCGGACCAGCATATCCGTTTTACGGGAGTTTGCTGATCGGGTGGCTCTACTCTAGAGGTGCCCTACTGGTAGGGCGCCCTACTTTAACGTAGGACACCTCGTTTGGTACTAGACATTAAAACAGACCACCTCCTTCTTGGAATCGAACTCCGGACAGTAGAGTTTTCCTGCCCACGGCCGCCTGCCCGATTAAGGGTTTGGTCAAGACCGATTAGCGGATTATACGGAAATGCGACAAAGAAGGTTTGCGAGGACCCACGCAAACAGGTGATCAGTTTTAGTTAACGTCTGTTGCCCAATCGTGAATCGTGAGTGGGCGCAAGTGGTTTCCCAGAGTTAGTCGCACTCGTCGTCGAACTACTCGGCTCTGCGTCGCAGTTTTGTTTAGCTCCGGGCGTCGTCGAATGACTTGGTCGCTGCGACAATCTACCCTCACCCTGGCGCTCTCCCGAAGGCGAGGGGACATGACAGGGTTGGGTCGCTAAATACGACCGAGAACTTCAGGATTCACTACTACTGTTGGTCGTTCGCCACGCAGAACTCGTGCAGCTTCTTCACCTGCACGACGTCGGATAGTCTCCCAGCCGAGTTCGCTCGAACCTGCAACGTGCGGAGTGCAGATGACATTTTCCATCTTGAGGATCGGATTGTCCGGCGAAAGAGGTTCTTCTTCATACACATCGATTCCAGCACCAGCGATCTGTTCACTCTGGACTGCTGTGACGAGAGCGATTTCATCGACAACCGGTCCACGAGCCGTGTTGATCAAATATGCACTGGTCTTCATACGATCGAGTGCGTCCGCATCGATGAAGTGATGAGTTCCATCGAGATGCGGAATGTGAAGCGTTACATAGTCGGACCGCTCTAGCAGCTCGTTTTTCGATACGAACTCAACTCCGTATTCCGTAGCCAGATGTTCCCCTACATACGGATCGTTGATCAGCACTTTCATTCCCAATGCATTGCACTTGCGAGCCATCGCACGACCAATCCAACCGAAGCCGACGATTCCAACGGTCTCACCATAAATACGATTGAGAATTGACCGTGAGTAGACCTCTGCCCATCGTCCGGAAGTAGTCGCCAAATCGAGCCGTTTTAGTTCACGCGCCGATGCCATCAATAGCGAAAGTGCGTGGTTGGAAACCTCTTCTGAAGTTGATCCCGCAATGTTGGTCACGATGATTCCGGCTTCAGTGCAAGCATCAACATCGACAGTGTCATAACCGTGTCCGTAACGAATGATTAGCTTGCAGTTGGTTAGCTGGTCGATCGTCGCCTGAGTAACAGGGGAGTGATCGTTGAGAATTACCGTGGCGTCTTTCACCGCCTCGATGATTTCGCCTTCAGACGAGGCAGCGACCGACACGATTTCGCAGTCGATTCCAGCAAGGGCCTTTCTCTCAAGTTCGAGTGAAGATTCCTTGGCATCGATATGAACCACGAGTGGTGGTGATTGACCGGGCATATGGAAACCTTACTTTTTTTTCGAATTGCTCATAGAGGTAATCACTGGACCTATTCCGGCACCGATAGCGATTCCCAGCGCTATCCAGAGACCGACGTTATCGGTTGCTGCCCCGATGGCTGCTCCGATAGCTATACCCAAACCGATTCCTATGCCGGAATTCCTAGTCTGGATTATCTTCTTGTTGTCTTCGTTGTCTGGCATTTAGTCCTCGTTATTTATTCAGGATGGGAGGAGGAGGACAGAGATGCTGATTTCTCACCCCAGCCCCCTCTCGATGGAGAGGAGGCGAGAGAGTTCTAGCAGTCTAGAACCAGTTGGCTTTGTCTACTTCGTTTCGAAGCCGTTCGCCAGCTGCGAATTTTCGGAAATTGTCTAGAACGATTTCGAACCGACGTTCCAATAGATTCGCCCCACCAACCGCTGCGGTGTGCGGGGTGAGAATCGTGTTTGGCGCGTCCCACAATGGATGATCGGATGGGAGTGGCTCGATTTCGTAAACGTCGAGCGCAGCTCCGCCGATCACACCTGATCGAAGCGCTTCGTTCAGATCGTCTAGTTTCGTGGTCATACCGCGACCGATGTTGATGAATTTTGCCGAATTCTTCATCATTGCGAATTTCGACGAATCGAACAGTCCTTCAGTAGAAGGAGTGTGAGGGATAGTCAGCACAACGAAATCGGCCTTAGCAAGCTGATCGTCGAGCTGGTCGGGTGTGAACATGTCATCGACCCACTCAGGCTTGTCTTCACGTCGTGCGTCAATTCCAAGCACGTGCATGCCAACCGCTTTGCAAAGTCGTGCAGTCTCGGCGCCAATTCCGCCGACACCTACGATCAACACGGTCGATTCTGGCAAGAAAATATCGTGGTAGGGATCCTGAAGAACTTCGTACTTACGTTCATTCTGCTGATCGCGGTAAACGTTGTAATGCTTGGTGAAGTTGAGAATGTAGGCGAGGATCTGGATCGAGATGTGATCGTTGTAGATACCTCGGAAGTTTGTGACCGCTGCTTTGTGAGCGATCAACTCGTCGAAGTAGTAGCCGGCTGCGGGAGCTGCTGCCGGGGCTTGGAGCCAGCCAAGATTCGGAGCCGCTGCGATTAGCTCAGGAGTCATTGTGCCGTAAGCGGCGTCGGCATCTGGAAGTTCTTTTAGAGCTTCTGCCTCAGTTGTTGGAGTTGCGATCTCCCAGCCCGGAGCACTATCGAGCAGACGTGGAATCCACTCGTCGAAAAGGTCTGATTGCGGCGGAAGAAAAACGAACTTGTTTGCCATAAGCTGGGCTGAGCTTTCTTGAATTTCAGTTGGGCTGCCTAGAGATATCAAGATGATTTCAACTTGAAGAAATGGCAACGTGGCGAATTTTAGCACTCCAGATATAACAGGCGAGGTATCGGGAATTGCACAGGCGAATCTAAAAAATACCCGTGTATGCTGTTGGTGGAACTGAAATTATGAAAATTGGCGACTTTGAAATAGAAATGCCCGATCCGCCGCTACAGGATCCGCACTGTATTGCGATTCTGAAGCCGTGGATCAACGTTGGCAAGATCGTGCTTCGCAGGCTCGGGAAGATGTACGCGTCCGAGAGAATCGGCAAGCTAGAACGTCCGAGCAAATTCTACGATTTCACTCGCTATCGTCCTGAGATTCGACTTCGTGGCGACGTGCGTTCAGTGCGAGTTCCAAACACCCGCATTAGCTATGCGCGCAGGCCTGGCTCGAACGATCTCGTATTGTTGGAACTTCTTGAGCCACACGCCTTTGCCGAAGATTTCAATGACTCTGTAGTCGATCTTGTGAAGGCTCTTGGCGTTACCCGATACGTTCAAATTGGTGGCATGTACGACTCAGTCCCTCACTCCCGCGAGTTATCTGTAACCGGGTCTGCTCGTGGCTGGGAACCGCCTGAAGGATTTGGGAACGTGAGTATCGGGAAATCTCGATATCAGGGGCCTACCTCAATGACCTCTCAGATTTCTGAACGAATCTTCTCCGATTTAAAGCTCGAAACTCTTTCACTGATGGTTCACCTGCCTCTTTATTTGAAGTTAGATGACGACTACGCCGGTAGCGCCAGAATTTTGAAAATCCTGTCAGAGCTTTACGGCTTTAGCTCCAGACTTCCAGAGGTCGAAATGGGCGAAAAACAGTACGACCAAGTTAGCCCTGCAATGCTCGATAATCCTCAACTGAAG
Organism: Chloroflexota bacterium; assembly: GCA_018650845.1. Lineage (GTDB taxonomy): Bacteria > Chloroflexota > Dehalococcoidia > Lucifugimonadales > Lucifugimonadaceae > Lucifugimonas. The sequence goes on along the minus strand of JABIFF010000012.1, from coordinate 29,428 downwards.
GAAATGGTTGAACGGTTCGAACGCGAGACCGATTCCGACACTTCGGGTGATCCGGGATCGGGTGATTCAGCATCACCGGAAGGCATTTCTCTGTCGCCCGAAATCGAACAGTTTTTGAGCGATGTCGCTGAGACTGACGCCGGTACAGAAAACGATGGATCAGACTCGCCGCGGGGGTAGAGAAGTCGTCCGTAAGCGGCTGATATGGCTGCTGCCGTTTCTGTTTGCATTGATCGTCGCCGCCACTGGCTGTAACAGCGGTAGCTGCTGTGATCCTACTTTCGAGAAGATATCGGCACCCGATAGAGATTTCTCGATCAGTAACTTCGAGCAAGACCGATTCAAAACCGCCAAAGAATACGACGTTTCCGATTTGCCGGATGCTGTCGCTGCTTACATGGGGTTTTACACATGGGACGGTCCAGCCCAGTACGAACTTCGGATGTATCCCGATCACGCAACGGCACTTGCGAGCGGTGTTAGCTACGCAGAAGAAGTGACCGGTGAGGACGCAAAATTGCGGTCGGCCGACGTCCGTTGGGAAGAAGGCACGAAAGACCGTCGAGGCGGTGGCGCGTTCAGCGGGAGCCTAACTCCGCTCTATGGCGATTACGCCGTAGTAGGGAACGTTATTGTGCTGTGCGAGGGGCGTGATTCAGCACAAGCGCTGGAACGCTGCGCACGCCTGCTTTGGGCGATAGGCATTGGTGTTGAGGGTTGAGCGATCTGGGGGCGCAACAATCGTTCGAACCTAACGAGCGATTATCTCCCAAGGCTCGCATCGTCCGGCACCGATGTTGGTGACCATGTTTTTTAGCTTGGTTGGGGCTTCATTCCCAATAATGAGATGAATTCCCAAAGGCGGCGGTGCGCCACCAGCCGGCGGAATTATTGCGGCAAAGAACTCTTTAGCGAACTGAGTTCTATCGGTCGTTTTTTCGACGGTGAAACCTGCCGCTACAAGGTAGTCTCGCATTTCGCTTTCAGTCGCTAGAAAGCTCGTTTCTGGCACAGTCGCCCACGGTACAGGGAATGTGAGTTGTTCGGGATTCGAGCCTTGCAGTACGTCATATATCGCCAGAACACCGCCCGGTTTTAGCACTCGGCGAATTTCTTTGTACAACGCTGGCTTGTCTTCGATGTTCATGCCAACGTGCATCATGTAAGCGACTGAGAAAGAATCATCTTCAAACGGCATTTCGAGGGCACTGCCTTCGACGACGTCGACTTTGTCGCTAAGCCCAACGAGATCGTTTAGCTGACCTGCAACTTCGCAGAATTCGGGAGTTAGGTCGATGCCCGTTACGGTGCTGCCGTAGGTCTGCGCAACGAAACGCGCTGTTCCGCCAATGCCTGCTCCAATATCGAGCACTGCATCGTCTGGTGAAAGATTTAGCTGGTCAAAGAGATGCACGGAGGCAGGTCGACCACCGATGTGAAATTCGTCTACCGGCGCGAGATCGTCAATGGTGACTGGTCGATCGCCGCCAACAGCAAGCTTTAGTCCCGATTCGATTCGATCTCCAAGCGTGCCTTGCGAATAATGATTCGCAACATCTTTACTCATATTTATCAGCCCTCAGTACTTTCTAGTCGTGCCGGATGCTCACGTTACTAGCAACCCGATTAAAAACACAGCCACCCACCCGAAATTCGAGTGAGTGGCTGTGTATTGCGTAAATTTTTATCTACTTGTTCGTAACAGTCACGCCTGTGAGCTTTTCTACGTAGCTGAGAATGCCAGAGTGGTCGTTGCCACCTTCGCCCCACTCAATTAGTGCCTTGAAGACCTGCTGCAAATTGGCTGTAACCTGAAGTGACAGGCCCAAATCATTAGCAGTCTTGGCTGCGTTGTTGATGTCCTTGTAGTGAAGCTCGATACGGAAGCCAGGAGCGAAGTTTCGCTCGAACATCATTGGGCCCTTGGCGTTCATGACGTTAGATCCAGCGAGGCCACCCTTTATCGCATTGAATACGGTTTCAGGATTCACGCCGGCTTTCGTTGCGAGGGTTAGCGCCTCAGCAAGTGCGTGAATGTTCGCACCAACGATGATCTGGTTGGCGAGCTTGGTTGTGTTTCCTGCTCCGCTGTCGCCACAAAGAACCGCAGACTTGCCCATGATGTCGAATAGAGGCTGAGCTCGATCGAAGTTTGCGGACGTACCACCGACCATGATGGCGAGATCGCCAGAGATGGCCATTGGTTCGCCACCGGAAACAGGAGCGTCGATGAAGTTGACGCCTTTCGCTTCACAAGCGTCGTGGATGCGCTGCGATACGCCCGGCTCGATAGAAGACATGTCGACGATCAAGTCGCCAGCTGATGCGCCCTCGAGGAGACCGTTTTCACCGAGAACTACTGCCTCGGAGTCTGGGGAGTCGGGAACCATAAGAACGATGATGTCGGACTTAGAGGCAACATCGGCGGATGATGTTCCGGCTGATGCGCCTTCAGCGACTACTGCGTCGACTGCTGCGGATGAACGGTTGTAGACGGTAACGTCGTAACCGCCCTTAGCCAAGTTGATGGCCATTGGCTTGCCCATAATTCCGAGTCCGACAAATCCGATTCGTTCTGCCATTTCTTAGTTTCCTCTAGTTGCTAGCGTTTGATGCTTGAGTTCTTAGATAAATATTCAGGGTGGCAAGTATAAAGCCGGTTATCACTGTTAGCGATGATGAATGCGTTGGCTTGTTTAGCCGCTCGACTGCGATCAGTGTGAGAACCGAATATTCAGAGTTGTTCCGATTCGTTCCTGCAATAAAAAAGCCTTCTCCAGTGCGGAAAAGGCTTTTTCACAAACATCCCTGAACGTTCAATCCAAGAAAGAACGTAAAGGCAAGAGACAAATTATTCGTCTTCTTCTTTCCAGAAGCGTTCTTCAATGAAGTTGTAGTCGGTTGGCTCCATGCGCTCACCAACGTCTTCGATCATCTGAGGATGACCACAAGCGTAAACGCAGGTCTCAGCAGGATTCACACCGAGCTTTTCAAGGTAGTCCTCAACAAGCAGGTTGATTCGTCCCTTAGCGCCAGTCCAGTTGGCGTTTCGCTCTTCGTTAGGTCGTGAAACTGAAGGGTAGAAGTGAATGAAATCGTGCTCAGCAGCGAGTTCGTTCAACTCTTCGTCGTAGCCAAATTCGTCGTCGTAGCTTGCGCCTTCGAGAACGTGGAACGTGTAGTCCTCACGAGCAACTCCATCAGCCGGTGCTGGCCATTCTGGGTCGCTTAGGAACTTGCGAAGCATTGAGATATAAGGAACCACGCCAGTTACCGTGCCTACAAAGACATGATGTTTGAACTGCGGCTGAAGGACGAAGATGCCCTTTGCACGTGGTCGAAGAGTCATCTCTGCTCCAACCTTCTGGTGATCCAGAAGTGGAGTTAGGTGACCACCGTGCTCAACAGGCACGATCTCGATAAATAGCTCGATATTTTCTTCATCAGGTGAGGAAGATATGGAATATGGGCGCTCGATGCCCTCTACGCCGATGGTGCAGTACTGACCCGGCTTGAAGGTGTAATCCTGCGCAGGCTTGATCCAGAACTTAACCAAATCGTCAGTAAGTTCTTCTCGCTTAACCAGTTCACAGCTTGTAAAACGACCTTTTAGTCGTGGGATCTCAGCGTCTGCCATCATTTACTCCGTACATATATCGAAAATTGCGCCCTTCAGAATACCGGATGATTTACCACTTCGAGCCCCTGCCGAGGGGGTGATTTCCATGTAGGTTTAGCGATATCCGCATATTGGTGCGTTAACACCAAGTGATGCAACTCAGCGGAGTGTTAGAATTTGCGTGCATTTTCAACGACGTAAATCAAACGTGATTCGAACGTGAAAAATTTTGGCGATGTAAGCAAATTTCGCATCGTCTAGTGGGCTATTTGGAGTAGGAAAATATGGCAGTACGAACACCGGGCGTTGCTTACAGCATTACGGTTCGATCGGAATATCCGAACGTTCCGGGCATGTTGGGCAAAATCACCTCCGCAATTGGTGAAGCCGGGGGAAGCGCACAGGGTGTCGACGTTGTACAAACGTCACAAGGCGAAATGGTTCGTGATTTCACGGTCAATACGTCAGGGCACGATCACGCTATCCAAGTTGTCGAAGCGATCAAAGCTGTTGAAAACGTGAGCGTTCGCAGCGTTTCCGACCAAACATTCCTACTCCACGTCGGCGGCAAGATCGAGATGAGTTCTCGAGTGCCGGTTACAACACGTGACGATATGTCGAAGGCTTACACTCCCGGCGTAGGTCGAGTTTGTATGGCGATTCATGATGATCCTGCCGCTGTTTGGGCTCTCACCGGCAAAGGTCACACAGTTGCTGTCGTTTCCGATGGCTCGGCTGTGCTCGGGCTAGGCGATATTGGTGCAGCTGCCTCACTTCCCGTGATGGAAGGTAAGGCTCTCCTGTTCAAGGAGTTTGGCGGAGTCGACGCTTGGCCAGTGGTTCTCGATACGAACGACACCGAAGAGATCATCAGCATCGTAAAGGCTATGGCCCCCGGATTCGGTGGAATCAACCTCGAAGACATCAGCGCACCACGCTGTTTCGAAATCGAAGAACGGCTCAAGGCCGAACTCGATATTCCTGTATTCCACGACGATCAGCACGGTACTGCCGTGGTTGTTCTAGCTGGTTTGATCAACGCTTTGAAGATTGTTGATAAGAAGCCCGAAGATTTGTCGATTGTTGTTGCAGGTGTTGGTGCCGCTGGTACCGCTTGCACCAAAATTCTCCAGAGTTACGGCGTGACCAAAATCATCGGCTACGACCGAACTGGGGCGCTCGACCGAACTCGAGATTACGGCGACAACACTATGAAACAGTGGTTTGCCGACAACACCAACCCTGAAAACTTCAGTGGAACTCTCGCTGAAGGAATGGTTGGCGCCGACATGCTGTTGGGTCTGGCTGGTCCGGGTCTGGTTACCGCTGAGCAAGTTTCGAAGATGGCTTCCGATGCCATCGTCTTCGCACTATCTAACCCAGACCCCGAAATTTGGCCTGAAGAAGTTCCTGACAACGTTCGCGTTATGGCTACAGGTCGAACCGACTACCCGAATCAGGTGAACAACTCACTTTGCTTCCCGGGACTGTTCCGTGGCGTGCTCGACGTTCGAGCTTCCCAGATCAATGACGAAATGAAAATCGCCGCTGCGACCGCAATCGCTGGGGTCATTCCCGATTCGCACATTTCGGAAGATTTCATCATCCCAAGCGTGTTCGACAAAAACGTTGCCAAGCGAGTTTCTCGTGGCGTGGCTAGAGTGGCATCCGAGACCGGAGTCGCTCGTCGACGTCAGCGTCGAGGCGACGAAGTTTACGCAGCGTTCAAGACACAAGGCTAAGCGAGCTCGGTGTTGTCGAAATTAACTGACCCGCAATACATGCATCCCCGAGATTGCCACCAATGAAAGTGGCAATCATCGGTGGCGGTATCGCTGGTTGTTCGACCGCGTACTACCTGACCAAAGAAGGACACGACGTCACGCTTTTCGAGCGTGATTCGTTGGCGTCGCACGCTTCGGGATTTGCACAAGGCGGACTAAAGCCAGTAATTCGTGGAGCTAGGGAGATCGAGTACCAGAACTTATCTGACTACTCGATCGAACTTCATCAAAATCTCGCAAAAGAACTTGCTGGAGATGGCCCGAACGGCGAGTACACCAATCTTCTTCGAAAACCTTCAGTGGCTGTCGTGAAAGACGAAGCTGAAGCTGCCGAAATGATTCGGATTTACAAATCCTATGCCGGCGATAGAAAGTACGATGTGCGCTGGCTCGAACTTGGCGCACTGAGTCACATTGATGCGCGTATTTCAAGCGACGTTATTGGGGGCCTGTACTTCGGTCACGCCTTTGAAGTTGATCCCTACATACTGACTCTTTCGCTATGGCAGGCGGCTGAAGAACGCGGCGGTGTGATGGTGAACCGTGACGTGACTGATATTGCAGTCAACGGCGGCCGTGTATCGGGTGTCGTCGTAGACGGCGAACTAGTTGAAGCTGATGCCGTTGTGGCTGCTGCCGGACCGTGGAGCGCCAAGATGCTCGCTGGTGTTGGCGTGACTGTGCCGGTATCGCCACTAAAAGGACAGATCGTTCGGTTGAACGCACCTGATCCACCATTGAAAATATCGCTCTGGTGGGACACCGATTACGCTACTACTAAATCAGATGGTCTAACGTGGATTGGCACGACTGAAGAAGAAGTCGATTTCGACGATCGAACGACCGACGCCGCACGTGATCGAATCATTGCTTCTGCAGTAGGCATGCTGCCGTATTTGGAAGATGCCGAGCTAGTTCAGCAAACCGCCTGCTTGCGCCCGATGACTCCCGACAAAATGCCGGTAATCGACGCAGAAGCTGGCCCTGAAGGACTCGTGATATCGACCGGCGGCGGTAGGCAGGGAATTGCGCTTGGGCCAGGCATGGGTATCGCCACGGCTGCTTTGGTCGCAGGGACTGAATCGCCTGTCGATGTCAGCGGATTTTCGCTGAGTCGATTCTCGTAGATTTATCTCTAGCGAGATGATTTAGATATCGAAATTGCACCTCGCCGATTTTCTATTCTGCGCGGGAAATCTCGATACTCACGTCTGTATTCCTTTTCGATAGTTTTGGGGTTATTGGTATTTCTTTCTCGGTTCGAAAAACCATGCGGCGCGCTGCCGAACTTGCCCAAGTGACGCTTGCACCCGGAAAATCCGGGATGGTGTCGCAGGAAGACTCGCGGCAACTAGCATTCGATATCGAACAGAAGCCGATAGGCAAACCAACGGCTGAAGCTGTCGACCTGCTTATTCAATCGACATTCGACAAGCACGAACCCGGACTTTCATTGCCGCCTGTACGGGTGTCGGGTCGGATGCGACGTACGCTCGGGTCGTACATGCCATCTCGCAAGCAAATCGCTATATCTTCACGACTGCTAGCGATGGGTGACGAGAACGATGTTCGGCAAGTGGTGCTGCATGAAGTAGCCCATGCAATAGTTCACGCACGCTGGGGCGACAAGCCGAGCGCACACGGTCGTGAATTTCGACAGGTTTGTAACGAGATCGGTGCGAAGCCACGTCGGTACGTCGATGTCACTACCGAGAAGTGGCAATCGCAGACACGGTTCCTATCGAAGTGCGGTCATTGCAAAGTGCTCATCGTTCGTAAGAAGCGTATGCGTTCGGTGCGGTGTGTTTGTGGACTCAAACTCTACCCCCGCTCATGGCGAGCGGTAGCTCCAGCCGAAGGCGGAGCACCCGGCGATTGGGTGATGCTTTAGCTAGAGGTATGTCTCATTTCCCGAGCGGAGTCATCGGAGCCGAGGGATCTGGTGTGGTGTCGCGTGAGTTCGCTCGGGCGGCAGGTGGCGGCGTGGGCGATTGACCCTTCGACGGGGCTCAGGATGATGAGGTTGGGAGTGATGCCTTTTGGGTCGTCCTTCGAGAACCTCAGGATGACATTTTCTTGATCGGTCCAGATTCAGAATCGAGGTGATTGTTAATTGGCATTCTCCGTCACTTAACCCTCTCCTTGATGGAGAAGGCCTCTTAGGCGTATTCCTGTGAGCCTGTTGGGAACCATTTTGTTAACCACTTCACGTTGTGATTAATGTTGGTTAGTGGTAGCTTTGAGTATTAAGAACTGAATATTTTGTGGGCCTTTAAATCCAGTCCAGTGAGGCTGGCAAGGGAATCCGCTTAGACACCCTCGCTTCGGCAAAATGCCGCACGTGGTCTCTTCGCACACATGTCACGCACAGCGCGACTTCGATCCTTGTCAGCAGGCAAGGATTTTTTTGTGGGAGTTTTTAGTCCGGGCGTGCTTTCGCACTTGGGACTACTCTCCCCCTCTAACTCCCCCGGTCCGGGGGATGACAACGGAGCGCATGTGACGAACGAGATCGAGAGAGTTCTGCTTACGCAGGACGATATTAGAAGGGCGATGACGAGGATTTCTCACGAAATTCTCGAACAAAATCGTTCCTCTAACGATCTCGTTTTGGTCGGTCTACAGACCCGTGGCGTGCATCTTGCAAAACGACTTGCCGAGAGCATCGAACGCATCGAAGGTTTTGCGCCCGTAGTAGGAACCCTCGATCCCCGACTTTGGCGAGACGATCCCGACGTGGCATCAGGTCAGCCTTCGCTTCCTTCCGATATTCCGACCAGCGTAGACGGCAAACCCGTAGTGATCGTCGACGACGTTCTCTACACAGGTCGCACAATTCGAGCCGCAATGGAAGCGCTTCTCGATTTCGGCCGGGCGAGTCGAATTCAACTGGCTGTACTGGTCGATCGAGGTCACAGAGAACTTCCGATCAGGCCTGATTTCATAGGTAAAAACATTCCCACTGCCCGCGGCGAGCGTGTGCAGGTTCGAATCACGGAAATTGATGGCGATGACGCCGTTGTACTGGGACGTGAGAGCTAATGACAAATCCAACGACGACACTAGGAAATGGCGCAGCCGCTGAAGCAGGCGATGTGCCCGCAAACGCCATGGCTGACGGAGTCGAAACTTCGGCAACACCTCGTCACCACTTGCTGGATCTCGACGATCTTTCTTCAGCAGAGATTACTGAACTTCTCGATAGCGCTGAAGGCATGCTCGAAATCACGGGCAGGGACGTTCGAAAGACTCCGGCTCTACGGGGCAAGACCATCATCACGATGTTCTTCGAGAACTCCACGCGCACACGCGTGTCGTTTGAGCAGGCTGGCAAAATTATGGGTGCCGACGTTATCAACGTCACAGCCTCTGCCAGCAGTGTGTCGAAAGGCGAATCGCTGTTGAATACAGTGAAGACGCTACAGGCGATGCAGATCGATGCGCTGGTAGTTCGCCACCCGCACTCAGGTGCTCCATATTTCATTTCGAACCACACTGATGCAGCTGTAGTGAACGCCGGAGACGGAACGCACGCCCACCCAACGCAGTCACTGCTGGATTTGTTCACAGTACGGAATCATGTCGGCGATATGTCAGGCAAGAAAATCGCCATCGTCGGCGACGTTCTCTACAGCCGAGTCGCACGATCCAACATCATCGCCTTCCAGAAAATGGGAGCCGAAGTAACGGTGTCGTGTCCAAACACGCTGATTCCAGACGAATGGCAGCTCGGGTCAACACTTGGCGATGAGACCGGATTTGGCGGCCTGCGGCTGGCAAATAATGTTGATGAAGCAGTTGATTCTGCGGACGTTGTGATGGCACTAAGAATTCAGCAGGAACGACAAGATGCAGGGCACTTGCCGAGTCTTCGTGAATACTCCGACCGATGGGGTATCAACTCGGCTCGAATGGCACTCGCGAACGACGACGCATTGCTGATGCATCCGGGGCCAATGAACGAAGGCGTCGAGATCGCAAGCGATGTTGCTCATGGCGCTCAGAGCGTTGTTGAAGAGCAGGTTCGCAACGGTGTGGCAGTTCGAATGGCTGTGTTGTACGCACTGTGTGCTCCGGGCAAATCGACTCGAATTGCGAATAGTGACTCAAACGCTGGCGACGAAGCCTAGATTTAGTAAGTACAGAGAGAAAAGGAAACGCACTTGGCAGCCAGAAAACTGGCGATAACAGGCGGCAGAGTGATCGACCCGGCACAGGGAATCGATCGGGTTGCTGACGTCCTGATTTCGAACGGTGTTGTTGAGGCCATCACGGACTCATCATCTGGCAGCGCGCCCGATGGCTACGAGCAAATCGACGCCTCAGGCAAGATCGTTGCACCCGGGTTTGTCGATCTGCACACGCACCTTCGTGATCCCGGCCAAGAGTGGAAAGAAACCATCGTCACCGGCACTCGTGCCGCAGCTCACGGCGGATTCACCACGATAAGTGCAATGCCCAACACCGATCCTGTTCAGGATTCTGCAGCGGTTGTCGACGATGTAATGCGACGTGCAGCTGCCGACGGTGTTGTACGAGTTCTTCCAATCGGTGCGATTTCGGTTGGCCAAAAAGGCAAACAGCTCGCTCCTATGGGCGAACTTGCCGATTCCGGTGTGATCGGTTTCTCCGACGATGGAAACCCCGTCGCCGATGCGAACCTTATGCGTCAGGCACTTTCGTACGCAGTCGAGCTTGGACTGCCAATCATCAACCATGCCGAAGACAAGAAAATCGGGGCTGGCGGAGTAATGAGCGCGGGAACGGTAGCGACTCGATTGGGTCTCGCAGGCGTACCTGCTGAAGCCGAAACCGCAATGGTCGCACGAGACTTGCACTTGGCTGATCTCACGAAAGCGCGACTTCACATCCCACATATTTCTACGATGGGATCGCTGGTTGCACTGCGATCAGCCAAAGAGTGTGGAGTCGATGTCACTGCGGAAGTAACTCCGCATCATCTGACATTGAACGACGAATGGGTATTTGGCCTTCACGGTGAAATACCTGCAGTGGTAGGTTCCGAGGCTTACGACACGAATACGAAGGTGAACCCTCCGCTTCGAAGTCGAGCCGATGTCGAAGCCGTAATCGAAGCGCTAAGCGATGGCTTGATCGACATTATTGCCACCGATCACGCACCTCACGCCGCCACCGACAAGGTGTGCACATATAACGAAGCAGCCCACGGAATCAACGTGCTAGAAACGGCGTTCTCGTCGGTTTTCCAGCTGGTGGATGCGGGCAAGCTTTCTGTGGTTCGACTAATCGAATCGCTAACCGCTGGACCTGCTGCGATTTTGAAGAAGGACCTTGGTTCCCTGAAGAAGGGCTTCTCGGCCGACGTTGCGATTATCGATCCGGGCAGCAAGTGGGTAGTGGACCCCACGAAGTTCGAATCGAAGAGTGTGAATAGTCCGTTGACCGGCGTTGAGCTGGCAGGGCGAGTTGTGCAGACGATTTATCAAGGAGAGACCGTGTTCGAACTAAGTGCTGTAGCTGGAGCCAAACAATGAGCGATGTACGTGGAGATATGTATCTCGTTCTTGAAGATGGCTCGGTATTCCCCGGTAAGCGCTTGGGCGCCGAGGGTGAGACGACCGGTGAGGTTGTGTTCAACACGGCTATGACGGGTTATCAGGAGATGCTGACCGACCCTTCATACGGTGGCCAGATTCTCGTTCCGACTTACCCAATGATCGGTAACTACGGCACGAGCGAGGCTGACGTTGAGTCGACTCGAATCCAGGTGAACGGTTTTGTGGTTCGCGACGATTGCGAAGAGCCATCTCACCCACTTTCAGAGGGCACAGTTCACGATTATTTGCTGAAGAACGGCGTACCCGGAATCTCGGGAGTCGACACTCGTGCGATCACTCGCAAGCTTCGATCTGCCGGTGTGATGATGGGAATTATCACTCCGAATGCCGATGTCGAAATTGCTCTTGCTACTTTGGCGAAGGCACCTCGATACGGTGAGTTCGACGTTGTAGGCGATGTTTCGACCGACGATATTTATGCATGGAACGGTGATGCCGGTGAAGAGTCACGAGCGTTCTTCGACCTACGTGGTCGAGCACGACAGGGTGGCATGGGCATCAACGTTGAGCGTGGCATTGGTCAGCGTGATTTGGGCGACAACTACATGAAAGTTGTGGTCAACGATTACGGCGTGAAACTGAACATCTTGCGCTCACTACGAGCCCGTGGATGTGAAGTGATTGTCGTTCCCGATAACGCATCTGCTGAAGATATTTTGGGTCATAACCCAGATGGCGTGATGCTTTCACCCGGACCCGGCGATCCTGAATTATTGGATCGTTCGGTGGACACTGCTAAAGGTCTCGCTGGCAAGGTTCCGATGATGGGCATTTGTCTCGGTCATCAGGTTATTGCCAGAGCGTTCGGCGCTTCGACTTTCAAGCTTCACTTTGGCCACCGTGGCGGTAACCAGCCGGTGAAGGATCTTGAATCAGGTCGGGTTTATGTGACCGCCCAGAATCATGGGTATGCGGTTGATCCCGCTGGGTTGCCCGAAGCGATGGAAGTAAGCCACATCAATTTGAACGATCAGACGGTTGAGGGCTTACGACACCGTGACATGCCGATCATGACGATTCAGTACCACTCCGAAGCATCACCAGGTCCGCACGATAGTGAGTACCTGTTTGATCGGTTTGTAGGGCTGATTCAGGCTGGGCAAGCGGAAAAAGCGGCAGCCAAGGTTTAAGTAGTTTTAGGGTGGGCGATTCCACCCTCACCCCAGCCCTCTCCCCCGGGAGAGGGGGTTAGTGCAGCAGAGTAGAAGTTTGTGCGTTAGGCGCACATAGGAGAGTTGATTGACGAACGGCGTGGCACAGGAAACAACGACACCAGGCGACATTAAAAAAGTTCTGGTTATTGGTTCGGGTCCGATCATTATTGGTCAGGCTGCAGAGTTCGACTACGCGGGCACACAGGCCTGCCGATCGCTTCGTGAAGAAGGGGTCGAGGTCATTCTCGTCAACTCGAATCCGGCGACGATCATGACCGATGAGGACATGGCCGACCGCATCTACATTGAGCCACTCACTGTGCCGGTGCTCGAACGCATTCTCGACCGAGAGCGTCCAGACGGCGTGATCGGCACTATGGGTGGGCAGACAGGCCTGAACCTAGTAGTCGACCTCGAAAAAGCAGGCATCCTAGAGAAGTACAACGTCAAGGCGCTTGGAACATCAGTTGCATCCGTCGAGATGGCAGAAGACCGTGAGCAATTCCGTGATCTGCTATCTCGAATCGGCGAACCAGTTCTCCCGTCGTTCGCAGTTGAAACCGTTGAAGACGCAGTGGAAGCTGGTCGCAAGATCGGCTATCCAGCTGTTGTTCGTCCCGCCTACACACTTGGTGGAACCGGTGGCGGAATCGCTCAGAACGAAGATGAACTTCGAAAGATCGCCACAGGCGGAATAGCAGCCAGCAAGGTTGGACAGGTTCTAATCGAACAGTCGCTGCTCGGCTGGAAAGAAGTCGAGTACGAAGTGATGCGAGACGGTGAAGGAAACGTAATCACCATCTGCAACATGGAAAACCTCGACCCTATGGGAGTTCACACTGGCGACTCGATCGTTGTGGCTCCGAGCCAGACGCTCAACGACAAGGACTACCAACGTCTTCGTACCGCTTCGCTGAATATTATTTCCGGACTCGACATCAAGGGCGGTTGCAACGTTCAGCTTGCCTACCGACCTTCCAACATGGTTGCTGAAACCGTAGGAGAGGGTGCCGGGTACAACGAAGAAGGCTCGATGTACTACGTCATCGAAGTCAACCCTCGTGTGAGCCGTTCATCCGCGTTGGCATCGAAGGCAACCGGCTACCCGATTGCTCGTGTAGCGGCGAAGATCGCACTCGGCAAGACACTCGATCAGATTTCAAATGCTGTTACTCAAAAGACAACTGCAGCGTTCGAGCCTGCTCTCGACTACTGCGTTGTAAAAATCCCACGATGGCCATTCGACAAGTTCCCAATGGGTGATCGTTCGCTCGGAACTCAGATGAAGGCCACCGGTGAAGTGATGGCTATCGATCGCACGTTCGAAGCAGCTTTGCAGAAGGCAGTTCGCTCGCTCGAAAACGGACGAGGAACGCTGCTCTGGGAAGATCCTGAATGGGGCACAGATGGCCCGCCAGACCTTCTAACTGACGACGACCGTATTTGGAAACTCACCGCTGCCATTCGCAGTGGTCGAACTGCCGAATCGGTAACTCTGGAGACTGGCGTCGACCCGTGGTTCACCCGTGCGCTCCAACGCATTGTGAACATGGAACGAACTCTCCTCGCTGAGGAACTCACACCTGATTTGATGTGGCGCGCCAAACGACTTGGATTCGCCGATACGCAGATCGGCACGCTTGCCGACTACCTACCTGAGCAAGTTCGTACCATGCGAAAAGAGTGGGGCTTCAAGCCTGTCTACAAAATGGTGGACACATGTGCGGGTGAATTCGAGGCGGTAACACCGTACTTCTATTCGACTTATGAGCAGGAGAACGAAGCTATTCCAAGCGATCGTGAAACTGCGATTGTTCTGGGTAGTGGGCCGATCAGAATCGGGCAGGGCATCGAATTCGACTACTGCTCTGTTCACGCCGCTTGGGCGCTTCAGAAGTCGGGCGTTGAATCGGTAATGATCAACTCGAACCCTGAAACCGTATCGACCGACTTCGACACTTCCGACCGGCTGTATTTTGAGCCGCTCGACGAAGAGAGCGTTCGAGACATTATCGAAAACGAAGGATCAGGCAAAGCTTCTGGAAATCCTTCATCGATGGTGCAGTTTGGTGGTCAGACAGCCATCAACCTTTCGCAATCTCTTGGCGTTGCCGATCTACCAGTGCTTGGATCTACTCCCGACGTTATTGACCTCGCATCAGACCGTGGCCGATTTGAAGAAGTGACTGCCCGACACGGACTTCCTCAACCTCCCGGCGGTATGGCTTCCGATGTTGAGAGCGCACTCCAAGTAGCCGGAAACGTTGGCTACCCAGTGTTGGTTCGACCTAGCTACGTGCTTGGCGGACGAGCTATGGAAATCGTTCAAACTCCTGCCGAGCTGCTTCGATATTTCAAAATGGCTATGCGTGACTTCCCGGGGCAGACGATCTTGATCGATCACTACCTTACGGGGCTCGAAGTTGAAGTCGACGCTGTCTGTGATGGTGAGGATGTTCTAATCCCCGGCATCATGCAGCACATCGAACGAGCCGGTGTTCACTCTGGTGACTCAATGGCCGTCTACCCCGCACAGTCACTAACTGAGGCCGAAGTAGAGACTATTGTCGACTACACACGTCGGATCGGATTGGCGCTTGGCATCGTTGGATTGATGAACATTCAGTTCGTCGTCGCCGGTGGCGGAACATATCGTGGATTCAATTCCAGCGGTGCAGGAAGCAAATCTGGCGATCCAGAGATTTACATCATTGAAGTGAACCCACGTTCTTCCCGAACAATTCCGTTCATCTCGAAGGTCACTCGAATCCCAATGGTTCGCATCGCCACCGATGTGATGCGTGGCAAGTCGATTGCCGAACAGGGCTACAAAGGTGGACTCGCCAAGAAGCAAAATTTGATTGCTGTGAAAGCCCCCGTTTTCTCAATGTCGAAGCTTGCTGGAGTCGACACGTTCTTGGGACCTGAGATGAAGTCGACCGGTGAGGTAATGGGAATCGACACGACGTTTGATGGTGCGGTGACTAAGGCTCTTCTTGGATCAGGACTAAATATTCCAGAGGGTGAAGCGGTGCTGTTGAGCATTGCCGACCCTGACAAGGCCGATGCTCTCGGATTGGTTCGCACGCTGGATGAAGCAGGCCACACGATCTACGCTACGGGCGGAACGGCTGAGATGATTCGAGCCATGGGCGTCGATGTCATCGAAGTTGAAAAACGTCTAGAGGGCGGAAGTGGTCGAACAGTTGTCGACATTATCGAAGATGGAACAGTGAGCGCAGTTGTGAACACCGTCACTGGTGACAGATCGACTATGCAGGACGGTTTCCACATTCGACGATCTGCTGTGATGCAGCGAATTCCGTGTTTCACTTCGATCGATACTGCACGATGTGCGGTTGAAGCCGAAGGCACTGGTGCTGGCGTGACCGCAGGACAGCCTTACAACATCAAGACTCTGGCTGAGTATCTGGACGGCGAGTAACCCTCGTCGTCTCAGGTTCGCCTTGCACGAGCTACGCGGAAACCAGTTCGATACCGGTTGTTTGACCGATAATTCTGGTGACCACTTGGTAAAGGTCGGGCCGATCCCACGCATAGCCTTCGTGGGCCACGAAGCGTAGATCGACATCATGCCGCTTGCCAAGAACTTTCGCGTAGGCGTGTGACATTCGCAGAACGGAATAGTAGTCGATCAGCGAATCGTCGAGCTTCTGAAGCGAATGGCATTCCTTCATGTATTCAGCGTTTCCCCACGCCAGCATTTTGCTAAGTTCTTCGACAGGAATACCGATATCTTCGGGGGGGCCTATCGAAATGATCGTACGGGTCACAGCAATATCGTATTCAGGGTGAGTGAACAGCGATGTCGCCCAGTCGATCAGGCCTGAAACTTTGCCTTCGTTCATTAAGATATTCATCGGGTGGAGATCTCCGTGAATTATCGAAGGGTTTTCAGGCTGCTCTGGGAAGTTGTCTTTTAGCCACTGATTGATTTCGACGAGATCAGGAAGTTGACAAGCTTCGGCGATAGCGCTGATTGCGTTGAGCAGTCGTGTTGGCTTCATGTTCTCGACATCAACACCTAAATCAGTGAGACGAGCACGGAGTTTTGTGGTGTCGAGTTTGTGCAGACCTGCCTGCAGCTTCGCCATAATCAGCGGAAACTGCGGAATGTACGATTGATCGGCAATGAGCAGCTCGCCAAGATTTTTACCTGGCAATCGTTCCATCAACAAGAACGGCCGGCCGGCAAGTAGAACTCCACTTGAGTCGACAGGAACTGACGGAACTGCGTGCCCGCCAGAGGCGGCTGCGTTCTGAATAGCGGATTCGCGTATTACCCGTGGTGCCTCGTTGGCATTGCGGAAATATCGAAGCACCAGATCGTTCGGGAGGTTATCCGGTGCGTTTTCTACTGAAAACGCGTAGGTGTCGGTGTCGAATCCACCCTGAAGTCGAGATAGATCACCCGCTATCGAAACACTGTCACCATATTTCGATCGAAGGAATCCGGTTAGTTCTTCGGCAAGCTTGCCAGAAGCATCTTGGGGTGCAGGCAACGGTTACCTCTATTTAGGGAATTTGAGCGACTAGCTATCGATCGGTTCAGAGGTTACACCAGGAAGGGTTACGGTGATCGAAGTGCCCTTGCGGTATTTGCTATCGACGGTGATCGTGCCATCGTGAAGATCAACGAGTGACCGAACAACTGCGAGTCCTAAACCACGTCCGTCGGGTTGCGCCGCCTTTTGGCTATCGCCTCTGAAAAACGGACTAAACATCATGGTTTGATCGGCTTTTGAAATCCCTGATCCTTGGTCGATAACCGTGAACGATAGATTCCCGTCTATGACTGAAGCCGCAAGACGTATGATCGAGCCATCGCCAGAAAATTTCGACGCATTTGTTAAGAGATTGCTGATGATCTGAATCACTCGTGGTCGATCGGCAGTTAGGAGCATCGAGTAAGTAGTAGATTCGAGATCCAAACGTTGTTCGCGAGTAGAGAGGAGAATTCTTGAAGAATCGCTGACGTCATTTAGCATTTGCTCGATGTCGAACGGGCTCTTGTTTAGGGCTACCTTGCCGCTGTCAGCTTGCGATATATCCAGTAGGTCATCGATCAGGGAACCTAATTGAGTAGAAGATTTTCTGATCAGCTCAAGATGCTTCCGCTGTCGATCTGTCAGATTCTCAGAATTGCTATTGAACAAAATGTCGGCAAAAGCTGAAACCGTGGTCAGTGGCGTTCGAAGCTCATGTGAAACCGTCGACAGAAACTCACTCCTGGCAGATGCAACTCGTTGCAGCTCGCGGTTTTCAGATTCAATGCGCAGAGAATTTTCGTGTGCTTCTTCAGCGATAAGTCGGTCGGTAATATCTCGTCTGATTCCAATGAGGTGCGCCACCTCACCGTCGGAGCCCAACACGGGCGTAACGGAAAGCTCTACAGGAAATTCTGTGTCATCTTTCTTTTTGTTTACGTGCACTCCGCTCCAAGACGCTCCTCGGTTCAAAGTAGTCCAGATTTTCTCATCCTCTTCCCAGTTTTTGGGATCTTCTGATTTGAGGATCGAAGTTGATTGTCCAATTACTTCAGTTGGAATCCATCCGAAGAGTCTCGTAAAGGCACCATTCACCCATTCGATTCTCCCTGTAGGCGAAGTGATAACGATTGCGTTCTCTGCGGATTCGAGTGCGGCTGCTTGAAGGCGGATTTGCTCATTCGCTAGCGAGTTCGATAACGCTCCAACTATCTGATCAGCGACTCGTTGGGGATTTTCTATTTCGGATGGAGTGAATGCAGTTACCGAGCTGCTGCGTAGCTGCATCACTCCAATTACAGAATCGTTCGAAATGAGAGGAGCTGTCAGGAATCCACGTGTTCCGGTTTCGAATGCTTCAATCGATTTCGGGTAACTGCTGATTTCGTTGATTGACTCGAACTGTTGCCGAACAGTTTTCTTCGCTTGGATGGCTTTGACGGCTATCGAATCATTGATACTAAATTCTAGTTCGGTGTTAGCCAGCGGTACATAAAGACCATTCGCATAGAGTCTGCGAAAAGTTTCTGTTTTTTCGTTGATCAGGCCGACAGAAAAACCATCAAATGAAACGAGTGATGACGTAAGTTTTTCAATTTCAGATAGTGCCGATACAAAATCATTGGTTGATGCTAAAACTCGGCCTAGCTCGGCCATGACATTGCGCACGGTGGCTTCACGGTCAAGCAGTTCATAAGCATCTGTGTTGACTATGTGCCCGACTAACTGCGCTGCGATTTCGCCCGATAATCGAACATCTCGCTCAGTGTAGGCGTTTTTGGTTTTGGAGCGGAAATGAATGGATCCGACAAGCTCGTCTCGCCAGAACATTGGAGCTACAAGCCAGCTGTGCAGATCAGAATCTCTAGCAAACCTCGTGAAGTCTTGCAATTCCTGCGCAGAATCTTCAGCCAAATCATCCATTATTGTCGGACCGTCGAGCTTCTGAATCCGGGTAGTAATGGCAGTACGTGTGTCTGCATATTCGTCAGGGCGGATTCCTTCAAAAGGTACACCGTGCTCAAGAAAGGGGAAATATTGACTACCGGTCTCAGAATTACGCGAAATAGAAATTCGATCTGCAGCGACTAGAGTTCGAACAAGTTCTGCGAACTGATCGAAATCATCGACGATCGCCTGGCCTGACGAGAGTATCCGGCTAAGTTCAGCTAAAACTTTTCTTTCGCGTGATTCTTCCGCCACATTTTCGTTGGCCATCGAACCGGCAATGGCTCCGCTTATTTGGCTAGATATTTGAGCCGAAATCTCGATGTGATAGTCGTTGTATGCCTCAGCTTCAAGCGAACGAAAATGGATATGACCGATGTGATCGTCACCCCATATAAGCGGTACGAGCAGCCAACTTTTCAACCCCGATCTTTCGACGAGTGCTTGGCCGCGCAGATAATCCGAAGAATCGGACATCGAATGCCCGTCGACAACTATCGGAGTTGGATCATTGGCGAAGAGCTCGATCATGTCGTTTGCAACTAGCGTCCACGTGTTATCACCTAACGAATCGTATTGGACACCTGTTTGAAAGAGGTATTCTTCGCTGACACCGTCGGGTTGGAATGCAGTGACAGCCAGTCGATCCCAAGGGACAAGTTCAACAATCGTTTTAGCTATCCGCTCGAACGTGTCGTGAAGGTCGCCCGATCCAGTGGCGATGCGGCTGATTCTGACTAAAACTTCACGTTCTCTACCAATAGCGAACGATTTCTGGAGCGCTATTTGGTTGGCAATGGCGCCTGCGACCTGGTTTGCAATTTCGGTAGCGATCTTCAAATGAGAAGAATCGTAGTTGTCCAGATTTCTAGACCTAAACGTTATCGCTGCAATGTTCTCGCCTTGCCACCGAACAGGGGCAACCATGTTAGATCGGAGACCGGCCGCCGCAGCTACGTTTTCAGACCACTGAACTATTTGGTGTTGCTCTCTCATGGCTGCATCGACGTGATATGCCGAGTCTTCTTGCAACCAACGTGGTTCTTCTAGGTCCAAAGGAGGGTGTGCGGCACCGGCACCTAAGTTCGGAATCTCATCCCCGAATACCAGCAGGTTTGTGGCAGCATTTGTGGCACCGTCGGGTAATGAAATAGTTACTCGGTCTGAACCAGAGATCGAAAGAATTAGTCTGCCGAATTCATCATCAATATCTTCTAGATACTGTACGGAATTGACCAACCTTGAAATCGCCAATAGATCATTGACGAGTGCGAGTTCAGCAGAGAGTGAACCTGAGGCTGTACGGTTGAGAGAAAGTGACAAAGTAGGCTTCTGGAACTAATTCAGCTTAGTGGCTACTAATGATGGCGCGTGTGAGTCTAACTGTGCCTTGTGTGTGCGTATGGGTGTGAACACCCATACGCATGTATAAATGTGCATTGAATGAATGGACTTGTTAACAAAGAAAACCCTGCCAGTGACAGGGTTTTCTTAATGAATTCGTAACTTGAATTTAGGCTTTAGCAGCGCTTACTGAGAGCCAAACTCGTGGGATGGTCTTGAGATTCATCTCATCCCATATTTGTGCAAGGCCCTTCTGAAGCGCTTCACGTCCGACATCGAGTGGAACACCGGGCATTACGCCTTCTATCCAATCGGAGAAGCCTGAAATGTGGTGCCAGCCTTCGTGCGGTACTTCGACTCGGTTGAAGTCGTTCACTAGCACTTTGAATCCTGCGTTTTCAACTAGATCGATGTAATCGCTAGCTTTAAGCTGAACTCGTGATTCAACCTTGGCGGTCTTATCGGCAGATAGTCCGTATTCGCGTTTGAGAATACGCAGTGAACGCATCATCCACTTACGGAAGAACAGCAGGCTGTCGTCCGGGTGCGAACCTTCGTAGAACGAAGTGTTGAATGCGAAAATACCGCCAGGTAGAAGCTTGTCCTTGATCTGATCGACCAGTTCTACTTTGTTTGGCACGTAGTGAATCGAGTTGCAGTAAACAACTGCATCTACTTTGTCTTTCACCGCTCCGGTAAGGTTTTGAACCTCAGAGTGAACGTAATTGATTGCGACATCTTTGCGGTCGCCAATTTCTTCGGCTGCAGCCTTGAGTGCTGTAGTCGAGTGATCAACTGCGTATATAACGGTGTCTTTAGCTGACTGGAGCCGTTCCAAGATGAGCTTGGTGATTCCGCCGGTGCCGCAGCCAAGGTCGACAATTTTTCGCTGCTTGCCAACTTCAGCAAGGTCGAGCAAACGTTCGTTAACCTTGGTGTAGAACGGAAGGTTGGAGAAGCTCGTGAAGTTGTATTCTTCGCTCGCTGTGACCAAATTCATGCCTCATGATCCACTGCGATTGCAGTGCTTGTTCATATACGATCCCTGTAACTGTCTCAGGGTATCGGCAACGGCCCACAGCCGTAGCTTTTAAATTCTATCAGAGCTTATAGTTTTCATTAAGGAAATTTACGTAAATTGTTGAACCGTCGGTTAGTTCACTTTGTACTAGCGTTAGTCAGCATGTGCGTAATCGCATCGTGTGGTGGGAACACAGATGACGATGTGCCACTAATATTTGCTGCGGCATCAGTTTCGGATGTCCTTACCGAGTCGGCAAAAATATACGAGCGGGAAACCGGGAATCAGGTCGAATTCAGCTTTGGTGGATCGATTGCATTGGCAAATCAAATCGCGAAGCTAGGCGCACCGGCCGATGGCGTTTTCTTCGTTGGTGACAAGCCTAAGGCAATCCTTGAAGATCTTTCGATTCCTGTGCCGTCAGGAAGTATCGGACTTGTAAATTTTTTGGTGGTGATTGCAGCAGACGGAACAGAGCATGTTGGAACGCTGAGCGCGCTGGCTGCGAGTGATGAACGCACAGTTATCGCAGATCCCGAATTGGCTCCGGCAGGGCAGTTCGCTCGCCAAGCACTCGAATCGGCAGGCGTTTGGGACGATATCGTTGATGATCTGATATTCACGGTGGACGTTCGGGCCGCACTAGCAGCGGTCGAATCAGGTAACGCTCCATATGGCATTGTTTATCGAACCGATGCATTCGGATCTGAATCAGCATCGATATTGAGTGAAATATTCGATGGCTACCCCAAAATCGTCTATGTGGGCCGAGCGTTGAAGGATTCCGCAAAATCAGCCGAAGCTACGAGCTATTTCGAATTCTTGGCAAGTTCATCCGATGTGAAAAAAGTATTTGAAGACGCCGGCTTCACAATAGGTTTCTCCGACTAGCGACTATCATTCAATGATCGCTCTTCTACATTTCATCCACTCTCTATGAATTCCGATATCTCCATAGTTGGTCTATCTCTGCAAATCGCCCTTGTTGCGACTGCAGTTACGTTGCCGCTCGGAATGTTCGTGGCGTGGCTACTTGTAAGGAAGCAGTTCCAAGGCAAATTCGCTCTTGATGTGATCGTCTCATTGCCGCTTGCATTGCCACCCGTTGTGGTTGGTTATGCATTGCTGTGGGTTGTTGGAACGAACGGTTGGATAGGGCAACTTAGTGAATCGCTGTTTGGCTCAACTCTGGCGTTCACTTGGATAGCCGCTGCACTTGCTGCAGCTATCGTTTCACTGCCGCTAGTCGTTCGGTCATTCGCCGCTGCACTGGCTGGAGTCGATCCCAAGCTGGAAACTGCCGCCCGCGGTCTCGGAGCCGGACCCGTTCGTACGTTTTTCACGATCACTCTCCCACTAGCGTATCGAGGCGTTATCGCTGGAACGTTGCTGGGCTTCGTCCGAGCATTGTCGGAGTTCGGTGCAACTATCGTTGTAGCCGGAAATATTCCCGGTCGAACGCAGACCGTGCCGTCGGCGATATTCACTCGTATCTCCGCTGGCGATACAGACGCAGCGTGGAGACTCGCATTGGTGTCGGTAGTTTTGGGTGTAGCCGCTTTGGCTGTTCACAACTGGCTACTCAAACGTTCGACGAACGGCATTGAATCATCTAAGGGGCGTGATCGATGATCTCCTTTGATGTGAAGCTCGATCGAAACGAATTTTCTCTCGATGTCGCCGGTAAATTCGACGATGGGATTACAGCAGTGTTTGGGCCGTCGGGCGCGGGTAAATCAAGCCTGCTCAACTGCATCGCAGGTGTAGTTCGTCCAGACAGTGGGCAAATCGGGCTTGGTGGCAGATCGCTATTCTCTAGTGAAGAGAACATTTGGGTCTCGCCCGAAAAACGTCGAATAGGCACGGTCTATCAAGACGGAGCGCTGTTCCCGCACCTAGATGTGCGAGGAAATATCGAATTTGGCTGGAAGTTGCTTGATGCTGACGAACAGCGATTGGCTCCACTAGAGATCGCCGATTTCCTTGGACTCAGCCATTTACTAGATCGTAAGCCGGATGGGCTGTCAGGTGGCGAACGCCAGCGAGTGGCGATTGCACGTGCTCTGGCTACTTCACCGCAATTGCTGCTACTCGACGAACCGTTAGCTTCACTCGATGCCGCACGGCGCGGTTCGATATTGAACTACCTTAAAAGAGTTCACGTCGAATTCGAAATGCCGATGATCTACGTATCGCACTCAATTTCCGAAGTGGTGTCGATAGCGTCGAAGGCAATGCTTCTTCGAGACGGAAAAGTTGAAGGCTTCGACCGACCTTCGGCGCTGCTACTTGGGGCTGCGGCCGCCGGTGGTGACATCGACAGCTTCGAAAATATTCTCGACGGAGTGATTGGTGACTCGACCGATCATCTCACCACAGTAAAAGTAGGCGATGTTGAAATCTCAACTCGTCACTTAAATAAGAACCCTGGCGAGAATGTTGTCGTTTCACTTGGTGCAAACCAAATAATTTTGGCAGCCGATCAACCGACGAATATCTCAGCTCGAAATATATTCGGTGGGCGCGTTTCTGAAGTCTGGGCAAAGCAAGGCAAAGTATTCGCTGAAGTCGACGCTGGCGAAAAATTCATCGTAGAGCTAACCGAAAACGCACTTAATGAGCTTGGTATATACCCCGGTAGCGACGTATTTTTAGTATTCAAATCAAGCAGTGTCGAAGTATTCGATGCCTAGAACCCCGCAACATCTGAACCGTAAACAAATGAAACGAACTGTATCGCTGGCACTACTCGCCGGCTTATTCGCAATCGCTCTCGTAGCTTGTTCGTCGGATCCTGAACCGACCGCTACCCCACGGCCAACATCTACTCCAGCTCCTCCAGCCGGAATAGACGCACCACCTGTTCTCCCAAGCGGGGCAGAGGTAGATCGTAAGACGGCAATGCTTTTGGGTATCGATCTTCACCGACAGTTGTGGGCTACGCGACCAAGCAGCAATTACAAATATGGCTTCCAGTGGAACGAGGGCGAATTCGCTTACGAACGGGCGAACGTTGAAGTTCGAGTCATCAAGAGCGAAGTCGAAGACGTATTCTGGGCCGATAATGCGGTGCTGACCGACGGTACAGAGCCTGCAGGATTCGAAGTTCCCGATGCGCCTGTTCAGGATAGTTACTACTCGATTGAAGGTTTGTTCCAGCTTATTGAGGACGCTATCGACGCTGATCCTGCACGGGTTTCGCTCGGTTTCGATTCAATCTTCGGATTCCCGACCACAGTCGTGATTGAATTCCCGCCAGGTAGCGACCACAAGAACGTAGCGTTCTTCGCTGCTCAGCTTGTGCCAATCGCTGGCCCACCCGAATAAGCCTGGGTGATACAGGCGTTTAGCTGAGGTTTTTCTTGCCGGTTGGGCAGAGATCTAGCAGTACGCAGCTTTCACAGAGCGGGTTGCGTTTCATGCAAACCCGCGCCGCTTGCCCATCGAGCTGTGCGTGAAATTCGCCCCATATTTCTACGTTTGGCTTCAGCTTTGACATAAATAGCCGCTGGTAATCGGCGTACTTGTTGCCTGCCACTTTCCAGCCCAGACGGTCAACAAGTCGACGGGTGTAGGCGTCCATCACAAAGCTTGGTTTCTTCGCCGCATAAAGAATGATGTCGTCGGCTGTTTCTTCGCCTATTCCATAGATGCTCAGTAGCTTTTCACGAAGTTCGGAAAGCTCGAGATCGAACAAATTTGCGTCATCGCCACCGAATTCTTCGACCAGCGTTTGGGCATACGCCCTGAGCTTCTTCGTTTTGGTGTTGTAGTAGCCAGACGAACGGATTGCCTCAACTATCTTCGATTCGTCGGCTTCATAAACCGCTTGATAGCCCCAGATTTTCGCTTCATGGAGATTTTTCAAGGCTCGTTCGGCGTTGCTCCAGCTGGTGTTTTGAACAAGAATCGCGCCGGCCGCAATCTCGAATCCAGCTTCCGCTCCAGAGTCATATCGCACCGGCCACCAGTTTCGTTCGCCTACATTGGCGAGCAGCCGATCGTATATTTCGAGCAGCAGTTCGGTTGTTGGTTCAGTGGTTGGCATGGAGAGATTCGGACTTTATCAACGTCGAGGTTGTGCGACAATTATGTGCAGCAATTTACACGTTCGGTATTCACCACTTCGAGGAGAAAAATTTGCAGACGATGTTCGAAAGGCTGGATGCGGCCGCTGCCAAGATGGGAAGCTTTGTCTGTGTGGGGCTCGACCCAACTCCTGAACGTGTGCCAATCGACGATATTCTGGCGTTCAACTGCGCAATCGTCGATGCGACCAAAGATGTCGTCTCCGCCTTCAAACCCCAATTCGCCTACTACGAGGCGATGGGAATCGAAGGTTTCAAAATTCTCGAAAAGACGATCCAGCACATTCGCGATGTTGCACCCGATCACGTCATCGTCGGCGACGGTAAGCGTGGCGATATTTCCACAACGGCAACCGCCTACGCCACAGCCATGTTCGAAACTTGGGACGTCGATATTGCGACCATCTACGCCTACCAAGGTAACGATTCGGTTGAGCCGTTCTTGCAGTACCCCGGCAAAGGCGTTTACATCGTGTGCCGGACTTCGAACCCAAGCTCGCGAGATATTCAAGACCTCGTAGTCGACGGAACTGATCAAAAAGATCAGGTGTTCGATCGAGTAGCCGATATGGCCGATCGCTGGGCAGGAACTGAGAATGTCGGCTTGGTAGTCGGGGCGACATACCCTGACGATCTTCGAGCGCTTCGTTCAAAGCACCCCGTTCCCCACTTCCTTATCCCCGGGGTCGGTGCACAAGGCGGCGTTGCAGAAGACACTGCTCGGGCTGGCGCGAACGAGCGTGGTGGAGGATTCATAGTGAATTCGTCTCGTGGCATCATCTACGCATCGAGTAATCCTGAAGATTTCGATATTGCTGCTCATGGTGAGGCTGAAAAGCTAAAGAACCAGCTCAACGACGCCCTAAAACCTGACGCTTCTGTGAACACGGAAACCCTAACGGTCGAGTAGTTCAGCAATCAAATTGGCGGCTTGATCGAATGACAGGAACTCCGTTTAAGGTTGGCGACCGTATAACGCTTAAGAAGAAGCACCCATGTGGTGGTTTCGACTGGGAGGTTTATCGAATCGGCGCCGATATTAGGATGAAGTGCCTAACGTGTGAACGACGCTTGATGCTTTCAAGGCGAGACGCTGAGAGGCGGACGGTTTCTCGAGAAGAGGCTGGCAAGACAAATTTTGAGCAATAGTGGCGTCAGAAAATCCGGACCATTGTCATCCTGAACTTGATTCAGGATCAGCGGCCGACATGGGTATGTATAACGAATGGGGATCGACCGATCTTGCCTTGGTCGATTGATATCGTCGATTCGATCACTATTCTGAATCGAGTTCAGAATGACAGAGTTAGCAAAAGGGGCATTTGGGGCTGATGTCCCATCCGATTGCTGGCCATCTGCCGTCCTTCGAGAGCCTCAGGATGGCACGTGACGGGGGCGGTGAGATTTCGACCATAATTTCAGAATCGTCCCGATGAGTGTCATTTCAACTGCTCGGTAAACGTGGTCTCGGTGTAACCTGTTTGCCACAGATGAACTGAACTGACATTTTGGTGATCGAACCGGCACTGGATTCGCTAAGCGAGGGGGGCTAATAACATGATGGAACTAGTAATAGACAGCATTCGGGTTAGCTTGCTAAACCACCAGCGCGTCGTAATTCTGAAACAAAAAGAAATCGACCGGTACCTACCTATATGGATAGGCCCGCCTGAGGCCGACGCTATTGCAGTTCGCTTGCAAGAAGTTTCTGTTCCCCGTCCTTTAACGCACGATCTGTTGCACAACTCTATTAAGGACCTCGGCGGCGTAATCGACCACATCGTCGTATCCAGCATGGAGAACGACACCTACTACGCGACTATCGTCGTGAATCAGGGTGATAAGACGGTTGAGATCGACGCTCGACCATCCGACGCTTTGGCACTAGCCGTTCGAGCGAAAGTACAGATATTCGCAGCTCCTGAAGTAATGGAGAAGTGCGGAGTACGTCTCGACAAAGACGGCGAGACGGCGTTTGTTGGTGAAGACGAAGCGGCAGCACCAGCTCGTGAGGGTGGCGGACCCGTTGGCGAAGAAGAAGCTGAGAAGCTATCGGCATTCGCCGACTTCATTGAATCGCTTGATCTAGGCGATATGGATTCACCAAGTGACTCCAGTGACCAACCAGACAGCGGGAAACCTGGCGGGTCAGACCCTGTCGCGGGTGGCTAGTAGTAGCTGATAGCGCGATCCGATCAATCAAAAATTGGCCTCGTTTTAGACGAGGTCTTTTTCTTTAAAACGCGCGTAAACCCCTGTTTCTAGTTTGTTTCAGTTACGTGTCTTCCACTTCGTTGTAAGGCTCACGAAAAAGATGAGCCTCTATCCGAGCCTGTTAAGTGGATTTTACGTTTTGAATCTGGCGCGTTCGTGATAGCATGCACAATCGGTCATTTAGAGCAGGGGATTACCTTTGTCAGACGCACCAGAGTCGCATTCCGGAACAACGGAAAACAAAAGCGAAAACGGTAGTTTGCCAAGTACATCCTCGGAACAAGCGAAGAGTGGCCTGCCCGCAACAATTGCGTTGCTGGGGAGAGTAGGCGGAATCGGCTGGTTTGTCGGTACTGCTATCGCCCTGGGAGCCTACGGCGGGTATTGGCTCGATCGACAATTTGACACGGCACCTGTCCTCACAATTCTAGGGCTGGCGCTGGGCGTGCTAACGGCATTCGTTGGCATGATCCGGCTTCTCAGCGCGATTAGAAGAGGGCAATAAATGCCAAAGAGAACGAAAGAGAATTAGGTACAAGCCGCTTGGGAAAGCTCCTTTCTAGTCCCAAAATTCTTGCAATCGCCATAGCCGCAATAGCGGTGCTTCTGATTTCAGTTGCTGGTGGTGCATTAGGTGCATCATTCGGTCTCGGATTTCTTGGCGGTCCCATTCCATTCATCTCGATTCCCGCCGAGAGAATTGCCTTTATAGGTAGCTACCCGCTTCTAAACTCGACCATCATGTTCTGGTTTGGCGGCGCTATTCTTCTCTTCATCGCCTGGCGAGCAGGGCGAAACGTAAAAGATGTCCCATCTGGTTGGCAGAACCTGATGGAGATGATTTACGAATTCTTCAGCAATACGGTTGACGGCGTTGCTGGCGGAACACCTAAAGCAGGACGACGATTCCTAGCTCTGGTTTCCACAATTTTCTTAGTAGTGATGATCATCAACTGGGTCGGAATTCTCCCCGGTGTTGGTTCAATCGGCCGAATCGAATCTATCGAAGAGTGGGTACACCACCACACTGAAGAACTCGAAGCCGAAGTTCACGAAGAGCACCCTGATTACAACGATGAGCAAGTGCACACACTCGCTATCATCCACTTACTTGAAGAGCACGGCGACGACACATTTGTTGCCTTCGATGGTGTGTTTGTACCTCTAGGACAGGGCGAGCAAGCCCGAGTTCCGCTCAAGCACATCGTTACATTTACTGAAGACGAACTTCACCACCTTGCCGACGAAGTAAAGCATGGTGAAGACGTATCGCACGATCCCGTCTGGGAACGTATTGAGCACGATATTCACGAAGGTGTAGTGAAGGAATCGTTCACCTACGACATGGGTGGTTCTAGCGAGACCGATTACAACTTCACTGGCCAAACGGCTGGTTTGTTGGTTCCTTACCTTCGAGGTGCTTCTACCGATATCAACACCACACTTGCCATCGCAATAATTGCGATGTTCACAGTTCAGATCTGGGGCTTCCGAGCTCTGGGTGTACGTGGCTACGGTGGAAAGTTCCTGGTCAACCCGATTACACAGGGTCCGATCGCAACGTTTGTTGGTGTACTTGAAGCATTCGGTGAACTGACACGAACGATCAGTTTTACTTTCCGTCTATTCGGAAACATGTTCGCCGGTGAGATTCTGCTTATAGCGATGGCGTTCCTGCTGCCGCTTGTTGGAATCATCCCATTCATGGGACTGGAATTGTTTGTGGGCGTTATCCAGGCGTACATCTTCGCAATGCTCACACTTGTATTTGGCGTCATGGCAGTCGCGAGTCACGGAGACCACGACAGCCACGCGGAGGATCACTGAGAACAGCGGTCCTCTTAAATAAGGCGTGGTGGCGTGGCGATATGAAAAAACGTCGTGATTGGCCACCGACGCATAGAACGAAGTTACTAGGAGAAATAAATTGGATGCAGATGCAGTAAAGCCTCTAGCAGCGGCAATCGCAATCGGCTTCGGTGCCCTTGGCCCAGCCCTTGGTATTGGTCTGTTGGCTGGTAAGGCTATGGAAGCTTTGGGTCGAAACCCTGAGGCTACCGGTCCTGTTCAGCAGAACATGATTCTTGCCCTTGCGTTCGCAGAAGCTATCGCTATTTATGCGTTGGTTGTTGCGATCATCATCCTATTC